>NZ_JABUXW010000009.1 GCF_014897585.1 Brachybacterium tyrofermentans | reverse complement strand
CGCGAACAGGGAGATCAAACGTCCGCCCACAGGGAGATCCCGATGTCCCTTGACACCGAGCTTCCGCGGATCCGTGGTCGTGCCGACTGGAGTGAGCGTGGCGAGAGGTGTGATGGTGCTCGGGTGCTCGGGTGCTCGGGTGCTCGGGTGCTCGTATGCTCGCGCGCTTGGTGTGATTGGGCGCTGGAATCTGTTGGGCGGCTCAACCGGTGTGGTTGGGCTCTTCCGGGGCGTGACGCCACGGGGGAGGCAGGGTGCTCAGCCCACTCGAGGCGAGATCGGCATCCCGGACCGAGGGTGGATCGGGCGCTCGTGTCCCCATGCAGAGGTTCAACCACCGTGACATAGCCAAAAAGGCGTGAAGGGAGAAACAAGCGCAACAGTATGTTGTCTCTGATCGGCTGGCTTCTCCGGTCGGCACGGAGCTGCGACGCACCGAAGTGATGGCTGGGGCGTGCACGCTCACTTCCCTGACGTATGCAGCGGATGGCCTACGCGACGGTGCTAGCGTGACCGAGTACATGGAGACCGGTGAAGCTGATTGCTCCATCCCGCAGCATCAGCAAGGTGTAGGAGGCACAGGCGATGATCATCGATGACGTGAATCCGGCAGCACGCGCGGAACGTCAGCTCTCAGCTGTCTACGCGCAGGACGGTGGCATCGAGGCGGCTGTCGACTGGGCTCGGCGCACGCTCGAGGCTGACCGTCGGGATCCGGCGAAGCGACCGCTGCAATCCGCCCGGGTCCTTCGTCGCGCTGACCGCAGGCTGAGCATGGTCTCCGTACGGTACCTGGTGAACGCGGTCTCCGGCCGGCCCGACCAGGGTCGTGGTCGCCGCCCAAGGAATCCTCTTCTGCGGTGAGAGGAGCTCCCACGCGATGATTCTCCCGCACAGAGTTCTGACCTCGCCGTGACGGAGAGCAGAAGGGGATCTGCGGGGCTGAAAAGAACTGAGCCTCAACAGAACCGAGCCTGAACAGAACGATGGGCCCTGGGAATCGCTTCCCAGGGCCCATCGTCGAGGTGCTCGCGTCAGCGAGGCAGAGGATCAACCGGCGTGGTGCGCCGTCTCTGCCGGGGTGCGGTAGTCGCCACCGGTTGCGGAGTCGATCTCGTGCTTCTCATGGGCGTAGTGCTCGAAGGCTTCGCGCAGCTCTGCCGGCGAGACCGGCTCGATGCGGTCCTTGAAGAAGAAGCTGGTGGCCTTCGCACGCAGCGACGAGACGCCCTTCCCGGCCTGCAGCGGACGGTAGTCGTCGTGCTGGACGAGAACCCACCGATCGAACTCGTCGAGCGGCTCATGGATCTCGAGCATCTTGCCGCTCTCCGTCCGGACCACTCGGGAGGTCTCCGAGCCATGGAGAGCCTTCTGGCGCGCCTGACGCTGGAGCGAGAGGCAGATCCGCTTCGTAATGAAGAAGACCAGCACGGGCACCACGAAGATCCCGATGCGGAACGCCCATGTCAGGTCGTTGATCGATAGATGCAGCCCGATGGCGATGATGTCGTTCGTCGCGGCCAGGGCGAGGATCAGATAGACGCTGATCCAGGACACGCCGAGGCCCGTTCGGACCGGGGCGTTGTACGGCAGATCCAGGAGGTGGTGCTCGCGGTCATCGCCGGTCACCCAGGACTCGATGAACGGGTAGAGCGCCAGGGAGCCCAGCAGAGCGCCATAGATGCCCATCGGGATGAGCATGTTCAGCGAGATCACGTACCCGAAGATCGTGAACTCCCACCCCGGGATGAGGCGCAGCCCGCCGTCGGTCCAGAGCATGTACCAGTCAGGCTGCGAACCCGCGGAGACGGGGGAGGGGTCGTAGGGGCCGTAGACCCAGACCCCGTTGATCGCGGTGGTCGCGGAGATCAGGGTGATGACGCCGAAGACCAGGAAGAAGAATCCGCCGGCCTTGGCGGCGTACACCGGGAACACCGGGAAGCCGACCACGTTGCGCTCGGTGCGACCGGGGCCGGGGTACTGCGTGTGCTTGTGCAGCACGAGCAGCACCAGGTGGATCGCGATGAGCCCGAGGATCATGGCGGGCACCAGCAGGATGTGGACCGTGAACAGGCGCGGGATGATGTCCGTGCCGGGGAACTCGCCACCGAACAGGAGCATCGACAGGTAGGTGCCGATGATCGGAATCGACTTCATCAGGCCGTCGATCACGCGCAGCCCGTTGCCGGAGAGCACGTCATCGGGGAGGGAGTAGCCGGAGAAGCCGGCGACCATGCCCAGGACCATCAGGGTGAAGCCGACGATCCAGTTGAGCTCGCGGGGCTTGCGGAACGCACCGGTGAAGAACACTCGGAACATGTGCACGAAGATCGCGACCATGAACACGAGGGCGGACCAGTGGTGCATCTGGCGGAAGAGCAGGCCTCCCTTGACCTCGAAGGAGATCTGGAGCGTCGACTCGAAGGCACGGGAGACGTGCTCGCCCTGCAGCGGGACGTACGGACCGTTGTAGACGACCTCCTCCATGGAGGGGTCGAAGAACATCGTCAGGAAGGTTCCCGAGATCAGCAGGATGACGAAGCTGTACAGCGCCACCTCACCGAACATGAACGACCAGTGGTCGGGGAAGATCTTGCGAGCGATGAACTTGACGAAGCCGCCGCCGGAGAGGCGCTGGTCCAGCCAGTCGCCGCCTACTGCGCCGAGCTTGTAGACGCGGGAGCTGCTCGCGTCGTCGGAAGTCTGCTTCCGGGTATCGGGAGTCGTGGTCGTCACGGGATCACTTGTCCTTGTGGGTGTCCCAGAAGCTGGGACCGATCGGTTCGGGGAAGTCACCGGTGGCCACCAGGTAGCCCTCGTCATCGACCTCGATCGGGAGCTGGGGGAGCGGCCGGTGCGCCGGGCCGAAGATCACCTTGGCACCATCGGTGACGTCGAAGGTGGACTGGTGGCACGGGCACAGCATGTGGTGCGTCTGCTGTTCGTAGAGAGCCACCGGGCACCCGACGTGCGTGCAGATCTTGGAGAACGCGAGGATGCCGTCGACACCGTTCGCCATGCTCTCGGGGTTCTTGCTCAGCTTCGGATCGATGCGCACGATCACCGTGGCGGCCTTGGCGCGCTCCTCGAGGAAGTGCGGGGTCTCCTCCGTCAGGCCCTCGGGCATGACGTGGAAGATCGAGTTCATGGCGACGTCGGACAGCTTGATGGGGGTGCCGTCGTGATCGCGGGCGAGACGCTGACCGGGATTGTGGCCCCAGAAGGTGTGGTGGAGCTTGTTGCCCGGCAGCGGGCCGAGCGTCGACAGCGGTGCGAGCACGGCGATCGGCAGCGCGGCGAAGGCGGCGACCATGGCCGTGACGATCACGGGACGGCGCGCGATGCCGGATTCCTCCAGGCCGTCGGTGATGATCCCGACCGCGATCTCCCGCGTCTCGTCGGAGCTGCGGATGTCGTGGCGCTCCTCGACCATCTCCTCATCGGGCATGAGCGTCTTGGCCCAGTGGACCGCCGCCGCACCGATGAAGAAGACCGCGATCGCGAGCCCGAGGCCCGTGACGAGGTTGGACCACCACAGGGCGCTGGGCGAGCCTTCCTCGGCGAAGATGTTCGTGCCTGTCGGCGTGACCAGGAAGTAGGCGACGATGAAGATCGCCGTTCCGATCACGGACAGCAGGAACATGGCGGCGACGAGTCGCTCCGCTCGCTTCTCCGCAGCCTTGGAGACATCAGCCTGGCGGTGGACGTGCGGGGGGAGCCCCGGGTTCGGGAAGCCTCCGCCCTCCTTGGGAGCGATCGCGCTGACCCCGCGTGCAGGGGTCGTGCCGTCGAGATTGGTGTTCATGCTCGCATTCACTTGGCTTTCGCCCCCAGCCACACGGCGCAGCCGAGGAGGAGGGACAGGATGATCGTCCAGGCATACAGACCCTCGGTCACCGGACCGACCGAGCCCAGGGAGATGCCGCCGGGGGAGCCGTTCTCCTCCAGGGCGTCGAGGTAGGTGATGACATCACGCTTGTCCTCGGGGGACAGGTTGTTCTCGTTGAAGACCGGCATGTTCTGCGGGCCGGTATCCATGGCCTCGTAGACGTGCTTGGGATCGACCCCGATGACGGGCGGTGCGAACTTGCCGCGGGTCAGGGCGCCGCCGGCGCCGGCCGCGTTGTGGCACATGGCGCAGTTGATGCGGAAGATCTCGCCGCCCTTGGTGGCGTCGCCCTTGGAGGTATCGAGGTACTCCTCATCGGGGACGGCGGGGCCGGGGCCGAGGGAGGCCACGTAGGCCGCGAGCTGACGGGTCTGCTCGTCGTTCATCTGCGGCGGCTTGCGCCATGCCTGTGCGCCGGAGTTCTCCATCGGCATACGGCCGGTGCCGACCTGGAAGTCGACCGCGGCTGCGCCCACACCGATCAGCGAGGGGCCGAGTGCGGAGCCGTCGGCGTCCTGCAGACCCTCGGCGTTGCGGCCGTGGCAGGTGGCGCAGTTGGCGAGGAACAGTGCCTCGCCGGCGTCGACGTCGTCCTGCGTGTAGGACTCAGCCTGGGCCGTCTGCGGCTGGAATGCGACGTACAGCCCACCGGTCGCCACCAGGGCGAGCAGGAGAATCACGAGTAGCGCCATCGGGTGATGACGACGTGCGGCGAGTGCCTTCACGGTTCGGACCTCGATTCGTGGAGGGGGCGAGCGGGGGAGAGAGGGGGGCTGGTGATCGCACCAGGCGGGGGAGCCTGTGCGGGCGCGGCGATCAGAAGATGCTCCAGTTGAAGTCCACCGGGATGAAGTGCCCGGAGTTGAAGGCCGTCGACAGCGGATCGAGCATGTAGACGATGAAGAACAGCACGATCCACACGATGTCGACGAAGTGCCAGTAGTACGAGATGCAGATCGCCGAGACCTGCTCGTGCTGCGTGAACTCGTCCGCCACGAAGGAGCGCATGAGGACCATGAGGAAGGCGATGAGGCCGCCGACGACGTGGATGCCGTGGAAGCCGGTGGCGAGGAAGAAGATCGAGCCGAACGGTGAGGACGAGAGCGTGACGCCGTTGTGGACCAGCTCGGTGTACTCGTAGGCCTGCCCGGAGACGAACACGGCGCCCATGAGGAAGGTGAGCGTGTACCACTCGATCATTCCCCAGCCGGCGATGTTGAAGATCGAGCCGGTGCGGCGCTTGCGCGGAGCGAAGGGCTTGCCACCGGGGAACTGGCCCTCGGCGAGGAAGACACCGATCTGGCACGTCACGGAGCTCAGCACGAGGATCGCCGTGTTCGCCAGCGCGAAGCCGTGGGCGAAGTGCCCTTCGCCCACGAAGAAGGTGTCCGGCGCCATGGAACGGAGTGTGAAGAACATGGCGAACAGACCGCCGAAGAACATCAGCTCGCTCGAGAGCCAGACGATCGTGCCGATCTGCGTCGGGTTGGGTCGGCCGACCGCTGGAACAGCGGCGGCGGAGCGCTCAGGCAGGGTCGCAGTAGTCACGTCACCATTATGTCGTGTCGTCAGGTTCGGTGTGCCGGTTCACGACGCCCGGGCACACCGCAGGGCTCAGCCCCGGGAGGACCAGGCCAGCATATCCCTCCTGACGCCGTGTCACGAACCGGGACACGCTTCCGATCGCCGCAGGTGACCGCGACCTACGGGGCCTGTGATGCATCTGTGATCCGATCCGTGACCGGAACGACGTCCAGCGCCTGCGAGGTGAGACCATCGGTGCATGAGCGAGAACACTCCGACCTGGTCCACGATCACGTCGCGCCTCGTGCGCGGGCTGGAGCTCGAGACGTCCGAGGCCTCGTGGGCCATGGACGAGGTCATGTCGGGCAACGCGACCGCGGTGCAGCTCGCCGGGTTCCTGGTCTCGCTGCAGTCCAAGGGCGTCAGCAGTGCGGAGCTCGCCGCTCTGGCCGATTCGATGGTCTCCCATGCGCGTCCGGTGAACGCTCCCCAGGAGTCCATCGACATCGTCGGCACAGGCGGGGACCTGGCGCAGACGGTCAACATCTCCACGATGGCCTCGATGGTCATCGCCTCGACCGGACGCACGGTGGTCAAGCACGGCAACAGGGCCTCGAGCTCGAAGTCGGGCAGCGCGGATGTGCTCGAAGCCCTCGGGGTGCGTCTCGACCTGCCGGTGCCGGTGGTCGAGGAGCTGGTCGGGAAGATCGGGATGACCTTCCTCTTCGCGCAGGTGTTCCATCCCTCGATGCGTTTCGCGGCCGAGGCGCGACGGGGGCTGGGCATCCCGACCGTGATGAACATCCTGGGACCGATCACGAATCCGGCGCAGCCGCGCGCGAGCGCTGTCGGTGTCGCCGACGAGTCCATCGCCCCCACGGTCGCCGGCGTCTTCGCCTCGCGGGGCACGAGCGCGCTGGTGTTCCGGGGTCAGGACGGCCTCGACGAGCTGACGGTGACCGCACCGTCGGACGTCTGGGAGGTGCGCGGAGGTGAGGTGCGCCGCCATCTGCTGGATCCGCAGGCGCTGCTCGGCATCGAGAGGTCGGCGCACGACGCTCTGCGGGGAGGGACAGTCGAGGAGAACGCCCAGGTCGTACGGGATCTCTTCGCCGGAGTCGTCGACGGACGCATGGGCCCGATCCGGGATGCCGTGCTCCTGAACGCCGCGGCCGGGGTGACAGCTTTCGACGGAATCGGTCAGAGCGCGGAGGATGGCTTCGAGGAGAGGTTCGTCGCCGCGTTCGCCCAGGCGCGCGAGGCGCTCGACTCCGGACGGCCGGCAGAGCTGATCCGGCGCTGGGCCGCAGCCTCGCAGGAGGCCTTCGGCGCGGAGGCCTGAGTCCGTCCTGACGTCACCAGGTGCTCCCCGGCGCCGATGAGGGTGGCCGGCATCGGTGCGGTGGCCGGCGCCCGTGTGCGTGCTTGCTCAGCCGTCGATGCCCAGGTCGAAGGCGGCATCGAGATCCTGCTTGGAATAGGTCTTGAACGCGATGTTCGTCGTGGTGTTCACCACGCCCTGGACCTTGCTCAGCTGATCGGCGATGACGCCGGCGAGGTCCTCATGGGCACGCACGCGGACCACGGCGATGAGGTCGACGTCGCCGGTGACGGAGTAGACGTGCTCGACACCATCGAGGTCGACGATCGACGCGGCGACCTCCGGGATGCGGGCGGACTCCACGACGATCGAGACGAGGGCAGTGATCATGAGTTCTCCTTGGACGGGGCGCTGACCGCGCCGGGACGTGTGCACCGAGCCTATGCCCCGGGGACGGTCGCGGTCCGGGAGAAGCGCTCCGCGAGATGCTGGGCGTCGAAGCGGGCCCGGGCGGGCTGGTGCCACTCGCCGTCGACCAGGACGGTGCGGACGCCGTCGCCCTCGAGCCAGGTGAGCAGGATCTCGGCCTCCTGGTGGTAGCCCTGGCACATCGGGGTCGCGAGCTCCGCCTCGCCGAGGCCCGTCGCCGCGAGGGATCGTGCCACTGCGACGGGGTCCGCGTGGGTGCTCACGAGCGCAGTTCCGGAGAAGCGTCCGTGACGCACGGCCAGCAGCTCCCATCCCCGCCCGCCCACCACGGGATCCGCACTGGGACGGGCGGCGACCAGCAGGGGCACACGACCGATCGCGCGCAGCCGGGCCGCGCGCTTCCCGGCCGCCAGGAAGGTCAGAGCGAGCTGGCGCACCTTCTCCGCCTCCTCGTAGCGGCCGCCCTCGACATGACCGCGCATGCGCCCGGCGACGTGGTCGAGCACCTCGCGGGGGTCCGTGAGCATCGCCGCTCGGATCCTGTCGTGGTGCCCGGCGTCCTGCGGCGGGTCACGTCGTGACCCGAGCTCGAACGACGAACCGCGGCCCAGCACGGCATCGGTGAGCAGCCCGCGCAGCGGTTCCACATCGTGCCGGGAGGACAGCGGCCCGATCTGGGCGGATCCGTCGGCCTCCGATCGGGCGAGGCGCGCTGCGCGCAGCCCCTCGGTGCCGCTCCCCAGCCGGAGCCAGTGCGCCTTCTCCGGATTCAGACCGTGGCGGTTGGACGGCGGCTTCCGGGCACCGATGATCCGCAGCTCGCGGACTGCCGCCTCGGTCGCCGTGGTGCACTCGATGACTCGGATCGACTCCGCCCTCGGAAGCATGTCCAGGACCTTCCGCCGCGTCTCCGCAGCGGTGAAATAGGTGCGCACCCGGGAACGGAGGTTGCGGGACGTCCCCACGTAGAGCACGCCGCCCTGGGCATCGAGGAACTCGTACACCCCCGGCACCGACGGGACGGCATCGGCGAGGTGCTTCTTGCGCAGCTGGACCGGGGTCGCGCGGCGATGGGCGGAGGTGAGGTCCTCGAGGGTCGAGGCACCGCGGGATCCCAGACGCTCGATGATGGCGTGGAGCACATCGACGGTCGCTCTGGCGTCCGAGAGCGCCCGGTGGTCCGGGGTGATGCTCGCCCCGACATGCGCCGCCAGCGTCGAGAGCTTGTGATCGCGCACCTCGTCGCGCCGGAAGACGGTCCTGGCGAGCTCGAGGGTGTCGAGCACCGCGGGCTTGGCCCACGCGATGTCGCAGCGTGCCGCCTGCGCAGAGAGGAAGGAGATGTCGAAGCGTGCGTTGTGGGCGACCAACGCTGCGTCGCCCACGAAGTCCAGGAACATCGGGAGCACGACCTCGATGGTCGGGGCACCGGAGACCGAGGCGTCCGTGATCCCGGTGAGCGAGGCGATGTAGGCGGGGATCGGTCGCTGTGGATCCACGAAGGTGCGGAACTCGCCGACCACCTCGCCTCCGCGCACCTTGACGGCGCCTATCTCGGTGATCGCATCGGAGGAGGGATCGGTGCCGGTGGTCTCGAGGTCGACGACGACCAGCAGGGCGTCCATGAGCGGGGTACCGAGGTCGTCGAAGCTGAGCTGGCGGCGGACGGACATGCCCGCAGACTACGACGAGGCCCCGACGATCGGGATCCCTGTGCGGCGTGCGCACGCTCTCCGGCCATCGGGGCCGCGTGTCGGGGCCGCGCTCCAGCTCCCGGGTCGACGCTCTCCCCGGGGAGAGCGGAGACCCGGTGCTGCTCGGCTGAACGGTCAGCCGGCCGGCTTGGACTGCGAGTAGATCTTCTCGATGACCTGCGCCATGTCCTTGACGACGACGTTGCGCTTGAGCTTCAGGGAGGGGGTGAGATACCCGTTCTCCTCCGTGAAGTCCGTGTCGATGACCTCGAAGGAGCGGATCGACTCGGCGCGGGAGACGGTCTGGTTGGCCTTGTCGACGATCGTCTGCAGCTCGGCGCGGACCGTCGCGTCCTCGGCGGCCTCGGCGATCGTCATCTCCGGCAGGGAGTTGTTTGTCAGCCAGGTGGGCAGCATCTCGGCGTCGAGGGTGAGGATCGCGGCGACGAACGGCTTCTGGTCGCCGATGACCACGCACTGGCTGACCAGCGGGTGCGAGCGCAGCTGATCCTCGAGCTGGGCGGGGGAGATGTTCTTCCCGCCCGCGGTGACGATGACCTCCTTCAGGCGGCCGGTGATCGTCAGGTCGCCGATCTCGTCGAGGGTGCCCAGATCGCCGGTGCGGAACCACCCGTCCTGCAGCGCGTCCTCCGTGGCCTCGGGGTTGTTGTGATAGCCGGCGAAGACCATCACGCCCTTGACCAGGATCTCGCCCGTCTCGTCGATCGCGACCGTGGAGCCCGGCAGCGGGGGACCGACGGTGCCCGGCGTGACCGCCCAGGGCACGTTCACGCAGACCGGCGCCGTGGTCTCGGTGAGGCCGTAGCCCTCCAGGATCGTGACCCCGATACCGCGGAAGAAGTGCGCCAGGCGCGCTCCCAGCGGAGCGCCGCCGGAGACAGCCCACTTCACGTCACCGCCCATCGCGCCGCGCAGCGTGCCGTAGACGAGCTTGTCGAACACGGCGTGCTTGACCTTGAGCGCGATCGGCACCTTGCCAGCGGCCTGCGCCGTCGAGTACGAGATCGCGGTCTCCGCGGCGGCGGAGAAGATCTTGCCCTTGCCGCCCGCGATCGCCTTCGCCTCGGCGCCGTTGTAGACCTTCTCGAACACGCGGGGAACAGCCAGCAGGAAGGTGGGCTTGAAGGCCGCGAGATCCGGCAGCAGGTTCTTGGTGTCCGGGGTGAACGCCGTCGTCACCGGCCAGGATGCGCAGAGAACGGTGATCAGCCGGGCGAAGACATGCGCCATCGGCAGGAACATCAGCACGCGCGAGCCGGGAGGCAGCACCTGCTTGCCGAGAAGGTTGAGGGCGCTGCGCGTGGTGTCCACGAAGTTCCCGTGGGTCAGCAGGGCGCCCTTGGGCCTGCCGGTGGTCCCCGACGTGTAGATGATGGTGGCGATGTCATCGAGCCGCCGCGAGGTGCGGCGGGCCTCGAGGGCCTCGTCGCTCACCTCGGCGCCTCGAGTCTTGAGGTCCTCCATGATGCCGTCGTCGAGCACTCCGATCCGTTCGAGCGCCGGCAGCTCGCCGCGCACGGACTCGATGTCCTCCTGATGGCGGGCGGCCTCGACCAGGGCGAAGCGTGCCCCCGTGTCCGCGGCGATCCATTGGATCTGGCTCGGGGAGGAGGTCTCATAGATCGGCACGCTGACGCCGCCGCTCCACCAGATCGCCCAGTCGGCCAGGGCCCATTCATAGCGGGTGCGGGAGAGGATCGCGACCACGTCGCCGGACTCGAGGCCGATCGCGATCAGACCCTTGGCGACCTGTTTGACCTCGTCGATGAAGTCGGCGGTCGACAAGGGGAGATAGCTGCCGTCGTCCTGGGTCAGTTCGAAGATGGGGACGGAGGGGTCGTTGCGGAATCGGTCCAGGAGCAGATCCGTCGTGTTCTCGTCGGGCCGGCTCTCGTGCTGCGGGGCAGAGGTGAACTGCTTCATCGAATCTCCTTCGATCCGGACACAGGCTGACTCCGGCATGCCGGACGCCTGGGCGGAAGCGCTGGTGGGGTCGGTCCGATCCTACGGCAGAGCGACCTACGATAGGACACGACAAGCTGGGCACCGGGGAATCCGGACGACGCGATCAGCAGTGATCGGGAAGGAGCGACATGCTCTCCATCGGAGTAGACATCGGGGGCACCAAGATCGCGGCGGGCGTGGTCGACGAGGACGGTGGGATCATCGCCGCGACGACGCGCAGCACCCCGGCCACGGATGCCGAGCTGATCGAGGCCGGAGTGGCCGACGCCGTGGCGGAGCTGCGCGCGGAGCATGAGGTCGTCGGGGTGGGCGTCGGCGCGGCGGGCTTCGTCAGCGCTGACCGTCGTACGGTCCGGTTCGCAGCGAACCTCGCGTGGCGCCAGCGCCCCCTGGCCGACGAGCTCGAACGACTGACCGGGCTCCCCGTGGTGGTCGAGAACGACGCGAACGCGGCCGGGTGGGCCGAGTACCGCTTCGGGGCCGCGACCGAGGCCAAGCACATGCTGATGGTCACCCTCGGCACCGGCCTGGGCGGCGCGATCGTCCTGGACGGGCAGCTGATCCGCGGTGGCGACGGGTTCGCCGGAGAGGTCGCGCATATGACTGCGGTCCCGGACGGCCAGTGGTGCGGATGCGGTCGCAAGGGCTGCCTCGAGCAGTACACCTCAGGGACCGCGCTGGTGCGCACCGCCAAGCGCCGAGCGGCGGCGGGGGACCCCGCGATGGGGCCTCTCGTGCAGGCTGCCGGCGGTGCGAAGAAGGAGATCGACGGACCGTTGATCACGCGGGTCGCGCACCAGGGGGACCCCGGCGCGCAGGAGCTGATCGCCGAGCTCGGCACGTGGCTCGGGCTCGGCATGGCATCGATCTCCTCGCTGCTGGACCCCGAGGTGATCGTGGTCGGCGGCGGTGTCGCAGCGGCAGGGGAGATGCTGCTGGCACCGGCGAGGGAGGCGTATGCCGCCAACCTGACGGCGCGCACCCATCGCACGCTGGCTCCCTTCGTCCTGGCGAGCATGGGGAATCGGGCCGGCATCGTCGGTGCGGCGGACCTCGCGCGCTGACGGCGCGCGAGAGCGGAGCTGCACCCCTGAGCGGTCCACCTGAGCTGCTCCCGCAGCGCTGCTAGACCTCGGCGCCGTCGTCGTCCCCGCTGTGGCTCCGCGGGACTCGCAGCAGCAGCGAGATGACGCCTCCCAAGGCGGCCAGCCCACCCAGCCAGCCCAGGATGCCGGGCAGCGCCGGGGTCATGGGGACGATGACCAGCAGCAGGAAGCCGCCGACGAGGGCCGTCCAGGACCACAGCGTCGCGGAGGACGGCTGCGGGAAGTCGGGGTCCGGGGGCTCGAAGTCCCCGTAGATGACGTCGTCGTCCAGCTCGCGAGGGCGCGGCGCGTCGCGCGGACCGGAACCCGGGCCGGGCGCGCCGGCCGCGGGATGCGCGGCGCGGGCGCGAGCCCGAGACTCGGCGCTCGGCGGCTCCGGTGGGGAATCGGCGCTGTAGGACCACAGGGCGTCATCGGCGGCGTCATCCGTGCTGTCATCGGCGGCGTCGTCCCCGGTGGGGCCCGGAGTCATGCCGCTGCGAGGGCTGTCCGGCGTGCGCGCCGCCGGCTCGTGCGGAGCCTCCCCAGGACGCAGCACCATGCCCTCGCCCTCGAGCATGCGGGCGAACTCGGCGTCGACGTCCCGCGGGTCGTGGGCGCTGCTCCGCTCCGGGCTCATCGCGCTTCTCCTGTTCGGCGGGGGACATGCTGCTCGAGGAACCGCGCGGAGGCCTCGAAGAGGCGCTGAGCATCGTGATCCAGGGGAGCGAGGTGATAGCTGCGGGGGAGCGCGAGCCGTTCGACGCTGCCGCTCACCCCCGCCGCGACGAGATCGCTGTCCGACGGAGGAACCGTGTGGTCGCGGCTCGAGGTGGCCAGCAGCAGCGGGGCCGTGACGTCGCTCAGATTCCTGCGGGTGCTGCGGAACAGCCGGTGCAGCTGGGCGACGGCGCGCAGAGGGGTCCGGTCGTAGGCCTCCTCGGTGACCCCGTCCAGGGCGACATCGGAACCGATGCCCGCCACCGTGGGCAGCACGGGCGCCAGCAGCCCGGCGACTCCGGCCACGGGAGTCAGGGTGAGGCCAGGGTTGACGGCGACCAGCGCGGCGAGGCGGCCTCGAAGCTCGGGATCCTCGCCGAGCGCGAGGGTGAGGGCACCGCCCATCGAGAGACCGCCCACGGCGATCGGTCCGAAGGCGTCGGAGAGCTCGATCGCGGCGGCACGCACCTGCTCGTACCAGTCCTGCCAGCGGTAGGTCGTGAGGTCCTGCCAGGTGGTCGCATGCCCCGGGAGCAGCGGAAGCTCCACCGCCCATCCACGGTCCGCATGGTCCTCGGCCCACGGGCGCAGGGACTGCGGCGACCCGGTGAAGCCATGGCACAGGAGCAATCCGCCGCGCGGGTTAGAGTGACCCCGCGCGCTCCAGGGGCGGGACAGTTCGCTGAACGCCATGGGTACATCGTCGCACCCGTGCGCGCATGCTTCATCCCCGTTCACCCCTGCCGCCCGACCCGACGTCGCTCTCCCACGCATCCTCGAGGAGTCCGCTGTGCTGTACGAGCTCGCCAAACCCGTGGTGATGGCGATCTCGCGCGTGCTGTGGAACCCCACGATCCGTGGCGCGGAGAACGTCCCCGAGAGCGGGCCGGTCATCCTCGCCTCGAACCACCTGGCGTACTGCGACACCGTGTTCCTGCCCGGGCAGATCCGCCGCACCGTCCACTTCCTCGGAAAATCGGACATCTTCTCGGGCCGTTCGCTGCCACAGCGGATCGGTGCCCGCATCATGCGAGGTCTCCACGTGATGCCCGTGGACCGCAACGGCGGCAGCGCCGCACGATCGGCGCTCGATGCCGGAACGGCTGTGCTCGAGACCGGCGGGGTGCTCGGGATCTACCCCGAGGGAACCCGGAGCCCCGACGGCCGGCTCTATCGCGGCAAGACGGGCGTTGCCCGCATCGCCCTCGCGACCGGTGCGCCGATCGTCCCGGTGGCGATGGTCGGCACCTACGAGGCCCAGCAGGGTCGGACGTTCTTCCCGCGTCGCCGTCCGCAGATCACGGCGGTGCTCGGCGAGCCCCTGCTCGCTCGCGACATCGCGAGCGCCTGGGAGGACGCCGACGAGTCCTCCCTTCTGCGCGGCGTCACGGAAGCGGTCATGGAACGCATCCAGGAACTGTCCGGGCAGGAGCGCAGCGAGGAGTACTCGGCCGACGTCAAGCGGCGGTTGCGGGCCGCCGCCGGAGGAGGCCGCACACCCGCGCGGTGCGACGTCTCCCGGTGACCGTCTCCCGGTGACTGTCTCCTGGTTTCCGGTTCGAGGCAGGCCCGCACCACGACGGACCGGCGATCGGAGGTTGCCGATCATGGCGGGATTCCGTCGTGCGACAGGGCGCACGGACTGTGGTCCTGCCCACTGGAACGTGTCCGCTTCGCGTCCGCGCACTGCGTACCCTGAGGGAGTGACCCAGTTCAGCTCCGATGCCCCCGCCCGCGCCCACGCTTTCACCCTGTCCTCGGCCGATGACGGCCTGGCGGCACTCGGTGCCTGGCGAGATTATCCGCGGGTCCAGCAGCCGGTATGGCCCGATGAGGAAGAGCGTGCACAGGTCTTCGAGGATCTGCGCTCGGCTCCGCCGCTGGTGTTCGCCGGCGAGGTCGACGTTCTCCGTGACCGGGTCGCGGCCGCGGCCCGCGGGGAGGCCTTCCTGCTCGCCGGCGGCGACTGCGCGGAGACCTTCGCCGACTCCACCGCGGATCGCATCCGCAACAAGATCCGTACGATCCTCCAGATGTCGGCGGTCCTGACCTACGGCGCCTCGGTGCCGGTGGTGAAGATGGGCCGCATGGCCGGCCAGTTCGCCAAGCCGCGCTCCTCGGACGAGGAGACCCGCGACGGTCAGACCCTCCCGACCTACCGCGGTGACGCCGTGAACGCCCATGCCTTCACCCCGGAATCCCGGATCCCCGATCCGAAGCGGCTGTGGAAGACGTACACCACGAGCTCGGCCACCCTGAACCTGCTGCGCGCCTTCACCGGCGGCGGCTTCGCGGACCTGCGCGAGGTGCACTCCTGGAACCGTGGCTTCACGTCGGGCGCCGGCTACGACCGGTATGAGGAGCTCGCCGGTCAGGTCGACAAGGCCATCCGCTTCATGGATGCGATCGGTGCGGACTTCGACGCCCTCAAGGTCGTCGAGTTCTACGCCTCGCACGAAGCACTGCTGCTGGACTACGAAGAGGCGCTGTCCCGGATCGATTCCCGCACCGGGGAGATCTACGGCTGCTCCGGCCACTTCCTGTGGGTCGGGGAGCGGACCCGTCAGCTCGAAGGCGCCCACGTGGACTTCATGGCACGCCTGCGCAACCCGATCGGCGTCAAGCTCGGCCCGGATGCCTCGGTGGATGACGCGCTGCGCCTGATCGACAAGCTCGACCCGGAGCGCGAGCCCGGCCGGCTGACGTTCATCACCCGTATGGGAGCGGGGAAGATCCGTGAGCGGCTCCCCGCCCTCGTGGAGGGCGTGCGTGATTCCGGGGCGCAGGTCGCCTGGGTCACCGATCCGATGCACGGCAACACGATCACCTCGTCGAACGGGTACAAGACCCGTCGGTTCGAGGACATCCTCGACGAGGTCGTCGGCTTCTTCGAGGTGCATCAGGCCCTGGGCACGATCCCGGCCGGACTGCACATGGAGCTCACCGGCGATGACGTCACCGAGGTCCTCGGCGGTGCCGGAGAGATCGACGAGGAGGGGCTGACCCGCCGGTACGAGACGCTGGTGGATCCACGGCTGAACCACCAGCAGTCCCTCGAGCTCGCCTTCCTCGTCGCGGAGATGCTCTCCCGCCGCTGAGCGGTCGGCCGCCCCGCACAGGGCCGCCCCGCACAGAACCGACCCGCACAGGGCCGACCCGCACAGGACCGACCCGCACAGTGCCGACCCCATCGGCGCACAGGGCTGGAACTCGAGGTCGCGGGGTCGGCTGGTCTGTCGAGCATGCGTGGCGTGTCGGTGAGGCGCCGCTCAACGACACGTGCTGCTGGATACCTCCGGGTAACCATTCGCCGGATGCTTCCGGCACGAGGCGAGCCGTCTCTGCAGGTCGTGGGCGCCACGCCACGGACGCCGAGGCGGATCATCCGCCGGTCAGCGGACGCCTGGTCTCATCCTGCACGCCGGACAGAAGGCCTATCTATCAGAACACCGTGATGGTGATCGCAGAGCCCTTCTCGGCCTCAGACCCAGCGGCCGCGGACTGCTCGTAGACGAGGCCGAACACCGGCGTGCCGCGGTCGTGCTCGACCGTGACGGCGAACCCTGCGGCCTCGAGTGTGGCCTTCGCCTCGGCCTCGGGCTTCTGGAACACGTCGGGGACCTTCACCATCTCGGGCCCGAGGGAGGTCACGACGTTGACGGTGTCGCCGCGGTAGGCGGTGCCGGACGCCGGGGACTGGGAGATCACTGACCCGGCGGGAACGCTGCTGGAGTGAGCCGATGAGCTCGTCACCGTGAATCCGGCGGCCTCCAGCGCGCTGCGGGCGCTCTGGCCGGTCCTGCCCGTCTGATCGGGGACCGTGATCGGCTGCCGCCCCTGGGAGACGACGACGTGGACCTCCCCGCCGGCGGGGAGCGCGTCCTCCTCCTGGGACTGGGAGATGACCTCGCCCTTCGCGATCTCCTCCGAGTACGTCGGGTCGTCCTCGACCAGCTCGAGACCGGCGTCCTCCACCTCGCTGCGAGCGGCCTCGAGGTCCATGCCCTCGACATCGGGGACAGGGAAGGTCTGTACGCCCTTGGAGACCACGAGCTCGACGCCGGATCCCTTCTTGACCGTGGTCCCGGTCGAGGGGCTGGAGGAGATCACGTGGCCGGCAGGAACGGTCTCGTCGAACCGCTCCTCGGTGCGCACGGCGAGATCGGCGGAGTCGAGCACGGCTTCGGCATCGGTCAGCTGCGTGCCCGTGAGGATGGGGACGGTGCGATCGGCGCCGGGACCGGTGTTGAGGTACCAGTCGCCGCCGGTCCACGCCCCGAGCGCCAGAGCGGCCACGAGGCTCAGCGCCGCCATCAGGGCGAGCGGGCGCGAACGGTGTCGCGTTCCGAGGGGGAGGTGGCGGCCACGGCGTCCCTTCGGGGCGCGCAGCACGACGGTGCGCGCGCTGGCGTCCTCGTCGTCCGCGCGCTCGGAGCTCTCTGCGGTGCCTGACGCGTCCCGGCTGTCGGAGTCGTCCGGGCCGTCTGGGCTGCCGGGGCTGTTCGGGCTGCCGGGGCTGGCCGAGTGTTCGAGATCGAGCGCGAGCTCCGAGCTCTCCGCGACGTCCGGCTCCTGGTCGACGAGCTCCGCGGGCAACGGGGAGCTGTCGGCGCCGATGTCGCTCCGGTCGCCTTCGAGGAGTCCGGCGGGGAACGCCCGCGGGCCGCGACGCAGCTCGGAGACGACGTCATCGAGATGGGAGGTCGGCAGCTTCACGTCGGAGGTGTCGTCGAGCTCGCGGGCGGCAGGACGGGTGTCCTGGACCGCGGCGGGGAAGGTCTCCATGAGCTCTCGCACCGCGCGCAGGAGATCGGCGGCGGTGGCGGGGCGCTGCTCGACGGTGCGGGCAGCGGCCCAGGTCACCAGGGAGTCGAGTTCACGGGGGATGCCGGAGGCGACCGTGGACGGTGCAGGAATGTCCTCGTGCACGTGCTGAAAGGCGATGTGGACGGGCTGCTCGCCCCGGAACGGCTGGACCCCGGTGAGCATCTCGTACAGGACGATCCCCAAGGAGTACAGATCGCTGCGCTCGTCGCTGTGCCCTCGGGTGACCACCTCGGGGCTGATGTAGGCGACCGTTCCCAGCAGCGTCGCGCTGGCCGAGGAGTTGCTCGATCCGATGGCGCGGGCCAGACCGAAGTCCGCGACCTTCACGAGCCCGTCCTGAGCCAGGAGGATGTTCTCGGGCTTGATGTCCCGGTGCACGATCCCGGCGGCATGCGCGGCCACCAGGGCCTCGAGCACCTGCGCCGTGACATCGAGGGTCTCGCCGATGGTGAGACGACCTCGGTCGACGATACGTGCGCGGAGGGTGTCACCCTCGACGAGCTCCATGGCGAGGTAGATGCGGTCCTCGTCGGCCCCCTGGTCGAAGACCCCGACCACGTTGCGGTGCGCGAGCCTCGCGGCGGCCCGGGCCTCGCGGCCGAAGCGGCGCCGGAAGTCCTCGTCCATCGCCAGATGGGGATGCATGATCTTGAGGGCGACGACGCGGTCGAGCCGCTCGTCGTGGCCGCGGTGCACCGTCGCCATTCCGCCGCGCGCGATCGGCTCCTCGACCCGATAACGGTCGTCGAGGAGCAGGCTGATGCCGGGGGAAGTCGACGTCGCCGCGCTCACAGGGCCAATCTAGGGTGCGGAGCCGCGAGGAGTTCGCACCGACACACGCCGAGAGCGCTCAGGAGTGTGACGTCGGACGGCGTGATGTCCGCAGCCGATGGGTCCGTCGGGGTGCGCGCCGGTCCTCGGGCGTGGCACCCTGGTCCCGTGAATGCCCTCGATGAACTCATCCCTGACTGGCTCGCCCTCCCCGATGTGGCCCTGCACCTGGACGTGGAGGTCTCCCGCGTGCGTCGACTCGTCGACGAGGGGGAGCTCATCGCCGTGCGCCGCGGCGACCCCGTCGTCCGGATGATCCCGGCGGCGCTGCTCACCGAGGACGGCATCGCCCCGCACCTGCGCGGCACGATCACGATCCTGCGCGACGGCGGCTTCGACGACGTGGAGCTGCTGACGTGGCTGTTCACCGAGGACGACTCGCTGCCCGGTCGTCCGATCGATCAGCTGCGCATCGGCCAGCGCGGCGAAGTGCGACGCCGGGCCCAGGCACTCGCCTTCTGACGGGTCGCCGAGACCCTCTGGGCCGGTCAGCGAGGCAGCGACTCGACATCGGTCGCCTGCGCGGCGAGAGCGGCGAGTCCGGCGCGGCCCGGCTCTCCGATGCCCGTGGCACCGTCCAGGATCTCGCGGGCGCTCGTCGCGCGAGCTCGAACCTCCTCGGCGACCGAGCGGACCGCACCGGAGGAGACCATGAGCTGGTGCGCCTGCTGGATCTGCGCCGGTGTCGCGTCGGAGCGACCGATCACGCTCTCCAGCAGTGCGCGCCCGGCACCGTCGGTCGCGGACTCGGTGCGTGCCAGCAGCACGGTGCGCTTGCCCTCGACGATGTCGCCCCCGATCGGCTTGCCGGTGTCGTCCTGGTCGCCGATCACGCTGAGCAGGTCGTCACGCAGCTGGAACGCCGTGCCGACCTCGATCGCCCAGGCGGACAGCTGGTCCAGGACGGTGTCGTCCGCGCCCATCAGCGCCGCGCCGATCCGGACCGGCCGCAGCACCGTGTACGGGACGGTCTTCCAGCGGATCACGGACAGCGCCGCGCTCTCCGCATCGCGAGCCGAGGAGAAGCCTCCTGCTTGGTGGAGGATGTCCAGGAACTGACCGGACATGACCTCGGTGCGCAGATCATCGAACTCCCGGCGGGCCCGTGCCGTCCTCGACGGCTCGACCTCGACACCGGCGGCGAGCTGCTCGGCCCAGCTGAGCGCGAGATCACCGAGCACGATCGCGAGCGCGACCCCGTAGTCCGCGGAGGAGCCGACGAGGCTCGCGAGCTCGTGACTCGTGGCGGCATCGACATGGAGAGCGGGTCGTCCGCGGCGCACGGGGGAGTGGTCGATGACGTCGTCGTGCATGAGGGCGGCCGCCTGGACCAGCTCGATCGCCGCGCCGTAGCGCGCCAGCGCCTCCAGCTCGTCCTCCGTGGGCTCCCGCTGCAGAGCCGCGGCCCCTCCCCAGAAGCAGAAGCGCGGGCGCAGCAGCTTCCCTCCGTCGAGATACCGAGCGAGGGTGTCCACCAGCGCTGCGGTCTCCGGGGAGATCTCGGCGAGATGGTCGCGCCGCAGCGCGAGCTCGTCGGCGGTGATCGACTCGACCCGTTCGACCAGACGTCGATCGAGTTCACGGAGGTCGGCGCCGGTCAGCGGCGCTCCAGCAGGGGACATCGGTACTCCTTCTCGACGGACACGAAGATCTTCGCATGACGTCCTGACCGTGGACCGCATAGGGGTCGGCACCTTCCCTCCACACAGGGTCTCTGTCCCCAACGCGGGCTCGAGGACTGCGCGGACGACGGCGGTGCACGAGGGTCGATCCATGACGACCAACACCCCACCGGCCGGTTCCGACCGGCGTGTCCTGCACCCCTACGACCCCTCGGAGTTCCTCGCCGAGACCAGGATCTGTCTGCGTCAGATCCCGACCGACTGCCTGATCGTGATGGGCTGCGGGAAGAGCGGGCAGACACCCGTGGTGACCACCTCCGACCTGTCCGATCTGCTCGCCCCGGCCTGGGCGGACCGGCTCGAGCAGCATCTGGAGCTCCTGCTGAGCCGAGGTTGCTGTCGGGCCTCGGCCATGGTGGTCGTCGGTGACGGCCACGGAGCGCTCCCGGAGCCTGCCCTGGAGGAGCTCACGGTGCGATTGGCGGCGAGGATCCTCGCGACGGCCGCGCATCTGCTTCCGGACCCCTTCCCGTTGGAATCCCTCTGGATGGTCGGCAACTCTCAGTGCCGACAGGTGCTCCGAGGCGAGCCCGACGTCGACGAGGAACGGCTCCTGGTCTCCCCGCCCCAGCCGCTGCGTCCCTTCCAGGAGACCCGCGCCGCGGCGGATGAGGTGCTCGTCGGACGGTCCGTCCCGCAGCCGCCTCGAGAGGAGCCGCGCCTCGATCTGGTAGGTCGCCAGCTGCACCTCACTCGGACCGCGCTCGACGCCGCCGTCGATCCGGGAGAGCTCTTCGCCAGGGCGCGGGGAGCGCTGCGCAGGCTGCGTGCCTCCGACGGCGGGCCCGCGGATCCGGCCTTCGTGACGGACTGTGAACTGGTCTCCGACCTCGTCTCCGCCGTCGCGGTCGAACGGCTGCACTGGGAGCTGCTCGCCCGCTGTGTGGATCGCGGGCACGCCTCGCCCATCGATCGGGAGCAGCTGCTCCAGGTCCTCGTCCGTGACGGATCGTGGTGCCCGGATAGCGACGTCTGTGCAGGTGGCGACTGGTATGAGGCGATCGCGCAGCTGCGTCACGTCGCGGCTGCGGCCTGTGCTGATCCCGAACTCCCGGGCCATGCGATCGCGAGGGAGGCGTGGCGGGGGCTGACGGCGATGCTCACTCTGCTCGCGTGGTGGAATCACCGGTTCGCCACGGCGGGCAGTCTCGTGGATGAGCTGTGGGACCGGGAACCGGCGTCGACTCTGGCACCCTTGTTGGCACGTATGACCGACACGCCGATCTTTCCGGCCTGGTGGCCCAGCCCCTGACCACAGGGTGGCTGGTGCGAGCGGGGCCGGAGCGCAAGGAGGAGGGGCCGCCGATGACCGCACTCGGAGCTCTGAACCGGACGACGGCGACCAGCACGTCGGCCCCGAGCCAGCAGGCAGAGACGTCGATCCCGGCCCGGCAGTTGACCGGAGCGAACGCCCCGGATCTCCCGCAGGCCGCATCGACGGGCGCCTGGACCCCCGAGCAGGGGGTGGGGGAGCGGCGGTTCGCCTCGATCGGCTCGCTCGAGCTCGAGAGCGGCACGGTCCTCGAGGACGTCACCATGGCCTACGAGACCTGGGGCACGCTCGATGCGGACGGCGGCAACGCGATCCTCGTGCTGCATGCGCTCACCGGGGACTCGCATGTGCGCGGAGGCGTGAGCGACGCGCACCCCAGCCCCGGATGGTGGGAGGACGTGGTCGGCCCCGGTCTCCCGATCGACACCGAGCGCTGGTTCGTGATCGCGCCGAACATCCTGGGTGGCTGTCAGGGGAGCACCGGGCCCAGCTCTCCGGCACCGGATGGCCGGGCCTGGGGTTCCCGGTTCCCGGTGCTGACCGTGCGGGACCAGGTCGCCGCAGAACGACGACTGCGCGACCAGCTCGGGATCGAGCGGTGGGGACTGGTCATCGGCGGGTCGATGGGCGGTATGCGCGCGGTCGAATGGGCGGTGAGCCATCCCGAGGAGGTGGAGCGGCTCGCCGTCATCGCCAGCTCGGCGCGGGCGACCGCCGATCAGATCGCCTGGAACAGCGCCCAGAGCGCCGCGATCCGGGTCGATCCCGAGTTCCGCGGCGGCGACTACTACGACGTCGTCGGCGGCCAGGGCCCGCAGCTGGGGCTCGGCATCGCGCGGCGCATCGCCCACACCACGTATCGCACCGCGACCGAGCTCGAGGCCCGGTTCGGGAATCGCCCCCAGGAGGGCGAGGACCCCTTCGACGGGGTCGGACGGCACCAGATCACCAGCTATCTGGACCACCATGCCGGCAAGCTCTCGCGCCGTTTCGACGCGAACTCCTATCTCGTGCTCGCCCACTCGATGAGCACCCATGACGTCGGCCGGGACCGCGGCGGGGTCCCTGCGGCCCTGTCCCGGGTCAGTGCTCGGACGTTGGTGGTGGCGATCGACTCCGACCGCCTGTTCCCGCCGGCGCTGGTGGCGGAGATGGCTGAGCACATCCCGCGCTCCACCTGGCAGGTGGCGCAGTCGGAGATCGGGCACGATGCGTTCCTGCTCGCCCATCCCGATCTCGACGGGTGGATCGCGGACCTGCTCGATGGCTAAGCTCCTGCTCGATGGCTAAGCTGGGGAGATCAGTCGACGGCCCTCGAGCGAGGCGTCTCGAGAACCGTCCCGAGTTGGGAGCTGGCGAATGACCGTTGTCGTGGGCTACACACCATCGAGCCAGGGCATGGCCGCCCTGCGCTCCGCAGTCCGGAGCGCCAAGCGTGACAAGACGGACCTGGTCGTCGCCTATTACGAGTTCTGCGAGGCCCCGGACGGGCTCGCGGCACCGTCCGAGGAGGACGTGCAGACGGCCCTTGCGGAGGCCGATGCAGAGGGGGTCGACGTCGTGCTGCGTCGTCGATCGCTGCCGGACATCGGCGAGTTCCTGCTGACCGTCGTCGAGGATGTCTCGGCGACGCTGCTGGTGATCGGGCTGCGACGCAAGTCGCCCATCGGGAAGCTCAATCTCGGCGCCGCCGCACGGCGCGTCGTGCTCGGAGCGCCGTGCCCCGTGCTCGCCGTGAAGGACGATGACCGGGCTGCGGGCGCCGGCAGGCACGCTGTCGCCTGAGCATCGACATGGGTTCTCGGCGGGTGCTGCCGACGCAGCGCCGAGCACTGCTGGAGCACTCCGGGTGCACTCCCGGTGCGGCCTCCGGGCGAGGCCGGGAATAAGTGCTCCCGCAGGACGTTATACTTGTGAGGCTTGACGGCACCGTGCCTTCGTGCGCCGTGAACCCGGTGGATACCGGGTCGACGGTTGCCCCAGGACCCGAGCCGCGCCGAGATGACTGATCGCCCGAGTGTGGCGGTGAACCCCAGGGACACCGCCGGAAGAAGGAACTCTGTGACCTCCTCCAAGACCGCTGAGACCGCCACCGAGCCGACCGCTGAGGCGGCCGGCCCCGAGGCGGACGCGACCTCGAAGCGTTCCGCGTCGACCGCGAAGAGCACGACCGCGAAGACCGCCGGAACTCCGAGCAAGCGCACGTCCAGTACCAAGACCGCCGCGGAGCCGGCGGACGATGCCGAGGCTGCCGCCGCCACGAAGCCGGAGGCCAAGAAGCCTGCCGCACGGAAGACTGCTGCGAAGAAGAAGCCCGCCGCCACGAAGGCGTCCAAGGCCGCTGCCGCGGCGAAGGGCGCGGAGGAAGAGGTCGAGGAGGAGGTCGAGGAGTCGGAGCCCAAGAAGGAGGCGTCGGCTGCCGACGCCAAGGTCGAGGCCTCCGGCGGATTCATCTTCAACGCCTCTGAGGATGACGCCCCTGCCCAGCAGGTCGTCACCGCCGGCGCGACCGCCGATCCGGTCAAGGACTACCTCAAGCAGATCGGCAAGGTCGCACTGCTGAACGCCGCGCAGGAGGTCGAGCTCGCCGAGCGCATCGAGGCCGGTCTCTTCGCGGAGCAGAAGCTCAAGCGCGAGGAGTCGATCGCCAAGACGAAGGCCGGCCGTGAGCTCGGGATGATCGCCGAGGACGGGCGGGCCGCCAAGGACCACCTGCTCGAGGCGAACCTCCGCCTGGTGGTCTCCCTCGCCAAGCGCTACACCGGCCGCGGCATGCTCTTCCTGGACCTGATCCAGGAGGGCAACCTCGGACTGATCCGCGCCGTGGAGAAGTTCGACTACTCCAAGGGCTACAAGTTCTCGACCTACGCGACCTGGTGGATCCGTCAGGCCATCACCCGCGCCATGGCGGACCAGGCCCGCACCATCCGCATCCCCGTGCACATGGTCGAGGTCATCAACAAGCTCGCCCGCGTCCAGCGGCAGATGCTGCAGGATCTGGGCCGGGAGCCCACCCCCGAGGAGCTCGCCAAGGAGCTCGACATGACCCCGGAGAAGGTCGTCGAGGTCCAGAAGTACGGCCGCGAGCCGATCTCCCTGCACACACCCCTGGGCGAGGACGGCGACAGCGAGTTCGGTGACCTCATCGAGGATTCCGAGGCCGTGGTCCCGGCGGACGCCGTGAGCTTCACCCTGCTCCAGGAGCAGCTGCACTCGGTGCTGGACACCCTGTCCGAGCGCGAGGCCGGCGTGGTCTCCATGCGCTTCGGCCTCGAGGACGGCCAGCCCAAGACCCTCGACGAGATCGGCAAGGTCTACGGGGTCACGCGTGAGCGGATCCGGCAGATCGAGTCCAAGACGATGTCGAAGCTGCGTCACCCCTCGCGCTCGCAGGTGCTGCGCGACTACCTCGACTGAGAAGAACCCCGCATGACCTCGACGGCGGCGCCGGCGACCCGAGCACGGGTCCCGGCGCCGTCGGCGTCCGGGGCCAGATCCTGAGGAGGCCGAGAACGAGGAAGAGGTCGAGGCCTGGTTCTCCGTCAGGGTGAGGCCGAGGTCGCCGTCAGGGACCGGGACGACGAGAGGGCACCCACCGGCGGTGGGTGCCCTCTCGTCATGTCATGGGTGCGAGGTCGCGTCACCCGGACCGTGGATCATCAGTCCTCGACGGGTTCAGGCTTGGCGTGCAGCCTCTCCGTCTCGTCGATGAACTCGGAGGCGACGTCCTTGAGGGCGTCCTGGTGGGCGCGGGCGTGATGTGCACAGAACATCAGCTCGCCGCCAGCCTCCAGGAGCACCTTGACGTACGCCTGGGCGCCGCAGCGGTCGCAGCGGTCGTGTGCGGTCAGCCGGGGGGCTTCAAGAGTCAGGTTCATGGTCCTTTTCTAGCATCGGACGCGCGCTGAGGGGAGTACTTGGGGCTGTGGTTCGCTCGGGGCGCAACGAACCTGTGAGCGGTGCCGCAATGCGCGGTTCCGGGGCGCCGGACACGTAGGATCCGAGGCGTGGCCACCTCCAGCAGCTCGAAGAAGTCCGCATACGACGCACGCAACCTCCAGGTCCTCGAAGGCCTGGAGGCGGTCCGCAAGCGTCCCGGCATGTACATCGGATCGACGGATTCCCGCGGGCTCATGCACTGCCTGTGGGAGATCCTCGACAACTCGGTCGACGAGGCCCTGGGCGGTCACGGCGAGTCCATCTCGGTGATCCTGCACCCCGACGCCTCCGTCGAGGTCCGGGACACCGGCCGTGGCGTCCCGGTCGATGTCGAGCCACGCACCGGGCTGACCGGCGTCGAGGTCGTCTACACCAAGCTCCATGCCGGCGGGAAGTTCGGCGGCGGCTCCTATGCGGCCTCCGGCGGCCTGCACGGAGTCGGCGCGAGCGTCGTCAACGCCCTCTCCGGCCGCCTCGATGTCGAGGTGGACCGTGCGGGGAAGACCTATGCGATGAGCTTCCAGCGCGGTCAGCCGGGGAAGTTCGAAGACGGCGACCAGCCCGCCGCCGAGGCACCCTTCACCCCGGCCCAGGGTCCGGGGGAGCTGCGCGTGATCGGCAAGGCGAAGCGCGGTGTCAGCGGCACCCGGGTGCGGTACTGGGCGGATCCGCAGATCTTCATCAAGGGCTCCCACTTCGCGCTCGACGAGCTGCACCGACGTGCCCGGCAGACGGCGTTCCTCGTACCCGGCCTGCAGATCTCCGTCACGGATCAGCGTCCCGAGGCCTCCCCGGATCAGCCGGCCACCCGCAGCTACAAGTACGACGGCGGGATCAGCGAATTCGTCGAGTACCTGGCGCAGGACGAGAAGATCACCGATGTGATCCGTCTGCAGGGCTCGGGCGACTACACCGAGACCGTGCCCGTGCTCGACAAGAACGGACACATGGTCTCCACCGACGTGGAGCGTTCCTGCGAGGTCGATATCGCGCTGCGCTGGGGTGCCGACTACGACTCCACGCTGCGCTCCTTCGTGAACATCGTCGCCACGCCCAAGGGCGGCACTCATATGGCCGGCTTCGAGCAGGCGCTGGTCAAGACCATGCGCAAGCAGGTCGAGAACCAGGCCCGACGGGTGAAGTTCAATACCAAGAACGAGAAGATCGAGAAAGACGACGCCCTGGCCGGCCTGACCGCCGTGGTGAGCGTGCGCATCGACGAACCGCAGTTCGAGGGCCAGACCAAGGAGATCCTCGGGACCCCGGCGATCCGGGCGATCGTGGGGAAGGTCGTCGAGCAGCAGCTGACCACCTTCCTCACCTCGACCACGAAGGGTGAGAAGGAGCAGGGCGCTCTGGTCGTCGACAAGGTCGTCTCCGAGATGCGGGCGCGCATCGCAGCGCGGATGCATAAGGAGGTCTCACGGCGGAAGAACGCCCTGGAGTCGTCCACGATGCCGACCAAGCTGGCCGACTGCCGCACCCATGACGTCGAGCGCTCCGAGCTGTTCATCGTCGAGGGCGACAGCGCCCTGGGCACCGCCAAGAACGCACGCTCCTCCGAGCACCAGGCGCTGCTGCCCATCCGCGGCAAGATCCTCAACGTGCAGAAGGCGTCCATCACGGACATGCTCAAGAACACCGAGTGCGCGGCGATCATCCAGGTCATCGGCGCCGGCTCCGGGCGCACCTTCGACCTCGAGGCCGCACGCTACGGCAAGATCATCATGATGACGGATGCCGACGTCGACGGTGCCCACATCCGCACGCTGCTGCTGACCCTGTTCCACCGGTACATGCGGCCGCTGGTCGAGGCCGGGCGGGTCTATGCCGCGGTCCCGCCGCTGCATCGGGTGGAGATCGTCCACGGCGGCAAGAAGAAGAACGAGCTGGTCTACACCTATTCCGAGGCGGAGCTGAACAAGCTCCTGAAGAATCTCGATCGGCGGGGCAAGCGGTACAAGGAACCGATCCAGCGGTACAAGGGACTGGGGGAGATGGACGCCGATCAGCTGGCGGACACCACCATGGATCCCGGCCATCGCACCCTGCGTCGCGTGCGCATCGAGGATGCGGAGGCCGCCAGCGCGGTCTTCGAGCTCCTGATGGGTTCCGAGGTCGCTCCCCGCAAGCAGTTCATCATCGAAGGAGCCGAAGAGCTCGACCTGGAGAGGATCGACGCATGAGTGTCGCCGTCCGTGTGATCCCCTGCCTGGATGTCGATGCCGGCCGGGTCGTCAAGGGTGTCAACTTCCAGGGCATGCGCGATGCCGGGGACCCGGTCGAGCTCGCCGCCCGGTACGGGGCGGAGGGGGCCGATGAGCTCACGTTCCTCGACGTGACCGCGTCCTCCGGCGGCCGGGCCACCATGATCGATGTGGTGCGCGCCGCCGCGGAGCAGATCTTCATCCCGTTGACCGTCGGCGGCGGGGTGCGCTCGGTGGACGACGTGGACCAGCTCCTGCGGGCAGGCGCCGACAAGTGCGGCGTCAACACCGCCGCCATCGGCCGTCCCGAGCTGATCAGCGAGATCTCCCACCGTTTCGGCAATCAGGTGCTGGTGCTCTCGATCGACGCCCGGCGCGTCACCGAGGACACCCCGGAGGGCACGGCCCGCAGCGGGTCCGGCTTCGAGGTCACGACGCACGGAGGCCGCCGCGGCACCGGCATCGATGCGATCGCGTGGATCCGCGAGGTGACGCAGCGTGGCGCCGGAGAGATCCTGCTGAACTCCATGGATGCCGATGGCACCGAGAAGGGCTTCGACCTCGAGCTGATCCGGCTCGCGCGGGAGGCCACCACTCTCCCGCTGATCGCCTCGGGCGGTGCGGGAACGCCGGCAGACTTCGCGCCGGCCGTGCACGCCGGCGCCGACGCCGTGCTCGCGGCGAGCGTGTTCCACTTCCAGAAGATGACGATCGCCGAGGTCAAGCAGGAGATGGCGGCCGACGGCATCACCGTGCGCTGACCGCCAGACCGTCCGACGCCGGGTCGCGGCTCGGTGACGGATGCGCGCAGGACAGGGCCCCGTCCGGGAACGGACGGGGCCCTGTCTCATCAATCCCACGGTGGTCGTGAGCCGGAGCGCGGCGTCACCGCCGGGGCATGGCGCTGACGGCCAGCGCGCTCAGGAACAGCCGATCCCGTTCCTGGAGCGCCTGCTCGGCAGCATCACGGCGGCGCGCGCGCTCGATCGCGCGGCGGCGGGCACGTGTCGGTGCCTCGGCGCGTTCCTCGGCGATCGGAACGGCGCTCGTATCGGGCGGGAGGCGATCCGAATCGGCCCTCTGAGCACGGCGGGGCTCAGGGAGCGGATCCCGCAGCGTCGGCAGCGGCGTGATGACGGTGGTGGTGGGTGGACGGTCGAGGGGAGTCTGGACAGACATGGCGGCCTCCTGGCCGGTGGGGTGGGTTCGAGTCTTCTCGGCACCGCGGACAGGACGTGTCCGCAGGGCGAAGAGGGCGTCAAGAACCGCTCGACAAGGGTCGAGGGAGTGTCATGACGGGGCGGCAGGGGACCGACATGCTGCGACGTCGGCAGGGAGCCGACATGCTGCGACGCGGAGCGGTCTCCGGCCTCGGCGAGGCTTATGCGGCGCGGCCGGTGGTGCTGTGTGCCCCACCGTGCGCTGTCGCGGGCACAGTCGATCCGTGCTGCCCGACGGAGGGCGCGCCACAGCCGAGCGGCACCGCGGTTCTGCGGTCCGGGAACGGGGTGGTGTGCATCTCCATGGGGACAGTCGACCATCCCGGTCCCTGGACGGCAAGCGAATAAATCCTGCTCACAGCGGGACGGACTGCACGAAGGACAGCAGGACGGACAGCAGAGGACCCGGCCACGCCCAGGGCAGGGAGGGACCGGGTCCTCGGAGCAGAGCGCGGGCTGGGACACGCACGCTCGGTGATCCGTGCTGAGAACTCAGAACTCAGAGCGCAGTTGTCAGATCTCAGTGCTCGATGCGGTAGGTGACGCCCAGGGTGTGCGAGGCACCGGGCTCGAGGGCCACGAAGGCACCCTTCGCCACGGCGGGCTCGATGCAGACGAACTCGGGCCAGGCCGAGTCCGGGAGGTCGGCCATGCCGGTGACGAGCTCGTCCCAGGGGTTCCACACGATCGTCTTCGCCGTGCCGCGGGGCGTGGAGACGAGGCGACGTGAGGCGAGCTCGTCGGTGATCGTGACCTCGCCGTGCGCGTCGACGATCCGGTCCGTGGAACCGGTCAGGCGCAGCGCTTCGCCCCCGAGCACGTCCGCAGCCAGGCCGCGGGTGTTGTCGAGGTACTCCGCGTTCTCCAGCCCCTGGATCGCGATCCGGCGCACGTCGTCGACGGCGAGATAGGTGTGCAGGGCGGCTTCGATCTCGAGCGACCTCGCCCCGGCGGTGAGCGTGAGATCCACGGAGAGCTCAGCCCCGATGCGGAACACGACGGTCCCCGAGAGCTCCGCGGCATCCTGCGGGGTCGCGAGCTCCAGGACGGCGTCGTCACCGTCGAGAGCCGCGGAGACGAGCTCCCAGCGGACGTTGCGCAGCCAGCCGTGCTTGACGGTCATGGACCCGTCGCGTCCCGGCCCGAACCAGGGGCCGACCAGCGGAATGCCGCCGCGGATGGCTTCTCCGAGGCCGAAGGCGGAATCCGGGCTGAGCCACAGCAGATCGGATTCCCCGGCCGGCGCCCAGCTGGTCAGATGCGCGCCGTCGAGGTGGACCACGGCGCGAGCGGACGGCACGTCGACGACGATCGCGTCGGTGCCATGGACCTGCTCGAGGAGGACCCCGTCGGGCAAGGAGAGGGAAGCGGCGGTGCTCGAAGTGTTCATAGCACTCATCGTCGCACGGGGGAGAGGCTCCCGACCGGCAGGTGTCAGGGAGTTGCCGTCGGACCGGGTCCCCGAACGCGGTCGGCATCCGGTGCCTCGTGGGGTGCTGGCGCCGCGACCAGACCGGGGGCGGAGGGCGCGCACACGGCGGCGAGCTGCCTGATGGATCCCGGACCGGACGGGGGAGCCGTGCCGCGCAGGACGAGGAGTCCGACCACCAGGCCCGCGACCGCCCCGGCGATGCCGAGCGTGAGGCTGATGCCCTCTGTCGGGATCGGCTCCGTCGACAGCAGCCGCGCACGGGTGCGTGCCATCACGGAGGCGAGGTCCTCGGAACGCGTCATCGGGCCAGCTCGCCGCGCGCGGTTCAGCCGACCGCGGCGATCGGCACGGCGACCGGCGTGCCGGAGCCGTCGCGTCGGCCCGTGGGCTCAGGCAGATCGATCGGCTGGCCGGCCTCCGAGCAGGCCCGGGCGGGGTGAGGCACCACCCAGGCGCCGATGAGCGTGTCCTCGCCCCGGAGGAAGCGGTGGCAGCGCATCCCGGCCGTGGCGCGGCCCTTGGCCGGGAACTCCGTGAGGGCCGAGACCTTGAGCGAGCCGGTCTGCAGCAGGGGCAGGGTGCCGGAGCTGCCGGACACCGTCACGACGTCCGCCGCACCGGTGACGTCGACCGTCCCGAAGGCGACGACGTGGGCGTCGGCGGAGAGCTTGATCCCGGCGACACCGCCGGCGCCACGGCCCTGGGGCCGGACCCCGGAGGCGGGGAAGTGCAGCAGCTGCGCGTCGGAGCTGATGAACACCAGGTCCAGGTCGCTGTCCTCCTCCATATCCACCACGCCCACCACGGTGTCACCGTCCTTGAGCGCGATGATCTCGAAGCCGTCGGAGCGGGGGAAGTCGAGCTGGACCCTCTTCACGACGCCCTGGCGGGTGCCGAGCGCGATCGCGCCGCCGCGGGCCAGATCCGCTTCGGCGAGCCGGATCAGACCCATCGGGCGCTCGTCGCGCTCGAGGTCCAGGAGATCGGCCAGTCGGGTGCCTCCCGCCAGGGACGGCGCCCCGGCGGTGGGGGCGAGCGAGGGCAGCTCCACGACCGACAGGTGCAGCACACGACCCCGATCGGTGACGACGCCGATGGTGGATCGGGTCGAGGTGAGCACGTCGGAGACGATGACGTCATGGGAGGCGCGCTGGCCCTCCCGCAGCACCACGTCCTCGCCGGCGATGCGCGCCACCAGGGACGTGCCGGTCAGCAGCACCCGGCAGGGCTCGTCGGCGACCTCGAGGGACCCGGAGGCGGTCACGGCGGGCTGGTCGGCGGCCTCCAGCAGGACGGTGCGCCGGGAGTCCCCGTGCTCGGCGGCGACCGCGGCGAGCTCCGTCGAGACCAGCTCGCGCAGCACCGCGTCCGAGCCGAGGATCTCCTCGAGCGCCTCGATCTCCCGACGGAGGTCGTCGCGCTCGGCCTCGAGGTCGATCTGCGAGAACTTCGTCAGCCGGCGCAGGCGCAGCTCGAGGATGTACTCGGCCTGCAGCTCGGAGAGATCGAAGACCCCCATCAGACGCGTGCGCGCGGACTCCGCGTCATCGCTGCTGCGGATGATCTGGATGACCTCGTCGATGTCGACGATCGCCAGCAGCATGCCCTCGACCAGGTGCAGGCGCGCCCTGCGCTTGGCGAGCCGGTGCTCGGTGCGCCGGCGCACCACCCGCAGCCGGTGGTCGACGAAGACCTCGAGCATCTGCTTCAGGCCCAGGGTGCGCGGCTGGCCGTCGACCAGGGCCACGTTGTTGATGCCGAAGGACTCCTCCAGCGGCGTGTACCTGTACAGCTGCGAGAGCACGGCCTCGGGGTCGTAACCCGACTTCACGGTGAGCACGAGGCGCAGGCCGTGGTGGCGGTCGGTCAGGTCCTGGTAGTCGGTGATCCCCTGGACCCGCTTGGCCTGGACGGCGTCACGGAGCTTCTCCGCGACCTTCTCCGGGCCCACCTGGTAGGGCAGCTCGGTGATCACGATGCCCTTGCGGCGGGAGGTGATGTTCTCGATGCGCGTCGTGGCCCGCATCTTGAACGAGCCGCGCCCGGTGCGGTAGGCGTCGCGGATGCCGTCGAGTCCGACGATCCGGCCGCCGGTGGGCAGGTCCGGACCGGGGACGAAGCGCATGAGCGCGTCGAGATCAGCCTCGGGATGGTCGATCAGGTGACGTGCGGCGGCGATCGTCTCGATCAGGTTGTGCGGGGCCATGTTCGTGGCCATGCCGACGGCGATGCCCGAGGCCCCGTTGACGAGGAGGTTCGGGTACTGCGCCGGCAGCACATCGGGCTGGGTGAGCTGGTTGTCGTAGTTCGGGATCATGTCCGAGACGTCCTCGTCCAGCGAGTCCGTCATCAGCAGAGCAGCCTTGGCGAGGCGGGCCTCGGTGTACCGGGCGGCCGCCGGCCCGTTGTCCAGGGAGCCGAAGTTGCCGTGCCCGTCCACCAGGGGCATGCGCATGTTGAAGCTCTGGGCCATGCGCACCAGGGCGTCGTAGATCGCGGTGTCGCCGTGGGGGTGGAGCTTGCCCATCACCTCGCCGACGACGCGCTGACTCTTGACGTGCCCGCGCTCGGGCCGCAGTCCCATCTCGGCCATCATGTAGAGGATCCGGCGCTGGACGGGCTTGAGCCCGTCGCGCGCGTCCGGGAGGGCCCGGGAATAGATCACGGAGTACGCGTATTCGAGGAATGACGTCTCCATCTCACTGGTGACGTCGATGTCGACGATCGTCTCGTCGACCTCGTCATCCCCGGCGGGCGGCTGGGTGCTTCGTGATCGGGCCATGAGGGACATCATGGCGCATGACCGGCCATGATCCCGGGAACCAGGGCCCGGACGGGACGTGAATCCCGTCTATTCCACAGTCGTCGGCGATAGGATCCGAGCATGTCCGACAGTCGTGTGCCCAGGCGTGAACCCCTGCGTTCCCTGCGACGTCGCGCCGCCGACGCCCCGGCGGACCCCGCGCCGGAGTACCCGGCGCACTGGGAGGCCGACATCGCGCTGCGCGACGGGTCCGCGGCGCATCTGCGGCCGATCCGTCCCACGGACGCGGACGCCCTCCAGGACTTCCATCAGCGGCAGTCCGAGCATTCCCGCTATCTCCGCTTCTTCGCGGCGATGCCGCAGCTCTCGCCCCGCGACCTGTCCCGGTTCACGCACGTCGACCACCACGACCGGGTGGCCTTCATCGTGCTGGTGGGCGACGAGATCATCGCCGTCGCACGGTACGACCGCATCGAACCGCGAGCGGCAGAGGTCGCGTTCAACGTGTCCGACGCGCGCCAGGGGGCCGGGCTCGCCTCCGTGCTGCTCGAGCATCTGGCGGCCGCGGCCCGCGAACGGGGGATCAGCTTCTTCACCGCCGAGGTGCTCCCGCAGAACGCGAAGATGATCAACGTGTTCACCGAGGCCGGCTTCGACGTGGAGCGCACGATGGACGACGGCGTCGTGCTGGTCTCCTTCCGCATCGACCCCACGAAGCGCTCCCTCGCGGTGATGGCGGAACGCGAGCACCGCGCGGAGGCCCGGGCCATGGAGCGCCTCCTGACACCGGAGTCCGTCGTGCTGATCGGGGTGTCCTCGCGCGCCGACTCCGCCGGGGGCCGGTTCCTCACGGCGCTCGAGACCTCCGGGTACGGCGGCGCCGTCCACGTCGTCTCCCGGGAGGCGTTCGAGCTGCGCGGCCACCGCACCCGTGCTCGGGTCCAGGACATCCCGGGAACCGTCGACCTCGCGGTGATCGCCCTGCGGCCGGAAGCCTGTCTCGACGCCATCGAGCAGTGCGCGGAGATCGGGGTGCGCAGCGTCGTGATCCCCACCGAGGGGTTCACCGACAGCGAGCAGGGACGTCAGCTGCAGCGGCGGCTCGTGGCGCGCTCCCGACTCCATGGCATGCGCCTGCTGGGCCCGGGGTCGCTCGGCTTCCTCCGCACGGGCGAGGACGCGATCAGCCTCTCCCTCGCCCCGAAGATGCCGCGCCCCGGCCCCGTGGCGCTCGCCGGCCAGTCCAGCGCGCTGTCCGCGCTGCTGCTGGCGGGGACGGACACCCGCGGGATCGGCCTCCACGAGTTCGTCGGCGTCGGCAACCGGGCGGACGTCTCCCTCAACGACACCCTCCAGCACTGGGAGGACGACGAGAACGTCCGGGTGATCGCGCTCGCCCTGGAATCGATGGGCAACCCGCGCAAGTTCACCCGGCTCGCCCGGCGCCTCACCCGGAAGGTGCCGCTGATCGTGCTGCGTCCGCCGGGCGTCGACTCCACGACGCCCCCGGGTCACGACGTGCGCCGCTCGACGCTGCCGCGCCGTGCCCTGGACCAGGTGCTCGGATCCTCCGGTGTCGTGCAGGCCTCCGGGGTGGACCATCTCCTGGACATCACCGACGCCATCGGGCGCCAGGGGCTCCCGCCGGGCCAGCGCGTCGGGCTGCTCTCGAACACCGCCGCACTCGGCGCCGCCCTGCGCGGGGCGACCGACCAGGCGGGTCTCGAGGTGGTCGCCGACAATCGCAGCGTCCCGCTGTCCCCGGACCCCCGACTGATCCAGCGCGCGTTCACCTCGATGGCCGCGCTCGGAGAGGTGGACCTGGTCATCGCCGGCATCCTCGACCCGCTCAGCGGGGACGCCCTCGAGGTGATCCGGGCGATGGCGACCGTGGCCCGCCACTCCGAGGTGGTGCTGCTGGTCTGCCTGATCACCGATGCCGACCGGTACGCCCAGGTGCAGCAGTCGGTCCGTCGCGACCAGGACCTGCCGCCCGTCCATGCCACGCCCTATGGGGCGGTCCGTGCCGGGTCCGGGATGCTCGCGGCCGCTCTGCGCCCGGCGGTCGACGACGACGAACCCGCGCATCGCGAGGACGTCGACCGTGTCGTCGCCCGGGAGTTCGTGGACCGGGCCCTCGCCGCCACCGGGCCCTCGACCCGAGATCTCACCGCCGGCGAGGTGAGGGATCTGCTGTCGGCCTACGGGATCGGGGTGCTGGACTCCCATCCGGTGCTCGACGCCGACGACGCCGTGGAGAAGGCGCACGGCCTCGGCTATCCCGTCGCCCTGAAGAGCACCGACGAGGTGCTGCGCCACCGGGCGGATCTCGGGGGAGTGCGCCTGGCCATCCCCGATGAGATCCAGCTGCGCCATGCGGTCGCGGCGATGCGTCGCGACCTGTCCTTCTCCAGCGCCCCGCTCGAGGTGCAGGCGATGGCCCCACCGGGCGTCCCGATGGTGGTGCGGAGCGTCGAGGACCCGTCGCTCGGACCCGTCGTCTCCCTCTCCGTCGCCGGTGACGCCACCGACCTGCTCGACGACATCGCCTACGCCATCCCGCCGTTCAGCGAGGAGGGGGCACGCGGCCTCATCGACACCCCGGCGAGCGCGGTGAAGCTCCAGGGGGCCAAGGGGCTCCCACCTGCCGACCGTGAGGCGCTCGCCGACCTCGTGGTGCGGATCGGACTACTCGCCGAGGACCTCCCGGAGCTGGCGATGCTCGAGCTGTATCCGGTGCTGGTGGGACAGGAGGGCGTCAGCGTCGTGGGGGCCACCGTGCGGCTGAGCCCGGCTCCCAACCGGACCGACAGCTCCCGTCGAGCGCTGTCGGGACCGGCGGGCTCCTGAGCCCGAGGGCGTGGGACACTGGTCCGATGACCACAGCTCTTCCCGCTGATCTCCTCACAGAGCTCGAGACCGCCGGATACTTCCCGCAGACGGCCGCCCAGAGCCTGCAGCGTTCCCTGCACGGCGCGCGGCCCCTGGCCCACCTCGTACGGCCGGAGACCACCTTCGACGGTCCCGAAGTGCGCCGGCACCTCACGGTCCTCGTCCTGACGGCCACCCATCTGCTGGTCACGCACCTCGACGACGACCCCGCCGACGCCCTGAACCCGAGCCAGGTCGTCTCGACCACGGAGCGGGTCCGGCTGCAGCGGATCGCCTCCACCGGCCTCTCCCAGGTCTTCGACACCGACGGCCAGCAGACCCCCGGCCGCGAGGCCGAGATCACGCTCGGCATCACCTGGAGCGGCAGCCACCGCGTGGATCTCGAGCGCGCCGTCTGCGAAGACCCCAACTGCCAGGCCGACCACGGCTACACGGGCACCATGGCGCCGTCGGACCTCGCCCTGCGCGTCAGCGCCCTGGCCGATGGCGACGACGCGGTCGAGGCCGCGCTGCGCTTCCACGACGAGCTGGTCGACGCGGTCGACGCCCTGGACACCTGAGAGGACCCCCATGGCCGAGCCGGAGCACCGCGCGCCCACCGATCGGGCCGCCGCCCGATCCGTCCCTGCAGATCGCGTGGACTGGCCCGACGACTTTCTGCCCGCCCCGTTCGCCGCGGGCGCGCGACCAGCCCTCCTGGACGTCCTGGCGCCGCTGGTCTCCACCCCTGAGCCGGGCGCTGATGTGGTGGTCCTGCTCGACGGAGTGGGCTCCCGGCTGCTCTCCGCGCACCGCGCCCTCACACCGACCCTGCGGCGGCTGGACGGACAGATCTCGCGCATCCGCACGGTGTCCCCGGCGACCACCGCCACGGCGATGGTCTCGCTGCACACCGGCCTGCCCCCGCTCGTGCACGGGGTGCTGGGATATCTCACCCATGACCCGGTCTCCGGGCAGCCCCTGAACCAGATCTCCGGCGACCGATCCGTCGATCCACGCCGGTGGATGCCCGAGCCCACGCTGGTCGAGCAGGGAACTCGGCGCGCGGTCCAGGTCGCGCCGTCCAAGCATGCAGGGTCCCATCTCAGCGGCGTCGCGTACCGCGGCTGGGAGTTCCTGGGCCATGGCCGGGGCGACCGGGTCGAGGCGGTGCGCACCGCGCTCCATCGCGCCGGCCCGGACGGTCTGGTCCATCTGCACGTCGACGACGTCGATCACGCCGGGCACCACCACGGTGTGGACAGCGACCAGTGGCGCACGGCACTCGCCGAGGTCGACGCGCTCCTCGGATCGCTGCTGCGCCGGTTGCCGCGCGGGACGCGGCTCCATGTCACGGCGGATCACGGCATGGTCGACACCTCGCCGAGCACGACGGTGGATCTCGCCGACCATCCGACGCTGCAGCGACTGGCCGTGTCGGTGGCGGGGGAGTCCCGTGCGCTCGCGCTGCGGGCCGTCGACGGCGATGGTGCCGCCGAGGAGCTCGCGAGCGGGCTCCGTGATCTGCTGGGAGGGCGCGCCCTGGTCCTGGACCGGGCCCAGGTGCTCGCCTCGGGTCTGCTCGCCCCGGTGGGGACCGAGGTGTCGGCGAGGGTCGACGGGCGCCTGCCCGACGTGCTCGTGCTCGCCCGGGACCGGTGGAGCGTGGACGACTTCTCACGGCGTCCGGCGTCCGCCCGCGCGATGATCGGTGTGCACGGATCGCTCACGAAGGCCGAGAGCTTCGTCCCGCTCCTGCGCACGACGGTCTGAGAACGTCTCCGGCCGGCGCGGGCATCCGCACCGGCCGGAGATGTGATGATCAGGTCCGGTCGTGAGGCCGGATCAGTCGTGCTTCGACCCGAAGACGATCTCGTCCCAGCTGGGCATCGAGGCCCGCTTGCTCTTGGCCTTGGAGCCCTTGGCGGGCTTGGCGGGCTTGGGGTCGTCGGTCGGTTCGGCAGGATCCGCCGGTGAGGGCGCGGAGGTCGCGCTGAAGCCAGGCAGGGGCGTCAGATCCACGGTGTCCTGGAAGTGCCGCTCATCGAGGACCGTGCCGCCGGCTCCGGAGCCGATCCGCGCGTTCGAGGTGCGAGCGCCCGCCGCGTCGGCGTCGGTGCGGTCGATGTCGTCGGCGTCGTCCTGGTCCTCGAAGCCGTCTGCGTCCTCGAGGCCATCTGCTGCGGCGTCCGAGGTCCGGTCCGTGACGTCGGCGTCGGCCACGTCGGCCGAGAGGTCCGGCTCGCTCGTGGCGTGCTCCAGGAACGCATCCCGGTCGGAATCCGCGACCTCCACGAACGTCGCATCCGTGGCCCCGGCGGGCTCAGTCCGGTCAGGCTCAGGCTCGTCAGCCTCATTCCCGACGGGCTCAGTCCCGGCGAACTCCGCGGAGTCGTCCGCTGCGTCCGTCCCTCCGGTCCTGGCACTGTCGTCGGCCTCGCCGGGTGCGGCGTCGTCGGTCCGGGCACCGTCCAGGACGTCCTCATCGAGGCTGGTCCACACCGAGGTGGAGTCGTCCACGGGCTGGGGGACCGAGCGCAGGCCACGCCGAGCATTGAGCGCGTCGAGCTCGCTGTCGTCGAGGGCGGGCGGCGTGTCGTCCGTCGACGAACGCTGGGCGGCCCGAGGGGCTCGCCCACGACGGGGTCCGGAGGCCTTCTCGTCGAAGGAGCCGTCGGCCTCGAGATCGTAGACGGAGCTCTTCACGGCCTGCAGGCGGGCGCGGCCGCGCGTCGGCTCGGGCGGGGCGTCCTCGTCGCTGATCCAGCGTGCCTCGTCATCGACCGGGGCGACCGAGCGGTTGTCGAGCTCGGCGACCCAGTGCGCCTGACGGGTGCGCCCCGCGGCGGAGAAGGTCAGCTCGAGCGTCCAGGTGCCGTCGGCTCGGCGCCAGGCGTCCCAGGCGGTCTCCTCGGTCGCCTCGCGGGCGGCGAGCCGCTCGGCGACGACGTCGTCGAGGCTCGGGCCGCCGCGGCCGACGGGGAAGGTGCGGGCGCGCTGAGCGGTCCACTCCCGCTCGGCGAGCACAGGGCCCTCATAGCGGCGGACATGGTCCACCGGGATGTCGGCGGCCTCCGAGATGTCCTCGGCACTGCGTCCGGAGCGGAGCATCGTCTGGATCTCGCGAGGGCGCAGCGGTGCCGTGTCCGCGGCCTGGATCATGCCCAGGGCAGGGCGGTCGGTGCGCACCGCGGCGCGCAGCGCCTTGTCGATCCGCAGCGTGTACCGCTCGCCATCGGAGTCGACCAGGATCACATGCTCCCCATCGTCATGGATCCCGTCGAGTTCGATCTCTCGCATCGTCGTCCTCTCGGTCGCAGCCTGGTCGGTGGCGTGCAGAAGTCTAGGCAGCGACCATATCGCTTAGCAGTGCTCCCCGGCGGTGTCCGGGCCCGGAAGCGGCGCGTGTTGCCCTCCGGCCGCCCGTGGAATGTGACGTCGGTTGCCGAGCACAGACCTCTCTGCAATAATGCCGCCGCATTCAGCGTTTCGATCCGGACCGGCCCAGAGGGGGCAAGGGCGATCGCGATGCTCTGGATGACCGCATGCCTTCCCAGGTCGGACGACCACCGCGAACCACGAGAACGGACCGTAGATGGCCACAGATTACGATGCACCGCGCAAGAACGACGATGAGTCGAACGACGATTCGATCGAGGAGCTGAAAGGTCGCCGCAACGAGTCGGCGGCCCCCGCGGTCGACGAGGACGAGGCGGAGGCGGCGGACTCGTACGAGCTCCCCGGTGCCGACCTCTCCGGGGAGGAGCTCTCGGTGCGGGTCCTTCCCCGCCAGGCCGACGAGTTCACCTGCGCGAGCTGCTTCCTCGTGAAGCACCGCAGCCAGATCGACCATGTCGAGGGGACCCTCATCATCTGCAAGGAGTGCGCGGCCGCCTGAGCGACCGGAGCCTCCGTGCACGACGGCGCCGCGCCCTTGGGGTGCGGCGCCGTTCGTCATCCCGGGTGCTGTGTCCGGAGGTGTTCCGGATCACCGCGGAGCGGGGGTCAGGGCGGGGCGGGGGTCAGGCCTGCTGCTGAGCGGTGCGCAGCGCGAGGACGAGATCCTGCGGGCGCCGCGAGGAGACGACCCAGGCAGTGGTCGGGTCCTCCTCGTCGAGGACCTCGACACGGATCCCGGCATGGACCCAGCCGCGCACGCAGTGGTACGCGAGGGGCTCAAAGTCCTGACCGATCAGCAGTTTCCACTCCTCGCCCTCGAGAACGGCCGGCTCTCCGAGCTGGCCGACGTCGATCTGGGCTCTGCCCACGAAGAACGTCCCGTCACGGACCGCCACGACGGGCGAGTACTGGACGGCGAGCACGATCGCGATCGCAATGCTCACGATCGCGACGATGAGCGCGAGCGTGCTGTTCAGCGGCACGATGACCAGGCCGACGATCGAGCCGAGCGCGACCACCACGATCCAGGCGCCGGGGCTGGGCAGCAGCCTCTCGCGGTAAGACGGCGCGGTGGGGGACGCAGGGCGCGGGGACGAGGAGGCGGCGTCGTTCGCCGGCGTCCCGGGGACGGGATCGGGTGCTGCGGTCATGCTCCGATGTTCTCACGCGCGTCCTGGGAGCTCTCGGGCTGGACGGCATACCCTGTGCGCATGCCTGAAGAGTCTGACACCACGAACGCGGCCACCCGTGCCGCTGCCACCGACGCGCCACCGCTGCGGATCACGCTCGCTGCGGGGACGGCGATGCCGCGTCGAGCCCACGCCGACGATGCGGGCCTGGACCTGACCAGCGCCGTCGATCTCGAGATCCCCGCCGGGGGGCGCGCCCTCGTCGACACGGGGACGTCCGTCGCCCTGCCGGGCGGGACCGTCGGCCTCGTCTGCCCACGGTCCGGCCTGGCCGCCAAGCACGGGATCACCGTGCTGAACGGCCCCGGGGTGGTGGACGCCGGGTACCGCGGGCCGATCAAGGTCTCCCTGCACAACACCGATCCGGCGGAGAGCTTCACGCTCCGTGCCGGTGACCGGATCGCCCAGCTGGTGGTGGTCCCCGTGCTGACCCCCGTGCTGCAGCAGGTCGACGACCTCGACGCCACCGACCGGTCCACCTCGGGCTTCGGGTCCAGCGGCGGATTCGGGCAGGCACCGACAGCGACCGCCACCGATGAGAACCAGGAGGGTTGAGCCATGGGACTGTTCTCCCGCAAGAAGCGCCAGGAGGCCGCGACCGCCGACGATGTCGACACCGTTGACGGAGTTGGCACCGTTGACGGAGCTGACACTGTTGACGATGGTGACGGCCTCGAGACGAGCGCAGCAGCCGAGGGGACCGCGGCCGACGAGACCGCGGCCGCCGAGGCACCCACCGCCGAGGCACCTACCGCCGAGGACGAGGTGGAGGGCGTGAGGACCGGAGCCGGGGCCGAGACCGCGTCGGCCTCCGGCGACCAGGACGCGAGCGCGTCGGACGCCGACGCGACCGCCGACGAGAAGGCCGCCGACGAGCCCGTCGAGCGGGGCGCTCACCTCGCCGACGGCCCGTACGACGAGAGCGACGCGCCCGAGGAGGACCGCATCGATCTCGGCGGGCTCCAGGTGCCGACGATCGACGGCATGGAGCTGCGGATGGAGGTCGACCAGCGCACCAGCGCCGTCACCGGCGCGAACCTCGTGATCGGCGGCTCCTCGGTCCAGGTGCAGGCCTTCGCCGCCCCGAAGTCCCGTGGCCTGTGGGATGACGTCCGGACCTCGCTCCGGGACTCCGTCGTCAAGCAGGGCGGCACGGCCGAGACCCGTCCCGGAGCGTTCGGGACGGAGCTGATCACCCGGCTGCCGGTGAAGCGTGCCGACGGGCGCACGGGATATCGCCCCGCCCGCTTCATCGGGATCGACGGCCGTCGCTGGTTCCTCCGGGCCATCCTCACCGGCAAGGCCCTGAGCGACACGGAGCAGGCCCGTGCCATCGAGACCGTCATCTCCCGGCTGGTGGTGGTGCGCGGTGGCGAGGCGATGGCCCCGCAGGAGCTGATCCCGCTCAACCTTCCCGGTCAGCGCCCCGGTCTCAACCAGATCGGTGCCAGCCCGCTGGACCCTCTGGCCCGCGGCCCCGAGATCACCCAGATCGGATGAACGGGATCCCCGAGGGTCCCGAGAGCCCCGACGTCCCCGCGCCTGCCGGGTCCGAGCAGCCGCGCCCCGGTGCGACGGGCCGGCACAGCGTCGGCTCGGAGACGGACCCATCGGCGACTCCGCGCACGGGGCTCGGCGGGGTCCTGCAGCAGGAGGAGTTCTCCGTCGCGGGAGCGATCGGCGGACCTCGCGGCATCGCCGAGTCGGTGCTGCCCACGCTGCTCTTCATCGTCGTGTTCGTCGCGAGCCGGTCGGTGGTCGCGGCCTCCGTGACCGCCGTGGCCGTGGTCGCGGTGCTCCTGATCGTCCGCCTCGTGCAGCGTCAGAGCCCGGCGACCGTGCTCGGAGGGCTGATCGGGGTCGCCCTCGGCGCGGTGATGGCGATCCGCTCCGGCGACGGCACCGATTTCTATGCGCCCGGCATCGCGATCAACGCAGTCTCCCTGCTCGTGCTCCTCGTCTCCGTGCTGGCACGCAGGCCGCTGATCGGGCTGCTGGTCGGGGTCCTGGACCCCCGGGTCGAGGACTGGGCGAAGGATCCGGACGCCCGCCGCGTCTACACCAGGGCCACGCTGCTGTTCGCGGGGCTGTACGCGGCGAAGCTGGCCGTGCAGGTCCCGCTCCTGCTGACCGGGCACGTCGCCGCACTCGGAGTGGCGAAGCTCGCGATGGGCCTGCCGGCCTTCGCAGTGATCGCCTACCTGGTGTGGCTCATGCATCGCGCTCTGCTGGGACGTCGCGAGCAGCTCTGACCGCGCTCCGGAGCGCCGGTGTTCCCGGATCGGTCCGCCTGGTGGGACACTGGACCCGACGAGACTCCGCCCGGCACAGGTCGCGGCCGGAGAACATCACGAGACCGGGCAGCGGTGGTCCGCGAGGGCGTGACCGCCCCGTGGACGGAGAGGGAGCGGACGATGAGCATGGAGGCCGAGCCGATGTCGAGCACCCCCACTGCAGGCGGACGGCTCCTCACCCTGACCATCGGGCCACCTGCCGCGGGCGGCACCTTCGTGGCGCGTCACGAAGGTCGCGTGGTGTTCGTGCGCGGGACGGCCCCGGGGGAGACCGTCACGGCCCGCCTCCTGGACGACCCCGAGAAGCAGGCCGACGCCCGCTTCTGGCGCGCCGAGGCCATCGACGTGCTCGAGGCCGGCGTGGACCGCGTCCCGACCATCTGGGAGGAATCCTCGGTGGACGGCGTCGGCGGCGCCGAATGGGCGCACATCGCGCTGCCCGCCCAGCGTCGCATCGCCAGCGAGGTCATGCAGGAGCTGCTGCGGCGCGCCGGTGTGACCAGCTATCCGATCGAGCAGGTACAGGTCGAGCCCGCGCCCCACGACCTCGACGGCCTCGGATCACGCACGCGGGTGCGCTTCGCCGTGGACGACGAGGGCCGGGTGGGGATGCGCGGATGGCGCTCCCACGACGTCCGCGATGCCGGGGAGAACCCTCTGGCGTCCCCCGAGATCCGGGACCTGCGGCTGGGGGAGTGGACGGCCCCCGAGGGGACCGAGGCCGTCGACGCCGTCGCACCGTCCGCCGGGCCCGCCTCCGTGGTGCTGATCGGTCGTGATCTGGATCCGGCCTCCGTCGTCATCCCCGAGTCCTGGGGGGACGCGGACGTCTCCGTGCGCACCGGTCGCGGCCTGGTCCCCCTGCGCGGTGACGGCCTGGTGCACGAGCGCGTCGGCGAGCGCCTGTTCAGCGTCAGCGCCACCGGGTTCTGGCAGGGGCACCGTCGCGCCGCCGAGCTGCTCAGCGAGGTCGTCGAGCGCACGTTGAAGGCGCCGCACGGCGGCAGCGCCTGGGACCTCTACGGCGGGGTCGGCCTCTTCGCGGCCACCGCGGCCCAGCAGGTCGGGCACGAGGGCACCGTGATCACCGTCGAGGGCAACCGGCGAGCCTCGCAGCTCGCCGCCGAGAACCTCGAGGACCTGCCGCAGGTCTCCACCGCCACGGCCGACGTCGTCGACTGGGTGCGCGCCCGGCGCGGCGGCGTCGACGTCGTCGTGCTCGATCCGCCGCGCAGCGGCGCCGGCGCGGAGCTCATCGGACTGCTCGCCAAGAGCGTGCGCCAGCGCATCGTCTACGTGTCCTGCGAGCCCTCGACCCTCGCGCGCGACCTGGCCCTCGCGGAGAAGGCCGGCTGGAAGATCGTGGACCTGCGGGCCTTCGATCTGTTCCCGCATACGCACCACGTCGAGTCCGTGACGGTGCTCGAGCGCGCCTGAGGGACGACCGATCGTGGTGGGCGGGTCGTCCGGGAGAGACCTCGCGCCGTGGTAGACTTATCTTGACTTCAAGATACCTCCCGGGCGACCCCGGGAAGACGTCCCCCGGAGACCTCTGATCACCCCGCACCCCGCCCGTCCTCGCGACGGTCGCCGCGTCGGGCTGTCCGCAGCGGCGGACGAGCCTACGATGGAGGGGTCGCCCCAACCCAAGGAGTTCACCCCATGAGCACCGCCAACTCATTCTCTGCGAAGCAGGATCTCACTGTCGGTGGGACCGACTACGAGATCTTCGCGCTCGACGCCGTCGAGGGCGCCGACAAGCTTCCGTACAGCCTCAAGATCCTGCTCGAGAACCTGCTGCGCACCGAGGACGGTGCCAACATCACCGCCGACCACGTGCGGGCGCTGGCGAGCTGGGATCCTGCCGCGGATCCGTCGACCGAGATCCAGTTCACCCCGGGCCGCGTGATCATGCAGGACTTCACCGGTGTCCCCTGCGTGGTCGACCTCGCCACCATGCGCGAGGCCATGCGCGATCTGGGCGGCGACCCCGAGAAGATCAACCCCCTCGCCCCCGCCGAGATGGTCATCGATCACTCCGTCATGATCGACGTCGCCGGGCGGCTCGACGCGCTCGAGAAGAACATGGAGCTCGAGTACGAGCGCAACCGTGAGCGCTACCAGTTCCTGCGCTGGGGCCAGACCGCCTTCGACGACTTCAAGGTGGTCCCCCCGGGCACCGGCATCGTCCACCAGGTCAACATCGAGTACCTGGCGCGCACCGTCATGACCCGTGAGGTCTCCGTGAACGGTGAGGCGCCGGTCCTGCGCGCCTACCCCGACTCCTGCGTCGGCACCGACTCCCACACCACGATGGTCAACGGCCTGGGCGTGCTCGGCTGGGGCGTCGGCGGCATCGAGGCCGAGGCCGCGATGCTCGGACAGCCCGTCTCCATGCTCATCCCGCGCGTGGTCGGCTTCAAGCTGACCGGCGAGATCCCGCCGGCCGCGACCGCCACCGACGTGGTGCTGACGATCACCGAGATGCTCCGCGACCACGGAGTCGTCGGCAAGTTCGTCGAGTTCTACGGCGAGGGCGTCACCCAGGTCCCGCTGGCCAACCGCGCCACCATCGGCAACATGAGCCCCGAGTTCGGCTCCACCTGCGCGATCTTCCCGATCGACGACGTGACCGTCGACTACATGCGCCTGACCGGCCGCTCGGAGGAGCAGCTCGCCCTGGTCGAGGACTACGCCAAGCGCCAGGGCCTGTGGCACGACCCCTCCACGGAGGCCGTGTACTCGGAGTACCTCGAGCTGGATCTGTCCACCGTGGTGCCCTCGATCGCCGGCCCGAAGCGTCCCCAGGACCGCATCGTGCTCGCCGAGGCCAAGGAGTCCTTCCGCGAGGTCCTGCCGTCCTACGCCACCGGGCACCCGACGGTCGCGAACGGCGACGGGTCCTTCCCCGCGTCCGATCCGGCCACCCCCGACTCGGACAACGAGTCCGGAGGCAAGGCTCCGACGCACCAGCATGTCACCGGTCGGGCCTCCAACCCGGTCCAGGTCGCCGGCACGGACTACTCGATCGACCACGGCATCGTCTCGATCGCCTCGATCACGTCCTGCACCAACACCTCGAACCCGTCGGTGATGATGGCGGCCGGCCTGCTGGCCCGCAATGCCGCCGATCGTGGCCTCACCTCGAAGCCGTGGGTCAAGACCTCCATGGCACCCGGGTCCCAGGTCGTGACGAACTACTACACCAAGGCCGGCCTGTGGCCCGCCCTGGAGGAGCTCGGATTCCACCTGGTCGGCTACGGCTGCACCACCTGCATCGGCAACTCCGGTCCCCTCGACCCGGAGGTCTCCGACGCGATCGCCGAGAAGGATCTGGCCGTCACCGCGGTGCTCTCGGGCAACCGCAACTTCGAGGGCCGCATCAACCCCGACGTGAAGATGAACTACCTGGCCTCCCCGCCGCTGGTCATCGCCTACGCCCTCGCCGGCACCATGGACTTCGACTTCGAGAACGATTCCCTGGGCACCGACAAGGATGGCAACGAGGTCTACCTCCGCGACCTGTGGCCCAGCCCGACCGAGGTCGAGAAGGTCATCGCCGAGTCCATCTCCCAGGAGATGTTCACCGAGGACTACCAGGACGTCTTCACCGGTGACGAGCGCTGGAGGGGGCTCGATACCCCCGAGGGCGCCACCTTCGCCTGGGACGGCGAGTCCACCTACGTGCGCAAGCCCCCGTACTTCGAGGGCATGGGCCTGACCCCGGAGCCCGTCCAGGACGTCGAGGGCGCGCGCGTGCTGGTCAAGGTCGGCGACTCGACCACGACCGACCACATCTCGCCCGCCGGCGCGATCAAGCTGGACTCCCCGGCCGGTCGCTACCTGCAGGAGAACGGCGTGGCCCGCAAGGACTTCAACTCCTACGGTTCGCGGCGCGGCAACCACGAGATCATGATCCGTGGCACCTTCGCGAACATCCGCATCAAGAACGAGCTGCTCGACGGCGTCGAGGGCGGGTACACCAAGAACCTGCTGACCGGCGAGCAGGAGTTCATCTACGACGCGGCCCAGGCCTATGCGGCCCAGGACATCCCGCTGGTCGTCCTGGCCGGCAAGGAGTACGGCACCGGATCCTCCCGCGACTGGGCGGCCAAGGGCACCAAGCTCCTCGGCGTCCAGGTCGTCATCGCCGAGAGCTACGAGCGCATCCACCGCTCGAACCTCATCGGCATGGGCGTGCTGCCCCTGCAGTACCCGGCCGGCGAGTCCGCCGCGTCGCTCGGCCTGAACGGCACCGAGACCTTCGCCGTGACGGGCGTGACCGCCCTGAACGAGGGCACCACCCCGAAGACGGTCACGGTCGTCGCCTCGAAGGAGGACGGCACCACGGTGGAGTTCGACGCGGTCCTGCGCATCGACACCCCCGGTGAGGCGGAGTACTTCCGCAACGGCGGCATCCTGCAGTACGTGCTGCGCCAGCTCGTCAGCAAGTGAGGACGCCCCGGTAGAGACCGGCTCTGGCGCCGGCACGATCACGTGCCGTGACGTCGCAGCAGTCGAGCAGATCGCCCCACTCAGCGTTGCTGGGTGGGGCGATCTGGCGTTCACGGGGATGGCCGGCGGGCGGGCGCTGAGAGGCAGATGCAGCCGGTCGGCTGATCGGCTGATGGCAGCGAGAACCCTCGGCGACGAGCCACCGGACGCTACGATGGCGCGCGATGACAGGGAACAGCGAGAGCACGGGCACTGCTGACGAGGCACCGGGAGACTCAGCCGCACCGACCACTTCCCGGCGGCCGTGGGCGCCGTGGGCAGCCGGCGCGGCAGGTGCGCTCATGGTGGCCGGCCTGGTCCTCGGTGCCGCTCGACCGGAATGGGTCGCGAGGGCATGGGACTCCACCGGTATCGACTGCGGGCGCGGGCTGTCCCAGGGGGACGCGCAGAGCGTCGACTCTCTGAGCTCGAGCTGGGGTGAGGCCACGCACGAGCCAGACGAGGAGCTCGATCTGGACGACCATCGCGCCCACGTCGAGGAATTGGCTCGGCAGCTCGGCTACGAACCGGTGAGGGAGATCCCCGGCAGCGCACGGCTCTCCTCCGAGGAGGGCGAGAGCGTCGAGGTCGGCGCGGACGCTCAGGGCGGGCTGATCCGGATGGATGTTCGCGGGGAAGGGGGGCTGCACCGGATCGCCGCGATCGATCCCTCCACCGGAGCTCCCGCGTGGAACTGGAATCTGGACACAGGCCGAGACGCGGCGGTGTACGAGCACGGTGACCACCTGATCCTCGCCAACCGGATCGTGCGCGGCGGCTTTTTCGAGGGGGACCGGTGGACGGACCTGCTCAGTCTCGACGCGGGAACCGGTGCGAGACAGGGGTGTCAGCGGTTCGAAGGATTCCCCGGCTATGGCGCGGGCAGCACCGACGCCGGCTTGGTGGTCGGCACCGAGAGCTGGAATCCGATGGGCGACGACGAGGACCAGGAGGTCGGTGAGCGCGCCATCCAGCAGGTCACCGTTCCTGAGCTGTCCCAGGGCTTCAGCCGTTCCCTGCCGGCGCTGGACCACGAGACCGGCGACGGCCTGGACCGGTTTCGCCCCCAGCCCCTCGTGACCCTGCAGGGAGGGTTCTTCCTCACCTACACGACCTCCTTCGTCGGCGGTTCCGGCAGCGCCTTCTCCCTGGGGCAGTCGGGCACCGACTTCCCGTCCGGCCAGGTGCCGGTCGAGGCGTTCAGCATGGACACCGGCGAACCGCTGTGGTCGTACGGCGATCCCGGGGACCGGATCGCGTTCGTCTCCGGCGTGAGCGGGATGCCCGGGGACGCCTCAGGGGTGCTGGTGGCCGAGCTCGGAGAGTTCGAGCCGTCCTCGGATGATCCGGAGCACGGATCGTCCGCCGTGACCCTGAGGATGCTCGATGCTCAGGGCAAGCAGCTCTGGGAAGCCCCGGCCGCCGACACCGGAGGTGACTTCGCCGGCAGCAGCGTCGACCGATACCTGCGGGTTCTCGGTGATGTCGTTCTCGTGCACACCGCACCGCAGGTGGTCACGGCCCTCGACGCGGCCACCGGGGAGGAGCTGTGGACGATCGACGAGACAGCTGACGAGACTCAGCCGCTCTGGCTGAACTCGGCCGTCGCCGTCGACGGGAAGCTGTTCCTCCCGGGCACCGATCGGGAGTACATGGTCGATGCCCGCACCGGGGAGCGCTCCGGCGAGCTGGCTACAGCGATGGCCGACGCCCACGTCGAGGACATCAGCGCCGTCGGCGAGGACTCGCTGCTCGTGACGACGAGGGAGTACGGGTCAGTGATCCTGCAGCGGCGCTGAGAGGGCGACGACAGCCAGGGGAGGACCCGCCCAGTGGTGTGCGTCCGTCCTCTGGCGGGTGTCCGTCGGCCGACGAGTGCCACGGGAGGCCACGGAATGCACGATTGCGCGAGGTCTGTGCACCGTGATGCACACCGTCGACCCGGCCCGTGAATCCCCGGTGAAGATGTGCACAGATGTGACCATGCCTCCCGTCTGTACAGGTCAGGACGACGTACGCTGGTCGAGTCCCGTCCCCAGGCCGATGGAGGATCGCCCGTGTCGACGACCCGAGAGCATCCCGTGCAGGAAGCCGTTGCCCTCCCCTCCGCACTCCCTTCCGCGGAGACGGCCGGCCCTCGCGCCGTGGAGATCCCGGCGAGCCCCGCGGACCTGCGCGCCCTGCCGGCCACGGCCCTTCCGGGCCTCGCCCGCACCCTGCGGCGACGGCTGGTGGAGATCACCTCGCACAGCGGGGGTCATCTGGGACCGAACCTCGGCGTCGTCGAACTGACCATCGCCCTGCACCGCGAGATCCATTCTCCGCACGAGGCCATCGTCTTCGACACCGGCCACCAGGCCTACGTCCACAAGATGCTCACCGGGCGCGCCGAACTCCCCGGGCTCCGCACCGCCGGGGGAGTGTCCGGCTATCCAGACCGCGGGGAATCTGCGCACGACGTGGTCGAGAACTCCCATGCCTCGGGCTCCATCGCCTGGGCCCACGGCATCGACCGGGCGCACCGCCTCGCCGGCGAGGAGGGCGTCTCCGTCGCCGTGATCGGTGACGGCGCCCTGACCGGCGGCGTCGGTCTCGAAGCGCTCAACGTGCTCGCCTCCGACACCGGTTCCCGCACCATCGTGGTGCTCAACGACAACACCCGCTCTTATGCCCCGACCGTCGGCGGCCTCGCCCACCATCTGGAGGCGCTGCGCGAGGGCGTCGTCACCGCGGGCGCCGATGTGTTCACCTCTCTCGGCCTGACCTACCTCGGCCCGGTCGACGGCCATGACCACGTGGCCCTGGCGCAGGCCCTCGAGCTCGCCCGCGAGGCCGCTGAGGACCCCTCCCTGGCCGGAGTCGTGCTGCACGTGGTGACGCGCAAGGGAGCGGGCTTCGCCCGCGCCGAGGACGATGCGACCGACCATTGGCACGCGACCGGTCCGTTCGAGCTGGAACCGGCCCGTGAGCCGGATGTCGTGCTGCCCGGTGATGCTCCCGTGCGCGCGGAGACTGCGGAGACGTGGACCGCCCGCGTCGGCGCTGCGATCCTCGACGCGGCTCGCGCCGATGACCGGGTGGTCGCCCTCAGCGCGGCGATGGTCGACCCGGTGGGACTGACTCCGCTGCAGCGCGAGATGCCCTCGCGCGTGATCGACGTCGGCATCGCGGAGCAGCTCGCGCTGGACACGGCCTCCGGCCTCTCCCGGGGCGGGGCGAAGCCCATCGTCGGCCTGTATGCGACCTTCCTGAACCGCGCCTTCGATCAGCTGCTGCTGGATGTCGCCCTCCATGGGGAGGACGTCACGATCACCCTGGATCGCGCTGGCGTGACCGGTGACGACGGACCCAGCCATCACGGCATCTGGGATCTCTCCGTGGCGGCGCAGATCCCTGGGCTGCAGGTGTGGGCCCCCCGCGACGCCGCCCGTCTGGATGCGGCGGTCGCCTCAGCCGTGGCCGTCGAGGGCCCCTCGCTGGTGCGCTATCCCAAGGGCGCCTGCCCGCCCGAGGTCCCGGCCCTCGTCGCCGTTCCCGCCGGGGACGTCCTCGCCGGGGACGTCGAAGCTCCGATCGACGTCCTGGTCCTCAGCATCGGTGCTCTGGCCGATCGGGCCGTGGAGGCCGCCCGCGCTGACGACGGCTCACGCAACATCGTGGTGCTGGATCCTATGCGCGCGCTGCCGATCGCGCCGCCGCTGCTGGACCTCGCCGCCCGGGCGCGGGCGGTCGTGACGCTCGAGGACGGCGTCGGGTCGCGAGGCATCGGGACGGCGATCGCCCAGGCCCTCGGGGAACGAGCCACGGTGAGCGCTCCGACGCCCCCGGTGCGGACCCTCGGCGTGGCCCAGGTGTTCATCCCGCAGGCCAAGCGCGGCGCGATCCTGGCCGATCAGGGGCTGGACGCGGCCGGGATCTCCCGGGCCATCGACGCGATCCTGCAGTAGGGCCTCAGACCTGGGAGCTCCGCGGCGAGGGATCGTCGGACCGTGCGGTGAGGATGATCGGGTCGCCGTCGGTCACCTGCAGCGTGTGCTCGGCATGCGCACCGCGCGAGCCGTCGACGGCCAGCTGCGTCCAGCCGTCGGTCTCATCCACGACCAGATCGGCGGTGGTGGGGATCAGGAAGGGCTCGACCGTGATGAGCTGACCGGCCACGAGCTCGGCGCCGCCGCCGGGGGTGCCGTGGTTCGGGACGAACGGTGCCTCGTGCATGGTCCGGCCCACGCCGTGCCCGCCGAAGCGGTCGTTGATCAGGTACCCCAGGGAATGCGCCTGGTTCATCACCGCGTGCCCGATGTCGCCCACCGTGGCCCCGGCCCGCACCTGGTCGATCCCGGCCCACATCACCTGCTCGGTGTCGCGGATCAGCTGCTGGTCCTCGGGGCGCGGCGTGCCCACGGTGATCGAGAGGCAGGAATCGGCGACCCATCCCTCGACCTCGACCGCGAAGTCGAGGGAGAGCAGGTCGCCGTCGGCGAGCACACGATCATGAGGACGGCCGTGCAGCACGCCCTCGTTGACCGAGGTGCAGATGACGTAGCCGAACGGGGAGGCCCCGAACACCGGGTGGTAGTCGATGTAGCAGCTCGTCGCCCCGGCCTCGCGGATCAGGCGATGGGCCTCGGCGTCGACCTCCAGGAGGTTCCAGCCGACGTCGACCACCTCCCGCAGGTGCGAGAGCACCGAGGCGACGAACTCGCCGGCAGGCCGGGCCTGGTCGAGAGTGGGCAGGTCGGGGTTCGCGGCGCGGCGGCGTCGTCCCAGGATCATCGTGCGCTCCTCCCGGGAGCAGTGGTCGTGTCGGATCCGACGGTGGCCTCGGCGGGCACCGATCCATGGAGGTCAGGGCTGGGGGAGTCCCAGGTGTACAGGGAGACGGCCACCCAGGCGATGCCGGCGGCGAACAGGCCGGCACCGAGCATGTGGAGGCCGACGAGCAGCTCGGGCAGGCCCGTGAAGTACTGCGTGTAGCCGATCAGGGCCTGGATCGCGGTGATGCTGACGAGCCCCCAGGCGGCCCGTCGGGCGGGGCGCTGGGCACCGATCAGGTGCAGGGCGATGAGCAGACCGACGAGGAGGCCGCCGAACAGCATCACGGCGTCGGCGTGCAGCCACGAGATCGTGCGGGGATCGAAGGGGAGCCGCTCGGGATGGACGTCGTCGCCCGAGTGCGGCCCGGTGCCGGTGACCAGGGTGCCGAGCACGAGGATCGCGAAGCCGATGACGCCCAGCGCCCAGCTCATCCAGTGCATCGCGGTCGGCACGACGGAGCGCCTGCGCGGGGCGTCGCCGTCGTACAGCCGGTACAGGAGCAGCGTGGACAGGGCCACCAGGATGGGCGAGATGAGGAAGTGCGGGCTGACGACACCCGGGTGGAGGTCCGCCTTGACGACCACCATGCCGACGATCGCCTGCAGCGCCGTACCGGCCAGCGGGGTGAGGGCGAGCCACCGCATGCCGCGACCCTTGTGCCGCAGCCACAGCAGGGCGATCAGCAGCAGCGCCGCGGCGAAGATGCCGAGCACCCCGGTGAGCGTGCGGTTGCCGAACTCGATGAAGGGATGGATCCCTGATTCCATCGTGAGCTCGGGGGTGAACTGGCCGGGCTCGCAGTTCGGCCAGGTCGAGCAGCCCAGCCCGCTGCTGGTCAGCCGCACCACGCCGCCGGAGACGATGATCCCGATCTGGCAGATGAGGTTCCCCCAGAACACGACTGCCGCGATCCGCGCGCGGGCGGTGGCTGAGAGCCCGAGGGTGCGTTCTCCGGACAGCGACATCCGCCCGACGCGCTCTATCCGGGGGGAGGGGGCCGTCTGCTCGTCGGCGACGGACGGAGAATCGTTCATGGCTCCGAGTGTAGGAACTTCGCCTGGGGTTCCGGTGATCGCGGCGATCCCTTTCACATCTGTGGGCGGAGGAACGTCCGCATGCCGGGGCGCGGAGGCGTCATCGACGGCACGCCGCGCGCTCCCCGCGGTGGTCGTGCGGCTCTCAGACCGAGGTCCAGCGGAACCATCGCGCCACCGCGAGGCTGCCCCCGGCGGCCCAGAGCACGAGCACGATGATCGATCCGCCGGTGACGTCGCCGCCGGCGAGGCAGGCTCGCAGGAGCTCGCCGAGCGCCCCGGAGGGCAGCAGATCGACCAGGCTGTGCAGCAGCCGCGGATAGCTCGAGGTGGGGAAGGCGATGCCGCCGGCGGCGACCAGGATCACGAACACGAGGTTGGAGACGGCGAGCACGGCTTCGGTGCGCAGGAGCCCGGCGACCAGCAGCCCGAGCGATCCGAAGGCGATGGTGCCCAGGAGCCACACCGGGACCACGGCGAGCAGCTCGAGGAGATTCGGTCGCCACCCCAGGATCACCCCCAGCAGACCCAGCACGAGCACCTGGACGACGTGCACCAGCAGCGTGGCGAGGATCTTGCCCGCCAGATAGCCGTCGCGCCCCAGCGGAGTGGTCGCCACCCAGCGCAGCACCCCGTTGCGACGGTCGAAGCCGGTCTGGATCGCCTGGGAGGTGAAGGACGTCGAGATCAGCGCGGTGCCCAGGGTCGCGGCGAGCGCGGTCTCGATGGGCTGTGCCCCCTCGAGGCGGCCGATCGGCAGCAGCCGCAGGCCGATCAGCACCATGGCGGGCAGCGCGATCGCCACGAGCAGCTGCTCGCCGTTGGAGAGCAGGATGCGGGCCTCGAGGACGGTGTGGGCGAGGATGCGGCGGATCCGCGGGGCGGGGGCCGGCTCCGGTCGGCGGGCGGAGGGACGGTCCGGAGCGGTGGGAGGGGCCAGGTCGGCGGGAGCGGGCGCGGTGGCTCCCTGCTCGGGCGAGGTCGTACTCATCGCAACGTTCCTTCCTGCTCGGCGGCGTCCTGGACCTGTGTGCCGGGTTCCCGGCGATGTGCGCCGGCGTCCTGGCCCTGTGCGGCGGCACGCTGCGGGGCCATGAGGTCCAGCAGCACCGCTTCGAGGTCCGCGGCACCGGCGCCGGTGATCTCGAGGCGGGCGCCGTGGCGTGCGGCCGCAGCGGCCAGGTCCGCTTCCAGGGCGGGGACGGCGGCAGGATCCACGCCGTGGGCGACCGCCCTCACGGAGACGACTCCCTCATGCTCACGATGAGCGGTGATGACGTCCTGGACCGAGCCGGAGGCGACCGTGCGGCCGCCGGCGATGACGCACACCGCATCGGCGAGGCCGACCACGTCGTCCATCATGTGCGTGGTCAGCACCACGGCGCTGCCGGTGTCCGCGAGGGAGCGGATGAGGTGGCGTACCCGCCGCCGGATGGCGGGGTCCATCCCGGCCGTCGGCTCGTCCAGGAAGATCAGCTCGGGGCGCCCCACGATGGCGAGCGCGAGCGCCAGGCGCTGACGCTGACCGCCGGAGAGGCGACGCACGAGGGTGCCGGCGAAGTCGTCGATGCCGAGGTGCTCGGCGACCTGGTCCACGTCGAGCGGGTCCGCATGCAGGCTCGCGCCGTAGCGCAGCAGCTGCATCGCCCGGGAGCCGGAGGCCAGGCCGCCGTCCTGGATCATCACGCCGACCCGCGCCCGGTGCTCGGGACCGGCGTTCCACGGGTCCCGTCCGAGCACCTCCACGGCGCCGCCGCTCGCCCGCAGCAGCCCGGTCGCGCAGGAGACGGCGGTGGTCTTGCCCGCCCCGTTGGGGCCCAGCAGCGCGGTCACCTGACCGCGGAGCGCAGTGAGCGTGAGGCCGTCGAGGGCGCGGACCGGACCGTAGGAGTGCGTGAGGTCCTCGATGCGCAGCGCCGCCGGGGGAGTGCTCGCAGGAGCGGTGATGTCGTCTGTCATGGCGACCCCATCGTAGGCGCGACCTCCTGGGTGTCGCGCCGCGCCCGCCGGACAGCACGGCGCCCCACCACCGGGACCGGTGGTGGGGCGCGTGGCGTGGCTGGCGTGAGCGGTGCGAGATGGGCGACCGCTCAGCACCGGCTGGGTTTAGCGACCGACGACGTGCAGCGGGGTGTGGGAGGGGTCCACGACCTCGGCCGCGAGCGGGGCCAGGGGAGCGGTGCCCCCATCTCCCCAGGTGTTCGTGGGGAAGCGGTCACGGTCGTGCGCATCCAGCAGGGGCGCCAGGTCCGGGCCGAGCGGCACCACCTGGGTGGGGTTGATGTCGATGTGCACCACGTAGTAGTGCTCCTTGATCTGCTGGAAGTCGACGGTGTCGCCGAAGCCGGGGGTCTGGAACAGGTCCTTGGTGTAGTTCCAGAGGTTCGGCATCGATGCGAGCGTCTGCCGGTTCGCCTTGAAGTGACCGTGATAGACGGCGTCGAAGCGGATCAGGGTGGGGAAGAGGCGCACATCGGCCTCGGTGATCGAGGGACCCATCAGATACCGGCTGCGGGAGAGCCGCTCCTCGAGCTCGTCGAGGGCGGACCAGAGCTCGCCGAACTCCCTCTCGTAGTCCTCCTGGCTGCCGGCGAAACCGACCTTGTAGACGCCGTTGTTGACCGTGTGGAGCATCCACGAGTTCAGCGAGTCGATCTCCTCGCGCTGCGCCTCGGGGTAGAGGTCAGGGGCGCCCTCTCGGTGCAGATCCGCCCACTGCGTCGCGAAGTCCAGCGTGATGCGCTGGAAGTCGTTCGTCACGACGGCCTTCGAGGGGATGTCGACGAGGGCAGGGACCGTGATGCCGCGCGGGTAGTCGGGGAAGCGGGCGAAGTAGGCCTGCTGGAGGCGTTCGTAGCCGAGCACGGGGTCGACCCCGCCCTCGTCGAGATCGAAGGTCCAGGAGCGCTTGTCATGGGTGGGGCCGGGCATCCCGACCGAGAGGGCCTCCTCGAGGCCGAGCAGGCGGCGGGAGATCAGGGTCCGGTTCGCCCAGGGGCACGCGCGGGCCGCGATGAGGCGGTAGCGGCCGGGCTCGACCGCCCAGCCGTCGCTGCCGTCCCGCGTGATCCGGTCGGAGATGTAGGACATGTCGCGGTCGAAGGGCTTCCCCTTGTGCACGTAGGACCCCTCGGTCGAGTGCTCCGCGGAGTGGCCTGCGGAGCCTTTCGCGGCGGTGTCCTCGCGGTCGGTGGTGCTGTCCTGCGTGGTCATAAGATTCCTTCCTCGCTCCCGAGGAGCATGTGTCCTGGATGATCCGAGAGTAGTTGAAAGTGATAGCAAATGGAAGAGGTGGTCGACCTGGGTGGGTCGACGTGGACCGGAAGTGCGGCGGAGTGAGCGGGCGGACAGGCCGGTCCCGGGGTGATTTCGCAGGTTAGGGGACCCTTGGTGCCGTGCGGCACACCACCTCGACCGGTATTTGGCAAGCCATCTGTTGTAAAATGAATTCAGGTCGATGGGAGAGGGTGATGCACCGATGACAGTCTCGGATCTGGATCCGGCCGGCCCGCATGCCACGCGGGACCGACTCGTCGAGGCGATCTCTGCGCACGGACCGATCACCGCCCGCCAGCTGGCGGAGCGCTTCGGTCTCACGAGCGCGGCCGTGCGTCGCCACCTCGCGGCACTCGAGGCCGACGAGGTCATCGCCGAGCACGACATGCCGGTCGCGCACCGCGGACGCGGCCGCCCGAGCAAGGCCTTCGTGCTCACGAAGTTCGCCCACGAGGGCTACACGGGCGGGTACGACGAGCTCGCGGCGATGGCTGTCGCCGAGCTCGCCCGGCTCGGAGGTGACGAGGCGGTGAGCCGCCTCGCCGACCGACGGGTCGCCGACTGGGAGGGGAAGCTCGCCCAGGTGGTCGCCGGCCGCGAGGCGGCGGGGGAGACGGTGACCCTCGTCCGCAAGGTCGAGCTGCTCGCTGAGCTGCTCACATCTCGTGGGTACGCCACCACGGTGCGTCCGCTGCACGTCCCGCTGCCCACTCCGAGCACGCGATCGGGATCCATCCCCCGTACGCTCGTGACGGCGCAGCTGTGCCACGGACGCTGCCCGGTCCTCGACGTCGCCACAGATCATCCCGAGCTGTGCGAGGCCGAGACCCGCGTCATCTCCCGCATCGTCGGAGCCCCGGTCCAGCGCCTCGCCACCCTGGCGCAGGGCGCCCATGCCTGCACGACCCACATTCCGCTCACCGAGGGAAGGACACCATGACGACAGCACCAGAAAAGCTGACACAGGACGAGATCATCGACTCCGTGGGCCAGTACGCCTACGGATGGCACGACGAGGACTCAGCCGGCGCCAGCGCTCGCCGAGGCCTGAGCGAAGAGGTCGTGCGCGACATCTCCGCCCGCAAGGACGAGCCGGAGTGGATGCTCGAGCGCCGCCTCAAGGCCCTCAAGCTCTTCTACAAGAAGCCGCTGCCCACCTGGGGCCCGGATCTGTCCGGCATCGCGTTCGACCACATCAAGTACTTCGTGCGCTCCACCGAGAAGCAGGCCACCTCCTGGGAGGACCTGCCCGCGGACATCAAGGAGACCTACGACCGCCTCGGCATCCCCGAGGCCGAGAAGCAGCGTCTCGTCGCCGGTGTCGCCGCCCAGTACGAGTCCGAGGTCGTCTACCACCAGATCCGCGAGGACCTGGAGGAGCAGGGCGTCGTCTTCCTGGACACCGACTCCGCGCTCAAGGAGTACCCGGAGCTGTTCAAGGAGTACTTCGGCACCGTCATCCCCTCGGGGGACAACACCTTCTCCGCACTGAACACGGCGGTCTGGTCCGGCGGCTCCTTCGTGTACGTCCCCAAGGGCGTTCACGTGGAGATCCCGCTGCAGGCCTACTTCCGGATCAACACCGAGAACATGGGCCAGTTCGAGCGCACCCTGATCATCGCCGACGAGGGCTCCTCGGTGCACTACGTCGAGGGCTGCACGGCGCCGATCTACAAGTCGGACTCGCTGCACTCGGCCGTCGTCGAGATCGTCGTGAAGAAGGACGCCAAGGTCCGCTACACGACCATCCAGAACTGGTCGAACAACGTGTACAACCTGGTCACCAAGCGCACCACGGTCGAGCAGGGCGGCTCCATGGAGTGGGTCGACGGCAACATCGGCTCGAAGGTCACCATGAAGTACCCCGCCGTCTGGCTGATGGGCGAGCACGCCCGCGGCGAGACCCTGTCCATCGCCTTCGCCGGCGAGGGCCAGCAGCAGGACACCGGCTCCAAGATGGTCCACATGGCTCCGCACACCACGAGCTCGATCGTCTCCAAGTCGGTCTCCCGCGGCGGTGGTCGTACCTCGTACCGCGGCCTGGTCCAGGTCATGCCCGGTGCCGAGCACTCGGCATCCACCGTGCTGTGCGATGCGCTGCTGGTGGACCAGATCTCGCGCACGGACACCTACCCCTACGTCGACGTGCGCGTCGACGACGTCCAGATGGGCCACGAGGCCACCGTCTCCAAGGTCTCCGAGGAGCAGCTCTTCTACCTGATGAGCCGCGGCATGACGGAGACCGAGGCGATGGCGATGATCGTGCGCGGGTTCATCGAGCCCATCGCGCGCGAGCTCCCCATGGAGTACGCCCTCGAACTGAACCGCCTGATCGAGCTGCAGATGGAAGGAGCAGTCGGTTGATGACCACCGCAGACCTCAAGGGTGCCGAGACCGTGGGTGACCCCACGGCCAATGAGAACGTCGGCCACGCCGCCGGCGCGGCACCCGTCGCCGCCCAGACCGCGCTCGACGGGGCGGACACCGCCGCTGCGCCCGAGCTCGAGGACGAGGCGCTCGCCCTTCCGGGGGAGAGCTCCCCGGCCCGCGCCGCGCTGAACCGCGGTGCCCGCAGGCGCTCGTTCGAGCTGGGAGACCATCCCCGCCCGAAGAGCGACATCGAGGAGTGGCGCTTCACCCCGCTGCGCCGGTTCGCGCCGCTGTTCGAGGACGCCGCGACCGACGACCGCGAGGGCGATCCGGCACTCACCTACGACGTCACCGTCCCCGAGGGCGCGCCCGACGTCGCCACCCTCGCCCCGGGCGAGGCGCCCCGTGGCACCGTGCTGGTGCCCGAGGACCTCCCCACGGCGGTCGCCTCCGCACGCACCGAGCAGGCTCTCCACCTGGTCGCGCCGAAGAATGCGGCGCTGGAGACCCCGTTCCAGGTCCTGGTGCACGGCAACGGCGCAGACCGCCGCGGCAACGCCCACATCGTGCTCGAGACGAAGGAGTCGTCCTCGGCGACCTTCGTGCTGAACCACACCGGTTCCGCGCAGTACGCGCAGAACGTGGAGATGGTCGTCGGCGACAACTCGCAGATGACCGTCATCACCCTGCAGGACTGGGATGACGACGCGCTGCACATCTCCACGCACCACGCCCGCGTGGGTCGTGACGCGAAGATCAAGCACATCGTGGTCTCGCTCGGCGGCAGCGCCGTGCGCGTCAACGCGATCGGTGAGTTCGCGGCCCCCGGCGGCGAGCTCGAGAACATCGGGCTGTACTTCTCCGACGAGGACCAGTTCCTCGAGCACCGCCTGTTCGTGGACCATGCGGCTCCGAACTGCACCTCCAACGTGGCCTACAAGGGCGCGCTGCAGGGGAAGAAGGCACGCTCCGTGTGGGTCGGCGACGTGCTGATCCGCAAGGAGGCCGAGGGCACCAACACCTATGAGCTCAACCGCAACCTGGTCCTCACCGAGGGTGCACGCGCCGACTCGGTGCCGAACCTGGAGATCGAGACCGGGGAGATCGAGGGGGCTGGCCACGCCGCCGCCACCGGTCGCTTCGACGACGAGCAGCTCTTCTACCTGCGCGCCCGCGGGATCCCCGAGCTCGAGGCCCGTCGCCTGGTCGTGCGCGGCTTCTTCGCCGAGCTGATCCAGCGGATCGACGTCCCGGAGATCCGGGAGCACCTGACCGCGTCCATCGAGTCCGAGCTCGCCCGGAGCATGAACTGATGTCGGACGCCTTCGTCCCCGTCGCCACCCTGGACTCCCTCGCCCCCGGCGAGGCGATCGACGTCGTCGCCGGCGGCGTCGAGATCGCCGTGGTGCGCGCCGAGGACGGCGGCGTCCACGCCCTCGAGGACATCTGCTCGCACGACGAGATCGCGCTGAGCGATGGCGACGTCGAGGGATGCACCATCGAGTGCTGGAAGCACGGCAGCCAGTTCGACCTGGTCACAGGCCGTCCTCTGCAGCTTCCGGCGGTCCTCCCCGTGCGGGTCTTCCCCGTGCGCATCGACGAGAGCAGCGGCGAGATCCTCGTGGATCCGACCGCGGCACCCGCCACCTGAACACTCCGGGCACCGTCCGTCGGCGCCCGTACCCATCACCCACGAATCCACCAGTACCACTGGTCAAGGAGAACAGCCCATGTCGATCCTGGAGATCAAGAACCTCCACGCCACCGTCGAGACCCCTGAAGGCACCAAGGAGATCCTCAAGGGTGTCGACCTCACCATCAAGTCCGGCGAGACCCACGCGATCATGGGGCCCAACGGCTCCGGCAAGTCCACCCTCGCCTACGCGATCGCCGGTCACCCCAAGTACCAGATCACGCAGGGCGAGCTCACGCTCGACGGCGAGGACGTCCTGGAGATGAGCATCGACGAGCGTGCACGCGCCGGGCTCTTCCTCGCCATGCAGTACCCGGTCGAGGTCCCTGGTGTCACGGTGTCGAACTTCCTGCGCACCGCGAAGACCGCGGTCGACGGCCAGGCCCCTGCCCTGCGCACCTGGGTCAAGGACGTCAAGGGCGCGATGACCGACCTTCGCATGGACCCGGTCTTCGCCGAGCGCAACGTCAACGAGGGCTTCTCCGGCGGCGAGAAGAAGCGCCACGAGATCCTCCAGATGCAGCTGCTCAAGCCGGGCATCGCGATCCTCGACGAGACTGACTCCGGTCTCGACGTCGACGCGCTGCGCATCGTCTCCGAAGGCGTGAACCGCGCCAAGGAGGAGACAGAGGTCGGCATCATGCTGATCACGCACTACACCCGCATCCTGCAGTATGTGAAGCCGGACTTCGTCCACGTCTTCGTCAACGGCCAGATCGCGGAGCAGGGCGGCCCCGAGCTGGCCGAGCGCCTCGAGAACGAGGGCTACGACCGCTACCTCGTCGGCTCCGGCAGCTGACCTCCTGCCGGCCCGGCCCGGGAGAGATCCCGGGCCGGGCCGGCACCAACTCACCCGTGGGCCGACACCTCGACCCGCACCTCATCGGGAGGACCCCATGACCGACCAGAAGACCCCGTCGGCGACCGTCAGCTCCGAGGACGTCCTCGAGGCCCTGAAGGACGTGATCGACCCCGAGCTCGGGATCAACGTCGTCGACCTCGGACTCATCTACGGCGTGACGGTCGAGGACGGCAATGCCGTCATCGACATGACGCTGACCTCCGCGGCCTGCCCTCTGACGGAGATGCTCGAGGACCAGACCTTCGCGGTGCTGGACCCGATCACCGAGACGCACCGCATCAACTGGGTGTGGATGCCCCCGTGGGGCATGGAGAAGATCACCGAGGACGGTCGCGAGCAGCTGCGTGCGATCGGCTTCAACCTCTGATCGACTGATCCGGCCTCAGGGCCCTGGCCGCTGCGGTGGCGTGCCCGCCGGAGGGCGAGCGGGCAGCCGCGGCAGCCGCCGGGCAGAGAGATGTCCCGGGAGGACCGATGCGATACGTCGCATCGTTCCTCCCGGGACATGTCCATCTCGGGCGAGCCCGGCGTCGTCGCACAGGGGGTCGGCTCCCGCAGGGTGCGGCCTCCTGCACGGCGCCCGCTCCCGCCCGGAGCCCGCCCCGGGGGAGCGGCGGGTCAGCCGATGATCTGCTCCGCGGAGGCGACGTCGAGGCCGTGCGCCTCGCCCGTCCCGGCATGCGTGAGGGCTCCCTCGTGCGTGTGCAGGCCCTTCGCGAGCGAACCGTCGCTGCGCAGTGCCTCGCGCCAGCCGGCATCGGCGATCTTCAGCACGTAGGGGAGCGTCGCATTCGTCAGCGCCGAGGTGGCGGTGACGGGCACGGAGCCCGGCATGTTCGCGACGCAGTAGAACACCGTGTCGTGCACGGCGAACGTCGGATCGTCATGCGTGGTGGGATGCGAGTTCTCGAAGCATCCGCCCTGGTCGATCGCGACATCCACGAGCACGGAACCCGGTTTCATTGACGCGACCATCTCGTCGGTCACCAGTTTCGGCGCCTTCTTGCCGGGGATCAGCACGGACCCGATGACCACGTCGGCCTGCTGGATCTTCTCCGTGAGGTCGAGCGTGGTGGAGTAGCGGGTGAGGATGCCGCCGTGGTGCATGGTCGCGATCTGCCCGAGGCGGGAGACGTTGAGGTCCATGACCGTGACGTCCGCATGCAGGCCGTGCGCCATCATCGCGGCCTGCTCGCCCACGACGCCGCCGCCGAGGATCAGCACATCCGCCTCCGAGGTCCCGGGGACGCCGCCCATCAGCATGCCGGAGCCGCCCAGCGGGGACATCAGGTGATACGCCGCGACCTGGGTCGCCAGGCGCCCGGCGATCATGCTCATGGGGGAGAGCAGGGGCAGCGACCGGTCCGGCAGCTGCACCGTCTCATAGGCGACGGCCGTCACCCCCGAGCTGAGCAGCGCCTCCGTGAGGGCTCTGTCGGCGGCGAGGTGCAGGTAGGTCAGCAGCACCTGGCCGCGCCGCATCCGCCCGTACTCGTCCGGGAGCGGCTCCTTGACCTTGACGATCAGCTCCGCCTGCTCCCAGACCTCGTCGGCCGTGGCCAGGATCCGGGCACCTGCCGCCCGGTAGTCGTCATCGCTGATCCGCGCTCCCAGGCCCGCGCTCGCCTCGACCACCACGTCGTGGCCGCGGACTGCGAGCTCATGGACTCCTGCTGCGGTCAGCCCCACCCGGTTCTCGTTGTTCTTGATCTCCCGGGGCACACCTATGCGCATCACGAAGCCTCCTCGCATCGTCGTCCGGCCGCCTCTGCGGCCGCTGGGACCAGCATGTCATCGACCTCGCCGCGATGGTGCCGTGGACGCTCCCCGAGGAGTGACGGACTTGTGAGGGTTCCCGTCGGCGGCGAGGGCCTGATCACGCAGGGCCGCGGCGGACTGTGGTTCACCGCACCGTGCGCCGAAAAATCGAGGCCGACGAGGGCCTGCGCACCTAGACTCGATCCGGCCCCGGACCGCTCTGCGTCCGATGACGGCCACCAGCGTCCGCGGTCCCGCCGCCCCCTCTCACCCCACCAAGGAGTCTGATCCTGTGATCACCGTGCACGACCTCGCCATCCGAGTCGGTGCCCGGCTGCTCATGAGCGACGTCTCCTTCCAGATCACCGATGGTGACCGGGTGGGCCTGGTGGGCCGCAACGGGGCCGGGAAGACCACGCTCACGAAGGTCCTCTCCGGCACCCTCCAGCCCGCAGAGGGCTCGGTCGAGGTCACCGGGGAGCTGGGTTACCTCCCCCAGGACACCCACGCCGGTGACGAGGACGAATCGGTGATCACCCGCATCCTCTCCGCCCGCGGCCTCGACGACATCCTGCGCCGGCTGCGCCGGGCCGAGGAGGAGATGGGGGACATGAGCCTGACCGAGGCCAAGCGGGAGAAGGCGATGAACCGCTACCCGCGGCTCTCGGCAGAGCTCGATGCCGTGGGAGGGTACGCCGCCGAGGCCGAGGCCAAGCGGATGGCCTCGAACCTGGGCCTGCCCAACCGCATCCTCGAGCAGGGCCTGGGCACCCTCTCGGGCGGCCAGCGCCGCCGTGTGGAGCTGGCCCGCATCCTCTTCTCCCAGGCCTCCACCATGATCCTGGACGAGCCCACGAACCACCTCGACCACGACTCGATCGTGTGGCTGCGCGAGTACCTCCTGGCCTACCGAGGCGGTCTGATCATCATCAGCCACGACGTCCAGATCGTGGAGTCCGTCGTGAACAAGGTCTTCTACCTCGATGCCAACCGCGCCGAGATCGATATCTACAACATGGGCTGGAAGCTCTATCAGCGCCAGCGCGAGGACGACGAGAAGCGCCGCAAGCGCGAGCGTATGAACGCCGAGAAGAAGGCGTCGACCCTCACCATCCAGGCTGAGAAGATGCGCGCCAAGGCCACCAAGGCCGTCGCCGCGCAGAACATGCTCAAGCGCGCCGAGCGGATGCTCGACGGCCTCGAGAGCGAGCGTCAGCAGGACCGGGTGGCGTCGCTGCGCTTCCCCAAGCCCGCCCCCTGCGGCAAGACCCCGCTGATGGCGAAGGACCTCTCGAAGTCCTACGGCAGCCTCGAGATCTTCACCGGGGTGGACCTCGCGATCGACCGCGGCTCGAAGGTGGTCATCCTGGGCCTGAACGGCGCCGGCAAGACCACCCTGCTGCGGATCCTCGCCGGGGTCGACGCCCCGGACACCGGCGGCCTGCTGCCCGGTCACGGCCTGCGCATCGGCTACTACGCGCAGGAGCACGAGACCCTCGACCTCGAGCGCACCGTGCTGGAGAACATGATGACCGCCGCCCACGAGATCGCCGAGGTCGAGGCCCGCAAGATCCTGGGCTCGTTCCTCTTCACCGGCGACGACGTCCACAAATCCACCCGGGTGCTCTCGGGCGGGGAGAAGACGCGACTGGCCCTGGCCACACTCGTCGTGTCCAGCGCGAACGTCCTCCTGCTGGATGAGCCGACGAACAACCTCGACCCCGCCAGCCGCGAGGAGATCCTCGGGGCGCTCGCGGCCTTCGAGGGCGCCGTGGTCCTGGTCTCCCACGACCCGGGCGCCGTCGCCTCGCTCTCCCCGGAGCGGGTGCTGATGATGCCCGATGCCGTCGAGGACCTCTGGAACGAGGAGTACCAGGAGCTCATCGAGCTCGCCTGACCCTTCCGGTCAGGGACGGACTGGTCCGGTTCGTCGACTCGTCGGCTCGTCGGCCCTCTGAACTCCCTGCTCGCACGCGTCATGGCGATATCACCGTCTTTCGGCTGTACTCTCGTGGACAGCGGATTCGCCCTGAACTCCGTGTGATCGCGACCGCGACGCGCAGCCCGCGTCGCGACGAGGTGGTGGCAGTCCCGTGTACGTCCTCTCCTTCGCCGGGGGCGCCGTGCGCACCTCGCGCGACGGCACCGATCCGGTCCCTGCGATGCTCGAGGCACTCGAGGGCGTGACCCTCGCCCTGCCCGCCGAGCGCACCGTCGGCCCCGACCTGCTCGCGCTCGCCTCCCGGGCCGACGCCGCGCTCGACGCGGTGCTGCGCGCTCGCGAAGAGGGTGACTGGCGGATCGGCCTGGGTGTCGGAGCGGTCCGGAGCCCGCTGCCCGGTTCGGTCCGGGAGATCGAGGGGCCGGCCGTCGTCGCGGCCCAGGAGGCGGTGCAGGCGGCACGCCGGGAGCGGTCGGCGACCAGCGTCCCGATCCACGTCCGGGCGGCCGACGGCCGGCACCGGGAGACCGCCCAGGACGCCGAGGCGGTGCTGGGACTGATCGGATGGATCGTGCGCTCGCGCAATCGCGGTCAGTGGCAGGCCGTCCGCGCGCTGCGGGAGGACCCCGGGGCGACCCAGGCCCGGCTCGCCGAGGGCCTGGGCGTGACCCAGCAGACCGTCTCGCGGGCGGTGAAGACGAGCGGCTGGCGCGAGGAGAGCGCCGCGCATCCGCTCGCCTCCCGACTGCTGAGCATGATCGACCTCACGTCCGAGCGCTGAGCGGGTCCGTCGCCCCGGTCCGCAGCGATCCGGCGCGCTATCCTTGACCCGCCCCGACGACTACCGAGGAGATTCATGGCGACGACGAACGATCTGAAGAACGGGATGGTCCTCGTTCTGGACAAGCAGCTCTGGAGCGTGGTCGATTTCCAGCACGTCAAGCCCGGCAAGGGTCCGGCCTTCGTGCGCACCAAGCTCAAGAACGTCCTGTCCGGCAAGGGTGTCGACAAGACCTTCAACGCCGGCCTCAAGGTGGAGACCGCGACCGTGGACCGTCGCGACATGCAGTTCTCCTATCTCGACGGCGACATGTACGTGTTCATGGACACGAGCAACTGGGAGCAGACGAACCTCACCGAGGAGACCGTCGGCAACGCCAAGGACTTCATGATCGAGGGGCAGGACGTCGTGGTGGCCTTCCACGACGGCACTGCGCTCTTCGTCGAGCTGCCCGCCTCCGTGGTCCTGACCATCGAGTTCACCGAGCCCGGCCTGCAGGGCGACCGCTCCAGCGGCGGCACCAAGCCCGCACGCCTGGAGACCGGCCGCGAGATCCAGGTCCCGCTGTTCCTGGACCAGGGCGACAAGGTCAAGGTCGACACCCGTGGCGGCGAGTACCTCGAGCGCGTGAAGTGACCGATTCCCCCGCTCCTCGGGGCACCGGCCTCCCTCATCCCACGAGGGAGGGCGCGGAGGTCGAGTTCGAACGGACGGTGCCCGCGGGCACTGACCGGCTCCATCGTCGCTCCCGTGATCGCATCCGGGCCCTGGACGTGCTGTTCGAGGCCGATGCGAAGCGGGAGGACGTGCTTGACGTCCTCGCCCAGCGACTGCGCCGCACGGCGGCCCAGAGCCCGCTGCCGGAGGCCGCGCGGGCTCTCGTCGAGCTGTACGCGCCGAACGCCGCGGACATCGACGAGGATCTGGCCACCCATTCCCGGGACTGGCCGCTGCACCGCATGCCTGCGGTGGACCGCGCGATCCTGCGCCTGGGCAGCGCCGAGGTGCTGTACGGCACCGAGGAGACCGCACGGGGCACGCTGATCGGCGAGTACACGAAGATCGCGGAGGTCCTCTCGACGGATGACTCCCCGCGCTTCGTCAACGGACTCCTGCAGCGACTGGCGGACGTGCGCGGCCTGCTGTCCTGACCGCTGCCGGGCCCCGGGGACGGCTCCGGGCCCGGCGGTCCGCGCGGCCGGTGAGCACGGCGCGGCACACGCCGAGGGACGACCCCGAGACTGTGCGGCCGTCCGCCGTCCGGCAGGTGGTCGCCCCCGCGCCGCCGACGCCCGAGCGGCTAAGCTCGGCCTCGCTCGAGAACGAGCATCTGCACCCTTTAACGACACGTCCTGTGAGGCGTGGAAGGGAGAACCCCATGCACGACGTACTACCACCTGCAGGATTAGCAGCCGGACACTCAGCCGATTCCCCGGCGGAGCACTCGCGAGTGCTCGGAGCCGAGGAGATCCGACGGGCGCTGACCCGGATCGCCCACGAGATCCTCGAGAGCGGCCACGGCGCCGATGACCTCGTGCTGCTCGGCATCCCGCATCGCGGAGTGCCGCTCGCCGAGCGCCTCGCCGCCCAGATCGCGCGGGCCGAGGGCGACGACCGCCCGCTGGACCAGCTCGCCGGGTCCCTCGACATCACCATGTACCGCGACGACCTGCGGCACAATCCCACCCGGGCACCGAGCCCCACCCGCATCCCGCGAGAGGGCATCGACGGTCGCACCGTGGTGCTCGTCGACGACGTGCTGTACTCCGGACGCACCATCCGTGCGGCCCTCGACGCCCTCGGGGCGATCGGCCGGCCCGCCGCCGTGCGCCTCGCCGTGCTGGTGGACCGCGGTCACCGGCAGCTCCCGATCCGCGCCGATCACGTCGGCAAGAACCTCCCCACCTCGCGCAGCGAACGGGTGCACGTCCAGCTGACCGAGACCGACGGGGTCGACGCGGTCGACATCGTCCGCCCTGGCGCCGAACCAGGCCCCGGGACAGAGCCCGCGGAGGGGACGGCATGAGGCACTTCATCTCCATCGCGGACCTCGACCGGGACGAGGCGATCGCCGTGCTCGCGACCGCCGAGCACATGGCCGAGACCCAGTCGCGCTCGATCCGGAAGCTGCCCACACTGGTCGGCACCACCGTCGTGAACCTCTTCTTCGAGGACTCCACCCGCACCCGGATCAGCTTCGAGGCCGCGGCCAAGCGGCTCTCCGCCGACGTCATCAACTTCTCGGCCAAGGGCTCGAGCATCTCCAAGGGGGAGACGCTCAAGGACACCGCCCTCACGCTGCAGGCCATGGGAGCCGACGCCGTCGTGGTCCGCTCCGGGTCCTCCGGCGCGGCGCACCTGCTGGCCCATGCCGGCTGGATCGACCAGCCGATCGTGAATGCCGGGGACGGGGCCCATGAGCACCCGACCCAGGCGATGCTCGACGCCTTCACGATGCGCCGACACCTGCGCCCCGGGGACCCGACCGCCGGCCTCGACGGCCTCCACGTGGTCATCGTCGGCGATGTGCTCCACTCGCGGGTGGCGCGCTCGAACGTGCTGCTGCTGACCCTGCTCGGGGCCCGCGTCACCCTGGTCGCGCCGCCGGCGCTGGTTCCCGTCGGCGCCTCCGCGTGGCCCTGCGAGATCCGCTACGACCTCGACGAGGCCCTCGCGACCGGACCGGACGCGGTGATGATGCTCCGCGTCCAGAGCGAGCGCATGGTCGGCGGCGGCTTCTTCCCCACGGCGGGGGAGTACTCCCGCCGCTACGGGCTGACCACGGCCCGCGCGGCCTCTCTGCCCGACCACGCGATCGTGATGCACCCCGGCCCCATGAACCGCGGTTTCGAGATCGCCGGGGACGTCGCGGACTCCCCGCGCAGCGTCATCGTCGAGCAGGTCGCATCCGGCGTGTTCGTCCGCATGGCCGTGCTCTACCATCTGCTCGCCACCGACTCCCGGGAGGGCCCCCGATGACCGCCGACCAGAACGCATCCCCCGGTGGCACCGGGCCGTCCCCGCTGCTGATCCGCGGAGGCCGACCCTACGGCGAGGACGTCCAGGACGTCCTGCTCGAGGCAGGCCGCATCACGGCGATCGGCACGGACCTCGAGGTGCCCGCCGACGCCGAGGTCGTCGAGGCCGACGGCTGCATCGTGCTGCCGGGCCTCGTGGACCTGCACACCCATCTCCGGGAGCCCGGCGGGGAGGAGGCCGAGACCATCGAATCCGGCACCCGCGCCGCCGCCCGGGGCGGCTTCACGGCCGTCCACGCCATGGCCAACACCCTGCCGGTCGCCGACACCGCCGGCGTCGTCGAGCAGGTCGCCCGCCGCGGCGAGACCGACGGCTGGTGCTCCGTGCGCCCCGTCGGCGCCGTGACGGTGGGGCTCGCGGGGGAGCGCCTCGCCGAGCTCGACGCGATGGCCAACTCCCGGGCCAAGGTCCGCGTGTTCAGCGACGACGGCAAGTGCGTCCACGACCCCGTGCTGATGCGGCGCGCCCTGGAGTATGTGAAGTCCTTCGACGGCGTCATCGCCCAGCATGCCCAGGACCCGCGGCTGACCGAGGGTGCCCAGATGCACGAGGGCGTCGTCTCCGCGGAGCTCGGTCTCGCGGGCTGGCCCGCGGTCGCCGAGGAGTCGATCATCGCGCGGGACGTGCTGCTGGCCCAGCACGTCGGCTCCCGCCTGCACGTGTGCCACCTGTCCACGGCCGGCAGCGTCGACATCGTGCGCTGGGCCAAGGAGCGCGGCATCGACGTGACCGCCGAGGTCACCCCTCACCACCTGCTGCTGACCGATGAGACGGTGCGCGAGTTCGACGCCGTGTTCAAGGTGAACCCGCCGCTGCGCACCGCCGAGGACGTCCAGGCGGTCCGCGACGGCCTCGCCGACGGCACGATCGACATCGTCGCCACCGATCACGCCCCGCACCCGCGCGACGCCAAGGACCGTGAATGGGACCAGGCCGCCATGGGCATGACCGGCCTCGAGACGGCGCTCTCCCTCGTGCAGCTGACCATGGTCGACGAGGGTCGCCTGACCTGGCGCGACGTCGCCCGTGTGCTCTCGGAGAAGCCTGCCGAGATCGGCCGCGACGAGGACCAGGGCCAGGTGCTCGAGCCCGGAGCTCCGGCGCATGTGCTGGTCTGGGACCCCCGGTCCGTGCGCGCCGCCGATCCGGCCGAGCACGCCTCACGCAGCCGCAACTCCCCGTTCGCGGGGATCGAGCTGCCGGGCATGAACCGCCTCACCGTGCTCGAGGGCCGGCCCACCGTGCGCGACGGCCTCGTGGTGGAGCAGTGAGCGAGCAGCTCGGACCGGTCCTCGCACTGGTCGCCCTCTTCGCTCTTATCCTGGTGCTCATGGCCTGGGGCTGGCGACGCCGCGGCGCGTCCCAGTCGTCTCTGCCGCAGCCGCTCCGAGATTCGCTCGAGGAGCTCGGGGAGGCCGTCGAGATCGGCCCGCTCGACGCGGTCTACGTGAGCACCGTGCTCGCTCGCCAGCCCCTCGAGAGAGTGGTCGCCCACTCGCTCGGCCAGCGTGCGACAGCTCGCGTCAGCATCGGAGCGGCCGGCACCTGGCACATCGATCGCGAGGGCACTGCGCCCCTCACCATCTCCGCCGACTCCCTCGACGAGGTCACCGCCGGACCCGGCATGGCCGGCAAGTTCGTCGGCGGCGACGGCATCCTCATCCTCCGCTGGCGCCTCGGCGACCAGCTCCTCGACACCGGTCTGCGCCTCGCCCGGCGCGACGACCACGATCTGCTGCTCTCCCGGAAGGAGCACTCATGACAGTCCCCGCCCCTCACCAGTCCTCTGGCCCCGCATCGTCAGGCGCCCGGACCACCTCCCGTGTCCGCCGCGACCGCGCCCTGCTCGTCCTCGAGGACGGCACGGTCCTGCGCGGCAACGCCTACGGCGCCCGGGGCGCCCGCCTCGGCGAGGTCGTCTTCACCACCGGCATGACCGGCTACCAGGAGACCCTCACCGATCCCTCCTACGCCGGCCAGATCGTCGTCCAGACCGCTCCGCACATCGGCAACACCGGTGCGAACGCCGAGGACATGGAGTCCAGGAAGGTCTGGGTGCGCGGCTACGCCGTGCGCGACGCCAGCCGCCTCGCCTCGAACTGGCGCTCCGAGCAGTCCCTGGACGACCTGCTGGTCAGCAGCGAGGTGGTGGGCATCAGCGATATCGATACCCGCATGCTCACCCGCCGCCTGCGGGACGCCGGATCGATGCGCGGGGGCATCTTCTCCGGGGAAGCGCTGCAGAGCACCGAGGACGAGCTCCTCGCCCAGGTGCGCGAGCAGCCCACCATGAGCGGCTCCAGCTTCGTCGAGGAGGTGACCATCGCGCAGCCGGTCGTGCTCGAGCCCGAGGGCGAGGTGCTCGGCACCGTCGCCGCTGTCGACCTCGGCATCAAGGGCGCCTCGCCCCGCAGCATGCTCTCCCGCGGGCTCCGGGTGCACCTGCTCCCGGCCACGACGTCATTCGAGGAGCTGCTCGCCGTCGCTCCGGACGCCGTCTTCTTCTCCAACGGCCCCGGGGATCCCGCCGCCGCGACCGCCCAGGTCGAGCTCCTGCGGGGAGTGCTGGACGCAGGCCTGCCGTTCTTCGGCATCTGCTTCGGCAACCAGCTCCTGGGCCGGGCGCTCGGCTTCGACACCTACAAGCTGAAGTTCGGTCACCGCGGCATCAACCAGCCCGTGATGGACCGGGAGACCGGCAAGGTCGAGATCACGGCCCACAACCACGGCTTCGCCGTCGACGTCCCCCTCGAGGGCGAGCACGAGGCGCCGCACGACGGCGGCCGCTACGGCCGGGTCGTCGTCACCCACGTCGGCCTCAACGACGACGTGGTCGAGGGCATCCGCTGCCTCGATCGCCCCGCCTACTCCGTCCAGTACCACCCGGAGGCCGCCGGCGGCCCGCATGACGCCTCCTACCTCTTCGACCGCCTCGTGGGCCTGGTGACCGAGCGCCGCGCCTCCGGCAGCTCCACCGGCTCCTCCTCCCACATCCAGTCCTCGCAGAAGGAGTCCTGATGCCCCGTCGTCCCGACATCTCCTCCGTCCTCGTCATCGGCTCCGGCCCGATCGTCATCGGCCAGGCCGCGGAGTTCGACTACTCCGGCACCCAGGCCTGCCGGGTGCTGCGCGAGGAGGGCCTGCGGGTCATCCTCGTCAACTCCAACCCGGCGACGATCATGACGGACCCGGACATCGCCGATGCCACCTATATCGAGCCGATCGACCCCGACATCATCCGGTCGATCATCGCCGCCGAGCGTCCCGACGCGCTGCTGCCCACCCTCGGCGGCCAGACGGCGCTCAACGCCGCGATCGCCCTCGCCGAGAACGGCACCCTCGAGGAGTTCGGCGTCGAGATGATCGGTGCGAGCCTCGACGCGATCAACAAGGCCGAGGACCGCCAGCTGTTCAAGGAGGTCGTGGACCGCGTCGGCGGCGAATCCGCGCGCTCGAAGATCTGCCACACGGTCGATGACCTGCTGGCGGGCGCGGACGAGCTCGGGTACCCAATGGTGGTGCGTCCCAGCTTCACCATGGGCGGTCTCGGCTCCGGCATGGCCTACGACGAGAAGGACCTGCGCCGCATCGGCGGCGACGGCCTGCACTACTCGCCGACCACCGAGGTCCTCCTGGAGGAGTCCATCCTCGGCTGGAAGGAGTTCGAGCTCGAGCTGATGCGCGACCGCAACGACAACTGCGTGGTCGTCTGCTCGATCGAGAACGTCGACGCCGTGGGCGTGCACACCGGCGACTCGGTCACCGTCGCGCCGGCGCTCACGCTCACCGACGTCGAGATGCAGAAGCTGCGCGACCTGGGTATCGCCATCATCCGAGAGGTCGGGGTCGACACCGGCGGCTGCAACGTGCAGTTCGCGACGCATCCCGAGACCGGTCGCATCGTCGTCATCGAGATGAACCCGCGCGTCTCCCGCTCCTCGGCGCTGGCGTCCAAGGCCACCGGCTTCCCGATCGCGAAGATCGCGGCACGCCTGGCCATCGGATACTCGCTCGACGAGATCCGTAACGACATCACCGGCACCACGCCGGCGAGCTTCGAGCCCGCGCTGGACTACGTGGTCGTCAAGGTCCCGCGCTTCGCCTTCGAGAAGTTCCCGGCCGCGGACCCGACGCTGACCACCACCATGAAGAGCGTCGGCGAGGCGATGGCCATGGGCCGCAACTTCACCGAGGCCCTCGGCAAGGCGCAGCGGTCGATCGACGTCAAGGGCGCCGCCCCCACCTATGCGGGCACCCCGCCGACCGCTGCGGAGATCACCGGCCTGCTCGAGGAGGTGCGCACCCCGACCGACACCCGCCTGGTCACGATCTCGCGCATCCTGTGGGCCGCCGCCGAAGGGGTCGTGGACCCGACAGAGACCCTGGACCGCCTGGTCGAGGCGACCTGGATCGATCGCTGGTTCCTCGACCAGATGCTGCTGGTCGCCGAGCTCGCGGCCGAGATCCGCACCTCGGAGGTCCTCGACGCCGAGCTGCTGGCCCTGGCCAAGCGGCACGGCCTGTCCGACGACCAGATCGGTCGCCTGCGCGGACAGAGCGGCGACGTGGTCAAGGGGGTGCGCGAGGCACTGGGCATCAACCCGGTCTTCAAGACCGTCGACACCTGCGCGGCGGAGTTCGCCTCCCGCACGCCGTACCACTACTCCACCTACGACCAGGAGACGGAGGTCGAGCCGCGCGAGCGCCCGGCGATCCTGATCCTCGGCTCGGGCCCCAACCGCATCGGCCAGGGCATCGAGTTCGACTACTCGTGCGTGCACGCGGCCCTCGCGCTCGGCGACCGGGACCTGCCCGGCGGCGGCTACGAGACGGTCATGATCAACTGCAACCCCGAGACCGTCTCCACCGACTACGACATCGCCGACCGGCTCTACTTCGAGCCCCTCACCTTCGAGGACGTCGTCGAGGTGTACGAGGCGGAGAAGGCGGCCGGACCGGTTGCGGGCGTCATCGTCCAGCTCGGCGGCCAGACCCCGCTCTCGCTCGCGGACCGGCTCCAGGACGCGGGCCTGCCGATCATCGGCACCAGCCCGGCGGCGATCGATCTCGCTGAGGACCGCGGCCACTTCGGTGCGGTGCTCGCCGACGCCGACCTCCCCGCACCGCCCTACGGCACCGCCTGGGGCCTCGCGGACGCGACCGAGGTCGCCGCCGCGGTGGGGTACCCGGTGCTGGTGCGCCCGAGCTATGTGCTCGGCGGGCGCGGCATGGAGATCGTCTACGACCAGGAGGGCCTGGTCGACTACGTGAGCAGGAATCTTCCCGACGGGGGCCGCGCCGAGGCGCCGATCCTCATCGACCGCTTCCTGGACACCGCGATCGAGATCGACGTGGACGCCCTGTACGACGGGACGGACCTCTACCTCGGCGGCATCATGGAGCACATCGAGGAGGCCGGCATCCATTCCGGAGACTCCGCGTGCACCCTCCCGCCGGTCACCCTCTCCGACGACGTGATGGACCGCATCCGCACCTCGACCCTCGGCATCGCCGAGGGCGTGGGGGTGCGCGGGCTGCTCAACGTCCAGTACGCCCTCTCCCAGGGCACCCTGTACGTCCTGGAGGCCAACCCGCGCGCCTCGCGCACGGTGCCCTTCGTCGCCAAGGCCACCGGCGTGCCGCTCGCGCAGGCCGCGGCGCGGCTGATGGCGGGGGAGTCGATCGCCGAGCTGCGCGAGCGCGGCGTGCTGCCCTCCCAGGGCGATGGCGCGGATCTCCCCGACGACTCCCCGATCGCGGTCAAGGAGGCCGTGCTCCCGTTCAAGCGCTTCCGCACCCGCGAGGGTCGTGCGGTGGACTCGGTGCTCGGCCCGGAGATGCGCTCCACCGGCGAGGTCATGGGTCTGGACGCGACCTTCCCGCTCGCTTTCGCGAAGTCCCAGCTGGCGATCTCCGGGCAGGGGCTGCCGATGTCCGGCAGCGTGTTCATCTCCGTCGCCGACCGGGACAAGCGCGCCGTCGTGCTGCCAGCTGCCCGGCTCGCCGCGCTCGGCTTCGACATCCTCACCACGGCCGGCACCGGTCGCGTGCTGCGCCGCAGCGGGATCCCCTGCACGGTGCTGCGCAAGGCCTCGGAGACGGATGGCGAGGGGGCGAGCGTCATCGAGCTCCTCGAGTCCGGCGACATCGCCCTCGTGCTGAACACCCCGTCGGGATCGAACGCCCGCGCTGACGGCTACGCCATCCGCGCGGCGGCGACCAGCATGGACGTCCCGATGATCACGACGCTCCAGGAGTTCCAGGCCGCCGTGCAGGCGATCGAGGCACGCCCCGAGGAGCCGTTCGCGGTGGGCAGCCTGCAGGAGCACACCCGTCGCCTGGTCGAGGCCCGCGCGGCCACGGTCGCCGAGGCCTCGGCATGACAAGCCGGAGCAGCATGACGGGCGGGACCGGCATGCACACCGCCGCCCCGGCGTCCTTCGGCGCGCGCCTGCACCGGTCGGTGCAGGAGAACGGCCGGATCCTCGCAGGGATCGACCCCCACGCCTCGCTGCTGGAGGCGTGGGGCCTGCCGGACTCCCCGGCCGGGCTCGCGGAGTTCTCCCGCGTCGCGCTGGACTCCGTCGCGGGGCAGGTCGCGGCGATCAAGCCGCAATCGGCCTTCTTCGAGCGTCACGGATCCGCCGGGGTCGCGGTCCTCGAGGACCTCCTGGCCGCGGCGCGCGAGCGAGGGGTGCTCACCATCCTCGACGTCAAGCGCGGGGACATCGGCTCGACCATGGGGGCGTACGCCCAGGCGCACCTCCTCCCGGGAGCGCCGCTCGAGGCCGATGCGATCACCGTGAGCCCGTACCTGGGGACCGGGTCGCTCGACCCCGCGGTGCGGCTCGCCCTCGAGCACGGCAAGGGCCTGTTCGTCCTCGCGCTGACGTCGAACCCCGACGGACCGCAGGTCCAGCACGCGCTGAGCGACTCGGACACGCCGGTGGCGCTCGAGATCGCGCGACACGCCGAGCGGATCGGTGCCGGAGATCCGGGGGAGTGGGGGAGCGTCGGCCTGGTCGTCGGCGCGACCGTCGGAGACGCCTATCGGCGGCTCGGGCTGGACCGTGCGGCGCCCTCGGTGCCGCTGCTCGCCCCGGGCTTCGGAGCCCAGGGCGCAGGCCCCGCCGAGATGTCCGAAGTGTTCGGTGAAAGTGCAGGTCATGTGCTGGTTTCGCTGTCCCGCGGGATCTTGTCGCAGGGTCCGGACCCGGAGCGTCTGAGCCATATCGTCGGCCGGCTCCGGGACGAGTACAGCGGCCGGCCCTGAGCGGCTGAGCGGCGCGGCGCACGCCGTCCCGGAGGGGCGTCCCGGAGGGCTCCGGGACGCCCCTGATCTGCATCCGACCTGGGGTTGAGCGTGTCAGAAGTGCCCTTGGCCACGATATTGGGGTTACGCTCTTCCCACACGCGAGGTCCTCCCGGATCCCGCCCGTCACCAGCAAGAGAAGATGAGGTAAGAACAGTGGCTCTCCCTCCCCTCACCCCTGAGCAGCGGGCCGACGCCCTGAAGAAGGCCGCCGAGGCTCGTCGCGAGCGCGCGGTCATCAAGGCCCGGCTCAAGGACAGCGCCGGCCACCGTGGCGCCGAGATCAAGAAGGTCCTCGTCGAGGCCGAGTCCAACGAGATCGTCGGTCGCCTCCGGGTCGCCGCGCTGCTCGAGGCTCTGCCCGGCGTCGGCAAGGTCAAGGCTCAGCAGATCATGGAGGAGATCGGCATCTCCCCCTCCCGCAAGATCCGGGGCCTCGGCTCCCATCAGGCGGAGAAGCTCGTCGCCCACTTCTCCGAGTGACCGATCCGTCAGGGGCCGGTGCCGTCACGGCACCGGCCCCCGTCACGGTCCTGGCCGGACCGACGGCCGTCGGCAAGGGCACGGTCTCCGCGGCGATCCGTGCGCAGTACCCCGAGATCTGGCTGTCCGTCTCCGCGACCACCCGGGCCGCACGTCCCGGTGAGGTCGACGGCGTGCACTACCGGTTCGTGGAGGAGGAGGAGTTCTCCCGCCTCATCGACACCGGGCAGATGCTCGAGTGGGCAGTCGTCCACGGTCGCAACAAGTACGGCACCCCGCGCGGTCCCGTCGAGGAGAAGGTCGCCGAAGGGCGGCCCGTGCTGCTCGAGATCGACCTCGCCGGCGCCCGGCAGGTCCGCGAGTCCCTGCCGGATGCGCGCTTCGTGTTCCTCGCCCCGCCGGACTGGGACACCCTGGTGGACCGGCTCGTGGGCCGCGGCACCGAGGACGCCCAGGAGCGCGAGCGCCGCCTGGAGACCGCGAAGGTCGAGCTGGCCGCAGAGAGCGAGTTCGACGTGACGATCATCAACGACACCGTGGATCGCGCCGCCGCGGAGCTCGCCGGACTGATCGGCGTGCGCGACCTCACCTGACCTGTGCGCAGGCGCGCTCGCCCCCGACCGGGTCGAGGGCGTATCCTGAAGCGTCGCACCCCGAAACTGACGAAGGGACTTCCGTGGCCGGAACAGTCGCTCAGCCCGAAGGCATCACGAACCCCCCGATCGACCGTCTCCTGGAGACCGTCGATTCCAAGTACGCGCTGGTGCTCTACGGCTCCCAGCGCGCGCGCCAGATCAACGCCTACTACTCGCAGCTCTCCGAGGGCCTGCTCGAGTTCGTCGGCCCGCTGGTGGACGTCGACAACCAGGAGAAGTCCCTGTCGATCGCGCTGCGCGAGATCGACGAGGGCCTGCTGACCGTCCGCGAGATCGACGAGGCCGAGTACGCCGCCCAGAACGAGCCCGATCCCGACGCCCCGGCGCCGCTCAAGCTCGGCGACGACGCCCCCGAGGTCCCGCCCTCCGGCTTCAGCTTCTGACCCTCACCCTCCACCGGGAGCTGCGATGAGCCTCGTGAAGAGCACCCTCGATGGTGCCCGCGTCCTGGTCGGCGTCGGCGGAGGGATCGCCGCCTACAAGACCGCGCACCTGGTGCGCGGTCTTGTCGGCGAAGGGGCCGACGTGCGCGTCGTCCCGACCGCGTCCTCGCTGCAGTTCATGGGCGCTGCGACCTGGGAGGCCCTCAGCGGGCACCCGGTCCTGACGTCGGTGTTCGAGGACGTCGACCAGGTCGCGCACGTCCGCTTCGGCCAGGAGGCCGACCTGGTCGTGATCGCCCCCGCCACCGCCGACCTGCTGGCGCGGATGCGAGCAGGACGCGCCGATGACCTGCTCACCGCCTCCCTGCTCGTGACCCGGGCGCCGGTGGTCGTCGCCCCGGCGATGCACACCGAGATGTGGGATCACCCGGCCACCGTCGAGAACGTCGCCGTGCTGCGAGAGCGCGGCGTCATCGTGCTGGAGCCCGCCGTCGGCCGCCTGACCGGCCCCGATTCCGGACCCGGACGGCTGCCCGAGCCCGCTGCGCTCCTCGAGGCCGCGCGCGCCGCGATCACGGCACCGCGCGACGAGCGCGGGATGATCCTCCAGGACCTCGCCGGGCGCGAGCTGCTCATCACCGCCGGCGGCACCCGGGAGGATCTGGACCCGGTCCGCTTCCTCGCCAACCACTCGTCCGGACGGCAGGGCTGGGCCCTGGCCCACGCCGCTCTCGTACGGGGCGCCCGCGTGCTCCTGGCCGCCGCGAACGTCGACCTGGAGACGCCGCCCGGCGCCCGACGGCTCGACGTCGGCAGTGCCGCCGACCTCGCCGCGGCCGTCACCGAGCACCGCCGCGGCGTGGACGCGCTGGTCATGGCGGCCGCTGTGGCAGATTTCACCGCCGCCGAGCCGAGCCGGGAGAAGATCAAGAAGGACGAGTCCGAGGGCGACTCCGTGCCCACGATCGCCCTGCGCCGCACCGACGACATCCTGCGTCACAGCGTGCTGGACCGAGGCGACGGTGAGCGCCCCGCGATCGTCGGCTTCGCGGCCGAGACCGGCGGGAACGGCAGCTCCGCCCTGGAGCTGGCCCGTTCCAAGGCCCGCCGCAAGGGTGCTGACCTGCTGGTCTTCAACGACGTCACCGCAGGGGTGTTCGGCTCCTCCGACAACGCCGTGCGCATCCTGGACGGCGACGGGGGAGAGGTCGCCGAGGCGACGGGCAGCAAGACCGTCGTGGCCCACGCGGTGCTCGACGAACTCGCCGGTCGGCTGCCGCAAGTACCCTGGTCCGCATGACCTCCAGCGAGCTGCGCACCTTCACCTCAGAATCGGTCACCGAAGGCCACCCGGACAAGATCTGCGACCAGATTTCCGATGCGATCCTTGATGACCTGCTGTCCCAGGACCGCGACGCACGCGTCGCCGTCGAGACCATGGTGACCACCGGCCTCGTGCACGTGGCCGGCGAGGTCCGCACCACCGGCTACAGCGACGTCGCGACGATCGTGCGCGACGTCATCCGGGAGATCGGCTACGACTCGTCCGAGAAGGGCTTCGACGCGGACTCCTGCGGCATCGAGGTCTCCATCGGTGCGCAGTCACCGGACATCGCCCAGGGTGTGGACACCTCCTTCGAGACCCGCGGCGACGCCGCCGCCGAAGCCTTCGCACGGCTCGGCGCCGGGGACCAGGGACTCATGTTCGGGTATGCCTGCCACGACACCCCTGAGCTGATGCCGCTGCCGATCCACGCGGCGCACCGGCTCACCGCGAACCTCTCGGCGGCCCGCCGCGACGGCGTGCTGCCCTACCTGCGCCCCGACGGCAAGACCCAGGTCTCGATCGGCTACGACGAGGACGGGGTGGCCCGCACCGTCGAGGCCGTCGTCGTCTCCACGCAGCACAGCGAGGAGGTCGACCTCGCCAGCCAGCTCGCACCGGCCATCTCCAAGGTGGTCGTCGCCCCGGTCCTCGAGGACCTCGCGGCGCTGGGCCTGGACGTCTCGGACGTCACCACCCACATCAACCCCTCGGGCCGTTTCGTGCTCGGCGGGCCCAAGGGCGATGCGGGCCTGACCGGCCGCAAGATCATCGTGGACACCTACGGCGGCATGGCCCGTCACGGCGGCGGAGCCTTCTCCGGCAAGGACCCCTCGAAGGTGGACCGCTCCGGGGCGTACGCCATGCGCTGGGTCGCCAAGAACATCGTCGCCGCGGGCCTCGCGGACCGCTGCGAGGTGCAGGTCGCCTATGCGATCGGCGTCGCGGAGCCCGTGGGTCTCTACGTCGAGACGTTCGGCACCGCCCACCGTCCCGCCCACCAGATCGCCGCTGCCGTGCGGAAGGTCTTCGACCTGCGCCCCGCCGCACTGATCGACGCCCTGGACCTGCTGCGCCCGATCTACGCCCTCACCTCGGTGCACGGCCACTTCGGCCGGGAGCTGCCCGAGTTCACCTGGGAGCGCGCCGATCGCGCGGAGGAGCTGGAGCGCGCGCTGTGACCACGCCCGCCGCCGCCCAGCCCGCTACCCCGCAGCCCACCGCCACGCAGCCCGCCGTCCCCGTCTCGGGCCTGGACCCGGAGCTCGCCGCGCGTCTGAAGCGTGACGAGGCCGGCCTGATCACCGCCGTCGTCCAGGACGCCGCCGACCATCGTGTGCTGATGGTCGGCTGGATGGATGACGAGGCCCTGCACCGCACGCTCACCTCCGGCCGCGCCACCTACTGGTCGCGGTCCCGGCGCGAGTACTGGCGCAAGGGCGATACGAGCGGACACGTGCAGTGGGTCCGCTCCGTCGCGATCGACTGCGACGCCGACACCCTGCTGATCGAGGTGGACCAGGTGGGCGCCGCCTGCCATCGCGGCACCGAGACCTGTTTCGACGGCGGCGACCTGGGCGCCGTCGTCCTGGACCCCACGGAGCGCACCGCATGACCGACCGTCCCACCCCTGCCCCGACTGATCGCGCCGCCGGATCACCCGCAGCTGATGCCTCCGCCGCCGGTGACCGCTCCGAGGTCTACCCCGAGCTGGTCGCCGGCCGGGAGGGCGACACCCTGGGCGTGATCCAGCCCGACCGCGCCACGTTCCGGGCGCTGGCCGCCCGCCAGCGCGTGGTGCCCGTGAGCGTGCGGCTCCTCGCCGACGAGGACACCCCCGTGTCCCTGTACCGCCGCCTCACCGCGGACGGTGACGGCCGCGGCACGTTCCTCCTCGAATCCGCCGGCGAGGGCGAGTCCTCCCGCTGGTCGATCATCGGCACGCGCGCCCGCGCCGTGCTCACCGAGCACGAGGGCCGGGCCCGCTGGATCGGGGACGTCCCCAGCGGGGTGCCCGTCGACGGCAGCCCGGTCGAGGCGCTGCGCGAGGTCACCAGTGCCTTCCGCGCCGCCCGGCAGCCCCACCTGCCGCCGTTCTCCGGCGGCATGGTCGGATACATCGCCTACGACGCCGTGCGGCACTGGGAGAAGCTCCCCGACTCCCCGCCCGACGAGGTGGGACTGCCGGACCTCTCCATGCTGCTGGCGCAGGACGTCGTGGTCCACGACGCCCACGACTCCACGGTCGTCCTGGTCGCCAACGCCCTGAACCTCAACGCCACGGACGACGGGGTGGACGCCGCCTATGACGACGCGATCGCCCGCCTCGACGTGATGCGGGACCGCCTGCGGACTCCGCTGAGCGGCGGTGCGATGGTCTACGAGACAGTGCGCGACCTCGAGCCGAAGTCCCGCACCGCGCGGCTCGACTACGAGCGGGCCGTACACGAGGCGGTCCAGGACATCGTCGACGGCGAGATCTTCCAGGTGGTGCCCTCCCAGCGGTTCTCCCTCCCGGCCGCGGCGCACCCGCTGGACGTCTATCGGGTGCTGCGGCGCATGAACCCCAGCCCGTACATGTACCTGCTGCGCACGATCGACGCCGACGGCGAGCCGATCGACGTGGTGGGCGCGAGCCCGGAGTCGCTGGTGACCGTGCGGGGCCGGACCGCGACCACGCACCCCATCGCGGGCTCGCGGCCGCGCGGGGCCACCCCGGAGGAGGACGAGCACCTGGGCCAGGAGCTGCTCGCCGATCCCAAGGAGCGCTCGGAGCACCTGATGCTGGTGGACCTCGCCCGCAACGACCTCCAGAAGTTCTGCGAGCCCGGCACAGTGGTGGTGCGCGACTTCATGCATATCGAACGCTTCTCGCACATCCAGCACATCGTCTCCACGGTGACCGGGACGATCCGCGAGGACGCCCTGGCCTACGACGCCCTGCGGGCCACGTTCCCCGCGGGCACCCTCTCGGGGGCACCGAAGCCCTCGGCGATGCGGATCATCGACCGGTTGGAGCCGGTGCGCCGCGGCGTCTACGGGGGCACCGTGGGCTACATCGACTTCGCGGGAGACCTGGACATGGCGATCGCGATCCGCACCGCGGTCCTCAAGGACGGCACCGCCCACGTGCAGGCCGGCGGGGGTGTGGTGGCGGATTCCGATGCCACCACCGAGTACCGCGAGACCCAGTCGAAGGCTGCGGCGGCCCTGCGCGCCGTGGCCTCCGCCGACACGCTGCGCCCCGCATGAGCACCCCGACCCCGGCAGCGCCGATCGACCCGCAGCAGGATCGCCCGCAGCAGCGCACGTCCGTCCGCCGAACCGGCGCTCGTCCCGGCCGCGCCGTCACCGTGCTCGCGGGCACGGTCTTCTCCGGACTGCTGATCGGTGCCACGCGGCTGACCTGGGCCCAGGCGGACGCCCCTGATCTCACCGGCAGCGCGCAGTCCGTCGCGGTCACCGGCACCGACGCCGCCCCCGCGGTGCTCGCCCTGGCGATCGTGGCCATCGCCGCATCCCTCGCGACCTCCCTGGCCTCGTCCTGGGTGCGCTTCGTCACCGGGCCGGTGCTGATCGTGGCCGGGCTCGGCGCGGCCTGGTCGTCGTTCGCCGTCACCCTCGACCCTCAGGGAGCCGCGGCCGGAGCGGTCACCGAGGCCACCGGGGTGGTCGGTTCGCAGGTCGATGCCGCGGCCACGACGTGGCCCCTCCTCGCGATCCTGCCCGCGCTCGTCCTCTGCGCGATCGGGGTCGTGGTGCTCCTCGTGGGAGGGCGCTGGCCGCGAGGGACCCGCTACCGCAGCGCGGCGGTCGCCGCGCCGTCGGACCCGGCCGAGGACCCGGCCGCAGCCTGGGATGCGCTCACCCGGGGCGAAGATCCCAGCGCCGGCCTGCCGGAGCCGGAAGCCGGTCCACCTTCTCCCGAGGACGGAGCACAGCCCCCGCCCGGAGGGAGCGAGGACGGCTCGTCCGGGAGCCCCACCCGCTGACGGTGCTGGTGACGGTGCTCACCCTGGCCGCGCCACCTGCGGAGCTGCGCGGACGCCTCCGCGTCGACCCGCCGATGACGTGGCACAATGGCCTGGACCGGGCCCCTGACTGGAGAAGGATCATGACCAAGACCTACACCGTGCCACCGCCCCCGCCCCACAACGAGGGCAAGACCGTGGCCGCCTACACGCTGAACTTCGGCGTGGTCCTCGGCGCCCTCTTCATCGGGCTGGGCATGGTCCTGCCGATGGTGCTGCTCGTGTGGATCGGCACCGGTGTGATCGCCCTGTCGATCATCGCCGGTATCGCGCTGTCCCTCGCCGGCTTCGGCCAGCCCCGTCGTCGAGCCTCCGAGGCCGAAGCGCGGTGACCACCGGGGTGGGTGATCGGCACGGAGCGACCGCACCGGCCGTCCCCGCCCGTGGCCCGCGCAGGGCGCTGCTGCCGGTGGGCATCGTCGCCGGCGGCCTCGCCCTGGCGGCAGGGGTGCAGCTGGTCTTCGATCCGTTCCGCACGGACATCCCGCTGTGCATCGTCTACCACCTGACCGGTCTGTACTGCCCCGGCTGCGGCGCCATCCGTGCCGTGCACTCGGTGCTCGCCGGGGATCTCCTGCTCGCCCTGCGCAGCAATGCGCTGATCACCATCGCGCTGCCCCTGGTGGCTCTGGCCTTCGTGGTCTGGACCGTCCGTCGGGTGCGCGGCCTCGCCACCGATCTGCTGCCCTCCACCCGGGCGGCCTATGTGCTGCTCGCCCTCATCGCCGTCTTCGCGGTGCTGCGCAACCTTCCCCCCTTCTGGTTCATCGCTCCGATCTCCTTCATCGGCGCCTGAGACCGGACTCCCAGGTGCCCGCGTCCTGCGGGCGCCGCCCCGACTGCTGCAGGAGGTATCCGTGGTCACCACCGGAACCGTGCTCGACGAGATCATCGTCGGGGTCCGCGAGGACCTCGAGACCCGCCGCGGCCAGGTCCCTGCGACCGAGCTCGAGGACCTGGCCCGCGCGGCCGCCCCGGCGCTCGACGCCCGCGCCGCGCTGCGCGGCGACGGCTCCACGATGGGTCTGATCGCCGAGGTGAAGCGCGCGAGCCCCTCGAAGGGCGATCTCGCGGAGATCCCGGTCCCCGCGGACCTCGCGGCGATCTATGCCGAGCACGGGGCGTCCGCGATCAGCGTGCTCACCGAGCAGCGTCGCTTCCGCGGCACCCTGGCCGATCTGGACGACGTGCGGCAGCGCGTCGACGTCCCCGTGCTGCGCAAGGACTTCGTGGTCGACCCCTATCAGGTCCTCGAGGCGCGCGCCCATGGCGCCGACCTCGTCCTGCTGATCGTCGCCGCGCTCGAGGACTCCCAGCTCCACGAGCTGCACCAGCAGATCACCGAGCTCGGGATGAGCGCTCTGGTCGAGACCCACACCGAGGACGAGCTGGATCGGGCGCTCGCCCTGGGCGCCGACATCATCGGCGTCAACGCCCGCAACCTCAAGACCCTCGACGTGGACCTCACCCGCGCCACAGAGCTGCTGCGGCGCATCCCTGCCGGCCCACTGGCGATCGGCGAATCCGCCGTCGTCTCCGTCGCCGACGTCCAGGAGTACGCCGCCGCGGGGGCCGACGCCGTCCTGGTCGGCGAGGCCCTCGTCACCTCCGGCGACGCCGGTGACGCGGTCTCCTCGTTCCGCTCCGTGGCCCGCCGCGGCCGCACCGCCCCGGAAGGAGCTCAGGCATGAGCACATCGGACCCCCGCCCCGCGATCCCCGATCTCACGCGCCCGGACGGCGAGCTGCGCTCCGAGGCCGGCCCGTACTTCGGCGACTTCGGCGGCCGCTTCCTGCCCGAGGCGCTGGTGCCCGCGCTCGACGAGCTGCGGGAGACCTACGAGAAGGCCGTGCTGGATCCCGAGTTCATCGAGGAGCTGCAGCGACTGGCCCGCGAGTACACCGGGCGTCCGTCCCTGCTGTCCGAGGCGCCCCGCTTCTCGCAGCTCGCCGGCGGTGCCCGGATCCTGCTCAAGCGCGAGGACCTCAACCACACCGGCAGCCACAAGATCAACAACGTGCTCGGCCAGGCGCTGCTGACCAAGCGCATGGGCAAGACCCGCCTGATCGCCGAGACCGGAGCCGGGCAGCACGGCGTGGCCACCGCCACGGCCGCCGCTCTGTTCGGCCTCGACTGCACGATCTACATGGGCGAGGAGGACACCGAGCGGCAGGCCCTCAACGTCGCCCGGATGCGTCTGCTCGGCGCCGAGGTGGTCGCGGTCACGCAGGGTTCCCGCACTCTCAAGGACGCCATCAACGAGGCGTTCCGAGACTGGGTCGCCAATGTCGAGAGCACCCACTACCTGCTGGGCACCGTCGCCGGCCCCCACCCGTTCCCGGTGATGGTGCGCGACTTCCATCGCATCATCGGGGAGGAGGCGCGGGAGCAGACCCTCGAGGTCGCCGGTCGCCTCCCGGACGCCGTGGTCGCCTGCGTCGGCGGCGGCTCCAACGCGATGGGCATCTTCCACGCCTTCCTCGACGACACCGACCCCCTCGTGCGGCTGGTCGGCTGCGAGGCCGGCGGCGACGGCATCGCCACCGGCCGCCACAGCGCGACCATCGGCGGCGGGACGGCGGGCGTCCTCCACGGGGCCCGCAGCTTCGTCATGCAGGACGAGGACGGCCAGACCATCCCCTCGCACTCGATCTCCGCGGGTCTGGACTATCCCAGCGTGGGCCCCGAGCACGCCTGGCTGGCGGACATCGGCCGCGCCGAGTACCGCGCGATCGACGACGGCCCGGCGATGGAGGCCTTCGCCCTGCTGTCGATGACCGAGGGCATCATGCCCGCCATCGAATCCGCCCACGCCCTGGCCGGTGCGCTCGAGCTGGGCCGCGAGCTCGGCGAGGACGCGGTGATCCTGGTGAGCCTCTCGGGCCGCGGCGACAAGGACGTGGACACCGCCTCGCGCTGGTTCGGCCTGGTGGGGGACGGTCCCGCCTCCGGCGACCTGGCCGCGCTGCGGGCCCAGGCCCGCGCCACCTCCGACAGCACCGATCCGAAGGAGACGCGATGACCGCCACCGACACCCACCGTCTGCGGTCGGCGGAGGCGATCGACGCCGCCCGCGCCGAGAACCGTGCGGCCCTGATCGGCTACCTGCCCGTCGGCTACCCGGACCTCGCCGGGTCGATCGACGCCGCAAGGGTGCTCATCGACCATGGGGCCGACATGATCGAGCTGGGCCTGCCCTACTCGGACCCCGTCATGGACGGCCCCATCATCCAGAAGGCCGCCTCCGCATCGCTGGCCGGCGGTACCCGGACACGCCATGTGATCGAGGCCGTCGAGGCGCTCTCGGGGCGCGGAGCCGCGATCCTGGTGATGTCCTACTGGAACCCGATCCTCGCCTACGGCCCGGATGCCTTCGCCCGTGATCTCGCGGCGGCAGGCGGCGCCGGGGTCATCACCCCGGACCTGATCCCCGACGAGGGCGCCGACTGGATCGCCGCGAGCGAGGAGCACGGCGTGGACCGGGTCTTCCTGGTCGCCCCCAGCTCGCCCCGCGACCGGCTCGCCCATGTGGTCTCCCACACACGGGGCTTCGTCTACGCCGCGAGCACCATGGGTGTCACCGGGACCCGCGCGAGCGTCTCCGCGGCGACCGAGGGCCTCGTCGAGCGCACGCGCGCTGCGGGTGCGCAGAACGTCTGCGTCGGCCTCGGCGTCTCCAACGGCGACCAGGCCGCGCAGGTCGGAGCCTACGCCGACGGGGTGATCGTCGGCTCCGCCTTCGTCCGGGCTCTGCTCGAGAACGAGGGGGACGGGACCGCCTCGCGCACCGCCCTGGCCGCCGTGGCCGACGACCTGCGTTCAGGGGTTGAACGCGCCCGCCGCTGAGCACCGTCGGGCAGTATTCTGTCGGCGGCGGGGATTCGATCCGAGGATCGCCCTGCCCCGGTGAGCGGGAGACATCAGGACCTGAGGGCCCCGATCACCAGCTCGACCCGACGACCTACCCGGATCGACCACCAGCCCGGCTCGACCACCAGCCAGGTTCGACACCAGCCCGCATGAACGGGGCACGACAGTGAGGAGTGCACGGACATGATCCCCAGCCCGCCCATCTCCTCCGTGTCCCTCGGCCCGCTCACGGTGCACTTCTACGCGATCTGCATCCTGGCCGGCATCGGGCTGGCCCTGTGGTGGTCCACCAAGCGCTGGGAGCAGCGCGGCGGCAACGCCGACGACCTCTTCGACATCGTGTTCGTCGCCGTGATCGCCGGCATCATCGGCTCGCGCATCTGGCATGTGCTGACCTCCCCGGCCCCCTTCTTCGGACCCGACGGCGACCCGCTCGCGGTGTTCTACATCTGGCAGGGCGGCCTGGCGATCTACGGCGGCGTGGCCGGCGGAGCCGTGGCCGTCTGGATCATGGCTCGCGTCAAGAAGGTCTCCTTCGTCGCCCTGGCCGACACGATCGGGCCGACGATCATGGCCGCCCAGATCCTCGGCCGCTTCGGCAACTGGTTCAACCAGGAGCTGTACGGACCGGAGCTGGACGCCTGGTGGGCCTGGGACGTCACCTGCGTGACGAACGGGCAGACCATCGGGGGCTGCGTCCCCGGGACATATCACCCCACGTTCGCCTACGAGCAGATCTGGATGCTCGCGGGGCTCGCCGTGCTGATGCTGCTGAGCCGACGCTTCCAGTGGGCCGGCGGTCGCGTGTTCTGGGCCTACGTCGTCATCTACTCCGCCGGGCGCGCTCTGGTCGACTCGATCCGCACCGAGCCGGTGCTGATGGTCGGCCCCCTGCGCATCCACACCCTCGTCGCCATCCTCATGGTGCTCTTCGGCGTCCTGGTGTTCGTGAACCTCACTCGGCGCAAGCAGCGCCGCGGGGGAGAGGTCGTCGCCGCCGACGGCTCGTTCGTGCTGTTCGCCCAGACCGCGGGCAACGGTCCCGATGAGGACGAGGTCGAGAAGTCCGGGACGCCTCCGTCCACGGGTGAGGATCCCTCACCCGGACCGTAGGCCACCCAGGACCCCGCGCGATGCAGATCGCCAGGTGGATCCCGGGCCTGCGACCGGGCAGTCGTCGATATCCGACGCCCCCCGCCACCGGCCGCCCACCTGGAAGGGCTTCGCTCCCATGCGATCTCTCGATTCTGATTCCGTTCTGTCCACCGGCTCCACGCACCCCACCGACGATCTGCGCTCGGCGCACTCCGTCCGGTCCTCCCGGTTCTCGGACTTCCCTGCGCCCCAGGGCCTCTACCACCCCGACAGCGAGGTCGACTCCTGCGGCGTCGCGATGATCGCGACCCTGCGCGGTCGCCCCGGGCACGACATCGTCGAGCACGCGCTCACGGCGCTGCGCAACCTCGAGCACCGCGGAGCCGTCGGCGCCGAGGAGGACACCGGCGACGGCACCGGGATCATGGTGCAGCTGCCCGATGCCTTCCTCCGCGAGGTCGTCGGGTTCGAGCTGCCGCCCCTCGGTGCCTACGCGGCCGGCACCGCCTTCCTGCCCCGTGATCCGGCCGGCAGAGCAGAGGCGCTGGACGCTCTCGGGACGATCGCGGCCGACGAGGGCCTGCAGCTGCTCGGACTGCGCGAGGTGCCCATCACCGACGGTCTCGTCGGCCCCTCCGCCGAAGCGGTCCGCCCCGACTTCGTGCAGGTCTTCCTGGCAGACGCAGCAGGTGCGGACGGCGCGGCAGGCGTGGCCGGAGCGGTCGACGGGGCCGGGGCGCGCACCGGCCTCGAGCTGGAGCGTGCGGCCTTCGCCGTGCGCCGCCGGGTCGAGCACACCACGGGGGCCTACTTCCCCTCGCTGTCCACACGGGTGATGGTCTACAAGGGCATGCTCACCCCGGTGCAGCTCGACGAGTTCTACCCGGACCTGCGCGACCCGCGCGTCACCTCCGAGCTCGCGATCGTCCACTCGCGGTTCTCGACGAACACCTTCCCGGCCTGGCCGCTCGCCCATCCCTTCCGGGCGCTCGCCCACAACGGCGAGATCAACACCGTCATCGGCAACCGCAACCGCCTGCGGGCCGCCGAGGGCAGCATGCGCACGGACGCCTTCGGGACGGATTTCGAACGGCTGCTGCCGATCAACACCCCCGGAGCCTCCGACTCCGCCGGTCTGGACGAGGCCCTCGAGCTGCTCCACCTCGCGGGCCGCTCCCTCCCGCACGCGCTCATGATGCTCATCCCGGAGCCCTGGGAGAACGACGCCACGATGGACCCCGATCTGCGGGCCTTCTACGAGTTCCATGCGGCGCTCCAGGAGCCCTGGGACGGGCCCGCCTCGGTGGTGTTCACCGACGGCACCCAGGTCGGCGCGCGCCTGGACCGCAACGGACTGCGCCCGCTGCGCTACTGGATCACGGACGACGACCTGGTGATCCTCGGATCCGAGACCGGGCTGGTCGACGTCCCTCGCAGCTCCCTGGTGCGCACGGGGCGCGTGGCCCCGGGCGAGATCTTCCTGGTGGACCTCGCCGCAGGGGAGATCGTCCCGAGCGATCAGCTCAAGCACGCCATCGCCACCGAGCATCCGTACGGCACCTGGGTGCGCGAGCAGAAGGTGCAGCTGGCGGACCTCCCCTCCCGCGAGCACATCATCCACTCGCGGTCCTCCGTGGTGCGGCGCCAGCAGACCTTCGGCTACACGGAGGAGGAGCTGCGGATCCTGCTCGCCCCGATGGCGGCCAAGGGCGCCGAACCGCTCGGAGCGATGGGCACCGACACCCCGATCGCGGTGCTCTCGGAGCGGCCCCGGCTGCTGTTCGACTACTTCACCCAGATGTTCGCGCAGGTGACCAATCCTCCGCTGGACTCCCTGCGCGAGGAGATCGTGACCTCGCTGGGCGTGGCCATCGGCCAGTCGCGCAACCTGCTCGACGCCACCCCGCAGCACGCCCGCCAGCTCGGGCTGGACTTCCCGATCCTGGACAACGACGAGCTCGCGAAGATCATCGCGGTCGATGCGAACCCGGCCACCGCGGACTTCCACACCGTGCGCCTGCGCGGCCTCTACCCGGTGAGCGGCGGGACCGCGGCGCTCCAGCGGAGGCTGCAGGAGATCTGCGAGGAGGCGGTCGCGGCGATCGACGACGGCGCCACCTTCCTGGTGCTCTCGGACCGCGACGCCAACCAGACGCTCGCGCCGATCCCGTCCCTGCTCCTGACCAGCGCCGTGCAGCACCACCTCGTGCGCACCGGCCGCCGCACCGCGGCCGCGCTGGTCGTCGAGGCCGGCGACGTGCGGGAGGTCCACCACGCCGCCCTGCTGATCGGCTACGGGGCGAGCGCGATCAACCCCTATCTCGCGATGGAGAGCGTCGAGGAGCTCGTGCGCCGCGGGGTGATCAGCGACATCACCCCCGAGCACGCCGTCCGCAACCTCAACCGGGCGCTCGGCAAGGGCGTGCTGAAGATCATGTCGAAGATGGGCATCGCGACGGTCGCCTCCTACCGCGGCGCCCAGATCTTCGAGGCCGTGGGCCTCTCGCAGGATCTCGTGGAGACCTGGTTCCCCGGCACGATCAGCCGCATCGGGGGGATCACCCTGGACGTCATCGCGCAGGAGAACGCGGCCCGCCACGCCCTGGCGTATCCGGTGGACGGGGAGCACCCCGCCCACCGCAACCTGCCCGTGGGCGGCGAGTACCAGTGGCGCCGGGAGGGGGAGCCGCACCTGTTCACCCCCGAGGCCGTGTTCCGCCTGCAGCATTCGACGAAGAACCGCCAGTACGAGGAGTTCCGGAGGTACACCGACGAGGTCGATGACCAGCACGAGCGGCTGATGACGATCCGCGGTCTGCTGCAGCTGCGCACGGGCGAGCTCGACCCGATCCCGATCGACGAGGTCGAACCGGTCGAGGAGATCACGCGCCGCTTCATGACCGGCGCCATGAGCTACGGCTCGATCTCGCAGGAGGCGCACGAGACCCTCGCGATCGCGATGAACCGCCTGGGCGGCATGTCCAACAGCGGGGAGGGCGGGGAGGATCCCGAGCGCCTGCGCGACCCGGAGCGACGCAGCGCGATCAAGCAGATCGCGTCGGGCCGCTTCGGGGTCACCAGCGAGTACCTGACCTTCGCCCGGGACATCCAGATCAAGATCGCCCAGGGGGCGAAGCCGGGCGAGGGCGGCCAGCTGCCCCCGGAGAAGGTGTACCCGTGGATCGCGCGCACCCGGCACTCCACCCCGGGCATCGGCCTGATCTCGCCGCCGCCGCACCACGACATCTACTCCATCGAGGACCTCGCCCAGCTGATCCACGATGCCAAGTCGGCGAACCCGTCGGCCCGCGTCCACGTGAAGCTGGTGTCGCGCTTCGGGGTCGGCACCGTCGCGGCAGGGGTCTCCAAGTCCCATGCCGACGTGGTGCTCATCTCCGGGCACGACGGCGGCACCGGGGCGAGCCCGCTGAACTCGCTCAAGCACGCCGGCACCCCGTGGGAGCTCGGCCTGGCGGAGACCCAGCAGACCCTGCTCCTCAACGGTCTCCGCGATCGCATCACCGTGCAGGTCGACGGCCAGATGAAGACGGGACGCGATGTGGTGATCGCCGCGCTGCTGGGTGCCGAGGAGTACGGCTTCGCCTCCGCCCCGCTGGTCGTCTCCGGCTGCGTCATGATGCGGGTGTGCCACCTCGACACCTGCCCGGTGGGCGTGGCCACCCAGAACCCCGAGCTGCGCTCACGGTTCACCGGCCGCGCGGAGCACGTGGTGACCTTCTTCCAGTTCGTCGCCCAGCAGGTGCGCGAGCACCTCGCGGCCCTGGGCCTGCGCAGCCTGGACGAGGCGATCGGGCGCAGCGACCTGCTGGACCTGCGCGAGGACGCCCGCAGCGGGTCGGTCCTCGGGGCGGCCAAGCGGGAAGGGCTCGACCTGGGAGCGATCCTCGCGCCGCCCACCATCCATCCGGGCGACCATCCGCGGCGCCGCCGCGGCCAGGACCATCAGCTCGACCGCGCCGCGGACCACCCGTGGATCGCGCAGGCCGCGTCCGTCATCGATGGGCGCTCCGCCTCGGTGCGGATCTCCGACACGATCCGCAATGTCCAGCGCAGCACGGGCACGCTGCTGGGACACGAGGTCACCCGCCGCACCGGGGGAGACGGCCTGGCCGACGACTCCATCGTGCTGGACCTCGAGGGGACCGGAGGGCAGTCCTTCGGGGCGTTCCTGCCCCGCGGGATCAGCCTGCACGTGACCGGGGACGTCAACGACTACGTCGGCAAGGGGCTCTCCGGCGGGGTGATCGCCGTGGGCCACGGCACCGCCACGGAGCCCTCGCTCACCTCGGCCGTGATCGCCGGCAACACCTGTGCGTACGGCGCCACCAGCGGCCGGCTCCTGCTCGCCGGCTCGGCGGGGGAGCGCTTCGGGGTGCGCAACTCCGGGGCGACGCTCGTCGTCGAGGGGATCGGCGACCACGGCGCGGAGTACATGACCGGCGGCGTCGTGATCGTGCTGGGCCCGACGGGCCGCAACCTCGGCGCCGGGATGAGCGGGGGCACCCTGTTCGTCCTCGACCTCGACCCGGCGGCGCTGAACGCCCAGGACGCCGCCACCTTCGAGATCAGCGCCGTGCGGGAGGACCACCGATCCTTCGTGCTCGACGCGATCTCCGAGCACGCCCGGCGCACCGGGTCCGACCGGGCCGCCGCACTGCTCGCCGATCCCGAGGAGCTCCTCGGCCGGCTCACGGAGATCGCGCCCCGCGCGTTCCTCCGCATCACCGGGATCCGCGAGGACGCCCTGGCCCAGGGGATCGACCCCGATTCGAACGATGTCTGGAACGAGATCATGGAGAGCACTCATGGCTGATCCTCGCGGATTCCTGCGGAACCGAGATCGGGAGCTGCCGCCCCGACGTCCCGTGCCGGTGCGGCTGATGGACTGGCGGGAGGTGTACGAGGCCCGTGAGAAGGGCACGCTGAACGTCGTGTCCCGCCAGGCCGGCCGCTGCATGAACTGCGGCATCCCCTTCTGCCATCAGGGCTGCCCGTTGGGGAACCTGATCCCCGAGTGGAACGACCTCGTCTATCGCGATGACTGGCAGGAGGCGGCCGAGCGGCTCCACGCGACGAACAACTTCCCGGAGTTCACCGGCCGTGCCTGCCCGGCGCCGTGCGAGTCGAGCTGCGTGCTGGGCATCAACCAGCCGCCGGTGACGATCAAGAACATCGAGGTCTCGATCATCGACCGCGCCTTCGAGGAGGGCTGGGTCGAGCCGGTCGAGGCCGCCCGGCAGACGGGCCGCTCCGTGGCCGTGGTGGGCTCAGGGCCGGCCGGGCTGGCCGCTGCCCAGCAGCTCACCCGGGCCGGGCACTCCGTGGTCGTGCTCGAGCGGGACGACCGCCTGGGCGGGCTCCTGCGCTACGGGATCCCGGAGTTCAAGCTCGAGAAGCGCCATGTGGACCGGCGCCTGCAGCAGATGCGCGCCGAGGGCACGCGGTTCCGCACCGGGATCGACGTGGGCGGCACGGGGAAGGGCGCCCTGTCCGTCGACGACCTGCGGTCCCGCTTCGACGCGGTGGTGCTCGCCACGGGTGCGAGCACGCCGCGGGAGCTCGCCGTCCCCGGGAACGACGCCGTCGGTGTGCATCCGGCGATGGAGTACCTGACCCAGGCCAATCGCCTGGTCGAGGGGGACTGGGTGGAGGACGGGATCTCCGCGGAGGGCAAGGACGTCGTGATCATCGGCGGCGGGGACACCGGCGCCGACTGCCTGGGCACGGCCTTGCGCCAGGGCGCACGCTCGGTCACGACCCTCGCGATCGGCACCCAGCCTCCCGCCGAGCGGAACGAGGACCAGCCGTGGCCCACCCACCCGGTCCTCTTCGAGGTGTCCGCCGCCCATGAGGAGGGCGGTGACCGCACCTACCTCGCCTCGACGACCGGCTTCGAGGTCGGCGAGGACGGCGCCGTGACGGGCCTGAAGGTCGCACGGACGCAGTTCCGCGACGGGGCCCGTGTGCCCACCCCGGGCACCGAGACCGTCCTGCCCGCGAGCCTCGTGCTCATCGCGATGGGATTCACGGGTGCGCAGGAGGATGGACTGCTCGCCTCCCTGGGCGTGGAGATCACCTCGCGTGGCAACATCGTGCACGACGAGAACTGGGCCACGACGGCTCCGAATGTGTACACGGCGGGGGACTGCGCCCGAGGTCAGAGCCTGATCGTCTGGGCGATCGCCGAGGGGCGCGCCTGCGCGGCGGCGGTGGATCGGGCGCTCATGGGCTCGTCCTCGCTGCCTTCGCCGGTGAGTCCCGGAGAGAAGCCCGTCACGGTGTGAAACACTAGGGGGACCACGCGACGCTGCGGCCAGTACGGCGAGCACTTCGTGGTGCCCGCCGGAGGGCCGCGGCCCTTACTCGAACTACTGATGGGTTGACATGCGCAAAGCGAAGATCGTCTGCACACTCGGTCCGGCGACCAACACCTACGACCAGATCCGGACCCTGATCGAATCCGGGATGAACGTGGCGAGGATGAACCTCAGCCACGGCACCTACGACGATCACGAGCAGGTCTACGCGAACATCCGCAAGGCCGCCGAGGACCTCGGGCGCAACGTCGCCGTCCTCGTCGATCTCCAGGGCCCGAAGATCCGGCTCGGCACGTTCGAGAGCGGCCCCCACCAGCTCGAGGTCGGCGACACCTTCGTCATCACGACGGACGACATCGTCGGCTCCAAGGAGCGCGTCTCCACCACGTTCAAGGGCCTCCCGGGCGACTGCCGCCCCGGTGACTCCCTGCTGATCGACGATGGCAAGGTGTCGGTGCGCGTCACCGACGTCACCGCGACGGACGTCACCACGGTCGTCGAGGTCCCCGGACCGGTCTCGAACAACAAGGGCATCAACCTCCCCGGCGTCGCGGTCTCCATCCCCGCGATGAGCGAGAAGGACATCGCCGATCTCCGCTGGGGCCTGAACCTCGGCGCCGACGTCATCGCCCTGTCCTTCGTGCGCGACGCCCATGACATGGACGACGTGCTGCGCATCATGCAGGAGGAGGGCCGCCGGGTCCCCGTCATCGCCAAGATCGAGAAGCCGCAGGCCGTGCGCGCCCTGCGCTCCATCGTCGGCGCCTTCGACGGCATCATGGTCGCCCGTGGCGACCTCGGCGTCGAGCTGCCGCTCGAGCAGGTCCCGCTGGTGCAGAAGCGCGCCATCGAGCTCGCCCGCCGCAACGCGAAGCCGGTCATCGTGGCCACCCAGGTCCTCGAGTCGATGATCACCAGCCCGCGCCCCACGCGCGCAGAGGCCTCCGACTGCGCCAACGCGATCCTCGACGGCGCCGACGCGGTCATGCTCTCCGGCGAGACCAGCGTGGGCGCGTACCCCTTCGAGGCCGTCCGCACGATGGCCCGCATCATCATCAACACGGAGGAGAACGGCGCCGACCGCATCCTCCCGCTGGGCACCATCCCCCACACCCGCGGCGGTGCGATCACCCGTGCGGCCGCCGAGATCGGCGACCAGCTCTCCGCGCAGTACCTGGTGACCTTCACGGAGTCCGGTGACACCGCGCGCCGGCTCTCGCGCCTGCGCCCCACCATCCCCCTGCTGGCGATGACCCCGTATCCCGAGGTCGCCCGCCAGCTGTCGCTGACCTGGGGCATCGAGGCGCACCTGGTGCCCATGCAGAAGGACTCCGACCAGATGGTCGCGGAGGCCGACGCGATGCTCCGCGAGAGCAAGGGCCTGCAGAAGAACGACCTCGTCGTGATCGCCGCCGGTTCCCCTCCCGGAGTCCACGGCTCGACCAACACGCTGCGCGTGCACCGGATCGGTGACCTCGACGGCACCGAGTCCGCTCGGATCGAGGCGGACCGCATCGCGGCCGGGCCCGAGAACTGAGACGCTGCACCGTATGAGACGGCGCCCGCGGCCGGAAGGCCGACGGGCGCCGTCTCATGGGCGGGCGCTCTGCGGAGGCGCCATGCCCTGCTCGTACCGGGTGCGGGACTCGAACCCGCACGCCCAAAGGACAGCGCATTTTGAGTGCGCCGCGTCTACCATTCCGCCAACCCGGCTCGCCCCCTCAGAGGAGGGCTGGACTAGGATACCGCTGATGACCACCGGCCTCGACCGCGTGGGTGCACGGCACCCCGCATCAGGCACTACCCGAGACACAGGGCGACATGACTGACGACACCACCCCCCTTCCCGACGATCAGCAGGACTTCTCCGGCCCGGACGAGGAGGAGACCCCGCGACGCACCGCCGTCGTGGCCGAGGACGAGAGCCTCATCCGCATGGACATCGTGGAGACCCTCACCGAGGCAGGCTTCGAGGTCGTCGCTGCGGTCGGTGACGGCGAGAGCGCCGTGACCAAGGCCCGCGAGCTGCGACCCGACGTGGTCGTGATGGATGTGAAGATGCCCCAGGTCGACGGCGTGACCGCCGCCGAGCGCATCGGCGAGGACAACCTCGCCCCCGTCGTGATGCTCACGGCGTTCTCGCAGGCCGAGCTCGTCGAGCGCGCCCGCGATGCCGGCGCGATGGCCTACGTCGTCAAGCCCTTCACCCCGGCGGATCTGCTGCCCGCGATCGAGATCGCGATCTCCCGCTACCAGCAGATCACCCAGCTCGAGTCCGAGATCGCCGACCTCGGCGAGCGTTTCGAGACCCGCAAGCGCGTGGATCGTGCCAAGGGCCTGCTGCAGACCAACATGGGCCTGTCCGAGCCGGAGGCCTTCCGCTGGATCCAGAAGACGTCGATGGATCGCCGCCTCACGATGCGTGAGGTCGCCGACGCCGTCGTCGACCAGCTCGGCGGGTCCGGCAAGGACTGACCGGAGACACCGGTCCGGCGTGGCATATGCCGGAGCAGAAGGGACGCGCGGGCTCGATGTCGATCACACGGCGGTCGCTGGTGCGCGGGCTCGCCCCGGCGATCGTCGGCGCCGCGGCAGGTGTCGGCGCCCTGACCTCGTGCAGCTCTGACCGCGATCCCGACGCCTCGGCGGAGGACGCCGGGACGCGCAGTGCCCCGCAGCCCCTGCCGGACACCCCGCTCGTCCTCGGATCGATCGGGGCCTCCTATGGCCGCGCCGCAGCCTTCGAGGCGCCGATCTCGATCGCGATCAGCGAGGCGATGATCGATCTCAACGCCCGCTGGGGTGGCGTGCTCGGCCGCGAGGTGACGATGCACGAGCGGCACGTCGCAGCCGCTGCGGGGGAGGACCTCACCGCGGTCATCGCGACGATGGCCGAGGCCGGGGTGAGCGCCGTGATCACCTCGCTCGACGAGGAGGCGCTCGTCGCGGCGATCCCCGCCCTCGTCGACGCGCAGATCGCCGTGATCGACGTCCTCACCTCCGGCATGACCGTGCGCGAGCCCGAGGTGGCCAGCGCCACCATGCTGATCCGGCTCGCGCCCGATGACGTCGCGATCGCGTCCCTCTATGCCGAGCAGGCGTGGACGGCGGGATCGGACAGGAGCGGCCCGCCCGGCACGCTCGCCTACGTCTCCGAGGACACCGCGCAGGGGCACAGCCTGCTCGGTGAGCTCACGCGGATCCTGGCCCCTCAGGGCGGGAAGATCCAGACGGAGCAGTTCTATCGCGCCGGGGAGTCGCCGGACCTCGACGCCGTGGTCGAGGCCATCCTGGCCGAGCCGCCTGCCCTGCTCGTCGTCAACGGCGGCCGGGAGGCGGGACCTCTCCTCTCCGCCCTGCACGACGCCACGCTGGACGGGTCGCAGGAGCCCACCGTGCAGATCGCCGCCCGGTTGAGCCCGGCGGCGACTGCGGACTACTCCGAGGACGACCTGGCGCCGGGGTGCCTCGCCTCCGCCACCGGATTCCTGCCCGGCGGCGAGCTGGACGACACCCACATCAACATGATGCTCAACGCCGACACGACGCTGCTGGGCACCGGGTTCGGGTACTCGCAGCAGGCCTACGACGCGGTCATGCTCGCCGGGCTCGCCGCGGAGGACGCCGTGTCGGTCGGGGGCGTCGACATCGCCGGGTCGCTGACGAAGGTGCTCACGGGGGCCCAGGAATGCACCGAGTTCGGGGAGTGCTCGACGCTGCTCCGCGATGCACGAGCTGCCGGGCAGCGCACCATGATCTCCTTCACCGGACGCTCGGGACCGCTCGAGCTGGGCTCGGACAACGACATCCGCACCGGGACGATCCGCAGCAGCACCTGGGACGACGCGAACGCGATCGAGCCCGGTCCCACCACGGATGTCGGCACCGGGAGCTGAGGCGCCGCCGGCGTCGACCGTTCAGCGCGGCGGGAGGAGCATCGTCTGGACGGTGATGGTGCTCAGCAGTGTTCCGCCCTCGTCGTGCACGTCCACGAGATAGCTGGCGACCTGCCGCCCCGCGTGCCGGCTGGTGCAGGTGGCCGTGACGACCCCGGACCGGGCCGAGCGGTGGTGGAGCGCCGAGACCGAGGTGCCGACCGCCTGGGCGCCGTCGCCGTGGACCTCCCGGGCGCGGACGATCGCGGCGAAGGAGGCGACGGACTCGGCCAGGGCGATCGTCGCGCCGCCGTGCAGCAGCCCGGCCGGCTGCGTGTTCCCGGCCACCGGCATCGTCATGACGCCGCCGTCGGCGGACAGGCTCAGCAGCTCCATCCCGCACCGTTCCACGAGGGTCCCGCGGATCATCGGGGCGATGAGCTCGCGCAGCTCCTCCCCGGACAGCGGGGAGGGGGCGTTCTCGGTCTGGTCCGGTGCATCGTTCATGCCCACGAGGGTGCCACAGGCAGGGCATCCATCGGTGCGATCGCCGCAGCCGGAGCGCGAGGGAATGCACGTCCGTCGGGCGGACATGCGAGACTTCTCCTCATGAGTGCCAGCGACACCGGTGACCAGCGAATCCTCCTCATCGACGGGCACGCCATGGCGTTCCGCGCGTTCTTCGCGCTGCCTGCCGACGGGTTCAGCGACGGGCGGGGGCAGGCGACCAACGCCGTGTACGGCTTCACGCGGATGATCATCAACGTCGTCGCCTCGGAGAAGCCCACCCATGTGGCCGTCGCCTTCGACCTGCCCGGCGGAACCTTCCGCGACCGCATCTACGACCAGTACAAGGGCGGTCGCGACGAGACTCCGCCCGAGTTCGTGGGCCAGATCGACCTGATCATGCAGGTCCTGGATGCGCTCGGGGTGCGCTGGCTGACGGTCGAGGACTACGAGGCCGACGACATCATCGCCAGCCTCGCCCACCGGACCGCGACCGAGGGCGGCGAGGCGCTGATCGTCACCAGCGACCGTGACGCAATCCAGCTGGTCGGGGAGAGCGTGACCCTGCTGCAGCCGGTCAAGGGCGTCACCGAGATGCGCCGCATGAACCCCGCGGCCATCGAGGAGAAGTACGGGATCCCGCCCGAGCGCTACTCGGATCTCGCCGCGCTCGTCGGGGAGTCGGCGGACAACCTCCCCGGGGTCCCCGGCGTCGGCCCGAAGACCGCCGCGAAGTGGATCGTGCAGTACGGCGACCTGCCCGGGATCATCGCCCACGCCGGCGAGATCAAGGGCAAGGCCGGGCAGTCCCTGCGCGACCACATCGCCGATGTCGAGCGCAACCGGCTGATGAACGCCGCGGTCCTCGACCTCGAGCTGCCCGCGGATCCCGAGCACTACACCCTGGGCCGCGGCGACGCGACCGTGCTCAACGCTCTCTTCGACGAGCTCGCCTTCGGCCCCACGATCCGCAAGGACGTCCCCGCGGACTTCCTCGCCGGGGGTGCGGACGTGCCCCAGGCGCCGGCCCGCGAGCTGCCCCCGGTGCAGCGTCCCGCCTCCGCCGAGCTCCCCGAGCTGCTGACCTCCGCCTTCGGCGAGGGTGCGGCGCTCGCGAGCGACGGCAGCTGGGTGCTCGGGCAGGGAGACCTGCGCCGGCTCGCCCTGGCCACCGACGACGCGCTCGCGGTGCTCACGCTCGCCGATCTCGACGACGCCGCGGAGCGGGCTCTCGCCGCCTGGCTCGAGGACCCCGAGATCCCCAAGTCCGCGCACGACACCAAGAACCTCGCCCATCAGGCCCGTGGCCGCGGGCTGCGCATCGCGGGCTGGCGCACCGACCTCGCGATCGCGGAGTTCCTGTGCCGTCCCGACCAGCGGCCCACCGACCTCGCCGGGCTGACCCTGCGGCACCTGCAGGAGGACCTCCAGGTAGAGGCCGCCGCGGCCCAGCAGGAGCTGGATCTCGGGGCCGACGACGGCAGCGACGCCGAGGCCGAGCAGCTCGGCCGCGCCGCCGATGCGGTGCTGCGCCTGGAGCGGCTGCTGCGCTCCGAGCTCGAGGAGCACGCCGCGCTGTCGCTGCACGACGATCTCGAGCTGCCGCTGTCCGCCGTGATCGGTGAGCTCGAGGCCACCGGCATCGCCGTCTCCGACGACGTGCTCGCGGGCCTGGACCAGGAGCACGCGACCAAGCAGACCGAGGTCGCCGAGTCGGCGTTCTCCCACCTCGACGGCGATCGCATCAACCTCGGCTCGCCCAAGCAGCTCCAGGAGGTCCTCTACGAACGCCTGGGGCTCCCCAAGGGCCGCCGGACGAAGACCGGCTACAGCACGAACGCCGAGACCCTCGTGGATCTGTTCGAGAAGACCCAGCACCCCTTCCTCGCGGATCTGCTCGCGCACCGTGACGTGACGAAGATGCGGCAGATCATCGACACCCTGCGCCGGTTCATCTCCCCGGAGGGGCGGATCCACACGACGTTCCACCAGAACATCGCCGCGACCGGCCGCCTCTCCTCGAACAACCCGAACCTGCAGAACATCCCCACCCGCACCGAGGAGGGGCGACGGATCCGATCGGCCTTCGGGAACTCCGCGGGATACCACGCGCTGCTCACGGCTGACTACTCGCAGATCGAGATGCGCATCATGGCGCACCTCTCGGAGGACGCCGGCCTGATCGAGGCGTTCCGCTCGGGGGAGGACCTGCACCGCTTCGTCGCCTCGCGAGTCTTCGACGTCGAGCCGGAGGAGGTCGACGGCGCGATGCGGTCCAAGACCAAGGCCATCAGCTACGGGCTGGCCTACGGGCTGAGCGCCTTCGGCCTGGCCCGCCAGCTGCACATCTCCCAGGGTGAGGCGACCGCCCTGCGCGACGGCTACTTCGAGCGGTTCGGCGGGGTGCGGGACTTCCTGCGCGAGAGCGTCGAGAAGGCCCGTGCGACGGGGTACACCGAGACCATCCTCGGGCGCCGCCGCTACCTGCCGGACCTCACCTCCGACAACCGCCAGCGCCGCGAGAACGCCGAGCGCGTGGCCCTGAACTCGCCGATCCAGGGCAGCGCGGCGGACATCATCAAGCTCGCGATGCTCCGGGTCGACGAGCTGCTGCGCGAGAAGGAGCTGACCTCTCGGGTGCTGCTCCAGGTGCATGACGAACTGGTGATGGACGTCGCCGAGGGCGAGGAGGCGCAGGTGCGCGAGGTCGTGACCGAGGGCATGGGGTCCGCCTTCGAGCTGTCGGTTCCCCTCGAGGTCGGCATCGGCGTCGGCCCGAACTGGCTCGAGGCCGCCCACTGAGCCGAGCAACCGGCGGCGACCGCAGCCGGTCCTCCGGTCGCGCACCGCGGGCCCGGTCGACGGTCGTGGTCCGGTGAGGGACCGAACTCACATCGACGCACGACGTCGGAGCCGGTTTCTCCCTCGCGCCGGAATCGTCAGGCTGGTAACCTGGTCGAGGTCTGCGCGCGGGCCCGCCCTTCGTGGGATGCATGTGGTGAACGCCCATGTCCTCCCGAACCTGGCCGGGTGCGTGCGGATGTGCCCCTGAGCAGGGGCACTGCACGTCCATCGTTCCTACTCAATCCTGTCCCGACGGAGTCCTTACCTACATGACCGACACCACGACCCCCCAGATCGCCATCAACGACATCGGCGGCGCCGACGAACTCATGGCAGCCATCGATGCGACCATCAAGTACTTCAACGATGGCGACATCGTCGAAGGCACTGTGGTGAAGGTCGATCACGATGAGGTCCTCCTGGACATCGGCTACAAGACCGAGGGCGTCATCCCCTCGCGCGAGCTGTCCATCAAGCACGACGTCGACCCCGGTGAGGTCGTCGAGGTCGGCGACGAGATCGAGGCCCTTGTCCTCCAGAAGGAGGACAAGGAAGGCCGTCTGATCCTGTCCAAGAAGCGCGCACAGTACGAGCGCGCCTGGGGCACGATCGAGCAGATCAAGGAAGACGAGGGCGTCGTCACCGGCCGCGTCATCGAGGTCGTCAAGGGCGGCCTCATCGTCGACATCGGCCTGCGCGGCTTCCTCCCCGCCTCCCTCGTCGAGATGCGTCGCGTCCGCGACCTGCAGCCGTACGTCGGCCAGGAGATCGAGGCGAAGATCATCGAGCTCGACAAGAACCGCAACAACGTGGTCCTGTCGCGCCGTGCCTACCTCGAGGAGACCCAGTCCGCGGTCCGCTCGGACTTCCTGCAGACCCTGCAGAAGGGCCAGGTCCGCGAGGGCGCAGTGTCCTCCATCGTCAACTTCGGCGCCTTCGTCGATCTCGGCGGCGTCGACGGCCTGGTGCACGTCTCCGAGCTGTCCTGGAAGCACATCGATCACCCGTCCGAGGTCGTCGAGGTCGGCCAGAAGGTCTCCGTCGAGGTTCTCGACGTGGACATGGATCGCGAGCGCGTCTCCCTGTCGCTGAAGGCGACGCAGGAGGATCCGTGGCAGCTCTTCGCCCGCACCCACGCCATCGGCGAGGTCGTTCCGGGCAAGGTCACCAAGCTGGTTCCCTTCGGTGCGTTCGTGCGCGTCGAGGACGGCATCGAGGGCCTCGTGCACATCTCCGAGCTGGCTCAGCGCCACGTGGATCTGCCCGAGCAGGTCGTCACCGTCGACCAGGACGTCTTCGTCAAGGTCATCGACATCGACCTCGAGCGTCGCCGGATCTCGCTGTCGCTCAAGCAGGCCAACGAGGGCGTCGACCCCGAGGGTGACGACACCACCTTCGACCCGGCGCTGTACGGCATGGCGGCGGAGTACGACGCCAACGGCGAGTACAAGTACCCCGAGGGCTTCGACCCGGAGACCAACGAGTGGCTCGAGGGCTACGACGCCCAGCGCGAGGTGTGGGAGGCCCAGTACGGCGCCGCCTACGAGCGCTGGACCGCTCACAAGGCTCAGGTCGCCGAGGCCATCAAGGCCGACGAGGAGTCCGCGAACGCACCGGCCACCGAGACGTCCACCTCGACGCCGTCGGCCGCTGCTCCGGCCCCGCAGGCTTCCTCCTACCAGTCGAGCACCACGGACGAGGGCACCCTGGCCTCGGACGAGGCACTGGCCGCCCTGCGCGCCAAGCTCACCGGTAACTGATCCTCGGATCGTTCTGCGGAACGCCCCGGTCCCCTCGTGGGGGCCGGGGCGTTCCGGCGTCCGGGGCCGGGACACGCCGGAGGACCTGCTGAGCACCCGCCGAGGCAACTGCAGAGGGATCTGCAGGACATCTTCCGCACCGTGTCGGGCAGCTCATCGGGACGGCCTCGTGCGGGCGAGGGCGTTCTCGGTGCACACTGGTGGCATGACCACCGCGCTCGATGACCATCCGATCCACTCCTGGCTCACCGATATGGACGGCGTGCTCGTCCATGAGCAGTCCGCCCTGCCCGGCGCCTCCGACTTCATCGCGGCCCTGCAGCGATTCGGCCGACCGTTCCTGGTTCTCACGAACAACTCGATCTTCACGCCTCGGGATCTGCGTGCGCGGCTCTCGCGCAGTGGCATCGACATCCCCGAGGAGTCGATCTGGACCAGCGCGATGGCCACGGCACGCTTCCTCGCGGAGCAGGCGCCCGGCTCATCGGCCTATGTGATCGGTGAAGCAGGGCTGACCAGCGCGATGCACGAGGAGGGCTTCATCCTCGCCGACTCCGACGTGGAGTTCGTGGTGCTGGGGGAGACGCGCACGTACTCCTTCGAGTCGATCACCCGCGCGATCCGCCTGATCGCCAAGGGCGCGAAGTTCATCGCCACCAACCCGGACGTCAGCGGCCCCAGCGCCGAGGGGCCGATGCCCGCCACCGGGTCCGTCGCAGCGATGATCACCGCCGCCACCGGGATCCAGCCGTACTACATCGGCAAGCCGAACCCGCTCATGATGCGCACCGCGCTGAACCGCATCGGAGCGCATTCGGAGACCTCCGTGATGATCGGCGACCGGATGGACACCGATGTGAAGTCGGGCCTCGAGGCGGGCATGCGGTCCGTGCTGGTGCTGACCGGCTCCACCACGGAGGACGAGATCCCGCTGTACCCGTTCCGACCCACCGCGATCATGGACGGCATCGCCGATGTCGTCCCGCTGGTGGAGCAGCTGATGCCCTCCGAGGCGGTCGAGCTCGGGGAGGACTGATCCCGACCTCAGCACGCAGGGTGACGAGCACCTCCGGGACGGGCGTCCGCACAGCGCGGACGCCCGTCCTCGTGTCCAGGGCATCATGAGAGAATCGGCGGTATGTTGCGCTGGCTCACGGCCGGGGAATCCCATGGCCCTTCCCTCATCTCCCTGCTCGACGGCGTCCCCGCCGGGATCGAGCTGACCAGTGACGATCTGAAGGCGGCTCTCGCCCGTCGGCGGCTCGGCCACGGCCGTGGCAGCCGGCAGAAGTTCGAGCAGGACGTGCTGACCGTGCACAGCGGGCTCCGGCACGGGCTCACCCTCGGCTCTCCGCTCGCGATCGAGATCGCGAACTCCGAGTGGCCGAAGTGGGAGAAGGTCATGAGCGCCGATCCCGTGCAGCCCGAGGACCTCCTGGTCGATGCCGGGACCGGTGACCAGCGGGAGATCGCCCGCAACCGCCCGCTGACCCGGCCGCGGCCCGGCCACGCCGATCTCTCCGGGATGCTCAAGTACGGGTTCGACGAGGCCCGTCCGATCCTCGAACGGGCCAGCGCCCGCGAGACCGCCGCTCGGGTGGTGGCGGGCCGCGTCGCCGCCGCGATCCTGGAGCAGGCCGCCGGTATCCGGCTGGTCTCCCACACCCTGTCCGTCGGCCCGGTGCGCGTCCCGGAGGACGCCCCCCTGCCGACGCCCGACGACGACCAGGCCCTGGACGCCGATCCGCTGCGCTGCTTCCACCCGGAGACCTCCGCCGCGATGGTCGCCGAGGTCGACTCCGCGAAGTCCGACGGCGACACCCTCGGCGGGGTCGTCGAGGTCCTCGCCTACGGCCTACCGGTGGGCCTGGGGTCGCACACGCAGTGGGATCGCAAGCTCGACGGCCGCCTCGCCCAGGCGATCATGTCCATCCAGGCGATGAAGGGCGTGGAGATCGGCGACGGCTTCGCGACCGCCGCCCGCCGCGGCTCCGTCGCCCACGACGAGATCCTCGCGGCCGGCGAGTCCGACAGCCGCACCGCGATCCCGCGCGCCAGCAACCGCGCCGGCGGCCTCGAGGGCGGCATGACCAACGGCCAGGTGCTGCGCGTGCGCGGCGCCCTGAAGCCCATCTCGACGGTGCCGCGCGCGCTGCGCACGATCGACGTGGCCAGCGGTGACCAGTCCACCGCCAACCACCAGCGCTCCGACACCTGCGCGGTCGCGCCTGCCGCGGTGATCGCGGAGGCCGTGGTCGCCCTCGCCCTCGTGGACGCCCTGTTGGAGAAGACCGGCGGGGACAGCGTCGAGGAGATCCGGGCGCACCTGGCAGGGACGGTCGAGCTGCAGTCACGCATCGTGGGCGGTGGCTCGGGCGCCGCCTCGTGAGCGGACCCGCAGTCATCCTGCTGGGCCCGATGGGCGCCGGCAAGACCAGCGTCGGGCGGGAGCTCGCGGCCCGTCTGGACGTGCCCTTCGACGATCTGGACGCGATGATCGTCGCCGAGGCGGGACGCCCGATCCCGGCGATCTTCGAGACCGAGGGCGAGACGGGTTTCCGGGAGCTCGAGGCCGCCGTGCTCGAACAGGCTCTCGTCTCCTGCGGCGGCGTGCTCTCCCTCGGCGGGGGAGCGCCCCTGCACCCCGTCTCCCGGGAGCGGCTGCGGGGCGGGCCCGTCGTGCTGCTCGAGATCGATGAGCGCACGGCGACCAGCCGCATCGGCCGGGGCCACGGACGCCCGATGCTCGCGGGCGGCACGGACCCCATGGTCCGCTGGCGCCAGCTCGCCCGGGAGCGGGGGCCCGTGTACCGCGAGCTCGCCCGCTGGAGAGTCGACACCGGCCACGGCAGCGCCGCCTCCGTGGCGCGCGCCATCACCGACATGATGGGCAGGGACCTGTTGTCCCTCCCGGAGGAGGAGAATCCATGAGCACCACCGTGATCCCCGTGACCACCCCCGGCGGCGGCTACGACGTCCTCGTCGGACGCGGCATCATGCACGACGTGGGCGACCTGATCCCGGAGCGCACCCGCCGTGTGGTCATCGTCCACCAGCCCAGCCTCCGCGACGTCGCCGAGGAGATCCGCGCGACCATCGCCGGCACCGGACGCGAGGCTTTCGCTGCGGAGATCCCCGACGGCGAGGAGGCCAAGACCGCGCAGGTCGCCGGCTTCCTCTGGGGCGTGTGCGGACAGGCGGAGATCGGCCGGGGCGACCTCGTGGTCGGGCTCGGCGGCGGGGCCGCGACGGACCTCGCCGGGTTCGTCGCCGCCTCCTGGCTGCGCGGCATCGACGTGCTGCAGATCCCCTCCACGGTGGCGGGCATGGTCGATGCCGCCGTGGGCGGGAAGACCGGGATCAACACCACCGAGGGCAAGAACCTCGTCGGCGCCTTCCACCCGCCGATCGCGGTGCTCGCCGATCTCGACGTGCTCGAGAGCCTCGGTGCCCACGACATCGCCGCCGGCCTCGCCGAGGTCGTCAAGGGCGGGTTCATCGCCGACGAGCGCATCCTGGAGATCATCGAGGCGGACCCCGCCGCGGTGCTCGACGTGACCACCGACGCCTTCCGCGAGGTCGTCGAGCGCAAGATCCGTATCAAGGCCGACGTCGTCTCGGAGGACCTCACCGAGCAGGGTCGCCGCGAGATCCTCAACTACGGCCACACCCTCGCCCACGCCATCGAGCGCAACGAGCGCTACCAGTGGCGCCACGGCGCGGCGGTCTCCGTCGGCATGATGTTCGCCGCCGAGCTCTCGCACCTCGCGGGCAAGCTCTCCGAGGCCGACGTCGACCGGCATCGCAACATCCTCACCTCTCTGGGCCTGCCCACCACCTACCGGGACCGGCAGTGGCCCAAGCTCGAGGACGCCATGAAGCGCGACAAGAAGACCCGGGCGGGTCTGCTGCGCTTCGTGGTCCTGGACCGGGTCGGGTCCGTCTCCCGGCTGGAAGGCCCCGACCCCGCCCTGCTGCTGTCCGCCTACGCAGCGATCACCGCAGAATGACGGAGGACACCATGACCGACAGCACCCCCACATCCAGCACTCCCGCACCTGGCACTCCCACGGACCCCATTGCGCCCGAGAGCGCAGGGACCACGGTCACCGCCACCGTGCGCGGCATCGAGCTCGGCCGTGCGCGGCCCGAGATCATCGTCCCGCTGGTGGGCGACGACCACGACGCCGTGCTCGCGCAGGCCGATGCCGCGCTGAAGACCCCGGCTCGCATCATCGAGTGGCGCATCGACCGCTTCCGCCCCGACCTGGAGGACTCCGAGGACCACCGCGACGTGGTGCTCGCGACCCTGCCGGCGCTGCGCGCGAAGCTCGGACCCGACAAGGCGCTGCTGGCCACCGTGCGCACCGACGCCGAGGGCGGGTCCCGTCGGATCCGCGACCTCGACCTCGCGGTGCTGCTGGAGGCGCTCATGGGCTCCCGGCGAGCCGGCACCCAGTCCCAGGTCGACATGATCGACATCGAGACGTCGCGCTCGCCCGAGATCGTCGCGCGCGTGATCACGACCGCGCACCGCAACGGCGTGGTCGTGATCGGCTCCTTCCACGACCTCGAGGGCACCCCCGACGAGGCGGAGATCGCCGAGCTGCTGCGCTCCCAGCGCCGCCTCGGAGCCGACGTCCCGAAGATCGCCGTGACCCCGCGGACCGCCCGCGACGTGCTGACGCTGCTCTCAGCGAGCCTGACGGTCGCCTCCGAGCGCACCGGGCCCCACATCGCGATCAGCATGGGGACCCTCGGCGTGGCCAGCAGGGTCTCTGCGGAATCCTTCGGCAGCGCCGCGACCTTCGCGACGGCCGGGGCGGCTTCCGCCCCGGGCCAGCTGGGGGCTGACGACGTGGCCCGGATGCTCGAGCTGCTGCGCCCCTGAGCGCTGTCGGCCCGACGGGTGGCCCGACGGGTGGCCCGTCGTGCGGGTCCGCTCAGCGGGCGTCGGACGGGTCCGGGCTGCCGGGGTGGTCCGTGTCGCCGGTGCCGTCCGTGCTCCGGGGCGCGACATGCCCTGTCCCTGTCCCGTGCCCGTGCCCGTGCCCGTGCCCGGAATCGGGCTCGGGGAAGCTGACGGCGTCCCCGTCGTGGTCCGCGAACGCCCGATCGGCGTACTGACCGGCATCGGCATCCAGGAAGCTGAAGTCGTCGGCGAGATCGTCGACCGTGGCATCGACCACAGGGATCGCCCCGGTCTCCTGCGCGACCCGCTCGCGCTCCGAGCGTCGCGTGCGCCGCACGAGGGCCTTGACCTGCGAGGCGGACATCGTCACCTGCCATTCCCCATGGGCGGGCAGCGACCAGCGCCGCCAGGCCGCGAGCCCGGCGAGGAGCGCGCCGAGGGCGACGGCCACCAGCACGTAGGGCGACTCCAGGCCCATGGCCGTCACGCCCCAGGTGCCGATCGCGGTGACCAGGGCGCCCGTCGCATACAGCGGCCCGCCGCCGAAGATCGCGGGGATCCTGCCCACGAGGACATCGCGGATCACGCCGCCGCCCACGGCGCTGGTCACCCCGAGCAGGATCGCGGGCAGCGGATCCAGGCCGTAACCGATCGACTTCGCCGTGCCGGTCGCCGCCCACAGCGCCATCGCCGCGATGTCCAGCACGGTGACCAGGCCCCGCCACCAGGGCCCGTCGGCCGCGATCACGAAAGTGAACAGCGACCCGGCGAGCGCACAGGTCAGGTACCAGGGGCCGTCGAAGGCGGCCGGTGTGCCGTAGTCCAGGATCAGGTCGCGCACCAGGCCTCCGCCGAGACCGGCGACGATCCCGATGATCGCGAACCCCACGGCATCGAAGTTCAGGCGCGATGCGAGGGCGCCTGCGGCGACACCCATCACGAAGACCCCGATGAGGTCCAGCACGCGCAGGAAGTCGTTGGTGACGAGCAGTTGGAGAGGATCCACGTCTCGACGGTAGTCGGCTCGGACGCCGTGTGAGGATCCGGCGCGATGTGAGACGGCATCCACCTGCCCGCCCGGGAGGCGGGGGAGCGATGCCCCGTACGATCGGCGCATGACGATCTCCGCTCGTGCCACCCCGCCCCGCATCGGTCTGACCGGCGGCATCGGCTCCGGGAAGTCGACCGTCGCGGCGATCTGGCGAGACGCTGGGCACCGCGTGATCGACCTCGATGCGCACTCCCGAGCGGTGCTCGACACCCCCGGCGACGGGGTCGAGGAGGCCGTGACCCGATTCGGGGAACGATTCCGCACCTCCGGCGGGATCATCGATCGGGCGGCGCTGGCGGCCCTCGTCTTCGCCGATGACGAGGCCCGGGCCGATCTGGAGGCGATCGTGCTCAGCCGCGTCGACCGCGCGGTCGCCGCGGAGGAGCGGGAGGCGGCCGCGGCGGGCGAGGCGCTCGTCGTGCATGACAGCCCCCTGCTGCTGGAGAAGGATCGCGGCCTGGACTACGCCGCCGTCGTCGCCGTGCTCGCCCGCTGGGAGGACCGCATCCACCGGGTCGTCCGCGACCGCGGCAAGGACCGTGCCTACGTCGAATCGATCATGGCCGCCCAGGTCACCGACCTCGAGCGGATCCGTCGGGCGGATCGCCTCGTGCTCAACACGACGGATCGGGGGACCCTCGCGCAGCGCGCGCGGCACGCCCTGGCCGTCCTCGTCGACGCGCTCTGACCTCGGACACCCTCGTGAGGGGGGTGGATGATGCCCGCGGACGCGGAAGACGCCGGGATCACGCAGGATTCTGCCGTGCGCTGACGCACAGGCCGTCACCTGTCGGCTGTCGGACCCGGGACGTAGGCTCGACGCATGCGTCCCGTCACTGATCTGGTCCGCGCCGAGCATCCCTTCGAGGTCGTCTCCGACTACTCGCCCTCGGGCGATCAGCCGCGGGCGATCGCCGACCTCACGCGTCGTGTCAACGACGGCGAGCAGGACGTGGTGCTGCTGGGCGCCACCGGTACCGGCAAGTCGGCGACCACGGCCTGGCTGATCGAACAGGTGCAGCGCCCCACCCTGGTGATGGCCCACAACAAGACCCTCGCCGCGCAGCTGGCCAGCGAGTTCCGGGATCTGCTGCCGAACAACGCGGTGGAGTACTTCGTCTCGTACTACGACTACTACCAGCCCGAGGCGTACGTCCCCCAGTCGGACACCTTCATCGAGAAGGACTCCTCCGTGAACGCCGAGGTGGAACGGCTGCGGCACAGCGCCACCAACTCCCTGCTCACGCGGCGTGATGTCGTCGTGGTCTCCTCCGTGTCCTGCATCTACGGCCTGGGCACCCCGCAGGAGTACGTGGACCGGATGGTGCAGCTGCAGGTGGGCCAGCAGCTGGACCGCGATGAGCTGCTGCACCGCTTCGTGGACATGCAGTACGACCGCAACGACGTCGCCTTCGAGCGCGGTACCTTCCGCGTGCGCGGCGACACCGTTGAGATCATCCCGATGTACGAGGAGCTCGCGATCCGGATCGAGTTCTTCGGCGACGAGGTCGACGCGCTGTACACGCTGCACCCGATGACCGGCGAGGTGATCCGCGCCGAGGACCACATCCACATCTTCCCGGCCTCGCACTACGTGGCCGGCCCCGAGCGGCTCTCCCGCGCGATCGGCACCATCGAGGTCGAGCTCGCCGAGCGGCTCGAGGAGCTCGAGCACCAGAACAAGCTCCTCGAGGCGCAGCGGCTGCGGATGCGCACCACGCATGACCTGGAGATGCTGCGTCAGGTCGGGTCGACCAACGGTGTCGAGAACTACTCCCGGCATCTCGACGGACGTGACCCCGGCACCGCCCCGAACACCCTCATGGACTACTTCCCCGAGGACTTCCTGCTGGTCATCGACGAGTCCCATGTGACCGTGCCGCAGATCGGCGCGATGTTCGAGGGTGACCGCTCCCGCAAGCGCACGCTGGTCGATTTCGGGTTCCGTCTGCCCAGCGCCCTGGACAACCGGCCCCTGACCTTCTCGGAGTTCACCGAGCGCACAGGGCAGACGGTCTACCTCTCCGCGACCCCCGCGGACTACGAGCTCGGCAAGGCGAACGGCGTGGTCGAGCAGATCATCCGGCCGACGGGCCTGGTCGACCCCGAGGTCATCGTCAAGCCGGTCAAGGGCCAGATCGACGATCTGCGCGAGGAGATCGAGAAGCGGGTCCAGCGTGATGAGCGCATCCTGGTGACCACGCTGACCAAGCGCATGGCGGAGGACCTCACGGACTTCCTGCTGGAGAACGGCGTGCGGGTGCAGTACCTGCACTCGGACGTCGACACCCTGCGCCGCATCGAGCTGCTGCGCCAGCTGCGCACGGGCGAGTTCGACGTGCTGGTGGGCATCAACCTGCTGCGTGAGGGGCTGGATCTCCCGGAGGTGTCGCTCGTCGCGATCCTCGACGCGGACAAGGAAGGCTTCCTCCGCTCGCGCACCTCGCTGATCCAGACCATCGGCCGCGCCGCCCGCAACGTCTCCGGCCAGGTGCACATGTACGCCGACCGGATCACCGACTCGATGCAGTCCGCGATCGACGAGACCAACCGCCGCCGCGAGATCCAGGTCGCGTACAACACGGAGCACGGCATCGACCCGACGCCGCTGCGCAAGCGCATCGCGGACGTCACCGACATGCTCGCCCGCGAGGACATCGACACCGACACCCTGATGGCCACCGACTACCGCTCCGGCAAGGAGCGGGTCTCGCGCGACCGCGCCCGGGCCAATGCGGTGGACGCCGTCAGCGGCCGCACGGTCGACCTCGGGGACGATCCCGTCGGCTCCCTGACCGGCATGATCGACGAGATGACCGCGCAGATGCACCAGGCCGCCGAGACCCTCCAGTTCGAGCAGGCGGCTCGGCTGCGCGACGAGGTCCAGGAGCTCAAGAAGGAGCTGCGGGCGGTGCAGCGCTCGTAGGGACTGTCCCCGAATCGGTCCGACCGTTCGCCCCGCATCGGGCCGGTTGGCGTGGGACGATCGACAGGGTTGCCGCCCGGAGGCATCCAGGTCGAGTTCGACAGGGGAGCATCGTTGCGCACCATCGCATGGATCTCCCGGCGTGCCCTGGCGGCCGCTCCGGTCATGGTTGTCTGCACGACGCTGGTGGCGCTCGTCCTCGCAGCGGTTCCTGCGCTGCAGGTGCTCGTCATCGCCGAGCTGATCGCAGCCCTCGGGGAGGCAGAACGGCTTCAGGACATCGCCGGCGCGCTGCTCGCCATGATCCTGCTCGTGGGACTGACGCCGTCGATCTCGATGATCTGCGGCGACTTCCAGATGCGCGCCGCCCAGAGGCTCCAGGCCGAGCTGAATGCCTCGCTCGTGCGCGAAGCGGCGAGGATCTCGCCGGAAGAACTGGTCAACTCCTCGATCTCGTCGCAGGTGGAACGGCACTCCCGAGCGATCGGTGAAGGCATTTCGTGGTCGTTCAAGCAGTACATGACAGCGTTCATGGGACTTCTGTCCTCGATCGGCGTGATCGCCGCTGTCTTCTCGTTCAGCGCTATCGCCGGTGTGCTGACGCTGATCGCGCTGATCCCGCCTCTGATCTACTCCCGGCATCTCTCAGGTGTCTGGGAACGGCAGTGGGCGGAGGTCAGCCCGCACTACGACCGAGAGCGCTACCTCCGTGAGCTCATCGTGCGTCAACGGCCGGCGACCGATCTCGCCGGATTGGGCACCTCCGAGCGGGTCGGGGAAATGGTCGCGGTGCGCTGGCGGATCGTCGACTCGATCATGGCCAAGGCGCTGCGGCCCGAGGCGCTCGGGAACGCCGCCAGCGGGATCGTATCGACAGTCCTGCTGGGCGGGGCGATCCTCGCCGTGGTGGTCGGCGCCCACTTCGAGTCATCGGCCGTGGCCGGCATCTATGGCGTGATGGCTGCGATGACCGCCTCTGCCGGTGCCGGGCTCAATGCGGGGCTCGCGATCGAGACTCTTCCCTTGGCACGAGGGCTCCATCATTTTCTGGCCGTGGCCCGGCCCAGCCGGGTGCATCCCGTCGCCCCTGCGGTCCGGGAGCTCCGGGCGGAGCGCCTCACGCATCGCTACAGCGGCAGGGATACGGACGCGATCACCGACGTGAGCATCGAGGCTCGACTCGGCGAGGTGGTGGCGCTGGTCGGCGTGAACGGCGCGGGAAAGACGACGACGGTCAACGCACTGCTCGGACTGGTGACGCCGCAGGCGGGGGAGGCCCGGCTCGACGGGGCAACCCGCACCGAGCTCGGGGAGGCGGCCTGGCTCGCGAGGTTCGGGCTGCTGACCCAGGAGTTCGGGCGCTTCGAGCTGACCGTGCGCGACGCAGTGCGTCTGGGGTCGCCGCGAGAGGACGTGTCCGACGAAGAGGTCTGGACCGCGCTGCGATCGGCTCACGCGGAAGCCATGGTCGAGTCCATGCCGGACGGTCTGGACCAGCAGCTCGGTGAGCAGTGGGGCGGGGTGGGCATCTCCGGGGGCCAGTGGCAGCGGCTGGCGCTGGCGCGGATCTATCTCCGGGATGCGCCGGTCTGGGTGCTGGACGAGCCGACGTCGGCGATCGATGCGGAGGCCGAGCAGGAGATCTTCCACGAGCTGCAGCGGACGAAGCACACCAGGATCACGGTCGTCGTCTCGCACCGTGCCTGGACGCTCAAGGAGATGGACCGGATCTACGTCATCGATGAGGGCCGGGTCGCCGAGCAGGGGACCTACGAGGAGCTGCTCGCGCTCGACGGCAGGTTCGCCGCGATCTTCGCCGAGCAGAGGTGACGGGCAGCGTTGTCAGAGGTGACGGGCCACGTCCTGCGGAATCACTCCTCGTAGGTGATCGCGTACGTCGTCCCGCCGTCCATGGTCGGGGTCGTGATCTCCAGAGTGTCACCGACGGCGACGGTGAAGGACTTCTGGTTGGTGGTGAGGTCGATCCCGCCGGTCTCGGAGCGCTCGGACATCGGCTGGCTCGTGCGCAGCGTGAGCTCCTCGTCGTCCACCGACTTCACCGTGAAGGTGAGTTCGCCGCCCACGCCGTCGCGCGTGAACTCGGATCCCTTCGTGACGCTCTCGGACGCTGATTCCGGCGCTGGCTGATCCTTGCTCCAGCCGGTCCAATCGCTCGAGATCACGGTGAGAGTGACTGTCGGGGACGGGTTCAGGGCCTCCCCGAGCCCGCACCCGGCGACGAGGGTGCTCATCGGCAGGAGGAGAAGCACGCAGCGGCGCGTCCTCAGAATGCCGGCGCTTCGGCGTTCGGCCGCCCGGGTGGTCGTCGTCGTGCTCGTGCTCATGGGTCCTCCTCCGGCTGCGGATGGCGTCTGCTCGGAGGCTATGCCGATCGTGCGTCGAAGCCGATGGGGAGGACTCCCCAGCGCCCCGTCATCTGCCGGCGCGTTCCCAGGACTCGACATCGCCCGGCACCGCCACGAACAGCGGATGCAGCTCCGGTCCCGTCCGGGCGGACTCCCGCTCCCAGCGCTCGGCGTCCCGGTCGGACAGCTTGAGCAGCAGATGCTCCCACTCCAGCGCGACCTGGCCGGTGGTCACGGGGATGCGACCGTCGGCAGAGGGCGCGCCGTCTCGCTGTTCCCCGTCGGCGCTCGGTCGGTGGTCTATACGGGTGCGGTCGAACCGGTACCCGCGCTCGGTGGCCTCCTCGGCGATCGCCTCGAGGTAGATCCCGACGGCGGCGAGCGGATCGTCCTGAGCGCGGAACCGTTCGAGCTGCGGATGCGCACGGTATCCCGTCGTCCGTCCGGCGAGCACGGCCTGAGCGAGCAGCGACTCCCGCCAGCAGCCGGTCAGGCCGGGGCGATCGAGGTGACGGGGATGCAGGGACCACAGGCGCATGGTCCCAGCATGCGGCATGTGGCTGACGACGCGGTCGGTCGACGGGGACCAGTATTCGATGGACGTGCCCGCGGCGACACCGCATGATCGCTGCATGGAGATCACTCTGCAGCCCCTGTCGGTCGAGGACGCCGAGGACCTGGTCGCTGCCGAGGACGAGGAGACGATCCGCTGGTTCTCCGGCGGACGCAGCACGGTCGAGGGCACCAGGCGGTATGTGCAGCTCCTGGAGCAGCGGGCGGCTGCTGGCAGCACCAAACGGGCCTTCACCATCAAGGTGGACGGGCGATGCGTGGGCTCCATCGACCACGACGCCGATCCGCAGGACGGCATCGGTCCCGGGGACGTGAACATCGCCTATGCGATCGCCCCCTGGATGCGCGGGCAGGGGATCACGGCTCACGCGGTCGGCCTGCTCTGCGCGCAGCTCAGCGAACAGGCGGAGGGGGAACGCGCAGTGATCCGCTGCGAGGCCGAGAACGTCGCCTCCGGACGAGTCGCCGAGAAGGCGGGGTTCACCCGTACGCGTGAGGTCCCCAGCACGAATGAGCTCGGCGAACCCGTTGACATGCAGGTGCACGTCCGCGAGCTGTGAGGGTGACAGCGCGCTCCAGCCGCGCCCCGGCCCGTCGGTCGTCGCGACGATCCATCCGATCGTCGGGGTCCTGACGCCGTCTGCTTCGATACCGTCGATCACCGGAGCGACGACGACGGCGCGCAAGACGTCGGCGCGGCAGACTGCTGCGCGACAGCGTCGTCCCCAGGAACCGACCACAGGCCCCGACCCCAGGAGCGACCCGAGCGATGCACGCACCACGACAGGACCAGATCCTTCCCCTTGCCGTGGGAGGTGTGGCTGCTGCGGCACTGGGCACCGTTCCGCTCCACCGGCTGCCGCGTCCCCTCCGGATCGCCTATGTCGTCATCCCTGGAGCGCTGACCGCGGTCCTGACCTACGCCGCCTTCGGGAAGCCTGGCCAGCGACCGGCCCGCGACGCCGGTTCCGCCCCCTTGACGGCAGCGGCTGTGGAGACGAGGGACGAGGCCGAGACGGTGGGGGAGACGGCTGGGGCGGACGACCCGGCAGGATCCGCCCACGAGGGCGAGGACGAGGACGAGAACGAGGGCGAGGACGCAGGTGAGGACGAGGTCCCGACATCACAGGGCTTCCGGCTCGTGCTGTCCCTCGGGCTCGGGTCTCTCCTCGTGGGAGCCGGTGCAGCCGCGATCTGGGTGGACCATCGCATCGAGGATGCCCTGCGTTCGCGGGGAGTCCCTGCGCCGCGGCTGATCATGGGGCTGGCGACCGGGCTGATCACGGTGGCGATCACGGCATCCGACACCGACGAGTCCGGGCACGCGTCGCACTCCGACAGCTGATCGGCAGGTTCCGCTCGCCCGCCGGCGTTGTCGAGCGCACCGAACCCCGGAGATCCCCGGGCACTGGCCCGAGGGCGTCCGAGGAGCTGGGTCGGGACCGATCCGTTCCGCCGGTCCCGTTCCTGCGGGAACGTCCCGTGATCGCCGCTCGCCGAGGCTCCGTCTGCTGTCCGACACGAGTGACGGCACGCGGAACGCGAGATCAGGCGGCGGTGGGGTGCACGACGTTGCGGCAGAGGGCGTCGACGCAATCGGCGAGACGGAAGCCGGCCCCGCCGGTGGTCGCGGCGATCCGTTCCGGGTCCGGATCGATACCGCCCCCGGTCTCGCGCCCGGCCGGAGGAACGAGACGAAGCGCCAGGGTTTCCAGCATCGCCGGCCATCGTGCCTGCACGGGTCGGCCCGCTGCGTCCACCACCTCGAATCGAGGTGGGAACGGGATGGATGGGGCAGCGATCGGGACGAGACGGAGCCCGCCCTCATGGACCATCACGTGGTGGCGGCGGCACAGCAGGGCGAGTCCGTCGATGTCCGTCGGACCGCCCTGGGACCAGGGGGTCGTGTGGTGAGCATCGAGATGCCGGGTCTGGTGGCAGCCGGGGAAGGTGCAGGCGGCGTCACGGAGTCTCAGAGCACGGCGCTGGGCACGGGAGGCGAGCCGGCGGGAGCGGCCCAGATGGAGCACCTCCCCGCCGGCGTCGGTGATCATGAGGGCGACCTTCCCGGTGCAGGCCAGACGTTCTGCCGTGCGGGGCTCCAGAGGTCCCAGGCCGACGACCCCGCAGAGTGAAGACGTTCCCGCGGGAACGCCCTCGGCAGGAGCCGGCGTCGGTGATCCTGCCGCGGCGAGGTTCTTCGGAGCGGCGTCCCCGGGGGAGGGCGACGGTGGGCCGACCGAAAGGACCGCGGCAGGGGAGGAGGGAGACGTTCCCGCGGGAACGCATCCCGTGAGTGCCTCCGCGCTGACCTGGACGACGACCAGATGACGGTCCTCCCCGGAGCGATCCTCCGGCTCGGCGTAGAGGAAGGTCCGGGCGAGGTTGTGCAGAGCGTCCGCCTGGCGCTGCTCGAGGGTGGGTGTCGTGGAGTCGGCGGCGTAACGCGCCGTCCTGTCGACCTCCTCGGCCCCGTCGTCGGCGTTCGACAGGGAGGAGCCGGCGACAGGGGCCGAGTCGGCGGGGGCGGCAGAGTCGTCGAGGGCGCCACGGTCGGGGTCGTGGCCGTCGCGAGCCAGGGAGAGGTCCAGGGCAGTGATCAGCTCGGCGCCCATCTCCGCGGGGAGGACTGCGCGGATCTCGACCAGTCCGTCCTCCCTGGTCTGCCAGCGCGCATGGCGGATGGCGTCCTGGGAGAGGCGGCTGCCATCGACGGCTCGGAACGAGGAGATGGTGCGCGCCAGCTGGGAGGCGGTCATCGCCCGGGCCATCTCCACCAGCACCGACTCCTCGACCCGGTCGGAGACCCTGCTGATCTCCCGGACCTTCGAGTAGGACAGACGGCCGGTGCGGAACTCTGCGACGGTCAGGGGCATTCCCGGGAGAGCGCGCGCCACCCGCACATGCTCCCGGGCGGTGCCCGGCGTCATCGAACAGGCCCACGCCAACCAGTGGCTCGTCGACTTCAGCCCGGTGTACCAGTCGAGCCCTCCCCGAGCATCGAAGTCTCCGAGGGTGAGCAGCAGCTCGCAGGTGGCCTCGGCGATCATGGCCGCCTGCTGCTGGATGCGCTCGCCGAGCTCCTCGGCTCCCTGGCGATCGAGACGGGCCCGGGGAGTGAGGGGTTGCTCGGGAGAGTGCTCGCTCGTCCCGCGGGCAGCTGCTGATCCACTGTCGGGGTTGGGGTTGGGGTTGGGGTTGGGGTTGGGGTTGGGGTTGGAGCCGGTGCCGTGGCAGCGGCTGAGGTCGGGCTCGGGCTCGGGCTCGCGGTCGGCGTGGGGCTCGGGGACTTCGTCGAGCGGATCGGGCCCGGGCCCATCGGGCACTTCGGGCCCGGGCGTCAGCGGGATCAGGGACATGGCGGCCTCCAACCGGCAGGAGCTCTGGACTCCGTTCCAGTCAAACCGTCGGCCGCCGATCCGTTGTCCGGACCCTGCGCAGTGTGGACGGGGCGGCGGTGTGGAGGAAGCAGCTCGGCCCGCGCTCTTGTGCGAGTCCGTCCGTCCGTCCGACCACGTGTGTGCGTGTGGGTGTGTGTGTGTGTGGACGTCCGCGAGCGTGTACGCATCTGCGCCGAGGCGGCGCCTCACTTCGCGGGGGAGCGCTCGGTGATCGTCAGGTCCAACGGGAAGTCGACCGGGCTGCCAGGGAACAGCAGACGGCCGGCGGCGTCGGCGGCCTCTCGAATCGCGGTGGCGGCGGCATCGGCCTGGTGGGCCGGCGCGTGCACGATCACCTCGTCGTGGAGGAAGAACGCGAGGTGCGCGCGGCGGGAGAACACCGGGCCCGAGGCCTGCGCCGCGGCCTCGGGTGCCACCGGCTCGAAACGGGACAGGGCCAGGCGAAGCGCCGCCAGCCATGACAGCGCCCACTCCGCCGCCGTGCCCTGCACGACGTAGTTCCGGGTGAAGCGTCCGCGATCCCGGGCGGACCGCCTCGCGCGCTCCTGCTCGCCGGGCGCCGAATCGGGGAGGTACGCACTGGTCTGCGCCTGCGTCCACGCCGTCTCGGGGGCGGGCGAGGAGCGTCCCAGCCAAGTCGAGACGGTCCCGCCGCGCTCGCCGGTCGCGGCGGCGCCGTCCACCAGGGCCATCGCGTCGGGGAAGTTCTGGCGCAGCCGAGGCACCACACGGCCGCTGTCCCCGGTGGTGCCGCCGTACAGCGCGCCGAGCACTCCCACCTTCGCCTCCTGCCGGGAGGCGACGATCCCTGCCTCGACGATCCCGGAGTACAGGTCCTTGCCCGCGCCGGCGGTGGCCATCGCCGCGTCGGCGGACATCGCCGCGAGCGCACGCGGTTCCAGCTGGGCGACGTCGGCGCTGACCAGGCGCCAGCCGTCGTCGGCCCGCAGCGCCGGGCGCAGCTGACGGGGGATCTGCAGGGCCCCGCCGCCGCTGCTGGCCCAGCGCCCCGTGACCACCCCGCCGGGCACGTAGACCGGCCGGTAGCGGCCCTCGTGCACCCACTCGTCGATCCACGCCCAGCCGTTCGCGGTGAGCAGGCGCGACTGCTTCTTGTAGCGCAGCAGCGGCTCGATCGCCGGATGGTCGTAGCGCGTCAGCTCCCATTTCGAGGTGGACTCGACGTCGATCTCCGCCCGGTGCAGGGCGCGCAGCAGGCGCGGCGGAGAGTCCAGCGCCAGCTGGGGGTCGCCCAGCGCGGCGCGCACCTCGGCGGCGGAGGCCACCATCTGCGAGGGCGGATGGCCGGGCGAGGGCCTCGGGCCCAGGGACTCGGTGAGGATCCGGTCGTGCTCGGCGACGTCCCAGGGGATCCCGGCCGCATGCAGCTCGGCCGCGAGGAGACCCCCGGCGGATTCTGCCGCGACCAGCAGCCGCAGGCGGGAGGCGGCGGTGGCGCCGTCGACCGCGGCGAGCTGCCGGGTCAGTTCCGCGAGCGCGGCGTCGATGTCGTGCGGGACCCCTCCGCGCCGGGTGGACGAAGCATCGAGGTCGAAGAGGGTCGCACCGGCCGTGCGGTCCTCGAGGTGCGGATCGAGGGGAGCGTCCCACTCGGTGGCGCCACGGATCGCCTCAGGGTCGCGGACCAGCTGCGAGTGGCGCAGGATCACGTGGACCAGGCGCAGGTCGTGGCAGCGGGAGACCGTCACCCCGGCGGTGAGGAGACGCGCGTACCAGGTGGGCGTATCGCTCCAGACCCAGCGCGGGGCGTGCTCGTTCTCGCGCTGGGAGACGACGTCGGCCAGCTGGGCCGGCTCGACCTCGAGGGAGCGCATCCGCTCTCCCTGCGCGTCGAGGTCGACGAGCGCGGTGCGCCCGCCGGCACCCCGGCCGACGACGCACCAGGCGGGCGTCGGGCCCGTGCTCACCAGCCCCGCTCGCGCCACTGGGGGAGCGCGGGACGCTGCTGGCCGAGCGTGGTGTCGTCGCCATGGCCGGGGTACACCCAGGTCGAATCCGGCAGCTCGGCGAAGAGCCGCTGCTCGACGTCGTCGAGCAGCTGGGCGAAGCGCTGCGGATCCTGGTCCGTGTTGCCCACCCCTCCGGGGAAGAGGGAGTCGCCGGTGAAGAGATGGTGGCTGGCGTCGCCGGCGTCGTCGACCCCGCTCCACAGCACGGCGACCGAGCCCGGGGTGTGGCCGCGCAGGGCGATGATCCGCACCGACTGATCCCCGAATTCGAGCACCTGGCCGTGCTCGAGAGGGAGGTCGATCTTCGCGACGATCTCCTTCGCGTCCTCCGTCCCCGCGGCGGTGCGGGCCCCGGTGGCGGCGGCCATCTCCTCGAGCGCACCCACGTGGTCGTGATGGCTGTGGGTGGTGACGATGAGGTCGAGCCAGTTGTGCTCCGCGCCCTCGGCGACCAGGCGCCGCAGGCGGTCGGGCTCCGCCGCCGCGTCGATCAGGAGCTGCGCCCCCGTCGACCGACAGGTCAGCAGATAGGCGTTGTTGTCCATCGGACCCACCGACGCCTTGCGGATCTGCAGGCCCTTCAGGGTGCGCACGGCGCTCTCACCATGGGGTTCGACGTGTCCGGTGTATTCGTTCGTCTCCATGACCCCAGTATGTCGCGTTCGTCTCCGGCGAACAGCTGTTCGAACGTCGTGTCCCGCTCGTAGGATGACCTGGTGACTGAATCCCTCGTCGTCCGCGGTGCGCGCGAGCACAACCTCAAGAACATCGACATCGATATCCCCCGGAACCGGCTGGTGGTCTTCTCCGGGCTCTCCGGCTCCGGCAAGAGCTCCCTGGCGTTCGACACGATCTTCGCCGAAGGCCAGCGCCGGTACGTGGAGTCGCTGTCCGCCTATGCCCGGCAGTTCCTGGGCCAGATGGACAAGCCCTCCGTGGACCTCATCGAAGGACTGTCCCCGGCGGTCTCGATCGATCAGAAGTCGACCAACCGCAACCCGCGCTCCACCGTCGGCACGATCACCGAGATCTACGACTACCTGCGTCTGCTGTTCTCCCGCACCGGCGTGCAGCACTGCCCGGTGTGCGGCGAGGCCGTCATCTCCTCCTCCGCGGAGCAGATCGTGGACACGCTGCTCGAGCAGAGCGAGGGCACCCGCTTCCAGCTGCTGGCCCCCGTGGTGCAGGGCCGCAAGGGCGAGCACGCCGACCTGCTGAGCTCGCTGCGCTCACAGGGCTACGCCCGCGCCCGGATCGACGGGACGACCCGTCGGCTCGACGAGGAGATCTCGCTCGACAAGAAGTTCAAGCACACCATCGAGGTCGTCGTGGACCGTCTGGCGGCCAAGCCCGACGCCCGCCGCCGGCTCACGGACTCGGTCGAGACCTCGCTGCGCCTCGCCGAGGGCGTGGTCCTGGTCGACTTCGTGGACCTCGAGGAGGGCGACGAGGGGCGCATCCGCCGCTTCTCCGAGAAGCGGGCCTGCCCCAACCTCCACCCCCTCGCGATCGACGACATCGAGCCGCGCACCTTCTCCTTCAACGCCCCCTACGGCGCCTGCCCCGAGTGCACAGGCATCGGCATGCGCCTCGAGGTCGACCCCGAGCTCGTGATCCCCGACGAGGACCTCACCCTCGCCGAGGGCGCCATCGCGCCCTGGACCATGGGCTCCTCCGATCACCATCAGGAGGTCATGACGGCGCTCGCCGAGGAGCTCAGCTTCTCGATGGACGTCCCGTGGCGGGCTCTCCCGGAGCGCGCCACCGAGGCGCTGCTGCACGGCAAGGACCACAAGGTCCACGTGAAGTACCGCAACCGCTTCGGCCGCGAGCGCACCTACTCCACGGGCTTCGAGGGCATCATGCACTTCCTCGAGCGCCGCCATTCCGACACCGAGTCCGACTGGGCGAAGGAGCGCTACGAGCAGTTCATGCGCGAGGTGCCCTGTCCCGCCTGCCGGGGCGCGCGCCTGCGCCCCGAGGTCCTCGCGGTCACCGTGGGCGGCCGCTCCATCGCCGAGGTCTGCGCGATGTCGCTGCGCGACGCGCTCACCTTCCACGAGGGGCTCCGGCTCGGCGTGCGCGAGGCCGCGATCGCCGACGAGGTGCTGCGGGAGATCCGCTCGCGCCTGGGCTTCCTGCTCGACGTGGGACTGGACTACCTCAGCCTCGAGCGCGCCGCCGCGACCCTCTCGGGCGGCGAGGCCCAGCGCATCCGCCTGGCCACGCAGATCGGCTCGGGCCTCGTCGGCGTGCTGTACGTGCTCGACGAGCCCTCGATCGGCCTGCACCAGCGGGACAACGCGCGCCTCATCACCACCCTGAACCGGCTCCGCGACCTGGGCAACACCCTCATCGTCGTCGAGCACGACGAGGACACGCTCAACGCCGCCGACTGGGTCGTCGACATCGGCCCCCTCGCCGGCGAGCACGGCGGGAGGGTGGTCCACTCCGGCAGCGTCGAGGACCTCAAGAAGAACCCCGAGAGCCTCACCGGTCGCTACCTCTCCGGCGACCTCGAGATCCCGCTTCCTCTTACGCGGCGCCCGGTCGACAAGGACCGCATGGTCAAGGTCATCGGCCCGCGCGCCAACAACCTCAAGGGACAGGACGTCAGCTTCCCGCTGGGCGTGCTCACCGCGATCACCGGCGTCTCCGGCTCCGGTAAGTCTTCGCTGGTCAACGACATCCTCTACTCGGTGCTCGCCAAGGAGCTCAACCGTGCCCGGATCGTGCCCGGCCGCCACAAGCGCGTCACCGGTCTCGAGCACCTCGACAAGGTCGTCCACGTCGATCAGTCGCCGATCGGGCGCACACCGCGCTCGAACCCCGCGACCTACACGGGCGTCTGGGACCGCGTGCGCACCCTGTTCGCCCAGACCAACGAGGCGAAGGTGCGCGGCTACACGGCAGGGCGCTTCTCCTTCAACGTCAAGGGCGGCCGCTGCGAGGCCTGCTCGGGCGACGGCACGCTGAAGATCGAGATGAACTTCCTGCCCGACGTCTACGTCCAGTGCGAGGTCTGCCACGGCCAGCGGTACAACCGCGAGACCCTCGAGGTGAAGTTCAAGGACAAGAACGTCGCCGAGGTGCTGAACCTGTCGATCGCCGAGGCCCTGGAGTTCTTCGACGCGGTCCCCGCGATCCGTCGCCAGATGCAGACCCTCGTGGACGTGGGCCTGGGCTATGTGAAGCTCGGGCAGTCCGCGACCACGCTCTCGGGCGGCGAGGCGCAGCGGGTGAAGCTCTCCTCCGAGCTGCACAAGCGCTCCAACGGTCGCAGCATCTACGTGCTCGACGAGCCCACCACCGGGCTCCACTTCGAGGACGTGCGCAAGCTGCTCGAGGTGCTCGGCGGCCTGGTCGACAAGGGCAACACCGTGCTCGTCATCGAGCACAACCTCGACGTCATCAAGACGGCGGACCACGTCATCGACCTCGGCCCCGAGGGAGGTGCCGGCGGCGGCGAGATCGTGGCCAAGGGCACTCCGGAGCAGGTCGCCGCCGTGGTGGGTTCCTACACGGGACAGTTCCTCGGCCCGCTGCTCGAGGTCGGGCGCGCCGGCCGGGAGGCGTGAGCACGAGCCATGGCTGATCCGTCGACCTATCGTCCCGAACGCGGCACCATCCCCGTCCGCCCGGGGGTGTACCGCTTCCGGGACGAGCACGGTCGCGTCATCTACGTCGGCAAGGCGAAGAACCTCCGCCAGCGGCTCTCGAACTACTTCCAGGACCTCTCGGTGCTCCACGAGCGCACCCGGCGCATGGTCACCACCGCGGCGAGCGTGGAATGGACCGTCGTGGGCACCGAGGTCGAGGCGCTCACCCTCGAGTACACCTGGATCAAGGAGTTCGACCCGCGGTTCAACGTCAAGTTCCGCGACGACAAGTCCTACCCCTACCTCGCCCTCACGATGGGGGAGAAGGTGCCGCGGGTGCACATCACCCGTCGTCCGCGCACCAAGGGGGATCGCACCTTCGGGCCCTACCCGCAGGTCGGTGCCATCCGCGAGACGCTCGATCTGATGCTGCGGGTGTTCCCGATCCGTTCCTGCACCGCCGGCGTGTACCGGCGCGCGGAGCGCTCCGGCCGGCCCTGCCTGCTGGGGTTCATCGGCAAGTGCGCCGCGCCGTGCGTCGGTGACATCTCGCAGGAGGAGCATCGCCGCCTCGCCGAGCAGTTCGCCGACTTCATGGCCGGGAACACCGCGACCTACACCCGGCGCATCGAGAAGCAGATGCGCGATGCGGCCGCGGCCATGGACTACGAGACCGCCGCCGGGCTGCGTGATGATCTCGCGGCGCTGGACAAGGTCATGGAGAAGAACTCCGTGGTGCTCTCCGACGCCACCGACGCGGATCTCATCGGCCTCGCGCAGGACGAGCTCGAGGCGTCGGTGCAGGTATTCCACGTGCGCGGAGGCCGGATCCGCGGTCAGCGCGGCTGGACCGCGGAGATCCTCGACGACTCCAGCGCCCCGGACCTCGTCGAGCGCGCCCTGACCACGCTGTACACCGAAGGCGCCGCACCCCGGGAGGTGCTGGTCCCCGTCCAGCCCACCAACCGCGAGCAGGTGCTCGCACTGATCGGGAAGCAGGTGGACCTGCGCATCCCGCAGCGAGGCGAGAAGAAGGACCTGCTGGCCACCGTCACCGACAACGCGGTCGACGCGCTGCGGCTCCACCGGCTCAAGCGCACCGGTGACATCACCGCGCGCACCAAGGCCCTCGAGGACCTCGGTCAGGCACTCGATCTCGCGGAGCCGCCCCTGCGCATCGAGTGCTACGACATCTCCCACTCCCACGGGACCAACGTCGTCGGCTCGCAGGTCGTCTTCGAGGACGGCCTGCCCAAGAAGAGCGAGTACCGGCGGTACTCGGTCAGCGGCGAGGCGGCTCGTGACGACACGGCGTCGATGTACGACGTCATCTCCCGCCGCCTGAAGCACCACCTGGATCCGCCGGAGAAGACGGAGGAGGAGTCGCGCCGCTTCGCGTACCCGCCCTCCCTGATCCTCGTCGACGGCGGCGCGCCGCAGGTGGCGGCCGCGCAGCGAGCCTTCGACGACCTCGGGGTCACCGATATCGCCCTGGCCGGCATCGCGAAGCGTCTGGAGGAGATCTGGCTCCCCGGCGACGAGTACCCGGTGATCCTGCCGCGCACCAGCGAGGCGCTCTTCCTCGTGCAGCGGCTGCGGGACGAGGCGCACCGCTTCGCGATCACCTACCACCGCTCCAAGCGGGGCCGGGCGATGCAGTCCAGCGCCCTGGACGGCATCCCCGGGCTCGGCCCGGCCCGTCGGCGCGCCCTGCTCGACCGATTCGTGACCGTCTCCGCGATCCGCGAGGCGGGCGAGGAGGAGCTGCAGGAGGTCGACGGGGTCGGGCCCGCGTTGGCCGCGCAGATCATGGTCGCGCTACGATCCGAGCAGGCGACCGACACGGACGCCGCGACGGATTCTCCACAGGGCGATGAACCGCTCGACGTCGCGGTCGACATGGCCACGGGCGAGATCCTCGACCGCTGACCCGCCCGTCCGCGTCGCCGTGATCCTGGAAGGAGCGCCTCGTGCACGACGAGTCCTCGCTGGCCCCTCGCTCCGACACGACGGGAGACGTCGTGATCATCACCGGTCTCGCGGGTGCCGGCCGTGAGACGGCCGCCCATGCCCTCGAGGACATGGGCTGGTACGTGGTCTACAACATCGCCCCGCAGCTGATCGGCACCCTCTACGAGCTGCGCGCCTCGGCCGTGGGCCGGGAGAACCGCTTCGCCGTCGTCGTCGATCCCCGCTCCGGCCCGTTCTTCTCCGAGCTCGCCGATGTGGTCGCCGAGCTGCGTCGCGCCGACCTCCGCCTGCGCCTGCTGTTCCTCACGGCCGACGAGTCCACCCTCGTGCGGCGCTTCGACTCCGTGCGTCGCCCCCATCCGCTGCAGGGCGAGGAGGGCGTGCTCGAGGGGATCCGCCGCGAACGCGAGATGCTCGCGCCCTACCGGGCGATGGCCGATCTGGTCATCGACACCTCCCCGCTGAACGTGCACCAGCTGACGATGAAGATGCGCACCGTCTTCGGGACCAGCGAGGAGCAGCAGCTCACCGTGACGATGCTGTCCTTCGGGTTCAAGTACGGGATCCCGCTCGAGGCCGATCACGTCAGCGACGTGCGCTTCATCCCCAACCCGTACTGGGTGCCCGAGCTGAAGCCCAAGCGCGGCACCGATCAGGAGGTCGCCGACTTCGTGCTCGGCGACGCCAACGCCGCCGAGTTCGTGGACAGGTACCTCGAGATGATCACGCCCGTGCTGCGCGGCTACAGCGCCGAGAACAAGCACTTCACCACCCTGGCCATCGGCTGCACCGGGGGCAAGCACCGCTCCGTCGCGGTCGCCGAGCGGATCGGTGACCGGCTCCGCAGCGCCGGTCATGCCGTCCGGATCCGTCACCGCGATCTGGGGCGCGAATGAGCACCATCGCCTCCCGCTCCGGCGGTCATCGTCTGCGCACCGCCGACCGGTCCGCCAGCGCCCGCCGCGGCCGCCGCGGCGACCCGCAGCGTCCCCTGCGCGTGGTCGCCCTGGGCGGCGGCCACGGGCTCGCCGCGAACCTGCGTGCGCTGCGCCTTCTGGCCGACGACATCACCGCCGTGGTCACCGTGGCGGACAACGGCGGCTCCTCCGGCAGGATCCGCACCGAGATGCCCGTGCTGCCGCCGGGCGACCTGCGGATGGCGCTGGCCGCGCTGTGCGAGGACTCCGACTGGGGATCCATCTGGGGCGACGTGATCCAGCATCGCTTCGAGACCGACGGCGAGCTCGACGGGCACGCGCTGGGCAATCTCCTGATCGTCTCCCTGTGGCAGATCCTCGGCGACCCGATCGAGGGCCTGGATCAGATGGCCGAGCTGCTCGGGGCACGCGGACGCGTGCTCCCGATGGCGCTCGAGCCCCTCGACATCGAGGCCGACGTGCGCGGCGGCGACGGTGAGCTGCGCACCGTCGCCGGGCAGTGGCAGGTCGCGACCGCCGAAGGACGGGTGGAGCAGGTGCGGCTGGACCCGCCGCGGCCCCGCGTGCCCGAGGCGGTGCTCGAGGCGATCGGGCGTGCCGACTGGATCATCGTGGGACCGGGCTCCTGGTACACCTCGGTGCTGCCGCACCTGATGATCCCGGAGATCGCCGAGGCGATCCGCACCAGTCCCGCCCGTCGCTGCATCACCACGAATCTGTCCGTCGGCTCGCAGGAGGCCGAGGGGATGACGAGCCTGGACATGCTGGAGGTGCTGCTCGAGCAGGCGGGGGACTGCCGTTTCGACGCCCTGCTGGCCGACCCCACGACCCTCGACGATGCGCTCGAGCTCTCCGAGGCCGCCGAGGCGCGCGGGATCCGCACGCTGCTGCGCCAGGTGAGCGTCGGGGACGGCCAGCCCCACCACGACCCGGTGCGCCTGGCCGCCGCCTATCGTGATCTCTTCGACGACGCCTACGGTGATGTCGAGTCGAATCCGAGCACGCGGGGCGACGCTGCCAGGGCCACCCCGTACAGTGCATCGACGGCGGACGCACCATCGAACGAGGAGGACCCGCATGGCACTGACGGGTGATGCCAAGGAGGAGCTGAGCCACCTCGAGGTGACACGGCCCTCCGCCCGCAAGGCGGAGGCCGCGGCGATGCTGCGCTTCGCCGGCGGTCTGCACCTGGTCGCCGGGCGGGTCGTGGTCGAGGCGGAGCTGGACTCCGCGGCCGTCGCCCGCCGGCTGCACGCGATCATCGGCGACATGTACGGCCATCGGGCCGATCTCGCGGTGCTCGCCCCGTCGGGGATCCGTCGCACCACGCGCTACATCGTGCGGGTGGACAGGGAGGGCGGCATGCTCGCCCGGCAGACCGGACTGCTCGACGCCCGGGGCCGGCCCGTGCGCGGCATGCCCCCTTTCGTGGTCGGCGGCGCCGCGGTCGATGCCGAGGCCGCCTGGCGCGGGGCCTTCCTCGCCCGGGGCACCCTCACCGAGCCCGGCAGGTCCTCGGCCCTCGAACTGTCCTGCCCGGGGCCGGAGGTCGCCCTCGCCATGGTCGGCGCCGCCCGCCGCCTCGGAGTGGCCTCCAAGGCCCGTGAGGCCCGGGGTGCGGATCGGGTGGTGCTGCGCGACGGCGACGCGATCTCGACGCTCCTGACCCGGATGGGCGCCCACCAGACCGTCGTCACGTGGGAGGACCGCCGTACCAAGCGCGAGGTGAAGGCGACCGCGCACCGGCTGGCGAACTTCGACGACGCGAACCTCCGACGCAGCGCGCGGGCCGCCGTGGCCGCCGGGCAGCGCGTCCAGCGCGCGCTGGAGATCCTCGGGGACGACGTGCCCGAGCACCTGCAGGCCGCCGGACAGCTGCGCCTGGAGCACCGCCAGGCCAGCCTCGAGGAGCTCGGGCGCCTCGCGGACCCGCAGCTCACGAAGGATGCGGTCGCCGGGAGGATCCGTCGGCTGCTCGCCATGGCGGACAAGAAGGCCGACGATCTGGGTATGCCGGGCACCGAGGACGGCGTCAACGAGGAACAGCTGCCGCCCTCTCCCGATCCCGTCTCCTGATCCCGGGGGATGAACGTCCTGCAGAAGCACTCTGTGACATTGATAGGATCGTCCCGGTCGTCGGTCACAGCCGGCGCCGTCCGAGCGTACGAGGGCGTGCGCGCCACTGTCCATATTTCGCAGATCCCCTGCGAATCTAGGAGGAACCGTGACCATTAAGGTCGGAATCAACGGATTCGGTCGTATCGGCCGCAATTTCCTGCGCGCCGCGCTCGAGCAGAAGGCTGACATCCAGATCGTCGGCGTCAACGACCTCACGAGCAACGCCACGCTCGCGAATCTCATCAAGTACGACTCGATCGGTGGCGTGCTCCCGTACGACGTCTCCTTCGACGACGACACCATCACCGTCGGCGAGACCACGATCAAGGCGTTCGCCGAGCGCGATCCCAAGAACATCCCGTGGGGCGAGATCGGCGCGGACGTCGTCATCGAGTCCACCGGCATCTTCACGGACGCCGAGAAGGCCAAGGCCCACCTCGAGGCCGGCGCCAAGAAGGTCATCATCTCCGCTCCGGCGAAGAACGAGGACGCGACCTTCGTGATCGGTGTCAACGAGGGCGACTACGACCCGGAGAAGCACCACATCGTCTCCAACGCGTCCTGCACCACCAACAGCCTCGCTCCCGTGGCCAAGGTGCTGAACGACGAGTTCGGGATCGTCAAGGGCCTCATGACGACCATCCACGCCTACACCTCCGACCAGGTGCTGCAGGATGGCCCGCACAGCGACCCGCGTCGTGCACGCGCCGCCGCGCTGAACATCATCCCGACCACCACGGGCGCGGCCAAGGCCGTCGCACTGGTGCTCCCGGAGCTCAAGGGCAAGCTCGACGGCTACTCGCTGCGCGTGCCGGTCCCGACCGGCTCGATCACCGACCTGACCTTCGAGGCGTCCCGCGAGGTCACCGCCGAAGAGGTCAACGCCGCGGTCAAGAAGGCGGCGGAGGGCCCCCTCAAGGGCATCCTGCGCTACACCGAGGACCCCATCGTGTCCAAGGACATCGAGGGTGACCCGCACAGCTCGATCTTCGATGCGCAGCTGACCAAGGTCAACGGCAACCTGGTGAAGATCTTCTCCTGGTACGACAACGAGTGGGGCTTCTCAAACCGCCTCGTCGAGCTCTCGCAGCTCGTGGGCAAGTCGCTCTGACTTCCCTCTGAAACCCGTGTCGTCCCCGGACGACCAGGACATCTCCGGAGCCCGCCGGTCGCCACCCCGAGGGGTCGGCCTCCGGCGGGCTCCGCTCGTCCCACGGCCGTCGCGGCGCCCCGGCGCCGCCCGGCCTCGAACCGAAGGAACACCTATCGTGCTGAAGACCATCGATTCGCTCGGAGAGCTGCGCGGCAAGCGCGTGCTCGTCCGAGCCGATCTCAACGTCCCGCTGGACGGCACCACGATCACCGACGACGGCCGCATCCGCGCCGCTCTGCCCACCCTCACCCGCCTCGTCGAGGCCGGTGCCCGGGTCGTGGTCATCTCCCACCTCGGTCGCCCCAAGGGCGCCCCGGAGGACAAGTACTCCCTCAAGCCCGTCGTGGGTCGGCTCGGCGAGCTGCTGGGCCAGGAGGTCGCCTTCGCGACGGACACCATCGGCGATTCCGCCCGTGGCGTCGTCGCCGCGCTGCAGGACGGCCAGGTCGCCGTGCTCGAGAACCTCCGCTTCAACCCGGGGGAGACGGCGAAGCAGGACGGTGAGCGCCACGTGTTCGCCCAGGCCCTCGCCTCCCTCGGCGATGCCTTCGTCTCCGACGGCTTCGGCGTCGTGCACCGCAAGCAGGCGTCCGTCTACGAGCTCGCCTCGCTGCTGCCCTCGGCGGCCGGCGAGCTGGTGGTGCGCGAGGTCGAGTCGCTGCGCAAGGTCACCGACTCACCGGAGCGTCCGTTCGTCGTGATCCTCGGCGGCGCGAAGATCGCCGACAAGCTCGGGGTCATCGACGCGCTGCTGGGCAAGGCGGACCGCATCCTCATCGGCGGCGGCATGGCGTACACCTTCCAGAAGGCGCTCGGCTACGAGGTCGGGCTGTCCCTGCTGGACGAGAGCAAGCTCGACGTGGTCCGTGAGTACATGGAGCGGGCCGAGAAGAACGGGGTCGAGCTGGTGCTGCCGGTCGATACCGTCGTCGCGCCCGAGTTCTCCGCCGACGCCCCGGCCACCGTGGTCAAGGCCACCGAGATCCCGGCCGACCAGGAGGGCATGGACATCGGCCCGGAGACCGCGAAGCTGTTCGCCGAGAAGGTCTCCGACGCCGCGACCGTGTTCTGGAACGGGCCCATGGGCGTGTTCGAGTTCGAGGCCTTCGCCGAGGGCACCAAGTCCGTCGCCGAGGTGCTCGCCACGGCCGACGGCTACACCGTGGTCGGCGGTGGCGATTCCGCCGCCGCGGTCCGCATCCTCGGATTCGATGAATCCGCGTACTCGCACATCTCCACCGGCGGTGGAGCGAGCCTCGAACTCATCGAGGGCAAGGACCTGCCGGGCATTTCGATCCTCGAGGAGGGCACCAAGTGAGCACCCGTACCCCGCTGATGGCGGGCAACTGGAAGATGAACCTCGACTGGAAGCAGGGCCTCGCCCTGGTCGAGGAGCTGGGCGACCAGCTCAAGGGCTTCAACACCGACGCGGTCGAGGCAGTCGTGCTTCCCCCGTTCGTCGACCTGCGCACCGTCCAGGTCGCCGTCGACGCCGGCAAGCTGCCGATCGCCTACGGCGCCCAGGACATCTCCGCCTTCGAGTCCGGTGCCTACACCGGTGAGGTCTCCGGCTCCATGCTGACGGCGCTCGGCGCGACCTATGTCGCGGTGGGGCACTCGGAGCGTCGCCAGTACCACGGCGAGGACGAGCAGGTCACGAGCGCGAAGGTGAAGGCCGCCTTCGCGGCGGGCCTCACCCCGATCCTGTGCGTCGGGGAGCCCCTCGAGGAGCGCAAGGCCGGCAACCACGTCGCGTACACCCTGGCCCAGCTCACGGGCGGCCTGGAGGGCGTGGACGCCGAGCAGGCGAAGCAGGTCGTCATCGCCTACGAGCCCGTCTGGGCCATCGGCACCGGCGAGGTCGCCAGCGCGGATGATGCGCAGGAGGTCTGCCACGCCATCCGTGAGGCGCTGCGCGAGCTCCACGGCGACGTCGTCGCCGATGCCGTGCGCGTCCTGTACGGCGGCAGCGTGAAGTCCTCGAACGTCGTCGAGCTGATGGGCAAGGCCGACGTCGACGGCGCCCTCGTCGGCGGCGCGTCGCTCAAGGCCGAGGAGTTCGCGAAGATCGTGGGCTTCCAGGGCTGAGAGCCCATCGCGCGGCTCCGCCCCGGCGAGAGCCGCGCCACGCGGGCCGGACCTCCTCGGGGTCCGGCCCGTGCCGTATGCTGGATCGGTCCGTCCGACCTCGTGGAAGGTGCTCGCCCTCGTGGATCTGCCCCTCCTGAAGCTCATCCTTCAGATCTCGCTGGCTGTTCTCAGCCTGCTCGCCATCATGTTCGTGCTCCTGCACAAGGGACGCGGCGGCGGCCTCTCCGACATGTTCGGCGGCGGCGTCTCCTCCTCGGCCAGCGCCTCCGGCGTCGCCGAGCGGAACCTCAACCGGCTGACCGTGACGGTCGCCGTGCTGTGGGGCGCGGCCTGCGTCGGCCTCGGCGTGGTGGAGCGCTTCCTCTGAGCGCTCACCCCTGACACTCCCACGACGGGCCGGTCACCGTGAGGTGACCGGCCCGTCGTGCTGTCCGGGGCGTTCGCTGCCCGCGGCACGTCGTGGGGCCCGGTGCAGGGCGGCTCCGCTCCGTCCGGGCCGTGGCCGTCAGGGTGGTGCAGGCGCGCCGCGTGATCTCGTTGCGCCCGCCACTCCTGGATCAGGGAGGCGGAGATTCGGGAGGGAGTGGTGGCCAGCGTGGTCAGATCTTCCCAGATCGTGGCGGAGAGCGGGACATATCCACCGCCGCGACGACGGACCGGCCGCCGCAGATCGAGGATCTGCGGCGGCCGGTCCGGGCTGTCAGCGGGTCAGGCGTCCAGCGGGTCAGTCATCCAGCCGGGAGGCCGCCGCGGTGTCGAGGAACCAGGTCGTCGACTCCAGGCCGCGCACGGCGGAGGCCGGCACGGGCCACGGGTTGATCTCCCCGTGGGCCGCCGCCACGGCTTCGGCCTTCTCCTCGCCGGCGACCAGGAGTGCCACGTGGCGGGCGGAGTTCAGGACCGGCCAGGTGAGCGAGATCCGCTCCGGCGGCGGCTTCGGCGAGTTCGTCACCGCGATGGCGCTCGCGCTGACGGATCGCTGATCCGAATGCTCCGGGAACAGGGAGGCGATATGGCCGTCGGGCCCGACCCCCAGCAGGAGCACGTCGAAGAACGCCCGGCCGCGGGTGCGGAAGGGCTCGTCGCCGCCCGAGAGGTCGAGCTGCTGCCCGTACCAGGCCGCGGCATCGTCCAGGGACATGCCGTCGGCGGGCGAGGGCATGACGTGGATGTTGCGCGCGGGCAGTCCGGCCTCCTGGAGCGGCTCCAGCAGGGGGTCGCGGACTCCGACCTCGTTGCGGTCGCTCGAGTCGGGGTCGACGAAACGCTCATCGCCCCACCAGATGTGCAGGCGGGAGACGTCGACACCCGCGGCGGAGAGCGCGGCGGGGAGTGCCTTCGCGGTCGCCGTGCCGACGGTGCCGCCGGTGACCACGAGGTGCGCGGAGGAGCGCGCCTTGAGGGCCGTGGCGAGCTGCGCCGCGGTGGCCTCTGCGGCGTCCGCCGCGACGGCCTCCGCATCGGCGCTGATCGAATCCGTCGGTGCCGGCTTCCCGCTGGCGTACGTGCCCATGTCGTCGATCCCGCTGAAGGCGGTGGCGAGGACCTCGCCGTAGACCTCGTCGGGGTCGAGCCGGCGCAGCTCCTCGGCGAGGAGCTCGTTCAGGGTGCGTCGCGGCATCGTCACGTGCTGACCGGAATCATCGGTCGGCAGCGTGAGCACGATGGCCTCGTCGCTGACTCGGGTGAGGTCGATCGTGCCGTCCTCGCGGGTCAGCCGCACGCCGTGCACCCCGGCGTAGTCGGGGGCATCCTGCGAGGGGTCGACGATCTGCGCGTCGACGCCGAGGCTGCGCGAGAGCCAGGCCGCCATGAGCACGACGGAGGGGTTCTCCTCGGAGCCGGCGACCTCGATCTTCGTGGGCACGGAGACCGGCGGCACCTCGTAGGAGCTCGCGACGAGCCCGCGCCAGCGGGTCAGCCGCGACCAGGCCAGGTCCGAATCGCCGTGGGAGTACCCGCGGCGGAGCCGCTTCAGGGTCGCGATGGGCCCGGAGCACGCCGCCGAGTCGGTGATGCGCCGCTGGGACATGGAGCCCAGCACGTCATGGATGGGGGAGGACGGAGCGGACTCCGGCCACCAGGTGACGATCGGGGCATCGGGCAGCAGGAGGGCCATGACCAGCGTGTCCAGGGACGCCATGATGTCGCCGCGGGCGCGCAGGATGACGATCTCGCCGGCGCCGGCGTCACGGCCCACGCGGATCTCGGCATCCAGCCCGGAGGTCTCGGCGTCAGGGTCGGCATGGACCACGAGGACCCGGGCGGGGTGCTCGTGGCTCGCGCTGATGGCGGCGCCGAGGGGCTCCTCGATATCGCCGGTCGCGATGATGATGAGCGTGAGGACACGCCCGATGGTGTTCGCACCGAAGGTCTCCCGCATCTCGATCATCGTCTTGTCGATGGCCGATGCGGTGGTGTCGGTCAGGGTGGTGATCACGGTCGCCTCCAGGTACGTCCGTCACGGGCGAGCATCTCGTGCGCGGTGTCGGGGCCCCAGGTGCCGGGGCGGTACGGCGCCGGCTTCATGTGCTCGGCCCAGTAGTCGGTGATGGGGTCGAGGATCTTCCAGGAGAGCTCGACCTCCTTCTGGCGGGGGAACAGCGGCGGATCGCCGAGCAGCATGTCCAGGATCAGGCGCTCGTAGGCCTCCGGCGACTCCTCGGTGAAGTTCATGCCATAGGCGAAGTCCATGGTCACGTCCCGCACCTCCATCTGCGTCCCGGGCACCTTGGAGCCGAAGCGGATGGTCACGCCCTCGTCGGGCTGGACCCGGATGACGATCGCGTTCTGACCCAGATCCGCCGTGTCGGTGGAGCGGAAGGGCAGGAAGGGGGCGCGCTTGAACACCAGGGCGATCTCGGTGACCCGTCGGCCCAGGCGCTTGCCGGCGCGGAGGTAGAACGGCACGCCCGCCCAGCGGCGCGTCGCGATGTCCAGGCGCATGGCCGCGAACGTCTCGGTGGTGGAGTCGGCGGGGATGCCGTCCTCCTCCATATAGGGACGCACCTCCTCGCCGCCCTGCCAGCCGCCCACATACTGGCCGCGGGCGGTGTGCTCCCCGAGATCCTCGGGCAGCTCGATGGCGGAGAGCACCTTCTCCTTCTCCGCCCGCAGATCCGAGGCGCGGAAGGAGACCGGCTCCTCCATCGCCGTCAGGGCGAGCAGCTGGAGCAGGTGGTTCTGGATGACGTCGCGGGCGGTGCCGATGCCGTCGTAGTAGCCCGCGCGCGAACCGATGCCGATGTCCTCGGCCATCGTGATCTGCACGTGGTCGACGTAGCCGGCGTTCCACACCGGCTCGTAGAGCTGGTTGGCGAAGCGCAGCGCGAGGATGTTCTGCACCGTCTCCTTGCCGAGGTAATGGTCGATGCGGAAGACGTCCTCGGGACGGAAGACCTTCTCGACGACGTCGTTGAGCTCGCGGGCGGAGGCGAGGTCGTGACCGAAGGGCTTCTCGATGACGACGCGGCGCCAGGAGCCGTCGCGCGGGGTGTTGAGCCCGGATTCGGCGAGCTGACCGCACACCTTGGGGAAGGCGTCCGGCGGGATCGACAGGTAGAAGGCGTGGTTGCCGCCCGTGCCCCGGGTGCGATCGAGCTCGCCGACGACCTCGGTGAGCTTCTCGAAGGCGGCGGAGTCGTCGAAGGTGCCGGTGACGAAGCGGAGCCCGCCGCGCAGCTGCTCGAACACGCTCTCCGAGAAGCCGGTGCGGGAGTGCTCGGAGACGGATGTGCGCACGTAGTCGGCGAAGTCGTCGTCGGACCAGTCACGACGACCGAAGCCGACGAGGCCGAAGCTGGGCGGCAGCAGGCCGCGGTGGGTGAGGTCGTAGATCGCCGGCAGGAGCTTCTTCCGGGCGAGGTCGCCGGTGACGCCGAACATCACCATCGAGCTGGGCCCGGCGATGAGGGGGAGTCGGCGGTCGCGGGGATCGCGCAGCGGGTTGAGGCGGTCCTCGGCGTCGGCCCCGGCAGGGGGAGTGGAGGTATCGGTCACGATGGTCCTTTCTCGGACACGGACGGCAAGAGCACGGCCCGCCCCGGAGGGCTGGACCGTGCTCGTGGGGAACTCAGGCGCGGGTGGAGTCGATCGATTCCGACACGGTCGCGAGGAGCTCCTCCCAGGCCTTCTCGAACTTCTCGACACCTTCGCGCTCGAGGAGTGCGAAGACGTCGTCCAGGTCCACGCCCGCGGCGGCGACGCGCTCGAGCACGCCCTCGGCGGAGGTGGCGATCTCGGCGTTCAGCGAGGCGGCGGGCTCGGAGTGATCGGCCGTCGCGTCGAGGGTCTTCTCGGGCATCGTGTTCACGCTCGGATCGGCGACGAGGTTGTCGACGTAGAGAGTGTCGGAGTACTCGGGGTTCTTCACGCCGGTCGAGGCCCACAGCGCCCGCTGCACGTTCGCGCCCTTCGCGGACAGCGCCGAGTAGCGCCCCGAGCCGAAGGCCTCGAGGTACTTGCCGAAGGCCGCCTGGGCGTTGGCCACGCCGGCGGCGCCCTGCAGGGACACGGCCTCGCCGCCCAGATCGGTCAGACGCTTGTCGATCTCCGCGTCCACGCGGGAGACGAAGAAGGAGGCGACCGAGTGGATCGTCGAGAGATCCTTGCCGGCCGCTGCGGCCTGCTCGAGGCCGGTGAGGTAGGCGTCGATGACCTCCTCGTAGCGGGCCACCGAGAAGATCAGGGTCACGTTGACGCTGATGCCTTCGGCGATGGCTGCGGTGATGGCGGGCAGGCCCTCGACCGTGGCGGGGATCTTGATCATGACGTTCTCGCGACCGACGACCTCGTGCAGGTGCTTGGCCTGCGCGATGGTCTTCTCGGTCTCGTGGGCGAGGCGGGGATCGACCTCGATGCTCACGCGGCCGTCGAAGCCGTGGGAGGTCGTGTACACGTCCGCGAAGAGGTCCGCGGCGCGGCGCACATCATCGGTCGTGACGGTCTCGACGACCGCGTCGACGTCCTTGCCCTCGCCGGCGAGGCGGGCGATGTCGGCGTCGTACTCGGAGCGGCCGGAGATGGCCGCCTGGAAGATCGACGGGTTCGTCGTCACGCCGACGATGTTGCGGGTGTCGATGAGCTCCTGCAGGTTGCCGGAGTCCATGCGCTGGCGCGAGAGGTCGTCGAGCCAGATGGAGACGCCGGCATCGGAGAGGGTCTGGGTGCGGGGATTCTGGGTCATGTGCGTTCCTTCCGGGCGCTGCGCGCCCTGTGTCGAACTGCTGGTGTCCTGCTCAACGAGATCCGGGACGGCACCCTTCCCACCTGTGGCGGAAGGAACGTCGAGCGATGGGGCGGGCAGGATGGAGGAGAGGTGCGGGGCGGGGCCCGGAGGCCCCGCCCCGCGGTCGATCAAGAGCCTGCTGCGGAGAGCGAGTCCTTCGCGGCGGCCACGACGGCCTCCGGCGTGAAGCCGTACTCACGGAACAGGGTCTTCGCGTCGGCCGAGGCGCCGTAGTGCTCGAGCGAGACCGCGCGGCCGTGGGTGCCGAGGAAGCGGTACCACGGCATGGCGATGCCGGCCTCGACGGAGACGCGGGCGGTGACCGAGGAGGGGAGCACGGACTCCTTGTAGTCCTCGTCCTGCTCGTCGAACCACTCGACGGACGGCATCGAGACCAGGCGCGTGGGCGTGCCCTCGGCCTCGAGCTGCTTCTGCGCCTCGGCGGCGTACTGCACCTCGGAACCGGTGGCGATGAGGATGACCTCCGGCGTGCCGGTGGAGGCGTCCTTCATGACGTACCCGCCCTTGGCGAGGTTCTCGGCGCCGGCGTACTCGCTGCGGTCGAAGGTGGGCATCGCCTGACGGCTGAGGATCAGGCCGACGGGGCCGTTGTCCCGCTCGAGCAGGATCTTCCAGGCCTGAGCCGTCTCGTTGGCGTCCGCCGGGCGCACGATCGAGAGGTTCGGGATCGCCCGGTAGGCGGCCAGGTGCTCGACCGGCTGGTGGGTCGGGCCGTCCTCGCCGAGGCCGACGGAGTCGTGGGTCCACACGTAGGTGGCCGGGACCTTCATCAGCGAGGCGAGGCGCACTGCGCCGCGCATGTAGTCGGCGAACTGGAAGAAGGTGCCGCCGTACGGACGGGTCAGCCCGTGCAGCGAGATGCCCGAGAGGATCGCGCCCATCGCGTGCTCGCGGATGCCGAAGTGCAGCGTGCGGCCGTACTCGTCACCGGCGAACTCGGAGGAGCTGTACTCCTTGGGGAGGAACGAGGGCTCGCCCTTCATCGTGGTGTTGTTGGAGCCCGCGAGGTCGGCGGAGCCGCCCCACAGCTCAGGCATGACGGAGGCGAGCTCGCCCAGCACCTTGCCGGAGGCGGCGCGGGTCGCGATGCCCTTCTCGTCGGCCTCGAAGGCCGGGAAGGCCTCGGCGAAGCCCTCGGGGAGCTCACGGGAGACGAGACGGTCCAGCAGGGCTGCCGCGTCAGCGTTCGCGGAGCGCCAGGCCTGGTAGCCCGTGTCCCACTCGGCCTTGTCGGCGGCGGCGCGCTCGGCGAGGGAGCGGGTGTGGGCCAGCACGTCCTCGTCGACCTGGAACTGCTGCTCCGGATCGAAGCCGATGGCCTTCTTCAGGCCGGCGACGCCCTCGGCACCGAGCTTGGCGCCGTGCACGGTGTGGCTGCCGGCGAGCTCGGGGATGGGCCAGCCGATGACGGTGCGCAGCTGGATGAAGGTGGGCTTGTCGGTGACCTTCTGGGCCTCGAGGATCTCGGCCTTCAGCGCCGCGACGTCCTCGACGTACCCCGTGCCTCCGTTGGTCCAGTCCACGGTGCGGACGTCCCAGCCGTAGGCGGCGTAGCGGGCCGCGGTGTCCTCGGTGAACGCGATCGAGGTGTCGCCCTCGATGGAGATCTCGTTGTCGTCCCACAGGACGATGAGGTTGCCCAGCTGCTGGGTCCCGGCGAGCGAGCTCGCCTCGCTGCTGACGCCCTCCTCGAGGTCGCCGTCGGAGGCGATCACGTAGGTGAAGTGGTCGAAGGGGCTGGTGCCCGGTGCCGCCTCGGGATCGAGCAGGCCGCGCTCGCGGCGCTGGGCCATCGCGAAGCCGACGGAGGAGGAGATGCCCTGGCCGAGGGGGCCGGTCGTGATCTCGACGCCCTTGGTGTGGAAGTTCTCGGGGTGGCCCGGGGTCTTCGAGCCCCAGGTGCGCAGCTCCTCGATGTCCTTCTTCTCGAGGCCGAAGCCGCCGAGGTAGAGCTGGATGTACTGGGTGAGGCTGGAGTGCCCGGCGGACAGCACGAAGCGGTCGCGGCCCAGCCAGCTCGGATCGGTCGGATCGTGACGCATCACGTCCTGGTAGAGGAGGTACGCGGCGGGTGCGAGGCTCACGGCGGTGCCGGGGTGGCCGTTGCCGACCTTCTCGACCGCATCCGCAGCCAGGACGCGGACGGTGTCCACTGCGCGCTTGTCGAGCTCGGTCCAGCCCTCGGGGGCCTTGAACGTTTCGGTCACGTCGATTGCTTCCTTTCACCGGAGTGCGGCCGCGATGGCCGCTCGGACGACAGCTTCGGCAGATCACCCTCGACGGGGTCCGTCGCGATGGGGGTCCACGCGAAGCGATGGCTCTACCTTAGTAGGGCCGGGGCCCATTCACCGCTCCCGTCCAGCCAGTTGCCTCGCCGCGGCCCTGCGGTGTGCCCGTACGGTGCCGGGACTCACCCTGTGAACACTGGGTTCGCACAGCTCGAGCACCTAGACTGGTCGGGTTCACGCGACGGCAGCGTCGCGCTCAGGAGGAAGGACGGTGGGCGGTGACCGCCACCCAGGGAGCTTCGATCCGGCACGCAGGGCAGGGCGGTGACCACACCCCGCAACGCACTGCGCGGTCCGTGATCCGTGCGTACGTCGCCCTCACCAAGCCGCGGATCATCGAACTGCTGCTCATCACGACGATCCCGACGATGTTCCTCGCCGCAGGCGGATTCCCGTCGTGGTGGCTGATCGTCGCGACGCTGGTGGGCGGCTATCTCGCCGCTGGCGGCGCCAACACGCTGAACATGTATCTCGACCGCGACATCGACGCGAAGATGAAGCGCACGCGGAACCGTCCGCTCGTCACGGGCGAGATCTCCCCACGGGCGGCGCTGGTGTTCGGCATCGCGCTCTCCATCGGGTCCACCCTCTGGCTGGGCCTCCTGGTCAATTGGATGTCGGCCGCCCTCGCGCTGGGCGCCATCCTGCTCTACGTCGTCTTCTACACGATGATCCTCAAGCGTCGCACCAGCCAGAACATCGTCTGGGGCGGCGTCGCCGGCTGCATGCCGGTGCTGATCGGCTGGTCCGCGGTGACCGGCACGGTCTCGTGGACCGCGGTGCTGCTGTTCCTGGTGATCTTCTTCTGGACGCCCCCGCACTACTGGCCGCTGGCCGAGAAGTTCTCCCAGGACTACGCCGACGCCGGCGTGCCGATGCTCCCCGTGGTGGCCACGCGCACGAGCGTCGCCGGGCAGATGATCATGCACACGTTCCTCATGATCGCCGCGAGCCTCGCGATCATCCCGCTGGGGGAGACCGGCTGGGTCTACGGGGTCAGCGCCGTGGCCGTCGGCGCCTGGTTCGCCTTCCTCGTGATCCGGTACGCGGTGCGCGTTCGTCGTGGTCTGAGCGGCAAGAAGCTCGGCCCGATGACCGTCTTCCACGGGTCGATCACCTACCTCACGCTGCTCTTCGTGGCCCTCGCGATCGATCCCTTCGTCACGCTGTGAGCCTGGCCCTGTGACGCCGGGGGGTGATCCGCGACCATCCCGGGAGCAGGCCGCCCTGCGCCCCGGGGACAGCCGGATCCTCGAGCAGTACCTGAGCCATCTGCGCATCGAGCGCGGCCTCTCGGCGAACACGCTCGCCGCCTACCGTCGGGACCTGACCCGCTACCTCTCGCATCTGGCCCATGCCGAGATCGACCCGGTCGCGGTGGATCCTCAGGTCCTTTCGGCGTGGCTGCAGGCTCTCCGCACCGGGGCCGACGGCGGCTCGGCGCTGTCCGCGGCCTCCGCGGCACGGTCGCTCGCCGCGGTGCGCGGCCTGCACAGCTTCCTCGATGCCGAGCGCGTCTCGACCACCGGCGATCCCGCGCGCCTGGTCCCCACACCATCACTGCCCTCCCGCCTGCCGCACCCCCTGGCCATCGACCAGGTCGAGGCGCTGCTGGAGGCGGCAGGTCGGCCCGGCACCGGACGGGACTCCGCGCAGCGGGCGCTGCGCGACCGCGCGCTCCTCGAGCTGCTCTACGGGATCGGTGCCCGGATCTCCGAGGCGACCGGTCTGGACCTCGATGACGTGGACCGCGAGCAGCGCTCGGCGCTCCTGCGGGGCAAGGGTGACAAGCAGCGGGTGGTACCGGTCGGGCGGTTCGCGCTCGAGGCGCTGGATGCGTACCTCACCCGCGGCCGACCGGCCCTGGCGGCCCGGGGGACCGGCACGCCGGCCGTCTTCCTCGGATCCCGCGGCACCCGCCTGACGCGTCAGGCCGCCTGGCAGGTGGTCCGGCGCGCGGCGGAGGCCGCGGAGCCGGCGCTCACGGAGCCCATCAGCCCGCACACGCTGCGCCACTCCTATGCGACGCATCTGCTGCACGGCGGTGCCGATGTGCGCAGCGTCCAGGAGCTGCTGGGGCATGCCTCGGTCACCACGACGCAGCTCTACACGCAGGTGACGGTCGACTCGCTGCGCGAAACGCATGCGAGCGCCCACCCCCGTGCTCAGCGGGGGGCTTAGACTTGTCCGGCATGGCGCCGAGGGAGGACGAGAACAGACCTGTCCGCCCGGATCGCCGCCCCCAAGACCTCGACGACTGCTCGCAGCCGCCGCTCCCCGGGCTGGGACCCGTGGCCCGCCGTCCCCACGGCGGCCCTTCCCTCCCGCGCACAGCCCCTCGACGCCGACGACAGGACAACGACGTGAGCTCGACCTCCAACCAGCAGCTGGACATCGACCTCGGCCCCACCGGCCGACCGATGCCGGAGCTGCCGGAGCCAGCCCCTCTCGACGGTCACGGACCGGCTCGGATCATCTCGATGGTGAACCAGAAGGGCGGCGTGGGGAAGACCACGAGCGTCATCAACCTCGGCGCCGCCCTCGCGGAGCTGGGCCGCAAGGTGCTCCTGGTGGACCTCGACCCGCAGGGTGCGCTCAGCGCCGGGACCGGGGTGAACCCGTACGAGCTCGACGTCACGGTCTACAACCTGCTCATGGATCGGCAGCACGACGTGCGCGACGTCATCCAGACCACCTCCACCGAGAACCTCGACGTGCTCCCGGCGAACATCGACCTGTCCGCCGCCGAGGTTCAGCTGGTCAACGAGGTGGCTCGCGAGATGGCGCTCGCCCGCGTGCTGCGCCCGGTCGCGGACGAGTACGACGTGATCATCATCGACTGCCAGCCGTCCCTGGGCCTGCTCACGGTCAACGCGCTCGCGGCCAGCCACGGCGTGATCATCCCGCTCGAGGCCGAGTACTTCGCCCTGCGCGGTGTGGCCCTCCTGGTGGAGACCATCGAGAAGGTGCAGGACCGCATCAACCCGCGCCTGGAGATCGACGGGATCGTCATCACGATGTTCGATCCCCGGACCCTCCACGCCCGCGAGGTGTGCCAGCGCGTCGTGGAGGCGTTCCCCGACAAGGTCTTCCACACCACGATCAACCGCACCGTGAAGTTCCCGGACGCCTCGGTCGCCGCGGAGCCGATCATCTCCTTCGCGGGGTCCACCAAGGGCGCCGACGCCTACCGGCAGCTGGCACGGGAGCTCATCTCCCGCGGCGCGGCAGCCTGATGGCCGGTCCCACGGCGGAGGCCGGGCGTCCGGGTGCCTCGGGTCGGGGACCGCGTCGTCGCAGCGCCTTCACCCCGCCTCGCACCGTGAAGCTGCGCGACGACCAGGGGTCGCCGCGCCCGAAGGCCGATCGGTCCGCGGACGGCGACGGGCCGGATCTCCACCAGGAGGGTGCGGAGCGGCTGCAGAAGATCCTGGCCCGCGCCGGTTTCGGCTCCCGGCGCGCGTGCGAGACGCTGATCTCCACCGGCCGCGTGATGGTCGACGGCGCTGTGGTGAGCGAGCAGGGCATCCGCATCGAGGCGTCGGCCCACGTGATCCACGTCGACGGCCGCCGCCTCCAGCTGGACGACGCCAAGGTGACCGTCGTGCTCAACAAGCCGCGCCACGTCGTCTCCGCCATGAGCGATCCGGAGGGCCGGCGCGACCTCGCCGAGTTCACCGCGCCCTTCTCCCAGCGTCTCTACCACGTGGGGCGGCTGGACTACGAGACCGAGGGGCTGCTGCTCCTGACCAACGACGGCGAGCTCGCCCACCGCCTCACCCACCCCAGCTTCGAGGTCGAGAAGACCTACGTCTGCCGCTTCGACGCCCCCGGAGGCCCGCCCCGCGGGCTCGTGAAGGTCCTGCGCGACGGCGTGGAGCTCGAGGACGGCCCCGCCCACGCCGATCGTGCCCGGGTGCTCGCGCAGGACGGCCGCGAGGCCGTCGTCGAGGTCACCCTCCACGAGGGCCGCAATCGCATCGTGCGCCGGATGTTCGCCTCCCAGGGCTTCGAGCTGACGGCGCTCATGCGCACCCGGATCGGCCCTGTCGTGCTCGGCGATCTCGCCGCGGGGGAGACCCGCGAGCTGACGGGACGCGAGCTCGGCACCCTGATGGCCGAGGTCGGCCTGTGACGACTCTGGTGCCCTCGCCCGTGCGCGTCATCGGCACGGGCCTCATCGGCGGATCCCTGGGCATGGCGCTCGGGCGGGCGGGGGCCGCGGTCCAGGTCGAGGACGTCTCCCCGGGCACCACCGCCCTCGCCGTCGAGCTCGGGGTCGGGGCTCTCCCCGCCCCCGAGGATCCGGCGCCGCAGCTCGTGCTGGTGGCCGCGCCGCCTGACGTCGCCGCCCAGGTCATCGACCGGGCGCTGCGCACCTGGCCCGAGGCGGTCGTCGCCGATGTGGCGAGCGTGAAGACCACGGTGCTCGAGGGCGTGAGGGCGCTCGCCCGGGCCGAGGACCTCCCGCGCTACATCGGCGCCCACCCGATGGCCGGCCGCGAGGTCTCCGGCGTGATCGCCGCCCGGGGGGACCTCTTCCAGGGCCGCCCCTTCGTGATCGTCCCGCACCCCGGCACGGTGCCCGAGGCCGTGACCGCGCTGAAGGGCCTGGCCACCGAGATCGGGTCCGTCCCGGTGACGATGGACGCCTCCGCGCACGACACGGCGGTCGCCCATGTCTCGCACGTCCCGCAGGTGATGGCGAGCCTGGTGGCGGGCACCCTCCTGGAGCCCACCGAGGCGGCGCTCGGACTGGCCGGGCAGGGTCTGCGGGACACCACCCGGATCGCGGACTCCGATCCGCGCCTCTGGGTCGAGATCCTCGGCGCGAACGCCGCGGCGGTCGCCGATGTGCTCGGCGACGTGCGCGTGCGCCTCGACGACATCCTGGCTGCGCTCGACTCGCTGCGCGGCTCCCCGGATCCCTCCATCGGCTCACGACGGGCGCTGGCGGGACTCATCGCCGACGGCAACCGCGGGGTGCGACGCATCCCGGGGAAGCACGGCGGCGGCACCGACGCCTTCGCGACCGTGACCGTGCTGGTCCCGGACCGCCCCGGCGAGCTGGCGCGGCTGCTCACGGAGATCGGGCAGATCGGCGTCAACCTCGAGGACCTCCGCCTCGAGCACGAACTGGGACGCGCGGTGGGCCTCGCGCACGTCGCGATCGACGCCACGCGTGAGGACCTGCTCACGCGATCGCTCGCGGAACGTGGTTGGACCGTCGCCGACGCCTGAGCGACCCCTATCCTTGGGGGATGCACACCAGCGCGCCGCACGACCCCTCCGCCCTCGCGAGCCCGGAGCCCGGGGCCGGCATCACCATCGCGATCGACGGCCCGGCCGGCTCCGGCAAGTCGACCGTCTCCCGCCTTCTCGCCGAGGCCCTCGACGGCGGGATCCTCGACACCGGTGCGATGTACCGCGCCGTCGCCTGGACCTGCCTCGAGCAGGGCATCGACCTTGCGGATCGGGACTCCGTCGCGGCGGTCGCCGACTCCCTGGACCTGGACCTGGGCACCGACCCGGAGGGCGCGACGGTCGTCGTCGGCGGCACCGACATCACGACCGAGATCCGCACGCAGCGGATCTCCGAGCAGGTCAGCGCCGTCGCCACGAACACCCTGGTGCGCGCGATCCTCCAGCGCCGACAGCGCGAGGTCCTGTTCGCGACCGCGGCCGAGCGCGGATTCTGCGTCGCCGAGGGCCGCGACATCACGACGGTGGTCGCCCCCGACGCCCAGGTGCGCGTCCTGCTGACCGCGTCCGACCAGGAGCGGATGAGACGTCGGGCCAGCGAGCTCGACCTCGAGGACTCCGAGGAGACCCGCGCCGCCATGGCTGACCAGGTGCTGCGCCGGGACCGCGACGACTCCACCGTCTCGGAGTTCCTGACCGCCGCCGAGGGCGTGCACACGGTCGACACCACCGGCCTGGACATCCCGGACGTCGTCGAGCGCGTGCTCATGCTGGTGGCGGAGGCCGAGGAGGCCGAGGAGAGCGCCCTCCACGGCGCGCCCGAGCCCGGCCCGCGCGCCGCTGAGCCCGTCGCCGGCCTCGGCGGCTCGACCGGTGCCGACGACGCGCACGACTCCACCGGCTCGACCGACTCGACTGGCTCGACGGACTCCGACGGACCGTCCGACGAGGACGTCGAGTCCGCACTGCGCGCTGGGCTCTCCGGCTACGACCTGGACGAGGAGGACCTGGCCCTGCTCGAGGGCGAGGACGCCGACGACCCCCGTCCCTCCGTGCAGCGCAACCTGCCGGTCGTCGCGGTCGTCGGCCGCCCCAACGTCGGCAAGTCGACCCTGGTCAACAGGATCCTCGGTCGCCGTGAGGCCGTGGTCGAGGACCGCCCCGGCGTCACCCGCGACCGCGTGTTCTACGAGGCGGAGTGGGCCGGCAAGGACTTCTGGCTCGTGGACACCGGCGGCTGGGAGGACCGTGTCCAGGGCATGGCCTATCGCGTCGCCGAGCAGGCGGAGGTCGCCATCTCCCTGGCCGACGTCGTGATGTTCATCGTCGATGCGAACGTCGGCATCACCACGACCGACGAGCAGCTCCTCAAGGTGCTGCGCACGGCCAAGTGCCCGGTGGTGCTGGTCGCCAACAAGGTCGACGACCAGCGCGGAGAGCTCGAGGCCGCAGGACTGTGGAACCTCGGCCTCGGCGAGCCGTTCCCCGTCTCCGCCCTCCACGGGCGCGGCTCCGGCGACCTGCTGGACGCGATGCTCGCGGCGATGCCGGAGGAGGGACGGGGCGCCCCGGTCGACAACGGGCCGCGACGCGTCGCGCTGGTGGGTCGGCCCAACGTGGGCAAGTCCTCCCTGCTGAACCGCCTGGCCAAGGAGCAGCGCGTCGTCGTCGACGACGAGGCCGGCACCACCCGCGATCCGGTCGACGAGAGGATCACCCTCGCCGGCAAGGACTGGACCTTCGTGGACACCGCCGGGATCCGTCGGCGCGTCCTGCAGTCGCAGGGAGCGGACTACTACGCCTCGCTGCGCACCCGGGCCGCCCTGGATCGTGCCGAGGTGGCCGTGGTGCTGCTGGAGGCCTCGGAGCCCATCTCCGCCCAGGACCTCAAGATCATCGACATGGTGCTGGAGTCGGGCCGTGCGCTCGTGCTCGCGTTCAACAAGTGGGACCTCATCGATGAGGAACGTCACAAGCAGCTGGAATGGGAGATCGAGAAGGATCTCGCGCACGTGGCCTGGGCCCCGCGCGTGAACATCTCGGCCCAGACGGGCCGTCACGCCGACCGTCTCGTGCCCGCGATCGAGCGTGCCCTGGAGTCGTGGGACATCCGGATCCCCACCGGGCGCCTCAACGCCTTCCTGGGCACCCTGGTCGCGGCGCATCCGCACCCCCTGCGCGGCGGCAAGCAGTCCCGCATCCTCTTCGCGACGCAGGCCCGCACCCGTCCGCCCCGCTTCGTGATCTTCGCGAGCGGGTTCCTCGAGCACGGGTACCGGCGATTCATCGAACGCCGCCTGCGCGAGGACTTCGAGTTCACCGGGTCGCCGATCGTGATCGGTGTGCGGATCCGCGAGAAGCGCCGCCGCTGAGCGCACGCCGGGCCAGGCGGGCCCGGCGTGCTGAGGTGGCCGGTGAGCCAGTAGTCTGGGGACATGAGCACCCCGAGCGACAACGGCCCCTGGACGCCTCAGGGCGGCGACGACGCCCAGCAGGCGGGGCAGGGGACCCCTGGTCAGGACCCGTGGGCCGCCCCGCAGGATGCCCAGCCCGCACAGGACCCGTGGGCGCAGCCGCAGGACGGTCAGCAGAACCCCTACGGCGCGCCCGGTGGCGAACAGGGCGATCAGCAGTACGGCCAGCAGAACTCCTACGGTGCCCCGCAGGCCGGACAGCCCGCGGCCCAGCAGCCGTACGGCCAGGGATCGGGCGCGTCGGCGTCGGACCCGTACGGCCAGGCGTCCGGTGCGGGCCAGCAGAACTGGACCCCGGCCGGTGGGCCCGTCCCGTCGGGCGCAGATCCCTTCGGACAGCCCGGCGCCGCCGGATACGGTCCGCAGAGTGGCCCGCAGGGCGGCCAGCCGGCCCCGATGGGGGCCCCGCACGATCCCCAGGCGCAGAGCCGCCTCGTGGTCGGCCTGCTCGGCATCTTCCTCGGCGGCTTCGGTGTGCACCGCTTCCTGCTGGGCTACACCACCATCGGGATCGTCCAGATCCTCGTCACCCTGATCACCTGCGGGTTCGGTGCGTGGTGGGGCATCATCGAGGGCATCATGGTGCTCGCGAAGTCGCCCACCTTCGAGCGTGACGCCCGCGGTCGTCCGCTCACCGACTGACCCGTGATCGACCACGCCGCCGGAGGAGCACGATGAGCTATCCGCCCCAGGAATATTCCCCCGATCGGGGATCCATCCAGACCAGCGCGATCTGGTTGATCGTCGTCGGATTCCTCTGCGGAGGGACCATCCCGGCGATCTTCGGGATCATCGCCCTCGTGCAGCTGAACGCGGACCCGCGGCAGGCCCAGCAGATGAACAAGGTCGGCTGGATCATCTTCTGGGTGCTCCTCGGCGTGGGGCTCCTGATCGCCCTCGCCTATGTCGTGTTCATGGTCTTGGCGTTCGGCCTCGCGTTCCTGCCTGTCATCCTGGGCGGCTGACCCGTACAGCATCCACCCCTCGCAGAAGGAGGACCATGGCCACGCCCGAGTTCGTGCTCGCCCTCCGGGAGCACGTCGGCCACGCCCCGCTCTGGCTGTCCGGGGTCACCGCGTTCGTGCTCGATCCCGCTCGCACCCGGATGCTCGCCGTGCGTCGCGCCGACACCGGTGCCTGGACCCCGGTCACCGGCATCATCGACCCCGGCGAGGAGCCGGCCACCGCTGCGGTCCGTGAGGTCGCCGAGGAGGCCGGTGTCGACTGCACGGCGCTGCGCCTCGTCGACGTGCGCACGCATGCGCCGATCACCTACGCCAACGGCGACGTCGCGCAGTACCTCGATCTGTGCTTCCTGTGCGAGCACGACGGGGGAGAGCCGTACCCGGCCGACGGCGAGAACACCCAGGCGCAGTGGTTCCCGATCGATGCGCCGCCCCCGATGAACGACCGGTTCCTCGAGCAGCTCGAGCTCATCCGGGCCGACCGGCCCGAGGCCCGGTTCCGTCGATGACCCCGCTCTCCCCACCGTCCCGTCCGCGCGACCGGGGCGGACCGTCCGACCCCCTGCCCGGCACCCGCGTGACCATCCCGCTGACCGACGCCCCGGGAGACCTGGCCGTCGTCCGGGTGATCGCCGCGCCCCGCCGGGACATGGCCCGTGCCGGGCGCCTCGGGACGCCGCTGCTTCCCTTCGCCGATTCCCTGCTGGTCGATGTCTCGGTCGACGGACGGCTCGTGCTCCCCGGCGCCTGGGTCCAGCGGGAGGTCCTCGACCGGGGCACGCCCCTCGCCCCGGTCCGCGTCGGTGCCGTGGATCTCCGCCCGCCTGCGGTGATCGCCGGCGACGGCGAGCAGGCTCAGCTGCACTGGGGCGAGACGGTCTGGCCCCTCGATCTCGGCGGAGTGGTCGCGATCCCCCCGACGGCTCGCGCCTCCGCCCACCCGCTGTCCCGCCTGCGCCGTCTGGTGCTCGTCGCCGCGGGACGCCGGGCTGATATCGCCCTCACGCTGTGGCAGGATCCGGGCTTCGAGCTGCCCTGGCACGATGTGCGCCTGCTGCCCCACGCCGCCCGCTGGTTCGAGCTCGCCGAGGTGCCGGTCGGGATGCGGTATTCCGACGCTGAGCAGGCGCAGGGTGTGGGACGGGCCCGCCAGCGTCCCTGACCGAGCGGTTGTCCACGCCCTGGCTCCGGACTTGTGATGTGCGCCGCACCGTATAGGGTCTCTGCTCGTGATCGACCACGACGAAGAGGTCCCCGTGCCCCCACGACCGCACCACCCGCCCCTGACCGACCGCCGCACGTTCCTGCGCTTCACCGCGGGCGCGGCCGCCGTTCTCCCGCTGACCGCCCTGGCCGGATGCTCCGGCAGCTCGCGAGATCCGAACTCGATCCGGATCGCCTTCCAGCAGTTCGGCTCCGGCACGATCAAGCAGGAATGGATCACCACTGCCGCACAGGAGTTCTCCGCCGAGAACCCGGAGCTCACGGTCGAGCTGGTGCCGATCGTCGCCTCCGAGAACGACTACTTCACCAAGAACGAGCTGCTCATGAGCTCACCCCGCACCAGCCCCGACCTCGTGTACGAGGACTCCTTCATCCTGCTCTCCGACGTCGGGGCGGACTATCTGCAGCCGATCACCGACCTGGTCGAGGGATTCGAGCACTGGGACGACATCGCGGAGGCATCGAAGAAGGCCGTCACCAGTGAGGACGGCGAGGCCTACGGCGTCCCCATCACCACGGACACCCGGGCGATCTGGTTCCACCGCGACGTCTTCGAGCAGGCGGGCCTGCCGCCGGACTGGCAGCCGGGGAGCTGGGAGGACATCCTCGAAGCGGCGCGCGCGATCCGCGACTCCGACAGCGAGGCGATCCCGTTCTTCCTCTTCGCCGGCACGCCGCAGGGGGAGAAGGCCTCGATGCAGGGCTTCGAGATGCTCCTGTACGGAACCGGGGATGGGAGCGGGCTGTACGACGCCGAGACCAAGAAGTGGATCCTGGGCAGCCCCGGATTCGTGGACTCCCTGACCTTCCTCAAGACCCTCTTCGACGAAGAGCTCACGGCGACCCTCGGTCAGCACCTCGACCCCAACATCTCCGAGACCATCTACTCCTCGCTGCTGCCCGACGGCAAGCTCGGGATGCTCGTGGACGGCTCCTGGATCTCGCAGAACTGGACGGAGACGGCGGCCCGCCCCTGGCCCGAGTGGCCCGATGTGGTCGGCCTGGCGGACATGCCCACGCAGGACGGCGGCGGGACCGGCACGATCACTCTGGCCGGCGGCTGGGGACTGTCGATCCCCGAGTACGTCACCGACCGGGACGTGGCCTACCGCTTCCTCGAGAAGCTCGTCTCCACGCAGACCCTCGTGCAGTACGCGATCGCCGACAACCACATCACGGTGCGCGCCGACGTCGCGGACAAGGAGGAGTACCTCAGCTACTCCCCGGCGGTCGAGTACTTCACGGATCTGCTGGAGACCGCCTACTACCGTCCGGCCCTGCCGGCCTATCCCGAGGTGTCCTCCGCGATCCAGGAGGCGATGGAGGCGGTCATGACCGGGACCAGCCCGGACGCCGCAGCCGCCGCCTACGACGCCACAGTCACCGACATCGTCGGCCCCGAGAACGTGCAGGAGGCCTCCGCATGACCACCGACGCCCCACCTGTTCCCGGGCGCACCGCCCCGGCCCCGCGCCGACGTCACGGCACGCTGGGTGACGGGCTCACCCTCTCCCGGGCCCTGCCGATGGTGCCTGCCGGGGTGCTGCTGGTCGGCTTCATGCTCGGCCCGATCATCTACTCGCTGTACCTCGCCTTCACCGACAGCGCCATCCGCGGCGACGGCGCCTCCGAGACCAGCTTCGTGGGCTTCGACAACTTCGTCGACGCCTTCACCGACGCCGACTTCTGGAACTCCGTCGCCCTGACGCTGATCTTCACCGTGGTCTCCGCCGTGATCGGCCAGAACGTGATGGGCATGCTGCTGGCGCAGCTCATGGAGCGCGCCAACCGGATCATCACCTTCGTGGTCACCTCGGTGGTGATCGCCGCCTGGATCCTCCCGGAGGTCGTGGCCGGTTACCTGCTGTACACGTTCTTCGCGGCCGAGGGCAGCCTCAACACGATCCTCACCTCGATCGGTCTGCCCGGTCAGGACATGCTCTTCACGGCCCCGATCATCGCGGTCTCCTTCGCGAACATCTGGCGCGGCACAGCCTTCTCGATGCTGGTCTACTCGGCGGCCCTGAGCTCGGTGCCCGGCGACATCTACGAGTCGGCGGCCCTGGACGGCGCCGGCCCCGTGCGCCGCTTCGTCTCCGTGACCCTGCCGCTGATGCGCCCGGCGATCGCGACCAACCTGATGCTGACCACCCTCCAGACCCTCTCCGTCTTCGGGCTCATCTTCATCATGACCGGCGGTGGTCCGGCCCGACAGAGCCAGACCCTGCCCCTGTACATGTACGAGCAGGCGTTCTCCTACGGACAGCTCGGGTACGGCACCGCCGTGGCCCTGCTGCTGCTCCTGATCGGGGCCGTCGCCTCGCTGGTGTACCTGCGCCTGCTGCCCGAGGAGGACAAGCGATGAGCGCGACCACCCGTACCCGCCCGCAGGGCGATGCACCCACTGCGAAGGTGTCCAAGCAGGGCTCCCGAGCCCGCAGCGCCCATGTCGCCAGCACCGTGGTGATGATCGTCATCGGTCTCGCGTTCCTGGTTCCGCTGCTGTGGGTCGTGCTGGCGTCCTTCGACACCGAGGCTTCGCTGTCCGTGGCCTGGCCCGACCGCTGGAGCCTGGGCAACTTCTCCGCGATCTGGAACGCGGAGACCACCTTCCGGCCCCTGCTGAACTCGCTGATCCTGTGCGGCGGCGCGACCGTGGTGACGATGTGCGCGGCGATCCTGTGCGCCTACCCGATGTCCCGGTTCCGCTTCAGGGCCAAGCGCTCGCTGCTGCTGACGATCATCTTCTCCACCGGCCTGCCGATCACCGCGATCATGATCCCGGTGTACTCGCTGTTCGTGCAGGTGAACCTCATCGACTCGATGTTCGGGGCGATCCTGTTCCTGGGGGCCAGCTCGCTGCCCTACGCGATCTTCCTGACCAAGGGGTTCATGGACGGCGTGCCGATCGAGATCGAGGAGTCCGCCTGGACCGAGGGCGCCGGAGTGCTGCGTGCCCTGTGGTCCGTGGTGATCCCGCTGATGCGCTCGGGCCTCGCCGTCGCCACGATCTTCACGTTCGTGAGCATGTGGGGCAACTTCTTCGTCCCGTTCATGCTGCTGCTGAGCCCGGAGAACCTGCCGGCGGCGGTCACGCTGTACACCTTCTCCTCGCAGTACGGGCAGGTCGCCTACGGCCAGCTCGCGGCCTTCTCGATCTTCTACTCGCTGCCGGTCGTCGCCCTCTACCTGTTCCTGGGCCGCAACCTGGGCAAGGGCTTCGCGGCCGCCGGCGGCGTCAAGGGCTGATCCGCCGGGCGGCGCCGATCCGGGTGGATCGGCGCCGCCGTCATGCCGGTCGACTCAGGCGACGGAGGGCTCGCGCCGGGTGCGCCGGCTGCCCCGACGGGCGAGGAGGGCCGACGGCCGACGGTGCCCGTTCAACCACTTCCCGATCCAGCTGGGGCGCACCATCAGGTCGTAGCTCAGCAGCAGCACCGCCATCACGACCCCGAGGGTGAGCACCAGCTTGACGAGCACGGGCAGCCCCAGATCGGCGAGCGGCACCGCCGCCAGCAGCAGCAGCGGGAAGTGCAGGAGATAGACCCAGTAGGAGGAATCTGCGAGGTAGCGCACCCACGGGATCTCGCGACGCACCAGGCGCGCGCACAGTCCCAGGAGCCCGTAGACCCACGCCCAGCCGGCGAGCGCCGCGCTGATGGCCACGACGGCCCCGGGCAGCATCGGCGACAGCAGGAGCGTCACCGGGGTGAGGACCAGGGCGATGCCCAGGTGGAGCACCCATCGGCGTTCCACGCGGGTCAGCGCATCCGGCCGGGAGCGCAGGAACCATCCGGCCAGGAAGGCGCCGCTGTAGGCGATGCTCGCGCCGGCCACGGGGACCAGCGTGTACGGCTCGGTGATGCTCGCCATGCCGCCGCCCTGCACGATCAGCCCCAGCGCATACGGCACCGCGACCACGAGGAGTCCCGCCCGGGACGCGAGCAGATCGCTGATCCGGCCGGAGAGCCTCCCGGCCCGGTCGGCCCCCAGCACCCGCACCAGCACGGCCCGCACCGCCACCACCACGAGCGCGATCTCCACCAGGAGCAGCAGGAACCACAGGTGCATCGTGGGCAGGGCGAGGAAGCCGGTCGGGGCGCCCGGATCGACCGGTGGGGCGGAGGCCGGCCCGAGATCACGCATCACGCCGTTGAGGACCAAGGCACCGACCATCAGCACGAACAGGACCGGCCCGAGAGTGGGGAGCGGGAGCCCGATGCGCAGCAGCCGATCGCGCACATAGGACCCCGCGCCCCGTCGATGCAGCACCATGTGCCCGAAGTACCCCGCGAGCATCATGAACAGGACCATCCGGAACAGATGGATCACGCCGACCGCGCCGAGGGCGACGCCGGACTCGTGGATGTCGTCGACCAGCCAGTACCCGCCGGGCAGGAAGGGCATCAGCGCGTGCAGGAGCACCCCGAGCAGGAGCGCCCCACCGCGCAGCGCGTCGAGATGGTGCAGGCGCGGCGAGGCGCCGGGTGGGGTGGGGGCCGGGGACGGCGGAGCCGAGGAGCCGGGAGTCGGCGCGGCAGGAACAGGGTGCGAGGACATGGGAACGACGCTAGGGGAGCGGGAGGCTCGCCGCCTCGCCCGATCGGGATCAGGGCCCTCCACCGATCAGTGGATGCCGCCACCCTGGCGCGGGCGAGCATCTGCGGCGAGACTGCTCGGTATGGCGATTCATCCCGCGACGACCGGGCGGCGGGTCGGGGACGGGCCTGTCGGCGACGGCCCCGAGCTCGAGGGCCCAGGTCTCGAGCGTCCCGATGTCGAGCCCGACCTGGCACCGGGCCCGCTCGGCGCGGTGATCGAGCGGTGGATCCCTCCTGCCCTGCTGATCGTGTCCTGGATCGTGGGATGGATCGCGGCGCACACCTGGATGGTGGGCGAGCCGGTGACGTGGGCGCTCGTGCCCACTGCGGCCCTCCTGGCCCTGCGGGTCGTGCTGGAGCGCACGCTGCGACGCACCGGCCCTGATTCACCCCAGCTCATCGCGGGCTACGGTCTGCATCTCGTGCTGGTCCTCGTTGCGCTCGTCCTCAATCCGCTGACCTGCATCTATGCCTTCTGCGGGTACCTCGATTCCGGTCGTTTCCTCGGTGGCGCACGGGAGAGGGCCGTCGTCGTGGCGACCGCGCTGCTGTGCGCGGTCGGCCAGGTGGGCGGATTCCGGGTGGTCCACGAGGAGACCTGGTTCTTCGCCGGGCTCGCCGCGGTGAACCTCCTGATCGCGCTCGGCATGATGCACCTGGCGCGCGAGCGGGAGGGGCTCCTCGTGCAGCGCGAGCGTTCGCTGGCCGAGATCTCCCGGGTGAACGAGGAGAACTCCCGGCTTCACGAGCAGCTGATGGCCGGGGCGCGGCGCGCAGGAGCGGGGGAGGAGCGGACCCGGCTCTCGCGCGAGATCCACGACACCGTCGCGCAGGGCCTGGTGGGCGTGATCCGGCAGCTGGAGGCCGTGGGTCCGGGGATCGACGAGGCCGCGCGGCATCGCGTGACCGTGGCGGAGGAGGCCGCCCGTGACTGCCTGCTCGAGGCCCGCCGTGCGGTCGAGGCGCTCGGGCCGCACCAGCTGCACGACGGCGACGTCGTCGAGGCGCTGTCCACCCTCGTCGCCCGCTGGGCACGGACCCATCGGGTGGTCGCCGGCTTCGACGGCGACGACGCACCCCGCGACGGCCGGCACGCGGAGGTGCTGGTGCGCATCGCGCAGGAGGCGCTGGCGAACATCGCCCGCCATGCGGAGGCCGGCGCCGTGAGCGTGACGCTGACCGGGGACGACCGCGACCAGATCCTGCAGGTCGTGGACGACGGCATCGGCTTCGACCTGGAGACGGTGCCTCGGGGTCACGGCCTGGAGAACATGCGGACCCGCGCCCTCGAGGCCGGCGGGGACCTCGGTGTCGACGCGCGCACCGGCCGGGGCTGCACCGTGACGGCGAGGGTGCCCCGATGACAGGGACGGATCCGGTGCGGGTGGTGGTCGTCGACGACCATCCGGTGGTGCGCGACGGACTCGTCGCGATGCTCGGGGCCGAGCCGGGCCTCGAGGTCGTCGGCACCGCGCAGGACGGGGTGGAGGCTCTCGTGGTGATCGGCTCCTCCGCGCCGGACGTCGTGCTCATGGACCTGCGGATGCCGGGAGGCCACGGCGTCGACGCGATCCGGGCCCTGCGCGGCGGTGGTCGGAAGCGGCCGCGGATCCTGGTCCTCACCACCTATGACACGGATCGGGACATCCGCAGCGCGCTCGAGGCGGGGGCCGACGGCTACCTGCTCAAGGACACGCGCCGCGAGGACGTCATCCGCGCCGTGCACGACCTCGTCGCGGGCCGTGCCGTCCTCGCCCCGGCCGCCCTCGCGGCCCTCACCGGTGCACCCGGGGCCCGGATCGCCCTCAGCGGTCGGGAGGCGGAGGTGCTGCGCCTGGTCGCGGACGGCTGCACGAACCGCGCCGCCGCCTCACGGCTCGGCATCGGCGAGGCGACCGTGAAGACGCACCTGATGCACGTCTACGAGAAGCTCGGCGTCGGCGACCGGGCCTCCGCGGTCCGCACGGCCTGGGAGCTCGGGCTGGTCTGAGCGACCGTTCGGACGGGATCCGGCGTCGCGGCGCGCCGCCGCCTACGGTGGGGCCACGCGACCAGTCACCGCCCGATCCGTCCCTGAAGGAGTCGTGATGAGCCAGTCCTCGTCCACCGAGTCGCCCCGAGATCCCGAGAGCACCTTGTCACCGGTCATCGCTCGGCGTGCACGCGATCTCGCCACCGTCGACGGCCGCCCGTCGTTCGCGGAGCAGGACCAGCAGCCGCCAGGGCTGACCGCGCCCATGGATCCCGTGCCCGACCATGGCGAGCACAGCTACGTCGGCCATGGACGTCTGAAGGGTCTGTCCGCCCTCATCACCGGTGGGGATTCCGGGATCGGCCGCGCCGTGGCGATCGCCTACGCCCGCGAGGGCGCCGACGTCGCGATCTCCTACCTCCCCGAGGAGCAGGAGGACGCCGAGGAGACCGGCCGGTGGATCCGGGAGGCGGGACGCCGGGCCCTGCTGCTGCCCGGCGACATCCGCGAGGAGAGCACCGCCCGGTCGCTGGTGACGCAGACGGTCGCCGAGCACGGCGGCCTCGACGTGCTCGTCAACAATGCCGCCTTCCAGTGGGGTCGCGCCGAGCCGCAGGGCCTCGACGGCATCGATTCCCTGCGGCTGCACCGCACGCTGACCACGAACCTCGAAGCGCTGTTCTGGATCACCCAGGAGGCGGCCCGGCATCTCGGCGAGGGCGCGTCGGTGATCAACTGCTCCTCGATCCAGTCCTACGACCCGTCGGTGCCGCTGATGGACTATGCGGCCACCAAGGCGGCGATCAACAACGTGACCGTGAATCTGGCGGCGGATCTGGGGCCGCGGGGGATCCGTGTCAACGCCGTCGCCCCGGGGCCGATCTGGACCCCGCTGAACGTCGCGACCCGCATCAGCGACGACTACGTCGAGTTCGGGGGCAACACGCCGCTGGGCCGCGCGGGCCAGCCGGCGGAGTGCGCCGGTGCCTTCGTGTTCCTGGCCTGCCCCGCCGAGGCGAGCTACGTCTCGGGAACCGTGCTCGGCGTCACCGGCGGCCGCCCCGTCTTCTGAACGTCAGCGGAAGATGATCGTGCGGGTCCCGTCCAGCAGGACGCGGGACTGGGCGAACCACGTGACCGCCTGCCGCAGGGTGCGCACCTCGGCGTCCTGCCCGATGGCCATGAGCTCCTGGGGGGAGCGGGTGTGGTCCACGCGGATCACGTCCTGCTCGATGATCGGGCCCTCGTCGAGATCGCTCGTGACGAAGTGGGCCGTCGCCCCGATCTGCTTGACGCCGCGGGCATGGGCCTGGCGGTAGGGGTTCGCGCCCTTGAACCCCGGCAGGAACGAGTGGTGGATGTTGATGCAGCGCCCGGCGAGCTCCGCGCACAGCTCGGGCGAGACGATCTGCATGTAGCGGGCCAGGACCACGAGCTCGACGTCGTGCTCGTCGATCGCCGCGCGCACCCGGTCCTCGAAGGCGGCCTTGGCGCCCTCGCCCTTGGTGGGCAGGTGCTCGAAGGGGATCCCGTGGAAGCTCGCGAGGGGCTCGAGGGTGGGGTGGTTGGCCAGGATCAGCGGCACCTCGATGGGCAGGTGGCCGGCGTCGACCTGGAACAGCAGGTCGTTCACGCAGTGCTTGGCGGTGGAGCCGAGCACGAGGGTGCGCACCGGCCGTCCCACCACGTCGAGCCGGTGCTCGATGCCGAAGCGTTCGACGACGGGGGCCAGCGCCGCGGCGATCTCCTCGGCGGTCGCCGTGGTGGTCAGCTGCAGGCGCATGTAGAAGCGATGCGAGCTGCCGCTCTCGAACTGGCGGCTCTCCGTGATGTTCCCGCCCACCTCGACGATGGCCCCGGTGACGGCATGGACGATGCCGGGACGGTCCTCGCACACGAAGGTCAGGACGTACTCGACGGTGGGGGACGGGACACCGGTGGCGGCGATCGGACTGCTCATGCCCGGAAGTCTAGGAGGGGACGGGGCCCGGGGCGATGACCGCCCGCATGACGGGGCCCCGGAATGGGGCCGACGTCACGGCGTCGGGAGGCTCGCGCTCAGCTCCGGCCGTCGCGCCACAGCGTCGAGGGCCACCAGATCACCCTGCCGAGGTCGTGCGCCAGGGCCGGGACCAGGAGCGTGCGGACCACGAAGGTGTCCAGCAGCACGCCGAAGGCGACGATGAACGCGATCTGTGCGAGGAACAGGATCGGGATGACCGCGAGGGCGGCGAAGGTCGCCGCGAGCACCAGGCCGGCCGAGGTGATCACGCCGCCGGTGACGGCCAGTCCGCGCACCACCCCCTCCCGGGTCCCGTGCTGCAGGGCCTCTTCCCGGACCCGGGTCATGAGGAAGATGTTGTAGTCGATGCCCAGTGCGACGAGGAAGACGAAGCCGAACAGCGGCACCGCCGGATCGGCGCCCGGGAAGTCGAGGAGGTGGTTGAACACCAGCGCGGCCACGCCCAGTGCCGTGCCGAAGGACAGCACCGTGGTGGCCACCAGCAGCACCGGAGCCAGGACCGAGCGCAGCAGGAGCATGAGGATCAGCAGGATCACCACCAGCACGACGGGGATGATCAGCGCCCGGTCATGGGCGGAGGCGTCATTGGTGTCGATCGATGTGGCCGTCACCCCGCCCACGATCTCCGCGAAATCCTCCTCGTCCAGCGCGGCACGCAGATCGCGCACGGTCTGCTCCGCCGCAGAGGAGTCCGGGGCGTCGGTGAGGGTGCCCTGGACGAGCACCCTGCCGTCGACCACGGTGGGTGCTGGAGCGGGAGTCCCGGGAGGCCCCTGGGCCTGGATGCCCTCGGTGCTCACCGTCGCGGAGCCGCTCGGAGAGTCCGCGGCGACGACGGAGACGGCGTCGATGCCGTCGTCCGCGAGGAGCACGTCGGTCGTGGCCTGGAGGTCGTCCTCGGCGACGATGACCTCGACCGGGCTGCCGGCACCGGCTGGGAAGTGCTCCCCGAGCGCGACCTGGCCGTCGCGGGCGGAGGAGGCTCCGAGGACGAGGTCGGACTGGGGGACGCCGTCGGCGTCCAGCTGGAGCGCGCCCACGCAGCCCACGGCGAGCAGCACCGCGGTGAGGATCCAGACCGGCCGCGGACGGCGCGACACGGCGGTGGCGACCTTCCCCCAGAGGCCGTGGTCGGCTGCGGACGAGGTGCTCCGGGAGGAAGCCGGGTCGAAGCGCGGGCGGCGCGGCCAGAAGGCCGCTCGACCGGCGACATAGAGCAGGGCGGGCAGGAAGGTGAGGGCCGCGAGCATCGCGAACACGATGCCGATCGCCGCGACGGGCCCCAGGGTGCTGTTGGACTTCAGATCCGACAGGAGCAGGCAGAGCAGTCCGGCGATCACGGTGCCGCCGGAGGCGAGCACCGGCTCCACGGTGCCGCGCAGGGCGGAGATGGTGGCCGCCCATCTCCTCTCCTGCCGGCGCAGCTCGTCGCGATAGCGGGAGACGTACAGCAGCGAATAGTCGGTCGCCGCCCCGATGACCAGGATGAACAGGATGCCCTGGGTCTGCCCGCTCAGCAGCAGCAGATCGGCGGCCGCGAGGTGCCAGATCGTCAGCAGCGCCACGCAGAGGGCGAACATGCTGGTGGACAGCACGATCAGCGGCAGCAGCAGGGACCGGTAGACGATGACGAGGATGATGAACACCGCCGCGAGCGCCACGCCCAGCAGGAGGCCGTCGATGCCGGCGAAGGCGGCGCCCAGATCCGCGGAGAAGCCGGCCGGCCCGGTCACGTGGGCGCTGAGTCCCGTCGGCAGATCGGCCGACAGCTGCGCATCGAGCTCGCCGACGATGGTGCCGATGTCGGCATCGGCGTCGACCGGGACGACGACCTGCACCGCGAGACCGTCCTCGGAGGGGATCGGCGGGGAGACGTCGTCGACCACACCGTCCACGGAGGAGAGCGACCGGGCCGACTCGGTGAGGGCGGACAGCTGCTCGTCGGTGAGCTCCTCGTCGGAGGTCACGACGAGGATGGCGGGGATCGCCTCGGATCCGAGGAAGCCCTCGGCGAGCGCCTGGACCTGGGTGGCCTCCGCCGAGTCCGGGAGGTACGCGGTGCGGTCGTTGGAGGAGACCTCGTCGACCCGCCCGAAGTAGGGGCCGCCGATCCCGGCGAGAGCGATCCATCCCAGGATCAGCAGGGCGGGAAGCACGATACGCAGGGGCCGCAGCAGGCGTGACTCGCTCATGGGGGTGACCTTCCGGTGGTGACTGACGACCAGTGTCGCATACATCGTTAGCTTGGCTAGTAACTCTCCGTTCGAGATACTGGCCCAGTACGATTCACGGATGACACGACAGGACACCGACACCCCAGGAGAGCAGGCGGGGGAGCAGAGGGACCTGCCCAGCGTCTACTCCCTCGCGGGGAGCGATCCGCACGGGGAACTCGTGGATCGCAGCGGGCTGAGCCCGGCCGACCTCGTGCAGATCGACGAGGTGATGGCGGCCCTCGTGCATCTGCGGGCGGCGGAGAAGCGCCTGGCGGAGGCATCCTTGCGCTATATGGAGCTGGGGGAGACGGACATGCGGGCGCTGCATCTCCTGATCGTGAGCGAGAACGCCGGCTCCCTGGCCACCCCTGGGGTGATGGCGGAGTCGCTGGGGATCTCGAGCGCCTCGACGACGAAGCTCATCGATCGGCTGGAGCGGGCCGGTCATGTGCGGCGAGGGCGTCATCCCACGGACCGGCGTGCGATCGTCGTCACCATCGAGCCGACTACCCGCGCGGCCGCGCTGCGCACAGTCGGTGCGCATCAGGCACGTCGGGTCCATGTGGTGCGGCGTCTCGATCCTCAGGAGCGGGAGACCGTGACCCGGTTCCTGGAGGACATGGCCGCGGAGATCTCCATCGAGGGGATCGACTGGGCCGAGCACCCTGCTCACGTCGCAGACGCAGAGGGCGCAGCGGATAGCGGGGGCACAGCTGGACCCACGGGCGCCGCGGGCTCCTGAGGAGCACCGCGGCGCCCGGTGGTCGATCTCTCGGATCCCTCAGCGGTGGGCGCGCGCGTACTGCGGCGGGATGGGTGCCGCGTCATAGCGCACCGCGTGCGCGGCGCGCAGCGGGAAGTTCGGATCGCGGAGCATCTCCCGGCCCACGAGCACCACGTCCGCCAGGCCGGTCGCGACGATCTGCTCAGCCTGGAAGGGCTCGTCGATCATGCCGACGGCGCCGGTGGGGAGCCCGCTCGCTGCCCTGACCGCGGTCGCCAGCGGCACCTGGTAGCCGGGACCGACGGGGATCGGGGCGGGGGACTGGTTGCCGCCGTTGGAGATGTCCAGCAGATCGACGCCGTGCTCCTTGAGCCAGGCGCCGACCTGGCCCACCTCGTCGACGCGGAGCCCGTCCTCGAGCCAGTCCGTTCCAGACAGGCGCACGAGCAGCGGCATCCCGTCGCCGATCTCGGCACGCACGGCATCGACGATCTCCAGCAGCAGGCGGCTGCGGTTCTCGAGCGAGCCGCCGTACTCGTCCTCGCGGTGGTTCGACAGCGGGGAGAGGAACTCGTGCAGCAGGTAGCCGTGGGCTCCATGGAGCTCGATCAGGTCGAAGCCGGCCTCGACCGCTCGGCGGGCCGATGCGACGAAGGCGCGGACGACCACGTCGATCCCGGCGGCGTCCAGCGCGCGGGGCGCTGCCAGCCCGGGGAAGGGGGTCTCGGAGGGGCCGACGGTCTCCCAGCCGCCCTCCTCCGGGGTCAGGCTGCCCGAGCCCTCGGTGCCCCACTCGGGGTGGGTGGAGGCCTTGCGGCCCGCGTGGGCGAGCTGGATGCCCATGGCGGCTCCCTGGCTGTGGGCCAGGTCGACGATCGGTGCGAGCGCGTCGCGCTGGGCGTCGTTCCAGAGCCCGAGGTCTGTGGGGGAGATGCGACCCTCGGGGACCACTCCGGTGGCCTCGACGATGATCGCTCCGGCGCCGCCGCGGGCGAGCGATCCGTAATGCATGAGATGCCAGGGGGCGGGGACCCCGTCGAGGGTGTCGACGGAGTACTGGCACATGGGCGGCACCCAGATCCGATTGCGGATCTCGAGGCTGCGCAGGGTGATGGGGGTGAAGAGTGCGTGGGTCATGCGATGAAGCTACGCCCGGAGATATCGGCTGACCAATAGCGATCTCGATGTCGGGTATCACGATTGTGATCGCCTCTGACCTACCATGTGGCGATGTCCACGACTCCGCTCACCTCACGTCCGATCGCACCGAGCAGCCCGGCGTCGTCGGTGGAACCCGCCCGGTCCGGTGCCGGCAGTGCGGATCTGAACCTGCTGCGCACCTTCCTCGCCGTCTATCGGGCCGGGACGTTCACGGCGGCCGCGCCGCTGCTCGGCCTGTCCCAGCCCACGGTGACCTCGCAGATCAAGGCGCTCGAGAAGCACATCGGTCATCGGCTGTTCGACCGCGGTCCGCGCGGGGTGGAGCCGACCGCCTATGCCAGCGGCCTCGCCTCCAGGGTCGCCGAGGCGCTCGACTCGCTGGCGGACGTCGACGACGCCGTCTGCGCCTCCGGCGGGCGCGCGGCGCCCGTCCACCTCGCCGGCCCCGCCGAACTGCTCTGCACGAGGCTCCTGCCCGCCGTGGCGCCGCTGGTGGCCGAGGGGGTGCAGGTGCGGCTGGAGCACGGCGTGCCCGAGGAGCTGATCGACGGCCTGCGTGAGGGTCGGCACGATCTGGTCGTCACGACCCGCCGCCCGCGCGGCCGGTCTCTCGAGTCGACCCCCCTGGCCGACGAGGAGTACCTGCTGGTCGCCTCGCCGCGGTGGGCGCGATGGATCGCGCAGGAGCGCGGCGACCAGGAGCTGTGCACCGCGCTGAAGGAGGTGCCCCTGGTCAGCTATGCGGAGGACATGCCGATCGTGAGGCGGTACTGGCGGACCGTGTTCGGCAGGCAGCATCCTCCGATCGGACCGGCGCTCACGGTGCCGAACCTGCATGATGTCGTGGCCGCCCTGACTCGTGGTGCCGGCTACAGCGTGGTCCCCCGGTCCCTCTGCTCCGACCATCTGGCCGCAGGCCGACTGGTGCAGCTGGACGACCCCTGTGACGGGCCGTTGAACACCCTCTTCCTGGTGCGGCGGCCGGGCTCCCGATCCAATCCCGACGTGGCGCGGGTCCACGACGCGCTGCGCGCCGATGCCCTGTGCTGGAACTCCCCGCCGGAGGGGCGGCAGAAGCCGTTAACTACCAGATGGTCGGGCCTGTGACCTGCATCGCGAATAACGGGATCGATCGGGGTTGATGGGCGGCTTGACGGGGTGCTCACCCCCGGGTGATGGTCTGCATACCGGCTCACACTTGCCAGATGGGGCGATCTTCGCTATGGGAGTCGGTCATGGAGATCGGGATCGCCCCCGTGATGAAGAGAGGTCTCCCATGGACGCCACAGTCTTCGAGTCCCACGAATCCACCATCCGCGGCTACTGCCGCAACTACCCCACGGTGTTCGCCTCCGCGTCCAATGCGCGGCAGGTCGACGAGGACGGGAAGTCCTACCTGGACTTCTTCGCCGGGGCCGGAGTGCTCAACTTCGGGCACAACAACCCGCGCATGAAGGACGCACTGATCGCGTTCCTCCAGGCCGACGGCGTCGCCCACAGCCTGGACACCTACACCACCACCAAGCGCGACTTCATCGCACGCTTCCAGGAGGTGGTCCTGGAGCCGCGGGGGATGGACCACAAGATGCAGTTCATGGGCCCCACGGGGTCCAACGCGGTCGAGGCGGCGATGAAGCTCGCCCGGCTCGCCACGGGCCGACGGGAGATCGTGGCCTTCAGCCACGGCTTCCACGGCATGACGCTGGGCTCCCTGGCGGCCACCGCCAACCATGCGTTCCGCCAGTGGGCCGGCGTGCCCCTGGAGAACATCCAGCGGCTCCCCTTCGAGACCGCCCCGGGCGGCGAGTCAGCCATCGCCGACTACGCCGCAGCGCTGCGGGATCCCTCGAGCGGTATGCGACCCCCGGCCGCCTTCCTCGTGGAGGCGGTCCAGGCCGAGGGCGGCGTGAACGTCGCCAGCACGGAGTGGCTGCACGAGGTCCAGGACCTCGCCCACGAGGTCGGCGCCCTGTTCGTCATCGACGACATCCAGGCGGGGGTGGGGCGCACCGGCGGCTACTTCTCCTTCGACGGGATGGGGCTGGACCCGGACATCATCACGCTCGCGAAGGGCCTGGGAGGCTTCGGCACCCCGATCGCCATGAACCTCAACAAGCCCGAGGTCGACGCCCACTGGTCGCCGGGTGCGCATACGGGCACCTTCCGCGGGCAGGGGCTGTCCTTCGTCGCCGGCACCGTGGCGCTGGACTACTTCACCGACGAGGCCTTCCTCGCCGAGGTCCTCGCCAAGGGGCAGCGGATGCGCGATCGGCTCGAGAGCATCGCCGCGAAGAACCCGGATCGGGGCTGGGAGGTGCGCGGGCGCGGCATGATGCAGGCCCTGGACACCCACGACGGCGCCTTCGCCAAGCGGGTCCAGCAGGCGGCCTTCGAGGCCGGTCTGCTGATCGGCCCCTGCGGCAGTGAGGGGCGGGTGATCAAGCTGATCCCGCCGCTGACGATCCCGGAGGACGACCTCGCCGCCGGACTCGACCTGCTCGAGGGGGCCCTCGCCGCCGCATCGGACGCGGACTGATGCGCCGCCGGTCCGATATGACCTTCGCTCCGGAGGAGTACGAGCGGAGGCTTTCGGAGCTGCGGCGGCGGATGGGGGAGCGGGAGCTCGATGCGGTGATCATCACCGATCCCGAGAACCTGATGTACCTCACCGACTACCAGACCACCGGGTACTCGTTCTTCCAGGCCCTGATCGTGCCCCTGGAGGCGGATTCGGTGATGATCACCCGTGCGCTCGAGGAGTCCAACGTGATCGCACGGACCTGGCTGGAGCACTCACGTCCCTATCCCGACAGCGGTGACGCGATCCTCGAGCTGGTCAGCACCCTGCGCGACCTGCGCCTCGGGGATGCCACGGTGGGATACGAGCGCAACAGCTACTACTTCCCCGCCTATCAGCAGGATCGCTTCCACGACGCCTTCGGCGAAGGACTGGTGGACTGCTTCGGCATCGTCGAGGAGGGCAGGATCCGCAAGTCCCCGGCCGAGATCGAGGTGATGCAGCTCGCGGCCTATGCCGGCGAGGCGGGGATGGCCGCGGGGCTGCGCGCCGCGATGGCCGGTGCCACCGAGAACGATGTGGCCGCGGCGATCACCTCGGCGATGTTCCGTGCCGGTGGCGAGTTCCCGGCGGTGGTCCCGTACGTCGCCTCGGGGCCCCGGACGATGATCGGCCACTCCACCTGGGAGGGCCGCATGATCCGGCCCGGGGAGCATGTGTTCCTCGAGGTCGGAGGCTGCTACCGCAGATATCACACCGCCATGATGCGCACCGCCGTCAACGGTGCGCTCTCGGACTCGATGCACTCCGCCCAGGAGCTCATGAAGCAGACGCTCGCGGAGCTGCGCAGCCTCATGAAGCCAGGGGTGACGGTCTCCGAGATCGCTGAGCTCACGCGCACCCGCATCGAGAGCAACGACGTGGGGGCGCAGCTCGTCACCCGCGCCGGCTACTCGATCGGGATCGCGTTCCCGCCGTCCTGGGACGAGGGCTACATCATCTCCCTGCTGGAGGGGGACGAACGCCCGCTCGAGGAGGGCATGACCTTCCATCTGCTCCCGTGGATGTGGGGTGTGGACGGGAACAAGACCGTCGGCATCTCGGACACCGTCCACGTCACCGCGGACGGCTGCGAGTCGTTCTTCACCCTGCCGGAGGATTTCACCGTCCACGAGAGCTCCGCCCGTTCATTCCGCACCTCTGCCGTCGTCGCGCCGAGCTTCTGAGAGGAGCTGCATCATGACCATGCTGACAGCCATCGATCCCACCACCGGCGCCGTCGTGCGCGAAGTGCCTGCCGCGACCCCCGAGGAGATCACGGCGATCATCGACCGGGCCCAACAGGCCTATCCCGCCTGGAGGGACGCCGGGATCGAGGAGCGCGCCGCGGTGATGCGCCGGGTCGCCGACTACATGCGGGAGCACGTCGAGGAGCTCGCACCCGTGATGACGCAGGAGATGGGCAAACCGATCGGGGAGTCCTGCGGAGAGGTGGTGAAGTCCGCCTGGGCCGCCGAGCACTACGCTGAGCATGCCGCGGAGTACCTCGCCGACGAGCACCTCCCCTCGGACGCGACCAGCTCCTACGTCCAGTACCTGCCGCTCGGGCCGGTGCTCGGGATCCTGCCCTGGAACGCCCCCTTCTGGGTCGCGTTCCGCTTCTGCGCCCCGGCGCTCATGGCCGGGAACACCTGCGTCATGAAGCACGATCCCCATGTGCCCGGCTGTGCGGCCGCGCTCGAGGAGGTGTTCCGCGCAGCGGGTGCCCCGGAGGGGATCTTCCAGACCCTCCAGGCCCGCACCGAGGACGTCGAGCAGGCGATCCGCGATCCGAGGATCCAGGCCGTCTCCTTCACCGGCTCGGACCGGGCCGGCGCGAAGGTCGCCGCGATCGCCGCGAGCGAGATCAAGCCCGCGGTGCTCGAGCTGGGCGGTTCGGACCCCTGCATCGTGCTGGCCGACGCGGACCTCGCCACAGCGGCCGAGGTCTCCGCCCTGTCGCGGATCATCAACGCCGGGCAGTCGTGCATCGCCGCCAAGCGGGTGATCGTCGAGCGCTCCGTCCACGACGAGTTCGTCGAGCTGCTCACCGCGCAGCTGAAGGACCTCGTGGCCGGCGATCCCCGGGACGAGGCCACCAAGGTGGGGCCCATCGCCCGGCAGGAACTGCGCGAGAACCTCCACCGGCAGGTCACCACCAGCCTCGAGGCCGGGGCCACCCGCGTCCTCGGCGGCGAGATGCCGCAGGGGGAGGGATTCTTCTATCCGGTCACCCTGCTCACCGGCGTCGAGCCGGGGATGGCCGCCTGCACGGAGGAGACCTTCGGACCGCTGGCCGTGGTGATGGCGGCCGAGGACGCGGAGCACGCGCTCGCGCTCGCGAACGACACGCCCTACGGTCTGGGCGCCGCGATCTGGACGGAGACGGAGCGCGGGGTCGAGCTCGCCCGGAGGATCGAGGCGGGCCAGGTCAGCGTGAACGGCATCGTGAAGTCCGATCCGCGCCTGCCCTCGGGCGGCATCAAGCGCTCGGGCTACGGCCGCGAGCTGGGTCCGCACGGGATCCGCGAGTTCACCAACGCCCAGCAGATCTGGGTGGGTCCGGTGCGCTCGTGAGGCTGATCCGCACACGACGAAGGCCGTCGATCCGCAGATGCGGATCGACGGCCTTCGTCGTCGGTCGGGCTGACAGGATTTGAACCTGCGACCCCCTGACTCGGAGCGAACTAGGGGTAGACGCCCAGGTCGGACGACGAATGCGCTGGCAGTGAGTGGATACTTGCAGCCACATGCTTCACGGAGGTTCCGGGATGTGACCGCCAAATACCGCCGCTAGCGGTCACTCTAGCGGTCACTTTCGAACATGGCGGCTGCCGCAGAGACCACAGCCTCCGTGCTCGTGACCGCCGTGTACCGCTGCCGATTCACGGCTGCCGTATGCCCGAACAACCGAGTGCGGGTCGCCTCCGGCAGCACGTCGTACAACAGGGTGTTGTTCGTCGTGCGCCACGAGTGCCCGCGCTCATTCTCGAACATCTCGATGTTCAGCTTCTCGGCTAGCTCCTTGTACATCGCCGCGAGCTTCCTGTCCCGGTTGCGCGGATCCCACGGCTTGGCCGGGTCCGTCGGCGACGGGAACAGCCACGGAGACCCCGACTCGAGCCTCGCCGCCAACCGCTTGCTCACCGCAGGGGCGAGGACAGGGACTGGGCGACCCGTTCGCGTCTTCGTGGCCTCCGGCGACAACTCAACGATGAACGTGCCCGAATCGTCCACGCGGCAGTCCTCCGTGGGCCTCATGCACAGCTCAGAGGTCCGCAGCCCCGTCGTCGCCTGCGCGAGCACGATGTCGATGCACGCGGCCCGCTCGACCACCCGCTGTCCGTGCGTCCACCGTCCACGCTTCGGCGCCTCCACGTCCTCCGGATCGGCGGTCAGCAGGTACTCGATCGCCGCGCGGTACTGCTCCGCGGTCAGCGCCCGGCCGCCCCGCGAGTATGCGGGCCTCTTCGCCCCGGACAGGTCGAGATCCAGCTCGATGAGGGGGTTGTACTCGATCACCTCATCCACGCGCAGTGGCGCCGCCAGGTACTTCTTCGCGACCGTCTTGGCATGTTTCGCGTTGACCGCACCGTGCAGCCTCCCGATCTCCTCCAGGCACGAGATCAGGGCTCGAGGCCGCATCGCCTCTCGCAGCGACAAGCCGGCCAGAGAATGGGTGTGCTTGCATGCCTCGTCGCCGCACTCCCCGCGCAGAAGCCGGTACGCGAGCTCGTAGCGCCGGGTCGTCGTGTCGGCCAGTCGCTCAGCACGGATGGCCGGGAGCGTGACCTTGTCCAGATAGTCGAGGGTGTCGCTGGTGCCCTTCCACCTGCCGTCGCTGGAGCTGCTCAGCAGGTCTGCAGCCCGCGCCCGCGCGCGAGCCCTCACCTTGCCCTTCGTCGGACCCTGAGTGAGCGGGCGCATGAGCCGCCCGTTGTTGAGTCGAATCGACCATCGGATGGCGAAGCCGTCGCGGTACGGGAATACCTGAGCCCGGTCGATGCTGTGCTCTCCAGGTTCCAACCTGGTGGTCGCGGCGCGAGACATGCACGCCCCTCCTCTCGCCGATCACATCAGCCTACGGTCACCGCGTCCTCGACCAAAGCCCCTCCGACGAACTCCCCAGCCCAGCGAAGGTCGACGCGGTCTAAGCCCTCGTCGCCCTCTGCACCTCCTGCACGGACATCGCGTGCGTCCCCCGCATGGCCGTATCGAGCCACTCCTGCTAGTTGTATGAGGTCATGACGTTGTCGACACGTTCGTGGACTCGGGTGGCCGGGGGCTGATCAGCGCAGGCGGTGTGTGGCCGATGGTAGTTGTAATGGTGGACCCAGATGTTGATCGCTTCGCGCCGTTCGTCTTCGGAGTAGAAGGCGTGGGCGTAGAGGCATTCCTCGGCAAGGATCCGCTGGTAGCGCTCGACTTTCCCGTTGTGTCGGGGCGTGTAGGGCCGAGTCCTTTGATGCCGCGACGCGTGCGCGTTCACGGTGCGAACGAAGGTCTTCGCGCGGTAGTTGGAGCCGTTGTCGGTGACCACCCGGACCAGGCGAGTGATGCCGTGAGCGGCGAAGAATGCCCTGGCCCGGGCGAAGAAGGCGATGGTGGTTGCTGCGGTCTCGTTCTCGAGGGCTTCGGTGTAGGCGAGGCGTGAGTAGCCGTCGATCGCGGAGTGCAGGTAGGTATAGCCCACGCGCTGATGGCGTGCTCGGGTGCTGCCTCGGCCGTGGAGTCGCCAGCCGCCGCCGTCGGGGATCTGGCCGACCTTCTTCACGTCCAGGTGGAGCATGTGCCCCGGGAAACGGGCGATGATCTTCCCGGTCTCGCGGTTGTTCTCCCCGGTCGGGTCGAGGTCACGGCGGCGGGAGATCCCGAGGCGCTGCAGCCAGCGTCCGATGGTGCGGACGCAGTAGTGGTGGCCGCGGTCGGCGAGCTCGAGAGCGATGCGGCGGGCGGACCATTTGCGGTCTCGTCTCCAGGCGTCGATGAGTTCGAGGACCTCGATCGGTGGCCGCGAGGGTCGTCGTGCTGGGGCGCTGGGGCGGTCCTGGAGAGCTTCGATGCCGTCGTCGCGGTAGCGGTGCACCCACTTCGTCAGAGTCGAGCGGGCGATGCCGGCTTCGGCGGCGACGTGGGCGACGGGGCGACCATCATCTTCGACACGTTGGACCAGGCGGAGTCTTCCGGCAGGGGTCAGCGGCGAATTACGGTGGGTCATGGAACGGGTCTCTTCCAGCAGATGGACGGCTTCAGCACCACCCATCGTGCCGGTCGGGCGTGTCAGATGGTCTGTGTAAGCCGTACCGAGAGGAACGGTAAGAATCATGA
>NZ_JABUXW010000083.1 GCF_014897585.1 Brachybacterium tyrofermentans | reverse complement strand
TGAGCTGCTGCGGTGATTTCGGACAGCGGATTCGGTTGATTTCTTATGCTGTCGTGGCCGACTGTTGGTAAGCGTAGTGGACGTCGTTCGGGAACTGGTAGCCGAGCGAGGAGTGGCGTCGTCGACTGTTGTAGAAGCCCTCGATATAGTTGATCAGATCGCGGCGAGCCTGCGCTTTCGTGGCGTAGGCGGTGCGGTGGACTCGTTCGTTCTTCAGGGTCGAGAAGAAACTTTCCGCCGCTGAGTTGTCCCAGCACACGCCCGTCCTTCCCATCGAAGAACGCATCCCGAGACGGCCGATCAGGGCCCGATATCCGGTCGATGTGTAGACGCTACCGCGATCGCTGTGAAAGATCGCGTCAGGCTCGATCACGACCGTCGCGGCAGCGTGTCGCAGGGCGTCCTCGACGAGCTCGGCGCGCATGTGATCAGCGATCTGCCATCCGACGACCTTCTTCGAGTAGCAGTCGATCACAGTCGCGAGGTAGACGAAACCCTGCCACGTATGGATGTAGGTGATATCGCCGACGAACTTCACCCCGGGCTGGTCGGCGGTGAAGTCCCGCTCCACCAGATCGGGCATGCCCGCAGCAGCCGCGGCATCCGCGTCCGTGGTGACACGAAACGGCCGCGGCTGACAGGCCACCAGGCCCTGATCACGCATGATCTGACGCACCAGCTCCGGGGAACACTCCGTCCCTTCATCGGCCAGGTCGGCGTGGATACGCCGGTACCCGTAAGTGCCGTCGGATGCCTCGAAGAAGTGCTCTACCCGAGCCGTGAGTGCCTCCCTGCGCGCCGCGGTAGCCGACTGCGGGCGGCTCAACCAGTGATAGAACCCCGAGGTCGACACGCCCAGCCAGCGGCACATCTTCACCACCGGGTTCGTGTTGTCCGGCAGGTTCTTCTGGGAGTCGACATACTCGTACTTGGCCATCACCGCTGCTCCCGCGCGAAGTAGGCCGTCGCTTTTTTCAGGAACGCGGTCTCCGCCTTCAGATCCTGATTCTCGCGTTCGAGTTCCTTCAGCCGCGCCCGCTCAGAAACCGTCAACTCGGCCTCCGTCCCACCATTGGCGGCGCGATACTTGACCAACCAGTTACGGAGCGTCTCCGGGCCGACACCGTACGCCGTGGCGACAGTCTTGATCGGCCTGGACGTCGAGATCACCTCCCGACACAACTCATCCTTGAACTCCTGCGTGAACCTTCTCCGCGATACGGACATACTGCTCTCTCTTCCAGTAGCACCCTCATCGTAAGAGGGCCCACTGTCCGAAAACCACGCGGCACCTCA
>NZ_JABUXW010000082.1 GCF_014897585.1 Brachybacterium tyrofermentans | reverse complement strand
GAGGGTGTTTCATTAGCTGTGTAAGGGTCCGGTCTCTAACCGAGGTGTGACCTGCGGGCTCGCCTCTGAAAAGGACCGATGACATGACCGAGATTGCTGATGCCCAGAACCCTCTTGCGGGCGTGCTGAGCGCCGACCAGGTCGACGCCCTCGTCAACGCCGCCGAAGACCTCGGAGAGGGCCGCCACGGGGTCGAGGAGCTGCTGTCCCGGATGACCCAGGCCGTGCTGGAGCGGGCCCTGGAGACCGAGATGAGCGACCACCTCGGCTACGAGTCCGGCGACCCTGCCGGCGCCGGAACGGGCAACTCCCGTAACGGCAAGACCACCAAGTCCATCCATACCCTCCAGGGCCCAGTGCAGCTCACCGTCCCCAGGGACCGCAACGGCTCGTTCGAGCCCGTGATCGTGCCCAAGCGGACCCGCCGACTGGGCAGGGTCGAGGACATGGTCCTGTCGCTGTATGCCCGCGGGATGACCACCCGCGACATTGGCTCCCATCTCGAGGAGATCTACGGCTCGAAGGTCTCCGCCGCGACGATCTCCAGGGTCACGGACGTCGTCACCGACGAGGTCGCCCAGTGGCAGTCCCGGCCCCTGGAGTCGGTCTACCCGATCGTCTACATCGATGCGATCTGGCTCAAGATCCGCGACGGCGGAGTCGTGACCAACAAGGCCTGCCACGTCGCCGTAGGCGTCGATATGGAGGGCCGCAAGCAGGTCCTGGGCCTATGGCTGGGGGCCACCGAGGGCGCGAAGTTCTGGGCCAACGTCCTCACCGAGATTCGCAACCGTGGCACCAAGGACATCCTGATCCTGTGCTGCGATGGGCTGACCGGGCTGCCGGCCGCGGTTAACAGCATCTACCCCGAGACCGTGGTCCAGACCTGCGTGGTCCACCTGCTGCGCTCGGCGATGAAGTACGCCTCCTACACGGACCGCAAGACCATGGCCAAGGACATGCGCCCGATCTACACCGCGGCCACCGTGGCGGCCGCTGAGCTGGCCCTGGAGGCCTTTGCCGAGGCCTGGGGCAGCAAGGCGCCGGGGGCGGTGCTGGCGTGGCGGAACGCGTGGGAGGACTTCATCCCGTTCCTGGCGTTCACCCCCGAGATTCGGAAGGTCATCTACACGACCAACCAGATCGAGTCGATCAACTACCAGCTCCGGAAGATCACCAAGACGAGGGGCTCATTCCCGTCGGACGAGGCGGCGATGAAGCTGGTCTATCTGGGGATCCGGAACATCGAGACCCGCCGCGGTGGCCAGCTCGGAACCGGCACTCAGGGATGGCATCAAGCCCTCAATGCTTTCGCCGTTCAGTTCCCCAACCGACTTCCGCTCTGACCACCCGGCAGAGAGGCTGTTCGACCGGCCCCTTACACAGAAAACTTGACACCTCC
>NZ_JABUXW010000008.1 GCF_014897585.1 Brachybacterium tyrofermentans | reverse complement strand
CACCTTTCTCTAAGCCGTCCGCCGGTCGGGACCACACCCCCATGAAATCCCGAGGCTAAGACGAGTCAGCGGACGGTTCGAGCAGCCGAGCGCGATCTACCGTCTCTTCCCTGTTCCCCAGCCCTGCATTGTCACGAAACGGAAGTATCGCCCGCGCCGAGACGCTGAGTGACGGTCTCTGTGGTGGCCGGAGGAGCGGACGGGTGCTCCGCCAGGTAGTGCAGGGTCTCCGGGGAGGCGTTCGGGGCGCTGGAGGCGTGGAAGATCGCGTTGCGGTCGGTGAGCCGGCGGGCGATCCGGTCGATGAACGCGGGGGAGAGGTCGCAGCGGCGCGTGACGGGGAAGGTGAGCCACCGCTGGTCGAGGTCGATCAGATGCTCGAGCGTGGCCTCGGACGTCGCCGGGTTGTGCGCGATCTTCCGCAGCACCTCGCCGGGAACCTCGGAGTGGGCGAGCTGATCGAGGGCTTCCACGTCGTCGCTGAACTCGGCGGTGCGCAGGCGCGACTGCACGGTCCGCGGGTTCCCGAGACGCTGGGGCTCGGCGTGCTGGGCGATGGTGGTCATGGCGGCTCCTGCTCCTCGTGGCCCGGCTCGTCCGGATACTCGTGCAGTGGGCGCGAGGACGACCTGGCAGGACAGGAGGCGTTAGGACTTCAGGGGCAGCACTGCGCCACCGGTGCCGACTCGGGCGCACCGGCCGAGCCACCGAGCATCCTCGACCGCCTTCGTAGGCCGAGAGGTGAGAACGCCCAGTCGGTGAGTGATGCGGACGGAGACTGTGCGTCCGGTGATGTCGCGACCTCGTCGATCGGAGACCAGCTGGATCGGATCTCCCAGTTCCTCGAGGGTCCCCGTGGCGATGACGAACGAGCGCACGCACAGCAGCACGTCGCGGCCGAGCGAGGACCCGGGGAGACGATGGGGTCCTTGGGCGCTCTGGGAGAGCTCGTCCTCGCTCATGTCCACGATCCGCTGCACGGCGGGGTTGACATCCAGGCGGATGACGAGAGGGCTCGGCGAGTCGGAGCTCTTCGCCACGACCTCGCCACTGGTGGCCAAAGCTCGTACGGCGTCGACGTCGAGGCGGGGCACGAGCCCGTGATCAACCAGGTGCGCCAGGGAGGAGCGATCGATGCCGACGATGCGCGCGGCGAGAGCGACCGGGATCTGCTCGTCGGGATTTGGCTTGGTGCTGCGGACTATGGGCATCAACAAAGCACTCCATACCCGAATCGCCAATTCGAGCAGCAGACACTTCCTGCGTGATGGCCTCGAAGTGAGTGTGCCGCAGAATGTGACCGTCGCACCACGTAGGGTCGAGGTCAGAAAGTGTGGAATCCACGCCGGCAGACTCTTCAGGATCATTCAATGTCCGGTAACAGCCATTATCGGACGTTGAGTTCACGTGTCCTACGAAATTCATCAACAGAGGGCCGGACACCTCTTCAGCAATCAGCTGGAGGAGCCTGACGCATAGAACTTGAGCACTCCGCAGATGGTGCCCGCACGGCCAAATATGCGTTTCGGTGCAGCGGGATGGCTTCCCACCGCGACGTGGGCCCAAATCGCCACGACGGGCAGCCGCGGTGCAGGGGCACTTCGAGGTGTACGTGAGAGGTGACCCAGTGGATGACCCGTGAGGGCGCAGCGCTATCGATGCCCCGGCAGCCGAGAGTGGCCGCGCCGACACTGCCGCAGTTATTCCCCACGTGCGAGCTCCGACGGGAAGGGCAGCCTTGCGACGGGCGAGACGGCCTGCCTGGTCTTGAGTCGCGGCAACGAGAGGACATGGGGGAGACTCTGGCCCTGGCCTCGAGCCGGCCCCGTTCTGTGCTCGCCCCGCGTGCCCCTGGTCCAGGTGCGGCACTCGAAGGTCGATCGCCGTCGTGATGGTGACCCCGAGGCTCGTGCGGTCTCCAGCCGGCGCGACTCTAGCGGTCACTCTAGCGGTCACATCGCCGCTAAGAAAGACAACGCCCTGGCGAGAAACTTGTTCTCACCAGGGCATTTGTCGGGCTGACAGGATTTGAACCTGCGACCCCCTGACCCCCAGTCAGGTGCGCTACCAAGCTGCGCCACAGCCCGAAACCCTCCGTCACCGGAGGACCGTGGATAACCCTACCCCGCTCCATGCCCCGGGAGCCAATTGAGACGGGCGTGACCTGCGGCACTCCGCAGATACGGCGCGGATGCACGCGTCGCGGCGGGCTCGGGAGCGGCGCCGCGTGACAGAGTGGGCGGTGACCGGCACCACAGGGGTGCCGCAGGTGAGCTGCAGGAGGCGATCGATGTCCGCCGATGTCACCGGGCACGACGACCGGGGCCAGGAGCCGCCCTGGAGCTGGGCCACGCTGGTGGGCAATCTCGCCCCGATGTCGGATCAGGTCCTCGACCTCGGCACCGGGGGAGGGGAGACCCTCGCGTCCCTGACCGACGTGCTGCCGGAGGGGACCGTCGCCACCGCGGGTCGGTCTCCGGCCCTCGCCGCCGCCCGAGCGCGACTGGCACCGCTGGGGATCGCGGTCCACGAGCACGGCGCCGACCGTCCCGGCGCGCACCTGCCGTTCCCCGACGGGACCTTCGATCTCGTCCTGTCCCGGCACGGGACCTATGACGCGCACGACGTGGCCCGCGTGCTCGCGCCCGGCGGCTCCTTCCTCACCGAGCGGATCGGCGGGGACGACCTGCGCGAGCTCGACAGCGCCTTCGGCATCGACCTGCCCTCTCCCGAGGTCACCCTGGAGAACGCGGTGCACGACCTCACGCGAGCCGGCCTGACCGTGGAGCGCTCCGACGCCTTCCACGGCACCGCCCGGTTCGGCGACATGGCGAGCCTGCTGGGCTACCTCCGTCACGTGGCGTGGCACGGGGTCGACGGCTGCGACGGGTCGGGCGGGCTCGATCCGGATCATCATCGACGCGAGCTCGACGCGCTGGCCCAGCAGCTGCAGATCGGGCCGCTCTCCCTGAGCACCAGCAGATTCCTCGTCCTCGCCCGGGCCCCGGACGCCCCCGACGTCGGGCGCACCGACTTCGCGGATCTCATCGGCCGATCCGACCCGATGCCCGAGATCCCGCGGGTCTGATCGCTGACCGGGGCCCTCGGCACTACCCTGCTGATATGCGTGCTCCGCGGCGGTCGACACCCCACGGCGAGACCCCCTACTCGCCGACCTCTCTGCTGCGCGCGCTGACCGCGAACCCCTATGACGTGGACACCCTGCGCGAGGAGGACCCGTCCTGGGCGGAGGAGACTCCGCCGGACAACCGGATCACCCGCACCATCACCGTCCTGCTCGCACTCCTGCTGGGCTTCGCGGTCGCCGTCTCCGTCGCGGACCTGCGACGAGATGCCGCTGCGGAGGACAATCCCCGGGCGCTCCTCGAGCAGGAGGTGCTCGACAGCCGCGAGGACATCGATGCGCTCGAAGCGAGGCAGGGGAGTCTCGAGGGCGACATCGCGGCTGCCCAGGAGACCGTCCTGGACGACACCGACTCCGAGTCCGCGCAGCGGCTGCGGGTCCACGAGGTGGCCGCGGCCGGAACGGTGCTCAGCGGCACCGGCGTGGTGCTCTCCCTCGAGGACTCCGTCCCGCTGCCCGCGAGTCCCGGGGTGAAGGAGGGGACGATCAACCGCGTGACCGACGGGGATCTGCAGATCGCGGTGAACGGGCTCTGGGCGGCGGGGGCCGAGGCGGTCTCCATCAACGGTCAGCGGCTGAGCGCCACCAGTGCGATCCGCACGGCCGGCTCCGCGGTGCTCGTCGACTTCCGGCCCCTGTCCCCGCCCTACGAGATCACCGCGCTCGGCGACCCCGAGGCACTGCAGGCCGGCGTCGAGGGGACGGAGAGCGGCGACTACCTCTCCGAGCTCTCCACCCGCTTCGGCATCCGCACCTCCTGGACGACCGGCACGGAGCTCAGCGTCCCCGCCCGAGCGCTCGGCACGCTGCGCGAGGCCTCCCCGCTCGATCCCACCGACCCAGCAGACGGCACGGCCTCGCAGGACGATGCCCGGAAGGACTCCGAATGAAGGACCACCAATGATCGCCATCATCGGCCTCATCGTGGGCGTCGTCCTGGGCATCGTCGTCCAGCCCGACGTCCCGGTCGTGCTGCAGCCCTATCTCCCGATCGCGGTGGTCGCCGCGCTGGACACTCTCGCCGGCGGCCTGCGTGCGAGCCTCGACGGAGCCTTCGACGCCCACGTCTTCATCACCTCGTTCCTGTTCAACGTCCTGATCGCGGCGTTCCTCGTGTTCCTCGGCGACCAGCTGGGCGTCGGCGCGCAGCTGTCCACCGCGGTGATCGTGGTGCTCGGGATCCGGATCTTCTCCAACGCGGCCGCGATCCGTCGGCTGCTGTTCCGCTCATGAGCGACGGCACCCGTATCCCGGAGAGCCCGGAGCAGCAGAAGGCCGTCTGGCATCGCCTGCGGGACACCCTGCGACCGCAGGCCACCTGGTCGCAGCTGATCGTGGGTCTGCTGTGCGTGCTGCTGGGACTCGCGATCGCCGCTCAGCTGCGGCAGACGGACGACTCGCTCGAGGGCGCCTCCCAGCAGGAGCTCCTACGGCTCCTGGACGAGTCGGGCCGGCATGCCGCGGGCCTCGAGGTGGAGAACGCCGAGCTGGATCGCACGCTGGAATCGCTGCGCTCGGGGCAGGGGGATGACGCTGAGGCACGGACCGCTGCCGAGGAGCGCCTCGCCAACCTCGAGATCATCGCGGGCACCTCGCCGGCGCACGGCCGCGGGATCGTCGTGTCGATCGCGGATCCGGCGAGCGGGGTGCGCGCCTCCACTCTGCTGGGCGTCATCCAGGAGCTGCGCAATGCCGGGGCCGAGGTGATCCAGCTGGGCACGGTCCGCGTGGTGGCGTCCACCTCGATCACGACGGACCCCAGCGGCCGGCTCCTGGTCGACGGCACCGTCATCGCCGCCCCGTACACCGTGCGCGTCATCGGCGATCCCGAGGTCATGGAACCGGCGCTTCGGATCCCCGGCGGTGCCGCTGACTCCGTCGCGGCCGATGGCGGCACCCTCGCGATCGCCGCAGAGCAGGACGTCGAGGTCACGGCGACGGTCGAGCTGGACGAACCCGAACACTCGGAGGTGGTCAAGTGATCGTCAAATCCTCTCCAGGGCGGTGTGGATCAGTGCAACGGGCGCGTCGAGCGTGCGAGGATGGGCGGGCTGGATCCTGATCGTTCATAGAGCGGGGTCCACCGCTTGCCAGGAAGGGGTGCGGAGTGTCCGGTAACACCGCGTGGAACGACGAGAATCTCGACCACACATCGAAGCTGAGCGCGATCTCGCCCAGTGATCCGGTGGAGGACGGCGAGCCCGGTCTCTCCTCACAGGATCGTCGCGCGATCGAGAACCTGCCCCCGCACAGCGCGCTGCTGATGGTGCGCAAGGGCCCGAACCTCGGTGCTCGCTTCCTGCTGGACTCCGAGACCACTCTCGCCGGGCGGCACCCCAACAGCGAGATCTTCCTCGACGACGTCACCGTCTCTCGCAAGCATGCCGCCTTCGTCCGTGACGGGGACGGCTTCCTCGTGCGGGACCTGGGGTCCCTCAACGGCACCTATGTGGGCAAGGACCGCGTCGACGAGGTGCGCCTCCAGCCCGGCCAGGACGTGCAGATCGGCAAGTACCGCCTCACCTACCACCCCTTCCACGGGACGGCCTGACCCGATGGCGGCCTCCGCAGAGCGCAGGCCGAACTCGTCCGGCATCGCACGGCTGAGCATCGGTCAGGTGCTCGCCTCCCTGCAGGACGAGTTCCCGGACCTCGCGCACTCCAAACTGCATTACCTCGAGTCCGAGGGGCTGATCACCCCGGAGCGCACCCCGGCGGGATATCGCAAGTACACGCGCGACGACGTCGACAGGCTGATGTTCGTGCTGCGCGCCCAGCGCGACCGCTTCTGGCCGCTCAAGGTCATCAAGGAGCATCTGTTCGAGCATGGCGTGGACTCCGAGGTCACCTCGATCGCCTCGCGCCCCGGGCCGACCTCCACGATCCAGGCCGTGCGGCTCGATCGCCGAGGGCTCGCACGCCGGGCCGCCGTCGAGGAGGGCTTCCTCGAGGAGCTCGAGCAGTACGGCCTTCTGGCGGAAGGTCTCCTCTTCTACGGCTCCGCCGAGCTGGAGATCGTCACCTCGGCCCGCGACCTCGCGGAGGAGGGCCTCCACCCGCGGCACCTGGTCATGCTGCGCACCTCGGCGGAGCGCGAGGCGCACATGATCGGCTCGGTGGCCAGGCCGCGCTCGCGGTCCGGCGACTCCGCCGCCCGGGGTGAGGCCGAGGATTTCGCCCGGGATCTCGGCGAGTCGATGATCGCCCTGCACAGCGCCGTGCTGCGCACGAAGCTCCGGGATTCCTGAGCAGGGCGGACGGCGGGTCCCGGCAGCGGGCGCAATCTATCCGTGACCTTCGGGCGGCGCGTTGAGGCCGGCCGACGGCAGGGACACGCTACTGTGGGGGGAGTGCTCTCACCTTCCCCCTCGGAGAGCCGGAACCCGGAGGTAGCTGTGAACGTCTCACCTGGTGAGGATCGCACCGGACAATCGACCGTGCCCGCTGAACCCGCTCAGGGTGTTCTCTTCGACGACGTCGTGGACACCCCCGGTGAGCTCGGGTACCGCGGTCCGGCCGCCTGCAAGGCCGCCGGCATCACCTACCGCCAGCTGGACTACTGGGCCCGCACCGGGCTGGTCGAGCCCGGCGTCCGGGCGGCGTCCGGCTCTGGCAGCCAGCGCCTCTACGGCTTCCGTGACATCCTCGTGCTGAAGGTGGTCAAGCGCCTCCTCGACACCGGCGTCTCCCTCCAGCAGATCCGGGTGGCCGTGAATGCTCTGCGCGAGCGAGGCAGCGACGACCTCGCCGGGATCACCCTCATGAGTGATGGCGCCTCCGTCTACGAGTGCACGTCCGCCGAGGACGTCTTCGACCTGGTCCAGGGCGGGCAGGGCGTGTTCGGCATCGCCGTGGGCCGTGTCTGGCGCGAGGTCGAGAACGACCTGGCCGTGCTGCCCGGCGTGAATCCCGCGGACGACGCCGCTCTCGCCCTGCAGGACGAGCTGGCGGCCCGCCGCCGTTCCCGCCAGGCCGGCTGACCGAACCTCCTCCTCCACACAGCACGACGGCGAGCCCCGGGAAGGGACTCGCCGTTTCTGTGTCTCTGCGCCTCGGAGTCTGGTGCGTGCCCCGGAAGTCCGGTGCGGCGAGGACGTCGACCGCCGCCGCACTCAGACGTTCAGGAGTGCCGTGCAGCTCAGGAGTGCTGGCGAGATTCCAGCACTGTCTGCAGCAGTGCGTCGAAGTCCTGGGTCAGCCGCTTGCCGGAGGCACCTTCGTACCGGTGGAGCGGAACGGCGCCGCCCTGCGCCTGCTGCAGGCCCACGCGCTCCTCGATGACCGGCTCCAGCACGGTGTCCCCGAAGAGATCCCTGAGCTCTGCCAGACGGTACTGGTGCTCGACCGACCGCGGACGATAGCGATTGACCACGAGCCCGAGGGGCTGCAGCCGGGGAGCGGTGCCGGCATCATGCATCTCGGTGGCGAGCTTGAGCGCGCGATCAGCGGCGGTGACCGCGAAGAACCCGGGCTCGGCGACCACGAGGGCGCGATCCGAGGCCGCGAGCGCCATCTGGGTGAGGCCGTTCAGGGAGGGCGGGCAGTCGATCAGCACCAGGTCGTACTGGTGGGTGCGCTTGTCCAGCGCCTCATGCAGACGCCGCACGTCCTTCGCATTCGGTGCGGGGGAGTCCATCACCGAGGAGCGGCTCGATCCGGGGATCATGTCCAGATGCGATGCCGCACCGGCGGACCAGGGCGTGGGCAGGATCGACCGGTCGATGGTCTCGGTGCGCGGCGAGGAGAGCACCTCGGCGATGTCGACGGTGGAGGCAGGCTCGCCCAGCAGCCCCAGCGTCGAGTCGCCTTGAGGGTCGAGGTCGATGACGAGAGTGTTCACCTCCTGATGGAGGGCGGCAGAAGCCAGGCCCAGGGTCACGGACGTCTTGCCGACGCCGCCCTTCAGGGAACACACACTCACGATGAACACACGGAGAGTCTACCGACCCGAGCCTGATCACCGAGCACGCCACGGGCGGTAACCTGCGTGAATCGTGTGCAGAACGCGCCGAGGAGGAGGAGACGATGTCGCAGATCACGCATGAGCTCGTGCTGGAGGTGCTCGACGGCTGCGGGGACAGCGCCCTGCGGGAGGCCGGCCGGCTGGGCCCAGCCCGGCAGATCACCCCCACGGAGCTGTCCCTCAGCACGGACGACCTCGACGCCGTGCGAGGCCTGCGCCGGGTCGTGGCCGCCTCCTCCGGGCTCACCGTCCCCGCTCGACGGCCGCGGGAGCTGCTCGAGACCTCCGTGCAGCAGCAGCTGGGGGAGCTCCTGGAGGATCTGGGCCGGCAACGGCCTCGCCAGCGCTTCCACGGGCTCCGGCTCGAAGCGGCGGGCTCACAGACCCCGGACATGCGCCGGATCGCGGAGGCGATCGCGGAGCTGGCCGGTGTGGAGGTCTCGGAGGACGGCGACCTGGTGGTGCGGGTGCGCCGCGGCATCCCTGAGCACACCTGGCAGATCCTGCTGCGGACCACCCCGCGCCCCCTGTCGACCCGGACCTGGCGCACGGTCAACTACCCCGGTGCGGTCAACGGCACCATCGCCGCGACCGTTCTGGACCTGCTCGAGGTGGGGAGTGAGGACAGCGTGCTCGACATGACCTGCGGATCCGGGACGTTCCTGATCGAGCAGCTCCACGACGTGGCACCCGCCCGGGCGCTCGGCGTGGATCTGGACCCGTCCGCCATCGAGGCCGCGCAGCAGCACCAGCGTGCCGCCCGCCGCAAGGGACGCATCGACTGGATCACCGGGGACGTCCTGACCGCAGAGATCGACCCCGGCTTCACCCGGTTCCTCACCAACCCGCCCTGGGGAACCCTCCATGGCGAGCACGAGAGCAATGAGCAGCTGCTCGTCGACCTCCTCGCGAGGGCTGCTCAGCTGGCCGCCCCGCAGGCCCGGCTCGGGGTGCTCACGCATGAGATCACCCGGATGCAGCGGGTGCTGGAGGAGGCCGACAGCGAGTGGCGCCTGATCGACGAGCACCGCTTCTTCCAGAAGGGGCACCACCCTCGCCTGTTCCTGCTCGAGCGCGACTGAGCCGTCGGAGCGTCAGAGGCCTCGGCGGCCGCTGTGCAGGGCCTGCTGTCCCCTCTCGTCGCCGTGGATCCTCACCCGCGCCACGTCATCGCGACCGGAGGCCCACAGGAGCAGCTCGATCGGCTCGCCGTGCACCCGCACGCTGCCGGTCGAGCGCCGTGCTCGCCGCCGCATCCCGCCGCGCGGTGAGACGAATGTGACGTCGACCGGAACGCGCAGGACCACTCGGGACAGCAGCCCGAGGGCCTTCCAGGCCGACGCATCCTGCGCGGCGGAGAGCCGCCGGGGCTCCCATCCGTCCTGGGCACGCCGCAGATCCTCATGATGGATCAGGAGCTCGCCGTCTCCGCTGAGGGAATCCATGGTCCCCGCGGGGGAGAGGGGCCCGGGACCGTTGCGGAACTGCTCTACGAGCTGCTCCCAGGGCGCGGCGCGCAGATCCTCCCGGGCTCGGCCGGCGCGCCGGCCGAGCGGACCGGGCAGCGCCGAGCCGACCATGAGGTGGGGGAGGCTCTCCCGCAGCAGCAGGTGCTCCAGGAGATCCGGAGCGTCCCATCCCGGCAGGATCGTCGGCGCGTCGGGACCGAGCTCGAGGAAGCTCGCGGCGAACTCTGCACGTTCCTGGGCACCTGCTGCGCTCATGCGATCACTCCTGGTTGCTGAAGGCGTCGTCGAAGGAGCCCTGGGCGACGGGATAGTCGAGGCCCTCGAGCACGGCCAGGGCTTCCTTCGCCCCGTGGAGACGGTCCATGCCGGCATCCTCCCACTCGATCGAGATGGGGCCCTCGTAGCCGATGTGCCGCAGCGCCCGGAATGCGGCGTCCCACGGCACGTCCCCGCGCCCGAAGGAGACGAAGTCCCAGCCGCGCCGGGGATCTCCCCAGGCCAGGTGCGAGCCCAGGCGCGTGTTGCGCCCTGTGATGCGCACCCGGATGTCCTTGCAGTCCACGTGGTAGATGCGGTCGGCGAAGTCGGTGATGAACGAGACGGGGTCGATGTCCTGCCACATGAAGTGGGACGGGTCCCAGTTCAGGCCGAACGCGGGACGGTGACCGATCGCCTCGAGGGTGCGCCGGGTGGTCCAGTAGTCGTAGGCGATCTCGGAGGGGTGCACCTCGTGGGCGAAGCGCACGCCGCACTCGTCGAAGACATCGAGGATCGGGTTCCAGCGGTCCGCGAAATCCTGGTAGCCCTCATCGATGACCTCCTGGGACACCGGCGGGAACATCGCGACGTACTTCCAGATCTTCGAGCCGGTGAAGCCGATGACGGTGTCGACCCCGAGCTTCTGCGCGAGACGGGCGGTGTTCTTCATGTCCTCGGTGGCGCGCTCGCGCACGCCCTCGGGTTCACCGTCGCCCCAGATCGCGGAGCCGACGATCGCCTGGTGGCGGAAGTCGATCGGATCGTCGCAGATCGCCTGACCCTTGAAATGGTTCGAGATCGCCCAGCACTTCAGACCGTGCTTCTCGAGGATCCCCAGACGCTCGGCGATATAGGACTCGTCGTCCCAGCGGGCGGCATCGAGGTGCTCGCCGCCCACGCAGATCTCGAGTCCGTCGTAGCCGATGGACGCGGCATGGGCGGCGACCTCGTCGAGGGTGAGGTCGAGCCACTGCCCGGTGAACAGGGTGTGCGGGTGGGACATGGTGGAGATGCTCCTTCTCAGCAGTGAGGGGTGGTGCGGCTCAGAGGGTGACGCCGACTCCGTCCGCGGCGTCGGACGCGATGATGGCGTCGAGCACGCGCTGCAGGGCGAGCCCGTCGGCGAAGTCGGGCGCGTAGGAGGCGTCCTCGTCGTGGATCGCGAGCAGCAGGTCGCGGGCCTGGTTGGTGAAGGCGTTCTCCCAGCCCAGCACGTGTCCCTGAGGCCACCAGGCCTCGAGATACGGATGCTCGGGCTCGGTGACCAGAACCCGGGTGAAGCCCTGCTCGGCGACCGGGACGGTGGCGTCGAGGTACCAGAGCTCGTTGGGGTTCTCGAGATCGAAGCGCAGTGCGCCACGGGTCCCGAAGAGCTCCACGGTCAGCCGGTTCTTCGCACCGGTCGCCATGCGGGAGACCTCGACGGAGCCGATCGCCCCGCCGTCCAGCTCGAGGGTCGCCCAGGCGGCGTCGTCGACGGTGACGTCCTCGAGCCCGTCCTCGCCCGGGCGCTGGGGGACCATCGTGGCCAGGCGTCCGCGCACGGCGGTGGCCCGCTGTCCGGTGAGGAACTGGATCTGGTCGATCGCGTGCGAGGCGATGTCGCCGAGCGCACCGGAGCCTGCGGTCTCCCGGCGCAGCCGCCAGGACATGCCGGCCTCCTCGTCGACCAGCCAGTCCTGCAGGTAGGCGGCTTTGGCCTGGCGGACCGTGCCCAGCTTGCCGTCGGCCACGAACTGCTGGGCGAGCGCGAGGGCCGGGACGCGGCGGTAGGTGAAGCCGAGGGCGGCGACCTGTCCCCGTGCGGTGGCCGTCTGGGCGGCGTCGACCATGGCCTGCGCCTCTGCGGTGTCATTGGCCAGCGGCTTCTCGCACAGGACGTGCTTGCCCGCCGCGAGGGCCGCGATCGCGATCTCGGCGTGCAGGAAGCCGGGGGTGCAGATGTCGACGATGTCGATGTCGTCGCGGGTGATGACCTCGCGCCAGTCGGTGGCGTGCTCCTCCCAGTCCAGCCGATGAGCCGCCGCGGCGACGGCCTCCTCATCCCGGCCCACGATCACGCGGCGGGCGATGTCGGGGACGTCGAAGGCGGCGCCGACGGTGCGCCAGGCCTGGGAGTGGGCGCGACCCATGAACGCGTAGCCGATCAGGGCGACGCCGAGCGGACGGTCTGCTGGAAGGTGAGGCACGGTCGCCACATCGGTCTCCTGGACTCGGGAAATGGTCGGTCAGTTGGTCGGTCGGTCAGTCGGTCAGTCGGTCAGATCGTCAGAGGGTCACGGCGAGAGGGTCGAAGTCCGCGGGCAGCAGCTCCGGGACCTCGACGCTCGAGTCGATCGCTGCGGAGCCGTCGCCGCGGGAGGCCTCGTCCAGACCGATCATGATGTCCAGGACATGCCCGGCCAGGTCTCCCGTGAGGCGGTGCGGACGATCCGCGCGCAGGGCCCGGGCCATCTCAAGGGTGCCGAGCCCTCGGCCGCCGACCGCGCCGACCGCCTCGCGCTCCGTCCAGTCCTCGTCGCCGCGCTCGGCCATGCCGGTCTCACCGACGAAACCGTTGGGGTCGGGCAGGGACAGGGAGCCGGCAGAGCCCGCGAGCTCCAGCACGTGGGGCTGCCCGGTGGCGTCGTCGAAGGAGAACTCGACGGCGGCGACGGCGCCGCTCGCGAAGCGCAGCAGGCCCTGCACCCGGGTGGGCACCTCGACCTCGAAGGTCTCCCCGGCGCGCGGACCGGAGCCGATCGTGCGGGCGGGCACGGACTGCGATCCGACCGCGGAGACCGAGACGACGGGGCCGAAGGCGAGCACGAGGCTGGTCAGGTAGTAGGGGCCCATGTCGAAGAGCGGGCCTGCGCCGACCTGGAACAGGAAGTCGGGATTGGGGTGCCAGGACTCCGGGCCGGGGGAGCGGAACTGCGCGAGGGCGGAGCGGGGCTCGCCGATCTCGCCGTTGCGCAGCGCCCGCAGGCCGGTCTGCACCCCAGCGCCGAGAACGGTGTCCGGGGCGCCGCCGACGCGCAGCCCCTTCTCCCGTGCGGCGGCGAGCAGGGCACGGGCGTCCTCACTCGTGGTGACCAGCGGTTTCTCGGTCCAGACGTGCTTGCCGGCCTCGAGGATGCTGAGGGAGACCTCGTAATGCGCAGCAGGGATCGTCAGATTGACCACGATCTCGATCTCGGGGTCCTCCAGCACGACTTCGGCCGGCCCGTGCACTGCGATGCCGTACTCCTCCGCCCGGGCGGCGGCCGCCTCGGGCCGCAGATCGCCGATGGCACGCAGCTCGATGTCCGGATAGGTCGTCAGCTGGTCGAGATACTGGCCGGAGATCACCCCGGCCCCGATGATGCCGACGCCGACGGGTCCTGTGGATCGGGTCATGAAGGTCCTCCTGAAGTGCTGGGTCAGCGGGGGCATGGGGTCGGCGTCCGTCGTGCCGCGCCAGGGATCCGGGGATCGGCGCAGAGCGCCACGGGATCGATCAGGTCCGGGGGACCGTGTCGACGATGACGACTGGGTCACAAGCCTATGCCGCGGATCACCCTGCGGCAAAGGCGTCCGGGCCTCGGCCCGGCGGTGGATGCCACACTGAGGATGTGAAGAGACAAGTACGCGCGTGGATGACGGCCGATGTCGCCGAAGGCACCGACGTGGCGCTGCTGATCGCGGTGTCCGATGCCCCTGCCCAGCACGAGTCCCTGACCGTGATCGCCGGTGGCCGGGCGCACCCGAGCACAGAGACCCGCGACCGCTTCGGCAGCAGGATGCACCTGGTCACAGGCCTGCCGGAGGGGAGGGTCGAGATCACCTACGAGGCTCGCGACGTCACCGCCGCGCGGAGTCCGAGTGCGAGCGAGGCTGATGCGGTGCTGCATCTGCGGCCCTCGCGCTACTGCGAGGTCGATGAGTTCACGAAGATCGCGGAGGAGGTCCTCGACGGGCGCTCCGGGATCGAGGCGGTCGACGCTGTCGTGCAGTGGGTGCACGAGCACCTCGACTACGTGCCGGGATCCAGCACGATCACGGACTCCGCACGGAGCACCTACGTCTCGCGCCAGGGTGTGTGCCGGGACTACGCCCACCTCACCGCCACGCTGCTGCGCGCCGGCGGGATCCCCGCCCGCTGCTCCTCCGTCTACGCCCCCGGGCTCAGCCCGATGGACTTCCACCTGGTGGTCGAGGCGATGGTCGACGAGGCCTGGACGGTCGTGGACTCCACCCATCTCGCCCCGCGCAGCTCGATGGTGCGCATCGCGACCGGGCAGGACGCCGCGGACACGGCGTTCATGACCACCCTGGCCGGGAACGTCCTCCTCACCGGCATCCAGGTGACCGCCGTGGCGGACCCGGAGCTTCCTGCCGAGCACGTCGGCGCAGCGGTCACTCTGCGCTGACCTGTCGGAGGCTCAGCGGCGGCTCAGGCCTGGGCGGGCGGCTCCTGCTCGTCCGGCTTCTCGTCCGCTCCGTCCTCGGGCGCGTCGTCGACCGTCCCGTCCTCGGCGATCCCCGCCAGGTAGTGCTCGACCTCCGCCGCGATGTCATCGGCGGTCGGGACCTCGGTGGCGGCTCCCGAGGTGATCATCCGGTCATAGCGCTGCTCGAGGCCGGAGACCATCTCCTGGAGCTGCTCCTGCGAGTCGATCTGGGCGGCGACGGCCTCTCGCACGGGCCCGGCCAGTGCTTCGAGCCCCTCGACCGGGATCATCGGGCCCTTCTCCTGACCGATGGCGGTGAGCAGGGCGATCGCGGCGTCGGGATAGGACATCTCGTGGAGATACTGCGGCACGTGGACCACGAGCCCGACGACGTCGTGGCCGGCGTCGGCCAGGCGCAGGGTCAGGAGCGAGGTGAACGGGGCGCGGAGGCGGAACGTCCCGGGCATCGTGCGGCGCACCTCGATGGAGTCCGGATCGCCGGCGAAGCGCGTCACCGGCAGCTCTCGGGTGTGGGGGACCGGTGCCGGGAAGCCCTGCACGAGCAGGGTCCGCTCGATGCCCAGCTGCTCGACGATGATCTGCAGGGAGGTCGCGACGCGCTCCCACTGGAAGGACGGCTCCGGTCCGGTGAGCAGGAAGAACGGCTCCCCGTCGGAGTCCGTGACCTCGTGCAGCAGGATCTCGGGCTTCTCGTAGCCGTCGAAGTGGTCGAGCTCGAGGGTGACCTCGGGACGGTGGCCCGCATAGTCGTACACCTGGTCCATGTCCAGGCGCCCGACGACGCGGCTGGGGAGGGTGTTGAGCAGATGGTCGTCGATGAGGTCCTGGGCGTTCCCGGCATCGGTGAACGCCCCGAGGCTCACCAGGAGGGTGCGTCCGTGCAGCGAGCGCGAGTCGACATGGTGCTCATAGCTGAACAGGGTCGTCGGATCCAAGGTGACCTCCAGGCAACGGGCCGCAGGCAGGGGCGGCGGGGATGACTCACTCTTCAACGACCTGTGGCGGAGGACTATTCCCCGCCGCGAGCTGTCAGGTCAGGTGAACAGCGCCACTGAGTCCGCCGCGAGGCGCACGGCGAGGGCTCCGGTGACGATGAGGAACACGATCCGCACGAAGCGGGAGCCGAGCCGGATCGCGAGACGCGCTCCGAGGAACCCGCCGAGCACGTTGGCCACCGCCATGATCCCGCCGAGCAGCCACCACACCTCGCCCTGCAGCCCGAACACCAGCAGCGCCCCGATGTTGGTGGTCAGATTCGCGAGCTTCGCGTGCACGCTGGCCTCGAGGAACCCGTACCCGAGCAGCGCCACCATCGCGATGATGAAGAAGGAGCCGGTTCCCGGCCCGAGCACCCCGTCGTACACACCGATCACGGCGCCGATTCCACCGGAGCGCAGCACGTGCGCACGACCGCGGTGCCGGGGCTCGTGCACGAGACCCATCGCCGGGCGCAGCACGGTGTACAGACCCACGGCGATCAGGGCGACGAGCACGATGGGGGAGAGCCACGGCTTGGGGACGAACGTCGCCAGTCCCGCCCCGAGCGCGCTGCCCGCCAGGGCGCAGAGCACGAGAGGGATCGCGGTCGCCGCGATCGGCGTGATCCGTCGGACGTAGGTCCAGGAGGACACCGCCGTGCCGGCGGCGGAGGCGATCTTGTTCGTGCCCAGCACGGTCGACGTCGAGGTGTCCGCCGGGAGCGCGGTGAGCAGCGCCGGCAGCTGGATCAGCCCGCCGCCGCCGACGACGGCGTCCACCCAGCCGGCGACGAAGGCCGCGCCGATCAGCAGCACGATGGTCAGCACGGAGAGCTCGAGGAGCTGGTCGGTCAGCGGCACAGGACCAGTGAACACCGGTGCCGCTCCCGTCGACGAATCCGGGGCCCGACTGTCACAATGGCGGACATGGAGGCGGTGATCTGGGACCTGGGGGGCACCCTCCTGAACACCTATCCCGATGTGGACCGGGCACTGGCCGCGGTGATCAGCGCGGAGCCGGGGGAGAGCCTCCTCCAGGAGGTCGCGCAGCTGACGCGGCGCTCGAGCGGCGAGGCGATCAGCACCCTCGCACGTCGCTACGACCTGCCCGAGCACGATCTCCGCACGGCCTATGACGGCACCAAGGCCCGCTGGGCCGACCGGCCGCCTCCGGCCATGGACGGAGCGCGGGAGGTGCTGGCCGCCGTGCGCGCGACCGGCGGGCTGAACCTGGTGGCGACCCATCGTGAGCGCGACAGCGCCGAGGCGCTCCTGGCCTCCCTCTTACTGGCCGTGGACGATATGGTCTGCGCGCCCGACGGATTCGCCCGGAAGCCGGATCCGGCCATGGTGCACGATCTGCTCGAGCGGCATCGTCTGGAGCCGGGGGAGTGCCTCGCCGTCGGCGATCGCCCGGCAGATGTCGCGGCGGCGCGGACCGCGGGTGTGCGCGGGGTTCTCCTGCGGACCCCCGGTGTCGCGCTCGATGCCGGGGACGCGGAGCACATCGATCATCTCCCTGAGCTGCTCACGCTGCCGGACCGGTGACGGACGGCCGCCCGCAGACCATACTGGCGCCATGGTGATGATGCTCTCGGACCCACCCGTCCCTGCCGACTGGGCACGTCACACCCCCACGAGCGACCCGGGGAGGTTCGCGACGCTGCTGGACGGCGTCGACCCTGATCACGCGGAGATCGGGCCGGTGGTGCGCACCCTGCTGGCCCATTACCGTGCTCAGGCGGAGGATCTTCCTGCCACGAGCCGGCACGACGTGGACCTGCGCTGGGTGGAGGAGATGCTCGCCGTGGATCAGCAGCGCCACCCCGGGCTGGCCCTCTCCGCTCACCGGGAGATCGGCGAACGCCTCCAGGGCTGCTGCCGGGACCACACCCTGCTGGCCGTCTCGATCCTGCGCCATCACGGGGTGCCGGCGCGCAGCCGGGTCGGCTTCGCCGACTATTTCCTGACCGACTGGCACAGCGACCACGTGGTGGTGGAGATGCACGACGGGAACCGCTGGCGACGCGTCGACACGGAGGTCGAGCAGGGGTCGGGGCTGCTGCCCGACCCGCTGGATCTGGAGACGGGCCCCGGTGCCCCGTTCCTCTCCGCGGCGGAGGCGTTCCGTGCGCTGCGCGCGGGAACGCTCGATGCCGCCTCGTACGGTGTGGCCCCCGGACACCCTCTCAGCGGCGAGGATTTCGTGCTGTCCGAGGTGTTCTGGGAGCTGGCCCATCGCTACGGCGACGAGACGCTGCTCTGGGACGGGTGGGGCGCGATTCCGGCACCCGGCGAGACCATGGGCGAGGAGCTGCTCACGGTTCTCGACGAGGTCGTCGAGCACCTGATCGCGGCCGATGCGGGGGACATGGCGGCGGAGCGCGGCCTGTATGAGCAGTACCTGCGCGACCCGCGGCTGAGCCCCGGCACCGCCGTGCTGCAGTTCTCGCCGGTCGGCGACGGTCCGGTCAAGGTCGTGCTGCGCTCCTGAGGCGCCTTCCTGAGGTGCGGTGCCTCCCGCGCTAGCCTGGACCCATGGCGATCATCTATCAGGCCGAGCTCAGCCCGTCCAAGCCCGAGATCCTGCATCAATTCCTCGAATCTCGCTCCTGGGGCGAGACGGGGGAGCTCGAGGTGCTCGGTGCCTACCGCTTCGACGACCCCGACGGCGAGGTCGGCATCGAGTGCCACTTCGCACGGGTCGGGGAGACGGTGTACCACCTGCCGTTGGCCTACCGCGCCGAGCCCGTCGAGGGCGCGGCGGAGGGCTTCATCGGCACGATGGATCATTCGGTCCTGGGGGAGCGCTACGTCTACGACGGCCTCGCCGACGACGTGGCCCTGGACTGCTTCCGACGCGCGATCTGCGGCGAGCAGGAGCAGGCGGAGCTCGAGATCTATGCACCCGACGGCGAGCACGTCGGGACCAGGCCTCAGAGCGTGACGCTCAGCCTCGAGGTCGACGAGGGGGAGCAGCCGCCGTCCGCGGACGAGCTGCTGGACGGCGAACCCTTCACGATCTCTCGCACCGTCGGCGGCCTCGACGGCACGGTGCGCCTCGTCGCCACCTGGGCCGACGGGAACGGCGTCATCGCGGCGTACTGAGTGGGCGCTGCGCCCGTCAGACGGGGATGTCGACGAGGGTGAGGCAGAACGGGTGGCCCACGGGAATCCCCGAGGACTGCGATCACCTCACCGTCGGTGGTCTCCGCGTAGAACATAGCCAGGCGCCCAGGATCCGGTGCGGCGATGGTCACGGCGCTGAGCGGCTCGGTGTGGTCATGCCGGGAGCGCAGACCCCTGGAGGGGAGCCGTGACGAGGGTTTGTGCTGAGCCGTTCTCCCCTGACTTTACATAACGTACATTATCGGCGTTGCCCGGAGAGGGAGGTTCGGCCATCTGTAGGGTGCTGACATGACGACGGCGACAGCTCCCGGAGCAAACTGTGTGCGAGCCCTGCTCGGCCTCATGGCGACTCTTGCCGTGACAGCCGCCGGAGCTGCCGCTGTTGGGCGTCAGGACGTCTCACTCGTCCTGGGCTTGTTCGAGGCCGACGTCGTGTGGATCGGAATCCTTGCTGTCAGCGTCCTTCTGCATGTCCGTGGGGTGCCGGTGCTGGACGGCTGGCGGGACATCGTGCAGAGCGTGACGCCACGGCCGGTTCGTCGCGCCGTCGCGGCCGAGGTTGGCTGCCTGGTCTCACTCGCTCGAGTCTCCCTGCGGCGTCCACCCCTGATACCGAGCGGCGCTGAGGCCTTTCCGGCTCGGGAGGGAACGTTGGCGATCACGCTCGCGTTCGGCGTCGTCACACTCGTCGAGGTAGCTGTTCTGCACCTCGTGCTCCCCTGGCCCACTCTCTCTGTGGCATTGACGCTGATCAGCGTCTACGGGCTGCTCCTGCTGCTCGGAGTGATCGCCTCGAGATGGGATCATCCGCACTACGCGACGTCCATGTCGCTCGTCCTGCGCAACGGTACGCACGTCGTCGCCGATATCCCCTATAGGGACATCAGCTTCATCGTCCCGGTTCGGGACGGGACCGTCGTCGCCCCGACGATCGCTGACGGGATCGCGCGGCTGGCGACGATGAACGGATGCCAGGTCGCCGTCGGCCTGGCCTCTCCTCGCCGCATCGCTCTCACCGCGAATGGACGCGACAGAAGCAGCGTTGTGCACGAGATCCGGTTCGCCGCCGATGACGCCCCAGAGGTAGTCAGCGCCCTCGACGCGCGACGCCGATAACCCGGTACACCAATCCCGTCAGGACGGCCGACGCAGATCCAACCGCTGCGGCAAGGCCGTGAATCCCGCCGATATATAGGTCGCGACCGCTGCGGCGTTGGCGCTCGGTGTGGCAGCTAGAGCCCGTGAGGCACCGAGCTCGCGCAGCATCGCCAGCCCGGCTCGTGTGATCGCCGGGCCGTATCCGTGGCCCCGATACTCACGACCCACACCCAAGGGCTCGATCAGTCCGGCCTGCCGAAGACCCGCCGACCAGATCGTCGTTGCGGCGACGGCTGTTCCCTTCGCATCGAGCGCTAGCAGGCAACGTGAGTCCCCGGCGCCCGGCGCGATCCGCATGGTGTGCCAGTGCTCCTCGGTGAATCGTGAGCCGTCGAATGATTGGCGGTGCACCGCGGCGCGCGTTCCTGCGAGCTCCGGGCCGACGACCTCGACGCGCAGCCCGGGATCGGCGATCGACGCGTCCAGATCCCTCTCCAACGGAGTCCAGGCCTCGTCGGTCGCCCATCCGTAGCTCAGGAGCGCGTCGCGGAGCCGAGCTCCGTTCGGCACCTCCACGCAGGCTGAGGTTCCGGCCAGCACGCCGCTCCCCTGATCCCCCAGGTCTTGTACCAGTACATGAGTGAGGTGGTCGTCCTGCTGCGCCGTCGGAGCGATCGCCAGGCGCAGCAGCTCAGGCCCGTCGAGCATCCCGATCGCCAGGAGCTCACCGGCCAGGCTCCAGGTGCGCACCGCCGCAGCGGTGGCGTCGGACCCCTGCTGCAGGTGCCAGCCGAGGTCTCCTGGGTGGAGCTGCATCGGCGAGCCGTCGGTCTGCCAGCTCGCGAGCGTGCGCACGACCTCCGGGAGCTCGTCGGCACACGGGGTGCTCAGGCGCGGTGACATGCCCTGATCTCATCGCGCTCCGTCGGCGGCGGCAACTGATTTTCCGATGAGCGCGATGAGACCGGGCGCCAGGGCCCTCAGGCCGCAGCCGTGTGCGGGTTCGGGGTGCCGCTCCCCCGCCCTGCCAGGACGAAGAACGTGCCCGAGATCAGCACGCCCACGACCATCGTGACCGCCATCGGCAACGAGGACTGGGTGCCGGCGATGCCCACCAGCGGGGCGGCGATCGAGGCCGAGAACGAGAAGCCCAGACCCAGCATCGCCGAGCCGGTGCCGGCGAACTCACGGGCCTGGTCCGAGGCCAGGGCGCCGCCGTTGCCGAAGATCATGCCCTGGGGCGCGACCGTGAAGAAGAACGCCGGCAGCACGATCCATGCCGGAGTGTCCAGGAACAGGCTGCCGATCAGCAGCGAGAAGCTCGCGATCGTCACGAGGATCAGGCCCACCCGGATGAGCTTGCGCGGATGGATCGTGCGCGTGAGGCGGGCCGAGAGCAGCGAGAGCGCCATCATGCCGCAGGAGTTGATCGCGAAGCTCACCGAGTACTCCGTCGAGGTGAAGCCGAGCATCTCCTGGACCACGAAGGACGATGCCGAGACGTAGGCCATCAGCGCGAACGCCGAGAAGGCGTTGACCAGCATGTACGCGACGAAGGTGCGCCGGTGCAGCAGGGTGCGGACGTTGCGCAGGAAGGTCCGGAATCCCCCGGCATGGCGCCTGGAGACCGGCAACGATTCCGGGATCAGGAAGATCACCCCGATCAGCGAGATCAGGGACATCACAGCGATGACCAGGAAGATCTCGCGCCACTGACCGAAGACCAGGATGATGCCGCCCAGCAGCGGGGCGACGATCGGGGCCACGCCGCCGACGCCCTGCATGATGTTCATGATCCGGAACAGCTCGGGGCCGTCGGTCAGATCGATGAGCACGGCGCGGCCCAGGACCATGCCGAAGCCGCCGCCGATCCCCTGGATCACGCGCAGCACCAGCAGGATCTCGGCCGATGGGGCCAGGGCGCAGCCGATCGAGGCCAGCAGGCACAGGATGATGCCGATCAGGAGCGGTGCGCGTCGCCCCATCCGGTCCGAGAGCGGGCCGGCGACGATCTGGCCGCTCGCGGTGCCGAGGAAGAACGCGGTGATGGTGAGCTGCATCCGCGAGGCCGTGGTGCCGAGGTCGTCGGCCACCTCCGGGAAGGCGGGGATGTACATGTCGGTCGCGAGCGGACCGATCGCGCTGAGCGTGGTGAGCACGACGATCACCAGCACGGTGACCTTGCTGCGCGTGCGGCGCAGCTCCTCCTCCGTGGGAAGGTGGGCGAGGTCGTGGTCGGCGGGGTCCTCCATTACGGGGATGGCGCCGGTGATGGTGGGTATCGACCCGGTCTGGGTCGGGAGGGAGCCGGTCTGCGTGGGGACGGAGCCGGTGGAGGTCAGGGGCTCATCGCGATCGTCATCGCGTCGGGGATCTGGTGCGGCGGGAGCCACGGGGGTCCTTTCAGGCGGTCATGGATCGAGCCGGGCGGATCACGCGGATCGCGCCCGACTCGATCGGACCATCCTAGGGACGTCGTGAGCGTTCACGGAAGGGGCGGCCCCGGACTGGGACGGACACGTCCCGGATCAGGCGGTGGCCGCGTCGGCCAGCCGTGCCTGATAGGTCGGATCCGTGCGCTTGAGCCACCGGATCACGGCGGAGGTCACCGGGATCATCGCGTACTGCACCGCGACCTTGTAGACGAAGCCGAGGATCGTGTACTCGGCCCACTGCTCGAGGGTCGTGATGCCGATCGCGGTCGCCGCGATGGAGCAGAAGATGATCGTGTCCACCAGCTCGCCCAGGCCGCTCGAGGTGAACAGGCGGGCGATGAGCCCCCTCTCCCCCGTGCGCCGCTTCATGCGGCTGACCACCAGGGAGTTCAGGGTCTGCCCGGCGAGGAAGCCGGCCAGGCCGGCGAGCACCACGATCCAGACGGGCCCCAGGGCCAGCTCGAGGGCCTCCTGCTTGGCCAGGCCGTAGTCGTCCGGGAACGGCGGCAGGGCGATGATCACCTGATAGCAGATCGAGGCCAGGATGCTCACGGCGAAGGAGGTGAGGATCGCGCGGCGAGCGGCGCGCGGGCCGTACAGCTCGGTGACGATGTCCCCAAGCACATAGGCGAGGGGGAAGAGGAAGAATCCGCCGTCGGTGAGGATCTCGAATCCGGTGCCGGGAACCGTCCCGAAGCTGACGCCCTTCGCAGCGCCGATCCCGGACAGCACGACCACGGTGACCATGGCGGCGAGGAGGATGTCGAAGTGAGAGGCTCCCCGGTCGGCGTAGACGGCGCCGGCCGGGCCTCCAGAGGTCGAGGCGGTTCGGGGGGCGGATGTTCTGGGTGTGTTCACCGGGGCAGGGTACACAGAATGCAGGCCGTGCAGAGGGCCGGGCCCTCGTCGACGTGACGAGGACCCGGCCCTGTGCGGATCAGGCGGTGCGCGGTCTGCTCAGATGCCGATCGCGTGGTAGTCCCCGTCGGAGACGAAGCTCTCGAACTGGGACTCGGAGCCGTGCCAGAGGTTCGAGTCACCGGCGAAGGGACCCGAATCCGAGTACTGCCACATCTCGTAGGCCCACCAGCGGCCCGGCAGGGTGGTCGGCGCGCTGCTGCTGTAGGACGCGAGGAACAGCGGGGAGTTGACCGGGGTCCAGTCCCCCACCACGTCGTTCCACCAGTGGAGGTTCGTGTAGAGGACGGGCCGACGCCCGACGCTGTCCCGGTAGCGAGTGGAGAACGCCATGATCCAGTTCCGCATCTCCTGCTGGCTCAGCCCGTAGTCGCGAGGCAGTCCGGAGTAGGCCTCGAAGTCGACCATGCCCGGCAGCGTGATGCCGTCGTCGGACCATCCCCCGCCGTTGTTGAGGAAGAAGTCGACCTGCTCCTCGGGGCCGCCGGAGTCGGGGCGGGCGAAGTGGTAGCCGCCGCGGACCAGGCCGGCATTGCCGGCGCCGCGGTACTGCTGGTTGAAGGCGGGGCTGCGGTAGGACCGACCCTCGGTGGCCTTCACATAGGCGAAGCGAGAGCCGAGGTCCGCCTGGGCGGACCAGTCGATCTCTCCCTGCCAGCCGGAGACGTCCTGTCCGTAGAGGCCGGCGGCGTTCGCCGCCGGGGTCGCGACGGCGGCGGCGCCGGTGCTCAGTGCCGCGGCACCGAGGACACCCCCGCGCAGGACGGAACGGCGCGACGCACCGGATGAGGTGTCGGGAGTCGAGTCGGGGGCGGGAGGAGGGGCGAGATGGCGTGCACGGTAGGGACGCATACGTGTCTCCTGGGGAAGAGGGAAGCACAGTGCGACGGACGCCACACCACGCACACCGTACGCAGAGACGCCTTTCTCCGTGGGTCGACACCTATCCAATGCGGCGTGTCGCGGCAAAACGGACAAGCCCGACGGAAGGGTCGCGTCGGCGGCGCAGGTCCCGTGCGTGTCTCGCGCGATCAGTGCGCGCGCGGCTCCACGAAGGCGCGCAGCGTGCCCAGGATCGTCGTCGCGGCGAGCTCGGTGATGTCGCGACCGTCCATCTGCTCGCGCACCATGAGGTCGACGAAGACTCCCACGAGCAGCTGGGCGAGATCCTCGGGCGGCAGGAGGGGGCGGTCGCCGTTCTCCTCCATACGGGTGCTGAGGAGCTTGCCGATCTGGTCGCGCAGGCGCTCCCGCTGCACGGCCAGCTCGGCCCGCATCGCCTCGTCGCGCAGGGAGCGCGCGATAGCGTCGGAGTAGAGGAGGTACCACTGGCGGCCGAACGGTCGGATGCCCTCGAACACCGCGACCATGATCGTCGCGTCGTCGATCTCGGAGAGGCTTCCCGGCGTGCTCCCCTCGGCGTGGGCCGCCGCGAGCGCGGAGGCCACGGAGGTGTTCGCGATCTCGAGCATCTCCTCGGTGACGGAGGCGAACAGCGCCGAGAAGACCTCCTCCTTGGTGGAGAAGTTCGAGTAGAAGGCTCCCCGGGTGAACCCGGCCGCCCGCACCAGGTCGTCGACGGTCACGCCGTCGATCCCCTTCTCGACGAAGACGTCGAGCGAGGCCCGGACCAGCTTGGTACGGGTGTTCTCCTTGCGCCGGGTGCTCGCGGACTCGGGCAGCGGCTCGAACAGATCGGTCATGGTTCCTCGGTGGCTCAGGCGTCGGTCAGGGCGGTGGGGTGGTCAAGATCTCACGGTTCCCCGTCATCGTGTCTTGCCCTCGCGTGACTCCACAGTATGCCATCGATACACTGTTGTATCGAATACGGGATCGTCGTGGATACGCGAGTGCATCGTCTCTCATGGTCCGTGACCCGACCATTCGCCGCTCATCCGCTGTGCCCGCCCTGGAGGTCGCGTGTCCTCGTCCCTGTACCGACTCGGTCTGCTCATGGCCTCCCTGCGCTGGAAGATCATCGCTCTCTGGATGATCCTGCTGATCGCCCTCGGCGCCCTCGCCGTGGGGCTCGGCGGCACGTTCTCGTCGGACATCGAGATCCCCGGCACCGAGGGGCAGCGTGGCATCGACAACCTCGCCAACCGCTTCCCCGAGATGGGCGGTGCCTCCGGCCAGGTCGTCCTGGGATCCGAGGACGGTGCCGAGATCGGCGAGCACCGCGACGAGATCGAGGACCTCATGGCGCAGATCGCCGACGTGGACGGAGTGGCCGCGGCCCCCTCCCCCTTCGACGACGTCTCCCCCGGCACCCGCAGCGACGACGACTCGGCGATCATCGCCCAGTTCCAGATGGACGGTCAGGTCGGCACCTTCCCCGAGGGCTCCCTCGAGGAGATCGAGGGGCTCGTCGACGCCGCCGACTCTGCCGACGGCGCTGACCTGAGCGCAGACATCGGCGGCCAGGTGCTGCAGAGCTCCGAGGTGCCCTTCGGCGCCGGCGAGGTCGTCGGCATCGTCATCGCCCTGCTGATCCTCGCGATCGTCTTCCGCTCCTTCGTCCCCGCCGTCATCCCGATCGTCACCGCGCTCGTCGGCGTCGGCATCTCCATGCTCGCCGTGATGGCGCTCGCCGCCGGGGTCGAGATCCCGTCGGTCACCACTGCTCTGGGCGCGATGCTCGGCCTCGCCGTCGGCATCGACTACGCCCTGTTCATCCTGTCCCGCCACCGCGACCAGCTGAGCGCCGGGGAGGACGTCCGGGAGTCCATCGGTCGGGCCCTGGCCACCTCCGGCAGCGCCGTCATCTTCGCCGGCCTCACGGTGATCGTGGCCCTGGTGGGCCTGTTCGTCACCGGCATCCCGTTCCTCACCATCATGGGCGTCGCGGCCGCCGCGACGGTCGCCCTCTCCGTGGTCGTGGCGCTGACGATGCTGCCCGCCATCATGGGCGTGCTCGGCGAGCGGCTGCGCCCCCGGAAGGTCCGCGCCCTGATGGCCCAGAACGACGGCGTGCTGCCCGAGCCGGACCCCGAGCAGCCCCGTCGGCGCTCCTTCGGTACCCTCTGGGTGCGGGTGGTCACGAAGGTCCCCGCGCTCACGATCCTGCTCGTCGTGCTCGGCGTCGGCGCCCTCGCGATCCCGATCAAGGACCTCGAGCTCGCCCTGCCGGACCTCGGCACCGAGCAGCCGGGCACCCCCGCGCGCGACACCTACGACCTCGTCGCCGAGGAGTTCGGCCCCGGATACAACGGTCCCCTGCTGCTGACCGCCGACATCATCAACACCACCGACCCGCTCGGCGTGGTCGAGGATCTGAAGGCCGACGTGGAAAGCCTGGACCACGTCAAGGAGATCCAGATGGCGACCCCGAACCGGGGCGCCGACCTGGCCGTCGTGGTCGTCATCCCCGAGGGCGGACCCACCGACCAGTCCACCAAGGACCTCGTGCACGAGCTGCGGGACAGCGCCGCCGGATGGGAGGAGGAGTACTCGATCTCCGACGTCACCGTCACCGGCGCCACCGCGGTGGGCATCGACGTGACCGACAAGCTCTCGACGGCCCTTCTTCCCTTCGGCATCTTCGTCGTCGGCCTCTCCCTGATCCTGCTCGCGATGGTGTTCCGCTCCGTGTGGGTGCCGATCAAGGCCTCGCTGGGCTACCTGCTCTCGGTGGCGGCCGCCTTCGGCGTCACCGCGATGGTGTTCGAGTACGGGTGGTTCAACGCGCCGCTGTCCGTGAGCGTCAACGGCCCCGTCGTCGCCTTCATGCCGATCATGGTCATGGGTGTGCTCTTCGGCCTCGCGATGGACTACGAGGTCTTCCTCGTCTCCCGGATGCGCGAGGAGTTCACCCGCACCGGGGACGCGCGCGCGTCCATCGAGAAGGGCTTCACCGCGAGCGCCCCCGTGGTGGTCGCCGCCGCGCTGATCATGGTCTCCGTCTTCGCCGGCTTCGTGACCTCCGGCTGGTTCATGCTGCAGCCGATCGCCGTGGGCCTGGCCGTCGGCGTGCTGGTGGACGCCTTCGTGGTGCGCATGACCCTGGTCCCGGCGGTCCTCGCGCTGCTGGGTTCACATGCCTGGTGGCTCCCCGGCTGGCTGGACCGCGCCCTGCCCAAGGTCGATGTCGAGGGCGAGGGCCTGCACGCCGTTCTCGAGCACCGGCACTGGACCCAGGAGCACGGAGCCCACGCGCTGCGCCTCGAGGACACCGTCGCTCCCGTGGTCGGCGAGAAGGGCACGATCGGCCCGCTCACGGGGTCCATCCCCCCGGGCTCCCTGCTCGTGGTGCGCTGCGCCGACGACGCCGCCCGGGGCGCCTTCCTCGCCCTCGCCGCGGGTCGGCTCGAGCCCGACTCCGGCCTGCTGGCCGTGCACGACCGGCTCGCCCCGGATGACCTCGGGGCCATCCAGGGCCGCGCCCACTGGATCCCCGCCGGGGCCGACGTCGCCGCCCGGCTGCGGGAGATCCCCGGCCGCCGTCTGTCCACCGCCGTGATCGTCGTCGAACGCCTCGAGGATCTCGCCCACAGCGCCACCAGCATCGACGACACCCTCGTCGAGCGGCTCGACGCCCTGCTCGAGAGCGGGGCCACGCTCGTCGTGGGCTCCCGTCGGCCCGACGTCTCCGACGCCGAGCGCCTGCTCCGGGACTCCCTGCGCGACCCCCGCCGTCTCTCGGCCCTCGCTGTCCAGCGCTCCACCGCCTCCGTTCCCGAAGGAGCCCTCGCATGACCCGCCTGACCCACCCCCGCACCCTGCTCGTGGTGCTCCTCCTGCCCCTGCTGGTGGTCGGCGCCGGACTGTGGGCGCTCAGCGATCGTGTGGACCGGCTCGACACCGTGCCGGCCGCCGTGGTGAACCTCGACGAGGGCGCGGAGATCACCGACGCCGACGGGGAGACCCAGACGGTGCCGCTCGGCCGCCTGCTGGCCGGCTCCCTCACCCAGCCCGGCACCGTCGAGGGCACCGACGCCCCGGAGACTACCGGCTTCGACTGGCAGCTGACCTCCGCCGATGACGCGGAGCAGGGGCTCGCGGACGGCTCCTACTCCGCCGTGGTCGTGATCCCGGAGGACTTCTCCGCCGAGCTCACCACCATCGGGACCACGGAGGCCACCCCGGCGATCCTCCAGGTCACCACCAACGACGCGAGCGGACAGATCAACGCGCTGGTCGGCACCGCGGTCGCCGACGCCTCGGCCGCGACCACCGGCGGGCAGATGGCGAAGCAGTACCTCGACGGACTCTACGTGGGCTTCAACGACCTCCACGACGGCTTCTCCGACGCCGCTGACGGCGCCGACCAGCTCGCCGAGGGCACCACGGAGCTCGAGGATGGCACCCAGGGCCTCGCCGACGGCACCCGGGAGCTGGCCGACGGCGCCACCCTGGCCGCCGACGGCGCCGAGGAGTTCTCCGGCGGCGTCTGGAGCCTCGCCGACGGCACCCGGCAGTCGGCCGACGGCTCCCGACAGCTCGCCGACGGCCTCGACCAGCTCGCCACCGGCACCGATGACGCGGCGACGGGCGGCGGCGACCTCGCGACCGGTCTCGACCAGCTCGCCACCGGCGCCGAGGACCTCTCCACCGGCGTGGACGGCCTGCAGACCGGCATGACCGGCACCGAGGCCGAGCCCGGGCTCCTCGACGGCGCGGAGCAGCTGGCCGCGGGCGTCGAGGGCGACGGCACGGCCGAGAACCCCGGCCTGGTCGCCGGCTCCGACCAGCTCGCCACCGGCGTCGAGGACTTCGCCGACGGCGTCTCCCAGGCCGGAGCCGCCGTCTCCGGCGACGGCACCGAGCAGAGCCCCGGCCTGGTCCCGACCGCGCAGAGCGTGGCCGACGGCGCGGTGGAGCTCGGCGACGGCGCTCAGCAGGCCGCGGACGGCCTCGACGGCACCGCGGAGCAGCCCGGCCTCGTCCAGGGCGCCGACGGCGTCGTGCAGTACGCGGACGGCCTGCAGGGCATCCTCGAGGGGGACGGCAGCGCCGAGAACCCCGGCATGCGCGAGCTCGCCGCCCAGATGGACGCCACCGCCGATTCCCTGCTCGCGGAGGATCCCGAGGATCCCACCGCGCTCGCCCTGAAGCAGCAGGTCGCCGGGATGCAGGGCTACGTCGACGGCGTGGACACCACGCTCACCGGCGACGGCACCGCCCAGAACCCGGGCCTGGTCCCCACCGCCCAGGGCGTCGGGGACGGCGCAGGCGCCGCCGCCGAGGGGGTCCAGCAGATCGCCGACGGCCTCCAGGGCACGCCGGAGCAGCCGGGCCTGGTCCAGGGCACGCAGGGCGTGGTCACCTACGCCGAGGGCGTGGAGACGGCGTTCACGGGCGACGGCAGCTCCGAGAATCCCGGCCTCGTGGCCGGCGCCGATCAGCTCGCCACCGGTGCCCGCGCCAGCGCGGACGGCGCCGGCTCTCTGGTGACCGGGGTGACCGGTCTGCGCGACGGCCTCCAGCAGTACGCCGACGGCGTCGACCAGCTCGCCGACGGGGCCGACGACCTCGCCACCGGCGCCCGGGCCAGCGCCGACGGCGCCGGGGACCTCGCCACCGGGCTCGACGACCTGGCCGCCGGCACCCGCACCTCGGCCGACGGCGCGGGCGATCTCGCCGACGGCAACGACCAGCTCGCCGCCGGCGCCACCGAGCTCGGCTCCGGGGCGGATCAGCTCGCCGACGGCAGCGACGAGCTCGCCACCGGGACCGGCGACCTCGCCGACGGCAGCGAGGAGCTCGCCTCCGGCACCACCGAGCTGTCCGACGGCACCGATGACCTCGCGACCGGCCTGCGCGACGGTGCCGACGGGGTCCCCACCTACACCGAGTCCGAGCGGACCCGCATGGCCGAGATGGCCTCGAACCCGGTGGAGACCGAGGCGACGCGGCAGAACGAGGCCAACGGCGCCTCCACCGCCACCTTCCCGTTCGTCGCGGCGCTCGCGCTGTGGCTGGGCGCCTTCGCGAGCTTCCTGCTGCTGCCGGCCCTGTCCCGGCGCCTGCTGGACCGGGCCGTGCCGATGGGCCAGGTCGTGCTGCGCTCCCTGGCCCCCGCACTGCTCATCGCGGTGGTGCAGACCATCGCGGTGCTCGCCGTGCTCACCGCCGTGGGCATCTCCCCGGTGTCCCCGCTGACGGTGGGCGTGGTCGCCCTCGCCGGCGCCGCGATGTTCGCCGCCCTGCACCAGGCGCTGATCACCGTGCTGGGCGAACGCATCGGCCGCATCATCTCCATCGTGCTGATGGTGCTGCAGGTGGTGACCCTGGTGGGCATCCTGCCGCTCGCGACCGCTCCCCCGCTGCTGCAGTCCGTCAGCGCCCTGCTGCCGCTGCCGATCGTCACCCAGGGGCTCGTGCACGCGGCTCTCGGCGGCTCGCTCGTGTCGACCTCGAGCACGCTGCTGGCGATCCTCGCCTGGGGGGCGATCTCGCTGGTGGTGACCCTGGTGGCCTCCCGTTCGGCCCGCCGCGCGGATCTCTCTCCCGAGCGGATGGCGACGGGCACGGTGCCCGCGGCCGCCTGACCTCCATGCTCACTGAAAGTCCCTGGACCGGCCCGCCGCGGCCAGGTCCAGGGGCGCGACGTCGTCGGCGACGAGGTTCACCGCCCCGCTGCGGTTCTCCACGATGCCGCGCAGCACGATCGCCCGGGCGGTGCGCAGCAGGGCCCGGTGGCGCACCCAGAACCCCTGTGAGCACACCACGTTGAGGATCCCGGTCTCGTCCTCGAGGCTGAGGAAGGTGACGTTCCCGGCGGTCGCCGGACGCTGCCGGTGCGTGATCACGCCGCCCACCCGGATCCGGCTGGAGTCCTCCGCCTCCCGGGTGCCCTGGATCGAGAGCACCCCGCCCTCCGTGAGCTCCTCGCGCAGCAGCACCATGGGGTGATCGTCCAGGGTGATCCCGGTGGCCCAGGCGTCGGCGGTCGCGAGCTCCGCCTCGCCCATCCCCGGCAGCGTCGGCGCCTGCGCGCCCACGGCGAGGTGAGGCAGCGTGTCCGGGGACTCCTGAGCAGCGGCCCCCGCGGCCCACAGCGCCTGCCGACGCGAGGACGCGAGCGCATCCAGCGCCCCGGCCGTCGCCAGCGCCTCGAGCTGGCGGGCGCTCAGCCGCACCCGTCGGGCGAGGTCCGGGACCGAGACGAAGGGACCGCCCCGCTCGCGCTCGGCGATGATCCCGTCGGCCGTCTCCGTGCTGATCCCCCGCACCTGGTCCAGACCCAGCCGGATCGCCGGACCCCGCGCGGCTGCCTCCCCCTGGACCTGCGCGCGCGGCGGATCCACCCGGTAGCCGGCGTGCTCCTCGTCGGTCTCCAGATCGGAGCGGGCCCTGCTGCGCAGCACATCGGGCCCGCGGGTGAGCACGCCGTGACGGCGGGCATCGGCGACGAGCGACTGCGGCGAGTAGAAGCCCATCGGCTGGGCGCGCAGCAGCGCCGCGGTGAACGCCGCCGGATAGTGGCACTTCAGGTACGAGCTCGCATAGACCAGGTACGCGAAGGAGTAAGCGTGGGACTCGGGGAAGCCGTAGTTGGCGAAGGCGAGCAGCTTGCGGTGGACCGCGTCGGCGTCCTCCCCTGTGATGCCGTGGTTCGCCATCCCGGTGAACAGTGCATCGGAGAGCTCGAGCATCTTCTGGGTGGAGCGCTTGGAGCCCATCGCCCGCCGCAGCTGGTCCGCCTGGGCAGGGCTGAAGTCGGCGACGTCGACCACCATCTGCATCAGCTGCTCCTGGAACAGCGGGATCCCCAGGGTGCGGCCCAGGGACTTCTCCAGCAGCGGATGCAGGAAGGTGACCTCCTCCTCCTTGTTCCGGCGGCGGATGTACGGATGCACGGACCCGCCCTGGATCGGCCCGGGTCGGATCAGCGCGACCTCCACCACCAGGTCGTAGAACTCGCGTGGTCGCAGCCGGGGCAGGGTGGAGATCTGCGCGCGGGACTCCACCTGGAACACCCCCACGCTGTCCCCCTCGCACAGCATGTCGTACACGGCTTCGTCCTCCTGCGGCAGGGTGCGCAGCTCGAAGTGCTGCCCGTGATGCTCGGCGACGATCGTCAATGCATGGTCCAGGGCGGTGAGCATCCCCAGCCCCAGCAGGTCGAACTTCACCAGGCCGGCGTCGGCGCAGTCCTCCTTGTCCCACTGCAGCACGCTGCGGTCCGCCATCGCCGCCCACTGCACCGGGCACACCTCGATCACCGGCCGGTCGCACAGCACCATGCCCCCGGAATGGATGCCGAGATGGCGCGGGGCGTCCCGCAGCTGCTTCGCGAGGTCGACGACGTCCGCGGGGATGTCGGCCTCGGCGAGTGAGGAGAAGGACCTCTCGATCCGCTTGGAGAAGGCGTCCTGCGCCCCGGGGTCGTAGCCGAGCGCCCGGGCGGCGTCGCGCACCGCGAGCTTCGCCCGGTAGGTGATGACGTTGGCGACCTGCGCGGCGTTCTCCCGCCCGTAGCGGGCGTAGACGTGCTGGATGACCTCCTCGCGTCGGTCCGAGGCGATGTCGATGTCGATGTCCGGCGGGCCGTCCCGCTCCGGCGCGAGGAAGCGTTCGAACAGCAGATCGTGGCTGACGGGCTCGACCGCCGTGATCCCCAGCGCATAGCAGACGGCGCTGTTCGCGGCCGATCCGCGCCCCTGGGCGAGGATCCCCACCCCGGCGCAGAAGTCGACGATCTCGTGGACGATGAGGAAGTAGCCGGGGAAGTGCAGGTCGATGATGACCCTCAGCTCGTGGTCGATCTGCGCCCAGGCCCCGGGGATCCGCTCGGGCCGCTCCGGGGCGGGCCTCGGCCCGTAGCGCTCGCGGCCCTCGATCTCCACCAGCTCCACCAGCCAGCTCGCCTCGTCGTGCCCGGTGGGCACCGGGAAGGGCGGCAGGTCCGGGGCGAGCAGGCGCAGGTCCAGCGCGCAGTCCCGGCCCAGCCGCGCGGCCGCGGCGATCGCGGCGGGATAGCGCGGCAGCAGCTCGGCCATCTCCTCCCCGCTGCGCAGGTGCGCGGGCCGGGAGGACAGGTACGGGTCGGCGTCGACCAGGGGCACCCCGGCGCGCAGCGCGGCATGGGTGTCGGCCAGGCGCTTGTCGGCCGGTCGCGCGTAGTGCGCATTCGTCGTCGCCACCAGCGGCAGCGAGATCTCGTCCAGGCCGTGGTCCTCGCGCACCAGGCGGGCACCCTGGGCGAGGGCGTCGTGGAGCTCATCCGCCTCTCCCCCGCCGCCGGCGACCAGCTCGACGGCGACGTTCCCGGCCCCGAACAGCTCCAGCAGGCGGGTGATGGCGCCCGCCGCGGCATGGGCGGCGGCCTCGAGGTCACCGTCGGCCAGGTGCGCGGCCGCCGCCCGGGTCACGGACCCCTTGCGGCAGCCGGTGAGGATCTGCCAGCGCCCCTCGCGGGCGAGCCGGGAGAGCTCCGCGAGCCGATAGCGCGGGACCGCCTTCTCCCCGCTGTCGAGGTGGGCGCGGGCGATCGCGGCCGAGAGCTGCCGGTACCCGTCCGTGTCGCGCACCAGCACCAGCAGGTGCTCCCCCTCGGGGTCGGGGATGCCGGTGCGGGGCGCGGAGACGACCGGGGTGGCGCTCGCGGCGTCGGCCCCCGGCTCGAGCCCGAGGGTGAGCTCGGCCCCGAACACGGTGGCGATGCCCGCCTCCCCCGCCGCACGGGCGAAGCGCACCGCCCCGGGAAGACCGTCGTGATCCACCAGGGTGATCGCGCCCAGCCCCAGTCGGGCGGCCTGCTCCACCATGTCCTCGGGGCTCGAGGCGCCGTCGAGGAAGCTGAAGTGCGAATGGGCGTGCAGCTCGGCGTAGTCGACGGTGCGCGCAGGCCGGTAGGCGTCGTCGGCGACCTTCCCGGTGTGCTCGATGACGATCGGCGGGGCGACCAGCTCGGCGGGACGGTCCGAGAGGATCGCCTCGATGTCCTTCCACGCGGGTGGGCCCAGGAACCAGCCGGCCATCAGCGTCTCCCGTCCCTCGAACGATCATCAGTCATAGAGCCCCTCCAGCGTCCAGCTCCCGGTCCGGGACAGCGCCAGCACCGCGGTCTCCTCATCGCCCGCACCGCGCACCACCAGCTGCAGCCGGGCGGAGCGGGCGCCCTGCGGCGTCCACCACCGCTCGTCGATCACGGTGGGCGCGCCATGGGCGAGCACCGGATGCGAGGAGCCGGCGCGCAGGCCGAGGCGCTGCAGGACCGGGGCCCCGGGCGCGAGGACCAGCAGCCGCGCCGGCGCGGCGCTCAGCAGACCCCGGGCGGTGACCACCACGGGCCTCCCGTCGGCATCTTCGAGGGCCACCGGCGGCGGGTCCCGGAACACGGTGGTGGGCACCGGCCGCGGCAGGGAGCCGGGCCAGGGCCCGGGGTGGGTGGCCGGTTTCTCGCTGCGCCACGGCACGAGCACCATCTCGTCGGCCAGCAGTCGCCCGCCGACGCGGACGGGGACCTGGACGGCGTCCTCCCCCGCCAGGCCCTGCGCCCGGGCGAAGGCGCGCGAGGCCCGTTGGGCGGCCTCCCCGGCGCTCCCCCACAGGGCCGGGGCGCTCTCCCCCGCCGGGGCGAGCTGCAGCGGGTGCAGGCCGATCCGGGTGATCGCGCCGGTCGAGGGGCCGCCGAGCCGTGAGCGGGTGATCCAGCCGTCGCACTGCCAGCGGATCCGGTCCACGACATCGGCCACCGTGAGTGCGCCGTCGTGCCGCCAGGTGCGCTCCATCTCCTCGCCGCCCTCGGTGCGGGCCACGATCCGCAGCCGGGTGCACACCAGGCCGTTCGCGACGAGCATCGTGTGCAGCTCCTCGGCCAGCGGGCGCGCGATGAAGGCCGCCTGGTCGGTGCGCACCAGCGGGGTCTCCAGCGTGGTCTCGGCCAGGATCGGCTGGGTGGGATGGTGCGTGGCAGGCGGGGCGGGCTCCTCGCCGCGGGCCAGCAGGTGCAAGGTGGAGACATCGGGACCGAAGCGGTCCGCGACCGCGGCCGACGGGAGCGCGGCCAGATCCCCCAGGGTGGTGATCCCCAGGCGCTGCAGCAGATCGACGGTCTCGGCGAGGTCCAGGCGGCGTTCGGTGCGCCGCGCCGAGGGCTGCCCGCGATGCCCCCAGCCGGGGCCGACGGGGGCGCTGCGCAGCGTCGTGATCGGATGCGGGGCGAGGTAGTCGGCGCTGCGCCCGTCCCGCACGATCCGTCCCGGCGGGGAGGCGAGCAGCGCGGCGAAGGGCCCGTCGGCGATCCCCACGGAGCAGTCCCAGCCGGTGAGCTCGGCGACCGCGTCCAGGATCCGCTCGGCCAGCTGCGCCTCCCCGCCCTGGTGGCGGGCCGGCCCGCGGGCCGACATCAGCAGCACTCCGGGGCGCAGCACGTCGACCCCGGCGGCGATCGTGTCCACCGCGGCCGCGACCAGCTCGAACAGGGCCGATTCGTTCTCCCTGTCCGCCTCCAGCACGAGCGCCTCGGGGCAGGCGGCACGCGCGGCACGACGCTTCATGCCGGGCAGCGCGCCCGCCTCCCGGGCGGCGGCGCTCGAGTGCGTGACCCGATGCTGGTCGAGCAGGATGACCGGGACGACGGCCGGGTCGATCGCAGCGGGCTCGCCGTCGGGGCTCTCCTCGACCAGCCGACGCTGGTGCCGGTCCAGCGCGGCCAGCAGCGGCCAGTCCGGGACGGTCACGGCGACCGTGCGGGTGGCTGTGCTGGCAGGGTTGGTGCTGGTGCTGGTGCTGGTGCTGGTGCTCGTGTCGAGGGTCATCACCCGGCCCTCCGCACCGGTTCGAGCAGGCGCACCGGGGGCGGGGCGGCCAGGTTCTCGTGCCGGCTGCGCTGCTGCGGCGCCGAGGCGATCATGCCGCCGACCTGTGGCAGCAGCACTTCGACCTCCCGCTGCCCGGCAATCCCCCGGCCGCTCGCGAGGACCTCGAGACGACGGGTGCGCAGCCGTCCCGAGCCTGCGCCGAGACCGGTCCAGCGCAGCGTCGTGGAGCGCAGGGTGAGATCGGCGCGCCCGGGCGGGGCTGCGGCGAGGACCAGGGTGTCGGCGGTGCGGGCGCGACCCAGCAGGCTGCGCCACAGCACGGGGGCGAGATCGAGATCGGGGCCGAGCACGAGCACATCCACGCCATCGGCCAGGGCGGAGAGCACCTGGGGACGCTGCTCGCCGTGCGCAGGCACGTGCGCGAGTCGGCAGGGATCCAGGCCGGCATCGACCGCGGAGCGCAGCCCCAGATCGGGCATGCCCGCGATCGCGCACCAGGAGTCCTCCCCCGCCGCGGCGACCGCGAGGGACAGCAGCAGCGAGGTGCTGGCAGCGCCCGTGATCGCGACGGAGCTTCCCGCCCGCAGGCTGCCCCGCGGGAACAGTCCGGCAAGCGGCCCGGGCACCGGAACCCTGGTACCCATCCCGTCGTCGGCGAGGCCCTGCTCTGCCTGTTCCGTCGTCGTTGTCGGTGCTGCCGGTGTCGTCGCGGTGCGCAGGGCGGTGCGATCGATCCGCCCTCCCCATCGGGAGGCGCTGCGCTCAGCGGCACCCAGGGTGGCGCGGGCCAGCGCGAGGCGATCCTCACGGTTCGCGGGCTCGGCCTCGCGAGAAGCCGTCTGCAGACGCATGCTCACTGTTCCACCTCCATCCCGCTCCGTTCCGGCCGGGAACTGCGCACTGCTTCTACTCGAACTTCTGTTCGAACTCTACGCCTGGCCATGAAGGGCGAGTCAAGCCCTGCAGGTCGTGACTTCGAACGTACGTACGGAGTGTGCGGGAGGGGTGGGACAGTCGGCGCACCAGGCGGCAGCACCTCCCCGCGGACCACCCCGCAGGCACCCTCGCGGGCTCCTCGTGACCCCCTTCTCCCGGGGTGAGTGGAGGCTGGGTAGGCCGATGGGGACGGAGAGGTCTGCGTGGCTGATGTACTTCTTTCCTCCACAGATAGTGGCTATCCACAATGTGCAGTTCGGAGCGTCAGGAGGTGTAGTAATTTGCCCGAGATCCAGCATTCTTGTGCTGTCGAACAGTATTCCTCCGCGACGCCTGAAGGGTAGGTCCGACAACTGGGCCCGGCCACATCATTCGGTCGCGCCATTCGGGGAGCCGGCGAGTGGGATCTTCGGTGTGCCCCTGTGCTGCATCCACCCCGCCGCCCCCCTCGGGCATCCCCTCGGAGTGCCTTCCGGAACGATTCATTCCTCCACAGTGGGTGGTTATCCACAATTTGATCCGCATTGCCGTTCGGGTCTATCGAAAAGGCTTTCTAGGGGATAAACTGGGGTGACGTCGTCGGCAGTGGAGCCGGTGTTTTCCAGGGGTGGGAAGGAGGGGTTGTCGTGGGTGAGGAGTTCGAGCAGGATTCACAGTCCGGTGGCGGGCAGGATAGGCCTGCGAGCAACGTTCCAGGGAACCGCTCCGGTGGTCCTTCTGGTGCCGCCTCCGATCCCGGTGCAGTTCCTGCGGTGCCGGTGTGGCCGGTGCGTGCGCGGCGGGCGCTGACCGCGCAGCGGGTGATCGAGGCGTGCGAGGCCGAGCCCGAGAGTGAGCAGGCGGCGTGCGCGTTGGCGATTCACGACAACATGCGCGAGCGCACCAAGCTGTATGCCCGTGAGCAGGAGCTGTTGACGGCGTTCCTGACTCGGGATCCGGAGTCCGATGGGTGCATCGACTCGGCGGATATCTCGGCGTTGAAGGTCGCGACCGGTCTGCGGGCATCCCTGCATCGGGCGGAGTGCCTGATCCGTGACGCCCACCGCTCCGTGACGCTCATGCCTGGCACGTTCGAGGTCCTGCGTACCGGTGACCTGCCCGAGGATTTCCACCGGTTGTTGCTGCGCAAAGTACGGGCGCTGCCCGATGACCAGGTCCGGGTCGTCGACGAGCACGTGGCCGGCTGGGACCTGGCGTCGATCTCCCGGGATCAGTTCGCCCGCCACCTGAACTCGCTGATCACCCTGGTCACTGCCGGCACGATCCCTCTCACCCCGGAATCGGAACGGCGTGTGGATCTCGAGATCACCGACCCGACCCGGGGTATCGCGACGTTGTCGGTGACGGGGCCGACGCTGGAGATCAAGGCCCTCGCCCACCGTCTCGATGTCGCGGCGCAGGCGATCCAGAAAGCCCAGCGCCAAGCCCTGAACGACCAGGACAGCGACACCCCGATCCCGTTCGATCTCGATGAGGTGCTGCGTCAACGCGGCCGAGCGATGTCGCTGGCGGCGCTGCGGTATGCGGTGCTGACCCAGTCGATGCTTACGACGGACCCGGTGCCCGAGCCTGCCTCCCCGTACAAGCTGCTGGTCACGGTGCCGGCGATGACGCTGCTGGGTGAGAGCGACGCGCCCGGGGTGATCGACGGTCTGATCCCGGTCCCCGCCGAACAGGCCCGCGCCCTGGCCGCGGGTCAGGCCACCTGGCAGCGGATCCTCACCGACCCCACCACCGGCGCCTACCTCCCCGTCACCGCCGACACCTACACCCCCACCGCACAGATGCGGCTCCAGTTGCGCCTCCGCCACCCCGTGTGTGCCGCCCCCGGCTGCACCAGGGCAACGGTGCTGGCGTCGGAGGACGACCACATCGAGGAATACGACCACACCAACCCCGGTTCGGGTGGCCCGACCTCGCTGGCGAACCTTCACCGACTCTGCTGGCTGCACCACACGATCAAAACCGCGGGCCTGATCGACCCCGAACGCGACCCCGACACAGACACCGATTCAGACTCAGGTCACAATCCAGAGTCCGGTTCCAGGCTTGAACCGCTCCGGAATACCCCCGAAGATCCACCCCGGTTCCCACCCGCCACATTGCCTCCCCGCCCGGATCCCCGTCGGCCGGTCATCGAGCCCACCCGGACGCAGTGGACGATCGATGGCGAGCTGCGCACCGCGACCTACGAGGAGCACGACCTGCTGACCCCTGTCCTGGCTGCTGCGCTGGACCGGGCCTGGGACACGCACCTGCGCGCCCACGCCGACGCGACCCGGATCGCCGAGATCGAAGCCGCCCGCCCCACCCGCGACCGCATCATCGGACAACGCCGTCTCGAGAACCAGCGCCGCACCGGACACCGAGCACACGGCGCGGACAGCGACGAAGCACTACAGAAGTTCCTTGAGGGGAATCCCCTGCCACCCCTGAGGCCCCGACCCTCACCCGACGAACCCGATGATCCCGATGACCCCGACGACAGCCCCTCCTGACCCGGCGACCGAGCCGTCCGCCATCCGAGTGCCCCGGCAGAATCGGCGACGCTCCCGGTACCGCGTTCTCCCACAGGTCCGCGCCTGCTCACACCTCGAGCCTCCCGTCCTGACGTGCCAGGACTCTGCGATCATGAGGCCTCGGACACATCACGTCGAAAGGGAGTTCCATGCGCGCGCTCGTGCTGCAGGAGAAGAACCGGATGTCCATCGAAGAGGTCGAGCCCGTCGGCTCCCCTGGTCCGGGTCAGGTCAGCATCGCGATGCACACCGTCGGGATCTGTGCCTCCGACGTGCACTACTGGACCGACGGCAAGATCGGACCCTTCGTCGTCGAAGAGCCGATGATCCTCGGCCACGAGGGTGCCGGCACCGTCGTCGAGGTCGGCGAAGGCGTCACCAACCTCTCCCCCGGTGACCGCGTGGCCATGGAGCCCGGCGTGCCGGACCCATCCTCCCGCGCGGTGAAGGAAGGCAACTACAACGTCGACCCCGCCGTGCAGTTCTGGGCCACCCCGCCGGTCGACGGCTGCCTGACCGACGAGGTCATCCACTCCGCCGCGTACACCTACAAGCTCCCCGACAACCTCAGCTTCGCCGAGGGCGCCCTCATCGAGCCGTTCTCCGTGGGCATGTTCGCCGCCACCAAGGCCGGCATCAAGCCCGGTGACGTCGCAGCAGTCATCGGCTCCGGCACCATCGGCATCATGACTGCGATCGCCGCCCGCGCCGGAGGCGCCAGCACGGTCTACATCAGCGACGTCCTCCCCGAGAAGCTCGCCCTGCTCGACGGGCTCGAGGGAATCGTCCCGGTCGACGCCACGAAGGAGGACCTCGGCGAACGGGTCCGTGCGGAGACCGGCGGCTGGGGGCCGCAGGTGGTCTTCGAGGCCACCGGTGCCGCTCCTGCGTACAAGAATCTCTGGTCGCTGCCCGCCCCCGGCGGCCGCATCGTCCTGGTCGGCATGCCCGTGGACCCGGTGCCCTTCGACATCGCCACCGCCCAGAGCCGCGGCATCTCCCTGGAGACGGTGTTCCGGTATGCGAACGTCTACCAGAAGGCGATCGATCTCGCCGCGAGCGATGCCGTGGACCTCTCCCGCTTCGTCTCGGAGACCTTCACCTTCGACAACTCCGTGCAGGCCTTCGAGCGCTTCCTCGAAGGACGCCCGACGGACGTGAAGCTGCAGATCACGCTCTGATCATGGCGTGCGGCGGCGAGCGGGGGCCCGGGCGGACACGGCAGGTGCACCTGCTGCGTCACGCCATGCCGATCCCGGACCCTCAGCTCCCGCCGTCGCACTGGACGTTGAGCTCTGAGGGCCGGGCCGCCGCCCGCTCGATGCGTCACAAGCTGCCCGCGGGCTCCATCCTCCTCAGCAGCACGGAGCAGAAGGCGATCGAGACCGCCCGACTGATGGCCGGAAGAGAGCCGGCAGCAGACATCGGATTCTGTGAGGTGCACAGGCCGGGCGAACCCTTCGATGAGTTCTCCTCCGAGAGGCGTGGAGCGTGGATCCACGGGGAGCTCGACGATCGGCATCGCGACTGGGAGACTCCGGACCAGGCGGGGCGACGATTCGCCCAGGCGGTCGAAGCCCACCCAGGGAGCGACCTCGTCATCGCGACGCATGGCATGGTCCTGGTCGCGTGGCTCGTGCAGATCGGTTACCTAGAAGCAGGCCAGGCGGCGGAGTCGTACTGGTCGACGCTGACCTTCCCGCAGTTCATCACGGTCGAGATCGCGAACTGAGGACGAGGATATGGCGACGACGGAGAGTACCGACGAGACAGCCTTGCTGCTGAGGGTCCCGGGTGCCGCGAGCGCTGTCGGGAGGCATCGGGGGCGGCTCGACAGAGCTGCGGCCGACGGGATCCCCGCGCACGTGACAGTGCTCCACCCCTTCGTCCCCCTCGGTGATCTCCAGGAGGAGGATCATTATCGTCTCAACGAGCTGTTCGCGATGCAACAGTCGTTTCAGCTTGTAGAGAGGTGTACGTCCTGGTTCGGTGATCGGGTCCTGTTCGTGCAGCTCGACGATCCCGAGCCGGTCCGGGTGCTCACTGCGCAGGTCGCCGCCGCCTGCTCGTCCTCCCGCAACTGACTGTCGGCCACGGACGTCGACGGATCCGGGACGAATTCCCTCGCTCGACGCTCCGTGGCGCTCTAGCCTCGGGTGATGAGCACCTATGACGACACCCGACGAGCCTGGGACGAGGCCTCCTCGAAGCATGTGCGGGAGTACGCGGAGCATCTCGAGCAGGCCCGCACGGCGCGGCTGCTGCCGATCGAGGAGGAGCAGCTCCGGCCTCTGATCGAGGATGCTGAGGTGCTGCATCCGCAGAGCGGGCACGGACTCGACGACCACGCCCTGATCCGGCTCGGGGCGCACTCCGTGCTCGGGCTCGACTACAGCCCGACGGCGGTCGCGGCCGCCCAGCGTCGGGCCGACGAGCTGGGCGCGCAGTGTCGATACGAGCTGGCCGAGCTGCCTGACACCGGCCGACCCGCGCAGAGTGCGGATCTGGTCTACACCGGCAAGGGCGCCCTGATCTGGATGGCCGATCTCGACGCGTGGGCGGCGGAGATGCACCGGCTGCTGAGGCCAGGTGGGCATCTGTTCGTCTATGAGGGGCATCCGCTGGTGCCGCTGTGGGCTTGGGACCACGACGAGGCGAGGGTGCGGGAGGATCGCAGCTACTTCGCCGCGAGCCACGTCAACGACACCTTCCCGGCCCGCGGGGCGACGGAGCACCAGCGCACCCTCGCGCAGCTCGTGATGACGGTGCTCGGCGCGGGGTTCGAGCTCCTGCACCTGGCGGAGCATCCGGATCCGTTCTGGATGCCGGACGACGAGAACCCGGCGGCGGCCTGGGACGGCCGCCTGCCGAACGCGATCAGCCTGCTGGCGCGCCGGAGGCGATGAGCGCGGCGCGGCGCTGCCAGAACACGACAGCGCTGGCGGCGGCGACGTTCAGGGAATCCACTCCCCCGGCCATCGGGATCACGACGTGCTGGTCGACCGCTGCCAGGGTGGCGGGCTTCAGCCCGTGGCCCTCCGCGCCGAGCACGAAGGCGACCTTGCGATCCGGTCCCAGGTCCAGGTGCTCGAGCGCGACGGCGCCGTCGGTGAGGGCGAGCGCGAGCACGTCGAAGCCTGCCTCGTGCAGGAGCTCCACGCCGTCGCGGGGCCAGGCCTCCAGGCGCGTCCACGGCACCTGGAAGACCGTGCCCATCGACACCCGGATGGAGCGGCGGTAGAGCGGGTCCGCGCACTGCGGGGTGACCAGCACCGCGTCGACCCCGAGCGCCGCGGCGGAGCGGAACAGGGCTCCGACGTTGGTGTGGTCGACGATGTCCTCGATCACGGCGACGGTGCGAGCGGTGCGCAGCACCTCCGCGACCTCGGGAAGCACCGGGCGCTGCATGGAGGCCAGTGCGCCGCGGTGCAGGTGGAAGCCGGTGAACTGCTCGATGAGGTCCCCGTCGCCCACATACACGGGCACCTCGGGGAACTGCTCGTACAACGGCGCGAACTTGTCCTTCCACTTCTCGGACATGAGGAAGGAGCGGGGCTCCATCCCGGCGTCGACCGCCCGGGAGATGACCTCGTAGCTCTCGGCCATGAACAGGCCGCGCTCGACCTCGACGCGCGAGCGCAGCCGGACGTCGGTCATGCGCAGGTAGTCGTCCAGGGCCGGATCGCCGAGGTCGGTGATCCGCTGTAGCTGTGCGTGCTCCACCGCCGGGTCAGTCCAGCGAGAGGGAGCGGGCGGTGTACCGCTCGCCGCGCTGCTCGACGATCAGCGGCAGGCCGAAGGTGCGGGTGAGGTTCTGCGAGGTGAGGGTCTCCTCGATCGGGCCGGCGGCCACGACGCCGCCCTCGCGCAGCAGCGCCACATGCGTGTAGCCCGGCGGGATCTCCTCGACGTGGTGGGTGACCAGCACGGTCACCGGCGTCGCCGGGTCCTTCGCGAGGCGGCCCAGGGTGCGCACGAGCGACTCGCGGCCGCCCAGGTCCAGGCCGGCGGCGGGCTCGTCCAGCAGCAGCACCTCGGGGTCGGTCATGAGGGCGCGGGCGGCGAGCACCCGCTTGCGCTCACCGGTGGACAGGGTGCCGAACATGCGCGTGGCGAGATCGCCGACGCCGAAAGCCGCGAGCAGGGTGCGGGCCCGCTCGAGATCCATCTCGTCGTACTGCTCGCGCCAGCGGCCCACCACGCCGTAGCCGGCGGTCACCACCACGTTCTCCGCGGTCTCCTCGACCGGGATGGTGTCGGCGAGCTCCTGGCTGGCCAGACCGATCATGGGGCGCAGCTCGAAGATGTCGACCTTGCCGAGCTGCTCGCCGATGATCTCGACGGTGCCGGAGGTGGGATGCATCCGGGCGGAGAGCAGGCGCACCAGCGTCGATTTTCCGGCGCCGTTGGGGCCGAGCACCGCCCAGCGCTCGCCCTCGGCGATCTCGAGGGTCACGGAATCGAGGATGTTGCGCCCGCTGCGGCGCACGACGACATCGGTCAGGGAGGCTGCTGCGACGGACATGCTCCGAGCCTATCGTCAGAACCGCTGCCAGGTCCCCGCATGCTCGACCTCGCCGCGCCCCGGGAGCGTGTAGTCGCACACGCCGTCGGGGAACGCGGCCAGGAGCTGCTCCCACTGCTCGTCGGTGAACTCGACCGGGTACTCGGCCCGTACGGGCTCCGACGTGGTGCAGGCGATGACGTCGGCCTTCACCGATTCACCGGCCACCTCCCGGGGGAAGCTCGCCGAGGGGTAGAGCTGCTCGCACTCGGAGGCGGGATCGCGGTCCAGGGCCATCGCGTGGAACTCGGGCTCGTCGCCCTGATCCATGCAGCCCTCGACGAGGGAGTCCGGGCGGGCCGCTCCGATCTCCGGGAGCGTGGGCCGGTCCTGGAGGTCGTCGCTCGGCTCGAGCTCCGTGAGCCAGGCGTCCATCTGGGTCAGCGCGTGCATCAGCAGCGGGCTCTTCGTGGAGAACAGGCCGTAGCGGTCGTCCTCGAGCAGGCTGACGTGGTTCTCGATCGAGCCGTTCGCATCGCGCAGCCGCTCCCGCATCGAGCTGGTGTGGTACCTGATGTGGATGTCACCCTCCGGCTTCTCGTCGGCGTAGGCGCGATAGTCGATGACCGGGGTGCTCGCGAGTCCCTGGCCGCCGTCGGTCAGCCGCCCCGTGCGGTACGCGGCCTCGACGGCGGGGAGGTCGGCGACGGAGCGCTCGGGACGGAAGTTCGCGTCCTGGTCGTAGCCCCCGATGGCGTCGTTGAGGTCGAGGAACTGCTCGGCGTCGATGGTCCCGTCGGCCAGGGCGGCCAGCCCGTACTGGATGCCGACGTTGTCCAGCGGTCGCAGCGCGAAGCCCGTCTCCGGGTCGGTGCCGTAGATGGTCGAGGTGTGGTCGTAGACGTCGCAGCGCACCCCGGTCGGATTCGTCTCGGGGTCGTAGCGCTGCTCCTGGGGCAGCGTCGGCGGGCAGAACTCGCGCGGATCGATGCGCAGCGCGCCGCCGGAGACGTTGTCCATGGTGGCGAGGGTCTGGAAGCCGGTGACCCGACGTTTCTGCTCCTGCGTCCACTCGACGTCGGTGCCGCCCGCGAAGTAGTTCTGCAGCAGCCGGGCGTCGGTGATCGAATCGATGGTGCCGAAACCGACCTCCGGGAAGGAGGCGCCGACGACGATGCCGTCGAAGATCCCTGGGTAGTTGTCCGCCGCCTGATGACCCTGGTAGGAGCCGCCGGAGGCGCCGAGGCCGATGGTGAAGTCGTCGCGGCCGTAGGTCTCGATGAACTCCTCCTTCGTCATCTGGGCGGTCTCCGAGGTGAGCAGGTCGTTGCAGTTGTTGCCGAACACGTTCAGGGACGACGAGACCATGGCGTAGCCCTTCGACAGCACCCGCGGGTCGAGCACGCCGCCGGTCTTCGGCCCCTGGCGATACCAGCCGTCCACGCATCCGCCGCCGAGCGTGTAGACGACCTTGCCGTTCCAGCCCGCGGGTCGGGCCGCAGGGGTCACCGGGTCCTCGGTGAGCGGATCGTGCAGAGCGGCGTGCTGGAAGATGCCGCGGTTGGCGGTGCCGTGGGCGAGGCGCACGATGAACGGCACCTCGATCCCCTCGTCGGTCGTGGTGCGCGCGAGGTCGTCGGGGTAGTCGGTGGCGTCCTCGGGGAACGCCTCCCAGGTGCCGGCAGTCGTGTAGTAGACGTGATCGACGCGGTCCTCGATAGAGCAGTTCTCGTCGAGCGGTTCGCCGAGCGTCTCGTCGGTCCCGGGGACCTCGAAGTCCTGGGTCTCGCAGGCGAAGGGCTGCTCGTGCGGCCCGCTGAACAGCGGCCCCTCGTCCGGATGGTTGATCACCGTGAGCTCGTCCGCACCCCGGGCCTGCCCCGGGAGCGCGGCGCGCAGCAGGTTCTCGCCCTGGACCATGCCGTCGACGCGGCCGACCAGCACCTCACGGCTCCCGTCCCAGGTGAAGGCCGAGGTCACGTCCTTCTCGTTCAGGGTGACCTCCACGCGATCGTGAGGGACGTTGTGCTCGGAGGAGATCTCGACCAGGGCGTCGCCGCCGGTCACCAGATCCGGCGCGCTGGAGGCGGTGTCCAGGTGCAGCCCGGAGCCGTCCTTCGCCGCAGGGACCTCGGCCAGTGCCGGTCCGGCGACGAGCACCCCGAGGGCGGCGATCGCGGCGGTGAGGAGGCGGAGGCGGGGGCCGGGATGGAGCGGCACAGGAGATCCTTCAGGAGGTCGGGGAACGGGAGAGCGCTCGCTGGCGCCCCGGAAACGCTATCGGCCTGCGGAGATCCCGTCCCGGGAATGCCCAGGAAATCCTCGGGAGGCCTCAGGTTTCGCCGTGCTGTGACCTCCTGGACCCTTCCCGTTCGCCCGCTCGATCCCCGTAAGCTGGCCGGGCCCGAACCACCCGTCCAGGAGGTCGTAGTGCCGCACCGCTCCGTGTCCCTGACCGCCCCGCGAGGATCGGTCGCCGCCGACGTGATCCGCGAAGGCATCGACGCCCTCCTGGCCGCCGCCGCGGACGAGATCCCGCTCGATTTCCCCGCCGGGGTCCTCGCCGAGGCAGAGCAGGCCGCCGGCCGGCAGCTCGACAGCTCCGCGCGCACGGACCGCACCGAGGTGCCCTTCGTGACCCTGGACCCCGCCAGCTCGACCGACCTCGACCAGGCGATGCACCTCGAACGCACCGACGACGGGTTCCGCGTGCTCTATGCGATCGCGGATGTTCCCTGGTTCGTCGATCTCGGCAGCGCCCTGGACCAGGAGGCGCGCCGTCGTGGGGAGACCCTGTACCTCCCGGACCGGCGCATCCCCCTGCACCCCGAGGTGCTCTGCGAGGGAGTCGCCTCCCCGCTCCCCGACCAGTCCTCCCCTGCCTTCGTGTGGGTCCTGGACCTGGACGCCGCCGGCGAGGTGCGGACGATCGACCTCGAGCGCTCGCAGGTGCGCTCGGTCGAGAAGCTCGCCTACGACCAGGTGCAGGAGGATCTCGAGCATGGGAACGGCCACCCGATGATGGTCCTGCTGCAGGAGATCGGAGCACTACGCGCGCGGCTGGAGTCCGCCCGCGGCGGGGCGAGCCTGAACGTGCCCGAGCAGGAGGTCGTCGCCGACGGCGACCACGCGCGCCTGACCTGGCGCCGACCCCGACCGATCGAGGACTCCAACGCCCAGATCTCGCTGATGACCGGGATGGCCGCGGCGCAGCTGATGCTCGAGCACGGCTCCGGGATCCTGCGCACCATGCCGCCCGCCGAGGACAGCGCCGTGGACCGCTTCCGCCGTCAGGCCGAGGTGCTCGGCATCCCGTGGGCGACCGACCAGGCCTACGGGGACTTCCTGCGGTCGCTGGACTGGCACGAGCCGGCGCATCTCGCACTCCTCAACCATGCCACCGCGCTCTTCCGCGGCGCCTCGTACGCGGCGTTCACGAGCGCCGAGGAGGTCCCGGAGGATCCGGAGCAGGCCGCGATCGCCGCTCCCTATGCGCATACGACGGCGCCCCTGCGGCGGCTCGTGGATCGTTTCGTGCTGCTCGTGTGCCACGCCCATGTGCAGGGCACGGAGCCCTCGGCCGAGCTGCTCGCCGCGCTCGCCGAGATCCCCGAGGCGATGCGGGTCACCGGGGCCCGGTCCGGCGATCTCGAGCGCCGGGCCATCGACCTGGTGGAGGCCGCGGCGCTCGCCGCCTGGACGGGCGAGACCTTCGAGGCGACCGTGATCGAGCGGCGCGAGGCGAGCCCGGCGAAGGACGGGAACGACGGCACGCCCACCCGCGTCGAGGTCCAGCTCTCCGAGCCCCCGGTCACCGCCTGGGTGCCGATGGATGCGGCGCTGGGCGAGGTGGTGCGGGTGCGCCTCGACTCCGTCGACGCCGCAGAGCGCGAGGCCGTGTTCGTCGCGGCGGCGGACGGGGCCGCGTGAGCGAGGCGGCCGCCGGCAGGGACCTCGTCGCGCTGCCCCGGGCCGCGGTGCTGGCCCTGTGGGCCTCGACCTATCTGCACGGTGATCTCGGGCCCGACGACGCCGCCGACATGAGCTACGGTGTGGGCCGCAGCGGACCCGGCGACGAGGGGGTGGACCTCTTCGACTGGATGACCGGGCTGCGCCGGCTCCCCCTCGCCCAGCTGCGCCTGGTGCTCCCCGCGCCCGGTCGCATCGCCGGCCTCGTCGGCCCGCCGGCGGCGATACCTGCCGCGATCGAGGCGGAATCGGCGATCGTGGTGACCGCCGCCGGGATCGCGGACCACACGCTGATCCCGGTCGTCACGCCCGTGGGGCATCCCAGCGGGAGCATGAACGCGGTGAGCTGGGTACGTCACGCCGCGCCCGTGGGCACTCAGGTCCCGCCGGCGGCCAGCTCCGGTCACGCCCGCGAGGAGCTGCTGCGCGCGCTGCGCCGGGCGGCCGACGGCAGCATCGAGCTGGATCTGGTGCCGGACGAGCCGGTGGAGCCGGCCAGGATCCCGGCCACCTGGATCTCGACGGCTCTCCCCCGCCATGTCGACGCAGGGGACGCACATCTGCTGGTGCTCGCCGCGCGCACGCTCCTGCTGACCCGGTCCGAGATCGACGACGGGCACGGGCACACCGTGCACCTGGCCGAGGCGCTCGCCCGGCGCGGGCTGCTCGACGAGCTGCACGATGTCGCCCGCGGGGCGCTCATCGAGGCCGTCGAGCGGATCGCCTCCTGATCAGACGCCCTGCGCGATGACCGTCCTGTAGACCTCGAGCGTGCGCTCGGCGATCGAGGTCCACGAGAAGTGCTCGGCGGCGCGATGCCGGGAGGCCTCGCCCATCTCGCGGGCCCGCTCCGGGTCCGAGACCATCCTCACGAGCGCCGCGGTGAGGTCCGCGACGTAGCGGTCGGGGTCGACCGGCGTGCCGGTGCCGTCGGTGACCTGCTCGAGCGGCACCAGGTAGCCGGTCTCCCCGTCGGCCACGACCTCGGGGATGCCGCCGGTGGCGGAGGCGACCACCGGGGTGCCGCAGGCCATCGCCTCGAGGTTCACGATGCCCAGCGGCTCGTACACGCTGGGGCACACGAAGGTGGTGGCGTGGGTGAGGATCTGGGTGAGCTCGTGGCGGGGCAGCATCTCGGTGATCAGATGCACGTTGCCGCGCTCGGCGTGGAGCTCGCCGACGAGGCCGTCGACCTCCGCGGCGATCTCCGGGGTGTCCGGGGCGCCGGCGCACAGCACCACCTGGCAGTCGGCGGGCAGCTCGCGCACGGCGCGCAGGAAGTAGGGCAGGCCCTTCTGACGGGTGATCCGGCCGACGAAGACGATCGTGGGAGCGTCCGGGTCGATGCCTCGCGAGGTCAGGGCGGAGGTCTCGGGGTTCGGGGACCACTCCTCGATGTCGATCCCGTTGTGGACAACATGGACCTTGTCGGGGTCGACCGAGGGATAGGCGCGCAGGATGTCCTCGCGCATGCCGCCGGAGACGGCGATGACGCCGGCCGCCCCTTCATAGGCGGTGCGCTCGGCGAAGGAGCTCACGCGGTAGCCGCCGCCGAGCTGCTCGGCCTTCCAGGGACGCAGCGGCTCGAGCGAATGCGCGGAGAGCACGTGCGGCACCCCGTGCAGCAGCGAGGCCATGTGCCCGGCGAAGTTCGCGTACCAGGTGTGGGAGTGGACGAGGTCCGCCCCGGCGCAGTCGGCCGCCATGAGCAGGTCGGTGCCCAGCGTCGAGAGGGCGGCGTTGGTGCCCTCGAGCTCGGCCGGCGCGCTGTAGGAGGAGGTGCCCTCCTCCTCACGCTCCGCACCGAACGCCCGGACCCGCACGTCGATGGACGGACGCAGCACCCGGGTCAGCTCGGCGACGTGCACCCCGGCACCTCCGTAGACCTCGGGCGGGTACTCCTTCGTCAACAGATCCACGCGCATGTCCGACTCCTTCGTGCTTCAGGCTTCCAGCGAGCGTCCGAAAATCCCCGAGGGGGCGTGACCAGTGCCACGTCTGGTCTATCCTCGCATTATGTCGTCCAAAAAGGTCCTCGCCATCGTCCTCGCCGGCGGTGAGGGGAAGCGGCTGATGCCGCTGACCCTCGACCGGGCCAAGCCCGCTGTGCCGTTCGGGGGCATCTACCGCCTGATCGACTTCGCGCTGTCGAACATCGCGAACTCCGGCTATCTCCGGATGGTCGTCCTGACCCAGTACAAGTCGCACTCGCTGGACAAGCACATCGCGCAGACCTGGCGCATGAGCTCGCTGCTGGGCAACTACGTCGCCCCGGTGCCCGCCCAGCAGCGCATGGGCAAGCACTGGTTCCGCGGCTCTGCGGACGCGATCTACCAGTCGATGAACCTCATCCATGACGAGAAGCCGGAGTACGTGGTCGTCGTCGGCGCCGACAACGTCTACCGCATGGACTTCTCCCAGATGGTCGATGCGCACATCGAATCCGGCAAGGCCTGCACGGTCGCCGCGATCCGCCAGCCGGTCGAGCAGTCCGACCAGTTCGGCGTGATCGAGACGGATCCGTCAGACCCCACCACGATCAAGGCCTTCGTCGAGAAGCCGACGGTGACCGAGGGGCTCGCCGACGATCCCGGCTCCGTCCTCGCGTCGATGGGCAACTACGTCTTCACCGCCGACGCCCTCATGGAGGCCGTCACGCGCGACGCCGAGGACGACGACAGCAAGCACGACATGGGCGGCGACATCGTCCCCTACTTCGTGGACCAGGACTCCGCCGGCGTCTACGACTTCATCCACAACGTCGTGCCCGGCTCCACCGACCGCGACCGCGACTACTGGCGCGACGTCGGCACGCTGGACGCGTTCTACGAGGCGCACATGGATCTGATCTCGATCCACCCCGTGTTCAACCTCTACAACTATGACTGGCCCACCTACACCGGCCACCGCAACGAGCCGCCCGCGAGGTTCGTGCACGCCGGCCCGGGCCGTGTGGGCACGGCGGTGGACTCCCTGATCTCGCCCGGAGTGGTCATCTCCGGGGCCCAGGTGTCGAACTCGGTGGTCTCCCCCGGGGTGCGGATGAACTCCTGGTCCAGCATCTCGGACTCGGTGATCATGGACGACGTGTCCATCGGCCGCCACTGCCAGATCCACCGCGCGATCATCGACAAGGGCGTCGTGGTGCCGCCGCGCACCCAGATCGGTCTGGACGTCGCGAAGGACCGGGCCCGCGGCTTCGTGGTCACCGACTCCGGGATCACCGTGATCGGCAAGGGCACGGTCCTCGAACCGTGACCGCCGCAGCATCCGGCAGCCCGGCGGTCACCGGGCTGCTGGTCTCCGACGTCGATTCGACCTTCCTGACCCAGGAGGTCATCGAGCTCGTCGCCGAGCATGCCGGGGTGCGTGATCAGGTCGAGGAGATCACCACCGCCGCGATGCGCGGGGAGCTCGATTTCGCGCAGTCGCTGCGCGCCCGGGTCGCGCTGCTCGAGGGGCTCGACGAGTCGGTCCTGGAGCAGGTGCGCCAGGTGCTGGTGCCCACGCCGGGAGTGCTCGAGCTGGTGCGCCGTGCGAAGGCCGACGGCTGGATCACGGCTCTCGTCTCCGGAGGATTCCACGAGGTGATCGACGAGCTGGCCGCGAACAGCGGCATCGATCATGTGCTCGCGAACCGCTTCGAGATCGTGGACGGCCACTTCACCGGGAAGGTGTCGGGCCCGATCATCGACGGCGCCGCGAAGCGGCGCATGCTCGAGGAGCTGGCCACCACCTACGACGTCCCCGCCGCACGGATCGTCGCCATGGGCGACGGCGCCAACGACCGCGAGATGCTGCAGGCCGCGGGGACCGGGATCGCCTTCCGGGCGAAGCCGACCCTGCGCGAGGTGGCCGACGTGGCCCTCGACGGGGAGTCCCTGCTGGACGCCTGGCCGCACCTGCTCGCCGCGGCCCGCTGAGAGGACCTCTCAGGGGCGCACGATGGTGTGCAGCGTGAGGGAGTCCTCCCCGAGGTCCGACCAGTGCTCGAGGCGTCCCGAGAGCACTCCCATGCCGCCGGTGGGCATGCCCAGCCGTGCCTGTGCGACGGAACCGGGATCGGAGTCGTCGTCGCCGATCAGTGCCATGAGCGAGGCCATCGTCGGCTCGTGGCCGATGACCATCACGGCGCCGTGCTGGTCGTCGACCCCGTGCAGGAGGTTGACGACCTCGCCGACCCCGCCGAGGTAGATCTCGTCCTCGAAGGACACGGCGCCGTCGAAGCCCGGCATCTGCGAGAGGACGGCCTGCCAGGTCTGCGTGGTGCGCAGCGAGTCGGAGACGAGGACCTGTGCCAGGTGCACGTTCTGAGAGGCGAGGTACTCCCCCACCAGTCGTGCTTGGGTGAGCCCGCGCTCGGCGAGGGGACGCTCGTGGTCCGGCTGTCCGGAGCCGGCGTCCGCCTTGCCGTGACGCATCAGCAGCAGGAGGCGACTGGCGGGGTCGGAAGATGACATGGGGGTACGTTCACGCCTTCGTTGTGGGGTGCGGTCCTCGGACCGGGGAACCGGATCAGTGTCCCATGCCGAGGCCGCCGTCGACGGGGATCACGGCACCGGAGATGTAGGACGCCTCGTCGCTCGCGATGAAGGCCACCACGCGGGCCACCTCCTCGGGGTCGGCGAAGCGACCGGCCGGGATCGCCTTCTTGTAGGAGGCCTGCACGTCCTCAGCCAGCGCCGCGGTCATCTCGGTGTCGATATAGCCGGGGGCGACGACGTTCGCGGTGATGCCGCGCGAACCCAGCTCCCGGGTGGTGGCCCGGGCGATGCCGAGCAGACCGGCCTTGGACGCCGCATAGTTGACCTGTCCCGGCGAGCCGTAGAGGCCCACCACCGAGCCGATCAGCACGATGCGCCCCTTCTTCTTGCGCATCATGGACTTGATGACCCGCTTGACGGTGCGGAAGGACCCGGTGAGGTTCGTGTCCAGGACGGTCTCGAAGGACTCGTCGCTCATCCGCAGCAGCAGCTGGTCATCGGTGACCCCGGCGTTGGCGACGAGCACCTCGATCGGCCCGTGAGCCTCCTCGACGGCCTTGACCGCGGCGTCGAGGCTCTCGCCGGAGGTGACCTCCGCGGCGACGGTGAGCGCGCCCTCAGGGCCGCCCTGCCCGGAGCGGCTGGTGACCGCGACCTTGTCGCCACGGCGCAGGAACTCCTCGGCGATGGCGTAGCCGATTCCCCGGCTGCCTCCCGTGATCAGGACACTGCGCGGCTCGGTGATGGCGTCGGACATCTGGGCTCCTTGCGGGATTGCGGAGAACTTTTCGTGGGGTGGGCCCCGAGATGCACCATGCAGTCTCGGCAGGCCGCAGTGCTCTACGATACGGGCAAGACCACACCGGGATCCTTGGGGGGAAGCCCGGCCACGAACTTCAGCCTCGGAAGGTGCTATCCAGATGGCTTATCGCTTCAATCCTCCGCCGAACTGGCAGATCGACGATGCCTCCTGGAGCCCGCCTCCGGGATGGCAGCCGGATCCGTCGTGGGGACCCGCGCCGGAGGGCTGGAACTTCTGGATCCAGGAGGAGGATCAGGCGCCTGCCGCCGGGCCGGCGCAGCAGCCGTCCGTGCCGGGGGATGCTGAGCCCCAGGACATGCCGGACTCCGACGACTCCGACGACTCCGACGACGGCACCGTGATCTCCTCCGCTCCGGAGGACGAGCAGCCCGTCCCGTCGCCGTCTCAGGAGGCGGAGGCCGCCCAGGACGCATCGGAGGCCGGGACCGTGGTCTCGGGCGCTCCCGAGCAGGATCCTTCTGCACAGGACGCTGAGGCTCCTGCGACCGATGAGTACCCGGGACCGGACCTCGAGGCCGATCTGGCCCAGCAGGCCCCGTACGAGTCGGCGGAGCCGGTGGCGGACGCTGAGCCGTACGGGACCGCTGCGCCCGCTCCGTACGGGTCCCCTGCTCCCTATGGGTCCCCGGCGTCCGCGCAGACGGCCGGATACGACGAGCAGCACCAGGGCTATGGCACTCCCTCCGGGTCCGACTACCCGGCGTCACCCGCGTTCGGCCAGGATTCCGCGAACTCGATGGCGGGCAGCCCGGCGACGGACTCGGGGTGGACCGCCACCACCGCCACCGGGGAGGCTCCCAAGAAGGGGGCGATCGCCCGCTTCTGGTGGGTCGGCTGCATCGTGCTGTTCCTCGTCGTCGCGCTGATCGTCGCGGTCGTCGGCGGCATCTTCCTGTTCCGCGACGATTCCAAGACCGCCGGCGGTGACGGGGAGACCACCACCTCCCAGGAGGAGACCACTCCCGAGGAGGAGAGCACCTCCGACTCCGAGGAGCCGGTCTCGCCGGAGCCGACCACTGACCTGCCCGCGATCGGTGATGCCGCCGAGGCGAAGGAGATCACCGGAGAGAACGGCTCCGGGAGCCTCGCCGTCCAGACGGAATGGAAGAAGGCCGAGGATCTCCCCAGCAGCTACGGCGGCACCGTCGAGAAGGCGAAGAACGGCGAGTACCTCGTCGTCACCGCCGAGCTGACCGTCACCGAGGGCCAGATGGCGTTCCCGGCCTACTACTTCCAGGTGATGACCCCGTACGGCGGCGCGGTGGACGAATCCTCGGAGAGCTACGGGCTCGCGAACTCGGGTCGCGACTACGACTCGAGCTACGAGTTCACGAAGGGCGAGACCTACACCATCGTCCTCCTCTACGACTTCGTGCGAGCCGGGGGCAACACGCTCCAGTACGACAACTACGTCGACGTGTACACCTGGGACATCCCTGCGTGACCCAGCGTTTCAACCCCCCGCCGAACTGGCCGGAACCACCGCATGACGGATGGAACCCGCCGGCGGACTTCCGACCCCAGTACACCTGGGGCCCGATCCCGGCCGGGTGGCGGCTGTGGGTGCCGGAGGCCGCTGAGGGAACCGGCGGCTCTCCGCTGCTGGACTCCGAGGACGTCCCGGCCAGCGGCGCCCGGCCCCGGGAGCGGGTGGAGACCTATCCCGTCTCCGTGATCAACCCCGGCATGTGGTCCGACAACCATCTCGAGGACGAGGACTACGGCTTCCCGCCGGCGAAGCCGGTCAGGAACCGCCCGAAGCTCCGCCTGGGCGTGACGATCACGGTGACCGCCCTCGGCTTCGTGCTCGCCGCGCTGACCGCCGTGATGTTCGTGCTGCTGGTCGACTTCGCGATCGAGGACCTCCCGGGCAGGATCGCCGAATCCGCCGGGTTCATGGACCACGGGATCCACGAGGTCTCGATGCTCGCCGCCGGGAGCGCGACGGATGCGCCGGTCCTCGGATGACCCGACGCTCCACCCTCCGGCGCGTCCTCGTCAGCCGTGAGACCCTGTTCGCCGTGCTCGCCGTGCTGCTCGCCTCCGCGCTCTGCATCGGCCTCGGGTTCTGGCAGTTCGGGCGCTTCGAGCACAAGCGCGATGTCGCCGACGTCATCCACGCGAACTTCGACGCGGAGCCGGTGCCTCTCCAGGACGTCCTCCCCTCCCCGGAGTCGGCGCTCGCCCCGGAGGACGACTGGACCCCGGTCACCCTCCGCGGCAGCTACTGCACCGATGCGCAGTGCCTGCTGTACGTGCGCAACCGCCAGCTCGACGGCCAGGTCGGCTTCTGGCAGCTGGTGCCCTACCGCACCGAGGACGGGACCACCCTGCTCGTCGTGCGCGGCTGGGTGACCTCCCAGGGAGATGTCTCCGAGCCCGTCTCCGCACCACCGGTCCCCGAGGGCGAGCAGGAGATCACCGTGCGGCTGCGGCCCGCGGAGCCGACGCTGGACCGGGAGATCCCCCCGGGCCAGGTCCACTCCGTCAACCCTCCGCAGATCGACGGCCTGCTGCCGGAGCACGACGGGACCCTCGTCCGCGGCGCGTACGGCGACCTCGAGGCGGAGGATCCGTCCGACCCGCGGCCCGCGGCGCTGCCGGACCCCGAGACCGGGCTCGGCCCCCACCTCTCCTATGCGTTCCAATGGTGGATCTTCGCCCTGTTCTTCCCGGCGGCGCTGATCTATCGCACGCGGCGCACGATCCAGGACCTGGACGAGGCCGAGGGCGAGGGCGCGAGCGCCGACGGCACCGCAGACGAGGGTGCTCCTGCCCGCACCACCACCGATCATCGACCGCGCCGGGCCGCCCATTCTCGGCCGCGCGGTCAGGACGAGGAGGAAGAAGATGCACTCATCGACCACCGGGACGGGTGATCGTCCCCCGGCCCCCGGTTCCCGGTTCCTGCCCGGACCCCGACCGCGCCGCATCGCCCATCGCGGACTCGCGCTGGACGTCCCCGAGAACACCCTGCGCGCCTTCGAGGCGGCCCTGGCCGCCGGCGCGGACATGCTCGAGACAGACACTCGCGCCACCTCCGACGGACTGGCCCTGGCCGTGCACGACGAGGACCTGGCCCGCCTTGCCGGGGATCAGCGACGGATCGACGAGCTCACCGCCGCCGAGGCTGGGGCGGTGCGCCTGAGCGGGGACGAGCCCCTCGCGATGCTCGAGGACGTGCTTGGGACCTTCCGGGACGTGCCGATCAACATCGATGTCAAGGCGGCCTCTGCGATCGGACCGGCCGTCGCGGCGATCGCCCGCACGCGCAGCGCCGACCGCGTGTGCATCGCCGGCTTCGACCACGCCGTCGTGCGCCGCACGGTGCGGACCGTGCAGGCCGCCACCGGGATCCTTCCGGTGCGGAGCCCGGCGCGCCCCGTCATCGCGTCCTTCCTGGCCGCCCGGGCCGCCGAGGCCCCGGATGCTCTCATCCGGCGGCTCCTGGCCCCCTATGCGGCGCTCCAGGTGCCCGAGAGCTACCAGGGGCTGCCGATCGTCACCGCGGCCAACGTCGCCGCCGCCCATCGCGCGGGCTGCGAGGTGCATGTGTGGACCGTCGATGACCCTGTGACCATGCGGAATCTCCTGGTCAACGGGGTGGATGGTATTATCAGCAATCGTGTCGATCTGCTCTCCGAGCTGATCGACGGCGAGTGAGCGCTCCTCGACACCGCGGAACATTTCCGGGCCCTCGGGCGTTGTCACCCCATAGACCTCATCGGGCGGGACCCCGCCCGCCCACCACCATCCCCCGGCAGGAAGCGAGAACCGCATGAACAGCCGCAGCCTCCGAGGCACCCGACTGGGCTCCCTCTCCATGGAGACCGACGAAGGCGTCCTCGCCGCACCCCGTCAGGAGTCGGTCTACGACTGCCCCAACGGACACACGATCGTCCTCCCCTTCTCGGTCGAGGCGGATGTCCCGGCCGTCTGGGAGTGCCGCTGCGGCGCCTCCGCGCTGCTGCGTGACCACGAGCGCCCGGAGCTGAAGCCCGGCAAGCCCATCCGCACCCACTGGGACATGCTGCTCGAGCGTCGCAGCGAGGAGGACCTGCAGGTGCTCCTCGATCAGCGTCTCGCGCTCCTGCGAGCCGGCAAGCTGCACCAGCGCCGCAACCTCTGAGACGCTGCACGGACAGCGCCCCCGTTCCTGCCGTGATGGCGGAGCGGGGGCGCTGTGCTGTCTGCAGCCGTGCCGGGCGACGAGGCTCAGCCCTGCGAGATGGTCAGCCCTGCGAGATGGTCGGCGGGGTGCTGTCGTCGCCGCCGCGCGGCGGTTTCTGTGCGTTCAGGATGATCTCCCCGTCGATGACTCCCTCCCCGGAGCGGCGGTAGAGCACCCTGCGCGCACCGGCGGATCCGCCGCCCAGGCCCATCGCCGCGACCGACCTGCGCTGCACCGGGGTCACCAGCAGCACCAGTCCGATGAGATCGGTGAGGATCCCGGGGAAGAAGAAGAACACGGCCGAGAGCAGCGTGAAGGCGGGGCGCGAGAGGTGGTCCTGGATGTCCCCGTGACCACGCACGGCCCGCACCAGGGAGCGCAGCCGGACGAAGGACTGCTGTCCGGCGGCGACCAGCAGGGCCACGCCGATCACCCACCCGATAGCGATGATCAGCACCGACCACCACAGGCTGGTGTTGACGCCGATGAGCACGAGGATCGTGAGCTCGAGCAGGCCCAGCACGACGATCGCGGCGGGGAGCAGCCTTCCCCAGCGCGAGCTGCTGCGGGTGGACCCGGAGGTCTCTGCGGTGGGGCGAGGGGCGGCGCCCGGTGCGGTGCTCATACGAGATCCCTTCCTGTGGCTCTCGGGGTCACCCAGATTAACGCAGGAGGTTCAGAGCCTGCTGGGTGCGGTGTGAGAGTCCCCAGAGCGTGACCAGCACCAGCGCTTCGCGCACGATGCGCGGGGACATCTTGCTGGCCCCTTCGGTGCGCTCGTCGAAATCGATGGGCACCTCGCTGATCACGGCTCCCGCGGCCCGGGCCCGACGTGTCATGTCGACCTGGAAGCAGTACCCCTGGGACGCGACGTCGCCGTGCACGAGCCCCTGCAGCAGCTCGGCCCGGAACACCCGGAAGCCTGCGGTCGCATCGCGGACCCCGAGCCCCAGCGCCGCCCGCACGTAGACGTTCGCCCCGCGCGAGAGCAGCAGTCTGCGCAGCGGCCAGTCGTGCACGTGGCCGCCGGGCATCCAGCGCGAACCGATCGCCAGATCCGCCCCGCGCCGCACGGCCTCGAGCAGGGACGGCAGCTGCTCGGGGCGGTGGGAGGCATCCGCATCCATCTCGACGAGCTGCTCGTAGCCCCGCTCGAGACCCCAGGCGAAGCCGGCCAGATAAGCGGGTCCGAGACCTTCCTTGCCCGCGCGGTGCAGGACGTGGACGTTCTCGTCCCGGGCGGCGACGTCATCGGCCCAGTCCCCGGTGCCGTCGGGCGAGGAGTCGTCGACGACGAGCACATGGGCGGCGGGCACCGCCGCGCGCAGTCGGGCGAGCGTGCCGGGCAGCGCCTCGCGCTCGTCATAGGTGGGGATCACGACGAGGGTGGGCGGCAGCGGGGCGGTGGAGGGTCGCACGGTCAGCTCCTCGGGCGTCGGCGGGCGGGGGCCGGGGCAAGCGCGCGTCGTCGGCCGGAGAGGGCGCCCAGCAGGCCGAGGAGACCGAGGGCGGAGATCCCCACGGCGATCCAGGGGCCGCCGGCGACGGCCGGGGTGATCCCGGTGCGCAGAGGCACGTCGGCGAGGACCGCACCCTGCTCCCAATGACCCACGAAGTCCAGCCGTCGGCCCTCGGGGGTGAAGATCGCGGACTGGCCGACGGTCGAGACGTGGACGACGCTGCGGCCGGAGACCACCGCCATCACCTTCGCCTCGGCGAGCTGCTGGATCGCCTCGTGGGAATCGCCGAAGAGGGCGTTGTTGGATTGGATCACGATCACCTCGGCGCCGGAGTCGACGGCGTCGGTGACCAGGTTGTCGTAGGCGATCTCGAAGCAGATCAGCACGCCGACGGAGTCCTCGCCCGCTCCGAGCTCGCCCATGTCCATGACCCCGACCTCCTCGCCGGGGATCATGTCCCGGGAGACGAGATCGACCTTGTCGGACAGCGTCCGGAAGAAGTCGCGGAACGGGACGTACTCGCCGAAGGGGACGGGATGCCGCTTGGAGTAGGCGTACGGCGTGGATCCGTCGGAGGTGTAGAGCACCGACTGGTTCAGGCGCTCGGACTCCCCGACCGCGGCCTGGGTGCCGATGAGGACGGGGGCTCCGGCGTCGGCCGCGGCTGCGGTCAGCTGGTCCGCCATCCAGGGGTCCTGCCGGGGGTCATAGCCGGTGGAGTCCTCGGGCCAGACGATCAGGTCCAGCTGCCGGCCCTCGAGAGAGGTCGACTCGATCAGGGAGCGGGTGACGGCGAGATGGTTCTCGAACACGTCGTCCGGCATGATCATCGTGGCGGGATCGATCCGGTCCATGGAGCCCTGGATCCCGGCGACGGTCATCGTGGGCCGGTCCACCGGGGCGCGGTTGACAGGGTGCGGGACCACGACGGTCGCCAGGATCGCTGCGACGGCCAGCGCGAAGGGCCAGACCCCGGCGAAGCCGGTCAGGCCGCGGTGACGGCGCCCCAGCAGCGACAGCGCACCGTGCAGGATCATCTGTCCCAGGAAGGCGACCACGAAGGAGAGGCCGGCCATACCGATCCACGGGCCGAGGTTCAGCAGCGGCGAGTCGCCGAGGGCGAAGGCGGAGGCGCCCCAGGGCAGGCCGCCCCAGGGGGCGTGGCTGCGCAGCGTCTCGACCCCGACCCAGAGGGCGGAGACCACCAGCGCCGAGGTGGGGCACAGACCGCGACGCACCAGCACGAGGCGGGCCAGCAGGCCGAACAGGACGATGAACAGGGCCTCGAAGACACCCAGTGCGATCCAGGGCGCTGTGCCGGCATAGGTGTTCGCCCAGGCCGTCAGCGGGACGAAGAAGGCGACGCCCCAGGCGAGCGAGGCCAGCGCCGCGACCCACCCGGACCGGGTGAGCAGGGCCGCCGAGAGCAGGGCCAACGAGACGGGCAGCAGCATCCACATCCCGTACGGCGGGAAGGCGGCCAGTGCAGCCAGGCCGCCCGCCGCCCCGCAGATCAGCGCCGCGGGCCAGGGCGTCGGATCGACGTCGTCCCGGGGCTGCGGCGTCATGCCCTCCCCTGCCCGAGCCGGTCGTGGACGATCCGCCCCCCGACCACGGTGCGCAGTGCCCGAGGGGTGCCCAGATCCAGGTCCGGCAGCAGCGGCGTGCGGGAACGGGGATCCGTGGACCAGGAGTCGACCCGTTCGGCACGGGACTGGACGGTGAGATCCCACGGCTCCCAGATCACGAAGGTCGCCTCGATGCCCGTCTGCAGGGTGCCCGGATGCCGGGCACCGGCGACCCGCTGGCCTCCGCGGGAGGCCGCGAGGAAGGCGGCGCGGTCGCTGATCCGCTGGTCAGCGGGCGGCCGACGAGTGGCGCCGCGCACCCAGTCCCAGGGGTCGGCGGCGTCGGGATCACCGGCGGAGCCGAACGCGACCGGGACCCCGGCAGAGGCCAGGTCGAGATAGTCGGCGTCCTCGGTGGCCGGGGCGATGACCCGCACGCCCTCCCGCTCCCCCGTCGGACCGGGCAGGCGCAGCACGACCCCCCGGGCGGCCGCTGACGCCTCCGTGCCGGGATCCGGCGCCGAGCCGTCGGCAGTGGCGGCGGCATCGACGAACCCGGGAGTGATCAGGCAGCCGGTGGCATCGACGATCTGTGCACCGTCATGGATCACCCGGGCGGTGTCCTCGGGGCCCGTCCAGGCGATCAGACCGCCGGAGACGAGCATCGCCGAGGCCTCGGGATCCTGGCTGCTGTAGAGCACGATGCCGGTGTAGAGCACGGGCTGGGCTGGCTGGATGGGCTGAGCGGCGCGGTCGGTCTCGGTCACGTCCCCCAGGATGTCGTGCCCGCCTGGGAGAAAGCTCATCGATCGATCTCCTGGGCGACCAGCCCCCGGCGCACGGACCCGATCGCCGCCCGTGCCGCGGCACCGAGCTGCGGGTCACCGGTGAGCTGGGACAGCAGATCGATGACCTGCCGGCAATGGCGCACGAAGTCACCGGGAGGCAGATCGCTCCCGTTCAGGGCGGCGGCGAAGTGGTCCCCGCGGGCCCAGCGGTGCACGATCGCCGAGATCGCGGGATCCGGGGGCGGAGTCGCGTCGAGCCCGTGGCGGGACTGGGCGACCTGCAGGTCGGCGGCGATCCGGGCGGACGCGGCCAGGGCGGCGTCGACCGCCGGGTCCGCGATGGCCTCCGGGGCGCGGTCGTCCCGACGGGCCTCGTGGACGGCCGCTGAGACCACCGCGGCCAGACCGGCCGGGTCCAGCCCCTGCCAGGCGCCGTGCTCGATGCACTCCGCGATCAGCAGATCCCGATCACTGAACAGGTGCCGCAGCCGCAGGCCGCTGGCTGTGGGGACGAGCTCCTCGCCCTCGCGCTCCAGATAGCCGAGCTCCTGCAGCAGGTCGGTGAGCCGGTCGAACTGACGGGCCAGTGAGCTCGTTCGTCCCTCGATGCGGCGCTGCACGCCGCTGAGATCGAGGCGGGCCTTGCGCCAGCGCCCCACCCAGCGCAGATGGGAGGAGAGCTCCGGGCAGTCGGCGCAGGGGTGCTCTGCGAGAGCTGCCTTGAGCCGCTGCAGCTCCTCGTCGTTCGCGGCGGTGGACGGGGTGCGGTCGACGCGGGCGCGGACCTCGCGGCGAGGGTCGTCGCGCCCGGACAGGGACCGGCGCAGCGCGGCGGCGGTGTCCTTGCGCACCTTGCCGCTGCCGAGCGAATCCTGGCTCGGCAGGCGCAGGGAGTCGATGACCGCGGGCGGGGACGGGACGTCGCCGGGTCGCAGGCTGCGCCGACGGCCCTCGGTGTCGAGCAGATCGACCTGGGGGCCGCCGAGCACGTGGCGGTCCACGCCCAGCACGGCCGCGTAGCCGCGGCGCTTGCCTCCGGGAAGCGCGATCACGTCACCGCGGTGCAGCGAGCCGAGCACGGACCGGGTGCGGTCGCCGTCGGCGGCGGCGCGGGCCCGCGAGAGGGTCTTCTCCCTCGCGGTGATCCGCTCCTGGATCTCCGCATACTCCGAGAGGTCGCCCCGGTCGCAGGTGACGGCCTCGCGATAGGACTCTGCGGTGTCCTCGAGCTCGCGGGCGCGACGCGCCAGGCCCACCACGGAGCGGTCCGTCTGGAACTGGGCGAAGCTGGTCTCGAGCGTCTCGCGGGCTCTGGAGAGGTCGAAGCGGTCCAGGAGGTTGACCGCCATGTTCGGCGTGGGCCGGAAGGCGGAGCGCAGCGGGTAGGTGCGACGGGAGGCGAGGGAACCGACGGCGTGGGCGTCGAACCGGCCGCCCGCGACCACGATCGCGTGCCCCTCGGTGTCGATGCCACGGCGGCCCGCGCGCCCTGTGAGCTGGGTGTACTCCCCCGGGGTGAGGTCCGCGTGCTCGACCCCGTTGAACTTCACGAGCTTCTCGAGCACCACGGAGCGGGCCGGCATGTTGATGCCCAGCGCGAGGGTCTCCGTCGCGAAGACGGCCTTGAGCAGGCCGCGGGCGAACAGCTCCTCGACCACCGTCTTGAGCAGCGGCAGGATCCCGGCGTGGTGGGCGGCGTAGCCGTCGAGCACGGCCCGACGGAAGGCGGGGATCCCCAGGACGTCCTCGTCCTCGACGCCGATGCCGTCCAGGCGGTCATCGAGCACGCGGCGGATCTCGCGGCGCTCGGTCTCGTCGGTCAGTCGCAGTCGGGCGCGCGTGCACTGCTGCACCGCCCCTTCGCAGCCGGCCCGGGAGAAGATGAACATGATCGCCGGCAGCAGATCGGCGTCGTCGAGCATCTCGATCACCTCGGGCCGACGGGCCGGCCGCGGGACCGTGCTCCCCTGGGCGCTGCCGGGCCCGCCGCCCTTGCGCAGATGCGGAGGCCTGTGCTGGCCGGAGCCGCGCGGGCGGTGCCGTCCACGGGTGCCCTTGCGGCCGCCGGGCGCCCGGCCCCGGGGGCCGCCGGAGCGTTCGTCGACGGGGAGCGAGAAGGAGGTGATCCGCTCGATCTCCGGATTGACCTGCCGGTCGCCGCGCACGCCGGGGCCGTGGGAGACCACGGCCTCCCCGTCGGCGTCGACGAAGAGGTCCATCAGCTCGTCACCGATGACGACGTGCTGCCACAGCGGCACCGGCCTCGTCTCGGAGACGACGATCTCGGTGGCACCGCGCACCTCCTGCAGCCAGGCGCCGAACTCCTCGGCGTTGGAGACCGTCGCCGAGAGGGCCACCAGCTGCACCGAGCGGTCGAGGTGGATGATGACCTCTTCCCACACCGGGCCGCGCAGGCGATCGGCCAGGTAGTGCACCTCGTCCATCACCACGAAGCCGAGTCCCTCCAGCAGGGACGAGTCGGCGTACAGCATGTTGCGCAGCACCTCGGTGGTCATGACCACGACGTCGGCATCGGGCCGGATCGAGGTGTCACCGGTCAGCAGGCCGACCCGGTCGTGGCCGAGCCAGTCGACCAGCTCGCCGAACTTCTGGTTCGACAGCGCCTTGATGGGAGCGGTGTAGAAGACCTTGCGACCGTGCGCGATCGCCAGGTGCACGGCGAACTCCCCGACCACCGTCTTGCCGGCCCCCGTCGGCGCGGCGACGAGCACGGAGCTGCCGCCCTCGAGGACCCGGCATCCGGAGAGCTGGAAGTCGTCGAGCGCGAACTCGTACCGGTCGGTGAAGGCGCCGAGCTCGGAAGCCGCGAGCTCCTTTTCCGCCGCCCAGCGGGCGTACTGCTCAGAGGGAGAGGTCATGAGGCATCCTCCGGGGTGAGATCGGCCAGGAGCCTCACAGCCCCGGGCAGGATCCGGGCCGTGAGGGGAAGCAGGGTGCGGGCCTCCCCGTCGGAGTAGGCGCGCAGAGCTCGTCCATGGCGCAGCCCGATCGTGACCTCGCGGACTGGTCGGATCGCGAAGCCGGGGACGGACGTATGGGTGCCGCGGAAGACCCGCGGGAAGAATCTGAGCAGCTCGGCACGGCCGATCCCCTCGAGCGTGATCAGCTCGAGCGAGCTGTCGTCCAGGCGGGCCTGGGGGGCGATGCGCATCCCGCCGCCGAAGATCCCGGAGTTGCTGATGGTGACGATCGACGCGTCGAGTTCCTGGCGCGGGCCGCCGTCGACCTCGATCCAGTAGGGGAAGGGTTTGAAGGCGGGCAGCTCCCGCAGGACGGCGGTCTTGTAGCGCACGGTGTGGGAGTGCTGGGAGCTGTTGGCACGGGCGTTGACCAGCGCGTCGAAGCCGAGGTTCACATTGCCCAGCGCGATGGAGCGGTGAGGCAGGGCGTGCTCCCCGGTGGAGACCACCTCGATGGCGTCGACCGTGACCACGGGGCGCGAGAGGGCATGCAGGAGGATCCGGGTGGATTCCTCCGGGTCGTTCAGGGGCAGGCCGAGGGCCCGAGCCAGATCATTGCCGCTGCCGGCCGGGACGATCCCCAGGCGGACGGGGCTGCCGGCGACGATCTCGGCGCCGAGGGCGACGGTGCCGTCGCCGCCGACGACCACGAGGGCGGTGAGAGTATCGCGCACCTCCTCCGCCCGGGCCCGTGCCACGTGCGCGGAGGGACCGGAGAGGTCCACGACCGAGATCCCTGCGAGCCGCAGCAGGTCGCCGACCTGCCGGCCGACCCGTCGAGCTGTGCCCAGGGCCGCTGTCGGGTTCGAGAGCAGCCCGACCCGGAGTCTGCTCACCGGCCGTCGTCCTCATCGAGCGAGGAGGGGCCATCGTCGAGGCTGCTCGCCTGGTCGTCGTCGAGCTCGTCCTCCTCATCCACGCCCTTGCGGCGGTCGTGGAGGAGGGCGATGACGATGGCGGCGAAGAAGAGGCTCGCCATGGCCGCGGACATCGCCAGGAGGGTGATCGGCTCGGGAGTGGGAACCATGATGGCGGTGAACAGGACGCTGAGGAAGATGATCCAGCGCCAGGCCTTGAGCATCGTCTTGCCGCGGACGATGCCGAGGAAGTTCAGCAGCACCATGACCACCGGGATCACGAAGGCGATGCCGAACGCGAGCATCGTCTTCACGAGCATGTTCAAGTACTCGTCGTACGTGATCAGTTGCTCGACCTGGTCGGCATCCGGCGTGAAGCTCAGGAGCACGGGGACGAGCTGGTTGACGGCCCAGTAGCCGGCGGCGCAGCCGATGAAGAACAGCGGGATCGCGGAGCCGAAGAAGCCGACCGCGTACTTGCGCTCGTTCTTATGCAGGCCCGGCATCACGAAGAGCCAGATCTGCAGCATGATCATCGGCGAGGAGAGCAGCAAGCCGACATACGCCGACATCTGGAGCTTGACGCTCAGACCGCTTCCGATGCTCTGGAAATTCAAGTTGGCCTTGAGCCCCTGTTCCGAGGCAAGAGCAAAGGGTCGCTTCAACGCCTCGAACACCCAGGGGAAGACGAACCAGCCGACGATCGCGAGGAGCAGCACGGTGATCGCGCTGATCACCAGGCGGTTGCGGAGCTCGACGAGATGCTCCCCGAGAGCCATCCGGCCTTCGGGGTCCCGGCGCGAGCGGCGCTTGGCGTCCTGCTCACGTCCCTGCGTATCACTCGCCACGGGTCTGCTTCCTCCCAGCATTCAGGGTCCGGGCGATTCCTCGCCCGGACCCGATGACGTCATTGTGCGACGAGATGCTCAGTCGCGGCGGTAGGAGTCGCCGTCCTCGCGCGGGCGCACGGGCTCGTGCTCGGCCTCGTCGCGGGGATTGTACTGACGGTCATCACGCGGACGGTCGTCACGGGGACGGTCGTCGCGGGCGGAGCGACGAGGCTCGTCGATGTCGTCGTCCTCGTCCTTCTTGTCGTCCCCGCGCATCTCCTCGACCTCGGTCTTGAAGATGCGCATGGACTTGCCCATGTTGCGTGCGAGACCGGGAAGCTTGTTGGCGCCGAACAGCAGCACGACGACCAGGATCACGACGACGATCGCCCAGGGGCTCTTGAACATACCCATGAAATTCCCTTTCAACTGCGCCGCGATCTGCACGGGCGCACACATCATCCCACAGTGGATGGGGCGCGTGACGGACAGCTCGGTGAGCGATCCGACCCGCCGCTCGGCGGGCCGTTCCAGAGTAACGGCTATTGCTGGGTGTGACGTGCGCCCGCGACCTGCGCCACGGTCACGATCGTGTTTCTCAGGTTGGCCGGGGACAGGACCTCGACCGCTCCGGAGGACTCCAGCACCGCGTCCACGAGCGCTGCCCGGACCGGACGGTCCAGCCGTGCATAGAGGACGCCGCCGTCCCCGTCGCGCATCTCGGCAGCGCCGAAGGACTCGGCGACCCATTGCCCCGGCGGATCCAGGCGCAGCCAGACATCGCCGTCCAGGCGGCCTCCGAGGCTGGGCCCCTCCCCGACGTCCGGCCGGGCCTGCGCGGTGGCGTCGGGCAGGATCTCGACGATCCGGTCCAGGCGGAACCTCCGCTTCGCCCCGGCGAGCTCGCAGTCGGCGAGAAGGTAGGAGCGCGATCCGTCGGTCTCGATACGCAGCGGGCGGATCCGGCGCACGCTGGTGCCCGGGCGGTCGACCGAGGAGTAGCGGATCGTGAGTCGAGAGCCCACAGCCTCCTCGGCGCTGTCGTCGGCCTGGATCGCCTGCTGGACCGCGGCCAGGATCGACTCGGCGCGATCCGCGGTGCGGGAGGCCATCTCGTCCACGGACGCGGCTTCTGCGAGCTCGGCGCGGGTGGGCGGTTCGACGGGCTCGTCGGATCCCGCCTGCTCGGTCACACCGGCGAGCAGCTTCTCCCGCGCGCTGGCCACGATGCCCTCGGTGTCCCCGGCCGAGGGCTCGAGCGCGGCCAGGCCTGCCAGCAGCGCGGTGATCTCGACGGCGCTCAGCCGCAGCGCGCGACGCAGGGGCTCGGCGTTGCGCACACGCACCACCCCTTGCTCCCACTCCGCCTCGATGAAGTCCTCCCAGCCGGTGCCCATGTCCCCGCAGACGAAGAGCACCTGCAGGTCGGTGATCAGCTGCTTCTCGGAGATGCCGAGCGCGGAGGACAGCTCGTCGAGGTCGACCTCGCCGCGGCTCATCACATAGGACGCCTCGGAGATCAGCCTCGAGAGGGTGTCGTTCCCGGTCGGGGTGGTGCGGATCCGCGGCGCGGTGCGCACGGCGCCGGCCGCGATCCCGGAGGTGTCCCCCTCTCCTTCATGGGCCGCGGCGATGTTCGCGAGCACCTCGGCGACCTCGGCGCGCCAGGCCGCGGGCTCCACGAGCTCGAGCCAGCGGATGTTCGCGAGCAGCAGCCGACGGGCGGCGGGCCGAGGCAGGTCGGGAAGCGTGATGCGCGTCGCCTCGAGCGGGGCTCCGGCCCGGTCCCGCAGGGCGAGGGCCTTGAACGGAGCCGCCTCGAGCACGGCGCGGGCCCGGTCGTCGCTGTCCTGCAGGGCGTCCAGCACGGTCGCGAGCTCGGTCCGCTCGGGACGCGGCTCGAGGGCCGGAGGACCCTCGACCGGGAACGACTCGATGCGGGAGGCGCGGAACAGGCGCGGCGCGTAGCGGTCGCGATCCCAGCCGTGCACGTACCAGTGCCCGTCGTGGACACCGACCACCCAGGGCTCGACGAACCGCTCGGCCGGGGCACCCTGGGTGCCGCGATAGGTGAATCTCACGGAGCGGGCGGAGGTGACGGCCTCCAGCAGGGGCGAGAGCACCGGCAGGGACTCGACCGCGCCTCGGGGGGTGCGCCGCAGCAGATCCGGGTCGGCGTCGTGACCGAGGCTGAGCAGCTTCGAGCGCACCCGGCGCGCCGCTCCCCCGGCGGCGGCATCGTCCCAGGCGCGGCTCGCGGCCAGCAGCACGGTGTACTCCTGCGTGCTGAGGTCGAGGACGGCGCCGGACTCCGCGGCGTCGATGCGGTAGTAGACGGTGTTCTCGTCGAGCACGTCGCGGTCGGTGACCAGCGGGAGCCCGAGCTCGAGGATCGCCGCCTTGTCGCGCTCGAACATCCGCTCGGCGGCCTGCTCGGAGGTCGCTCGCGCATAGTCGGGGATCACGGCGAAGAGCTTCGCGCGGTCGATCCGGCGGCGCGAGCCGATCGTCATGATGACGTTGAGAAGTCTTTCCACACTCTTGGAGGCCACCGGCCCAGCGTAGCCGCCGAAGCGCTCCGAGGGCTCTAGGCTGGACCCATGCTGCACTGGGAACGGGCAACGGTCACCGGCTCGAGGTCATCATGGCGTGGGGTGGACCGCCTGCAGGTCGAGATCGAGAGGGACGGACGCGGCGCGGATGCCTCTGCGGAGACGGAGACGGTGTCGGCGATCGCCTATCCGGAGCTGACCGGCACCCCGGCCGTGGGAGAGAGGGTGCTGCTGAACACCAACGCACTGCGACGTGGCCTCGGCACCGGCGGGGACGCCCTGGTGGTGGCACGCCTGGATGTGCTCCCCGCGCCGGAGGAGATCACCGGCCACATGGTCAAGGCGCGCTACACGCCGATGCAGACCATGGTCGATGCGATCGACGACCCCGAGGGTGAGCACTACGCGACGATGCAGGGTGCGGAGGATCTCGGCGGCATGCCGGTGCTCGTCGCGGACCTCCACTCGTCCCTGCCCGCGCTCGTCGCCGGCATCCGCGCCGAGCGTCACAGCGCGAAGATCGTCTATGTGCACACCGACGGCGCCTCGCTGCCCGCCGCCTACTCGCGCAGCGCCGCCCGCCTGCGGGAAGCGGGGCTGCTCGCCTCGGTGATCAGCGCCGGGCAGTCCTTCGGCGGCGACCTCGAGGCGGTCACCGTGCATTCGGCGCTGCTGGGGGCCAAGCACGTGGTGGGCGGCGATATCGCCGTCGTGATCCAGGGGCCGGGGAACCTGGGCACAGGAACCGGCTGGGGATTCTCGGGCATGCAGGCCGCCGAGCATCTCCATGCCGCGGCCGCGCTCGGCGGCGCGCCGGTGGCGACGCTGAGAGTCTCCAACGCGGATCCCCGTGATCGCCATCGGGGCCTGTCCCATCACTCCGCGACAACCTACGGCCGGGCGACGCTCGCCCCGGTGCACCTGCCGATCCTCTCCCGTCGAGACCATCGTTACAACGCTTTTCATGCGTCAGTACGTGAACAGGTGAAATCCTCGATCGTCAAGCCTGCGCGGGCACGGGGCACCGAGCACGTGCTCGCCGAGATCGATGCCAAGGGGCTGCGCGATGCCCTCGAGGAGATGCCGGTGCGGCTGTCGACCATGGGCCGCAGCCTCGGAGAGGATCCGGAGGCCTTCCGCTACGCGGCCCTCGCCGGGCGCTGCGCGGCAGGCCTGATCCCCACTCGCTGATCCAGGGACCAGCCTCGAGCTAGGGACGGGCCTCCCCGCGCTCCTGCACCAGGGCACGCAGTCGGTGCGCCGTGCGGATGGCGCGCTTCCCGTCATAGCGCTGGATGGCGTTGAGCGCGAGGGTCGTGCCGTCGGCCAGGTCCAGATGCGCCCAGGGATCTCCCATCGGGAAGCTGATGTCCACGATCTCCGCCCACTCGAGAGTGCGGGCCCTGAACACGTTGCGCACCTCGAGCACGTAGGGCCGCGCGACCAGGCGCACGGACGCCTCGAGATGGCAGAAGAAGAAGATCATCACGCCCACGGCCACCAGACCGAGCCGGCCGCCGATCAGGAAGCCGGGCATGATGACGGCGCCGACGGTCAGACCGCCCAGCACGATCACGCCGGTGAGGTACGCGACGACGCGCACCATCCGCGGCCGCATCACGAGGGTGGGCCGCACCTCCCCCGCGCTCGGCGCCGGCTCGGTGGTGGACATCCCAGGACTCAGATGCGGCAGGCCTGGATGGCGGTGACCAGGATGGCGCGGGCGCCGGCGTCATAGAGGTCGTCCATCATGCGGTGGGCCGCGCGGCGATCCACCATGGCGCGCACGGCGGACCATTCCCCGCCGTGCAGCGGGGAGACCGTCGGCGACTGCAGGCCCGGGGTGATCTCGACGGCCTTCTCGAGCAGCTCGCTGGGGATGTCGTAGTCGAGCATGACGTACTCGCGGGCCACCAGCACGCCGCGCACGCGGCGCTCGAGGACCTCCAGGGAGTGGGCGCCGGTCTCGTCCAGCTCCATCCCGGGGCGGGAGAACAGCACGGCCTGGCTGGTCATGATCGCCTCGCCGAAGGGCTCCAGGCCCGCCTGGCGCAGCGTGGTGCCGGTCTCGACCACATCGGCGATCACATCGGCCACCCCGAGGCGGATCGAGGACTCGACCGCTCCGTCGAGGTGGACCACGGAGGCGCTGAGGCCGCGCTCGGCGAGGTAGTCCTCGACGAGGTTCTCGTAGCTGGTGGCGATCCGGGCCCCCGCGAGGCTGGTGACGTCCTCGTGGAGACCGGCGGCCGCGGCGAAGCGGAAGGTGGAGCGGGCGAAGCCGAGCGGCAGGATCTCCTGGGCGGGCGTGCGCGAGTCCAGCAGCATGTCCTGGCCGGTGATGCCGACGTCCACGGTGCCGGAGCCGACGTAGACCGCGATGTCGCGCGGACGCAGGTAGAAGAACTCGACGTCGTTCTCCTGGTCGACGACCACGAGCTCCTTGGCGGTTCCGCGACGGCGGTAGCCGGCCTCCGCGAGCAGGTCGGCGGCGGGTTCGGACAGGGCGCCCTTGTTGGGGACTGCGATGCGCAGCACGGTTCCTCCTCGGCCGCGTCAGCGGCCCGTGATGATGGTGGGGCGTCGACGGACGCCGCGCAGGGCGGACGGGATGGTGGGAGTCGGGGAGCTGGAAGCGGGTGCGGCGGCTCAGAGCTGCCGGTAGACGTCCTCGAGGCTGATGCCCTTGGCGACCATCATGACCTGCAGATGGTAGAGGAGCTGGCTGATCTCCATCGCGGCATCCTCCTGCGTCTCGTGCTCGCAGGCCATCCACACCTCGGCGGCTTCCTCCACGATCTTCTTGCCGATCTGATGCACACCGGCATCGAGCTCGCGGACGGTGCCGGAGCCCCCGGGGCGGGTGCGTGCCTTCTCGGTCAGCTCGGCGAACAATGCTTCGAAATCCTTCACACCACCAGGGTACTCGCCCCGGCGGGTGATCGACGAAGGCGACCACCCACCGGTCGTCGGTCGGTGCGGGTGCACGGTCAGTCCCGGCGCACCGTCGGGTCCAGGTGCGCCGTCTCCACGGACACCCGCTTCCGATGGTCCTGCCGGTTGCGCACGCGCCACCAGACGAAGAAGCCGATCAGGGTGAAGGCCCCGTAGAAGACGTACATGAAGGCGCTCGCGTAGTAGCCCGCGCTCAGGAGCAGCGGGACGCCCACGAGGTCGACGGCCACCCAGATCAGCCAGAACTCGACCCAGCCCTTGGCCATGCCGAAGGTGGCGAGCAGGCTGCCCATGAAGATCCAGGCGTCGGCCCACACGGGCTCGTAGGAGCCCAGCGCCCGGAAGATGGGGGTGAGCGCGGCCGTGCCGCCGACGAGGGCGACCACGAGAAGGATGCGGGTGCGCCACGACGCCCACTGGGGCTCGACGGCGGTGCCGCCCTCGTGCTGCGCCTGCCGCCAGCGCACCCAGCCGTAGATGCTGGTGAGGATGAACATGATCTGGCGCCCGGCCTGGCCGAGCAGGTCCACCGCCTGGGGGTTGCCGAAGAGCGTGCCCATGAACACGGTGAACAGGAGGAGGTTGCCGGCGATGCCGATGGGCCAGGCCCACACCTTGCGTCGCATGCCGCCGAGAGCGCTGAGCAGTCCGAAGACGTTGCCGAGCACCTCGCGCAGAAGAATGAACTGGCCGCCCGCGAAATCGATTCGCGCGTCGAAGAGCCACTGCAGAAGATCCATGTCGGTCCTTTCGCCGTCGGATGCAGTGGCTCCGGGGGAAAAGGGTTCCGGCATGGATCCGGAGCGCGCGAAGAGCGCCCTGGGACATGCAGGACGTGCGCCTCTCATCCAGGCTGTACTGTCGGTGCCGGAGTTCCACCGGCTCCACCGCCGAAGCGGGTCGCGGACTGTCACCGCCGGCTCGGAATTTCACCGACCCCGGAGCACGTCACTGGTCGTGACGGGTTAAGGATAGCCCCGCTCGGAGCGTCGAGACTCAGTGCGCCGTGTGAGCTCGCGCGAGTTCGCGCAGGGCGGAGATCTCCTCGGCCGCGTCCTGGGCACGGTAGATCGCCGAGCCCGCCACGAACACGTTGGCGCCAGCGTCCGCGCAGCGCTCGATGGTCTCCCGGCTGACTCCGCCGTCGACCTGGATCGACACCTCGAGGTTGGCCTCGCTGATCGCACGCCGCGCCCGACGGATCTTGGGGAGCATGGTCTCCAGGAAGCTCTGGCCCCCGAAACCCGGCTCGACCGTCATGAGCAGCAGCATGTCGAACTCGCCGATGACGTCCAGCAGCGGCTCGACCGGCGTCGCCGGCCGCAGGGCGACCCCGACCTCGACGTTCTTGCGGCGCAGATCGCGGGCGAGCTTGATCGGGGCGCTCGCGGCCTCGAGGTGGAAGGTCACCGAGGAGGCCCCGGCCTCCGCGTAGGCGGGGGCCTCGCGGTCCGCGTCCTCGATCATCAGGTGCGCGTCCACGGGGATCGCGCTGCGACGCACGATCTGCTCGACCATGCTCGTGCCGAACGTGAGGTTCGGGACGAAGTGGTTGTCCATGATGTCGACGTGGACGCTGTCGGCGGTGGAGATCTTGTCGAGCTCGGTGCCGATGTCCATGAAGTCGGCGTTGAGGATGCTGGGGTGGATGTACTGGCCATCGGTCGAGTACGCGGCATTCATGAGGACGGGGTCCCTTCCACATCGGGGGCGTAGCTGTCGGAGGAGCTGTCGGCGGGGTTCTTGCGCAGCAGGCAGATGTACATGGCGTCGGTGCCGTGCACATGCGGCCACAGCTGCACGGCGGGCCCGTCACCCAGGTCGAGGGTGGACTGCGCGGCGGGGAGCACCCCGGCGCGCACGGCATCGCGGGCGTCGAGCTCCTCGACGTCGTCCCGGCCCTTGAGGACGTCGGCCACCACCAGGCGCGTCTCGGCGAGGTGCGGGGAGCACGTCACATAGGCGACCACTCCCCCGTCGGCCGCGGCGTCCAGGGCGGAGCCCAGCAGCGTCCGCTGCAGGGTGCTGAGCTGGCCGATGTCCGCGGGGGTGCGGCGCCAGCGCGACTCGGGGCGACGTCGCAGGGCGCCGAGCCCGGAGCAGGGGACGTCGGCGAGGACCCGGGAGAACCGGCCCGGCATCTCGGCGCCGATCGTGGTGCCGTCCGCGGTGAGGGTCGTGATCTCGCAGCCGGCCTCCCGCAGCGTCGCCACGGACCGGTCGACGAGCTCGGTGCGGTGGGGCTGGAGCTCGACGGCCAGCAGATCGGCGTCGTGCCCCACGGTGAGCCCGCCCAGCAGAGCCGCCTTGCCGCCGGGGCCGGCGCACAGGTCGAGCCAGTGGGCGTCGTCGCCGCGGACCAGGTCGTCGGCGCCGAGGGCGAGGGCGAGGGCGGCGAGCTGGCTGCCCTCGTCCTGCACGGCGACCCGTCCGTCCTTGACCACGTCCATGCCGCCGGGATCCCCCGCGGGCCAGGAGGCGGCGAAGACGCTGAGCCGGCCGGCGCTCGCCCCGTTGTCGATGAGCTCGTCGAGGTCGGTGAGGCCGGGCCGCATCACGAGCGAGACCGCGGGCGCGGCGTTCTGCGCGGCCAGCAGCTCGTCGATCTCGTCCCGCGAGCGTCCGTGCCCGGCGAGGGCATCGGTCAGAGCGCGCACCACCCAGCGAGGGTGGGAATGGACGACGGCGAGATGCCCGGTGGGATCCTTCTCCCGGTCCGGGGCGACCTCGTCGATCCACTCCTCACGGGTCTTCGCCCCGACCCGGCGCAGCACCGCATTGGCGAAGCTGGCGGCACCGGCGCCCACCTGCGAACGGGCCAGCGCGACGGTCTCGGAGGTCGCGGCATGGGGCGCGACGGTCATGTCCAGGAGCTGGTAGGCCCCCAGTCGCAGCACGTCCACGAGCGCCGGGTCGACGTCGGCCAGGGGCCGGTCCACGCAGGCAGCGAGGATCGCATCGAGCCGGCCCTGGGCGCGCAGCGAGCCGTAGAAGAGCTCTGTGGTGAAGGCGGCGTCGCGGCCGGAGACCCGGGCGGAGCGCAGCAGGCGCGGCAGCACGAGGTTCGCGTACGAGTCGTCCTCGCGCACCAGGCGCAGCCCTTCGAAGGCCACCTGCCGCGAGGGCGTCGACCGGCGACCGCGCTCGGAGGGCCGGGAGTCGGACCAGCCGCGGCGCGGGCCGCCCTGCCCGCGTGATCCGGAGCGCTCGCGGCCCTTGTCGTCGCGGCCCCCGCTCGGGCGGTCATCACGTCGCCCCCCGCGCCGGTCGTCGCGGCGGTCGTCGCGGCGGTCGTCGCGACCCTGCCCGTGTCCCGGTCCCCGTCGTGCGTCGCTCATGCCTGTGCTCCATCCTGCTGCTGGCCCTGCTGCTGATCCTCGTCCTGGTCCCCTCGCGCGAACGCGGCGTCGGCGAGGAGCGCCGCGCCACGTGCCCAATCGGCGGCCCGCATCGGTCTCTTGCCGGCGGGGGCGAGCCGGGACAGGGCGATGGCCTGCGTGCCGGTGCCGACGAGCACCTGGCGCTTGGTGGTGGCGATCGTCCCGGGGGCGAGCGCCTCGTGCTCCGGTGCCGCCTCGACGCCGAGGATCTTGGTGCGGGAGCCGGCCAGCGTCGTCCAGGCGCCGGGATGGGGGCTCATGCCTCGGATATGGGCGCTGACCTCCTCGGCCGGGCGGGTCCAGTCGATGCGGGCCTCGGCGGTGGAGAGCTTCGCGGCGTGAGTGGCCCGGGCGTCATCCTGCGGGGAGAAGGTCGCGGTGCCGGCCTCGAGCGTATCCAGCGCCTGCAGCAGCACCGCGGCACCGTCCTCGGCCATCCGCTCCAGCAGCTCGCCGGACGTCTCGAACTCGCCGATCGTGGTCGGGGCCGTCGTGATCAGGTCCCCGGTGTCCAGACCCTTTTCGAGGCGGAACACGCTCATCCCTGTCTCGCGCTGCCCGGCGAGCACGGCCCGCTGGGCCGGTGCCGCCCCGCGCCACTGCGGGAGCAGCGAGAAGTGGAGGTTCACCCAGCCGTGGGTGGGGATGTCCAGGGCGGCCTGCGGCACCAGGTTGCCGTAGGCCACCACCGGAGCGGCATCGGGGGCCAGCTCCCGGATCTGCTGCTGGACGGCCGCGACCCGCAGGGTCGGCGGGGTCAGGACCGGGATCCCGGCCTCTCGCGCGAGCGACGTCACCGGGCTGGGGGTGAGCTTTCGCCCGCGGCCCGAGGGGGCATCGGCGCGGGTGAGCACCCCGACGACCTCGTGGTGCGAGTCGAGCAGGGTGCGCAGGGACGGAAGGGCGGCCTCAGGGGTACCGGCGAAGAGCAGACGCATGATGGCCCGAGTCTACGGGGCGACCTGGGTGCCTACAGTGGTGGCATGCCCTGCCGACTCACCACCCCCACCTGATGGGGGCACAGGTCACACCGGGCCACGCCCTCGGCTCCTCCGGCTACCGACGCATGCTCGTCGCCCTGCTGTGCGCCGGCGTGGCGACCTTCGCCCAGCTGTACTCGCCCCAGGGCATCCTGCAGCTGATCTCCGCCGATCTCGGGATCGGAGCGGAGCAGGCCGCGCTGACGGTCTCGGCCGCGACCGGGGGCCTCGCGCTCTCGGTGGTCCCCTGGTCCTTCGTCGGCGACCGGATCGGCAGGCTGCGAGCCATGGTCATCGCGGTGTCCGCGGCGACGGTGCTCGCGCTCGTCGCGGCCTGGGCGCCGACCGTCGAACTCGTGCTCGCGCTGCGCGTCCTCGAGGGCGTCGCCCTGGGCGGGGTGCCCGCCCTCGCGATGGCGTACCTCTCCGAGGAGGTCCAGGAGCACGCCCGCGCCATCGCCGCCGGCTGGTTCGTCGCCGGGACCACCGTGGGCGGTCTGCTGGGCCGGCTCGTCGCCACGCCGGTCGCGGATGCGCTCTCCTGGCGGGCGGGGATGACCGCCGTCGCCCTGCTGGCCGCCCTCGCCGCCACGGCGTTCGTGCTCATCGCGCCCCGTGAGCGCCGTGTCGGGCGCTCGCTCGACGGGCCGGGGGCCGGAGGGACCCGCACCTCGCGCCTGCTGAGGACTCTCCGCGATCCCGGCCAGCTCGGGCTGTTCGCGTGCGCCTTCCTGCTGATGGGCGGCTTCGTCGCGGTCTACAACTACCTCGCCTTCCACCTCAGCGCCCCGCCCTACCTGCTTCCCGCCGGGCTGATCGGACTGGTGTTCCTGGCCTACCTCGGCGGGACCGTGTCCTCTCCGCTCGCCGGCCGGCTGGCCTCCCGTCGGGGGCGGCTGCCGGTGCTGCTCGGAGGGATGGCGACGATGCTGCTGGGACTGGGGATCACGCTGGCCGGTCCTCTGCCTCTGGTGCTGCTCGGCCTGGTGGTGATGACCGCGGGATTCTTCGCCGCGCATTCGATCGCCAGCGGCTGGGCCGGGGCACGCTCCGACGGGGCACGCTCCCAGGCCACCGGGCTGTACAACCTCGCCTACTACGCAGGCTCCAGCGTGCTGGGCTGGGCCATCGGGCACGTCTACGAGGGCGCCGGCTGGCCGGGGACGGTGGCCGCGGTCGCGATCGCCGTGGTGCTCGCGGCGGGGGCGGCGATTGCCACGCTCCGCCCCTCTCCGCGGCAGCGTCAGTAGACGAGGCCGAACACCCACACCGCGAGGGTCATCGTGGTCACCGTGATCAGCACGATGCCGATCAGGTTCAACCACAGGCCGGCCTTCGCCATCTGCGGGATCTGCACATACCCCGAGCCGTAGGCGATCGCGTTCGGCGGGGTCGCCACAGGGAGCATGAACGCGCACGTCGCCGCGATCGCCACCGGGATCGCCAGCAGCATCGGGTCGATCCCGATCCCGACGGCCACGGCGGTCGCCACCGGGAGGAAGGTCGCCGCCGTGGCGGTGTTGGAGGTCAGCTCGGTGAGGAACAGCACCCCGGCCGCGGCGACCATCACCACGAGCACCACCGGCAGGCCACCGATCAGCTCGGTCACCTGGCCGATCCATTCCGTCAGGCCCGAGGAGCTGAACTGCGCGCTCAGCGCGAGACCGCCGCCGAAGAGCAGCAGCACGCCCCAGGGGAGTTTGACCGCGGCCTCCCAGTCCAGCAGGCGCACCCCGCGGGCGGCGCCTGCCGGCAGCACGAACAGCAGCAGGGCGACGACCATGGCGATGCCGGCATCGCTGATCGGCGGCTCCGCGCCGAGCACCAGATCCCACAGCAGCGGGACGAACACCCAGCTGAGCGCCGCGAGCACGAAGATCGCGAGCACACGGACCTCTCCGGAGCCGATCCTCCCCAGGTCCCGACGCTCGGAACGGATGAGCTCCTTGCCGCCGGGGATCTCCGTGATCTCGGGCTTGAACAGCACCTTGGTCAGCAGGAGCCAGGCGATGACCATGAACACGATGGCGATCGGTGCGCCGACGATCATCCAGCGCCCGAAACCGAGGGTGATCCCGAAGTCCTGGCTCATATGGGCGGCGAGCAGGGCATTGGGCGGGGTGCCGATGATGGTGGCCAGCGAACCGATCGAGGCCGCATAGGCGATGCCGAGCATGAGCGAGACCCCGAAGTTCGAGCGCACCGCCTTCGAGGGCCCGTCCGAGGTCGGATCCGGGTCGACGCCCTCCCCCGGCTCCTCGCCCTTCGCCGCGGCGTCCTCGAGCCGCAGCTTGTTCACGAGCAGCAGCACCGACACCCCGATCGGCAGCATCATCACGGCGGTCGCCGTGTTCGAGACCCACATGGAGACGAAGCCGGTGGCGACCATGAAGCCGAGGACCAGCAGGGACGGGCTGGTGCCGATCATGCCGACGATCGCCAGGGCGATGCGCTTGTGGAGGTTCCAGCGCTGCATCGCGAGGGCCAGGATGAAGCCGCCCATGAACAGGAAGATGATGTTGTTGCCGTAGGAGGCGCCGACGTCGTCGAAGCCCACGTCCCCGTTCAGCACCGGGAACACCACCAGCGGGACCAGAGCGGTCGCCGGGATCGGCAGCGCCTCGGTCATCCACCACACGGCCATCAGCACCGCTGTCGCCGCGGTGAGCTTCGCCCCCTGCGGGACGTCGGCCGGCATGATCGCGTAGACGATCAGCGCCAGGGCCAGTCCGCAGCCCAGGCCGAGCCGGCGGATGAGGATCGTGCGGCCCCCCTCGGCGGGAGCGCGCTCCCCCTCGGAGAGCGCAGCGCGGTCATCGATCGTGGTGCCCGAAGGATTCTGTGGGGTCGAGGAGTCGGTAGGCATCGCGTGGTCCCTTCATCGCGTCATCGCGGTGGAGTGCAGGTGCGGACGATCACACTACGGGAGGACCTGGCACGATCCGTGGACTTCTTCCCCGACGGCCTCTCGGATTCCCGGACGGCCTCTCGGGTCAGAAGACGTCGGGCGGATCGAGACGCACGCGCAGCGATCCTCGGGCCTTGCGCGCGGACCGCGCGGAGACTCCGCCGCGGAGGGCGTCGGCGAGCTCGCGGGAGCGTCGGGGGTCCAGGCGCACCACGGCGCGGGCCCGGCCCGCGGCGTCGGGCCCCTCGAGGTCGACGGGGCCGAAGACGTCGGTCCCGTCGGGCAGCTCGGTGCTCTCCAGGAAGAGGCGGCAGGCGTCCTTGTCGCCCACGATCTCCGCGACCCGGCTGAAGGGCGGCAGATCGAGATCCTGACGGTCCGCGAGGACCCGGTCGAAGAAGGCGCCCGAGCGGTGGGCGACGAGGTCCCGGATCGCGGGCAGGGTCGCGGTGCCGACGATCAGCACCTCTCCTCCGTCCTCGGCGGTGCGGACCAGGGCGATCGCATTGCGCCAGCGCCGGATCGCCTCGACATCTGCATCGAAGGCCGCCCGGCCCAGCATGGCGTCCGCGTCCAGCAGCAGCGCCGCGGCGAAGCGCTCCGGCGGCACGGGCTCGGCGCCGGGCGTGGCGACCACGATCGCGTCGGAAGGGACCTCCGTGTCGGCGAGGGTGTCATGGGCACCGCCCGCGACCCGCAGGGGCGAGTCCGGGAAGGCGCGGTGGAGCTCCTCCGCGGTGCGGGTGGAGCCGATGACCATGGCCCTCACCTGCGTGCGGTCGCATTCCGGGCAGCGGTAGCCGTCCTCGCGCCGACCGCAGACCCGGCAGTGCAGGTGCCCGCTGCGACCGGCGATCGAGAGCTGGGCGGCGCAGTGCGGGCACTGCGCCCGGGTGCCGCAGAACGTGCAGGCGATCGCGGGGACATAGCCCGAGCGCGGCACCTGGACGAGCACCGGACCGCGCTCCAGGCCACGGCGGATCACGCGCATCGCCTCCTGCGGCAGGCGCGAGCGCCCCGAGGCTCCCTCGCGGTCGCGCAGGTACTGGTCCATGGCGACGATGTGGGGGCGCACCGTGCGCACCGGGGCCGGGACCGGATCGAGGCGCGCGAGATAGCCGGCGTCCGTGAGCGCCCGCAGCGGCACCGAGTCGCTCGCCGACAGGAACAGCAGGGCGCAGCGCTCCTCGTGGGAGCGGCACTGGAGCACGGTGCGCACGTGCGGGTACGGCGCGCGGGGCTCCTCGAGGAGGTCGTCGCCCTCGTCCCAGCAGATCACGAGGGCCAGCCCCTGCACAGGGGCGAAGGCGGCGGAGCGGTTGCCCAGCACGATCCTGGTCGCCCCGCGCAGGATGCGGCGGAAGGTGCGATAGCGCTTCTCGGGGCCCTCGGTGCCGGCGAGGATCTCGTGCCCGATGCCGCGCTCGGTGAGGATCCTGCTGAGCCGGTCGACATCCCGACGGTCCGGCGCGATGACCAGCGCGCCCTGCTCGGGGCCCAGATCGGCGAGGGCGTCGGCGGTGACTGTGGTCCAGGGGTCCGCCGAGTCCAGGGTGATCGTGGCCCGGGGCACCGGTCCGGTGGCGCTCCCGGCCCGGGAGAGCAGCGCGCCCAGGCCCGGGTAGCGGTCACCAGGGCGCGGCTCGGGCGGAGCCTCGGTGGGGACGGCAGCGGTCCCGGCTGCGCCCTCCGTGTCGTCTGCCTCGTCTGCCTCGGCTGCCTCGGCTGCCTCGGCTGTGTCGGGTGTGTCGGGTGCCGGCTCGTCCGCTGTGCTGTCCCGGGGGGCGGTCTCCGGTGGATCGACCTCCTGCGCGGCGTCCTTCTCGGCCGCGGCGCGGTCGGACTTCTCGGCGCGGGCGTGGCGCGGAGGGAGGGCGAGGCGCAGCACATCGCCGACGGTGCCGGCGCACCGCGCGGCGACCTCCTCGACGACGCGCATCATGGGCGGCGGCACCACGACATCCTCGGAGACGAGCCGGTGCAGCGGCGCCAACGCCCGGTCCGTCGAGGCGTGCTCGTGGCGACCCAGCACGATGCCCTCGGTGTCCCGGCCGGAGAAGCGCACGCGCACCCGCATGCCGGCCGCCGCGGCGGCCGTGTCCGGAGTGACCGCGTACTCGAAGGGGCGATCCAGGTGCGGGAGCACGCCCACCAGGCGCACGCTCGCCACGGGCAGCTCGTCGACGACCGCGAACCCGGCGGTCGTGCGCAGGCCGGAGGCCCGGGCCGCAGTGTCGCGGCCCGGGTCGCTCGGGGCGGGTTCGGGAACAGGAACGGCGGGGGCCGCGAAGAGGCTCGCCTGCTCCTCCTCCGGCTCCCCCGCCGCTGCTGTGCGGGACGTGGTCAGCGCTTGTGCACCGCCACCAGGTCGCACACGAAGATCAGCGACTCGCCGGGCGCGATGACCGGCGGGGCGCCCATGTCGCCGTAGGCGAGGGACGCGGGGATCTCGAGCCGGCGGCGGCCGCCGACCTTCATCCCCTGCACGCCCTGGTCCCAGCCGGAGATGACCTGACCGATGCCGAGCTGGAAGCGCAGCGGCTCGCCGCGGTCCCAGGAGGCGTCAAATTGCTCACCCGTGGAGTGGGAGACGCCGAGGTAGTGCACGTCCACGACATCGCCGCGTCCTGCCTCGTCGCCGTCACCGACGATCTCGTCGGTGCTGACCAGCTCGGTGGGCGCGGGGCCCTCGGGGTGCTCGATCTCGGGCTTGCTGCGATCCATGGGTGCTCCTTCTCGAGGTGATGTGGGTCAGGGGCCAGTGTGCCAAATCAGTCTGTCAGGTGGGCGGCGTCCAGCACGTCGATGACGAAGACGAGGGTCTCCCCGGCGAGCTCGCCCTGGTCCTTGTACGCCTCTTCGGCCGGGACCACGAGCATGACCTGGCTGCCCACGGCGAGGTCCAGCAGATTCTCGTCCCAGCCGGTGATGACCTGGCCCTGCCCCTGGACGAAGGAGAACGGGGCGCTGCGGTCCCAGGAGGAGTCGAACTGCGAGCCGTCGGACCACTTCCAGCCGGTGTAGTGCATCGTCAGGTAGTCGCCGGCGACGGTCGTGTCGCCGGCGCCCACGATCAGCTCCTCGCGGGTGGTCTTCGTGGGGGCATCGCCCGACGGTGCACCGTCCAGCGCCGGAGCGCCGTCGTCGCCGAGGGTGACCTTCGGGAAGGTCCCCGAGGGCTTGCCCGCCGTGCCCTCGGCCCGCAGCGGCTCCACGACCCGGTCGACGTCCGCCACCTGGATCAGGGAGCGCGCCTGACCGGACTGGTCCTGCTGCCAGCCGGCCATCGCGAACCGGGAGCCGACGGTCATCGAGGTGAAGACCTCGAAGGCGGCCGGGCCCACGGCCTCCGCGTTGACCTGGACACCGCCGGCGGGTGCGCCCTGCCACCAGGACTGGAGGGTCTCGCCGCTGCTGGCGTCGATGTAGAGGTGGCGCCAGATGATGGTGTCGCCTTCGGCGATGGCCGCGCCGTCCCCGGGGACGATGACCTCGGCATCGGCCTCGGAGATCTGCAGCGGCGCCGTGAACTCGACCGTGGGCTCGGCACCGAGGTCCTCGCTGACGGTCACCCCGCTCAGAGCGGGGGCGCCACCGCCGCCGTCGGAGGCACCGCCGCCGTCGGACGCGCCACCGGTTCCTTCGTCGTCGTCGGAGCAGGCGGCCAGGCCGATGGCGGCGGTCGCGGCGAGTGCGGTGGTCAGCAGGGTACGACGGCGGATCACAGAGGGCCTTTCAGAGGACGGGCCCCGATCGGGGCACGGGTCCAGGGTACGGGGGCGCCGGAACGCCGGTTCTCAGACTGCAGGGGGTTGCTGGGCGCCCGCACCGGGCACGCCGGTGCCGCCGGCGCTGCGGGCTCCGCCGAGGCTCCGGATCTCCTCGAGCAGGGCGTCGACCGTGGGCAGCGAGGTGGCGAAGGGGTCGAGCACCTGCACGGGCATCGCGCCGGGCCGGGTCAGGCGGAAGGTGGTCCAGTCCACGACGTGATCGACGCCGTGCTCCTGCGCGGCGGTGACGACCTGGCCGCGCAGATGCGCGCGGGTCGTGCGCGGGGCGGTCTCGCGGGCCGCTTCGATGCGCTGCTCGGACAGCTGGGACGGTGCTAGCTCGCGGCGCTGGAGGGCCTGGAACACGCTCTGACCGGGATCGATGTCGTGATAGGCGAGGTCGAGCCGCTCGATCGAGGAATCGCCCAGGCCCACTCCGCGACGTTCGGTGACCTGGCCGAACAGCCGCTCCTTGATGGCCCAGTCCAGATGGGTCGCGGCCCAGCTGCGATCTCCGGTGGCGACCGCATCGATCGCCTTCTGCCAGGTCTCCAGCACCTCGCGGTCCCTGCGGTCGCCGTCCTCGACGAGGGTCGCGGTCGCGTCGAGCCACCGCTGCTGCACCTCGACGGCGGACGTCGTGCCGCCGTTCGCGAGCGCGATCGGTTCCCGCCCGGTGAGGTCGCGGGCCACAGCGCGGATCGTGGAGATGTCGTCATGGAGGGCGAGCTCGGGCAGGGTGCGCCCGGACTCGATCGCCCGCAGCACCAGGTCGGTGGTCGCGAAGCGCAGGTAGGTGGAGACCTCGCTCATGGTCGAGTCCCCCACGATGACGTGGAGCCGCCGGAAGCGGGTGGGATCGCCATGGGGCTCGTCGCGGGTGTTGATGATCGGGCGGGTGCGGGTGGTGGCCGAGGAGACGGCCTCCCACATGTGATCGCTGCGCCGCGAGAAGACGAACTGCGCGCCGTCCTCGTCGTCCGCAGGGGCGGCCACCCCTCCGGCGCCCGTGACGATCTGGCGTGTGACCAGGAAGGGCAGCAGGAAGCGCGGCAGCCGCGTGAACTCGCCTCGACGGTCCACCAGGTAGTTCTCATGGGACCCGAAGGCATTGCCCGCGGAGTCCACGTTGTTCTTCAGCAGGTGGATGCGGGCATCCTGCCCGTCGGCCGCGAGGCGCTCGTTGGCCTGGGTGGTGAGGTCGGCGAAGATCCGCTCCCCGGCACGGTCCTGCGCCACCAGCTCCCACCAGTCGTCGCACTCGGCGGTCGCGTACTCCGGATGGGAGCCCACGTCGAGATAGAGACGAGCGGCGTTGCGCAGGAACACGTTCGAGGAACGACCCATCGCGACCACCGGGCGGAACAGCTCGCGGGCGGCCGCCTCCGGCTCCAGGGCCCGCGAACCGTCGGCCCGCACGCACACCAGACCGAACTCGGTCTCCAACCCTCCGACGCGACGCTTCATCGGGTCACTGACCGCCCTTCTGGACGAAGGAGCGCACGAAGGTCTCGGCGTTGGATTCCAGCACGGCGTCGATCTCGTCGAGCAGGTCGTCGGCGCCCTGCGCCGAGGCGAAGGTCTGGCCGCCGGTCGCGGCGACCTCGTTCTGCTCGTCCTCGCCTCCGGTGCCGGGGCCGTTCAGGGACTGCTGGGACATGGGTCCTCCTCAGGACGCGGAGACGGCCCGGCGCAGCGCGTCGAGGATCGTCTCGGGATCGGTGGTCAGGTCGATGCCGTGCAGCTCGCACCAGGCGGCGGAGCCCAGGCGCGGATCCGCGAGGCGCAGGCGGTACCCGCTGTCGGGGCCGGCGAGGGTGATCGCATCCCACCCGGCCGAGGGTACGTGCTCACGGTGCGCGGAGATGAGGCCGCCGCGCAGATGGGCGCGGGTCGAGGTCGGAGCGGTGGTCATGGCCGCGTCGACCTCGTCCTGGCCCACGAGCGTGCGCACCGCTCCTGCGGCCCGGAGCTTGGCGAACAGTCCCTGGGCAGGGCGGAGGTCGGAGTACTGCAGGTCGATCATCGACAGGCGCGGATCGCCCCACTCCAGGCCGTGGCGCGCGCGGTAGCGCTCCAGCAGCTGCAGCTTCGCGACCCATTCGACGCGGTCCGCGGCCAGCGCAGGATCCTGCTCGAGCAGGTCCAGCAGCTCGGCCCAGGAGTCGAGCACCTGCGCCGTCTCGGCGTCGTCACGGTCGGCGACCGCGGCGATCGCGTCGAGATGGGCCCGTTGAATCTGGAGCGCGGTCAGCTCGCGGCCGTCGACCAGCTCCACGGTGGCCCGCAGCGTCGGGTCGTGGCTGATGGTGCGCACCGCGGCGACCGGATCGACCAGGCGCAGGTCCGGGAGGATGGCGCGACCGGTGCGGTGCTCGGCCTCGAGGGCGGCGAGCACGAGGGAGGCGGTGCCGAGCTTGAGGAAGGTGGATTCCTCCAGCAGGTTCGCGTCCCCGATGATCACGTGCAGCCGACGGAACCGCGCGGGATCGGCGTGGGGTTCGTCGCGGGTGTTCACGATGGGCCGGTTCAGAGTGGTCTCGAGACCGACCTCGGCCTCCATGAAGTCCGCGCGGGAGGAGAGCTGGAACCCGGGCCGCTCGCCCCGGGTGCCCAGGCCCACGCGTCCGGCGCCGACCAGCACCTGCCGGGTGGCCAGGAAGGGCAGCATCGCTGCGGTGACGCGCTCGAAGGGCACCGCCCGATCGACCAGGAAGTTCTCGTGGGTGCCGTAGGAGGCACCCTTCCCGTCGGTGTTGTTCTTGTACAGCGCCACCTCGGGGATGCCGTCGGCAGCGGCGAGGATGCCCATCGAGCGGCGGGCGATCTCCTCTCCCGCGCGGTCCTGGACCACGGCCTCGCGGGCCCGCATGACCTCGGGGGCCGAGTACTCCGGATGCGCATGGTCCACGTACCAGCGCGCGCCGTTGGTCAGCACGGCGTTGCCCAGCGAGCGCTGCGCGGCCCAGGCGAGCACCTCGGCGTCGTCCCCGTCCGGGGCGACCTCCGGGCCGGCCAGCGGGGCATCCATCTCGACGCTGGGCACGTGGGCGTCGCGCACCTCGTCGGTGAGTTGGCTGGGGTGGGCGGCGGCGCGCTGCAGCTCGAAGCCGCGGGCATCGCGCAGCGGTGTCTCGTCGCCGTAGTCCCACCGCACGCGGCGGCCCCTCTCCCCTTCCTGGGGGTCCAGGAGGGCGTAGGCCCCGACCACGAGATGGGAGAGCAGGATCGAGCTGCCGGCGCCCGCACGGGCCCGGTCCTCCAGGTCGGCGTGGAGCACCCCGAACTCGGTCTCGATGCCCATCACGCGCTCGGTGGTCAGCAGGCGGTCGATGCTCATCGGGCGGCCTCCTCCTCGGCGCGGGAACGGCCCTGGAGGGGGATCACGGCCTCCACCCGTCGGCCCGCGGCGCCCCGGGTCCCGGAGATGCGCGCCCAGTCCTCGGGATGCGCGGCCGAGGGCATGTCCTCGTTCTCGATGAACTCCGCGGTGATCGCGCTGACCAGGTGCTGGGACGTCAGGCCGACGGCCCCGCTGGACAGCTGCTCCTTAACGGCGAGCTTCTTGGCGCGGTCGGTGATGTTGCGCAGGGTCGCGCCGGAGACGAAGTCGCGGAAGTGGAGCGTCTCCTGCACGCCGTCGGAATAGTCCAGGCGCACGAAGGCCGATTCCGGACCCTCGGCGTAGATCTCGCGCACCGCGAGGTCCAGGAGCCGCTCGCGGTCCTCGCGCACCGGCACGGACGGATCGAGGTACAGGCCGAGGATCTCGCGGGCGGCGCGGGCATGCGGGCGGCGCACGCGGATCTTCACGTCGAGTCGTCCCGGGCGCAGGATCGCGGGATCGATCATGTCCTCACGGTTGGAGGCGCCGATGACGATCACGTTGTCCAGGCCCTCCACGCCGTCGATCTCGGCGAGCAGCTGCGGCACGATGGTGGTCTCGACATCGCTGGACATGCCGGTGCCGCGGGTGCGGAACAGCGCTTCCATCTCGTCGAAGAAGATCACCACGGGATGGTCGGCGGCGGCCTTCTCGCGGGCGCGCTCGAACACCAGACGGATGGAGCGCTCCGTCTCGCCGACGTACTTGTTCAGCAGCTCGGGCCCCTTGACGTTGAGGAACGCGGAGTTCTCGAGGGCCTCGGCGACGCTCACCCCGCGCACCTCGGCGCTGCGCAGCACCAGCTCGTGGGCAACCGCCTTGGCGATCATCGTCTTGCCGCAGCCGGGAGGGCCGTAGAGCAGCACGCCCTGGGGCGGCCGCAGCCCGTAGGTGCGGTAGAGGTCCTGCTGGAGGAACGGCAGCTCGACCGCGTCACGGATCGCCTCGATCTGGTCCCCGAGCCCGCCGATCTCGTCGAAGGAGACGTCCGGGACCTGCTCGAGGACGAGGTCGGTGATCTCGGCGCGGTCGATGCGCTCCATGACCAGCTGGGCCTTGAGATCCACGAGGACGTGGTCGCCGGGATGGAGGGTCTCCTGCGTGAGTCCGCCCGCGCGGCGCAGCACCCGGGTGTCATCCGGGGCGACGGCGACCAGGAGCCGGGAGTCCGCCAGGGCCTCCACGACCGGGACGACGTTGCCGGAGTCGCCGGCCGGGACGGCCTCGACGGCTGCGAGCGCCTCGTTCAGCCGCAGCTCGGTGCCGGGATCCAGAGCCTCGAGGTCGAGGCTCGCGGCGGTGGCCACGCGCAGCTTGCGACCGTTGTGGAGCACGTCCAGGGTCGTGCCCTCGGCGCGGCGCAGGAAGGTCGCATAGGTGTTGGGCGGATCGCCCACCCGCTCCAGGTCGCTCTTGAGCTCGACGATCTGGGCGCGGGCGCTGCGCAGCCCGCCCACCAGCCGTTCGTTGTGGGCGGCGAGCTTGTCCAGCTCTGCGGTCATCTCCGCGTACGTCTTCATCGTCCTGGTTCTCCTTCCGGTCGGCAGGTCAGCGGCCGGGCCGCTCAGCGGTCCCGGCCCTGGCGGATGTCCCGCAGCGCGCGCTTGAGCTTGCGGGGCGCGACGCCCAGCTCCCCCACGTCCTTCGGGCCCCACTCCGAGTCCGAGCCGCCGAAGCCGTCGTTGGCGGGATCCTGGAGCTCCTCCTCGAGATGCGAGCCGGGCGCGGGTCGCGTCACGCGGGTCAGCGCCTTCGTGCCATGGGCGGTGCGGCGGGCGGTGAGCAGGAACCCGGTATGGGCGTTCATCCGGTGCTCGGGGCGCACGGCGAGGCCCTCGAGGTGCCAGGGCCGCACGAACGACTCCCAGGCATAGGGCTCGGTGAACTCGCCATGATCGCGCAGCGCCTCGGCGGTGCGGGAGAGCTGGGTGACGGTGGCGACGTAGGCGAGGTACACGCCTCCGGAGACGAGCACCTCGGCCGCCGACTCGACGCATTCCCACGGGGCGAGCATGTCGAGCACCACGCGGTCCACCTGGGGCTCACCAGGTGAGAGCGTCGGGGCGAGGTCCTGGAAGTCCCCGATCGAGAGGTCCCAGGAGGGATGGGGCCCACCGAAGTAGGTCTCGACGTTCTCGCGGGCCACCTCGGCGAAGTCCTCGCGGCGCTCGATCGAATGCACGGTGCCCTCGGGGCCGACGGCGCGCAGCAGCGCGGTGGTCAGGCCGCCGGAGCCGACGCCGGCCTCCAGCACCCGGGCGCCGGGGAAGATGTCTCCCCACATGAGGATCTGGGCGGAGTCCTTGGGGTAGATGATCGCGGCGCCGCGCGGCATGGAGAGCATGTAGTCGGCGTACAGCGGGCGCAGCGCCTGGTAGCGCGTGCCGCGGCCGTCCTCGATGACGACGCCGTCCTCAGCACCGATCAGCAGGTCGTGCTGGAGCACGCCGCGATGGGTGTGGAACTCGCCGCCCTCCTTGAGGGTGATCGTGTGCAGGCGGTTCTTCACGTCCGCGAGCTGGACCTTGTCGCCGACCGCGAAGGGCCCCGTGCGATCCAGGCCGAGTCCGAGGTCTCGGTGGGCGGTGGCCGGAGCCTCGTCGGTGGCGGCGCTCTGCTGCGGCGGCTGCGGCTGATCAGTCATGCGTCCAGCATATGACGCTGTGTGAGACGTCCGCGCCCAGGAGTCGTATGGGTCACCGTCCGCGCAGGAGAGCGTTGACCTCGTCGCTGAGGATCACGCCCAGCGCCTGGCCCGAATCCTCCAGCACGAGATAGAGGGGGAACGGTCGCGCGAGGATCGCGGAGACCAGTTCGTCGCCGCGGAGCGACGCCCGCAGCGCCCCCATCTCCCCCACCGGGCCGGCCACGGCGCTGATCGGGGTGCGGGAGCGTTCGCCGTCCGGCACCGCAGCGGCGGCGGCGGGCTGGACGCGCAGGACGTGACCGACGACCCCCGGCCGGGCGGTGCGCTGGTCCAGGACGAGGAGGGCGTCGAGCTCCGAGGAGGGGCCGAGGTCGGAGAGCATCTGCTGCGGCGCGACGAGACGCAGCGGGCGGGCGAGGGAGCGCGCGGCGAGCGTGTCGATGCGCGCTTGCAGCGTCGCCGCACCGAGCGCCCGGGAGGCGCCCTGCCAGAGCATGCCGGCGATCAGCATCGCCCAGAGCAGCGCGAGCAGCAGGAAAGTGCCTGCTCCCTCGCTCTGCAGGATCCACCGCAGCGGGACGAGCACGACGAGCACGGCGATGCCGCGTCCGATCCAGGCGGTCACGCGCGTACCCAGCAGCGGATTGCGCAGCACACCGCCGAGCAGGGACTCCAGGGCGCGTCCGCCGTCCATGGGCAGGCCGGGAAGCAGGTTGAACAGTGCCAGGGCGAGATTGAGGCGGGAGCAGAGATACCAGAAGACGTCCGCGGTGGTCCCCGCATCGGTCAGCGTCCCGGCGGCCGTGGCGAGCGCGGCGAGGGCCAGGTTGCTGACCGGGCCCGAGAGCGAGATGACGATCGACGCCGCGGCGGACATCGGCCGCCCCGTGTACTGCGTGTGCCCGCCCCACAGCGTCAGGGCGATGTGGTCGACCGTCGCACCGAAGGCTCGAGCGCTCACGGCGTGCCCCACCTCGTGGACGAGCACGGACAGGACGAGGAACAGGGCGATGCCCAGGGCAGGCAGCAGAGCGGCCGCGGAGAAGCTGCCGCTGCCGTCGGAGAACGACGGGTACAGCATCAGCGCGAACACCGCGACGGTGACGAGCGTGCCCGGGCTGACCTGGATCGGCGGCAGTGCGCCGAGTCTCAGCGTGGGGCTCTTCATGGGGTGGACACTCCTCCGGCCGGGGTGGTGGATCCCCGGGGCACAGCGAGGATATCCGGTGGTCCTGCGCCTCGGCTCGGAGAGCGCGATGGAGCCTATGATGGAGGGATGAGTCGAATCGCCATCACGGCTTTCAGCGGATGGAACGACGCGGGAGAAGCCGCCAGCGGGGTGATCGAGCATCTGCTCGAGGTGTGGCCGTCACGGCCGGCCGGCGCGGTCGATGCCGAGGAGTACATCGACTTCCAGGTCAACCGACCCGAGATCAGCACGGACGAGGACGGTCTGCGGGTTCTCGACTGGCCGGACACCGAGCTGCGGATTGTGCAGCCGCCGCGTGGCCCCGAGATCGTGACGGTGCTGGGTCCCGAGCCGTCCCTGCACTGGAAGCGCTTCTGCGACGAGGTGCTCGAGCAGATGCAGCTGCTGGACGTGAGCTCGGTCATCTCGCTCGGTGCGCTCCTGGCGGATTCCCCGCACAGCCGCCCTCTGCCGGTCTCCTCCTCGATCGAACCGGGATCGGCCCAGCCGGTCGCGGGCTCCGAGCTGTACTCGGGGCCCGTCGGCGTCCCGACGATCCTCGCACGGCGTACTGCGAGCGCGGGCCTGCGCACGTCGAACGTGTGGGTGCAGGTCCCGCACTACGTCTCCCAGAACCCCTCCCCGAAGGCCGTGCTCGGTCTGCTCCGGGAAGTGCAGTCGCTGGTCAGCGCGCCGATCCCGATCGACGACCTGCTCGAGGAGTCCGAAGCCTGGGAGCGCGGCGTCGACGAGCTCGCCCGCACGGACGAGGACGTCGCCGACTACGTGCGGCGCCTCGAGCGCGCCCAGGATGCCGCGGATCTCCCCGAGGCGAGCGGCGACGCGATCGCCAAGGAGTTCGAGCAGTTCCTGCGCCGCCGGCGCGAGACGGACTGAGTCCGCGGACGGACCGGCCCGGGGCAGTGCGCCGCGCGGCACGGGCCGGTTCTGCCGCGCCGGCCGGTTCAGCCGCGCAGATCGAGACCGAACAGCGCGTCGGCCGCGGCCAGGACGTCGCCGGGGCCCGATGCGGCCTCCGGTGATCCGGATGCTGCGTCCGACTCCTGCGAGGCGGCCCATCCGTCGAGCACGGCGAGAGCCGTCGGGGTGTCCAGATCATCGCGGAGAGCGGCGCGCAGGGCCTCGACGGTCCGCGGGTGATGACCACCGCGGGAGGCGGCGAGGCGGTAGCTCGCCAGGCGGCTCTCCGCGAGGGTGAGCCCGTCATCCGACCAGGCCCAGTCGGCCCGGTAGTGGTGCGCCATGAGCACCAGACGGATCACCATCGGGTCGACTCCCCCGCGGACGAGGCGGTGCACGAACACCAGGTTGCCCAGTGACTTGCTCATCTTCTCGCCCTCATGGGCGACCATGCCGCTGTGGGTGTACACGTTCGCGAAGCCGCGACCCAGGGCGACCGCATGGGCTGCGCTGAGATCGTGGTGCGGGAAGATCAGATCGCTGCCGCCGGCCTGGATGTCGAAGGGCAGGCCGAGCCCGCCCTCGGCGATGCACACGCACTCGACGTGCCATCCGGGACGACCGCGCCCCAGCACCCCGGCGTCCCAGGCGGGTTCGCCGTCGCGCTCGGCGCGCCACACGAGCGGATCGAAGCGGCCGCGCTTGCCCGCACGATCGGGGTCTCCCCCGCGCTCGGCGAAGACGGCGAGCATCTGCTGCTCGCTCCAGCCGGAGACGTCGCCGAGGGCACCGTCGATGTCGAGGTCGAGGTACCAGTCGTCTCCGGAGGCATCCGGAGTGGGGACCTGATAGGCGCGCCCGCGCTCCAGGAGGGTGGTCACGGTCGCGATGATGCCCTCCATCGACTCGCTCACCGAGAGGTAGGTCTCCGGGGCGACGACCCGCAGCGCCTCCATGTCCTCGGCGAACAGGGCGGTCTGCGAGGCGGCGAGCTCCCGCCACTCCACACCGTCGCGCTCGGCCCGCTCCAGCAGCGGGTCGTCGACGTCCGTGATGTTCTGCGCGACCTCGACCTCGAGCCCCGTGTCCCGCAGGGCCCGGCGCATCAGGTCCGCTGCGTGGTACGTGGACGCATGTCCCAGGTGGGTCGCGTCGTACGGGGTGATGCCACACACGTACAGACGGGCGCGGCCCGGGGTGATCGGCATCAGGGGGGCCACTCGACCGGTCCGGGTGTCGTGCAGCTTCAGCGGCACACCGGAAGCGGGAAGGGGCGAGAGCGTCGGAGAGATCCAAGATTCCACTGTTCGATCATACGGTCCCGGAACAGGACGGATGACGAGGGTGGGAGGGGTCTCAGGCGCCGCCGAGCGGGTCCACCCCACCCAGCCAGAGCAGACCCAGCAGCAGCAGGCCGGCGATCACCCGGTAGACGACGAACATCAGGTACGAGTGGTTCTCGATGATGCGCATGAACCAGGCGATCATCGCCAGGCCGACGGCGAAGGCCACCACGGTGGCCACGATGATCGCCATCAGGGAGGGTTCCCCGGCGGCCGCGGCGGCCGCGCGACCATCGGCGCTCAGCAGCGCCGGCACCTCCTTCGCCGCCTTGTACAGGCCGGAGGCGAACACGGCCGGGACGGCGAGCAGGAAGGCGTACCGGGCGGCCGCCTGGCGGGTGAAGCCCATCAGCAGGCCCGCGGTGATGGTCCCGCCGGAGCGGGAGACCCCGGGGATCAGCGCGAGAGCCTGGGCCAGGCCGAAGAGGATGCCGTCGCGGAGCGTGAGGTCCGTCAGCTCCTTGCGCTGGGGAGCGATCCTGTCCGCGAGCCCCAGCAGGATGCCGAAGACGATCAGCATCGTGGCGGTGATGTACAGGTTGCGCAGGGAATGGTCGATCTGGCTCTCGAACAGCAGACCCAGGACGCCGATCGGGATCGACCCGAGGATCACCAGCCAGCCCATCCGCACGTCCGGATCGGACTGCGGGACCTTGCCGGCAAGGGCCTTGAACCACTTGCCGATGATCCGCGTGATGTCCTTCCAGAAGTAGATCAGGACAGCGGTCTCGGTGCCGAGCTGGATGATCGCGGTGAAGGCGGCGCCCGCGTCCTCGCCCGGGGCCATCAGCTCGCCGACCACGCGCACGTGGGCGCTCGAGGAGACCGGCAGGAATTCGGTCAGACCCTGGACCAGGCCCAGGACGATCGCCTCGATGAACGACATGGACACTCCTCGGGGACGGCTATCGATCGGGGTGGCCCGACGCGCTCATCCGCGCTCATCGGCCCCGGACAGACTACGCGGCGCCGGGCGTCGAGCCCGGCGCCGCGTGGGAGCCAGTGGTGAAGATGACGTGCAGGTTCAGAGCACGAGGTCAGCGTCCGGTGCCGTTGTCCTCGTAATCGTCCCCGTCGTCGTCCTCATCGCTGTCGTCATCGTCATCGTCATCGTCATCGTCGTCCTCGTACTCGTCGAGGTCATCGAGGTCGTCGAAGTCGTCGTCATCGTCGTCGTCCTCATCGTCGGCGTCGAAGACGATCAGGGGCGTGGCGATGTCGTAGGCGTCGAAGAGGGCATCGTCGTACGCATCGAAGGCAGTGGTCAGCTGTTCGGTGGCGGCGTCCAGGGCAGGATCGTCGTCACCGCGGGAGGCGGAGGCCGCCTCGTAGTGTCGTTCGAGGGCAGCGATCAGCGCAGCAAGAGCGGAGCGAGGATCCGTGTTCATGCTTGGACGGTACCCCGTCCGACGGCAGAATGGACAGAGGAAGCACAAGGTCCCCGGTCCGATATCGTCCCCGTGGCGGCAGGATCGTGGACCCGTTCGTCCCGCCAGATCATCGATCACAGGAGGATCTCGTTGTCCGGACTCCACAAGCCCTTGGCCGCACGTATCGAGCACGTGCGCGATCCGCGAGGTCTGCGGGACCTCCCGCTCGAACGCGGGCGCCGTGCGGAGGACTACGAGTTCCAGATCATCACGGTCCCCCGGGAGAGCTCGGTGTCGCAGGTGCGCGCGGTGCTCACGGAGCAGGCCGAGTACGGCCGCTGGGAGCATGCCCGCACGCGCCTCTACCTGGGCGGTGGCAAGAAGGTGTGGCTGCGCCGGCGGATCCTCCGCGTCGAATCGACCCTCGACCACGTCTCCGTGCTCTGATCGGGGCTCGGCTCCGTCCACAAGGGAGCCGCCCTCGCGACGCCGAGGCCGTCGATTCTGGTCCAATGGCACCGTGGCAACCCTCCTGAGCTCCCTGTGATCACCCTCGCCGTGCTGCTCGGCGTCTATCTGCCGCCAGCGCTGGTGCTCGCCTGGATCGACAGCAGGGAGCATCGCCTGCCCAACGTCTGGGTGGGCGGGATGACCCTCGCGGTGAGCGCCGCGCTGCTGCTCGAGGCCGTCCTGCTGCCCTCCGCGCGGGGCACGCTGCGTACGGCCGCGATCCTGGCCCTGCTGCTGGGCGCCGGAGCGATCCTCCTCGCGCTGGTCGCCCCGCCGCTGCTGGGGATGGGCGATGCCAAGACCCTGCCGGTGGTCGTGCTCATGAGCGCGGCGCTCGGCGGCGAGGTGCTCCTCGCGTCGCTGCTGGGGATCGCGGTGATCAGCGGGCTCGCCGGAGGCGTCGTGATGCTCGCGACCAGGCGCTCGGGAGTGCGTTTCGCCGTGGGACCGATCCTGCTGGCCGGCCCGTTCCTGGGCCTGCTCGGTGCACCGCTGGTCGGTGCGGCGCTCGGGACCGGCGGCTGAGGTGCGGGGTCGTGACGTCCGGGTCCGCGCCGCCCCGCCCCCCTCAGCGTCGTTGGCGTCGTGCCTCGTACAGAGCGATGGACCCCGCGACGGAGGCGTTGAGGGAGGACGCGCTGCCGCCCATCGGGATCTCGGCGATCACATCGCAGGCCTCGCGCCAGCCGGCGCTCATCCCGATCGTCTCGTTGCCCACCACGATCAGCACCGGGCCGGTCAGATCCGTCTGCGCGAGCTCGAAGCCGCCGGCCTCGTCCAGGCCGACAACGGTCCACGGAACGCCCTGCTCGCGCTGCTCCTGCACCCAGGCGAGCACCTCCCGATGCGAGGCCTGGCGCACCACGGGCACCGCGAAGATCGACCCGGTGCTCGCGCGGATCGCCGCCGGATCCCAGGCATCGGCGCTGTGACCGGTGATCACGAGGCCCTCTGCGCCGAGCGCATCGACCGTCCGGGCGAGGGATCCGATGTTGCCCGGGCCCGACGGGCGGTCGAAGACGACCACGACCGCGGTCGGCGAGGGCGCGAGCCGGCTGAGGTCATCGGACGGGACGGCGACCACGGCCAGCAGCTCGGGGGCGCCCTCCTGGCGCTCCCCCAGCTCCGCCATGAGCTCCGAGGCGAGGACGACCACCGGGGCAGGCGGGTCCTCCAGCAGCTCCTGAGCCCATCGGGAGGGCCGCTCCCGGCCGTCGGACAGCAGGGCACGGATCTCCGCGCCGTGCGCGATCGCCTGGCTGATCGGGCGTACCCCATGGACGATCATCTCGCCGCTGCGGGTGCGCTTCGTCCGGTTGCCCAGCAGCGCCTGCCACTGCTGGAACAGCGCGTTGCGACGCTCGAGCCGGGCGGGCAGGGAGCTGCGATGCGGGGAGTCGGGGCGGCTCATGCGCCGGCCCCGTCGAACCCGAGCTGACGCCAGGCCTCGTACACCGCGATCGAGACCGCGTTGGACAGGTTCAGGGACCGACGGGCCGGCAGCATCGGGATCCGGACCCTGGACGTGATGCGGGGATGGGCCATCGCGTCCTCCGGCAGGCCGGTGGGCTCGGTGCCGAAGAGCAGCACGTCGTCACGGGCGTACTCGATCTGCTCGTAGGAGACGTCCGTGCGCGCGGTGAAGGCGAACACCCGGGCCCCGGGGAGCGCATCGAGCGCCTGGTCGAGATCGGGGTGGATCGAGACGTCGGCGAGGTCGTGATAGTCCAGCCCCGCCCGTCGCAGCTTGGAATCCTCGAGATCGAAGCCGAGCGGTTCGATGAGATGGAGACGCGCCCCGGTGACGGCGGAGAGCCGGATCGCATTGCCGGTGTTCCCGGCGATGGCGGGCTCGTGGAGGAAGACATGGACCATGCACCGATCTTCCCACGCACCGCGCGTCGTCCCGTGCGCACGACAAAGAACCCCTCCTGCCGGTTCTCACCGATCAGAAGGGGTTCGTCCGTGTCCGAGAGGGGACTTGAACCCCTACGCCCTAATACGGGCACTAGCACCTCAAGCTAGCGCGTCTACCAATTCCGCCACCCGGACAGGTGACCGCCGTAGCGACTCGAGAAATATAGCACGCAGGAGACGGTGGTCGTCTACCGAAAAGCGTCCTGCCAGCAGAAACGTGAAGACAATCACGCCAGGGCGTCGATGCGACGCGAATCCATCAAGGTGTGCAGCAGCTCCAGGACCGCCGCGATCCGAGTGCCCAGCGTGCTGGCGACCGAGGACGGGAGCCTCTCGCCGAGATCCTGCAGCGCGGCGGCGGCGAGGACGACCATCGTCGGGTCGGGATCCACGATCCCCGACCGGTCCCAGGCGTCGATCGCCACCAGGAGGTGCTCGAGCTCGTCGCAGGCATCATGCCGACCTCCGGAGAGGAGGTCCACGCGAGCTCGCGCGGCCAGGGCCGTGCACCGACGCAGGAGAGGTGTGGTGAGATCTGGACCGATCATCTCCGGAGACTCCGCACGGCGACCGAGCACACTGTCGGTGCTGTCTGCGAATACCCGCTCCAGGTCCATGGGTCACGTCCTCGTGCTGCGTCCGGCGGTGTCGACAGGGTCCGGTCGACGTCGATGACTTTACTGCGTCTTTACCCTTCGGGACAAGCACCTCGCCGACGGTTCCGAGGAGAGCGGGGGTTCGGGCGGGTCCGTGCGTCAGGCCCCGCTCGTCGCCGTGCCCCGGCCCGCCAGCTCCGAGCGTGCGGCGAGGAGCATCGCGGAGACGGGGGCGGCCGGCACGCCCAGCATCGAACGGACCTGCTGGTCCGCCTGATGGGCGAGCATCTCGAGCCCATCGACGACCTCGCCGCCCAGGCCCGTGATGACGGCAGCCAACGGCGCCGGCCACGGATCGTAGAGCACGTCCAGGAACAGCGTCGGCGCGGTCAGCGACGATCGCCCTTCCCACTCCTCCGCGACGGCGTGCGCACCCTCGACGGCGAGAGCACTGATGACCACCTCGGCATCCAGCAGCAGCTGGCTGGACGACCAGGGCACGTGACGCACGGACACCTTCTCCGTGGCGGCGAGAGCCTCGAGAGGAGCGAGCTTGTGCGGGCTGCGGGCGCTGAGCAGGATCACCCGCACCCCCAGCTCGAGCAGCGAGGCGACAGCGCTCATCGCCGTGGCGCCGGAGCCGAGCACCGCACCGGTGCGCGGCGCACGGGCGCCGTGATCCCGCAGGGCTGCGACGATCCCGTACACGTCATGGTTCTCGGCGCGCCAGGTGCCGTCCTCCCGCCGGATCAGGGTGTTGGAGATGCCGAGCGCACGGGACGTCGCATCGGTCTCCGCGGCGAGGGCGAAGGCCTCGGGCTTGCCGGGCATCGTGACGCTGACCCCGGACAGCTCCCGGCCGGGACCGTCGGCCAGGAAGCCGGCGAGCTGACCGGCGGACACCTCGAAGCGGTCGTAGGTCGGCCCGTCGAGGCCGAGCACCTCGTAGGCGGTGCGATGGAGCACCGGGGAGAGCGAATGCTGCACCGGGGAGCCGATCACCCCGAAGCGCGGCCCCGTGGGGACGCAGATGGTCCTGTCGTTCATGCTCAGCCCTTCTTCGCGTCGGCCCAGTCCTGCCATTCCTTGACGTTCGCCTCGTGCTCCGCCCAGGTGGCGGCGAACTTGGTCTCGCCGGTGTCCGTGTTCACCGTCACGAAGTACAGCCAATCGCCGGCCGGCGGATCCGTTGCCGCGTCCAGCGACCCTGCGCCCGGGGCCCCGATCGGCCCTGGCGGAAGACCGGTGTGGACATAGGTGTTGTACGGGCTGTCGTTGCTGCGCTCCTTCGAGGTCGTGCCCACGCTGGCCGCCTTGCCGGTGACGTAGTGCACCGTGGAGTCGAACTGCAGGGGCATCGGGGTGCCCTTCGCCTCGCCCGTGCCCTCGAGCCGGTTGCGGATCGTGCGGACGACCTTGCCGTAGTCCTCAGGCTCCCGCACCTCGAGCTCGGCCAACGAGGCGATCGTGAGCGTCTCGTGCCAGGACTCCTCGGGGATGTCGCGGGAGGTCAGCTGCTCCTCCATGCTGTCCCACATCATCTGGATGACCTCTTCGGCGGTGGCCTCCTCGGGGATGTCATAGCGCCCCGGCCAGAGGTAGCCCTCGAGCGTCCCGGCCGAGTTCTTCGGGATGCCGTAGGCGGTGTAGTCCTTCGCGGCCTCCTCGAAGTCCTTCACCGGGATCCCCGAGGCCTCGGACAGCAGAGGCCAGATCTGGGAGAGGTTCAGGCCTTCGGGGATGATCACCCGGTGCCCGGCGAGATTCGACGGGTCCAGCAGCGCGTCGAGCGCATCACCGGAGGTCATCTCCTTCTTGACGCGGTAGACCCCGGGCTCGATCTTCCCGGCATCCGGGGTGTTCGAGAACTGGGTGATGAACGGGCCCGACGACTTGATGACGCCCTTGTCGACGAGCGTTGCGGCGATGTCCGTGCCGGTGTCCCCGGGGGCGACCTCGACGACCACCTCGCCGGTGCCGGGGCCCGGGAACTCCGGGTCCTCCTGCTCGACGGTGACGTTCGACGTGAGCCAGCGATATCCCTCGTACCCGCCGAACCCGAGACCTCCGAGCACGGCGAGCACGAGCAGCACGGGGAGGACGCGACGCAGCAGACCCCCGCGCTTCGGCGGCGGGGGCGTCTCCGCCCGCCGGCGACCACGGTGCGGGGTGCCACCGGAGGTCTGATGCTCGGCGACTTCGTCGAACGAGTAGTTCTCGTCCTCGCTCATCCGTCGTCCTCCTGATCGGTTGATGGGGTGCGACCGGAGATCGACTCGACGAGTTCACCGGCGCGTCGCCCGGTGGACCGTTCGATGTCCAATGCCTGTTGGAGGATCATCACGGCAGCGACCTGGTCCACGACCTTCCGGTGCTTGCGCCCCTTCCGGCCTGCGGAATGCAGCGCCTGATGCGCGGTGACCGTGGTCAGCCGCTCGTCGAGCAGGCGGATCTCGACGTCCTGACCGCTGCCCTCGAGGAACACCGAGAGCTCGCCGACGAAGGCTCGCGCCTTCTCGGCCGCACGACCCTCGGTGCCGTTCAGGGAGCGCGGAAGCCCCACCATGATCACACGGGCGTCCGCCTCGGCTGCCTCGTCGGCGACCCGGCGCGTCGCGCTCGCCCGGTCGAGGGTCTCGACCGGGGTCGCGATCATGCCGTCGAGATCACTGCGGGCCAGACCGACCCGCACGTCGCCGACGTCGACCCCGAGTCGGACTCCCCGGGGAAGCCCCTGGTCCTCGTGCCGGTCATCGGCCCCGGTCATGCGGGGAGGGTCGCCGCGACCGCACCGCGCACGGCGGAGAGCGCATCGGGGATCCGTGCGGGCTCCCCGCCGCCGCCCTGCGCCATGTCGGGCTTGCCGCCGCCGCGGCCGCCCATCGCCTCGGCGGCGGTGCGCAGCAGCGTCCCGGCGGCCAGGCCCAGGTCCCGTGCCGCCGCGTTGGTCGCGACGACGAGCGCGGCGCGCCCGTCCTCGTGCCCGGCGACGGCCACGACGGAGGGCGAGTCCTCACCCAGACGCGTGCGGAGATCCAGCGCCAGGGTGCGCAGGTCGCCGGCCGCGATGCCCTCGCCGGCGTCGTGGACGAGGAGCCGCGCTCCCCCGACGTCCGTGGCGCTCGAGGCGAGCTTGCCCGCCTCGGCCTGCAGCTGCTGGCCACGCAGCGCTGCGAGCTGCTTCTCCATATCCTTCATGCGCTGGGTCATCGTCTTCACCCGCTCGGGGAGATCCGCGGCGGAGCCCACCTTGAGCATCTCCGAGAGCTGGGAGACCAGCGCATGCTCCTGCGCCTGGAACCGGTAGGCCGACAGGCCCACGAGGGCATCCACGCGACGTACGCCGCTGCCGATCGACGCCTCACCCATGAGCTGGACGGTGCCGATGGCTCCGGTGGAGTCGACATGGGTGCCGCCGCACAGCTCGCGCGACCAGTCGCCGCCGATGGAGACGACGCGCACGATATCGCCGTACTTCTCGCCGAACAGCGCCTGGGCGCCGAGCGCCCGCGCCTCGTCGATCGGCATCTGCTGGTCGGTGACCGCGAGCTCGTCCTGGAGGAGGGTGTTCACCCGGCCCTCGATCTGCGCCAGCGCACTGCGCGGCACGCCCTGCCCGTACCGGAAGTCGAAGCGCATGCGCCCTGGAGAGTTCTCCGAGCCGGCCTGGGTGGCGCCGTCCCCGAGCTCCTCGCGCAGGGACTGATGGACCATGTGGGTGGCGGTGTGAGCCCGCGCGATCGCGCCGCGACGGGCCGTGTCGATCGCGGCGACCGCGCCCGCGCCGGGGTGCACCTCGCCCTCGACGAGCCGTCCGCGGTGGACCGGCAGACCCTTGACCGGGGCCTGGACGTCGTCGACCTCGACGATGCCGCCGCTGGCCAGCGTGATGCGGCCCTGGTCGGCCAGCTGGCCGCCCATCTCCGCATAGAACGGGGTCGCAGCGAGGACGAGCTCGACGTCCGCCGGAGCCTGGACGGAGTCCACGAGGGCACCGTCCACGAGGACGGACTCGACCGTGGTGGAGAGGGTCGACTCGGTGTAGCCGACGAAGGGCACGGCCTCGCCGCGCTCCCCCAGGAGCTGGTTGTAGAGCGCGGTGTCGGTGTGGCCGGACTTCTTGGAGGCTGCATCGGCCCGGGCGCGCTCACGCTGCTCGGACATCGCGGTGCGGAAGCCCTCCTCGTCGACGGTCAGGCCCACCTCCTGCGCCATCTCCAGGGTGAGGTCGATCGGGAAGCCGTAGGTGTCGTGGAGGCGGAAGGCATCGGGGCCTGCGAGGCTGCGCCCGCCCTCCGTCTTCACCGCGTCGGCGAACTGGTCGAAGATCGCGGTGCCGGTGACGAGGGTGCGCCGGAACGCCTCCTCCTCGGCGTAGACGATCTCGCTGATGCGCCCGAAGTCCGCCTCGAGCCCCGGGTAGGACTCGACCATCGCATCCTTGGAGATCGGCAGCAGATGGGGCATCGACGGGTCCGCGTAGCCGAGCAGGCGCATGGAGCGCACCGCACGGCGGATGATCCGGCGCAGCACGTAGCCGCGGCCCTCGTTGCTCGGGCGCACACCGTCCGCCACCAGCATCAGCGCGCTGCGCACGTGGTCGCCCACGATGCGCAGCCGCACGCTGTCCTCCTCGTCGGCGCCGTAGGCGCGACCGGAGAGCTCCTGGGCCTTCTCGATCACGGGGAAGACCTGATCGATCTCGTACATGTTCTGCTTGCCCTGGAGCAGGTAGGCGACCCGCTCCACGCCGAGACCGGTGTCGATCGACTTCTGGTCGAGCTCCCCGAGCAGCGGATAGTCCTTGCCCGCGCCCGGACCGCGCAGGAACTGGTCGAACACCAGGTTCCAGATCTCGATGTAGCGATCCTCGGCGTCCGGGCTGCCCGGCCACTCGGGCACCCGGCCGCTCGGAGCATCGGGCCCGTACTCGGGACCCCGGTCGACGTGCCACTCGCCCGTCGAGCCCGCGGGGCCGGGCTGACCGGTGTCCCAGCAGCTCTCCTCCCACGGCAGCTGCACGACGCGCGAGGGGTCCAGGCCGATGACCTCGGTGACGTGCTGGTAGGACTCCTCGTCCTCCTCCCACAGCGTGAACCAGAGGGAGTCGGGATCGAAGCCGAGCCCGCCGTCGTCCTGAGGGGTGGTCAGCAGCTCCCAGGAGAAGTCGATGGCACCCTTCTTGAAGTAGTCGCCGAAGGAGAAGTTCCCGGCCATCTGGAAGAACGTGCCATGGCGCGTGGTGCGACCGACGTTCTCGATGTCATTGGTGCGGATGCACTTCTGCACGCTCACCGCGCGCGCGTACGGGGCCTTCTCGGTGCCCACGATGTACGGGATGAAGGGGACCATGCCGGCGATCGTGAAGAGGATCGACGGATCGGAGGACACCAGCGAGGCGCTGGGGACGATCTCGTGCTGCTTCGTCGCGAAGAAGTCGAGCCAGCGACGATGGATCTCGGATGTGCGCATGGTCTGGTGAGGTCCTTCCGGGGAAACCTGGGGAGGGCGTACAGGGCCGCCCGACGAGCTGAACGGACACGAAGGCCCCGGTCAGGGTACCGGAGTACACCCGCCGGGGCCTTCGCGCCGCAGTGTGGAGAGGTCAGCGCGCGTAGTACTCGACGACCATCTGGACCTCGCAGGTCACAGGAACCTCGGCACGCTTGGGGCGTGCGACGAGCTGCGACTTGAGCTCGGAGAGCTCGACGGAGAGGTACGAGGGGACCGAGGCCAGGACGTCCGAGTTGCCGCCTTCGGCAGCGATCTGGAACGACTCCATGGCCTGGCTCTTGGGCTTGATCTGGATGGTCTGGCCCGGCTTCACGCGGAAGGAGGGACGGTCCACGATCTTGCCGTCGACCAGGACGTGACGGTGCACGACGGCCTGACGGGCCTGCAGCGTGGTGCGGGCGAAGCCGGAGCGCAGCACGAGAGCGTCGAGACGCATCTCCAGCAGCTCGACCATGCTCTCACCGGTCAGACCCGGCTCCTTCTTGGCGTCCAGGTAGGCGCGGTGCATCTGCTTCTCGCGGATGCCGTACTGAGCACGCAGGCGCTGCTTCTCCTTCAGGCGCACGGCGTAGTCGGACTCGGTCCGACGGCGAGCACGGCCGTGCTCGCCCGGGGGGTACGGGCGCTTCTCGAAGTACTTGACCGACTTCGGGGTCAGCGGGAGCCCGAGAGCTCGGGAGAGGCGCGCCTGGCGGCGCGCGCGGGTGACGTTGGTCACGAGGTATACCTCTTGTTCGTGTGGTGAATCCAGTCATGCAGCCGCGGATTCAACACCCAAGATTACCGCAGGAAGAGCGCCGGCTCAACGACACGACGCCCGGGTGTGACCTCGAGTTCCTGTGGAGTGGCCCACACCGGGCCGTTCCGCACGGTCCGGACGGGACCGCGGCACTGCTCCCGGTCGCCCGTCGCGGCGGATCAGGAGCCGTCGGTGGAGCGCAGGATCCGTCGCAGCGCCTCGAGCCGTCGGCCGGTCTGGGCTTCGTTGCCGTGCCCCTTGGGGTGGTAGTAGTCCACCCCGACGAGGTCGTCCGGCGCGTACTGCTGAGCCACCACGCCGTGCGGCGCGTCGTGCGCGTAGCGGTACTCGGTCCCGTGGCCGAGCTTCTTCGCCCCGGCGTAGTGGGCGTCGCGCAGATGGGCGGGCACCCCGCTCCCCTTGCCGGCGCGCACGTCGGCGATCGCGGCGTCCAGGGCCCGGTAGGAGGCGTTGGACTTCGGGGCCGTCGCGATGTGCACGACGGCCTGGGCGAGCGGGATCCGGCCCTCCGGCATGCCGAGCAACTGCACCGCCTGCATCGCGGCGACCGCGACCTGCAGCGCGGTCGGATCGGCCATCCCCACCTCTTCGCCGGCGGCGATCACCACACGGCGGGCGATGAACCGGGGATCCTCCCCCGACTCGATCATCTGGGCGAGATAGTGCAGGGAGGCGTCCACGTCGCTGCCGCGCATCGATTTGATGAAAGCGCTGGTGACGTCGTAGTGCTGGTCACCGGCACGGTCGTAGCGCAGGGCGGCGCGGTTCACGGCCTGGGCCAGGACGGCCGCGTCGATCTCGCGCGACTCCTTCATGAGGGCGGCGGCCGCGGCGGCCTCGAGCGAGGTGAGGATCTTGCGCGCGTCGCCTCCGCCCAGCCGCAGCAGGGCCTCGCGGGCGTCGTCGGCCAGGGTGACGGCCCCTCCGAGCCCGCGGTCGTCGGCCAGTGCACGATCCACCAGGGTGTCGAGATCAGCTCGCTCGAGGGACTCCAGGGTGAGCACGATGGAGCGTGAGAGCAGGGGCGAGATCACGGAGAAGTACGGGTTCTCGGTGGTCGCGGCGATCAGGGTCACCCAGCGGTTCTCCACGCTGGGCAGCAGGGCGTCCTGCTGGGACTTCGAGAAGCGGTGCACCTCGTCGACGAACAGGACGGTCTCGCGGCCGACGGTGCGGAGCCGGGAGCGGGCCTGGTCCACGACCTCACGGATGTCCTTGACCCCGGCGAGCACCGCGGAGACCTCGACGAACTCGCGGTCCCCCGACTGCGCCACCACATAGGCGAGCGTGGTCTTGCCGGTGCCGGGAGGACCCCACAGAATCACCGAGCTCGGTGAGGTCCGGGAATCATCGGCCGCGACCAGGCGGCGCAGCGGGCTTCCGGGCTCGAGCGCGGACTTCTGCCCGACGATCTCCTCGAGGGTGCGCGGACGCATGCGGACGGCCAGGGGCGCCCGGTGATCGACGTTGCGATCGGAGAGCGTGCGCGGCGCCGGCGCGTCTCCGCCGAGCGAGAAGAGATCCTCGTCCATGGGCCCAGCCTAGGCCGAGCAGCTGACGGTCCGGACGCACCGCGTCATGAGAGGGGGCCGAGCTCACGTGCCATCCGGCCGGGCCAGGACGGACCGTCGTAGATCATCGCCGTGTAGCCCTGCACGAGATCGGCGCCGGCCTCGAGGCGGGTGCGGACGTCCGCTGACGTGGTGACTCCCCCGCAGCTGATGATCACCGACTCGGCGGGCAGGGTCCCGCGCAGGAGCCGGAGCACCTCGAGCGAGCGATCGCCGAGCATCGGCCCGGAGAGTCCCCCCGCGCCGATCGCCTCGATGCGGGCACGCTCGGTCCGCAGCGACTCCGGCCGTGCGATGGTCGTGTTGGTGGCGATCACTCCGGCGAGCCCCACCTCGGTCGCGAGCTCGGCGGCGGCACGCACGTCGTCGTCGTGCAGGTCGGGCGCGATCTTCACCAGGACGGGCAGATCGCGACCCAGACGGCGCTCCGCCTGGCGGGCCTCGTCGAGCACGGCCTCCAGGATGGGTCGGAGCATGTCGACGGTCTGCAGGTCGCGCAGTCCCGGCGTGTTCGGGCTGGAGACGTTGATTGCCAGATAGCTGGCATAGGGGGCCAGGATGCGGGCCGAGAAGCGGTAGTCCTCGGCGGCGTCCTCGAGGGCGGTCACCTTGGACTTGCCGATGTTCACGCCGATCACGGCGCGCTGTCCCCGCTCGGTGCGGCGCGCGACGGCGAGTGACTTCGCCAGCGCCCCGGCGCCATGGTTGTTGAAGCCCATGCGGTTGATCAGGGCACGATCCGGGATCAACCGGAAGGAGCGCGGGGCCGGGTTCCCCGGCTGCGCCTTCGCGGTCACGGTGCCCACCTCGACGTGGCCGAAGCCCATGTCCAGCAGTGCCAGCGGGATCTCGCCGTCCTTGTCGAAGCCGGCCGCCAGCCCCAGGGGACTGCGGTGCTCGACGCCCAGCACGCGCCGGGCGGGCCGCGGATCCCGCATCGGGTCGGGCGTCCTGAAGAGCGTGCGCAGGGCTGCGGGACCGCCGGGCAGGGAATGGGCCAGCCGCAGGGACCTCACGGTGAGACGGTGGGCCTGCTCGGCGTCGAGCCGGCTGAGGACATGCTGGAAAAGGGCCGCGTACGGCCCGCGCCGCGTGGTGGCGTGCGTGCTCTCGTGCAAGGTGTCGTTCGTGGTCACGGGGATACCGTACGCGGTCAGCGGGCGTCGTCCGCCGTCTGCGGCGCGCGGTGCCGTCCGCGGAGGAGGTAGACCAGGGCGATGACGGGCAGCAGCAGAGGCACGTACCCGTAGCCCTCGCCGAACACCGACCAGACGGAGGCGTCCGGGAACAGGGCCGGGTCCAGCAGGCTCAGCGTGCCCACGCCCAGCACGCCCACGAGTTCGACCAGGCACAGGACCAGGGCGATGCGCGAGCGCCTCCCGCCCCTGACCAGGGCGATGCTCACGGCGATGTAGGTGAGCGCGGCGGCCAGGGACAGCAGATAGGCGACCGGGGCGAAGGAGAAGTCCCGGAGCATCTGGACCACGCTGCGGGCCGTCGCCGCGGTGGCGAAGAGCGCATAGAGGATGATCAGCACCGCTTCGAATCCACGGCTCCCGCTGCGGGGGCTGCGGGAGCCCTGCGAGCTGCTGCCGGCGACTGTCGTCCCGAGGTCGGTGTCCCTGCGGGTGTCCCTGTCGGTCATGCGAAGCCTCCCGGCCAGATCTGATGGAGCCGCATCAGCAGCACCATGGCCACGAGCGAGACGACGGCGATGACGAGGCTCCCCCAGCGGCTGCGCTCCCACAGCGAGACCCAGCCGCCGCCGAGCACCATGGCGAAGCCGGTGAGGAGATAGCCGTACAGGGTGATCCGATCCTCGGGATGTCCACCGCCCAGGTCCCGCAAGCCGAGCGTGATCCCGAAGATCGCCCAGACCAGGGCCACCAGTGCGCAGGCACCGAGGAGGACCAGATCCGCGCTGAGGTCCCGCACGGCGTAGTAGATCCCCAGCAGTGCCGTCAGGGAGCACACCACCGACACCAGGATGCTCAGTGCCAGCATCGACCCGCCCGTCCTGTTCCTGTGTTCTCGCTCGCGTGAGCGCGCACGGCACCGTCGTCGACGATCCGACGTGGCTCCGTGGGGCGCGGACATCCGGTCCGGGCCGCCTCTACGATAGAACCATGCCCACCATTTCAGTGACCGATACATCCCTGCGCGACGTCGAGGCCGACGTCCTCATCCTGCCCCTCCTCCGCGGAGCGGGCGACGCCCCCTCGAGCGTGCCCGGCGCACCCGAGATCACCGAGGCCATCGCCGGTCTCGACCCCTCCGCCGCCCGCGGCGACGTGCACCGCATCCCTGCCTTCGGACTGACCGGAGCCGGCTCCATGCTGCTGGTCGGTCTCGGTGAGGAGGATCTCGCCGCGACCTCCGCCGAGGACCTCCGTCTCGCCTTCGGCGCGGCGACCCGAGCTCTGGCCGGCGTCGGCTCCGCCGCGATCGCCCTGCCCGGCGGCACCGCCGACCAGCTTGCCGCCGCCCTCGAGGGCGCAGCCCTGGGGGCCTACGCCTTCGTCGCACACAAGACCGCCACCGGTGGCCCGGCCCCCAAGGGCGCCCTCACGGCGGTCACCGCCCTGAGCTCCGAGGAGTCGGCAGCGGGCGCCGCCGAGCGCGCCACCGTGCTCTCCGAGATCGTCGATCTCACCCGCGACCTGGTCAACACCCCGCCGAACCTGCTCTACCCCGAGGAGTTCGCGCGCCGCACCCAGGAGCTCGTGGAGGGCCTGCCCCTCACCGTCACCGTGCTCGACGAGAAGCAGCTCGCCGACGGCGGCTACGGCGGCATCGTGGGTGTGGGCCAGGGGTCGACCCGTCCGCCGCGTCTGGTGCGCGTCGACTACGCCCCCCAGAGCGCCCGCAGCTCCGTCGCCCTGGTCGGCAAGGGCATCACCTTCGACACCGGCGGCATCTCGCTGAAGCCTGCCGCCGGCATGGACGACATGACCTCTGACATGACCGGCGCAGCCACCGTGCTCGGCGCGACCATCGGCGCCGCCAGGCTCGGCCTCGACGTCAAGGTCACCACCTATCTCGCGATCGCCGAGAACATGCCCGGTGGCGGTGCCCAGCGCCCCGGTGACGTGGTCACCATGCGTAACGGGAAGACGGTCGAGGTGCTCAACACCGACGCCGAGGGACGTATGGTCATGGCCGACGCCCTGGTCGACGCCGTGGCTGAGAAGCCGGATCTGGTGATGGACGTGGCGACGCTGACCGGCGCCGCCGTGGTGGCGCTGGGCAAGCGCACCGCCGCGGTGATGGGCACCGAGCTCGGACGCGACGTGGTCATGACGGCCTCCGGCACCACCGGAGAGCCCTTCTGGCCGCTGCCCTTCCCGGCGGAGCTGCGCGCTGATCTCACCGGCCGCGTCGCGGACCTCCGGAACATCGGGGACCGTCCCGGCGGAGCGCTCTCCGCGGGCGTCTTCCTGCAGGAGTTCGTGGGCGAGACCGAGTGGGCCCACCTGGACATCGCGGGCCCCGGCTTCGCCTCCGCCCCCCTGGGGTACATGGGCAAGGGTGCGACCGGTATGAGCGTGCGCACGGTCCTGCAGGTGCTCGAGGACCGCGCGGCGGCCTCCGGCGAGTGATCCTCGCCGCGCCACGGCATGGAACATCCCGTGGAGCGGGCCTGTCGGCGCCGCCTCGTGGCCTAGCATGGGACACGCAGGCGGCGCCGTCGGCCATCAGGGTCAGCGCGTGCTGCGGAGAAACGTACACACCGAGGAGCACACAGGTGGCTGACACATCCACTGACCAGTTCGACGTCGTGATCCTGGGCGGTGGCAGCGGCGGCTATGCGGCCGCGCTGCGCGGAGCCCAGCTCGGCCAGAAGATCGCCCTCGTGGAGAAGGACAAGCTCGGCGGCACCTGCCTGCACCGAGGCTGCGTCCCGACGAAGGCCATGCTGCACGTCGGCGAGCTCGCCGACGCCCCGTCCGAGGCCAAGGCCGTCGGCCTGGACCTCACCTTGAACTCCATCGATGCCGAGAAGGTCCTCGGCTTCAAGGACAAGATCGTCTCGCGCCTCTACAAGGGACTGCAGGGACTCGTGAAGTCCTCGAAGGTCGAGTACGTCGAGGGCTTCGGCCGCCTCAGCGGGCCGAAGACGGTCTCGGTCGAGACGGACGGCGGGACGCGCGAGCTCACCGCCAAGAACATCATCCTGGCCTCCGGGTCCTTCTCGAAGTCGATCCCCGGCATCGACCTGGGTGGTCGCTTCCTGGACTCCGAGACGGCTCTGCAGCTGCCCGAGGTCCCGAAGAACCCGATCATCCTGGGCGGCGGCGTCATCGGCGTCGAGTTCGCCTCGATCTGGAAGTCCCTCGGGGCGGAGTCGGTGACCATTGTCGAGGGCCTCCCCCACCTGGTCGCCAACGAGGACGAGTCGATCTCCAAGGCGCTCGAGCGCGCGTTCAAGAAGCGCGGCATCGCCTACTCGCTCGGTGTCTTCACCGAGAAGGCCGAGCAGAACGACAGCGGCGTGACGGTCACCCTCGCCGACGGCAAGGTCCTCGAGGGCGACTACCTGCTGGTCGCCGTCGGTCGCGGCCCGAACACCTCGGGCCTCGGCTACGAGGACCAGGGCATCGAGATGGATCGCGGTTTCGTGCTCGCGAACAAGGAGACCCTGGAGACCAACGTCCCCGGCATCTACGCCGTCGGCGACATCGTCCCCGGCCTGCAGCTGGCCCACCGCGGCTTCGCGCAGGGCATCTTCGCCGCCGAGCGCATCGCCGGCCAGAATCCCGCCCCGATCGTCGAGTCCGGCATCGAGCGCATCACCTACTGCGAGCCGGAGATCGGTTCCGTCGGCCTCAGCGAGAAGCAGGCCAAGGAGCAGTTCGGCGAGGAGGGCGTCGAGTCCTACGAGTACAACCTCGGCGGCAACGGCAAGTCGCAGATCCTCGGCACCACCGGCTTCATCAAGCTCATCCGCGAGAAGGACGGGCCCATCATCGGCGTGCACATGATCGGGGCCCGCACCTCCGAGCTCATGGGCGAGGCGCTGCTGATGGTGAACTGGGAGGCCTACCCCGAGGATGTCGCCTCGCTGATCCACGGCCACCCCTCGCAGCACGAGGCCATGGGCGAGGCCGCCCTCGCCCTCGCCGGCAAGCCGCTGCACGCACACGCCTGAGTCCCCCAGAGGAGAATCCCCATGTCTGAAACCGTGAAGATGCCGGCTCTCGGCGAGTCCGTCACCGAGGGCACCGTCACCCGCTGGCTCAAGGCCGTCGGCGACACCGTCGAGGTCGACGAGCCCCTACTCGAGGTCTCGACCGACAAGGTCGACACCGAGATCCCCTCGCCCGTCGCGGGCACGATCGAGAAGATCCTGGTCGAGGAGGACGAGGACGCCGAGGTCGGCGCCGATCTCGTCCTCATCGGCGATGGGTCCGGTTCCGAGGGGTCGTCCTCCGACGACTCCGGGGCCGACGCCGGAGAGTCCGAGGCCCAGCAGGACGAGCCCTCCGACAGCGGTGAGGACCTCGCCTCCGACGAGACCACCGCACCGTCCACCGACGAGGAAGCACCCGCCGGCGAGGACGAGAAGCCCGCCGACGCCGGCGCCGAGTCCGGGACCGCCGGGGGCGCGGCCTCCGGGCAGGACGTCACGATGCCGGCTCTGGGCGAGTCCGTCACCGAGGGCACCGTCACCCGCTGGCTCAAGGCCGTCGGCGACGCCGTCGAGGTCGACGAGCCCCTGCTCGAGGTCTCGACCGACAAGGTCGACACCGAGATCCCCTCGCCCGTCGCGGGCACCGTGCTCGAGATCCGCGTCCAGGAGGACGAGGACGCTGAGGTCGGTTCCGTGCTGGCTGTCGTCGGCGATTCCTCCGGGGCATCCGCTCCGGCGGAGAAGCCCGCAGCTCCCGCCCCCGAGGCCGAGAAGCCGAAGGCTGAGGAGCCGAAGGCTGAGGAGAAGCCGGCTGAGCCGCAGAAGACCGAGGCTCCGAAGGCACCGGAGCAGAAGGCCCAGGAGCCGTCGGCTCCCGCCGCTGCCCCGGCTCCGAAGGCCGCGGATTCCGTCACCGGCGCCGAGGCGTCCGGCTATGTGACCCCGCTGGTGCGGAAAATGGCCGCCGATGCCGGTGTCGATCTGTCCTCCGTCGCGGGCACGGGCCTGGGCGGCCGCATCCGCAAGCAGGACGTGCAGAAGACGATCGATGAGCAGAAGGCCGCTGCGTCGGCCCCTGCTCCTGCCGCTGCCGGCGCCCCTGCCGCCACCTCGGCACCTGCCAAGGTCGAGGTCTCCCCGCTGCGCGGCACCGAGGAGAAGATGAGCCGTATCCGCAAGGTCACGGCCAAGCGGATGATGGAGTCGCTGCACGGGCAGGCTCAGCTCACCACGGCGGTCGAGGTCGATATGACCCGGATCGCGAAGCTGCGTGCCTCGGCGAAGGAGCCCTTCGCCCAGCGCGAGGGTGCCAAGCTCACCTTCCTGCCCTTCATCATGCAGGCGGCCGTCGAGGGCCTGAAGACCTACCCGAAGGTCAACGCCTCGATCGACGAGGAGACCATCAAGTACGCGGCCTCCGAGAACATCGGCATGGCGGCGGACACCGAGCGCGGCCTCGTGGTCCCGGTCATCAAGAATGCCGGCGACCTGAACCTGGCGGGCCTGGCCCGTCAGATCGGCGACCTCGGCTCCCGGGCCAAGGGCAACAAGCTCACGCCGGACGATCTGCAGGGTGCGACCTTCACGATCACCAACACCGGCTCCGGCGGCGCCCTCTGGGATACGCCGATCGTGCCGAGCCCGCAGGTCGCCATCCTGGGCTGCGGCACCATCACCAAGCGTCCGGCGGTCGTGCCGAACGCCGAGGGCGATGACTCCATCGCCATCCGCTCGATGATGTACCTGTTCCTGTCCTACGACCACCGTCTGGTCGACGGCGGCGACGCGGCACGCTTCCTCACCTTCATGAAGAAGCGTCTCGAGGACGGGGCGTTCGAGGCCGAGCTCGGCCTGTGATGCCCTGAGCGGCTGCCCCACGGGACAGCCGCTCCCCGCAGGAACCCTGTCTCGAGGGCCCGGCACCGATCAGCTCGGTGCCGGGCCCTCGTGCGGTCGCCGGTGCGCTCATCGCTCCAGCGGTCCCCTCCCACCGCCGACCCCGGCTCCCGACCGGAGTCACCCCGCCGCCGGTGCAGAGGCCGGCGCCGAGCTCAGCACCCGCCATCCGGTCCCGTCCCAGTGGATCTCGAGGTCGATGCTCTCCTGCCCGGTCGCCGGGACAGGGTGCCGGGTGCCGTCGGCGGCGACCAGATCCGCCGCCTCGGAGGACGTCAGGATCCGCAGCAGCGCCATGCCGTCCTCCGTCGGCCCCTGCAGGACCTCCGCCTCGTGGATGACCGGTCCGCCTCCCTCGACGGTGTATCCGTCGTACGCCGCCCGCACCGCGATGTCGGCCGCCAGGGCATCGCTCCCCGGCGCCGCCACCGGTTGCGGGGTCAGCCCCGTGACATAGGCGTGGCGCGCTCCGGCGAGCTCTGCGGCCAGCGCCCAGGGATCATCGATCGGCGGGGCGGGGAGGTCTGCTGCCGCGGACTCCGAGACCGGCTCGGACGGCGTCTCGGACGGCTGCTGGCCCGTGGACGGCATGACGAGCCAGGTCCCGGTTCCGAGCACGGTCCCCGCGAGCAGCACCGCGGCGGCCGTCGCCAGGGTCGTGCGACGCGACCGGCGGTTGGTCATCAGCTCCCGGATCCGGGTCCGGATCCGCGGCAGGACCGGCGCGGCATGCTCGCCGCGGGGAACCGGTCTCACCGTGGCCGGTTCCGAACGCTCCACCTCCCCGTGCGCAGGGATCGCTCCGGGCAGGCCGCGCACACCCGCTCCGGCCGGGTCCTCCGGCTGCACGGGGACGTCCGTGATGACGTCCCCGCTGGTCCCGCTGGTCCCGCCGATACCGCCGTGATGCGGGTCCTGGATCCGTCGGCGAAGCGTCCGTTCCGAGTCCGTGAGCACGGAGTCCACCCACCGTCGATCCGCCCGGCAGGCCGCCAGATCGTCATGCGGCATCAGGCCCCGCAGGTCGAGCACCACCACGGTGCCGTCCGCGCGCAGGCCCACGCCGTGCCCGGTCGCCGCCCCGAGCACCCAGCCCCGCTCGTGCAGGGCGTCCACCAGAGCATCGAGCTGGTCGCGGGCACGGCGGGTCCCCGCGCGCTCCGCCGTGGCAGGGGTGCCGACCTCCGCCGCGCGGCGCCCGCTGCGACGATCCAGGGGCGGTGCCGCCTCCCGGACATAGCCGTCGTCCTCGATCGAGAGGATGCCGGGGACGGCGAGGACCCCCGCGATCTCGAGCGATCCCAGCAGCTGCATCTCCGCCCGCACCCGCACCCGGCCGACGACGGTGAGTCCCTGCACCTGCACCCTCGCCGGCGCCCGCGTACCGCCGCCGTGCGGCGCCAGCACCGTCTCGACCACGTCCTCCTCGTCACGCAGCCAGTCCGGAGCGGGCATCGCGACCTCTTCCCCACCGCTCGTCCCGTGCCGCGAAGGCGCCGGCGCGACGTCCAGGGGTGCGGGCCCTCGCGCGAACCGGGCGTCGTCGAAGTCGTCCATGGCCGCAGTGAACCCCATCGCTCGGCCCCGCCCCCGTGGTCATCCACAACGCACTGGTGGGAGCCGGAGTAACCTGAGCAGGTGCTCGACGTGATCCGACTCGGTTTCAGCGAATCCCTCCCTGGTGGCGACCGCCACGAGGAGTTCGACCTGCCCGCAGGACCGGTCGACTATCGCGCGGCCTGGGAGCTCCAGCGCAGGATCCACGCGGAGGTCGTGTCGGGCACCCGTCCGGACTCCCTGCTGCTGCTCGAGCACCTCCCCGTGTACACCGCCGGCAAGCTCACCGCGGAGAACGAACGGCCCCGCGACGGCGCCGAGGTGGTGGACATCGACCGCGGGGGCAAGATCACCTGGCACGGCCCCCAGCAGCTCGTCGGCTACCCGATCGTGAAGCTGCCCATCCCGATCGACGTCGTCGGCTTCGTGCGGGATCTCGAGCGGACCCTCATCGAGGTGTGCTCCCAGCTCGGCGTTGCGACCGTCCCCATCGAGGGCCGCAGCGGGGTCTGGGTCGCGCCGGAGGGTGAGGAGGCACGCAAGGTGTGCGCGATCGGGATGCGCGTCTCCAAGCGCGCCACGATGCACGGCTTCGCCCTGAACTGCGCCAACGATCTCACCTGGGCGCAGAACGTGATCCCCTGCGGGATCGACGATGCCGGGGTGACGAGCCTCAGCCAGGAGGCCGGCCGACGCATCGCCGTCGCCGATGTGGTCGACACCGCGGCGGAGGCGATGTCCGAACTCGTGGCGCACCGCACCTCCGTCCGGGCCGTATGAGGCGCCCCGGACCCGAGGCGCTCGATAGACTTCCCGAAACGTCGAATGTAGGAGGCATGAGGGTGACCATTGCTCCCGAAGGCCGGCGCATGCTGCGCGTCGAAGCACGGAACGCCGAAGTTCCCATCGAGCGCAAACCGGAATGGATCAAGACGCGCGCGGTGATGGGCCCCGAGTACACCGCGATGAAGAAGCGCGTGCACGGACAGGGCCTGCACACCGTCTGCGAGGAAGCCGGGTGCCCGAACATCTTCGAGTGCTGGGAGGACCGTGAGGCGACCTTCCTCATCGGTGGCGACACCTGCACCCGCCGCTGCGACTTCTGCAACATCGCGACCGGCAAGCCGATGGCTGTGGACCCGATGGAGCCCTTCAAGGTCGCCCAGAGCGTCAAGGAGATGGGCCTGCGCTACTCCACGATCACGGGTGTGGCCCGGGATGATCTGCCCGATGGAGCCGCCGGGCTGTTCGCGCAGACCTGCCGCCAGATCCACACCATGAACCCCGGCACCGGTGTCGAGCTGCTCATCGACGACATCAAGGGAAACGGCGAGGCGCTCGAGCAGGTCTTCGAGGCGCAGCCGGAGGTGTTCGCGCACAACCTCGAGACCGTCCCGCGGATCTTCAAGCAGATCCGCCCCGCGTTCCGCTACGAGCGCTCGCTGGATGTGATCACGATGGGCAAGGACGCCGGCATGATCACCAAGTCCAACCTGATCCTGGGCATGGGCGAGACCACGCAGGAGATCCTCGAGTCCCTGCAGCGCCTCCATGACGTCGGCTGCGACATCATCACCATCACTCAGTACATGCGCCCCTCGAAGCTGCACCACCCGATCGATCGCTGGGTGAAGCCCGAGGAGTTCGTCGAGCTCTCCGAGGCCGCCGAGGAGATGGGCTTCCTCGCTGTCATGGCCGGACCGATGGTCCGTTCCTCGTACCGCGCCGGGAAGCTGTGGGCGCAGTCGATGAAGAAGCTGGGCCGCGAGATCCCTGAGAACCTCCGCCACCTGGACCAGAACCAGCCCGCCCGTCAAGAAGCAGCGAGCGTCGTCGCACGCCGCGATCAGGCTGCCGCGAGCTGAGGCTCGCGCGCCCCCGAGAGGATCCCCCACACATGATGGCCCGCAAGAGCGAGACCAAGCCCGCCAAGGGCGAGAAGAAGGCCGACGGGACGAAGAAGCCCGGCCGCTTCAAGCAGATGATCGAGGTGTTCAAGTACACCCAAGAGGTGGACCGCACCACCATGCCGTGGATGATCGGCGCGCTCCTCGCCGCCGTCGCCGTCGGCGTGCTCGTGAGCTGGCTCGTGCTGAACAGCCCCTGGTACGGCATCTTCATGGGCCTGGCCGTCGGCCTGCTCGTGGCCATGCTGATCCTGGCCCGCAAGGCCGAGCGTGCTGCCTTCAGCCGCATCAAGGGCCAGCCCGGTGCGGCGCTGGCGGCGATGCAGTCGATCCGCCGTGGCTGGGACGTGGCCGACGAGCCCGTGCAGGTCGATCCCCGCAGCCAGAAGATGCTGTTCCGCGCCTCCGGACGCGCCGGCATCGCCGTCGTCGCCGAGGACTCCTCCTCGCTCTCGATGAAGCTGCTCGAGAAGGAGCGTCGCAACATCCGCCGCGTGCTCCAGCACGAGAACGTCCCGATCCATCAGATCGTGGTCGGCGACGGAGAGGGCGAGGTGGCGCTGCACAAGCTGCCCACCTACATGACCCGCATGAAGAAGACCCTCACGAAGGACGAGTCGGCACAGGTGAGCAAGCGCCTGGCGGCGCTGCACCGCTCGATCCGCCAGTCCGTCCCCAAGGGCGTGGATCCCTCGCGCGCCCGCCCCAACCGCAAGGCGATGCGCGGCCGCTGAGTCCACGCGCTGCTGCACGGACGCTGCTGCACGAAGCCCCCCGATCGGCCCCACGGCCGGCGGGGGGCTTCCTCGTGCGCGGGCTCGGCGGCGACCGCTGCGCGGCAGCGGGATCGAGCGGCCGTTATCTTTCCGTTACCTTCGTAACCTTATCGTGACATTTGGTGTCGCCGCAGGTCAGAAAGCTATCTGACAGGGAACGTGCCCGTCCCTGCTCGGCGTGCCTGGGGCGCACCGAGCGTCCGGGTCCCCTCGGCGACGAGGCCTGGGCGGACAGCTGGTGGAGTCAGATCCGGACCACGGCGGTGCCGGCGGCCAGGTCGTGCAGGGGCTGGGCGTCACGGGTCCACACGCAGGCCGGCAGCAGCAGGAGCATCGCGCCGGTGCGGGTCAGGGCGCGCAGCACCATCGGGGTGCGGCCCCGCACCGGGTGCACCCGGATCCGCATGACGAACTGGCCCGGGGTGCCCCCGAAAAGGCTCAGGAACAGCACGTTCACACTCACGAAGAGAAGGAGGTTGGCCAGGGCGTCGGCGTCGAACACCACGGCGGAGATCGCCATGGACAGGCCCCAGTCGATCAGCAGCGAGAGCGGGCGGCGCCAGAAGGGGGCGACGGATCCCGGCCCGTCGGCGGGCAGTCCGAGGGAGGAGCCCTTGACGTAGTCCGGGGTGCTCGGGGCACCCTCCATCCAGGAGCCGAGGTCCTTGCGATCGATCACGGGTCGACCCTAGTGCGCGCGGCTGGGAGATCCAGGTTTCCCCCGGAGCCGGGTGCCGCACGGCATAAGCTGGATGCACCGAGCCCCCGGCCCGGACTGCCCGGACTTCCCGGGCTCTGCGGAGCTCGGCCCGGTGATCACCCCACGGGGACAGTCAGCACAACACGCGCCCCCACGGTGCGGATGGAGGAAATGTGTTCAACAATCCCAGCGAGGTCGTCAAGTACATCGAAGAGGAGGGTGTCGAGTTCATCGACATCCGCTTCTGCGATCTGCCCGGCATCATGCAGCACTTCAACATCCCCGCGAGCACGTTCGACGAGGAGGCCATCGCAACCGGCCAGCTGTTCGACGGTTCGTCGATCCGTGGGTTCCAGGCGATCCACGAGTCCGACATGAAGCTCGTGCCGGACCTGGAGACCGCCTACCTGGATCCGTTCCGTGAGCGCAAGACGCTCATCGTCAACTTCTCGATCGTGGATCCCTTCACGGACGAACCGTACTCCCGCGATCCGCGCACCGTGGCGTCGAAGGCCGAGGAGTACCTGAAGTCGACGGGCATCGCGGATACCGCGCTGTTCGCGGCCGAGGCCGAGTTCTACATCTTCGATGACGTGCGCTTCAAGACCACCGTGAACTCCGGCTTCTACAGCATCGACTCCGACGAGGCCGTGTGGAACACGGACCGTGACGAGTCCGAGTACGGCGGCAACCAGGGCTACAAGACCCGACTGAAGGGCGGCTACTTCCCCGTTCCGCCGAACGACCAGATGGCGGATCTGCGCGATGAGATCTGCGCCGTGCTGGAGGAGACCGGCCTGCAGGTCGAGCGTGCCCACCACGAGGTCGGCACCGCGGGCCAGCAGGAGATCAACTACCGCTTCAACACGCTGCTCCAGGCCGCGGACGACGTCATGAAGTTCAAGTACGTGGTGAAGAACTGCGTGTGGGACGCCGGCAAGACGGCGACCTTCATGCCCAAGCCCCTGTTCGGTGACAACGGCTCGGGGATGCACACCCACCAGTCGCTGTGGAAGGACGGCGAGCCGCTGTTCTTCGACGAGCGCGGCTACGGCGGTCTCTCCGACATCGCCCGCTGGTACATCGGCGGCATCATCGAGCACTCCCCCTCGCTGACGGCGTTCACCAACCCCACGGTGAACTCCTTCAAGCGCCTGGTGCCCGGCTACGAGGCTCCGGTGAACATGGTCTACTCGGCCCGTAACCGCTCGGCAGCGATCCGCATCCCGGTCACCGGTGCATCCGCCAAGGCCAAGCGGGTGGAGTTCCGTGCGCCGGACCCGTCGGCCAACCCGTACCTGGCGTTCGCCGCGCAGCTGATGGCCGGCATCGACGGCATCCGCAACCGCATCGAGCCGCCCGAGCCGATCGACAAGGATCTGTACGAGCTGCCCCCCGAGGAGCACAAGCAGATCAAGCAGCTGCCCGAGTCTCTCGGCGCCGCGCTCGATGCCCTCGAGCGCGATCACGACTTCCTCACCGAGGGCGATGTGTTCCCCGAGGACCTCATCTCGACGTGGATCGAGCTCAAGCGCACCACGGAGATCGATCCGTTCCGCTACCGCCCGCACCCGCACGAGTTCGAGCTCTACTACGACATCTGAGCCACCGGGCTCCCTCGAGTCCCCTGGCCGATACGGCAGATCTGAGACCGCTGGGGTCCAGCTCTGACGAGGACGGGCCCCTGATCTGCCGTGCGGCGGATCCGGGGCCCGTCCTGTCGGCCCGGGCTCAGCCCGCCACGAGGTCGCGTCGGCGCAGGGCGATCAGGCCCACCGCTGCGAGCGCGAGCGCGAGGACGGCCATCACCACCAGCGGGACCACGTCGAGGTCGTCGTGGGGCACGAACGGCACGTGATGGAGCACCGACAGGTCGCGCGACCACTCCGGCAGCTGCAGCAGATCGCCGAGGAAGGTGTCCAGCGCGGCCCAGACGACGACGAGCCAGGCGAGGCCCGCCCATCGCGCCCGCAGTCCGTACAGGGCCAGGGTGATGGCTCCGACGAGTGCCTCGGCGGGCAGATAGACGAGGGCGGCGAGCAGGCACTCCCCGATCCACGCGAGGTCGCCGGTGGCCAGCCAGACCCCGATGCCCGTGCCGAGACCGAGCAGGACCTGCAGGGCGACGACCTCGAGCGCCACGACCAGCACCCATCGCGAGACGACGTCGACTCGCGAGGTCCCGGCCACCAGCAACCCGGCCAGCCTCCCCTCCTGCTCCTCGGCGCGCAGCCGGAGCACGCCGGCGACGATCAGGCCCACGGGCCCCAGAGCGAGCATCAGCAGGATGTAGGCCGTGAAAGAGCTGGTGAGGTCGTCGACATCGATCGGGGCGAACTCCCCGATCGTCGGGAGCTGGTCGACCATGTCCTCGAGGGAGGCCGCCAGGGACCCGAAGGCGATCGCGAAAAGGAACAGCCCGATCGCCCAGGTGAGCATCGTCGGAGTCACCAGGCGCCGTGCGAGTCCTCCCGGGGCTCGCAGCGCGCGGGAGGCACCGCTCGGTCCGGCTGCGGCCGCGCGCAGCCCCGCACCGACGTCACGACGCCGGGAGAGCGCGGCGGCGAGCACGAGGAGCACGATCAGCGCGGCTCCGGAGACGGCGAGCGGCCACCACCTCAGGTCCACGAGGACCCGGGTCTGCTGGGCCCAGGCCAGCGGGGAGAGCCATGACAGCCACGACCCCTCCGCGTCGAGCACGTCCCCGACCCCGCGCAGTAGGAAGGCGACGGCGAGGGCGCCGAGGGAGAGCCCGGAGGCGGTCCCGGCGTGCTCGGTGAGCTGCGCGGCGACCCCTGCCAGCCCGGCGAACACCAGCCCGGTCAGCACGGTGGCGAGGCCGAGTGCGAGGGCCTCGACGGCAGGCGCCCCGGTGACCAGCACACCGATGCTCACGCCGGCCCCGAGGGCGAGGTTCGCGATCACCACGATCGCCAGGGCTGCCGCCGCGGGGGCGAGGCGACCCATCGGCAGCGACCGCAGCAGCTCCAACCGCCCCGACTCCTCCTCCAGGCGGGTGTGCCGCATCGTCATCAGGATGCTCATGATCGCTCCGGCGAGGAGGATGTAGAGGAAGAGCTCGTTGGCGACCGCCGCCCACAGCGTGTAGTGGTCCCGGGCGAACGCCGGTCCGGTCATCAGCACGGCCGACGGATTCCCGAGCAGGGCGGCCCGGGCATCGAGCGCCTGCTGGTCGGGGTACGCCTCCTTGAGGGCCACGACCGAGGCAGGGACGGTGGCCAGCATGACCAGCCCCCAGAGGATGATCTGGCGCCTGGACAGGCGCCAGAACAGGCGCACGAGGGTCCCCAGACCGGTCAGCGCAGTGGCGGGTCCGACCTCGAGCAGGTGGCTGTGGCGCATGGTGGTCGCACGGTCCGCAGCAGTCCTCATGTCCTCGCCTCCCCGGAGGTGGTCTCCGCGCTGCCTGCTGGTCCAGCCGCGCCCGCACCGAGGTCGTCGCCGTAGTGGCGCAGGAAGAGGTCCTCGAGGGACGGCGGGGTGATGGTGAGGCCCCGTGCATCCATCGCGGTCAGGATCGGCAGCACCTCGTGGACCGCCGACTCGTCGACGTCGCACCGGATCCGCCCGCCGTCGGCGACGAGGTCGTGCACGCCGGGCGTTCGCGAGAGCGCCCCGGGATCGGCATGCGTGGTCGCAGCGACCGTGGAGCGGGTCAGATGGCGCAGCTGGGCCAGCGTCCCGCTCTCCACGTCGCGACCGGCGCGGATGATGGTGACCGTGTCACAGAGCTTCTCCACCTCGGCGAGGATGTGGCTGGACAGGAGCACCGTGCGACCCTCGCTCCGCAGGCGGTCGACCTCATCGGTGAAGATCGCTTCCATCAGGGGGTCGAGCCCGGACGTGGGCTCGTCCATGACGTAGAGGTCCACATCCCGCGAGAGCGCCGCGATGAGGGAGATCTTCTGGCGGTTTCCCTTGGAATAGGTGCGGCAGCGTTTCGTGGGATCCAGCTCGAAGCGTTCGATGAGCTCCTGGCGGCGTCGACGATGCGTCGTCGACCGTTCGGAGGAGGTGAGCACGTCGATCGCCTCTCCCCCGGTGAGGTTCGGCCAGAGACTGGTGTCCCCGGGAACATAGGCGAGCCGCCGATGGATCTGCACAGCATGGGACCACGGGTCCATGCCCAGCACCCGGACGGATCCGGAGCTCGCCCGGAGCAGGCCCAGCAGGACACGGATCGTGGTCGACTTGCCCGCCCCGTTGGGTCCGAGGAATCCGGTGACCTGCCCGGTGGGGACGGTGAGCGAGAGCCCCTCCAGGGCGTGGGTCGCCCCGAAGGTCTTGCCGAGGTCGCGGATCTCGACCGCCGCGTCGATCGCGCCCGACGCGCCGGCGGTCGTGGCCGTCGTGGCTGTCCTGGCTGTCGGGCGGCGTCCGGCGCTCATGAGGTCTCTCCTGCTGGTGGTCGGATGGTCTGCGGTGCTGGGTCGTCGCCCTGCGTAGCGGCCAGGTAGGCGTCGAGCATCGATCGATCGGCCAGCAACGGGATGCTGTAGAGCTCGAGGATCGGGCCGATGATCCGAGCGGAGTACTGCTCGAACCAGGCGGGCAGCTCCTCGAGGTCGAGCTGGTCGCGCTGGGCGGGGAGCTGGAGGAGCAGGGCACCCAGGGCCATCTCGGTGAGCACCTGCGCTCGCGCCTGTGGATCGCGACTGGGGGTGATCGTCCCCGCCCGCTCCCCGTCGGCGAAGTACTCGACGGCGTCGGCGGCGAAGTCGCCGACCAGCTCCACGGCGAGGGGCCCGCCGGCCTGAAGACGCCGCAGCACGTATCCGACGACCGGGGCGTACCGCGTGGTCTGCGCGAGCTGGGCGAACAGCTCCGCGGATCCTCCGGCGAAGAGGCTCGACTTCTCCCGACGGGTGACCTCGAGGGCACGCCGGTCGCAGGCCTCGAGCAGGGCGCCACGGGAGCCGTAATGGTGGATGATCAGGCCTGCACTGACCTCGGCGTCCTCGGCGACGCGTCGCAGCGAGGCGGACAGCCCGTCGACCGCGAAGCGTCGCAGCGCCGCGCTCAGGATCCTCTCGTCGGAGGGAGGTGGATGATCCATGGTGCTCCTCAGGGTGTGCCGGCGGAGGACGGGTGACGGGACGCGGAGTGCGGGAGGCGAGACGGGAGCTGTGCGTGACGGAGCCCGGACTGCCGACCGCTGAACGACTGTTCAACACGCTATACGTGTGTTCAACACCTGGCAAGAGGAATCCTGGCCCTGCCCCGGATAGGGTCGCGGTATGACCGAGCACGAGGCGATCGACCAGACTCCTGAGGTGTCGCACGCCGATCTCGCCCCGACGCCCTTCGCCGCCTCCCTGCGCTGGGCCGTCCATGCCCTCGTCTACCTCCTGGTCATGCTGGTCACGGGCCTCGCCCTGGCCCCGCCAACCACCGCCCGCAGCTGGCTCATGGTCGCCCTGCTCGTCGTGTTCACCGCCGTCTACTCCATCGGCGCCCGGCGCACCCTGCGCCATCGGGCCGGCCCCGACGGGTCCTGGAGCGCTCTGGCATATCTCGCGCCGAGCATCGCCGTCTGGGCCTGCACCTTCGCCCTAGGCCCGGAGACGGTGTGGGTGGCCTTCGGCCTGGACTTCGCCGTGCTCTACGCCCTGCCGTTCGTCGGCGGCCTGATCGCCCTCGTGCTCGTCACGGCCGTGGGCGTGCTCGGGTACACCGCGTGGTCCTCCGACCCGATGCCGGGCGAGGTGGCCGGCCCCGTGATCGGGGCGCTGGTCGTCCTCGCCGTGGTGGTCACGGTCCGTGCCCTCCAGCGGGAGGTCGACCGGCGCACCCGCCTGGCCCGCCAGCTCGCCACCGCCCGGGACACCATCGCCGAGCAGACCCGCGCGGCGACCACGGCCGCGGAACGGGACCGGATCGCCCGCGAGCTGCATGACACGGTCGCGCAGTCGAACCTCTCGATCCATCTGCTGCTGGACGCCGCCGATGTCGCCCTGGACCGCCAGGACACGCAGGAGGCCCGCGGGCTCGTGCAGGAGGCCCGGGCCGCCGCGGCCCGCACCGGCATGCAGACCCGCCGCTTCGTCGATGCCGCCGATCCTGAGGTCCCCTCGGGCGCCGCCCTGCGCGACGAGCTGCAGCGCCTCGTGGCCGATGCCGGGCGGGTGGGCCGCACGCAGATCACGCTGCGGGACGAGATCACGGACGGCGAGCTCGAGGCCCTGCCCCGCAGCACCGCCCGTGCCGTGCTGCGCCTGGTCGAGTCCTTGCTGGCCAACACGGTCCAGCACGCCGAGGCCTCGCGCACCATGGTGACCCTCGAGGTCCACGGCGATGAGGTGATGCTGGACGTGGTCGACGACGGCCGAGGCTTCATCCCCGAACAGGTGGCGGGCTTCGGGCTCCGCTCCGCCCGTGCCCGCGCCGCCTCTGCCGGAGGCACCCTGCTCATCGAATCCGCTCCGGGCAGCGGCACCGCCGTGCAGGTGGTCATGCCGCTCCCCCACCCTGCGGCCGTACCCGACCACTCCGCACCCGACGATCCCGTCGACCTCGACCGCCCGAACATCCCTGCTCCTGAGGAGTCCACATGATCAGAGTTCTCCTGGCCGATGACCATGCGATCGTCCGTCGCGGACTGATCGCCGTGCTCAGCGCGGAGGACGGCCTCGACGTGGTCGGCGAGGCCGCGACGCCGCAGGAGGCCGTGCTGCTGGCACGCTCCACGGCCCCGGACGTGGTGCTGCTGGACCTCCAGTTCGGGGTCGGCCAGGAGCGCGGCACGGACGTCATCCCGGCCCTGCGCCAGGCAGCCTCCCCGCCCACCGTGCTGGTGCTGACCACGTACGACAACGACCAGGACGTCACCGCCGCGATGGATGCCGGAGCCGGCGGCTACCTGCTCAAGGACTCCCCCGCCGAGGAGCTCGTCGCCGGCGTGCGCCGCGCGGCCGACGGGGCAGGGACGGTCGATCCACGGATCTCCCAGCGGCTGCGGGAGCGTCACCTGGACACCTCGCTCAGCGCCCGTGAGCTCGAGGTGCTCACCCTGGTCGCAGCCGGCCGCACCAACGCTCAGATCGCGAGCGACCTGTTCCTCTCCCAGGCCACCGTCAAGACGCACCTGGTGCATGTCTTCGACAAGCTGGGCGTCACCCGGCGCACCGAGGCGGTCGCCCGTGCCCGGGCCACCGGCATGCTGCGGCCCGAGTGACCTCGATGTCGTGAACCGGTCCGGACCGGCCTGAGCCGGCAGGGCCGCCGGCCCGGCAGGTCAGCCCAGCCCGTCCATCCCACCCTTGGCCCGCAGCAGCGACAGCAGCAGATCCTTGGGCCCCGAGCTCGGCTCGAGCGCGCACTCGTCGGGTTCGAACGACCAGGCGCTGCGCAGGGAGCGGAACACCTCGAACTCGGCGTCCCCGGTGCGCAGGGGGACGGCCCGGTATCCGCCGGCCTCCGGCAGGTGGATGATGAACGCGCCCGTGAGCTCCGGCATCTCGCGCAGCGTGCCGTCGTCGTCCAGGAGCTCCTCGGCGCGGCACACGGCCACGCCCTGCAGCGCGTAGTCGCCGCGCACCTTCTTGGAGGTCTTGATATCGGCGCTGAGCAGCGTGTTGCCGATCCGCACGATCGCATCGGTGGTGCCGGCGTAGCCCACGGTGTGGTTCACGACCGTCTGCTCGATCTCGACGAACTCGGGCTGGTAGTCCTCCAGGAACCGACCGTAGCCGTCCAGGCGGATGCCAGCCCGTGCGATGAGCGCCTGCGGATCCTTCTCCGTCACGAACGCCCCTTGCGCCGTGCGCATGGAGTCGGCGAGCTCACCGATCTCGGCGTCGGAGGGCCGGGAGCCGCTGGTGCCCCACAGCTCGCAGGCGGCGTGGACGAGCGTACCGAAATCGGCGGTGGTGCGGGTGTACTCCGGGGCGGCCGCGGCGATGCGCTTCTGGGTGCCCCAGGTGTCCCGCGAGACCCGGGAGATCTCGGCGGCGGCACGATCGGGGTTCCGGTCCAGCCAGGAGTACATCTCCAGCGCGCGCTTCGAGGCCATGGTGGCGTACCAGCCCTGCAGGAAGTCCTTCGCCCGCATCCCCGCGACATTCGTGATCGAGGGGTACAGCAGCGGCCCGTCGGGCTCGAGTCGGTACATGCGGCCGCGCGGAGTGTCGGCGCTGAGCTTCGGGGTGGTCATAGCTCCTCAGGAGGGTGCGACGGAGTGCGATGGCGTGCGGAGGCCGCACAGGGTGCAGGGACAGCGACCACGGTACGACGTGCCGGAGTCGCGGCGGGGGCGCTGGGGACGGACGCGCCGCGCACCGCGCCCACGTCACCTCGCCAGAAGATGTTCGGTCTCGTCGACCTCACTCCTCGGTGCCGAAGATGAGGCGCTCGGCGATGATCCGGGCCCGCCTCGTGCGGCGCAGGTACCGCTCCTCAAGGTCCGACGCGGTGCAGTCGTCGCCGTCGATCAGCCAGGCCAGGGCGCGCAGCTCGTTGCGGTCCGACGGGAGCACGTCCCCCTCCCGGCCCTTCCACAGGAACAGGCAGCGACGCACCTGCCAGGCCAGGTCCCAGGCCTTCGTGAGCTCCCGCGCCTCGCGTCCGGTGATGAGCTCCGCCTCGGCGGCGGCCTCGAGCTGATCCATCGTCGACGTGGTGCGCAGGCCCTCGATCTCGTGCCCGTGGTCCAGGGCCAGGATCTGCGCGCTCCACTCGACGTCGGTCATCCCTCCGCGGCCCAGCTTCACGTGCCGGGACGGCTCGGCGTTGCGGGGCAGCCGCTCCGATTCCACGCGAGCCTTCATCCGGGTGATCTCGCGCCGCGCGCTCGCGTCCAGGCCGCCCGACGGGTAGCGGTGCCGATCCATCTCCTCCCGCAGCCCGGCGGCGACCGCCTCGGAGGCCACCACCGGACGGGCGCGCAGCAGGGCCTGCTTCTCCCAGGTCTGGGCGTCCCGTCGGTAGTAGGTCGTCCACGCCTCGATGCTGCGGGCCAGCGGGCCCATCTTGCCCTCGGGGCGCAGATCGGCGCTGACCTTCATGTCCGCACCGGCGGCCGGGGCATTGAGGATCCGCTGGGTCTGGGTGGCGACGGCGATCGCGATCTCCCCCGTCGCCCCACCGGCCCCGCGGTCGAGCGCCAGGAACTGGACGTCCGCATCGGAGGAGTAACCCATCTCCCGGGCCCCGAAGCTGCCCATCGCGAGGATCGCCATCTCCACACCGAGCGCGCGCGCCGGATCGGAACGCCGCTCACGCAGCCGCTTCGCGGTGCCGACGTCGACCACGTCCACCTCGTCCAGGGTCTCCGTGTCCTCGTCGACCACCTCCCGCTCCAGGGCGACGACGTGGAAGGCCACGAGCAGCCCCGCCTCGAGCACAGCCTCGGCGAGATCGGTGAGCGCCCGGGCGACCTCGCGCGGGGTCGCCACCCCGGTCAGATGCGCCAGGGCGATGCGCAGCAGTTCACGGCGCCGGGTGCGACGCAGCACGTCCTGGGCCACCTCGACGGAGTCCACGCGCGAGATGACGGCGAGGAACTCGCGCCCCAGCACGTCGCGGGGCAGCGGCCTGAGGTGCTCGTCGCGGGCCAGCCAGCGCACGGCACCGGGGATCTTCTCGAGCTGCTCGCCGACGAAGCGGCTGGCGGAGAGCACCCGGGTGAGCCGTTTGGCGGCGAGCCCGGAGTCCCTCAGCAGGCCCAGGTACCAGTGCTCCGAGCCGATCTCGTCGGAGATGCGACGGAAGGCGAGCAGGCCCATGTCGGGGTCGATCCCGTCGGCGAACCATTCGAGCATGGCCGGCAGGAGCTGGCGCTGGATCTTCGCACGCCGGGAGATGCCCCCGGTCAGCGCGGAGATATGGCTGAGGGCGCGGGCGCCGTCGCGATAGCCGATCGCGGCGAGACGAGCCTTCGCCGACTCCGGCGTCAGCGCGATCTGTCCGTCGCTGAGCTGGGAGGAGGTCACCAGCAGAGGCCTGTAGAAGATCTCCTCGTGCAGCTGCCTCACGCGGCGCCGGGTGCGGCTGTACTGCCTGTCGAACTCGTCCCGGCTCAGTCCCATGGTGCGGGCGAGGCGGCGCAGGTCCGCCCCGGAGGTGGGCAGCACCTGGGTGCGGCGCAGGCGATGCAGCTGCAGGCGGTGCTCCACGCAGCGCAGGAAGCGATAGGCGTCGTCCATCTCCACCACGTGGTCGCGGGAGATGTACCCGCCCTCCCCGAGCCGCGCGAGGGCCTCGAGGGTGGATCGGCTCTGGAGGCGGTCGTCGGTGCGGCCATGGACCATCTGCAGCAGCTGCACGGTGAACTCGACGTCGCGCAGCCCGCCGGGGCCGAGCTTGATGTTGCGATCCACCTCGCCGCGCGGGATGTGCGCGACGACGCGGCGACGCATGGCACGGGTGTCCTCGACGAAGCTGTCACGGGTGGAGGCCTGCCAGATCCAGGGCTCGACGAGCTCCTCGAAACGGGCGCCGAGCTCCGTGTCACCTGCGGCGGCGCGGGCCTTGAGCAGGGCCTGGAACTCCCAGGACTTCGCCCACTGCTCGTAGTAGTGCGCGTAGGAATCGATGGTGCGCACCAGCGGGCCGTCCTTGCCCTCCGGGCGCAGGTTCGCGTCGACCTGCCACAGGGACCCCTCGGAGGTGCGATCCGAGCAGGCCCGCGCCAGCTCGCGGGCCAGGGCTGATCCGATGACGACGAGCTCCTCCTCGTCCGCCGGCTCCCCCGGGGCCACGTCCTGGGCCGGGGCGACCACGTGCATGACGTCGACATCGGAGATGAAGTTGAGCTCGCGGGCGCCCGTCTTGCCCATCGCCATCACGGCCCAGCGCACCTTCTCGTGCCCGTCGACCGCCGCCCGGGCGATCGCCGCGGCCGCGTCCAGGGCGGCGTCGGCGAGATCGCTGATCGCCGCGGAGACCTGGGGCTGCAGCGCCGTCGGCGAGGGGGCCATGACATCCGCGGCGGCGATCTGCACCAGGCGCTCGTGGTACGCGATGCGCAGCGCATCGCGCATCTCCCGCGCGCCCGCCCCCGCCACCGGGAGTTCGGCCGACGGATCGGCGTCGACGGCCGCCAGCAGCATCTCGCGGACCCTCGCCGCCGGCAGCGTCAGCTGATCATCGCCCTCCCGCAGCGACTCGAGCCGCTCGGGATGGCGTGCGAGGAAGTCACCGAGCGCGACCGAGGTGCCCAGCAGACGGATCAGCCGTTCCCCATGGCTGCCGGGCGTGCCGACGGAGGCGAGGAAGTCGTCCATCAGCGCCGACTGCCCGCTCTCGTGGGCGGATTCCGCCAGGCGCAGCAGGCCGAGCACGGCATCATCGCCGTCGGCCGTCGCCCCGAGGCGGGCGGGCCCACGGGAGCCCAGTGCGGCGAGCACGGGCTCGGCGAGGAAACGGTGGACACGGTCGGTGCTGCTGAATCCCAGCCGGGCGAGGGCGCCGGTCGTCGTGGGTGGTTCGATCGTCATATGCGCTCCCTCGAGGTCAGGTGCGGGCAGGTGCAGGCAGGAGCTCCCGGGGTCTCAGACCCGGCTGAAGGTCGAGGCCAGCTCGTGATCGGTCACCTGTTCGCGGTAGCGATCCCATTCCTGCTTCTTATCGCGCAGGAAGAACTCGAAGACCTGCTCGCCGAGGGTCGCCGCCATCAGCTCCGAGCTCTCGAAGTTCTCCAGCGCGCGGAACAGGTCGGTGGGCAGCGGTTCGATGCCCATGGCACGGCGCTCCCGCTCGGAGAGGTCCCAGACCGCATCCTCGGCGCCCTCGGGCAGCTCGTACTCCCCCTCGATGCCCGCCATCCCGGCGGCCAGCAGGGCGGCGAAGGCGAGATAGGGGTTGGCGGACGAGTCCAGCCCCCGGAACTCGACGCGGGAGCTGGTCCCCTTGGTGGGCTTGTGGAACGGCACCCGAACCAGCGCGGAGCGGTTGTTGTGGCCCCAGCAGATGTAGCTCGGGGCCTCCTGCGCGCCCCACAGCCGCTTGTAGGAGTTCACCCACTGGTTGGTGACCGCGCTGTACTCGGGAGCATGGCGCAGCAGCCCGGCGATGAACTGCCGGCCGATGCGGGAGAGGCCGTACTCGGCGCCCGGCTCGTGGAAGGCGTTCTTGCCGCCCTGGAACATCGACAGGTGGGTGTGCATGCCCGAGCCGGGCTGGTCGATCATCGGCTTGGGCATGAAGGTCGCGACCTGTCCCATCGACAGGGCGACCTCCTTGACGACCGTGCGGAGGGTGACGATGTTGTCCGCCGTGGTGAGCGCATCGGCGTAGCGCAGGTCGATCTCGTTCTGGCCGGGACCGTTCTCGTGGTGGGAGAACTCGACCTGGATGTTCATCGCCTCCAGGTGCTGGATCGCGGTCCGACGGAAGTCCTGCCCCTGCCCGCGGTGCACGTGGTCGAAGTATCCCGCGCTGTCGATCGGGCGCAGCTTCTCGCCCTGCCGGTACGGCTGCTCGAAGAGGTAGAACTCGATCTCGGGATGGGCGTAGAACTCCAGGCCCTTCTCCTCGGCGCGGGAGAGCGCCTCGCGCAGCACGCGGCGGGGGTCCGAAGCGGCTGGCTCGCCGTCCGGGGTGAGCACATCGCACATCATCCGGCCGGTCGCGTTGGCCTCGCCGCGCCACGACAGCAGCTCGAAGGTGCCGGGGTCCGGGCGCAGGATCATGTCCGACTCGTAGCTGCGGGTGAGGCCCTCGATCGTGGAGCCGTCGATCCCGATGCCCTCGGTGAACGCCGCTTCGAGGTCCGACGGAGAGATCGCGATGGACTTCAGCGTCCCCGCGATATCGCAGAACCACAGGCGGATGAACCGCACGTCGCGATCGGAGACCGTTCGGATGACGTCGTCGTGGAGATGTTCCATGCGCTCAGTCTGCCTCAGGTCGTGCCCGTCGACGACAGCACGACGCCCCGACATCCGCAGTGGATGTCGGGGCGTTCGCCGAAGAGCGTCACGACCCGCTCAGCTGAGGGAGAGGTACCACTCGCCGGTGGAGTCCTGCATCATCGTGTACGGGAAGTCCGTACCCATCATGTTCACCGCGACCGTTCCATCGCCGTTGTCGGTGGTCTCGATCATCGACCGCTCGAGAATATCCATGCTGCCGGGCTCCATGCTCTCCATGCTCGGCGCGAGCTGCTCGCCGCACTGGGTGAGCACCTCACCGGACACAGGCTCGCCCGTGGTCGGATCCAGGAAGAAGCCACATGCCGCCTCTCCATCACCGTCATCCATCACTTGGATGAACTCGAGGAATCGGTCGCCTGCGGCGGTCAGGTCCGCTTCCTCGAGCGGAGCGGAGTCACCCGACTCCGCGGCGTCAGCGTCGCCCTCGTCGTCAGCGACGTCCTCGCCCTCCTCGGCGGCGTCCTCCGCAGCCTTCTCGCCTTCGTCAGCGGCGGATTCCTCCTCCGCTGCGGGCTCCTCCTCGGCTGCAGGCTCCTTCTCCTCGGCAGGCTGCTCCTCCTCGGCCGGCTGCTCCTGCTCGGCCGCAGGCTTCTCCTCGGTCGACTCGCTGCCCCCACATGCCGCGGCACCGGCGACGATCGCAAGCGCCCCCAAGCCTGCTGCGGCTCCACGAACTGTCCTGCGCATGATCGACGTCATGTTCTTGTCCTCCCTCATCGGTGCCAGCGGTCGTACCGGCTCCGAGTAGATTGCCACACCACGACACGGAGCGTCATGGGGAGGAGTGCCCATGTTGTGGCTTCGTGATCACCACAGGTCCAGTTCGCGGTCCGGAGATCGGTACGTCGTCGACGCCCGCGAACGGTCGACGATGCATCCGACGGGCGCGGATAGGCTGGCGTCGCACGGAACATGCGTTGCAGTCGGCGCGGGCGCCTCCTCGGGAAGGCGTCGGCCCGAACATCCCACCCCTTCGCCCAGGAGCACATCGTGAGCACCCCCTCCGGCACCGGCCCCGTCGGCCCGGCCAAGGTCCGTATCCGTCATCTGCACGACGCCAAGGACCGCGGGCGTCCCTTCTCGATGCTGACGGCCTACGACCAGTACTCGGCGCAGGCCTTCGAGGCGGCCGGGATCGACGTGCTGCTGATCGGTGACTCCGTGGGCACCACGGTGCTCGGCCATTCCTCGACCACCGCGACCACCCATCAGGACATGCTCACCTTCACCGGTGCCGTGGCCCGTAGCGTGCACCGCCCGCTCATCGTGGCAGATCTGGCCTTCGGCACCTACGAGACCGGCCCGGCCGACGCCGTGCGCCATGGCGTCGAGCTGATCCGCGCCGGTGCGGAGATGGTCAAGCTCGAGGGCGGGCGCGCGATCGTGCCGCAGATCCGCGCGCTCGTCGAGGCCGGGATCCCGGTGATGGGCCACCTCGGGTTCACCCCGCAGTCGGTCAATGCGCTCTCCGGGCACCGGGTCCAGGGCCGGGATGCCGCCGGAGCCGATCAGCTGGCCGAGGATGCCCTGGCGATCCAGGAGGCCGGCGCCTCCGCGATCGTGCTCGAGCTCGTCCCTGCACAGGTCGCCGCACGCATCACCGAGGTGGTGACGGTCCCGACGATCGGGATCGGGGCAGGGCCGTCCTGCGACGGCCAGGTGCTGGTGTGGCAGGACATGGCGGGCCTGTCCGGTTTCCACGGGAAGTTCGTCAAGGCGTTCGCGGATCTGCGCCGTGACCTCACCCACGCCGCCGAGCAGTACCGGGTCGAGGTCGCCGAGCGCTCCTATCCCGGACCCGAGCACTCCTTCGACTGATCAGCACCGCGCTCCGCCCGCCGCATGACACCGCCCCGGTGACCGCGAGAACCTGCTCGTGGTCACCGGGGCGGTGCCCTGCCCGGGACGTTCCGCGAGGCGATGCCCGCCAGGCACTACGCCTCGTCGGTGCCCTCCCAGGCATCGTCGTCCTGCTCCCACTTCTCGTTGCGGGCCGCAGCGGTCTTCAGCGCCTGCTGTGCCTCCGCGCGCGAGGCGTACGGGCCCATCAGGTCCGTCGCCGGTGATTGCCGACCCTCCTCCACGCTGCCCGTGCTGAGGTTGTAAAAGAACTCCGTGCCGTCGGTCACGTCGGTCTCCTTCCGCGTCGATGAGAGACTGGTGGGTATGACTGTAGAGCAGGTGTGGTTCCGTCCAGAAGGCCGCGACGAGCTGGTGCCCGGCACCATCGGCCCCCGACGCACGGTGCCCGCGCGCATCGAGCGCCCCGAGTACGTGGGCAAGGACGAGGCGGTCTCCGACTCCGGGCCCCGCGTCCAGACCCCCGAGATCATCGAGCGGGTGCGCGAGGCGAGCCGCGTCGCCGCCCTCGCACTCCAGGCCGCCGGTGAGGCCGCCGAGCCCGGCGTCACCACGGACCACATCGACGCCGTGGTGCATGACGTGCTGGTCGAGAACGGCGCCTATCCCTCGACGCTCGGCTACCTCGGCTTCGAGAAGTCGTGCTGCACCAGCCTGAACGAGGTGATCTGCCATGGCATCCCCGACTCCACCGTGATGCAGTCCGGGGACATCCTCAACGTCGACGTCACCGCCTTCCTCCACGGCGTCCACGGCGACACCAACGCCACCTTCGCGGTCGGGGACATCGACCCGCGGGCGCAGCAGCTGATCGACATCTCCCACGAGGCGATGATGCGCGGGGTGAAGGTCGCCAAGCCCGGCCGTCAGGTCAACGTCATCGGTCGCGTGATCGAGAAGTTCGTGGCCCGCCACGGCTACGAGTCGGTGCAGGACTACACCGGGCACGGCGTCGCCGAGGGCTTCCACAACGGACTCGTCATCCCCCACTACGACTCAGCGCCCCTGTTCGACGACGTCATCGAGGAGGGCATGACCTTCACGATCGAGCCCATGGTGACGATCGGTTCGCAGTCCTGGGAGCAGTGGGACGACGGCTGGACCGTGGTCACGAAGGATCGCTCCTTCACCGCCCAGTTCGAGCACACGATGCTCATCACCGCGGAGGGCCCCGAGCTCCTCACCGTCGTCTGACGCCCCCGCTCGACGGCCCGCCGCCCGGTTCCCGGACCCGGGGGCCGATCACGTCCGGATCCCGGTATCGTGAACGCACCGTAGGTGCCCCGACGACGGGGCCCCGCCGGGCGGTCCCTCCGCCCGGTTCACCGCGATCAGGAGTGGCGATGGCCAAGGCGAAGCACCGCACAGCGTTCGGGATCGACATCGGCGGGAGCGGGATCAAGGGCGCGCCCGTCGATCTCAAGAAGGGCGATCTGGTGGCGGACAGGATCCGTCTGACGACCCCGCAGCCCTCGACACCCGATGCGGTCGCCGACACGGTCGCCGAGCTCATCAGCTCCTACGACATCGCCGGCGGCATGCCGGTGGGCGTCACCTTCCCCGCCGTCATCCAGAACGGCGTCGCGCTCACGGCGGCGAACGTCGACGACGCCTGGATCGACACCGACGTCGATGCGCTGCTCACCGAACGCACCGGTCACGACGTCTTCGTGGTCAACGACGCCGATGCAGCGGGCATCGCCGAGATGGAGTTCGGCGCGGGTCGCAAGTCCTCCGGGGTCGTCCTGGTGATCACCCTGGGCACCGGAGTGGGCAGTGCGATGTTCGTGGACGGGAAGCTGGTCCCCAACACCGAGCTCGGGCACGTGCTGCTGCACGACGACGACGCCGAGAAGTACATGGCCAGCTCCATCCGTGAGAAGGAGGACCTGGACTGGGAGACCTGGGGCGGGCGCCTGCAGGAGTACTTCTCCCACATCGAGTTCCTGTTCTCGCCGACGAAGATCATCGTGGGCGGCGGCGTCTCGAAGAAGCACGAGAAGTTCCTGCCGCTGCTGGATCTGAAGGCCGAGATCGTCCCGGCGAAGCTGCGCAACGAGGCCGGGATCATCGGTGCCGCAGTGCTGGCCCGCAAGGAGCAGAAGGCGCTGGAGACGGGCGAAGAGGGCACCGAGGACAAGAAGCCCAAGAAGTCCGAGAAGGACACGAAGAGCTCGTCGAAGTAGCTCGTCGAAGGAGGTCCTCGACGGGGGCCTCGCCGAGAGGAGTCCCCGCTGACCCGGGACGCGCACGGATGCGCGGCCCGGGTCAGGACGTAGGGCGGACCAGCCGGCCTGTAAGCCGGGTTCTGTTATCGGCAGCCATCCATCTCGCATCGCCGTTGCCGACGACCTCCAGCGGTCTACCCGGGAACTCGGGCCGGCGCCCTCGAACATTCCCTGTCTGACCTTGCTCCCGGTGGGGTTTACCGTGCCGACCTCGTCACCGAGGCCGCGGTGGTCTCTTACACCACCCTTTCACCCTTACCGCCGGCGTCCCGAGGGGCGCTGGCGGCGGTCTGCTCTCTGTGGCACTGTCCCGCGGATCACTCCGGGTGGGCGTTACCCACCACCGTGCCGGATGGAGCCCGGACTTTCCTCGGCCCCGAGGCGTGAGCCCCGAGGACGCGACTGCCCGGCCGACTGGTCCGCCCCGGAGTCTACGCTGATCCGTGCCGTCGGCCGCCATCACGATCAGCGCTCCCCACGCCCTGACGTGCGGAAGGTCTCGCGGGTCCGGGAACGCGGATCGGGTGGCCGCGACCGAGAATGGTGCAGTGCTGATCCTGCTTCCCCCTTCGGAGACCAAGACCCGCCCGGTGCGCGCGGAGGCCGCGCCGCTCGATCTCGACGCGTTCGGGATGCCGGAGCTCACCGACTCCCGCCGCATGATGCTGCGCGCCGCTGTGCGCACCGCCGCGGCCCATGGCGGAGCGGACAAGCTCGGCGTCCCGGCCTCCTCCCCCGAGCTCGTGGAGCGGATGGCGCAGCTCGAGGAGGAGCCGACGGACGCGCCGCTGAGCGTGTACTCCGGGGTCCTCTACGACCAGCTGGAACCCACCCACGACCTCGGCGACGACCGACGGATCCTCGTGCAGAGCGCGCTGTTCGGACTCGTGGACGCGGCGACCGACCGGATCCCGGCCTACCGGCTGTCGGCCGCCTCGACCGTGTCGCGCCTGGGCAAAGCGGGATCCTGGTGGGCGCCCCGCCTGAAGCCGGTGGCCGCACGCCTGCGCACCGAGCTCGCGATCAGCGGCTCGCCGCTGGTCATCGACAGCCGGTCCGGTTCGTATCGCTCGATGATGACGATGCGCAGCGGGGGCGACGTGCGGGTGCTGGAGGTGTCCCCCGTGCAGGAGCGCGGCGGAGTGCGGAAGGTGATCTCCCACGATGCGAAGCGGTACCGCGGGCTCGTCACCCGCGCGCTCGTGCAGGCCGAGCACACTCCGACGACGGCCGACGAGGTCGTCGACGTGGTCCGTGCCGCGTTCGGCGCTGCGCTGCAGGTCGAGCTCGACGGCGACCGGCTGGTCGTCGTGGACCGGGTGGGCTGAGTTCGGCGGGATGGGTGTCCTCAGCCGGCGCGGCCGCCCCACGGATCCGTGGTCTGCTCGCTGATCAGCACATCCAGCTCCGGGGCGGTCTCCGCGAGCAGCTCCTGCGCGAGAGGCAGCCAGAGGGCCTCGCTCGCCGCATGGGGGACGTCGACGAGTGCGGGCACGGCGAGGTGATCCGCGGCGGTCTCCAGATGCTCGAGCGCGGGATGATGCCGCAGATCCGAGGTGATGTACGCATCGACCTCGGCGGCGACGGCAGCCTCCAGGAAGGAGTCTCCGGCGCCGGGGCACACGGCCACCGTGCGGACCTCGCGCTCGGGATCCCCGGTGTGCACGATGCCGCGCGCGGTGGCCGGGACGATGTCGGCGACCGCGGAGGTCAGGGCTGCGACGGTCGTCGGGGCCGGGAGAGCACCGACCGCACCGAGACCGAACAGTGCCGAGCCGTGGGCGCCGTCGTCGGCCTCACGACCCGGTGCCAGCGGGCGCGCATCGCGGAGGTCGAGGGCGCAAATCCAGGCCCCGACGGTGCCGCGGGTGGACCGGTCCACGTTGGTGTGCCCGCACCACAGAGCGGTGCCGGCTCGCAGCAGATCGGTGACCACTGCGCCCTTGCCCTGATCCGCCGGCAGGAAGCTCGCGCCCCGCAGCAGCAGCGGATGGTGGGTGATCAGCAGCTGCGCTCCGAGGTCGACCGCCTCCCGGGCCACGGCGACCGTGGGATCGACGGCCAGCAGCACCCGGGTGACCTCGGCGGTGCGCCGCCCGAGCACCAGGCCCACGCGGTCCCAGTCCTCCGCCCAGGCGAGCGGGAACGCCCCCTCCAGGATCCCGGTGACGGAGCCGACGGTCGCAGACAGCTCAGGCATCACGCCTCCAGCGTCCGGATCTCGACGAGCGCGGCCTGGTACGCCTTCCACGGCATGAGGACGCACTTGACCCGGGCCGGGAACTTCGCGGCGCCCAGCAGGGCCACGCCGTCGCCGATCAGATCCTCGTCGCCCTCGATCCGGCCGCGGGATCCCATGGCCGCCTCGAAGTGCTCACGCACGGGCTCCACCTGAGCGACGGTCTGCCCGATGAGGAGGTCCGCCATGATCGATGCGGCGGCGCGGCTCATGGCGCAGCCGATCGCCTCGTAGGAGACGTCCTCGATGCGCTGCTCCTGGCCGTGGCCGGAGAGCCGCAGGCGCAGCGTGATCTCGTCGCCGCACGTGGGGTTCACGTGGTGGACCTCCGCCTGGAACGGTTCGCGCAGCCCCGCATGCAGGGGACGCTTGTCGTGCTCGATGACCAGCTCGGTGTAGAGGGAGTTCAGGGCAGAGCTCATGAGAACGCTCCGAAGAAGTCGGCGGTGTGCGCGACGCCCGCGATGAGGGCGTCGACCTCCGCGGCGGTGGTGTGGACGGAGAAGCTGGCCCGAGTGGTGCCGTGCAGACCGAACCGGCGGTGCAGCGGCCACGCGCAGTGGTGGCCCACCCGTACCTCGAGGCCGAGGGAGTCGAGCACCTGGCCGACGTCGTGCGGATGCCGGCCGGCGAGATCGAAGGACACCGCGCCCGCGCGGTCCGGCCCGGCCGCCGGGCCGATGATGCGCACGCCGTCGATGCCTGCCAGGCCGCGCAGCGCACGGTCGGTCAGCGCCTGCTCATGCTCGGCGATGACACCCATGCCGAGGGCGGAGAGATAGTCGCAGGCCGCCGCCAGGCCCACGGCCTGGCTGATCGGCGGGGTGCCGGCCTCGAAGCGGGCGGGCGGCTCGGCGTACGTCGAATGGTCGAGATGGACGATCTCGATCATCGAGCCGCCGGTGAGGAAGGGCGGCATGGCCGCAAGATGCTCGTAGCGGCCCCACAGCACCCCGATTCCGGTGGGTCCGAGCATCTTGTGCCCGGACAGCGCCACGAAGTCGACGCCGAGCTCGGCGACGTCGAACGGCATGTGCGGCGCGGACTGCGCGGCATCGAGCACGGTGAGCGCGCCGACGGCCCGAGCAGCCTCGACCAGCCGCGCGACCGGGTTGACGGTGCCGAGCACGTTGGACTGGTGGGCGAAAGCCACCACCCGGGTCCGTTCGGTGAGCAGCGACTCCAGGTCCGTCAGATCCAGGGTGAAGTCATCGGCCATCGGGATCCAGCGCAGCGTCGCCCCGGTGCGCCGGGCGAGCTCCTGCCACGGCACCAGGTTGGCGTGGTGCTCCATCTCGGTCACCAGGATCTCGTCGCCCTCGCGCACCCGCAGATGCGCCGGGGTCGAGGCGTCACCGTTGCCCAGGGAAAACGCTACGAGGTTCAGCGCCTCCGTGGCGTTCTTCGTGAAGACGACCTCATCGGGCGAAGGGGCACCGAGGAAGCGCGCGACGGTCTCTCGTGAGTCCTCGTAGGCATCTGTCGCCGCCGACGCCATCCGGTGCGCTCCGCGTTTGACGGCGGCGTTGTCGTGGGTCAGATAGGCGACCTCGGCATCGATGACCTGACGGGGGCGCTGCGAGGTGGCACCGCCGTCGAGGTAGATCATCGGGGTCTCCGGATCCAGCATGCGACCCAGGATCGGGAAGTCAGCCCGGATCGCCTCGATGTCGAACGGTCTGCTCGGTGCATTCACCTGCGCGTTTCCTCCTCCATGCGATGCCGTGGGCGGGGCTCTGACCAGGACCGGAAGGGACTGCTCGGCCCGCGCACGACGCTGATCCCAGTATAGGAACCGTCCAGGCTGCGCCGGGCTGCCGTGAGACGCTGTCCACACCAGTCCTCGCCCGTCCCGTTCATTCTCGGAGGATTCGCCATCGACACCCTCATCCTGCTCGCCTTCGGCGTCGCCACCATCGGCATCCTCGCGGTGGCGATCTACCGGATGATCTCCCTGCGCCGACGCACCCGTGACGAGGCACGTGCGGCCGGATACCCCTCCGGCGAGATGCCCCGCACCGAGGAGCAGAAGGCGCGGGACGGGCAGACGGCGAAGATCTGGGGCTGCCTCGTGCTGCTGGTGCCCTGCGCACTGGTCCTGCTGTACGTCGTCTCGCGCTGAGCGGGGCGGGCGTTCCCGCTGTCGTGCCCAGGAGCGGACGGGAGCCTGCCCTGTCGCCACGGCACTCCCCGCGGCCGTGTGCTCAAAATACGCTCGACGACGCCGAAAGACCCCTGACTCCGCACTCCCGGTGCAGGTCAGGGGCCTTCTCGTGGGTGGGTCGTGAGGGGCTCGAACCCCCGACCTCCTGGGTGTAAACAAGGGGGTCTACAATCTGAGGGAGAGCCGGAAACGCCTATGACCTGCGCATACAGCCGAATGGGCGTGCACGCTCTAGAATGTTTGTGAACACACCAACAAACACACTCGAGGGGGATGCAGTGGCCAAGGAGAAGAAGCGCCGGCAAGTGGGAACCGGCACCGTCTATCAGCGGAAGGACGGCCGCTGGATCGGCCGCTACCGCAACGGCTTCACCACCTCCGGCAGCGTCGCCTACAAGTCCGTCTCCGCGACCACCGAGGATAAGGCCCGCGCCGCGCTCAATAGCGCGATCAGGAACCGCAAGACCGAAGAGGACGAGGGCATCGACCCGAAGATGACCGTCGCCCGATGGCTGAACATCTGGCTCCCCATCCGCAAGACCAGGGTCGCGCCGAAGACGTACACCGACGACGCATCCATGTGCCGCCGCTGGATCATCCCTGCGATCGGTGCGCGCAAGCTGTCCGAGCTCACCCCCGCCGACCTCCGCAAGATCACGGCCGCGATCAAGAAGGGCAAGCCCGGGAAGCCCGCACCGGGACAGTCGACCGTGCGCCGCTCCCACGAGGTCATCACCGCCGCACTCAAGGCGGCATCCGTCGAGGGCTACTCGATCTCGCACCGCCTGTTCCTCGTAGACGCGCCCACGAAGGGCGTATCGGACCGGACCGACATTCCCGTCGACGAGGCCCTCCTGATCCTCAAGGCCGCCGAGACAGACCCGTACGCCTCCCGCTGGGTCGCCGCGATCCTCAACGGCATCCGACAGGGCGAAGCACTCGGCCTCACCTGGGACCGCGTCAACCTCGAGGCGGGCGTGATCGACGTGTCCTGGCAGCAACAGGAGCTCGTCTACGAGCACCGCTGCTCGGACGACCCCGAGAAGCCGACATGCGGGAAGAAGCGCGGCGCGGCATGCCACTCGCGACAGTTCCGCGTCCCCGACGGTTACGAGTACGTGCAGATGGCCGGCCGCTGGCACTGGATCCGACCGAAGACCCGCGCCGGCAAGCGCCTGATCCCACTCGTGCCATGGATGGTCGAGGCCCTCCGGCAGTGGCGTCTCGTCGCCCCGAAGTCCGCCCTCGGCCTGGTGTGGCCGGCGCCCGACGGCGGCGTTCGCGAGAAGGAAGCCGACCGACTCGAGTTCCACACCCTGCAGAAGGCCGCGGGCGTTTCCCATCCCGGCGGGCGGTTCTATCACGTCCACGAGGCCCGGCACGCGACGGCGAGCATCCTGCTCGCGATGCGCGTCGACACCCAGGTCATCATCGCGATCATGGGGCACAGCTCGGTCCTGTCCAGCCGCACCTACATGCACACCGACCTGGACATGATGCGCACCGCGCTCGACGGCGTTGCCGAACGCCTGCAGCTCAGCGCCTGACATGCACGCAGCCCCCTCTCGCCAGATCGGCGGGAGGGGGCTTTCGTTGTGTCCTCAGACTGCGGCGCGCTCGAAGATGAGCGTCTGGGAGTGCTCGGTGTCCTTCGACTGAGAGGCCAGCTTGTATCCGCGCTTCTTTGCGCCGAGCACGACGTCCTCGAAGGGCAGAGACTCCATGTTGATCTTGAAGACGACGTCGTCTTGGCCGTCGAACGCCTCGTCGAGGATCGCGGGTGCGTTGGCCAGAGCCTTCTTCTGGGCTCGACTGGTGCCGATGATCAGCGCGATGGCGAGCCAGCCAGCAAGACAGACGCCGGCGATGATGGCGAGGACGAAGAAGATTATGATGCCCACGGCGGGCCTCCTGTGGAGTCGTGTCCAGAAAGTTATAGGTACTGACCAGTAGTGTCGGGGGCTCCCCGTAGGATTCGAACACACGTTCGAACACTAGGGGGAGCCCATGAAGCCTGCGTCGGTGCTGGAGCTGGCCCGCGAAGCTCGTCTACTCGGAGTCCGCGTCCATGCGCTGTTCTGCGCGGTCGAGGACGACTGCGGGTGTGATGCCGATCGCAGCACAGATGCGCTTGAGCGTGGTTGACGGTATGTCGCGGGTGCCGTGCAGGTAGCGGTGCAGCTGCGTCTTATCCATGTCGATCATGCGCGCCACTGAGGCTGCACTTCGACCGGAGGCGGCAATCTCTGCCCGTAGTTGCTGGCCAACAGCGCGTAGGTACTTCTCGTCTTCTGTCATGCCAGAAATGTACCACGCGGACAACAACGTATGCCAGAGCGGCTACTAAGGAACATTCGTATAACGCCGGTTGCGTTGACCGTCTGGCATCCGTACTGTTGTCCACATGGCAACCACACAGACACCCCTCACCGAGCTGATCCAGTCTAAGGGATTCAGCACCCACGGCCTCGCACAGGCCTCCGGCATTCCGAACACCACCCTCCGGCGACACCTCGCGGACGGCGACTTCACAGTCACCCAGCTCCGCCGCATCGCCCGGACACTCGAAGTGTCCACTCCCCTGGTCCTCTCCCTCGCAGAGAACAGCGCCGTCGAGCACAGCCGCTCCGCCGCCTGACCACCGCGCACAGCGCACCCCACCCCGCACCCGCAGTACCGGCCCGTTGGCAACCCGACGGACGGCTCCCCCTCGAAGGAGACCCCATGTCCACGCATGGATTCGAGCGGCGCATCGCAGAGATGTGCCCCGCTCTATCTCGCGGCCAGGTCAAGAAGGCCGCCAAGAAGACCGCCCACCTCGCAGACAAGCTGCAGACCGTCGAGGACTTCGAGCGTGCGCTCAGGATCCTCGGCATCAGCAGTGATCCCACCGCCCTCACCGCCATCAAGAACATGGAGACCGCAGCATGAATGACCTCATCCCCATCAGCCAGAACGACGACGGCACGATCGCCGTCTCCGGCCGCGCACTCCACGCCGGACTCGAGGTCGCGACGAACTATACGACGTGGTTCAAGCGCATGGCCGACTACGGCCTGATCGAGGGCGAGGACTACGTTTCCACTTCTGGAACCGTACCCACGGGCCGCGCAGATCGCTCCTACGAGCAGACCGACCATGCTCTGACACTGGACGCCGCGAAGGAGATCGCGATGGTCCAGAGGACCGAGCGCGGGCAGGAGATCCGGCGCTACTTCATTGCCGCCGAGAAGCGTCTCCGCGAGGTCGCCGCCCCTCAGGTCCCCCGCACCTACGCCGAGGCACTGCGAGCCGCGGCAGACGCCGAAGAGGAGAAGCTCGCTCTCGCCGCGACCATCGAGCAGCAGAAGCCGATGGCCGACTATCACGAGCGGTTCATTTCCGAGCAGGACGACATCGTCACCGTCGACAACTTCGCCGGCCAGTACGGATCGACCGGCCCGACCGTCCGAGGCCTCCTTGCCGACTCCGGCCTCGCCGCACGGAAGCTCGTCGGCAAGCGCTGGTCCCGCTCCAAGGGTGAGCTGGAGAAGGTCTACGAGTGGCGTTCCCGCCAGGGCCTCGCGACCTCCGAGTGGTTCGACCTTCGCCCCCAGCATGACGCGCCCCGCCTCCACAACGGCCAGGTGCGCCAGACGCTCTACATCCGCCAGTACTACGCCGAGCAGCTCGCCGTGAAGCTCGGCCTCGCCCAGCCCGCATTCGCCATCCCTGCCTGAGGAGCCCCCGTGTTCGACGAAGACGACATCGAGTACATCCACAACGATCACCCGACCCGGCTCTACCGGGTCAACGTCACCGGCTACCACGCCCCGCACCCCGGAGCGATCGAGGCGTTCGAGCAGAGGTTCCCCGGCGAGGACTTCTTCACCCCCTCCGTGAGCCGGACGTACCGCTCCCTCTCCGGCGCCCGCGACAGGGTCAGCCTCCTCGACTACAACGGCGTCGCCGCCGAGGTCGTGATGGCTGATATCGAGTGGCGACTGCACGAGACGAAGGACGAGAAGATCGCCCGTCTCGAAGCCGAGATCGCGGAGATGAAGCGCTTCTAACCCCCGCACTCCCCCGACCCCGTCACAGCAGGTGGCGGGGTTCTCTCATGCCCAGAAAGGCACCCCCATGGACCACCAGAAGATCATCCGACTCCGACACCAGGCCGCCGACGCACGCGAACTCCACGAGAAGGCGTACGTCCAGCCCGACGACCTCGACGCACTCCTCGATCTCGCGCTCGCCCAGATCGAGCAGGCGTCATGAGCGCCGCACACATGGCCCCGCCGTGGGCCCTGCAGATGCAGGCCGAAGCCGACCGAGCCGAGACCGCCCTGACCGCCCGCGACATCGCGCGCGGCGCCTACGAGGACGTTGTAGGCCCCCACGCCCAGACGCACAGGAGCGACCGATGAGCACCAAGACGCAGACCCACTTCACCGCCGACGAAGCCGCCGACTACCTCCGCGTGTCCCGGCGCGAGATCGACCGGTGCACCCGCACCACCGAGCCCCTCGACTACATCCCATCCGCCGCGGTCGGAGAGAAGCGCACCAAGCGCCTGTTCCGCCGCGTCGATCTGGACGCCTGGATCGAACGACACATGGAGGACGCGTCATGACCACCACCCCGAACCCCTCCCCCGGCCCGTTCATCCCGAAGCGTGAGCCTGCGCTGGGTGCGGGCGTGAATGACGACCGTATGGAGGCCCGCTCGCGTATCGCGGACATGATCCTGCGCAACGGCATCAGGGACGAGGGCTTCGTCATGAACCTCATGGACCGGATCGAGCTCGGCCCCGACTTCGACAAGGAGGACGAGTCGTGATCGATGACCTGATCCTGACGCTCGCGGTCGGTGGCCTGTACGTGGCCGGCTCGATCGCCCTGTCCATCGTTGCCGTGAAGCTTTGGCTCGACTGGCAGGAGCGGCGACATGGCGGATGACGTATTGGCCGCGATGCTCGCGGCCATCGAGCGCAGGGCCGACGACACGGACCTCCCCCGCATGCCGCGCAACGCCCGCAGCACCGCGAACATCAACAACCCGATGAAGCCAATCCCCCAGCGGCCTGATCGCCGCACCCAACGCAGCTACGCCGACCCGACTGGCGAGACCGCCGTCGGCAACAGAAAGAGGAAGCGATGACCAGTATTGACCGCCGCCACCGCGGCCGAGCGATCCGGCGCAACCGGAAGCGCCGGCCAGGCACGCATCTCGCGTTCGTAACGATCGAAGCCGATCTGAGTGGGTTTGTACGCGCCATCAATCGCGCAGCCAAAGCATTCGGCCGCGCCTACCAGCACCCCCGTCAGGTCATCCACAACGGAAGGAAGCCGTGATGCCGCAACTCGCAGAGAACGCCGTCGAGGCGACATGCAACGGCAAGCGCGCGGCCACTGAGCCGTGGGTGCGCCTCACCCGTCACGAGACCGCCGTGAACCGTGCAGGCGAAGCGATCCTCCACGGCTGGCGCGAACCGTTCGACCTCTGGGAAGCCGTGCAGTACCAGGGCTTCCGCCGCCGATACATGGAAGGGGTGACGGGATGAGCCTGACCTTCAACGAGTCGTCACATCGGTATCGGCTGGATGGGAAGCCGGTCCGCTCCGTTACTGGACTGATCGGTGCTGGGGTGCCGAAACCGGGGCTCATGTACTGGTCCGCGAACCAGGCTGCTGAGGCTGCTGCCGATTGGGCCGCATCCTTCAAGGAACTCCCGCCCTCGGAGGCGGCATGGAACCTCGCCAGCATCGACCGGGACGCGCTGTACGAGACCTGGCGGAAGGCACCTTGGAAGAAGCGGGACGAGGCCGCAGTGCGAGGCACCGCAGTACACGCCCTAGCGGAACGGGTCGTGCACGGCGAAGACGTCGACGTGCCCGACGACCTCGTGCCTTACGTCGAGGGGTACGTGAAGTTCCTCGACGAGTGGGAGATCGAACCCGTCTCGACCGAACGCTCCGTCGCCTCTCGCGAGCACAACTTCTCAGGCCGCTACGACCTCATCGCACGGTCCCCCCTCCTGTTCGACGGGGAGCCGTTCTCGGCTGACATCAAGACGTCGAACAAGGTCTATGCCGATACCGCAATGCAGGTCGCGGCATACAGCAGAGCCGAGTTCCAGGTCACCGACGACGACCCCGACGCCGAGCTCCCAATCCCTGACGTCGCCGGGGCGATCGTCGTGCACGTCACCAGCGAGGGCACCACCCCGTACTGGCTCTGCCGAAACCGAGAGGAGATCGACGCAGCGTTCAGCCTATTTCTCTCGGCCTACGCCGTAGCCAAGCGGCCCAGCGGAGATCTCAAGGAGGTGCAACGTGACTGAGGAGTGGAGGTCCGTTGTCGGCCACGAAGGCCTGTACGAGGTCAGTGACCAGGGACGCGTCCGCAGCCTCGACCGCGAGGTTTGGAACCCACGCGGGTTCGTCGCAAACCGGAGAGGCGTGACCCTCCGGCCCGCACTGAACCATGGCGGCTACCCGTTGGTGACCCTCTACTCCGGCGGGCGCACCCGCAAGACCATCCAGGTGCACAAGCTGGTGCTCGAGGCGTTCGTGGCCCCGAAGCCTCCCGGCACCGAGGCGCGCCACCGCGATGGCAACCCCGAGAACAACGTCCCGAGCAACCTCATGTGGTCCACGCACTCGAAGAACATCGAGGACCAGATCCGTCACGGCACACACAACATGGGGTCCCGGACCCATTGCAAGCGCGGGCACGAGTTCACGCCCGAGAACACAGCGCAGTACGGGCACTCCCGCGTGTGCCGCACCTGTAGGCGAGCGATCAACCTCGCCGGATACCACCGAAACAAGACCCTCAAGGAGGTCACCCGATGAGTGAAGTCATCGTCCATCAACCGCAGCACGCCATGGATCTCGAGCAGCAGATGAGCTACTCGAAGGCGCTCGCCGCCGCGTCGATCATCCCGAAGGCGTACCAGAACCAGCCCGCAAACATCCTCGTCGCCATCGGCTACGCGCAGGCGCTCGGCGAGCACCCCATCGCCGCCCTGACCGACGTGTACGTCGTCGAGGGTCGCCCGTCGATGTCCGCGAGCATGATGCACCGCCGCGCGCTCGAGGCCGGCCACCGCGTCCGCGTCACCTCCACGGACTCCGAAGCGGTCGTGTCGATCTGGCGAAAGGACGACCCGCAGCACGAGCACAAGATCGTCTGGACCCTTGGCCGCGCGAAGCACGCCGGACTCATGGGCCGCAAGGGCCCCTGGCAGTCCTACCCCGCCGCGATGCTCCGCTCCCGCGCCGTCTCCGAGGCGTGCCGCATGGCGTGCCCCGAAGTGCTCGGCCCCGCGAAGTACACGCCCGACGAGCTCGGCGGCGACTTCATCGATGCGCCCGAGGGTGCCCCGGCCGCGTTCGCCGCGCCCGGCCCAACCACGAAGGTCTCCCGCAAGAAGAAGGAGCCCGAGCCCGTCGACGCCGAGGTCGTGCCCGAGAACACCGACGCCGACACGCACGGTCAGGACGAGCTGCGGGAAGCAATCCGGGGTGACGGGATCACCGAGCCGCAGATGAAGAAGCTGTGCGCGCTCCTCACCGAGAACGGCATCGACGTGCAGGCCTACGGCCCGATGTCGCAGATCGTGGGCCGCGACATCACTAGCAAGACCGACCTGAGCAAGGACGAGGCCGCCCGCCTCATCGACTCCCTCGAGACCCGACTGAACCAGGAGAGCAACTGACATGACCGTGATCTACGAAGGCAACGCCACGAAGGAAGCCGAAGTCCGCTTCACGAACAGCGGCAAGGCCGTGGCGTCGTTCAACCTCGCGGTGAACACCCGCTCAAAGGACCAGCAGGGGAACTTCCAGGACGACCCGCCTCTGTTTGTGAAGGTCACCGTATGGGGCAAGCCCGCCGAGGCCGTCTCCGAGTCCGTGAGGAAGGGGACTCGCGTCATCGTCGCCGGTCGCCAGCGGATGACCGAGTGGACCACGCGGGACGGCGAGACTCGCCAGGATCTCGAGGTGACCGCTGATCACGTCGGTCTCGCGCTCACGTTCGGTCCCGCCCAGCACGTGCAGGGACAGGCCAGGCAGTCCGCGCCCGCTCCCGCGAACGACCCGTGGGCCGGCGGCGGCAACCAGGGCGGGTACGACGACCCGCCGTTCTGACCGCCTGACCCGCACGACCCCTGAGGCCTTCACCGATCTGGTGGGGGCCTTTCGTATGCCTACTCGCAGCTACTCGCAACCGTTTCGAGTAGGTAGCCCCGATGGTCGCAGGCCGGGTTCGACTCCCGGCCGGGGCGCTTATCCACATCCTCATCCACAACTGAGAGGTAACCGCTATGCGATCCCATGGCACTCGCTCCAAGTATTCGATCGACTCGTGTAGGTGCACGGACTGCACCCGTGCGAACGCTGACTACCAGCGGGACTACTACCGGGGCGGTGGATCCCGCACGGTCGACGCGGCACCGATCCGTGAACACCTACTCGCGCTCAGGGCGGACGGATGGACGCAGGCCGCGATCGCCACCCATTCCGGGTACGGCATCTGGACGATCAAGCACATCTGTCAGGGCCGTGCGCAACGCGTCCGCGAGGCGACCGCAGTGGACCTGCTGTCCATCCCCGTCAGGAGCGCCGCCGCGTGATGTGTCCGCACCTCGTCCGGGGCCGACGCCCCTGCACCCGCCCAGAAGGGCACCCACTCCCCCATGTCGCGGGGTTCACCAGGAAGGAGACGCCATGATGCCCGATCACGGAACGCGCCGCCGCTACGGGCGGGGCTGCAGGTGTACTCCCTGCCGTGACGCGAACGCCGCCTACGGCCGGGAGCTCCGGGCCCGCGCCGGCCTACCTGACCCGAAGCCCGTCCGCGCCCGAGACCTCTCGGCACCGCCGCCGCAGGGCCGCGTGGCTGCTCGCCTCGAAGACCTCGAGTTCCTGCTCGACGTTGGCGAGTACCCCGACCGTGCCATCGCGCGGATCGGCTGGTCTGTCGCCGGGGCGAAACGGAATCTGCACCGGCGTGGCCGGCACGATCTCGTGGCCCGGATTACGGAGCGGGTGGCGTCATGACCCCCGACGACATCGAACTGCTGTGGCGGTTCAAGGGCGGCCACTCCCTGGCCCGCATGGCAGCCCACCCGGGACAGGGGTTCTCGTCCTGGCGACAGTCGATGCACGGCAGCTACGCATGGCCCGCCCAGATCGACACGAAGCCGGACGGCATCCACGTCACCGACCGGGAGACCGGCGACCACCGCGTCATCACCTGGAAAGCGATCAAGGCCCACGTGCTCGCCCACACCACCGACGAGACCCGCGACTGGATCCGCGCCGTCGACGCCGAGTGGTGCCGGGTCAAGTCCCAGCCGGACGTTAAGCCCGGGCAGTGGCGCTACTTCACCGACGAGGAGGAGGCCCGGATCCGGCAGTGCGAGCGATGGCTCGACCACCTCGCCCGCATCGTCTGGGATCCCGCACTCGTCGCCCCACCTGAACCCGAGCAGCTGGACATGCTCGCCCTACTCGAGGAGATGACCTCATGACCACTGTCAAGGCCGCCGAAGCGGCGCTCAAGGCCTGGGACCTCGCGCACCAGGTCCAGCCCACCGACCCCGGGCTGCAGTCCATGCGATTCCACGAAACGCAGGCGAAGCGAAACAAGGGCATGCGCTCATACCTGAACCGTCTGGGCCGTGAGTCTCGGGAGCGGGAACGCCTCGAGGAAGCAGTGAATAAGGCGCGGCGCGAGGAGCGGGAAGCCGCACGCGCAGCCCTCACCCCCGTGGATCCTGCCCGACTCAAGGGCGCGTCCCTGGTGATGGTCCGTCGCCATACCGGCCTGTCCTGGCATCGCGTGGTCCGCGTCAACGCGAAGACCGTCACGTGCTGGGCCGCGCCTGGCATGGACCAGCCCCGCTTTCCGCACGACCAGATCGTCGATGTTCGCAAGGAGGACCCGTCATGACCACGATTCAACGCATCCAGCACGCGATCACGACCCTGTTCTACCCCGGCTGTGGCGGCGACTTCCCGGAGCCGTGGCAGCGGGTCTACATGTGCACCTGCGGTATTGAGCTTGCGTTCGACGAGCAGGGCCTCGGTTCCGCTGACGTGGAGTCCGCGTTCGCCGAGCACATGCGCGACGAGGCCAGGTACGCCGACTGGATGCGCGACCGACCAGTGACCCCCTACTGCCACCAGGAGGTCACCGACGAGGACGGCCACCTCGAGGCCTGCAACCACCCCGCCACCAGCACCCGCACCGATCCCGAGGACGGGCACGAGTACCCCGTCTGCCACATGCACAGAACCCGATCCCCCGAAGGAGCATGACCATGATCGACCACGAACTCACCGACCCCGCCGGCGGTGCCCTGACCATCACCCACGACCACCAGGGCGTGTGGATCACCGCGACCGAGGACCGCGACGAGGTCACCGTCGGCCCGTTCCCCGTCACTTCCCTCACTGAGGCCGTCACTGTAGAAAGTGACGCCGAAGTGAGCGGCGACCTGATGGACGGTGGCGTGACCGCTGCCGCTATCGAAGCCGAGGTGGTCTCCCCCGAACGGGCACGATCCCTCGTTCAGGAGAACGACGAGCTGCGCTCACGGATCGGACGAGTCGAGGAAGCACGCGACCTGTACCGGCACGACGTGATGACCGCCGAACGACGCGAGCAGGAGTTCGCCGACCGCACCGAGAAGGCCGAGCAGGAGCGGGACTCCGTGCAGGCGGCGATGTCCCGAGCGATCGAGGAGAACCTCCGTCTCCGCACCGAGAACCCCCGCCCCGAGAAGTACGACGCGCACGCAGAGGCAGCGGAGAAGGTCGGGGCACTCCTCCGGGCCCGCACCGTCGATCTGGTGGAAGCCCTCGCAGAGCGGGACAAGGCGCGTCGGGAGCGGGACCATGCGCACAAGTCGTTGAAGGAGTCGGACGCGGCCCTGCGCGAGATGAGGGAGACCCCCCGCCCCCTCACCGCCGACGACATCACTGACGAGATGGTGAAGCGGGGTGCGGAAAGGTTCAGGGGCCTGCCGACCGCGTTGAGCGCTCATGCCCGCGTACGCACCATCATTCGTGCCGCTCTCACCCCGCCCCCGTCCCGCCCCGAAGGAGCCGAGGGGCTGGACGAGGTGCTGCGAACGTTCCCCGGCACGCTCGCGGGCATCAGGGACATCTCTGACCACCTCGCCTCCCATGGCATCCGGGCTGGCGGTGACTCGTGACCATGACCCGAGCCAAGGTTTGGCGTCGCGAACGGGACGGGATGTGGCGCGTCATGTTCAGCCACATCGGCGGCCACGTGTGGACGGGACTGCGCGCCTACCCCACCCACGCCGAAGCTCTCGCGCACGCCCTGGCCGAGGTCGGCCTCACCGAGAAGGAGCAGTCATGAGCTGGCAGGACCGCATGGACGAGGCAGAGCAGGCCTGGCTCGACGGAGACATCTCCTACGCCGAGGCGTGCGAGATCGCAGAGGAGATGGAGCAGTCATGAACACCGACGCATTCACCACCGCCGCACGCACAGAAGCCGGGGCCCTCTACGCCGTGGATTGGGATACCCCCGCGTACTACGACGGAGAGGACCGGCGGGAGGCCGAGCAGTTCTTGGCCGGTGCCGAGTGGGCGCGGGATCACCTCGCAGCACAGGAGCCCACCGACGCCGAGGTCGAAGCCGCCGCACTGGGAGTGCTTGCCTACCTGCAGGGCTACGACCTCGCGAACGAGGAGGACCGAACGGAAGTTCTCGCCTGGTGGAACAGGATGGGCGAGGAGGCGCGGAACAGCAGGCTTGCTACTGCCCGCGCCGCTCTCACCGCCGCGAGAAAGGCCCGAGCATGACCACCGAGCAGCGCCGCGCCCTGGCGGACACCACCCCCACCACCGAGGTCATCCGCGACGCCGTCACGTACCCGCGTGACCGCCTCGGAGAACCCCTCGACATCAGCGCCGAGCGGTTCGACGCGTGGCTCGCACAGGTGAAGCGTGACGCCGCCCGTGCAGCACTCGACGGGCTGATCGAGCAGGAGTGGAAGAACTACGCCAAGGGTGCAGATCAGTGCGGGCATGCCAGGCACGCCGCCCAGGAATACCGCGACACCCACTACCCCGAGGAGACCCCGTGACCTACCCGAGCATGGACGACCTGCACCGCGCTGGGGCAGAAGCCCACCTATGCCCGATCCAGTGGCGCATGGACGCAATGGTCGCGTCCCCGCCCTGGCATGGCCGGATGCTGTACCGGCTCGCCCTGCCCGTCGCCCGCGTGATGACACGAATCGAGAGAAAGCGATGACCACCATCGACCGAGACCGAGACCGAGACCGACTCCGCAGGCTCGCAGACGCCGCGACCCCTGGGCCGTGGGTAATGGACGACGACTCACGCGGCCTGGTTGGGCCGTGGATCGACGGGGTGTCCGAGGAGGGCACCGCCCGGGAGATCGCGGACTGCACGTGGACCGATGAGGCCGATGCCGAGTTCATCACCGCAGTCCGCGGAGCCGTCCCGGCCCTGCTCGACGCGCTCACTCGTGCCGAGGCTCAATCCGAGACGCGACGACAGCAGACCGCCTACTGGCAGGAGAGGGCCGAAGGATTCGAGGCGCGGATCGCTGACGCACTCGCCCTCTGCGACGAGTGGGCAGCGATGGGCACCCGCCAGATGAGCATCGGAGCTGTCCGCCGCGCACTCGACGGAACCGTGACCCCCGACCCGCAGTAGCAACACCGCCGCACCGATCACAAGGCCGTTCCTGATGGGGCGGCCTTCCTCATGCCCAGGAGACCCCTCATGGATGAACAACGTCCAGCGATCGTCCTATCAGCCGTCCGGCGCCTCGCCGCCGACCACATCCGCCGCGGCGTCATGATCGACCCGAAGCTACTGCAGGACATCTGCGAAGGGCGCAAGGGATGAGCCGCACCCGCGCCTCCGCCCGCGCAGCTGGTGCCCGCTTCGAACGCCAGATCGCTGACTGGCTCGCCGAACACCTCGACGACCGCATCGACAGGCGGGTGAAAACAGGCAGCAAGGACCGCGGCGACATCGGCGGCGTCAGACACCGCGGGCGCCGCGTCGTCCTCGAGCTCAAGGACACCGCCCGCACCGACCTCGCCGGCTGGATCCGCGAGGCCCACCTCGAGGCAGGCAACGACGACGCCGCGATCGGCGCAGTCATCGCGAAGCGCCGCGGCACTGCGGACCCCGCCGAGCAGTGGGTCCACATGACCGTCGCCGACCTCGCCTGGCTCCTCGGAGCCGACCACCCCACCTACGACGAATGAGGAGCCACCGTGCCCTGCCCCCACTGCGCTGACACCGTCCGCCCCGGCCACTACTGCCCCGAGTGCGGACTGCTCAACCCCGACGACGACGAGGAGGACTGACGTGGCACCGAAGAAGAAGCTCGACGGCGCGTACTACGCCCGCCTCGCCCTCGACTACTTCGATCACCCGAAGATCGGGGTGCTGTCCGATGCCGCGATCGTCGCCCACCTCGAGATGATCGTCTACTCCCGCCGGTACCTGACCGACGGCGAGATCCCTAACCGAGTCGCTAACCGAGTCGGTTTCGAAGTGCTCGCCGAGTTGGCTTCCAACGATCCCGACAACCCCTCCATCGTCATCAACGACGACGGCAGCGTGACCCTCCACGGATACGCCGATGCACAGGAGACGAAAGAGGAAGTCAAGGGAAGACAGCAGGTCAACGCGAGAAACGGCGCGAAGGGCGGCAGACCGAGAAACCCAGTCGCTAAGCGAGCGGAAACCCAGTCGGTTAGCGAAACGAAACCCAGTCGCCAAGCAGAGGAAGAGGAAGAGGGAGAGGAAGAGATACCTCTTACGTCGGAGGTCGCTACCGCGCCCCCACGACCAGAGATCGAAGCTCTCTGCACCCTCCTCGCCGACCTCATCGAGCACAACGGATCCAAGCGCCCCGCCATCACCCAGAAGTGGCGAGACGCAGTCCGCCTCATGCTCGACCGCGATGGACGCACTACCGAGCAGATCGCCTACCTCGTCAACTGGTCCCAGGCCGACGAGTTCTGGCGATCCAACATCCAGTCCATGCCGAAGCTGCGCGAGAAGTTCGACCAGCTCCGACTCAAGGCCCAGCAGCCTGACCGCACACAGCGCCGCGGCGTCGGCCTCCAATCGTCCATGGAAGGCCTCGCCTTCTTCCAACCCCAGGAGAACCAGTGAACGAGTTCGAAGCCGGGAAGATCCTCGCCATGGTCGCCGGAATCGACCATCGCGTCCCACCCCTCGACCGCACCCGCCCCGACGAACGTGTCCCCGTCTGGCAGCAGGTGCTCGAGCCCCTCGACTACGCCACGGCCGAGAAGGCTGTCCTCGAGATCGGCCGCGACCCGGGACTGGTCGCCATCCGACCCGGCGACATCTTCCAGGCCACGAAGCGCGTCATGCGCCGCAACCTCGACCGGGCGGACATCGCCGCCATCGAACCGCCGGACCAGATCGGTGACAACCCGATCGACACGGACACGACGCTCGCATGGCGACGCGCCCTCGTCCGCGCACTCGGCCGGGGCGCGGAACCGTCCGCGGCCCGGGACGAGGCGGACCGAGCTGTCGGTGCCCACCGCCGCGCGATCGGCCCTACCGAGCAGCGGGACGTCCGCGCGCTCGTCGCTTCCACCCTCGCCCAGCGAAAGGACACCCCGTGAGCGCCCACGACCACAAGACCCACAACCCGTACCGCTTCCGCTGCGGCCTGTCCCGCGAGGAAGCCCTCCTCGCCCGAGACCCCGAAGACCTGACCCTGTCCGAGCTGGCCGACCTCGCATTCGGCCCCATCCCCCCGAAGGAAACCCGATGATCACCCAGCCCACCGTGAAGATCTCCATCAGCCTGACCAGCGATGGTCAGCTCGACTTCGACAACAAGGGCAGCAGCCCGGAGACGACTACGCATGACCAGTGCCGTGCGCTCATGCTCGGCATCTTCGTGCTCTGCCAGCAGGCAATCGGCAGTAAGCCCAACGACGAAGTGATCGCGGATCTCCAGGCCTGGGCCGACGAGGTGATCGCATGACCGACGCCAACTCCGTCATCCGATCCGTGAACCAGGCCGAGGAGATCCACGACGGCCTCAAGGTGCGCGGCGAGATCCGATCCCACAACGGCCCCGCAGCCCCCGGTGCGTCCGGGTCGCGCCCGCCCACCGATATCAGCATGCTTGACCTCGCCGTCCACATCGAAGAGTTGCTTCAATCGTGGTCCCGGCTCGTCCACGAGGAGTCCAGCGACGACCTGCCAGCCGACAACCCCACGGCGCAAGCGCTGTTCATGCGACAACGAGCCATCTGGATCGCGGGCGCAGCATGGGCACCCGACATGCTCGACGAGCTCGACGACGCCACACGCAAGGGCACCGGCATGCTCGGCATGCTCCCGCCCCGCACATATATGCCCGAGCCCTGCGGGATCTGCCATGCAGTCCAGTGGATCTATCACGAGCGACCACCCGTCGTGAGGTGCCAGGCGGGCCATGAGAGTGAGCTGCAGGAGCACCTGCAGGGCCGCGAGGCCGAGACGGTCACGCACGCCGAGGCGGCATGGGTGCTCGGCATTACGAGACGGGGCGTCGGCATGGCAGTCAAGCGAGGGAGGCTCACAACAGGAGCGGACGGCAGGGTCACGCTCGAGTCCGTGCGCGTCCGACTTGCAAAAGCGAGCATGTGCCCCTAATCTGTAGTTGCCTGGAATTACTGTCTCCGACACTCAAGCCTCGACCACTGCGGTCGGGGCTTCTTCTGTATCCAAGACCGGCGATGTAACCGAGCGTCAGCACGGCGAACCCCGGCACCCAGCCCTCGCTCGAGCGCACCAGCTCGCGGGCAGCACCCCACCGGCACCGCGCACACCTGCCGTACCCACGGCCCACGCGAGCCACAGGGTGCCACGCCCCGGCCCCAACACAGGCCGGGGCGCAGACCACCGGGCACACGCCCATCCAGCCCGCCCCCGACCGGACGCGACCCGGCCGGGATGGCGGGTGCCAACGTACGGGAGGTCGGGATGGCCAGGGCCAAGCACCCATGCGCCCAAGCCGGATGCCCGACACCAGTCCCCGCAGGCACCAGTCGGTGCCCAGTGCACACCCGAGCACGGGACAAGGTGCGCGGGACGACCGCGCAGCGCGGATATGGAACAGGGCACCGTGACCAGCGAAGCCGATGGCAGCAACTCATCGACGCCGGCGCCCCAGTCCACTGCGCCCGATGCGACACACGCATCCTCCCCGGCACGCCATGGCACCTAGATCATGCCGACGACCGCACCCAATACCTCGGCCCCTCCTGCGCGCACTGCAACCTCAGCGCAGCAGGACGAGCGGCCCACCAGTAACCCAGACCGGTTCGTCGTGAGACGTGTCCGCATCAACAGCCCCGGCGCCCCGCAAGGCGACCGGGGTTCTTGCATGCCAGGAGACGCCATGCGCACCTGCACCATCCCCAACTGCGGCAAGCCCCACCGAGCACGCGGACTCTGCGGAACTCACTACGGGCAGCAGAACCCCAATCGGCACAAGCCCAAGCAGTCCCCCTGCGCATGGTGCGGGACCATGGTCACCCGGTGGGGCGGAGGCGGGCGCAAGTACGGGGCGTCATGCTCCGCCGCCTGCCGTCGATACCTCGGCTACGGCAACACCCCTAGCGCCAGCAGGGCACTCGTGCACACCCCGCGTGAGGCCCGGCGCGACACTCGCCCCCGACCCGACCGTAAGCCCCGATGGTTCGTCTCGGGGGTATGTCGCATCTGCGCCACCCCATTCGTATCCATCCACTCCCAAGTCACATGCTCCCCCGAATGTCAGGCCCAGTCCCAGGCCGATACTAGGCGGGACCACAAGCACCGGTACCGCGCACGCAAGCGCAGTGCCTACCTCAAGCCCGTCTCACCCCTCGCCATCTACCGCAGGGACGGATGGGCATGCCGCCTATGCGGGGACCCCATCGACCAGGGCGTCGACCCCCAAGCCGACCTCGCCCCCTCCCTCGACCACATCATCCCGCTGGCGAACGGAGGGACGCATGAGCCTGGCAACGTGTGGGCCGCTCATCGCGGGTGCAATGCGCGCCGGTCAAACCGGCCATTCGTGCTGGTCGGACGGGCGAAGCGGCAGGTCGCGACGCTCTTCTAGGGTCAACCATGCATGAAGCGACGACACTCTGACCTGCAGTTACGCAGTGCAGTGCGTGAGTCGACGCGAGCGCAACGTGCGAACTTGTATCAAGTCGCGCCGCCCTGACCTGGGCCATTACCCCTAGCCCACTTGGTACAAGGGACCGCCGGGGAGGGCTCGAAGAACTTTTTGGGGTTCAAAGCTTTCTGACCTGGCGAGACGCCGGGTCAATTTCTATGCAGCGAGATGCTGCTGAGGAGTGATCATGGCGAGCGGAGGTGCACGTAATCGGTCTGGCCCCCAGCCGACTGACTCGTCCCTGACGAGCGCGAAGCGGGGTCTGGCGTTCCGCACGCTGGACGCGGCGGGCTACTCCGGCAAGGTCCCGGAGTTTCCGCTGCCGGCGTCAACGTCGGATGAGCTGATCGGATCCCGCGAGGTGGCCGTGTGGGAGACGCTGTGGACGTACCCGCAAGCGCTGGTGTGGGCTGAGGAGGCGTGGCGTCAGGAGACGCTGGCAGAGTTCTGCCGGCTCAAGGCGATCGTCGAGCTGTCGCCGGATGCGAATGCCGCCCTGGTGGCCCAGACGCACCGGTACAAGGACCAGCTCGGCCTCTCCCCTGCTGGCCTCAAGGAGAACGGCTGGAAGATTGGCGCTCCGGCCGCGATGGAGGATGCGCCTCGGAAGGCTGCTCCTCGCCGTTCGTCGTCGAAGGCGCGGCTCAAGGTGGTCTCCGGTGGAGGCGGCTGACGAGTACGTCGTCGACTTCCCGACTCTCGGGTTTCTGGCGTCCGACTGGATCGAGCAGCACGCTCGAGTGCCGGACGGGTTCTCCCGGGGTGACGCGTTCACTCTGTCGACATGGCAGACGTGGATCCAGTGCAATCACTACCGGGTGAAGTCCTCGGCGGTGTTCGACCCCGAGCATCCGGTCGGCGCTTCCGCGTTCCACTACCGCCGCTCGATCGTGATCGCGCCTCAGAAGACAGGCAAGGGCCCGTTGGCTGCAGGCGTGACGCTGTTCGAGGCTGTCGGTCCATGCATCTTCGCAGGCTGGGCTGAGGCTGGCGACGTGTACTCGTGCGCCGATCACGGATGCTGGTGCGGGTTCGAGTACGCCTACGATCCGGGCGAGCCGATGGGAATGCCGCGCGAGACGTCGCTAATCCAGCTGGTCGCGATGTCTGAGGACCAGGTCGACAATATGTGGCGCCCTCTCAAGCAGATGGTTCGCCTCGGCCCACTGATCGATCTGATCAACGTGGGCGAGGCTTTCGCTCGCCTGCCGAATGATGGCGTGATCGAGATCGTGACGTCCTCGGCGCAGACCCGTCTGGGCAACCCGCTGAACTTCGCGAACTTCGACGAGTCGGGCCTCTACACGAAGAGCAACGGCATGCTTCGGGTCGCGCAGACGATGTCCCGTGGCCTCGCTGGCATGGGCGGGCGTGGCATCGAGTGGTCGAACGCCTACGACCCCGCCGAGAACTCGCGTGTTCAGCAGGGCATGGAGTCGCAGCGTCCTGACATCTTCAAGTTCTACCGGAAGCCCCCGGCGGATCTCTCGTACAAGAACAAGCGCGACCGTGCAAAGATCCACCGCTTCGTCTACGACGGATCACCGTGGGTGATCCTCGATGACATTGAGGCGGAAGCCGCGGAGCTCCTCGAGACGGATCCTGCGCAGGCGGAACGGTTCTACGGGAACCGGATCGTTGCGGGACTCGGCTCATGGCTGCGAGATGACGTCTGGGAGGCCGCATATGCCGGAAATGACATGGCTTCCGAATCCCCCTGATGGCACACAGGTATGTCTGGGTTTCGACGGTAGCGAGAACGATGACCTCACGGTCATCCAGGCGGAGACGCGCGACGGGTACAGCTTCACTCCGCGGTACGGGGCGGATGCGCGGCCGACGATCTGGAATCCCGCCGAGTGGGGCGGACAGATCCCCCGTCAGGAAGTAAAGGCCGCCGTTGATGAGCTGATCACTCGTTTTCGGGTTCGCCTAGCGTACTGCGACCCTCCTGATTGGCGCACCGAGATATGGGAGTGGGACCAGATGGCCGGAGGTCACGGAGCTTTCATGGAGTGGGCGACATATCGGGAGCAACCAATGTATGCGGCGATCAAGCGTTTTGAGACGGATCTTGCTCAGCGTCGGATCAAGCATGACGGGTGCCCGCTCGCGACCCTGGCAGTCCGGAACGCGAAGAAGGTCGCAAAGCGAAACCAGAGGTACTTCCTTGGCAAGCCGCTTGGCGCTCAGCACCAGAAGATCGACCCAGCGATGGCTCGCATCCTCGCCCATGAGGCGTGCGCGGACGCGTTTTCCGATGGCTGGCCCGAGCAGGACTCAACGACCCCGGCGCGGCTGCGTCGGTTCGGAAGGTAGGAGGCGCTATGACGGCCGTCCCGCATTTCTCTCAGGCGCTTCCCGCGGACTCTGTCGAGCACAAGCTGATCACTGATCTCGGGGGCAGGCTTGCTGCATCTCGGGAGACTCTGAACCGCAACGACGCGTACTTCCGCGGCGAGCACCCGCTGGCGTTCATGCAGCCCTTGATCAAGGAGAAGCTGGACGACCGGATCCTGCCGATGGTGGCGAATTTCTGCGAGTTCATCGTGGAGACCTATGAGGCACGCCTCGATGTCGAGGGGTTCGACTATCCGGCACCGAAGGATGGGCCATCCCCAGAGGATCTGTGGGAGGTCTGGCGGGCCTCGGACATGGACGAGGGCGCATCAATGGCGCACACGGATGCTCTGGCGCTGGGCCGCTCGTACATGGTCGTTGGCGACGGTGACTCGAGCGATGACCCGCCGCTGATCACGGTCGAGTCTGCCCTGCAGATGACTGACATTCGGGACGCTCGGACCAGGCGCGTGAAGTCGGCCGGCAAGTTCTGGACGGAGCCGGGCGACCGGCCCTCACAGGATCAGCTGTGGTCTGCGATCTGGACTCCCGACCGCGACGCGACATACCGGCGCACTGGTGCGGGGTGGGTGCTGGATTGGGAGGACGTGCACGAGCGTGGCGCCGTGTCGGTCGAGCCGCTCGTGTGCAAGCCGCGGACGCTCGACAAGAACGGCCGGTCGGTCTTCGAGTCGCTCCTGCCGATCTCGGACGGGCTGAACAAGACGCTGTCGGACATGATGACGTCGATGGAGTTCCATGCGATCCCGCGCCGCTGGGCGACCGGGCTCAGCGAGCGGGACTTCAAGGACGACAACGGCAACGACCTGTCTGTCTTCAAGCTCATGGCCGATCAGGTATGGGCCGTCTCCTCGGAGGAAGCGAAGTTCGGACAGTTCGACGAAGCCGACCTGAAGAACTTCCACGACTCGGCGAAGTTGCTGATCAAGATGATCGGCATGCTGGTCGCCCTCCCGGGGCACACCACCGCGTTCGACACCGTCAACCCGCCGTCTGCCGACTCCATGCGCTCTGCGGAGAACGATTTCGTGAAGCGCGAGGAGCGCATGCAGACGTCGTTCGGTGGCGGTCACCAGAACGTTCAGCGACACGTCTTGCACCGCATGGCCGGGAAGCGACTCCCTGAGGCGCGCCTAATGGAGACGCAGTGGCGCGATGCCGGCACCCCAACGGTCGCCCAGAAGGCGGACGCGGTCGTGAAGAAGTTCCAGGCGCGGATCATCCCGCTCGAGCAGGCGCGCATCGACCTCGGCTACTCCCCGGAGCAGCGGAACCGGATGCGTGGCTATGACGAGCAGGATCGCAATGGGACGTACAGCGCGATCATGCGCAATATGACGGACGAGGGGGCGCTCGATGGTGCAGATGGCTCCTCCGGCGCTGAGGACTCACGAGGAGCTGTCGAACAGGTCTGAGGATCGGATCGCTGAGACGGCTGTCCTGGCATGGTCCGAGGTAGACCCGGCCAGGATCTCGGAGTCATGGGAGCCGATCGTGCCGGTGCTTGCCGCGGCGGTCACCTCCGAGCAGAACCGCGTCGCGGATTCAGCCGTGAGGGCGTCGCGGGAGGTGTCGGTCGATACTGGCCAGTACGAGCTCCCTGAGGCATTCCACGACCCGCGCAGCCTCTCTGGCTACGGGTCACAGGGAGTCCCCCTCGATGATGCTCTGTACTCGCCCGTCATCGGCGTCAAGTCGCAGATCAAGTCGGGCGCACCTCTCGCTGACGCGATGCTGTATGGCGCAACGGCGATCTCGTCGCTCTCATCGACAATCGTGGCCGACACGGGCCGCGAAGCGATGCAGATGGACATGATCACCCGGAAGCAGACGGGGTACGTTCGCGTCGTCGAGGCCGGCGCTTGCTCGCGATGCATCATTCTGGCGGGGAAGTTCTTCCGCTGGAATGCAGGCTTCCTGAGACACCCGTCGTGCCAGTGCAAGCACATGCCCGCGAAGTCGAAGGAATGGGCCGAGGATGAGGGCTGGTTCGCGGACCCGTACAAGGCGTTCGAGGGAATGTCCGCCGACGAGCAGCACCGGATCTTCGGCGAGTACAGCTCGCAAGCGATCCGCGACGGTGCGGACATGTTCCAGGTCGTGAACGCGACCTCGCCCCGTGCTGGCATGTATGCGGGTGGCCGGATGACTCGTGAGGGCACGACGCGGTTCGGAAACTTTCGGCAGACGTCGCAGTACCGGAACCGTCTCACCCCGTACGGCATCTACGGCGACGGGTCCCGCTCTCGCGAGCAGGTGATCCAGGCGCTCACGGATAACGGGTACATCCTCCCTGGCGGGCAGAACCCGGTCGGGAGCATCCGAGGTGCCGGAGCGATCGCGAAGGGCGCCTCGAAGGCGACTCGCGAGTCCTGGGCCACGAGCATCCGTGCCCCCACAAACATGGCGACGATGACAGCTGCCGAGCAGCGCGTCTATCGCGCCGACCGTGACTGGCAGATGGTTCGGGCCGGTCTCAATCCATACCAGGCGGGCGCTCCCGAGCGGTGGCGCGCACTGGTTGAAGGTCGCGCGGCCCCGGTGGGTGGTTCACTCCCCCGCCCGCTGGTCGATGCCGACCGTGCACGTGCCGAGGCGGCGTACAGGAAGTACGTGCTCGGCCTCGATGGCGGCGATCCCGCCCTACCTACTACCCGCTGATCAAGCGGGTTCATTCGTCCCGAGCGCGTGATGCGCGGAGGCAAGCCCGAGACGGGAAGGAAACATCCATGCCGGATGACACGCAGGAACAGCAGGAGCAGGCCCCGGAGCAGGTCGAGTCGCAGGAGCAGGTCGAGACGACCGGCGGCGACGAGCAGAGCCCCGACGGCTTCAAGTCCGAGGAGTCGAAGCAGTCTCTCCTCGCTGATCTCAAGAAGGCTCGAGATCAGGTGAAGGCGTTCAAGGAGGCCGAGGAGCAGCGCGAGCGGGAGAAGCTTTCCGACATCGAGCGTGCCCAGGCTGAGCGTGACGACTTCCGAACGAAGTGGGAGCAGGCCGAACAGGCACGCCTCCGCTCCGATATCGCCCGCACGAAGGGTGTGGACCCGGAACTGCTGACCGGGGCTACCGAGGAGGAGATGACCGCCCATGCGGATCGTCTGCTCACGTGGCGGGGCGACAAGCCTGCGCCTGCCCCAAACCCCAATCCGGCACAGGGGGCTGGCGGCAACGCGCCCGCCTCCGAGGATGACCAGCTTTACAACTCTCTCTACCCCAACAAGTCCTGAGGAGGACATGAATCATGGCTGATTACCTGCCGATTCGGATCCCCGGCCAGGCTCTCGTGGCGACCGCTTCTGCGGCTATCACGGCGGGCCAGATCGTCGAGGTCTCCGGTAATGACACCGTCGCGCCCGCTGGTGCGGAATCCGCCAAGTGGCTCGGCGTGGCCGCGTTCGACGCGAAGTCGGGTGACCGAGTCACCGTCCATGCTGGCGGCACTCAGGCACCCACCGCTGACGGTGCTGTCACCGCTGGCGATGCTGTCGCCGTCGCCGCTGAGGGCAAGGTCGCGACTGTCGCGGCTGACGAGCCCGCTGTCGGCGTCGCCCTGACCACCGCCACGGACGCCGAAGTTCGCGTCCAGTTCATTCGATAAGGAGACGCCACCATGGCATACACCTACCCCGGCACCGGCCCCACTGTGGTCGGCGACAGCGTTCAGGTCTCGAAGTTCCTGAACTCCCCGACGCTCGTGCAGCGCCGCGTCAACGAGCTCGCCAATCAGCGGTACGTCACTGATGTGCTGCTCGCTGGCCGCACCCCTGATGTGTCCGGCGGTGCCGTGCAGTACCAGGTCGACGAGGACAACTTCACCGTCCGGGAGCCCGAGCCGATCTCCCCCGGCGGCGAATACCCGCTGACCCCGATCTCCGAGGTCGCCCCCGCGGTCGCGAAGATCCAGAAGATCGGCCAGGACACGATCATCACGGACGAGAAGGTGAAGCGGTCCGGCCTCAACGAGGTCGATCGCGGCTTCAACAAGCTGGTCAACAGCAACGTCCGCAAGACCGACAGCATCGGCCTGTCGCTGATCGGGTCCGCCGTGTCCGCTTCTTACGGGGCTGCGGCACCGTGGGATGGGACGGGCGATACCCCCCAGGTCCTCCGTGACATCCTGCTCGCCAAGGCGAAGGTCACCGAGCTGGACAAGGGTTACGACCCGAACGTCATCGTCGTCAACGACGAGGTGTTCGCACTCCTCGCCTCGGACCAGCAGCTCGCCGCGTTCTACGCGCGTGAGGACCGGAGCAACCCGGCCTACTCCGGGTCGTTCCCCATCGTGGGTGGTCTGCGTGTGCTGCCGACCAACTACCTGCCCGCCGGTGCCGAGGCGTTCATCGCCGACACCAACTTCCTCGGCGGTATCGCGTTCGAGGATCTGGGCGGCAACTACCAGGGCTCTGCCGCGACCGGTGTGGAGACCAAGTCGATTCGTGACGAGCTGAACGATCAGTGGCGTCTCCGCGCCCGTCGTCCGCTCGCTCACTACATCACCGATCCGGGTGCCGCGATCAAGCTGACCGGGATCACCGCGTGACCCATGTCGTGACCGCTCCCCTGATCGCGGTGGTCGTCTCCGGTGAGTGGCGTCAGCTGCTCACCGGGGCGACCGTCCCCAGTGGCGTGAAGAGCGACGACCTCAAGCGCCTCGAGCGCGAGGGGTACATCGAGAAGGCCGAGGGCCAGGAGTCTGCGGAGGACGAGGGTCAGGAGTCGCAGGGCGACGTGAAGCCGCCTGCGAAGTCCGGCCCCGGATCCGCAAAGGGCGCGTGGCGCGAATACGCGGAATCGGTCGGCGTGAGCGTCGACGAGTCCGCCGAGCGTGACGACATCATCAAGGCGATCGCTGCGGCCGGCAAGCCGACCGAGTGAAGAAGGTGAGGGGCTGTGCAGATCATCGTTACACCCGAGGATGTCGAGGCGATCTGGCGGCCCCTCACTGACGCCGAGAAGGCGACGGTCAACGGGCTCGCCCGCTACGCATGGCTGATCCTGGCGCGAGAAGTGCCGGGGCTCGCTGATCGCGTCGCCGCCGACCCGGAGCTTGAGGAACTGGTGAGGTTCGAGATTGCGATGGCCCTCAAGCGGGTCATGGTCAACCCGGACTTCACGCGGCAGATGTCGACAACGATTGATGACGCCACGGTGTCTCGGACGATCGACTCTGCCGTGTCTGCGGGGCTGCTGTACTTCCCCGACGATTCGCTGTCCAGGCTCCGCCCCCGCCGCCGCTCTGGCGCCTTCTCGATCAACCCGAGCTGGTGATGTCCGTGATGGATGACCACTGGCGACAGATCGCACGAGAGATGCCCGGATTTCAGGCGCGAGCGGAAGCAGGTATGACGGACACGGTCCGCGTCACTCGCGCAGATCCTGACGGCGAACCATCCTGGGACGCGGACGGCAACGTCCTCGAGCCCGAACCGCTGATCGTCTACGAGGGTCTGGCGAAGTTCCAGCACTCGGATCCATACCCGTCGACACCCGATGCCGGCGGGGCGCGTTGGACGGCTGGTGTCCGGCAGGTGCATTTCCCGATCGGCACGACGTCAGTGCAGACCGGCGACATCGTCGAGTGCATGGAGTCGAGGAACGAGCGTCTCGTCGGCCTCAAGGTGCGTGTGCGCATCGACGGCGATAAGACGTGGGCCACCGCGGTCCGCTTCAACGTGCTCGAGGTCGTCCAGACCGGAGGAGGTGTCGTCGATGCCGGCTGACGTGTCCCAGCTGCGGGATCTCACCCGAGACCTGCAGGCGTTCACGCCGAAGGTCGCGAAGGGCATTCCGCAGGTCGTGAAGAAGGGCGCGCTGAACATCAAGAAGACGATGCAGAGCGACTTCCGCGGCTCCCGCCACTTCGGCCACATCGCTCGCACGATCTCCTTCGACGTGACTGCTTCGAGTGGTGATGTCGAGGCGGAGATCGGCCCGGACAAGTCCCGAGGCGGCGGCGCGAAGCTCGCGCACATCGCCTACTGGGGCGGATCCCGGGGCGGTGGCGCGTCGGTTCGTGACCCGGCGCATGCGCTCGAGTCCGAGGGCGACAACTTCGAGAACGCCCTCGTCAAGCTGCTGGATGGTGTCCTGTGATCGCTGAGCACTTCAAGGCCGTGAAGGCGCTCATCCCCGCCAAGTACACCGTCTACGACACGGACGCCGGCAGCGAGCCGGTGTTCCCGTACATCGTCCTGTGGGGCGGCGATTTCGAGCGGTTCTCCGTCGACGTCGCGGGCTCGCGGGTCGAGGTGGTGGGCGATATCGGCGTCACGTGCGTGTCGACGGTGGCGGGCGCCGCGCGTCAGCTGCAGTCCACGATCGCGGATCTCCTCGATGGGGCCGTGGTGGACGTTCCGGGGCGCCACGGCTTCGAGCTGGCCGGGCAGGAAGTGCGCCCCGTCCAGGTGGACCGTGAGGTTCAGCTACCTACTGCGGGCGGCGGGGCACGGTATCCGTACTTCGGCGTCCTCACCTATCGAGTCGAGACGACAGAAGGGAGTGCGTGATGGCGAAGGTCGACGCGTACGACAAGACCACGGGGCGGAAGATCCCGTACAAGGTCCCTGAGAAGTGGTTCGGTATCTTCCCGAACCTCCGCAAGACCCCCATTCAGAAGGCCGCTGAGGCCTCGAAGGCCTCGAAGGCCGCAAGCACGAAGGAGGGCTGACCATGCCCAAGTCCAAGGCCGAAGGCCGTGAGAAGTGGATGCTCCTGTCCGCACCGCCCGCCGACCCGACCGCTGTCACCCTGACCGAGGCGCAGGCCGGGATCGACGCATCGTGCGCGATCTCCTCGGCTGATTCCCGGATCAGCGCTGCCGCGTCGGCGACGTTCTCTGACCCGGCGATCTGCGACGAGATCGCCGTGACGGAGTTCGGGCAGTCGAACTTCGAGGGGAACGTGGCGCCTTTCCGATTCTTCGACGAGATGGGCGCGTCCGAGGAGGGCACGGATGGCGACGTTCGTGACGAGGTGTACCAGCTCCTCAAGGACAAGGACACCGAGCTGTACGTCCTGATCCGGGACACGTCGAAGCGGTCCCGTGAGGCGCTGGCCTCGGGTGACGAGTACGAGCTGTACCAGGTCGTCACCGACGAGCCGCAGCGTCCGTCGTCCCGCGAGGGCTATCAGAAGCGGATCGTGCCGCTGGCGATTCGGAACGCCTGGAAGGGCGAGATCGCCGCTGGCGCGTGACAAGACCGGCATGACGGAGGACTCCTGACGGGGTCCTTTTTCTATGCCTGCGGGCCGGCGTCGAGTGTTTCCTGTGCGCTCCGTCGGCCCGCCCCTTCGGGGGCACCCCACAGGACACAGGAACACAGGAGAAGGAGAAGGACATGACTGAGAACTTTGGCGACACCCCCGAAGAATTCAACCTCGATGACTGGCTGGACCAGGGATCGCGCCCGCAGGCGACCGTGAAGGTGTACCGCGACTGGTCCCTCATGGGCGAGCTCGTGCGCATCGAGGAGAAGATCACCGCGGCCGATCAGGAGCAGGATCCGTCGATGGATGATGTCTCCGGCGAGGAACTGCGCGAGCAGTATCAGGCCGTGCTCGACAAGCTGGCCGAGTCCGCGATCGAGGTGACTCTGCAGGCGCTCACGAACGAGGAAGTTCGCGACGTCGCTGCCGGCGTGCCCGAGATCGAGCAGAAGTACACGGATCAGCATGGCAAGGAGCAGGTCCGCATGAAGCCGGACCAGGTCGCTGTCGGCGACGCGCTCGTGGCCGAGGCGACGGTGTCTCCCAAGCTGTCCCGCAGCCAGGTGACGAAGATGCGGCAGAAGCTCGGCGACGGGCCGACCCTGACGCTCTACCAGACGGCGACGGAGCTGCGATCCGCAGGGAAGGTGCTTCCGAGCGTCCCTTTCTCGCCCGAGTCCTCCGACGATTCCCGGGACTGAGAGACACCCAGGACGTCGCCCGGGAGTGGGGCACGACGCTGTCCCACTTCCTGGGTGGCCCCCCTGGCTGGGATGAAGTCGATCGTCTGCTGGCTATGGCGCGGAAGGTGCATGACGCCGAGCTGTGCCCGTCCGGCGCGGGCGCTCGCCACTACCGCGATGAGTGCGATGAAGACTCCCCCACCTTCACGGACCCGGAACCCGAGCCAGTCGAGTCGACGTGTGCGTGGCTGGTCGCGGTCGAGGAGTACACGGAGGAGCAGTCCAAGGAGGGCAACGTGCGCGAGCGCGGGCTACTTGTGGGCTGGCGGGACGGGAGCGCTTAGGGGCCCCGGTAGTAGTCCTCGCGGATTGACCGCTTCGGCGGGTCGAGGAAGGTCGGCACGGGCCCGCCATCTCTGGTTTCTCGGTATTCCCCGTCCGGCTTCGGCTTGCGCTCCTTGACTCGCGGCTCGGCAAGACCGGAGCGGAACCGAGCTAGCACTTCGCCCAAGACCAGCGCGGCTGCGAACAGGAACCCGGCGAGCCCCATAAGCCCAAACAGAGGCAACCCCGTGAGGGCCCGGGCGATGACCCCGAGGTACCCCGAAATCACAAGAAGCACAGCGAGCAGGACCGTTCCGCGTGGGCCGTTCATGGCGACTCCATAACCAAATAGGGGGCATTCGTGGCCGGAAACCGCAGCATTACAGTCACTCTCCGGGCGAATGTCCAGGATTTCAAGTCGCAGTTCGATGCGGCGACGAAGGCTGCCGAGTCTACAGCGAAGGCCACGGAGCAGTCTGCGAAGCAGGCAGAGACATCGATGGGCCGGATGGTCCAGTCCGCAAAGAACAACCAGGCGGCGTGGACGACTGCTGGCACGACACTGACGGCGTTTGGCGCTGCGACTCTGGGTGGCCTCGGTCTCGCAACGAAGGCCGCGATGGACTGGGAGTCCGCGTTCGCAGGCGTCCGCAAGACGGTTGACGCTTCGGAGTCCGAATTCGCGGCACTCGAAGCCGGCCTGCGCGGAATGGCACGCGAGCTTCCCGCGTCCCATCAGGAGATCGCAGCCGTAGCTGAGGCTGCAGGTCAGCTCGGTATCGCGACCCCGAACATCCTCAGCTTCACCCGCACGATGATCGACATGGGCGAGGCGACGAACCTCTCCGCAGACGAAGCCGCGACCGCCCTGGCCCGCTTCATCACGGTCACTGGCACATCCCAGGGCGATATCGGTCGACTGGGCGCCACGGTGGTGGGCCTCGGCAATAACTTCGCCACGACGGAATCGGAGATCGTGGCACTCTCCCAGCGCCTCGCGGCTGCTGGCACGCAGGCCGGCCTCTCCGAGGGCGAGATCATGGGTCTCTCGGCTGCGATGTCTCAGGTAGGCATCGAAGCTGAGGCAGGCGGCTCTGCCATGACGCAGAGCATGAACCGCATGAGCAAGGCTGTCGAAGAGGGCGGCGACTCGCTCGACCTATTCGCGGCGGTCTCCGGCATGACTGCCGAACAGTTCACCGAGGCATGGCAGAACGACCCGGCCCAGGCGCTCGTGGCGTTCACTGAGGGGCTGTCGGACACGTCCGCGCTCGGGATGTCCACGAACGGGGTCCTCACAGAGCTCGGCATCACTGGCCTGCGTGAAGCGGACACAATGCGTCGTCTCGCGCTCGCGACTGGAGTCATGTCCGACGCGATGGCGCTGGGGAACTCTGAGTTCGAGAAGGGTACCGCCCTCATAGAAGAGGCCAATGAGCGGTACAAGACCGCCGAGTCTCGCGTGCAGATCGCGAAGAACGCCTTCGTGGACGCTGGGATCAGCATCGGAGGCGTCTTCCTCCCTGCGGTGGCCGATGCGGCTGGCGGCGTTGCGGACCTGGCGGGTTGGTTCGCGGATCTGCCCGGGCCAATCCACGCCGCGCTCGGCGGCCTGGCCGGTATCGCAGGTGCGGCAAGTCTCGGGGCAGGCGGCTTCCTTCTACTGTTCCCGCGAGTGATGGATACCGTCCAGTCGTTCAAGACTCTGGCGGACATCAACCCACGCGTCGCGTCCGGGATGGGCAAGGTTGGCAGGGCCGCAGGCATTGCGGGCGCCGCGTTCGCGGTGCTCGCCGGGGCGAGCGCGGTTGCTGAGCTGTTCTCAGATACGGCAGTGTCTGCCGATGAGATGTCGTCGAAGCTGGCGAACCTCGCCGCCACCGCTGTCGTCACTGCAGCAGACATCGACGAAATGGTGGCTGTGACGGGCACGGGTGGCGCGTCCGTGAAGGACTTCGGGTACGCAATCGAGTCCGTCAACATGGGCGGCTTCATGAAGGCCCTGGACTCTGCTGGTTCTGTGTTCGGGCTGTTCGACAGTGATGTGTCGCTTGCGAAGGAGCAGATCTCCTCACTCGACCAGGCGCTGTCAACTTTCGCGATGGCTGGCACGATGGACCATCTGTCGGAGACCTTTAATGCCGCGGTGGAGTCTGCCGCCGAGTACGGGTACACGGCTGAGGACATCATCGCCCAGATGCCGGGACTCCGTACCGCCCTTGAACCGATCGCAACCGAGATGGGTTTGACGGCCGATAATGCCACGTTGGCGAAGATCGCCACCGGCGAGCTCGCCCCAGTAATGGATGAGACAGGTGCTGCCGCCGCAGGCCTCGAGGAAGGTCTCGATGGTGCGGCTAGCGCGGCCGAGGAGGCCGCGACAGCGACGGAGGACTACCGAAAGTCCCTGAACGACCTGTCGAACGAGTTCATTACCGCCGAGCGTGCCGCGATGGACTACAAGGAGTCTCTCAAGGAGGCCGGCAAGGCCGTCGACGAGAACGGCAAGCACTGGGAGGACGGCACTAAGGCGGCTGACGCCAACAAGACCGCTCTCCTGGACCTGGCGGACCAGGCTCTCGCTACGGCGGATTCTCTCGCCGCAGAGGGCAAGTCGGGGACGTTCCTTGAGAAGGCCCGCGAGGATCTGATCGACGTCGCTACGGAGATGACGGGCAGCAAGGAGATTGCCGAGGAGTACGTCGATCAGCTGCTCGGTACACCGGAGGAGATCGAGACTCTCGTCAAGCTCGAGACCGACCAGGCGAAGGCTGACTGGGCGGCGCACTGGGACGATCTCGGCTACAACCCGCCCGAGGTGCCGATCAGTGCAGATACTGCCCCCGCCGAAGGCGAGTGGGATGAGTTCACCACGGGCATCCTGTCCGAGGAGCCGCCCGAGGTGCCGGTCGACGCGGACACGTCGGGTGCGCAGGAGGAAGTCACGATCTGGGGCTCCCAGGTCGGTGACGTCTACACGAGTGACGTGCCGATCAATGCCGACATCGAGCCCGCCTCCTGGGAGCTGAACCAGCTGTCACTGGCGGTCAACAGTGCCGGCGGCACGGTGACGATCAACGGCAATGCGACACCTGGCGATCAGGTGCTGGATTCGCTGGTGGGGATCATCAACAACTCCGATGGCACGGTGACCATTGACGGCACCACGTACCCCGCAGATCAGGCGCTCGGTGTCGCTATCGCGGCGATCAACCGCTCAGGCGGCACTGTCGACATCGACGGCAACAACTCGGGCGCAATCGGCTCGACGGACAGCGCCGTAGGGCACGCGAACAGCTCGAGCGGATCCATCGACGTGAACGCCAACACGGGATCAGCCAACAACGCCATCAATTACGCGGCGCGCACACGTACGGCGCGAATCAACGTCTCGTACTCCGACCCTGGATTCAAGGGTGGTGGCGGCTCGTCTCGGTTCGCATCGGGTGGCGCTGTCCACGGTCCCGGCACTGGCACGTCGGACTCGATCGACGCGAAGCTGTCGAACAACGAGCACGTGTGGACCGCGAACGAGGTCGGTGTCGCAGGCGGACACCAGGCGATCTACTCGCTCCGTCAGCAGATCCTCGCCGGCGCGAAGACGCTCCACCTGGCAACGGGTGGCGGCGTCGAGAACGGGTCGGTGGCGCCCGTGCAGTATGCGCCGGCCTATCAGCAGCAGCGTGCCCAGCAGTCGGGCCCGGTGACGGCGTCCGTCGACCAGGCAGGGATCGAGGCCGCGATGGTGCGTGGACTCCAGTCCGCGACTGTCATCGCTCAGGTCACTGACCGTGTCGCGGCGGGTCTCTACCAGCGCGGCAAGTCCAACTCACGAGCGATGGGGGCACGATGACGACGTACATCGGTACACCGGGCGCGTTGATGAAGGTCGCCTGTCCGTCCCGCCTTTCCAGTGGGGGCGGGCGGGCGGTGTTGTTCGAGGACACCCAGTCGCGGCGCAAGGCGTTCCTTGGCCGGTCGGTGCTCCGCGAGTGGTCCGTGGACATCGGGGCCGTGTCACCGCGGGACATGGCCGTGTTCGAGCATCTGGCCGACTTCTCCATGCCGCCGTTCGTGTACTACCCGGATGACGCGGTGCTGCACAACATCCTCGCCCCTGCCTACGCGGCGCTCGCAGTCGGGACTCACACGGGTCTCGACGCGAGCCTGGTGGAGGTTGAGCCGGGTCTGTTCGTGAAGGCGGTCGCCGCTTCGGGCAACAACTTCTCGTTCCCCTACCGGAACGGACTGTTGGATCAAGTCCCGATCCCCCAGGGTGTCCCGGTGACTGTGTCGGCGTGGATGCGCGGCGGGACCGTCTCTGGCGACACGCAGATCTCGGTGATCTGGCGCGGCGCGGCTGGCGAGTACATCGCGACCGAGTCAACACGGTTCACAGGCACGAGCACACTGACGCGCCGTCACGTCACCCTGACGCCCCCTCCGGGGGCCGCGTCGATGACGTTCCAGATGTGGGCGCAGCAGACAGCAGGCATCGCAATCTCGCTGACCAGTTCGCTGATGCCGTACGCGCCGGGCCGGGGCGCAACCCGCACGGTCGTGCACGGCCTGTCTCGGGAACTCATCATCGCCCAGTCCAGGCTCACGCTCGAAGATGCGAGCTTCACAGTCACGGAGGTCGGGTAATGCAGGTAGGTGGAGTCACTACATCGAACGTCTACGACATCACGGGGCGAATCCTGGTCGATGGCCGGGACATCGGTGCGAGCGTGCAGACCGTGTCGGTGGATCGCGAGATCCCGTCCGGGCTCCCGACAGGTGCGGGGTTCACTGCCGCGACCGGCGACGTGACTGCCACGTGGGGCGACATTGTCGACGACCGTGTCCACCATCCGTGGGGCACTGATCCGGTGTGGCCTCCGCGCCCGCAGGCTCGTGTTGAGGTGATCCTCTCCGACGGCACCGGCACCGAGTGGACGCAGCTCAAGGGTGTGGTCGTTGACCCTTCCGGCACTGACACGAGCAGGACGATCAGCTTCGGCGTCCGGGACAACTACCGCGCCCTCGACACCCTCGTCACTCTGCCTGCCCTGTCGGACATCATGCCGTCCCTGGTTGACACGAACACGCACCGGTACATCTACCTGCACACCACGTGGATCACCGACCGGCTGCTGCGTGCGGCGGGCCGGTACGCGACCCCGGCACCATCGGCGTACTGCTTCTCGTCGGTGACATTCCAGGGGTCGACGTGGCCGGAGCGCGGCGACTGCCTGACCTCGGTGAAGCAGGAGCCGGACGCGTCAGGCCAGGCGTACCCGAACTGGCGCAAGACCAGCTACGGCATGGCGGTCCACAACGTGACCGCGACGTACGCGCCGTTCTCCTGGTCGGGCCTCGATCTGACTTTCAACCGTCCGATGGAGATCACGCAGGAGATTGTCGACCTCGACGGCGGGTCGACGTTCCTTCGAGTGCGTGTCGGGTCGGGCGATCTCGCGATCGGTCACGCTGCCGGTACCGTGTACGCCCGCTACTACCCCTCGTCAGGCTCGCCGGTTGATCTGGTGTCTGCCACGAAGGGGAACGCGACACGGGTCGCTGTCCGCTACTCCCGCTCAGGCTCGACGCTAACCGCGCAACTGCGCTTCCGGAACGCTGACGGCACCCTGTCGACGATCAGCACCGGCACGGCCACGATCAAGTCCGGCGACCTGTCCGGCGTGGTCACCCAGATCTGGGCGAACGGTACCGACGCGCAGGGAGCATTCCAGGCCGGGTATCCCACCATCGAATGGGGGCCACTGTCTTCGACGCCGTCGGCGGTGATCAACGCGTCCATGTCCGGGCGTAACTCCCTGACGGGCCTCCCCACGCAGGTGAACGGCAACGTCCTCGACCTGCTCAACGATCTCGCGGACGCCGAGTTCGCCCAGTGGTGGATCGACGAACTCGACGTGCTGCAGTGGTGGGACCGGGGCCTCCTCGCCTCACGCGGCACAGTCGGCACCCTCACCGGGGCCGACCATGTGAAGGAACTGTCCTGGTCGCACAGTGCCGAGTCGGCCCGCCGTCGCGTGCACGTGAAGTACCGGGACCCGATGGTAACCATGCGGTGGCGCACCAACCTCACCCTGTGGCAGAACTCGGGCGACACTCTCGAAGCGGGCGACACGTCCGAGGTCTTCGTGAACGTCCCCTCGGATGAGATCTGGCTCGGCGTCGACCTCGACCCGATCCGGTACTCCGCGAACACCCCGAACTACTACGTCATCAACCGGGGCATCAAGTCCGTTTACGGCGGGATCGCGGTCAACGACACGGGCGGTGAGCGGGTCACAAACTCGATCATCCCGTCGGTGCGCCGCGTCACGGATGACACGTTCGTGTTCGAGCACACCGTCACCAACCTGCAGTCCGGCGAGCAGGCCGCGCTCGAACTGCCGGGCGAGTACGAGACGGACACGGCATTGTGGCAACGGAACCGGGGCGAGAGGCTTCCGATCCTGCGCGGCAAGCGCCGCATCGTGTTCATGGACGACGTCGCAACATCGTCCATCAGGGGCGATAGCGCAGCCCCGGACTTCACCCACGATCCGGGCTGGTGGATCCAGTCCGCCACTTACGCGGGCCAGACCGCCGACTACGCCGCAGCGTCCCTCACCCAGCCGCGGCCAACGATCGACGGTCTCGATGTAATGCCGGCCCTCGCCCTACAGGTCGGGGACCGGGTGCGCGCCGTCATGCCGGACCGGACCGAGCTGGACATCACCGGCGTGGTGACCAGCAACCGGCTCCGTGTGGATCTCGCAGCCGGAACCATGACGCAGTCCATCGGCCTGATGCCCACCACGGTCATCAGTCTCGCCCGCACCTGGAACGACTTCGGTGCCGCACGCGCCGGGGAAACCTGGTCGGACTTCGGTGCTGACCGGGCTGGGGACACCTGGACAGACTTCGGCAACACCCCGCTGGGGTGACCATCACGAAAGGGGGCCCTTGTGGCACCGAACATGGGCCGCGGAATCACCGCGCCAGCGAACGACGAGAACATCAAGACGGGCGCCGCAGAGATGCAGAAGGTCGCATCGACAACCGCTTTCGCTATCGACGATCTCGAGAGCAGTATCAACTCGGATCTCGCAGGGAAGGCGTCGACGGGCTATGTGGATGCCGGGCTCGCGGGCGCGACGTCATACACCTCGACCGTGGAGTCCGCGTCGCTCGCCCGCGACGATGTGCTTGCGGCTGACATCGCGGGCATGGAGGGCATGACCTACGTCGGAGCGTGGGAGGCGGGCCAGACCTACCGGGTCAACGACGTCGTCACTCACGGTGGCGACTCGTGGGCGAGGCTGACTGCTGGCGACACAGGCGAACCTGGCGTCTCCGCTGCGGACTGGGGCCTGGTGGCGCGCCAGGGCGCAGGCGGCGGCTTTGGTGACCTTGTCGAGACTGCCGTGGTGGGCCTGTACGACACAGTGGCCCCCTCGAGTGATGCTTACGACTCGGGGTGGCGCGACATCACGTCGCTGATCCCGGTCCCGGTCACGTCGGGGAAGTTGTACCTTGCCCGGACCGGATCGACGGTGTGGCTCGACTTCTACAACCTGCTCGTCACGGACGTTCCCTCTGCTACGTGGCACTCCTGGGGCGTGACCATCCCGGACGGGTTCAGGACCGCACGCAACTGGTCCTATGTTCCGCTGGCTCCGACGCTGTCAAGCCGGTCCTCGGCGAACACTTTTGTCAATCAGTCCCAGGCTCTCGGGCCTGTCCGGCTGGCGGCGAACGGCTCCCTCGTTATCTACAGCGCGAAGGACGGCGCAGGTGCAGTGCAGCCGATCCAGGGCCTCGTGTCGTGGATGACCCAGGAGAGCACCCCCTCAATGCCACCGGGCAAACCGGCATGAACGGAGCAGAAATGGACGATTACCGCACGTATTCGGATGACGAACTCGACGAGTCTCGCCGGGCGGTCATCACCGAGCAGGAGCGGCGCGTGAACCTCGCGGCGATCCCCGAACAGATCGAGGCTCTGGCGAAGGTGTACCGCGACGGCGGCGGGGACGAGCAGGCACTCACCGACGCACTGACCCAGGAACAGATCGCCGCTATGAGTGCCGATGCCTGACCCAGACCCATACGACGGTGGCATCGACCTGCACGCCGTCGACGAGGAATCAGTGACCGAATAGGCACCCCACTCCACCAAGCGCCCATGCATCGCACGGGCGCTTTTCTTATGCCCGAAAGGGGAACAATGTCTACGTACGACAAGATGGTCGGCGCGACCGCTGAGGGCCTGCTCCCTCCCGCCGTGCTCGAACACATCGAGCCATCCGTTTCGCCGGAGTCCACAACCTTCTGGGTCTCCCAGACTGGTGTCAAGGGACATCGGGATCTCCCTGTGGGCGGACGTTTGATCTCCCTGTTCGCG
>NZ_JABUXW010000081.1 GCF_014897585.1 Brachybacterium tyrofermentans | reverse complement strand
GGGCCTGTCAACTTGTCTGTGTAAGCGAGGTGTTCACAGGTAGGGGGTGATCCGTTCGGGATAGGCCGCTGCGAGCTGCGCGAGGGCTTGTTTCCAGTTGGTGACGACCTGGCCCTCGACGAGTCGGCCCTGGGCCTTCCTTTGGCCGGCGGGCTTGCCACGGTCCTTCTCGCGCTCGGCGGCGCGCTTGTCTTCGATGTTGCAGATCGCCAGCCAGAGCAACTTCACGGCCGCTTCCGTGGTCGGGAAGTGCCCGCGGTTCTTGGTGACCTTCCGCAGCTGGAAGTTCAGCGACTCGATGCTGTTCGTCGTGTAGATGACCTTGCGGAGCATCGGCGGGAACTGCAGGAACGGAATGAACCTCTCCCACGAGGCCGCCCAGGTCGCAGCCGCAGATGGGTACTTCTGCCCCAACTCAGAGGCCTCGAAATCAGCCAGCGCCTTGCGGGCGACGTCCTCGCTCGGGGCCGTGTAGACCGGCTTCAACGCCTTGGCGACCTTCTTGCGGTCCTGGTAGGCCACGAACCGCATCGCGGCCCTGATCAGGTGGACCACGCAGGTTTGGACCATCGATTCCGGCCACGTCGCCTCGATCGCCTCTGGAAGACCCTTGAGGCCGTCGCAGCAGACGATCAGCACGTCCCGAATGCCCCGGTTGGCGAGGTCCGCGCAGACGTGGGCCCAGAACGCCGATCCCTCGGTGTCCTGGACCCAGATTCCCAGCACGTGCTTGATCCCGTCCAGGTCCACACCGACGGCGATATAGGCAGCTCGGTTGATGACCTGGCTGTTCTCTCGGATCTTGATCCGGATCGCGTCGAGATACATCACCGGGTAGAACTCCTCCAGCGGCCGGGACTGCCAGGCCAGGACCTCCTCGGAGACGGCGTCAGTGATGTTGCTGATCGTCTCGTGGGACAGGTCCGTGCCGATTGTGGAGGCCAGATGGTGCTGGATATCGCGGATCGTCATCCCGCCGGCATAGAGGCTGATGATCATGTCATCGAGCCCGCCCAGACGGCGCTGCCCCTTGGGGACCAGGCGCGGGGTGAACGAGCCTCCCCGGTCGCGGGGCACGTCCAGCTCGATCGGCCCGACCTCGGACTCGACCTTCTTTGGCGTCGTGCCGTTACGGGAGTTGGCGTGCTTCGCCGCGTCCTCGGAGCCCTTCTCATAGCCCAGATGGCTGGTCAGCTCGGCCTGCAGACCTCGCTCGAGCGCGGCCTTGACCAGCGCGGGCACGAACCCGCTGTCGCCGGTCAGCTCGACCTTGCCCGCGTCGATCTGCGCGAACAGTGCATCGAGCTGTCCGGAGGCCTTCAACTGCTCGACCAAATCCTGGCCCGACGGCTCACCGCCCGGCTGCTGCTTCTCGTTGGTCATGGTCATGATTCTTACCGTTCCTCTCGGTACGGCTTACACAGACCATCTGACACGCCC
>NZ_JABUXW010000080.1 GCF_014897585.1 Brachybacterium tyrofermentans | reverse complement strand
ACGACAGCATAAGAAATCAACCGAATCCGCTGTCCGAAATCACCGCAGCAGCTCAGTCCTTGACCTGCTCGATATCCCGGGTGCGGGACGAGAAGTTGTCCATCAGCTCTTGCGGAACCCCGGAGATCTCCCACGCCGTCGACCGCCCCGCACCACGCTCGCGGGCTTCCCACCCCACCCCGAGCACCCGGGTGAGGTGATCGGAGAGGACCGCGTTGTAATGCTCCGACAGCCCCGTCACCGCCGCATGAATCGCACGGGAGTCGAGAGTCCGCCACTTCCCGTCATGAACGGCCTGCACCCGATTCGCAACCACGACATGCGTGTGCAACTGCGGATCCGAGGCACGCGAGTCGTAGTGGTCGTACGCTGCCGCGATCACACCCTGTACTTCGACCTGGGCGACCGCGCCCCGGGGTCCTTTCGCACCGATCCGTGTCATCGCGACGTCATGCTCAAACAAGTCGATCACATCCTGGATCGCGGCATGATGCGCCTGGGCGATCAGCGCCTGCGTCCCACCGTCAGCGACCGCCCACAGTGTCGAGACGGACTTCGGGACCGAGAACGTCAGATCGAACCCCGCTACCGGAGCCCCCGTCGGCTTTGTGGCTTCCTCCGACTCGATCAGCGCGGTCTGGGTCGCACGTTCCTCTTCAGTGAGAGCGTCAGAGATCTTCTCGACGCGACGCGCGACACGTTCCGCAGCGGTCGCGAACGTCCGGTACGGACGCCCCAACTGCTCGCCAGTGTTCGGGTCTTGCCCGAACCCCATCAAACGCCGCAACTGCTCCTCGGTCACCGCCGTGCCCGCCGTCACACCACCGGAGAGACCGACAAGCCCAGCTCCGGTCCAAGCCCCCGGTGGTGTCCCCGACTCCGAGTAGTAACGAGTCAACGCGGAAGCGGAATCGCGGTCGCCATCACCGGTCACGACAGAGTTCAGTAGGTACCGGTACCCGTCACCGGCCGTCATCACCCTAATCGACACCGTCACACAGGATAAGTGTGCGAGTTGACTCATCAGAAACCTCCGCTTGTGCGGGGTCGTTGCCTCAGGGAAGATCCTCCGGTTGGGGTGTCGTTGCCTCAGGTGGGGACCTCCGCGTGAGCACCATCGTGGATGGAGCTGACGATGAGTCAACGCAAGGCTGTGACGAAGAAGAAGGCGCTGGCCTACCGCAGCGCTGACCGGGCTGGGAAGACCCGGATCTTGGATGAACTGGTCGAGCTGACCGGCTGGCACCGGGACTATGCCCGGGCCGCGCTGCGCGAGGCGCTGGTGATCCGCCAGGTGCGCCCGCGCAAACCTCGGCCGCGGGTCTACGGCGATGATCTGCTGCCCGCGCTGATCCGCTGCTGGGTGCTGCTGCGCGCCCCGGCGGGGAAGATCATGGCCCCGTTCATGCCGGTGCTGGTGCCACTGCTGCGGAGGGTGTTTCATTAGCTGTGTAAGGGTCCGGTCTCTAACCGAGGTGTGACCTGC
>NZ_JABUXW010000079.1 GCF_014897585.1 Brachybacterium tyrofermentans | reverse complement strand
ACCGACGGAGCGAAGGTCACCTTCGCGCAGCGGTACGAGAACTACATCGGGGGCCAGTGGGTCCCGCCGGTCAAGGGCGAGTACTTCGAGAACCCCACCCCCGTCACCGGCAAGATCTTCACCGAGGTGGCCCGCTCCACCGCGGAGGACATCGAGAAGGCGCTCGACGCCGCCCACGCCGCGGCACCGGCCTGGGGGACGACCTCGGTCGCCGAACGCGCCGTGATCCTCAACAAGATCGCGGACCGCATCGAGGAGAACCTCGAGATGCTGGCCGTGACCGAGACCTGGGACAACGGCAAGCCGATCCGGGAGTGCCTGGGCGCGGACCTGCCGCTCGCAGTGGACCACTTCCGCTACTTCGCCGGCGCGATCCGAGCCCAGGAGGGCGCACTCTCGCAGATCGACGACGACACCGTCGCCTATCACTTCCACGAGCCGCTGGGCGTGGTCGGGCAGATCATCCCGTGGAACTTCCCCATCCTCATGGCGGTGTGGAAGCTGGCCCCGGCGCTCGCGGCCGGCAACTGCGTGGTGCTCAAGCCCGCCGAGCAGACCCCGGTCTCGATCCTGGTGCTGGCCGAGCTGATCGGTGACCTGCTGCCGGGCGGCGTGCTCAACATCGTCAACGGCTTCGGCGTCGAGGCCGGCAAACCGCTGGCCTCCAACAAGCGCATCGCGAAGATCGCCTTCACGGGTGAGACCACCACGGGCCGCCTGATCATGCAGTACGCCTCGCAGAACCTCATCCCGGTGACCCTCGAGCTGGGCGGCAAGAGCCCGAACCTGTTCTTCGAGGACGTGGCGTCGGCGAAGGACGACTACTACGACAAGGCCCTCGAGGGCTTCGCGATGTTCGCCCTGAACCAGGGCGAGGTGTGCACCTGCCCGTCGCGCGCGCTCGTGCAGGACTCGATCTACGACGACTTCGTGGCCGACGGGCTGAAGCGCGTCGAGGCGACGAAGCAGGGCGATCCGCTGGACACCGAGACGATGATCGGTGCCCAGGCCAGCAACGACCAGCTCGAGAAGATCCTCTCCTACATCGACATCGGCACGAAGGAGGGCGCGAAGCTGCTCACCGGCGGCGAGCGCGCCGATCTGGGCGGGGAGCTCTCCGGCGGCTACTACGTGACGCCCACGGTGTTCGAGGGCGACAACTCGATGCGCATCTTCCAGGAGGAGATCTTCGGGCCGGTGCTCGCGCTGACCCGCTTCTCCGACTACGACGAGGCCATCTCGATCGCCAACGACACCCTGTACGGGCTCGGCTCCGGTGTGTGGAGCAGGCAGCAGAACATCATTTACCGCGCGGGCCGGGCCATCCAGGCCGGGCGCGTCTGGGTGAACAACTACCACTCGTATCCGGCGCACTCCGCGTTCGGCGGGTACAAGTCCTCCGGCATCGGCCGGGAGAACCACCTGATGATGCTCGACCACTACCAGCAGACCAAGAACCTGCTGGTCAGCTATTCGGAGAAGAAGCTCGGCTTCTTCTGATC
>NZ_JABUXW010000078.1 GCF_014897585.1 Brachybacterium tyrofermentans | reverse complement strand
CCTCGATCTTTCATGGGGTCGGTAGGTCCGCTCGGTCGGCGTCGTTGCCGATCTTTGCGGACTCATTCTGGCATGAGGGTGTGACGGTCCGCCGCGTGTCGGTCGCGGTGGTCGGGCGTCCAGGGCCGTGGGTCCTTCAGAGAGTGCGGTCAGTGACAGGGCCGTGGGCTATCCAGCGGGGGCGGGCAACTGGGCGAGGCGGGCGTGGCCGGCCTGGACGATCCGAGCCCAGATCGACCGCTCCGAGAAGTGCAGGACCTGCTGTCGAGCATGGCGCGCGATAGTCGCGGGGATCTGGAACAAGCGGTGCCGGGCGCGTTTAGGCTCCCACCTCCTTGCGGGCTGGCCGGCATAGCCGAGCATCCCCATCCAAGCAGTAATCTCGCTGGCCAGGGCCACGATCTGGCACCAGATCCGGTTCTGCGCGAACGACGTCAGGGGCAGGTTCCGCAGGCCCATGTCCTTCGCCACGCGGATCCGGTCCTCGCAGCGAGCACGGCGACGGTGACGGAACTCGAGGTCCGCGAGCTGACCCTGCGTGGTGTTGGTCGCGAACGCCGTCAGGCGGTAGCCATCGACGTCATCGAACCGCAGTTGCGCACCGGGATGAGGGCGCTCGCGACGGACGATGACACGCATCCCGTCCGGCCAGTCCTCATCGAGGCCGATCAGCCCCGTCAGCTCCGCGACGTCCGCTCCCTCCCGCACCTCGCCATCAGAGTTATAGGCGGGTTCCCAGACGTGCTTCGGGATCAGGCCGAACAGCTCCGGCGTATTCGCGGGCAGGGTGAACCCGACCGAGTACGAGACCCGCCGCTTCACCAACTCCTGCAGCGTCTTCTTCGTGCCGCCGGCCCCGTCGATCCGGACCAGCACCTTCCGCCCCGGCCGGGATCCCATCCCGACTTGGGCCAGCGCATCGGCGATCACGCTCTTATGGTCCGCTGCGGTGTTCGAGCCGGCGTTCCCGGGGCGCAGGAGACAGGCCAACATCTCTCCGGACCCGCCGGTGCCGTGGTCGACGAACGCGAGCAACGGATGGAATCCGAAGCCCTTCTTAAACGTCGGCCGCGCGAACTCCTTCTCGCTGTGAGAGGTCACCAGCGAAGCGTCCAGGTCGATGACCAGCGGGCTCTTCGCCGTGACCCCCGCGCTGGGAGCATACTCGCCGGCCAGGGCCCAGGCTCGACTGCGTGCTTTCCGGCGGGCGGCACTGATCGCATTCTCGACCGCCCGGGCGTCAGCCGCGAGGGTCGTCAGCAGGCGAGAGATCGTCGGATCCGAGGCCACGGACCCATACACATCAGGCTCCGCTCGGAGCGTGGCGACGTCAGCCAGGCAATCCCCACCGACCGCCAACATGAGCGCGAGATCGGTGAGGATCTTCCCCGGATCATGCCGCGAGAACGGCTTCCGCCACGGCGCCAGCGCCCTCGAAAGCTCGACGGCCAGGCCCGTCGCGCGGACGGTCTCGGTCAGCAACACACCACCGGCCTGACCGACCGCAGACACCGGCGCGACATCAACATGAGGACGTGGATACAACCCGGTAGCATTCACCCTGAAGGTGCTCCCTGAACTGGCGTGAAATGGACCTTAGACAAGCCCTATTCTTCCAGGTCAGGAGCACCTTCACCCATCACGACCCACCCCTCGGACACCTCAACGATGAAAGCCCGAGG
>NZ_JABUXW010000108.1 GCF_014897585.1 Brachybacterium tyrofermentans | reverse complement strand
CTTCACCCATCACGACCCACCCCTCGGACACCTCAACGATGAAAGCCCGAGGCTAAGCGCCGCAACGAGAGCACCGAGGCGTTCCATGTGCGCCGCGATGCGCACCGGGCGGCAGTGCTCGCGCGCCGGGTCGAATTCGTCTGGCGCGCGTAACCCCGGCGATTCGTGACCGGCCCCGCAGCTCTGAGCCGTTCAGGGTGCGGGGCCTTCGCGTTTCTCGGCGACGGGCGCGCGCATGGGGCGAGGTGTGGCGCAGAGCCCGCGCAGTTCGGCCAACACAACAGGATCGTCCACCATGGTGGCGAGACCCTGCGCGCAGCGGGAGGCTGATTCACCCCGGGGATGATGGAGGGACTGAAGCCACGGAAAGGACTTCACCCTC
>NZ_JABUXW010000077.1 GCF_014897585.1 Brachybacterium tyrofermentans | reverse complement strand
CCTCGATGTTTCATCGGGGTTGTGAGCGGGGGCGACCGGCGTCGTTGCCGGTGTTCAGCTGCTGATTCTGGCATGTGGGTGTGACGATCTGTCGCCGTGTCCGTGGCGGGCGGTCGGGTTCCACTCCCGAGAAGGTGCTGGGGATCGTAGGGACGAGCGGGCTCGCCGGTTCAGGTCTGCGCGACGGCGATGCGGAGCCGGTTGACGCCGGTCAAGACGGTGAGTGCTTCCGGGGCGTGCCGGGCGAGGTGTAGGACCTTGTGCCGACAGCGCCGCACGAGAGTCGCGGGAATCTCAAACAATCGCGCACGGAGTCGTTTGGGCTCCCACTTCCGCGCGTCGTCACTGGTGAAAGCGATGGTTTGCATCCAGGCGACCAGGTCGGAGGCGAGCTGGACGATCTGGCACCAGACCTGGTTCTGCGCGAAGGACTGCAGCGGGAACTTCATCAGTCCCATGTCCTTCGCGTTCCGGATCCGGTCCTCGCAGCGCGCACGGCGACGGTGACGCAGCTCGAGGACGGGCAGTTGCCCGCGCGGGGCGTTGGTCGCGAACGCGGTGATCCGCATGCCCTCGTGATCGGTGATCCGCAGCTGCGCTCCGGGGTGGGGTCGTTCCTTCCGCACGATCACTCGCATCCCCTCTGGCCAGCTTGTAAGGTCCAGCAGCCCGGTCAGCTCCGCGACCCATGCCCCATCGCGGATCCCGTCGTCCTCGGTGTCGTAGGCGGGAGTCCACGCATCGGCTCTATCGATACGTTCCAGCAGGTCAGGAGTGTGTGCCGGGAGGGTGAACCCGACCGAGTAGCCCAGACGCTGCGTGGTCAGCCAGTCGATGAAGCCCTTGGTGCCGCCGGCCCCGTCGGTGCGGATCAAGATCTTCTTCGAGCCCCGCCCGTCCCGGGCACGCAGGGCTGGTGGGAGCTGGGCGAGAGCCTGGCGAGTGACGGTGATGTGATCGCTGGCGGTGTTCGAGCCCGCGTTGCCCGGGCGCAGGGCGATGGCGAGGGGTTCCCCGGTGCCGGCCTGACCGTGGTCGAGGAACGCGCATAGGGGGTGGTAGCCGAAGCCGCGTTTGAACGTCGGTGCGGCCTGTTCCTTCTCGCTGTGGACGTTGATCAGGGTGGCGTCGAGGTCGATGACCAGCGGGGCCTTCGCGCTGGCCTGCGCGGCCGGGGAGTGATCACCGGCCAGGGTCCAGGCTCGTTCACGCGCGGCACGGCGGGCCCTCGAGATTGCCTCGATCACTGCCGGGGCGTCTTCGGCCAGGGTGGTGAGCGTGCGCGAGATCGTCGGGGCCGAGGCGACGGGCCCGAACAGGCCCGGCTCGCACCGCAACAGGTCAGTGTCCCGAGCGACCTCCCCGCCCACCGTGAGAGTCATCGCAAGGTCCAGCAGAACCTTCGCGGCGTGATGCTCGGCCAGCGGTTTCGTCCAAGGATCCAGCGCTTCGCGCAGCGAATGGGCCAGGCCGGTGGAGTGGAGTGTGTCGGTCAGCAGCACCGCACCGGCATGCGAGACCGCCGGGACCTCGGCAATGTCCACGCGCGGACGAGGGTAGGAGAACAAGGTAGGGTGGGACACCTGAAAGGTGCTCCTTCCGCCGGATCGATACGAGCTTCAACACCCCGTATTATTCCAGGTCAGGAGCACCTTTCTCTAAGCCGTCCGCCGGTCGGGACCACACCCCCATGAAATCCCGAGG
>NZ_JABUXW010000107.1 GCF_014897585.1 Brachybacterium tyrofermentans | reverse complement strand
GTCCATGCGGCGAACTTCGGCGTCTACGGGGCGAAGAAGGTCCACGCCCAGCTGCTGCGGGAGGGCATCTCGGTGGCGCGTTGCACGGTCGAGCGGCTCATGCGCGCCGCAGGGCTGCGTGGTATCAGCCGGGCCAAGGGCCCGCGCACCACGATCTCCGGTCGTGGCCCGGATGATCGTCCTGACCTGGTCGAACGTGACTTCACCGCGACCGCTCCGAACCAGTTGTGGGTCGCGGACATCACCTACTGCCGCACGTTCGCCGGCTGGGTGTATGCCGCGTTCGTCATCGACGTGTTCTCCCGCCGCGTGGTCGGCTGGCAGCTGTGGGCCTGTCAACTTGTCTGTGTAAGCGAGGTGTTCACAGGTAGGGGGTGATCCGT
>NZ_JABUXW010000007.1 GCF_014897585.1 Brachybacterium tyrofermentans | reverse complement strand
CAAGGTCAACCCCCGCACCGGCGAAATCGCGAGTTGACAACTATAGGAGCGTCAATGCCCTGGCCGAGGCCTTCAACTCGCTGTTCAAGGCTGAACTGGTCCGCAACCGCGGGCCCTGGAAGAACATCGACGACCTCGAGATCGCGACCGCAGAATACATCGACTGGTTCAACCACCGGCGACTGCACGGCGAGATCGGCATGATCCCGCCCGTCGAACTCGAGGAGACCTACCATCACAACCACCCCGCACCGGCACCCGCCGACGCGGCACTTGCGAGCCTCTAACAAACCCGGGGCGATTCAGAAGTTCGCAGGTCGCATCGTGACGCTCGATGCTGGATCGACTGGGTCGGCCAGGCCAGCCCGTTCAGGTGCCAGCGATGCCTGTGGTGGCGACTCCCTTGATGATCTGGCGCTGGAAGAACATGAACACCACGATCAGCGGCAGCGCGGCGAGCACAGCCTGGGCCATGTTCTGCGCGTACTGGATGCCGTAGGCGCTGATCACGGTCTGCAGACCGGTGGGCAGCGTCATCAGACTGGCGTCGTTGACCACGATGAACGGCCACAGGAAGTTGTTCCATGCGCCGATGAATACGAAGATCGCGACGGCACCCAGGATCGGGCGGGACAGCGGCAGCACGATGGACCAGAAGATCCGCAGTCTGCTCGCCCCATCCATCAGAGCAGCCTCCTCGAGCTCAAAGGGGATCTGGTCGAAGAACTTCTTGAGGATGAACACCATAGGTGCCGCGACCACCTGCGGCAGGATGATGCCCCAGTAGGTGTCCACCAGGTTCAGTGACAGCATCAGGTTGAACAACGGCACGATGAGGATCTGGCCGGGGATCATGATCGAGGCGACGATCAGGGTGATGATCATCTGCCGACCGGCGAACTTCAGCCGCGACAGCGCATACCCGGCGAGCGCCGAGATCGCCACGGTGATCACCGTGACCAGCGTCGAGGTGAGCAGGCTGTTCCACGCCCACCGCGGCACCAGACCCTCGGTGAGCACATTGAGGTAGGCCTTCAGAGTGAACCCGCTGTCGGGGATGATCGAGACCGGCATCGCGGCCGCCTCGGCCTCCGTCTTGAAGGAGGTCAGCACCGCCCAGAGCACCGGGATGAGCCAGGCCAGAGCGAGAACGGCGAGGATCACGAAGGCGACGATCCGGGCGGGGGTGGTCTTGCGTCGACGACGCCCGGCCGTGCTGAGGGCTGGGGACTTCACACTCGGGACCGCCGGGCTCAGGGTGGTGGCTGTGGGGGTCGCGGCGCTCATGCCTTCACGCTCCGTCGGGAAGAGATCACCATGTAGGCGATCGAGACGATGATGATGAGGAAGAAGAAGATATAGGAGATCGCCGAGGCGTAGCCCAGGCGGTATCCGGTGAAGCCGACCTCGTAGATGTACAGCAGCACCGGACGGGTCTCCCCGCCGGGTCCGCCGCCGGTCATCTGGTAGATCTGGTCGAAGACCTTCAGCGAGGCCAGCATCTGCAGCACGAGCACCAGCACGGTCGTGGGCAGCAGCTGCGGCAGGGTGATCGCGCGGAACTTCCGCCAGCTGCCGGCACCGTCGAGCGAGGCGGCCTCATAGAGCTGGTCGGGGATGTTCTGGAGCGCGGCGAGGTAGAGCAGGAAGTTGAAGCCGATGGTCCACCACACGGTGGTGACGACCACGGCGATCATGGCCGTGCTCGGGTCCTGCAGCCAGGCCGGGCCGGTAATGCCGAACCAGCCCAGGAAGGTGTTGATCAGCCCCAGCTGCGGGTTGTACATCCAGTTCCAGAACTGCGAGACCACAGTCGAGGCGAGCAGGAACGGCATGAAGAAGGAGAGCCGCCAGAACCACTGTCCCGGCAGGCCGATGTTGACCAGCACGGCGAGGACCATCGCGACCACCACCAACGGGATCGTCGACAGGACGGTGAACCAGGCGGTGTTGGCCAGCGAAGTCCATACCTGCGGATCCCCCAGGGCCTCCCTCCAGTTCGCCAGGCCCACGAACTCCGTGTTCGTGCCGGCGAGACTCGTCCCGGTGAAGCTCATCCAGAGGCCGTAGATGGTGGGCCAGATGAGGAATATCCCGAAGGCGAGGAGGAACGGGGCACAGTACAGCCAGCCACGAAGGTTGTCGGAGCGGCGGCGACGGGCCCGGCCGAGGGCGAGGCTGTCGCCCTGCTGAGCACCCCGGGGTGGGGCGGCGAGGGCATCGGCGGTGGTCATCGGTCGTCTCCTTCGACGGACGGACAGGTCAGCACTGCTGGGATCGGACGCGAACGGCGCACCGGGAACGGCGAGGGCGCGGGGACCGCCGGGGGCGCGAGGTGCCCGGCGAGCGAGGTCTCGAAAAGTCGCACGGCGATCACATCGGGGTGGGCTTGAGCAACAGGGCGTTGATCCGCGCGACGAACGCGTTCCAACCCTCGAGCGGTTCGGTGCGACGCGCCCAGACGTTCTGCATGTCGTTGCCGAAATAGGTGTGGAAGTCGCTGCCGGATCCGCTGAACCAGGCCGGCGGGTCATAGACGAGGTGGTCGACCGCATCGGCATAGTGCGACTGCGGAACGAGGTCTGCGTAGGCCGGATCCTCGATCACCGGGGAATAAGCCGGGATGTGGCCAGCCCCTGCCCATGTGATCGAGTTCTTCAGGAGGTAGGCGACGACCTCGTGCACGTTGCGACGCCGCTCCGGATCCGGATCCATCTGATGGGGCAGCACGAAGGAGTGCGAGTCGGCGTAGGCGACAGGCTCTCCGAAGACGCCCGGGATCATCGTCATGTCGAAGGGGACGCCCTGGTTGCGGTAGTTCCCCGATTCCCAGACACCGCCGTAGAAGGCGCCGGAGCCGCCGGTGGCGAACTCGGAGATCGCGGTACCCCCGTCGTGCCCGGGGTTACCGACCTCGTCATCGATGAGCGAGAGGATCCACTCGGCGGCCTCGATGACCAGCTCCTCCTGGTACACCATCTTCTTGCCCACGGGCAGCTCGATCGTGCCGCCGAGCTGGGTGTAATAGGTGGAGAACATGCGCCACTGGTTGGAGCCGTCCCCCAGATACCCGAAGGAGAGCCCGTAGCCGCTGGGAGCCTTGGCCCCGAGCTCGAGCGCCATCGCCCGGAAGTCCTCGGGGTTGTCGGTGGGCATCAGCAGCCCATCACTGCCCAGCACACCTGCCGCCTCGGCGATCTCGGTGTTGTAGTAGAGGACGAATGGGTGGGAGTCCAGCGCGATGTCGGTGAGCTTCCCGTCCACAACCATCTTGTCCCAGATCAGTTCCGGGAAGTCCTCCTGGAGGATGCCGAACTCCCCGAGCAGGTCGATGTCCCATTCGTCGAGCAGGCCGCCGGGCGCGTAGCCGGGAACGCGCGCCGCGTGCATCACGGCGAGGTCGGGGGCACGACCTCCGGCGGACGCCATCGCGAGCTTCGTGTAGTACGGGGCGCCCCAGGCGAGCACGGTCTGCTTGACGGAGGCCGCCCCCTCGGTGGCCATGTAGCCATCGAGCATCTCGCCCATTGTCACGCCGTCCGGCCCGGAGAGCAGGTGCCAGAAGGCGATGTCATCGGCCGCCCGCGCCGCGGTGCCGGCGCAGCCGGACAGCGCACCCAGCCCGCCGAGAGCGCCCAGGGCGCCGGCACCTTGCATCAGGGCGCGACGGCCGACGGCGGGGCCGCTGTCGCGAGCACGCCCGGGAAGACCTCCGGGGGAAGTCGGCCGGGGCCCTGCGGCGCCGGCGCGAGAAGAACCAAGCATCATTCCATCCACCTCTTCGTGGTGGGGCGCGGCCGCCGCGGCAGATGCCGTGCGCGGCCGTCAACCCGACAGTCTTCGTACGCTGGTTTCGAATTTACATCGTTGCAATGCGGCCGTCAACACTCCGCGCAGAAGTGCTTCTTGTGGGGCCCACCGGCCGATTCGCTCCATCCGGGCAGGTCAGCGCTTATCACGAAAGGGTCGGACTTCAGAAGCACAGTTCGTCATCGCTCGAGGCGGACAGAACGGCGCCCCGTCATCGCCCGCATCGCGGGCGCCAGGACGCCGTCGGACCTCTCTCGGCCCTTCAGACCCGAACCGGTCACCCCTTCATCGACTCGGCGCACGGAACCCCGCCGCCGTCCTCGACCATGGGGATCGAGGATGGCGGCGGGGTTCCGGTCGCAGGCGACAGAGCCAGGCCCTGTCGTCGCCTCTCAGGCTCCGCTGGTGGAGCGCTTCTTGTTCCAGACGTCGAAGGCCACGGCCACCAGCAGCACCACGCCGCGGACGACGGACTGGGTGGACTGGTCGATGCCCATGATCTGCATGCCGTTGGACATGACCGCCATGATGAGACCGCCGATGATCGCGCCGTGGACCTTGCCCACGCCGCCGGTGACCGCCGCGCCGCCGATGAAGGCGGCCGCGATGGCGTCCAGCTCGAACATGTTGCCGGCGCCCGGCTGGGCGCTGTTCGAGCGCGCGGAGTAGACGATGCCGGCGACCGCGGAGAGCAGGCCCATGTTGACGAACAGGAGCATGTTCACGCGGCGGGTCTTCACGCCCGAGAGCTGCGCGGCCTGGAGGTTTCCGCCCATGGCGTAGATGTGGCGACCGAAGATCGTGTTCTGGCTGATGAAGCCGTAGACGAGCACGAGGGCGGCCAGCAGGATCAGCACCACCGGCAGGCCGCGAGAGTGCGCGAGCTGCCAGGCGAAGGCCATGACGACCACGGCGATCGCGGCGGTCTTCAGCCAGAACAGCGGCTGGGCCTCGACCTGCTGCTTGTACTTCAGCTTCGCCAGGCGCCCGCGGTACTGCTGGACTGCGAAGACCACGATCAGCGCAGCGGCGAGGAACAGCGTGAAGGCGTCGTAGCCGTTGCCGCCGAAGATCCCGTTGAGGAACCCGCCAGAGATGTACTGGTACTCCTTGGGGAACGGCGAGAGCGAGACGTTGCCCAGGACCTGCATGGTCAGCCCACGGAAGATGAGCATGCCCGCCAGGGTGACGATGAAGGCCGGGATGCCCACATAGGCCACCCAGAATCCCTGCCACAGACCCACCAGCACACCGGTGCCCAGCGCCGCGAGGACGCCGAGCCACCAGGGCATGCCGTGGCCGATCACCACGACGGCCGCGACGCCGCCGGTCAGCGCGACCACCGAGCCGACGGACAGATCGATGTGCCCGGCCACGATGATCAGCACCATGCCGATCGCGAGGATCAGGATGTAGGAGTACTGGAGCACCAGGTTGGTCAGGTTGCCCGGGCTGAGCAGTGCTCCGCCGGTGAGGATCGTGAACAGCACGATGATGAACACGAACGCGATGTAGATGCCGCTCTGACGCAGATTTCGCGTCAGGAGCTGCTTGATGTCAGAAGTTCCCGCCATGAGGCGCGCTCACTCCCTTTCCCTGGTCATGAGCTCCATGAGGCGCTCCTGCGTGGCGTCCTGGGCGGCGACCTCGCCGGTGATGCGGCCCGTGGACAATGTGTAGATGCGGTCGGAGAGGCCCATGACCTCGGGCAGCTCCGAGGAGATGACGATGATCGCCTTGCCGGCCTCGGCGAGCTCGTTGATGATCGAGTAGATCTCGAACTTCGCGCCGACGTCGACGCCGCGGGTGGGCTCGTCGAGGATCAGCAGCTCGGGTTCGGTGTACAGCCACTTGCTGAGCACGACCTTCTGCTGGTTGCCGCCGGAGAGCTTGCCGACGGGCGCCATCACGGTCGGGGTCTTGATGTTCAGCGAGGAGCGGTAGCGCTCGGCGACCGAGATCTCCTCGTTGCCGTTGATCCACCCTCCGGTGGTGATCTTCTTCAGGCCTGCCGAGGTGACGTTCGTGCGGATGTCCTGGATCAGGTTCAGCCCGTACTGCTTGCGGTCCTCGGAGACGTAGGCGATCCCGGCGTCGATGGCGTCGGAGACCGTCCTGATCTCCACCGGCCTGCCGTGCATGGACACGGTGCCGGAGATGTCGCGACCGTAGGAGCGCCCGAAGACGCTCATGGCGAGCTCGGTGCGACCGGCGCCCATGAGCCCGGCGATGCCGACGACCTCGCCGGCGCGCACGGTCAGCGACGCGCCGTCGACGACGACGCGTCCCTGCTGGGTGGGGTGGCCGACGTGCCAGTCCTCGACCCGGAAGATCTCCTCGCCGATCTCGGCGTTGCGCTCCGGGTAGAGGTTGTCGATGTCGCGCCCGACCATGCCCTTGATGATGCGGGGGATGAGGGTGCGCTTCTGGTCCGCGGGGACGCCCATGTCGATGGTCTCGATGGTGGAGCCGTCGCGGATGATCGTCGTGGCGTCGGCGACGGCGGCGATCTCCCCCAGCTTGTGGCTGATGATGATGCTGGTGACGCCCTCATCGCGCAGGCCGCGGATGAGCGTGAGCAGGTGCTCGGAGTCATCGTCGTTCAACGCGGCGGTGGGCTCGTCGAGGATCAGCAGGCTCACGTTCTTGGTGAGCGCCTTGGCGATCTCCACGAGCTGCTGCTTGCCCACGCCGAGCTGGCCGACAGGGGTCACGGGCTTCTCGCGCAGTCCGACGCGCTCGAGCAGCTCTGCGGCCCTGGCGTTGGTCTCGTGCCAGCTGATCACACCGCCCTTGGTCTGCTCGTTGCCGAGGAAGATGTTCTCGGCGATCGACAGGTGGGGCACCAGGGCGAGCTCCTGGTGGATGATCACGATGCCCTCGGCCTCGGAGTCGTTGATGGTCGCGAAGCTGACGGGGCGGCCGCGGTAGTGGATCTCGCCCTCGTAGCTGCCAGCCGGCTCGACGCCGGAGAGCACCTTCATGAGCGTGGACTTGCCGGCGCCGTTCTCGCCGCAGATCGCGTGGATCTCGCCCTCGTCGACCGTCAGGGACACGTCCTTGAGGGCGACGACGCCGGGAAATCTCTTGGTGATGGACCGCATCTCGAGGATGTGTTCGGTCAAGGGGCCCTCCTTCGGGCAGGAGGGTCCCGGCGCCGCGACCTCGCGCGCGCCGGGACCCCACCGGTTTTCTGCTGCAGAGGCCGGCTCAGAGCTGGCCGGACTCGACCTGCTCCTCGGTGTAGTACCCGGAATCGACCATGATCTCCTGGTAGTTGTTCTCCAGGACCATCTGGATCGGGAGCAGGTACGACGGCACGACCTTCACGCCGTTGTCGTACGTCTCGGTGTCGTTCGCCTCGGGCTCTTCGCCCTTGAGGATGGACTCCGCGCTCAGGATGGCCTGGTCGGCCAGGGTGCGGGTGTCCTTGAAGATGGTCGAGGACTGCACGCCGTCCGCGATCAGCTTGATCGAGGCGATCTCGGCGTCCTGACCGGTGACGACCGGCAGGCCCTCCTTGAGCGTCGGCCCGAGGCCGGCGTTCTGCAGGGCGTTGATGATGCCGCGCGACAGCGGATCGGCCGGAGACAGCACGCCGGCCAGCTCCTCCCCACCGTTGTAGTGCGTGGTCAGCAGGTTCTCCATGCGCTTCTGGGCAGTCTCCTGCTCCCAGCGCTGGGTGGCGGCCTGCTCGATGTCGATCTGCTTGGACAGCACCACGAGGGTGCCGTCGTCGAAGTACGGCTGGAGGGTGTCGATGGCGCCCTGCCAGAACAGGTGGGCGTTGTTGTCGTCCAGGGAGCCGGCGAAGAGCTCGACGTTCAGCGGGCCCTTCGGGGCATCGCCGGCGGGCTTGAACTCCTCGTCCAGCAGGCCCAGGCCGAACATCAGCGCGTTCGCCTGGTTCACGCCCACCTTGTAGTTGTCGAAGGTGACGTAGAAGTCGACGTTCTCGTTGTCGGTGAGCAGGCGGTCGTACGCGATCACGGGGATGTTCGCCGCGGCGGCCGCATCGAGCTGCGAGGAGAGCGAGGCGCCGTCGATCGAGGCGATCAGCAGCACGCTCACGCCCGAGTTGACCATCTGATCGATCTGCTGCTGCTGCGTCGGGATGTCATCCTCGGCGTACTGCATGTCGACCTTGAAGCCCTTGTCCTCCAGGCCCTTCTTGATGTTGTTGCCGTCCGCGACCCACCGCTCGTAGGTCTGGGTGGGCATCGCGACGCCGACGGTCTGCTCGCTGGGTGCGGCGTCCGTGTCGGGGCCACCGGATCCTGCGCCTTCGCCGCCACAGGCGGCCAGTCCGAGCGCGGCCGCCGTGGCCGTCGCTCCCAGCATGAAGATTCTCCGGTTGTACATGGGTATTTCCTCCTCGAAATCGCCGACTGCTCCCTGCAGCAGGGGACGTCCCGCGTGGGCTCTGTGCGCGTGCGGTGCCGGGCTGCTTCGCCCATCACCGTGTCAACATCGCCTCGGCGGTCACTGCTGGACCCTGGGGCGGGTCCGTGTCCATGGTTCGCACGCCATCGATGGCGAGGAACGCCCCGAATGGTAACGTTCACATTGAAGCAGATGTCAAGAAGAGTCGACCCCCTGGGGGTCACGAATCAGCAACGACTTACCACTGGTAAGTTCCGTGTAACGCGGTGACCTGCTGTAAAGCGTTTTCACGCGTTGATGCAGGTCACGGACGACGCAGCGGCTCCCTCACCGGAGACCGGCGCGGAATCCTCGGATCGGGCACGTGAGCCGATCGCCCATCTCGACCACCTGCACCGACCACCTGCACCGACCACCCGGATCGACAGCCCCCTCAGGAAGGAGCCCATGGACCCCGCACCCCGCCGCCCCTCCATGGCCGACGTCGCCTCCCGCGCCGGCGTCTCCTACCAGACCGTCTCCCGCGTGCTCAACGAGCCCGGGATCGTGCGGCCCGACACCCGTACCCGCGTGCAGCAGGCGATCACCGAGCTCGGCTACACCCGCAACCGGGCCGCCCGCGCCCTGAAGACCACTCGGTCCTCGCTGATCGGCATGCTCACCGACGGCTCCGCGCTGTTCGGACCGGCGGAGACCACCACCGCCATCGAGTCCGCCGCCCGCGAGGCCGGCTACTCGGTGCTCCTGACCACCGTCGGCGCGCACGACGACTGCGAGCGCGAGATCGGTGCCGAGCTCCTGGGCTCCGGGGCCGACGGCGTCCTCGTGGTCGCCGCCCACGAGGGCATGGTGCCCGCCGTCGCCGCGGTCGCCCGCTCCACCCCGGTCGTCGCGGTCTCCGCACAGGCCCCCCGAGCACCCGGGGTCGAGGTGGTCGGCGTGGACCAGCAGCTCGGAGCACTGCAGGTCATCGAGCACCTGGCGCGCACCGGCGCCCGCTCCGTGGTCCACGCCGCCGGCCCCCAGGACTGGTTCGACGCCCGCGCCCGCCTCGAGGGCTTCGAGCACGCCGTCGAGCTGCACGGCCTCGACGGAACCGTCGTGGGCCCGGGCGACTGGACCCCCCGAGCCGGCTACGACCTCGCGAACGACCTGGTCCGCGAGGGCCTGCCCGATGCAATCTTCGCCGCGAACGACATGATGGCGATCGGTGTGCTCCACGCCCTGCACGAGCACCGGCTGCGCATCCCCGAGGACGTCGCCGTGGTCGGTTTCGACAACACGCTCGGCGCCGAGTTCCAGGTCCCCTCCCTGACCACCGTCTCGCAGCCCTTCGCGGACCTGGGTCGACTGGCCCTGCAGCGCCTGCTGTGCCTGCTCGAGGGGCACGAGCTCCCACCCGGGACCCCCAGCACGCTGCCGCCGCGCCTGGTGGTGCGCCGCTCCACGCGCCCCGAGCGCACGCACTGACCACGAGCTGCCAGGTGCCACCGCCCAGACTCCGAGACAAAAATGTGAACGTTGACATTCGGCGGTGCCACCTGGTGGGATGACCCCATGACGCACGACGCCGTGTCCTCGCCGGACCTCTCCCGCCCCGATGCCGCCGCCCTCCTCGAGGCCGGCAGCGCCCACCTCGGCCTCGAGCTGGGCTCGACCCGGATCAAGGCCGCGCTGGTCGACGACTCCGGCCTCGTGCTCGGCACCGGGTCCCACGCCTGGGAGAACGAGTTCGCCGACGACAGCTGGACCTACTCGCTCGACGACGCCTGGTCAGGGATCCAGTCCTGCTACGCCGACCTCGTGCGCGATGTGCGCGAGCGCCACGGGGTCGAGCTCACCCAGCTCGCGAGCATCGGCATCTCCGCGATGATGCACGGCTACCTCGCCCTGGACCACGACGGGGAGCAGCTGGTCCCCTTCCGCACCTGGCGCAACACCTACACGGCCGACGCCGCCTCGCTGCTCAGCAGCACCTTCGACCTCAACATCCCTCTGCGCTGGAGCGTCTCGCATCTGCTGCATGCGATCCTCGGCGACGAGGAGCACGTGCCGCGCCTGGGCCAGCTCACCACCCTGGCCGGGTACGTGCACTCGAAGCTCACCGGGCGCTCCGTGCTCGGCGTGGGGGACGCCAGCGGCGTGTTCCCGATCGCCGTCTCGGGCGATGCCTTCGATCCCGAGCTGCTCGAGCGCTTCGCGGGCCTGGACGCCGTCACCGACCTCCCCTGGTCCCTGCCGGAGATCCTCCCCGAGGTGCTCGTGGCCGGGCAGGACGCCGGCACGCTGACCTCCGGAGGCGCCGCTCTGCTGGATCCGACGGGCGCCCTGCAGCCCGGCGCCGTGGCCGCTCCCCCGGAGGGTGACGCCGGCACCGGCATGGTCGCCACCCAGGCCGTGGACCCCCGCACCGGCAACGTCTCCGCGGGCACCAGCGCCTTCGCGATGGTGGTCCTGGAGAAGCCGCTGTCCGGGCCCCGCGAGGAGATCGACCTGGTCACCACGCCGTCCGGCGATCCCGTCGCGATGATCCACACCAACAACTGCGCGGGCGACCTCGACGCCTGGCTGGGCCTCTTCGGCCGCTTCGCCGAGCTGCTGGGACACCCCGTGGGCCCCGAGGAGCTGTACTCCACGCTCTTCGGCGCGGGTGCCGAGGGCGACGCCGACGCCGGCGGGGTGCTGAGCTACAACTACATCTCCGGCGAGCACCAGACGGCCGTGCCCTCTGGCCGACCCCTGCTGGTGCGCGAGCAGGAGGCCCGCTTCACGCTCGAGAACTTCATGCGCTCCCAGCTCTACGGCGCCTTCGGGGCGCTCGCGGTGGGCATGGAGGCGCTGCTGAAGGATGAGGGTGTGCACCTCGACGTCATGTACGCCCACGGCGGGATCTTCCGCACGAAGGGCATCGCCCAGCAGATCCTGGCCGACGCCCTCGCCACCCCGGTCGCCCTGGGCGAATCCGCCGGGGAGGGCGGAGCCTGGGGCATGGCGCTGCTGGCCGCGTACACCGCGTCGACCCGCCACGGATCGGCCGCCACCTCGCTCAGTAGCTTCCTGGCCGAGCAGATCTTCGCCTCCCAGGAGCTCTCCACCGTGCAGACCGACGAGGCCGGGATGGCCGGGCACGCGTCCTGGCTGGCCGGCTACCGCACCGGCCTCGAGGTCGAGCGGAGGGCCGGCGAGGTGCTCGCCTGAGCCTCTGACCGCTTCCTGTGATCGCCACCTGACGGCATCCCTCGCGCGGCACCGCGCACGTGCACCGGCCAGGCTCTGCCCCGCAGCACGTCCGACCTTCCGACCTCCGCCCCGTCGTCCTTCCGCCCGTCGACCGCCCAGCCCCAGCCCCAGCCCCGATCCAGGAGCCGCCCCATGACCCTCGTCCTCACCGACCTCCCCCAGGCCACCCAGGAGGCCGTCGCCGCGACCCGCGAGCGCGTCGCCGCCCTGCACGCCGAGCTCCCCCGCAACGGCCTCGTCGTCTGGACCGCCGGCAACGTCTCCGAGCGTGTGCCCGCCACCGATCCCGAGGTGCCCGGCCTGCTGGTCATCAAGCCCTCCGGCGTCTCCTATGACGAGCTCACCGCAGAGTCCATGGTGGTGTGCACCCTGGACGGCACGAAGATCGTCGACGGGACCCCCGATTCGCTCACCCCCTCCTCGGACACCGCGGCCCACGCCTACGTGTACGAGCACATGGACGAGGTGGGCGGCGTGGTCCACACCCACTCGACCTATGCGACCGCCTGGGCCGCCCGCGGCCAGGAGATCCCCTGCGTGCTGACGATGATGGGCGATGAGTTCGGCGGCCCGGTCCCCGTCGGCCCCTTCGCGATCATCGGCGACGACTCCATCGGCCGCGGCATCGTGGAGACCCTCTCCGGCCATCGCAGCCCGGCCGTGCTCATGCAGAACCATGGCCCGTTCACGATCGGCACGGACGCCCGCACCGCCGTGAAGGCCGCCGTGATGGTCGAGGAGGTGGCCCGCACCGTGCACATCTCCCGTCAGCTCGGTGAGCCGCTGCCCATCGCACAAGAGCACATCGACTCGCTCTACGACCGCTACCAGAACGTCTACGGCCAGCACTGACGCCGGCCCTGCCGCCCCGTCGGCACCGTCGATCCACCACCCCTGAACACTGGAGAACCCCCATGCAGAATCCCTTCGAAGCCCGCGAGATCTGGTTCCTGACCGGCAGCCAGGGCCTGTACGGCCCCGAGACGCTCGACCAGGTCGCCGAGCAGTCCCGCGTGATCGCCGAGACCCTCGACGCCGGCAGCTCGATCCCCGTGAAGATCGTCTGGAAGCCGGTGCTCACCGACCGCGACGCGATCCGCGAGACCGCCCTGGCCGCGAACGCCGATCCGGCCTGCGTGGGCGTCATCGCCTGGATGCACACCTTCTCGCCGGCGAAGATGTGGATCCAGGGCCTCGACGCCCTGCGCACCCCGCTGCTGCACCTGCACACGCAGGCCAACGTCGAGCTGCCGTGGGCCACGATCGACATGGACTTCATGAACCTCAACCAGGCCGCGCACGGCGACCGCGAGTTCGGCTACATCGCCACCCGCCTGGGCGTGAACCGCAAGACCGTCGTGGGCCACGCGAGCGACTCCGGCGTGCAGGAGAAGGTGGGCCGCTGGGCGCGCGCCGCCACCGGCTGGGCCGAGATGCACTCCCTGAAGCTGGCCCGCTTCGGCGACAACATGCGGGGCGTCGCCGTCACCGAGGGTGACAAGACCGAGGCCGAGCTGCGCCTGGGCGTCTCCGTGAACACCTGGGGCGTGAACGATCTGGTCGCGGTGGTCGACGCCGTGGAGGACAGCGCGATCGATGCGCTGGTCGCCGAGTACGAGGCGCAGTACGAGGTGGTCCCCGAGCTGCGGAAGGGCGGGGAGCGCCACGAGGCGCTGCGCTACGGCGCCCGCCAGGAGCTGGGCCTGCGCACCTTCCTCGACGAGGGCGGCTTCGGCGCGTTCACCACCAACTTCGAGGATCTCGGCGGCCTGCGTCAGCTCCCCGGTCTCGCCGTGCAGCGGCTGATGGCCGACAGGTACGGCTTCGGCGCCGAGGGCGACTGGAAGACCGCGATCCTGGTGCGGGTCGCCGCGGTGATGGGCCACGGCCTGCCCGGCGGCGCCTCCCTCATGGAGGACTACACCTACGAGCTCACCCCCGGCAGCGAGAAGATCCTCGGCGCGCACATGCTCGAGGTCTCCCCCTCGCTGACCACCTCCAAGCCCTCGCTCGAGATCCACCCGCTGGGGATCGGCGACCGGGAGGACCCGGTGCGCCTGAAGTTCTCGGCCGACGCCGGCCCGGCCGTCGTGGTCGCCCTCTCGGACATGCGGGAGCGCTTCCGGCTGGTCGCCAACGTGGTGAAGGTGGTCGAGCCCGAGCACGAGCTGCCGAAGCTGCCGGTGGCCTGCGCCGTCTGGGAGCCCGCGCCCGATTTCGCGACCTCCGCGGAGTGCTGGCTGACCGCCGGCGCCGCTCACCACACGGTGATGAGCAACGCCCTGGATCTCGAGGTGTGGCGGGACCTCGCCCAGATCGGCGATATCGAGCTCGCCGTGATCGACGAGGACACCACGGTGCGCTCCTTCGCCCAGGAGCTGCGCACCAACCAGGTCTTCTACCGCCTCGGCCAGGGTTTCTGAGCCAGGCCCGGCTCGCCGCAGCCCGCTCCAGGGTCGCTCAGCCCGCTCAGCTCGCCGCAGCCCGTTCCAGGGTCGCTCAGTGAGGCAAAGGTGGGGGAATGAGAGCAGCATTCCCCCACCTTTGCCTCGCTGAGGGCGCCGATCCCCGCTGAGGGTGCCGATCTGCGGTGAGGGCGACGACCCGCGGCGAGGCAGCGGAGCCCCGGACACCGTGACCTTCCCGCCCTGTCCGGGTGAGTTCTGCGGCGTCACGACCGATAGTGGGCGCGGCATCGGTCCTGGGGCGACAATTCTGGTGCGGTGCACTCGGCGGGCGTGCCCGGTCTGCGCACCCGGCGGACGTGCCCGGCCTGCGCACTCGGCGCGCGTGCCCGGTCTGCGCACCCGGCCGACGTGCCCGGCTGACGTCGCCGATCAGCGCACCCGGCCACGCCGAACCCACGCCCGCGCCCACGCCGGCTTCACACCGCACTCCGACCACGACCACGACCACGACCACGACCACGACGAGGTGGACCGCATGACCTCCCAGAACGCGACGTCCGCCGGCAGCGCCTCCGGCCCGGAGCTCGCCCGGCCCGGCCTCAGCTGGTCCGGCACCGTCGACTACGGCCCCGGGCCTCTGCACGCCCCCACGTCCGTGGACCAGCTGCGCGCGCTCGTCGGCCGCAGCGGCCGGATCCGTGCGCTCGGCACGCGCCACTCGTTCTCCGCGGTCGCGGCGAGCGACGCGGACCTGGTCACCCTCGCGATGATGCCGTCGGACCTCGAGTTCGACACCGCCGCGCGCACCGTACGGGTCGCGGCCGGGGTGCGCTACGGCGAGCTCGCGGTCGCGGCCGCCGAGGTCGGTCTGGCGCTGGCGAACACCGGCTCGCTCCCCCACATCTCGGTGGGCGGGGCGAGCGCGACCGGCACCCATGGCTCGGGCGACGCCAACCGCTCGCTCGCCTCCGCCGTGCGCGCGGTCGAGCTGGTCACGGCGGGCGGGGACCTGCTGACGCTCTCCCGCGAGGGGGATCCCGAGATCTTCGACGGGGTGGTGCTCTCCCTCGGCATGCTCGGCGTGGTCACCCACCTGACACTCGACCTCGTGCCCGCCTTCTCGATGCGCCAGAGCGTGCATCTGGACCTGTCGCCGCAGGCCATGACCCAGGAGGCGCTCTCGGACCAGCTCGGTGCGGGCTACAGCGTGAGCCTGTTCCACCGCTGGGACGGCCGCATCGCGCAGGCCTGGGTGAAGCAGGTGGTGGACGTCGACGCGCCCCTGCCCGACCAGTGGCACGGCGGGCACCGCGCCACCCATCCCGTGCACCCCCTGCCCGACCTGCCCGCGGATCCCTGCACCGACCAGTCCGGGCAGCCGGGGCCGTCGCACGAGCGCCTGCCGCACTTCCGCCTCGAGTTCACCCCGAGCAATGGCGAGGAGATCCAGTCGGAGTACTTCGTGACCCGAGAGCAGGTGGCCGACGCGCTGGCCGCGGTGACGGACCTCGGCGAGCGGATCCGTCCGCTGCTGCACGCCTCCGAGGTGCGCACCGTTGCGGCCGACGACCTCTGGCTCTCCCCCGCCCACCAGCGCGACAGCGCCTGCGTGCACTTCACGTGGAAGCAGCTGCCGGCCGAAGTGGAGGCCCTGCTGCCGGAGATCGAGGAACGGCTGGCACCCTTCGCCCCGCGCCCCCACTGGGGCAAGGTCTTCACCACCGATCCGGAGACGGTGCGCGCACAGTACGCCCGCCTCGAAGACTTCCAGGCTCTGCGCAACCGGATGGACCCGGACCGGGTGTTCCGCAACGCCTACGTCGACCGCCTGCTCGGAGAGTGATCTGATGAAGAACCCCCGCTCGACCTCGACACCAGAACCAGCCTCTGCACGAGCACCAGCACCAGCACCAGCACCAGCCGACCCCTCCCGCCCGCCGATGGGCTGGAACAGCTGGGACTGCTACGGCACCACCGTCACCGAGGAGGAGGTGCTGGCCAACGCCAGCTTCCTCGCCGAGCACCTCGCCCCGTACGGCTGGGACACGGTGGTGATCGACATCGACTGGTCGGACCCGTCGGCCCGTTCCCACGGCTACAACGCGGACGCCCCGCTGGTCATGGACGAGCAGGGACGGCTGCTGCCGGACCCCGGACGCTTCCCGAGCTCCGCGGACGGGGCCGGCTTCGGGCCGCTCGCCGCGCAGCTCCACGGCCTGGGCCTGCGCCTGGGCATCCACGTGATGCGCGGGGTCCCCCGCCGCGCCGTGGCCGCGAACACCCCGATCGTGGGCAGCACGCTGCGCGCCTCGGACATCGCAGATCCCACCAACTCCTGCGAGTGGAACCCGGACATGGTGGGCATCGACCACACCGTGCCGGGCGCGCACGCCTACTACGACTCGGTGCTCGCGCTCTATGCCTCCTGGGGCGTGGACTTCCTCAAGGTCGACGACATGCTGTGGCCCTACCAGGCCGCCGAGATCGAGGCGTTCTCCGCCGCGATCGAGGGCTGCGGCCGGCCGATGCAGCTGAGCCTGTCACCGGGCCGCGACCTGTCGCTGACCCGCCTGCCGCATCTGCGCGAGCACGCGACCATGTGGCGGATCTGCGATGACCTCTGGGATCGCTGGGAGGACGTCGAGGCGAACTTCGCGCGCTTCGCCCGCTGGGCCCCGTACTCGGGCCCGGACGGCTGGGCCGACGGAGACATGCTCCCGCTGGGGCGCATCGGGATCCGCGCCGAACGGGGCGAGCCGCGCCATGATCGGCTCACCCCCGAGGAACGTCGCACCCTGATGACGCTGTGGGTGATCGCCCGCTCCCCGCTGATGATCGGCGGCGACCTGCAGAGCTCCGATCCAGGGACGATCGCCCTGTTCCAGAACGCCGCTGTGCTCGAGGTGCTCCGCGCGTCCTCCGGCAACCGCGAGGTGTTCCGTGAAGGGCCGCTGGTCCTGTGGACGGCCGACGGGGAATCCAGCATCCGCTACGTCGCCGCCTTCAACCTCGGTGAGGACGAGCTGGCCGTCGCGCTGGACAGCCAGGACGTGGGCCTGCCCGCGCAGCCCGACGGCGAGGTCACCGAGCTGTGGAGCGGCAGCCCCGTCACCGCGCGGCCGGTCACCGTGCAGTCCGACGACGCGCGCGGCGTGGCCCCGGGATCGTCGGCGCTCGACGTGGTGATCCCCGCGCACGGCGCTCTGCTGCTGAGATACGACCCGGCTCGCTGAGGCGAGGACGCGCAGGGCACCCGGCCACGCCTCCTGCCCGCTACATCGCCTGGTAGCGGGACCGCAGCGCGCTGTGGACGCCGAAGAGGATCAGCCCCACCCCGATGAGCAACAGCATCGCCACGCCCGCAGGCAGCCCCGCCATGGTCGTCAGCGCCCCGTCGAGCCCGGTCGCCTTCTCCGGGTCCGCGGAGATCGCGGCCCATCCCAGCAGCACGCCGACCGCCGTCAGCGCGAATCCCTTTGCGATATAGCCGACGATCCCGGTGATCCGCAGCGCCGCTCCGACGCTCCGGGCCCCGCTGCGCTCCAGCTGCCGGAGGAAGCGACGGGTGACCCCGACGACCACGAAACCGATCCCGATGCCGATCACGACAGCGCCTGCGAGGAGCACCAGCGCGCGCCCCGGGCCCGAGCCCAGCAGGCCCGCCGTGGCGGACTGCGTCTGCGCGCTCGAGGACGACCCACCGCCTGCGGCGAAACGCAGAACCATCCCCGACAGGCCCGCGTAGACCGCTGCTGGGCCCGACCACCGCAGCGCGTCCACCACGGCGGCCTTCACCTCGTGGCCGCGGCGGGCGGCGAACCAGGTGCGCAGCAGGAACCACAGCGCCAGGATCGCCATGACCAGCCCGCCGGCCCACAGCAGGATCCGCCCGCCGGGTGCCTGCGCGATCATCGCCATCGCCCCGGTCTGATCCGCGCTGCCCCCGGAGTCCCCGAGCGCGAGCCGCACGGCGATCCATCCGATCATCACGTGCACCAGCCCACCCAGCGTCCGGAGGTCGCGAAGGCAAGTGCGGTGAAGGCCATGATCACGACGAAGAGGATCCACGCGATCGCCGAGCCGTAGCCCATGTGGTAGAAGCGGAACGCCTCATCGAAGAGCATCGGGACCGCCATCTGGCTGGCGTTGTCGGGCCCGCCGCCGGTGAGGATGAAGACCTGCGCGAAGACCTGGAAGGAGCCGATGATCCCCATGATCAGGTTGAAGAAGATGACCGGGGTGAGCTGGGGGAAGGTGACCGACCAGAACTGGCGGCGCCCGGAGGCTCCGTCGATCTCTGCGGCCTCGTAGAGCTCCTTGGGGATGCCGTTCATGCCGGCCAGCAGCAGGATCGTGCCGCCTCCCGCCTGCCACAGCGACATGAGGATCAGGGCCGGCATCACAGCGCGAGCTGAGCGCCGCCACCGTCCGATCGCTCGGCAACCGGTGGCAATTTCGCCGCTCCGTCGCGGGTATGCGCTGTCCTTTCCCCTCGGCATCCCACCCTCGAGGATGAGGAGGACGCCGGCCGCGGCCTTCCGGGACGGTGCACCGATGCGCTGATCCCGGCCCCGAGGAGAGGTCCCGAGCGCAGCTGCGCCGAGGTCCGCCGAGAGGAGTCCGATGTCGTTCACCCGCCGCTCGCTGCTCACCGGATCAGGAGCCGTCGCCGTCGGACTGGGCGCCGCCGCCTGTGGTTCCGGGGAAGCGGCCGATCCTGACGTCCCCGTCGACCTCGAGGTCGACGACGCCGCTCTCGACGGCACGATCAGCCTGCTCACCCCGGACTAAGTCGGTGACGACAGGACCGTGCTCGACGAGGACGTGATCGCGCCGTTCACCGAGCGCACCGGAGTCACCGTCTCGGTCGACCAGGTGGACTGGAACAAGCTCAACGAGAAGATCTCCACCGGGATCGCCGGCGGAATCATCGCGGATCTCATCATGACCGGCGTGGGCTGGACACAGCCGTTCGCGCAGAAAGGGATCTTCGCCGAGATCCCCGCCGACTTCATCGAGAGCCTGGGGTTCGACGAGAGCGTGCTCGCCCCCGCCCGCTTCGAGGGCCGGTACTACTCGCTCCCGCAGGCCCTGGACCTGAGATTCCTCGGCTACCACCCCGAGATGTTCGAGGCGAAGGGCATCACGGAGCCGCCCACGACGATGGAGGAGCTCGCCGACGTGGCCCAGGAGCTCACGGGGGACGGCGTCGTCGGCCTGGACTACCTCTCCGGCAGCGCGGGCGGCGCCCGGCAGGCCTTCGTGTTCCTGCTCTACGCCTTCGGCGGCACCATGTTCAGCGAGGACGGCCTGACCGCGACCCTCCACGAGGAGCCGGGACGGCTCGCCCTGCAGTGGATGCTCGATCAGATGGACTCCGGGGCGATCGACTACGACCTGCGGGCCCCCGAAGGTCAGCCCTCCCCGTTCCAGCAGAGGAAGGCGGCCATGTCGCTGGTCGCCACCGGCAACTGGCCGACCTGGCAGCAGATGACCCCGGAGCTCTGCGAGGAGGGGGCCGTCGGGGTGTTCCTCATGCCTCCCGGCGCCGGCGGGAAGCCGGTCATGTTCCAGGGCGGGACGTTCATCTCGATCTCCAGCCTCTCCCAGAACAAGGACGCCGCAGGAGCCTTCATGAAACACATGCTCGATCCGGAGTTCCTCGGCATCGCCAATGCCGCCATCGGCAAGGTCCCCCCGACACCGGACATCCCGGCGAATGACGAGATCGAATCGAGCCTCCTGACCCGGTTCGCGCTCGAGAACCTCGAGTATGCCGGGGCCACCGAAGGCGGAACCGCCGCGTACATGCAGATCCGCACGAATCTGGACGGCATCACCGAGGGCTGCCTGACGCGGAAGAAGAGCGTCGACGAGACGCTCGAGGACATGAAGTCGCTGTGCGACGACGCGATCAGCAGGCTCCGATGAGCGCCGCCGCTAGCCCGACCACCGACGTCCGTCGACGGTCCGTACGCACCGCGGAGCGCCGGTGGGGTCTGCTGCTCGCCGCCCCCGCGACGCTGCACACGCTGCTCTGGATCGGCGTGCCGATCATCGTCGCCTTCGTGCTGAGCTTCACCGCGTACGACATCATCCATGCCCCGGAGTTCTCCGGGTTCGAGAACTACGCGATCATCTTCACCGATGGCCTCTTCTGGCGGTCGGTCCTGCACAACGTGATCATCGCGGCCGTGGGCATCCCCATCTCGATGTTCCTCGCCCTCGTGTTCGCGGTCCTGCTCAACCGCGCGATCCCCGGTCGAGGCCTGTTCCGCGTGATGGTGTTCCTCCCGCACATCACCGCGACCGTCGCCGTGGCGATGATCTGGCTGTGGATCTACAACCCGTCCGAGAACGGCCTGATGAACGTCGTGCTCGGCGTGGTGGGGATCGGTCCGCTGCCCTTCCTCACGAACCCTGACCTCGCCCTCGCCTCCGTCATCCTGGTGACGATCTGGCAGGGAATCGGCCTGAAGATGCTCATCTACCTGGCCGCACTGCAGGGGGTGGACGGCCAGCTGTACGAGGCCGCCGATCTCGACGGTGCGAGCTTCGTGCAGAAGTTCACCCACGTGACCGTGCCGATGCTGCGCCCCGCGACGTTCTTCATCCTCATCACGTCGCTCATCGCGAACTTCCAGACCTTCGATCTGATCTACATCCTCACCGAGGGTGGTCCCGCCAACTCCACGTCGGTGGTGACCTACCGCATCTACCAGACCGCGTTCCAGGAGTTCCGCGTGGGCCTCGCCAACGCCCAGTCGGTGATCCTGCTGCTGATCCTGATCGTGCTGGCCTTCCTGTCCCGCCGGATCGTCGGAGGCTCCGATGACGACTGAAACCCGTCCCGAGATCGTTCCCGCCCCGAGATCCTCGGCCGCCGCGCCGCGGACGACGAGCCTGCGGCGGCAGAAGCGGATCGCCACCACCGCGATCATGGTGTTCCTCATCGTCGCGTCCCTCCTGATGGCCGCCCCGTTCCTGTGGATGGCCCTGTCCTCGATCCGGGACCCCACAGAGCTGGCGAAGGTCCCGATGCCGCTGATCCCTCAGGACCTGCGGCTGGAGAACTACACCGAGGCGCTGACCCGCGCTCCCTTCGCGATCTACGCCCGCAACAGCCTCATCCTGGCGACCGCGGCCGCCGTGCTCAACGTGGCCTTCGGATCCGCATGCGGCTACGCGCTCGCGAAGATGCGCTTCCGGCTCGCGCCAGCCATCTTCGGATGGATGGTCGCGTGCATCATGATCCCGTTCTACGCGACCGTGATCCCGGTGTTCCTCATGGTCCGCCACATGCCGCTGTTCGGCGGGAACTCGATCTTCGGCGCCGGCGGCACCGGCTGGATCGACACCTGGTGGGCGCTCATCGTGCCCGGGGCGATCTCCCCGTTCATGGTGTTCCTGTTCCGGCAGTTCTATGTCTCCACCCCCTCCGAGCTGATCGAGGCCGCACGTCTCGACGGAGTAAGCGAGTTCGGGATCTACACCCGCATCATCACCCCGCTGATCATGCCCGGGCTGCTGACCGTCGCCCTGCTCAGCTTCGAGGCGGGCTGGAACAACTTCCTGTGGCCGCTGCTGGTGACGACCTCGGAGAACCTGCGGGTGATCCAGGTGGGGATCTCATCCTTCCGTCAGGAGGCCGCGACGGACTGGCACCTGCTGATGGCCGGCACCACGATGGCCGCGGTCCCGATGATCATCCTGTTCCTGATCTTCCAGCGCTACTTCGTGCAGGGCTTCGCGGCCTCGGGGATCAAGTGACCACGCGAGCTCCCGCGGCCCCCGCGGCCCCCGCAGGCCCGTCGGTGCTGCCGACGGACCTGCGAGGCCCCGGCGTCCCCGTGCCCACGACGCCGGAGCACGCCCGCGGCCGCTCCCGTTTCGAGATGGGCATCGGCCGACGCGACCCGTTGGAGGCGCGCGGCCTGGTCCGCCTCCTCACCAAGCCGGCCGCGTTCCTCGCGGCGAACTGGGCGGCGCTGCTGGGGATCCTCTCGGTGGTGGGCATCGTGCCGGCGCTGGCGGGCGCCACCCGCACCACCTCCGACCTCGCGCAGTACGAGGACGCCGCCTTCAGGACGACGCTCGGCCACGTGCGCCGCACGCTTCGTCGTGATGCCCCGATGTCGATCCTGCTGCTCCTCGTGCTCGGCGGGATCGGGACGAACGCCCTGGTGCTGCCCCAGATGGACGCTTCCATGCGCGTGTTCGCGGTGGGCCTGATGCTGCCGGTGATGTGGCTGATGATCGCCCTGCTGAGCGCCTACGTCGCCGCCGCCTCGCGAGACCAGCACGCCGAACGCGCCGCGATCGTGCTGGGCGCCGTGACGCTCGTGATGAGGCGACCGCTCGCGGCGCTTGTCGCGCCTGCCCTCGTCGCCGTGCTGTCTCCGCTGTGGCTGCTCGCCCCGCTGACGATCGCCTGCGGCGTCAGCGTCCCGGCCTGGGTGGTGGGCCGGGTGTGGGGCGACCCGACAGTCGAGGGGCCGGGCTGAGCCCGGCTCATCCTCCCGTGGCGCCCGGCCCGGCCCGGCCTGACCTGACCTGACCTGCCATCGGCGCCTGGCCCGACCCGCCCTAGGCGCGTGGCCCCGCCCAGCCTGCACGGCCCGGACCGCCGCCCCCCTGTCCAGATCACCCGTCCCCCGGCCCAGCGCGGCGGTCGGTTCGTATCCGGTGGCGCTATACGAGCAGGGAACCCCGTATAGGCCCCTCCTTGCTCGCCACGCGCCAGTGGATGCGCGGCCCAGACCAGGCGTGGACGCACGCGGCCCAGACCAGGCGTGCACACCCGCGGCCCAGGCCTGGCGCGCCCGCACGCGGCCCAGACCAGGCGCGCCCACCCGCGACCCAGGCCAAGCGCCCCCGCCCACGACCCAGGTCAGGCGTGGACGCTCGCGGTGACGGGATCCGCGGCACGCAGGGCCGCGAGCGCCGGACCGGCCTCGGTGGCGAGGTCGGCCCACGTGCACTCGATCGAGACGCGGCCTCGGTAGCCGCCGTCGCGCAGCGCTCGCAGGAACTCCGCGAGGGGCCAGTCCCCCTGACCGGGCGGGATGCGGCCGGAATCGGCGATGTGGGCGTGGGCCACGCGCCCGGCCAGCTCGCGAACCACGTCGAGGGACTCGTGCTCGAGCATGATGTGGAACAGGTCCGCCACGACGCGGATGTCTCCCATCCCGAACTCGTCGAGGAACTCGACCGCCTCGGCCAGGGAGTTGATCTGATCGGTCTCGCCGCGGTGCAGGGGCTCGAGGATCACCTCGAGGTCGTTGACCGCGGCGATCTCCCGGGCGATCGACACCGATCGTGCGAACTGACGGCGCGCGTCGGCGCGGGACACGCCCTCCGGGATCCGCCGTGCGGCGCCGCTGCCGAGCACCACGAACGCGCCGGGTGCCGCGGCCTCCGCGATCGCCGCGAAGGCGACCCGCAGGTAGGCGTGGGTCTGCTCGAGCGGGAACGCCGGATCGGAGAGGTGGTGGTCGGCCGGGCAGAGCACCGCGAACGACGGCGCGGGCTCGCGTCTCCGCAGCGCCGGATCCGCATGCCAGGTGCCGTCCTCGTGCTGCACCAGGAGGTTCCCGACGACGGTCGGCTCGAGATAGTCGGCCCCGGCGGCGAGCGCGGCATCCGCGTCCCGATCAGGGGTGATGATTCCGTGCTGCATGGATCCTCCTTGATCCGGGCCGGTGCACGCTGCTCCGGCCCACGTGCTGCTCACAGCTCGCGGACGAGCTGTCCCATCCGGTCCATCGACTGGCGCGCCTCGGCCAGGCCCACCCGGTTCAGGTGGCCGTGGCACACGCCGCGGCGCACCGCAAACTCCACGTCGACCCCGGCCACCCGGAGCTGCTCGGCGTAGCGGCGGCCGCCGACCCGGAGGTCGTCGTACTCATCGGCCTCGATGTAGGTGCGAGGCAGCCCGGCCAGCTGCTCCCGGGTGGCCAGGCCCGGGAAGTCGTAGGGGGTCGCCTCCTCGAGCGGACGACCGATGTAGTTGCCGGACATGGCCTGCATCGTCTCGCGGGGGAAGCGCAGCATCGGCGGGGTCAGGGCGAGCGCCGCGGACTCCTCGGCGTCGGGTTCGGGCCGCAGCGGGTGGGTGACGGGGTACATGAGCAGGGACGCGGCGAGCAGCGTCCCCTCATCGGCCAGGCGCAGGGACGCCGCCGCGGCGAGGTCCCCGCCGGCGCTGGCTCCGCCGATCGCGACCCGCGCGGGGTCGATGCCGAGGGCGCCCGCGCTGTCGCGGGTCCAGGCCACAGCGGCGCAGACGTCGTCCAGCGGGATCGGCGCGGTCACGTGCTCGGGACCGCCCGGGAACGGCCGGCCCGGGGAGCCGTCGATCTCGTCGCACAGCCGGTAGTCGACGGAGACCACGACGGCGTCCGCGCGTCCGGCGACCCCGCGGGACACGTGGTCGCCCTCGGGCATGTCAAGGTCTCCGTGCATGAAGCCGCCGCCGTGCAGCCACACCAGGCACGGGCGAGGCCCGTCGGCCGCGGCCTGCGGGGTGTAGACGCGCACGGGGACGGGGCCGTGGGGGCCGGGAATCTCATGGCTCTCGATCAGCAGCCCCCATTCCTCGGGCGGGCCGTAGGGGGCATCCCAGACGCGGTGGGCCTCAGGGTCGACATCCTCCCAGGTGGCGACGTCGCCGAGGAGGCTCAGGCGTCGTTCCATCTCGAGCAGCCCGGTCGGGGCTGCGACGCCGGGGCTCTGGTCGCTGGGTGCGGGGCGGAGGTCCGGGGTGGTCGGCTCGGTCATGGGGTGAGGGCCTTTCGAGAGGACGACGGGGGCGTCGAGACGGGCCGGGACGGCGTCAGCGCGGGCTACTGTGCAGCACGATCTCGCAGTCGTAGTCCTGCGAGGAGCGCATCTCGCCGCGGAACCAGAGCAGATGGGTGGTGGTCGGGTCGCCCGGCGCGACGATCGGGCGAAGGTTGTCGAACCCTGGGTTCTCTGCGGCCTCGGTGATCGCCGTCCATTCCCAGCGTCGTCCCTCGTCGGCGGTGTGTCCACGGTAGATCTCATGGTGGGCATGGCGGGTCCCGTCGCGCGGATCGATCGGCGTGGAGATGTGCACGGTGTCCACGTCGTACGGGTCGATCGCGGCGAGGCCCGAGTAGTCCTGCTCATGGGGCAGCAGACCAGGCCCGGCCTGTGCGAGCGGCGAGAGCGTCCACTCCCCGTCGGCCCCGAGGCGGCCGTAGACCAGGCGCAGGTCGGGGACGGGCACGTTCCGGCCCAGGTCGGAGCCGTCCGGTTCGGCGACGTGGTCGGCGCGGGCTGTCATCACCGCAGCGAGCTGACCGCCGGCCTCGCGGATGTCGGTGGTCCACGCGTGGCTGAGCCGCGCGCCGCCGAGCCCCGTGCCGCTGTCGAGCCCCGCACCGCCGTCGAGCCCCGTGTCGCCGTCGAGCACAGCGCCCGCGGCGAGGACCGTGGTCAGCTGAGCCTGGTCCGGGGCGGGCTCGGCGAACAGCTCGGACGCCAGGGCTCGGCCGGCGCTGTCGTGCAGGCGGCCCGCGGAGATCGTGCCGTGGTAGATCGAGTTGTCGTAGTCGCGCGGATGGTGGTCGGTGACCAGCACATGCAGGCCGTCGTCGCCGTCGGCGTAGCGGGAGTACCCGTTGACGTACCCGATCTTGGGCCTGCCGAACACCCGGCCCGCGTACGCCCAGGTGTCGCCGTGATCGTCCGAGACGAGAGCGCAGGGATCATCGTTCACGGCGCGGGCGGCGCAGTACAGCCGCCCGTCGATCTCGTGGAGGTTGGAGTAGGTGACGCCGCGGCCGCCGGTGTGCTCGGACCAGTCGTAGCTGCGCTCCTCGCCCCAGCGGGTCGGGTCGCCGGGCTCGCTGATCCGCCAGTGGGTGAGGTCGTCGGTCTTGTGCCGGGCGTAGACCGCGAGCCAGCGCCCGTCCGGCCGACGCCACAGCGCGGGCACGTCATGGTCATCGGCCTCGAACCCGGGATGGAGGGTGAGAACCTGCGCGGCGCCGGTGGCGAGATCGACGACGGTGAGGTCGAGATCACCCGTGCGCTCCGCGCCGTCGGTCCCGCCCCCGGAGGCGATGGAGCCGACGACGAGCAGCCCGGTCTCGGGATCGACGAGGGCGCGCTCGTCCTGGAACCAGCACCAGGCGCCGTTGGGGTTGATGACCTGGGGTGTTGTCATGCTCATCGGGATCTTCCGCTCATCGGGTGGGACCTGCGCCCCGGTCTGCTCGGGCCGTGCAGCGGGCTCAGGCGAGGTGGAAGTACTGCGGGAGCATCTCTTTGTCCCCGCCGCCGTCGGTGAAGAACTCCGCCATCGCCGCCTCCCAGCGCGGGCTCACCGCCGCGCGGGCCATCGCCTCCTGCGCGGCCTCGACGTCGTCGGCCTCGAAGTAGCCGACGACCATGCCGTCCTGCGCCCGCAGGAACAGAGTGTAGTTCCTCCATCCTGCGACGGCAAGCGCTTCCCGCATGCCGGCCCAGACGTTCTGATGCGCCGCGACGTAGTCGGCGAGCTTCTCGGGCTGCCTCCGCACCTCCATCTCGGCTGCGTGCTAGGCTCCCGTTGAGTCGTTTCAAGCGCGGTGCCATGGCCGCTCGACGTCGCACCGACCATCCCGTCACCGTCGACCGAGTCCCGGCAGGATCTTCGAAGGAGCATCACCTCATGACCACTCCCACCACCCTCCCCGCCGACGTCGCCCGCGACCTCGCCGAGTTCTCCATCGAGGTCCCCAGCTGGGGCTACGGCAACTCCGGCACCCGCTTCAAGGTGTTCGGCACGCCCGGCACCCCGCGCGACCCCTTCGAGAAGATCGCCGACGCCGCGCAGACCCATGCCTTCACCGGGTCCGCGCCGCGCGTCTCGCTGCACTACCCCTGGGACAAGGTCGAGGACTTCGGCGCGCTGCGGGAGTACGCCGCCGAACAGGGCATGACGCTGGGCATGATCAACTCCAACACCTTCCAGGACGACGTGTACAAGTTCGGCTCCCTCACCCACGGCGACAAGTCCGTGCGGCGTCGGGCGATCGACCACCATCTCGAGTGCATCGACGTCATGCGCGCCACCGGCTCGAAGGAGATGAAGATCTGGCTGGCCGACGGCACGAACTACGCCGGTCAGGACTCGATCCGGGCCCGTCAGGACCGCCTGGCGGAGTCCCTCCAGGAGATCTACCTGGGCCTCGGGGACGAGGAGCGCCTGGTGCTGGAGTACAAGTTCTTCGAGCCGGCGTTCTATCACACCGATGTTCCGGACTGGGGCACGAGCCTGCTGCACTGCCTGGCCCTCGGCGAGAAGGCCCAGGTGGTGCTCGACACCGGCCATCATGCCCCCGGCACCAACATCGAGTTCATCGTCGCCCAGCTGCTGCGCCAGAACCGTCTGGGCGCCTTCGACTTCAACTCCCGCAACTACGGGGACGATGACCTCATCGTGGGCGCCGCGGATCCGTTCCAGCTGTTCCGGATCCTCTTCGAGATCGTGCAGCGGGATGCGCACCGCCCCGCGTCGGGCGTGAACTTCATGCTCGATCAGTGCCACAACCTGGAGTCGAAGATCCAGGGCCAGATCCGCTCCGTGCTCAATGTGCAGGAGACCCTCGCGAAGGCTCTGCTGGTGGACCGCGAAGCCCTCTCCGCCGCGCAGACCAGCAACGACGTGCTGCTCGCGAACGACATCCTCATGGACGCCTTCTGGACCGACGTGCGCCCGGCGCTGGCCGCCTTCCGCGAGGAGCGCGGCCTGCCCGCGGATCCCTTCGGGGCGTTCCGCGCGAGCGGCTACGAGGAGAAGGTCGCCGCGGAGCGCGTGGGCGGGAACCAGATGGGATGGGGAGCCTGAGCATGACCAGCACGAACACCACCACCAACACCGACCCGACGCCGGTCGATCCGACGGTCGCGGCGCTCCTGGCGCGCTCGAACGCGCTCGGCGCCGACCCGGCGAACACCAACTACGCCGGCGGCAACACCTCCGCGAAGGGCGCCGCCCTGGATCCGGTCACCGGCGAGGAGACCGAGCTGCTGTGGGTCAAGGGCTCCGGCGGCGACCTGGGCACCCTCACGGAGATGGGCCTCGCCGTGCTGCGGCTGGACCGTGTGCGCGCGCTGCGCGAGGTGTACCCGGGCGTGGAGCGCGAGGACGAGATGGTCGCGGCCTTCGACTACTGCCTGCACGGCACGGGCGGCGCGGCACCGAGCATCGATACGGCGATGCACGCCCTGGTCGACGCACCGCACGTCGATCATCTGCACCCCGACGCCGGGATCGCCCTCGCGACCGCGGCCGACGGCGAGCGCCTCACCCGTGAGTGCTTCGGCGACGCCGTGGTGTGGGTCCCGTGGCGCCGCCCGGGCTTCCAGCTGGGCCTGGACATCGCTGCGATCAAGGAGGCGAACCCCGGCGCGATCGGCTGCATCCTCGGCGGGCACGGCATCACCGCCTGGGGCGCGACGTCGGACGAGGCGCAGGAGAACTCCCTGCGGATCATCGCCGAGGCGACAGCGTTCCTCGAGCGCACCGGAGCGGCCGAGCCCTTCGGGGCGCACGAGGCGAGTCGCGAGGCACTGCCCGAGGCGGAGCGGCGGGCGAAGGCGTCGGCCCTGTTCCCGGTGATCCGCGGGCTCGCCTCGACCGATGCCCCGATGATCGGACACTGGACGGACACCGACGCGGTCCACGAGTTCCTCGCGAGCGTGAAGCTCGCGCCGCTCGCCGAGCTCGGCACGTCGTGCCCGGACCACTTCCTGCGCACCAAGGTGAAGCCGCTGGTGCTGGACCTTCCGTCGGGCGCTTCCGTCGAGGAGTCGATCGCGCGGCTCACAGAGCTGCACGAGGCCTACCGGGCGGACTACTCCGCCTACTACGAGCGCCACGCCGACGCGGACTCCCCCGCGATGCGTGGCGCGGATCCGGCGATCGTGCTGGTCCCGGGCGTGGGCATGTTCAGCTTCGGGGCCGACGCGCAGACTGCGCGCGTGGCCGGCGAGTTCTACGTCAACGCGATCGCCGTGATGCGTGGCGCCGAATCGGTCTCGACCTATGCCCCCATCGAGGAGTCCGAGAAGTTCCGCATCGAGTACTGGGCCCTGGAGGAGGCGAAGCTGCAGCGCAAGCCGGCACCCAAGCCGCTCGCGACCCGGGTGGCGCTCGTGACCGGTGGCGGCTCCGGCATCGGCAAGGCCACCGCGACCCGCCTGGTCGCCGAGGGTGCCTGTGTGGTCATCGCCGATCTGAATCTCGAGAATGCTCAGGCTGTCGCCGAGGACCTCGGCGGGCCGGACAAGGCCGTGGCGCTGAGGGCCGACGTCTCCGACGAGCAGGCCGTGGTGCAGGCCGTGGCGGACGCCGTCCTCGCCTTCGGCGGGCTCGACCTCATCGTCAACAACGCCGGGCTCTCGCTGTCCAAGCCGCTGCTGGAGACCACCGCGAAGGACTGGGACCTGCAGCACGACGTCATGGCGCGCGGCAGCTTCCTGGTCTCCCGGGAGACGGCGCGGGTGATGATCGCCCAGGCCATGGGCGGGGACATCATCTACATCTCCTCGAAGAACTCCGTCTTCGCCGGCCCCAACAACATCGCCTATTCCGCCACCAAGGCGGATCAGGCGCATCAGGTGCGGCTGCTCGCGGCGGAGCTCGGCGGGCACCAGATCCGCGTCAACGGGATCAATCCTGACGGGGTGGTGCGCGGCTCGGGCATCTTCGCCGGCGGCTGGGGTGCCTCGCGTGCCAAGGTGTACGGCGTGCAGGAGGAGGATCTCGGGGAGTTCTACGCCCAGCGCACCCTGCTCAAGCGCGAGGTGCTGCCGGAGAACGTGGCCAATGCCGTGTTCGCGCTGACCGCCGGGGACCTCTCGCACACCACCGGGCTGCACGTCCCGGTCGATGCCGGCGTCGCCGCCGCCTTCCTGCGATGAGCGCGCGCCACCCCGGCCCCGCAACCGCCCCAGCCGCGCTCGCGGTGGCGGCGGTCGACCTGGGCGCCACGTCGGGCCGCGTGATGCTCGGAGTGATCGAGGGGGGCCGGATCGAGCTGGTCCCGGCGCACCGCTTCGAGAACCACCTCCGCGACGTGGATGGCCACCCGAGCTGGGACATCGATGCCCTCTGGGCCGAGGTGCAGCAAGGGCTGCGGGCCGCGCATGCGGGCGCGGTGGAACGTGGCCTCGCCGGCCTGTCCTCGATCGGCATCGACTCCTGGGCCGTGGATTACGGCGTCGTGGGGCCCGATGCTCCCGGGGAGAGCGACTCCCCCGAACCCGGCAGCGGCGAGATCCTGGGCGAGGTGATCGCCTACCGCGACCACCGCACCGACGGGGTCGCCGACTCCTTCGCCGAGCAGCTCTCCCGGGAGCGGCAGTACGAGCTCACCGGCATCGCCCAGCAGCCCTTCAACACGCTCTACCAGCTGCTGGCCGACGACCGCACGCCCAGCCTCCCCGTCGGTTCGACCCTGCTGATGGTCCCTGACCTGCTCGGGTACCTGCTCACGGGGCAGCGTCGCACCGAGGTCACCAACGCCTCCAGCACCGGGATGCTCTCGGTGGCCGAGCATGACTGGTCCGAGGAGATCCTGACCGCCGCCGGGGTGGACCGGAACCTCCTGGCACCGCTGATCGAGCCCGGCGAGCGCCTGGGGACGGTGCGTCCGCAGCTGGCCCGTGAGCTCGGGATCGGCGAGGTCCCGGTGGTGGCCGTCGGCTCCCATGACACGGCGTCGGCGGTGCTCGCGGTGCCGGCCCCGCAGGATGCCTTCCCGATCGCCTACATCTCCTCGGGGACCTGGTCCCTCATCGGCCTCGAGCTGCCGTCGGCGGTCCCCTCGTCGGCCGCCCTCGAGGCGGGCTTCACCAGTGAGGGGGGCATCGACGGAACGTTCCGGTTCCTCAAGAACGTGGCCGGGATGTGGCTGGTCAGCGAGTCGATCCGGCAGTGGGAGGAGGGCGGCGCGCGCGTCGACCTCGGTGATCTGCTGGCCGCCGCGGCGCTCATGCCCGCGAACCGCTTCCGGATCGACCCGACCGATCCGGCCTTCCTCGCCCCCGGCCGGATGGCGGACCGGGTGACGCTCGCGGCCCGTCCGCTGGAAGGAGAGGACGAACGCCCCCGCACCCCGGCCCAGCTCGTGCGGTGCATCCTGGAGTCCCTCGCCGAGACCTACCGCGACGAGCTCCACACCGCCTGCCGTCTCGCCCGGCTCCCCCTGCCCGAGCGCCTGCACGTGGTGGGCGGCGGCAGCCAGAACGCCCTGCTCAACCAGCTCACCGCGGACGCGCTCGGCCTCGAGGTCGTGGCCGGGCCGGTGGAGGCGACCGCACTGGGGAACGTGGCTCTGCAGGCGCGCTCCCTGGGGGCCGTCTCGACGCGTCCCGGGTCCTTACGGGACCTGGTCCGCGCGAGCGTGCAGCTCGAGGTGTTCAGCCCGTCGTCGACTCCCGCTCCACCAGCGTCGGGGTGAAGCTCACGTGCCGGGGCGGGGCGTCTGGAGTGGCGATCTCCTCCTCGAGCAGGGCGAGGGCGGTGCGGCCCATGAGGTCCGCGGGCTGGGCCACAGAGGTCAGCGGCACCACGGTGGAGCTCGCGAACGCGATGTCGTCGTAGCCGACCAGGGCGATCTCCTCGGGCACGGCGATCTGGTGACGGAAGGCGAAGGCCTGCAGCACGCCGACGGCGAGCAGATCGTTGACACAGAACAGGGCGTCGGGCCGCTCCGCCGCGGTCCGCTCCACGATCCGCATCCCGGCGGCGCGACCGGCGAGCACGGTGAGGTCCTCCGCCTCGAGCACCTCGAGCTCGATGCCGGCGGCCTCCGCGGCGCGGCGCGCGCCCGTCAGCCGATCCGCGACCTGCCGGAGGTCCTGCCGGGCCGCGACCACGCCGAGGCGGCGTCGGCCCAGCTCGGCGAGGTGGCGCACGGCGATCTCGCCCCCGGCGATGTCGTCGACCCCCACGGAGGATCCGCCGACGTCCTCACGGCTGCTCTCGACGAGCACGACGGGGGTTCCCCGACGCCGGATCCCGTCGACCAGCTCCTGGGCGCCGCCGGTCGAGGCGAGCAGGATGCCGCGCACCCGCTGCTCCTCGAACAGCGAGAGGTACAGCCGTTCGCGCTGCTCCCGGTTTCCCGTGCTGCCGGCGATGACCGCGAGGGACGAATCCTCGGCGGCCGCCTCGATGCCGCCGACGAGCTGGCCGTAGAACGGGTTCCCGGAGTCGAGCACGATGGCGCCGACGGTGCGGGACTGGCCGAGCTTGAGCTGCCGCGCGGCGTCGTTGCGCACGTACCCGAGCTCCGCGATGGCCGCCTCGACCCGCTCCCGGCGATCCGTGGAGACGATGTCCGGGCGGTTCAGGACATTGGAGACGGTGCCCACCGAGACGTTCGCGTGCCGCGCGACGTCCTTCATGCTCACCAGATGAGCTCCGGCCACTCCCCCACGCTCCTCAGCTGGTCGGCGTCGGTCCCGCAGCTGCGAACCACGAGTCCATGATCTGGCGACTTTATCGTGGCCGGATCACCCGAGGGCACCAGCCGCCTCGTCGACCGCCGCCGCGCCGGCATCCGCGGGGTCGGCACGACCGAACAGGACGTCCTCGACGCAGCGGGCCAGGACATCGTCCGCGGCGCCGCCGCCCGGCGGGGTGATGGGCGGCGGGTCGCCCAGCTCGTCCGCGATGGCCTCGATGAAGTCCACTGCTTTGAGGTCGGAGTCCGTGAGGTCGGGGACGATGCTCTCGCGGACGTCGAGATTGGCGGGCACCCCTCGCTCGGCCAGCAGGATCTTCCCGGCGTCGGGGTCGTTGACGAGCCAGTCGATGAAGGCCACTCCCTCGTCCTGCGTCGTGGAGGTCGCGGCGATCGAGAAGTACATCGACGCCTTGTACCAGAGCTGCGCGTCGGCGGCCTTGCCGGTCATCGACGGCATCCTGAGGATCACGACCTTGCCGTCGAGCGAGGCATCGAGGGTCACCACCTGGTTGGACCACTGCGACTGCAGGCCGCACTTCCCGACGGCGAACAGGGACTGGTCGACGGACTGGCCCGCCTCCTCCACGGCCACCGAGGCGGGCGGGGCGGCGCCGCTGTTCTGCAGGTCGAGCACGTAGTCCATCCACTGCTGGAGCTGCTCGGCCGTGTACCCGAGGCCGTCGGGGCCGAACCGGTCCGCACCGAGCTGGCGCAGGTACACGGACAGCGGCGGGCCCCCGGCCGCTCCGAACTGCTGGACTCCGTACGTGCCGTCCTCGGTGGCGTCGGTGATCCGAGTGGCGATGTCGGCGAGGTCGTCCCAGGTCCAGGTGGTGTCATCGGGCATCTCGACCCCTGCGGCCTCGAACACGTCCGGGTTCGCCAGGAGCACCGGGGCGTTGATCCCGGCGTTGAGGGCGAACAGCCCGTCGTCCACCCGACCGGCATCGAGAGCCGCCTCGTCGACGGCGGACGTGTCCAGGTCGGTGGTCCCGAGATCCAGGAGGATGTCCCGGCTGGAGTATTCGGCGAGGTACCCCTCGTCCATCTGGATCACGTCGGGCGCGTCCCCGCCCGCGATCTGGGTGGCGAGCTTGTCCCAGTAGCCGCCCCAGTCACCCGGCTCCGCGGAGATCGTGAGATCCGGCGCGACCTCCTGGTACGCCGAGATCGCCGCCTTCGTCAGCTCGTCGCGGCGAGGATTCCCCCACCAGGCGAAGCGCAGGGACCCCGACCCAGATTCATCGCCTCCCCCACCGCCGGACGCGTTGGGCCCGCAGGCGGAGAGCGAGCCGAGGGACACCAGGGCTGCAGGGAGGGCGAGGGCGGTGCGACGAGTGGGCATGGACGATCTCCTTCGATCGGCGGGTCCGAGGACCCCGAGTGGCAGGAGTCTAGGCACGGCGGTTGAAACGTGTAAACCCTTTCCCGGATCCACTGCCCGCAAAGGCTTGTGGGGCTCACCCGGACCTTGCTAACCTCACCGGACGTTGTGTTGAGTCGTTTCAACATCGTGATGCATCAGTGCAGGTCACAGCGTGACCGCGTGACATCGCGCCGCCCAGGTTCGAAGGAGAACAGCGTGCGACCAGACCGACCCGAATCCACTGCACCCAATCCCTGGTGGGTGGCGCTGATCTGCGGGATGGCCTCGTACATCGACGCCGCGGCCATCGTCAGCTCCGGCACCGCCCTGGTGCTCTACCAGCACTCCATCGGGATCACCGCGGGACAGATCGGCATCCTGTCCGCCTCGCTGACCCTGAGCATCGCCGTCGGCGCGCTCACCGGTGGCCGTCTCGGAGATCGCTACGGCCGGCGTCGGGTGTTCCTGTCCACGATGATGATGATCGTCGTGGGGTCGATCCTGCTCGTGCTGGCTCCCGGGTTCGCCGTGCTCATGGCGGGCATGATCCTCGTGGGCCTCGGATCCGGCGCCGACCTGCCCGTCTCCCTCGCCTCGATCTCCGAGGCGGCATCGGACCACAACCGCGGCCGGCTGGTCGGCTTCTCGCAGATCCTCTGGTTCGGCGGGATCATCGGCGCCAACATCTTCGGCATCATCGCCGGCGGCATGGGCCAGCTCGGCGGACAGGTCATGTTTGCCCACGTCGGCATCGTCGCGCTGGTCGTCCTCGTCGCGCGCCTGAGCGTCCCGGAATCGACGACGTGGGCCGACGCCGATCGCGAGCGCTCTTCCGGGACGGCGACGATCCGGGCGTCGAACACAGGGCTCAAGGACGTGCTCGGGAAGAAGGTCTTCCTGGTGCCGTTCCTGGCCCTGATCGGCTTCTACACGTTCACGAACATCGGGGCCAACACCGGCGGCCAGTTCGGCACCTATATCGGGGTGAACGTCGTGGGGATCTCCGTGCAGCAGCAATCCCTGCTGGGCATCGTGATGCTCGGCGTGGGCATGCTCGGCGCGATGGCGTTCATGAAGGTCGTCGACACCCCGCTGAGGATGACCTTCTACGCCATCGGCGCGGTGCTCCTGGCCGGGTCCTATCTCATCCCGGTCGTCTTCGGCTTCACGCTGCTCCCGTGGATCGCCCTGAGCTTCTTCAACGCCATCGGGGGCGCCTTCGCCTTCGAGGCGATCATGAAGATCTGGTCCCAGGAGTCGTTCCCGACGCTGCTGCGCTCGTCGATCCAGGGCTCGGTGATCGGCATCGCGCGGGTCATCGCCGCCGGCGTCGCCCTGATCACCCCGGCCCTGATGACCACGCCGGTGCTCGCCTACCTGCTGATCGCGATCATCGTGGCCGTCGGGCTCGTCTGCGGCTGGGCCGGGTTCCGACGCTCCCGGTTCGACGCCTTCGCAGAGGAAGCGCGCGACGCCTCCTCCCTCTCCACCTTCCGTCCCTCCGCCGCCCATCCCTCCAGCGCTCCGCGCGCCACCGCACTCCCGCCGCTCTCCCCCAGCACCCCGTACGCTCCGACCGAGAGGTGAACCCCTTCATGACCAGCACCAGCACGCCAGCCCCCGCCCCGCTCCAGCTCCTCACCGACGCCCTCGCCATCACCGCAGATCCGACCGACGGCCGCGCCCCGATCCTGTCCACGCAGGTCGCACTCACGCAGCCCGCCTCCGCCATCACCGGCGCCGAGCTGCTGGCCACCGCCCACGGTCTCTACGAGGCCACCCTCAACGGCACCCCGGCCACGGCGTCGGTGCTCAACCCGGGCTGGACGGTCTACGAGTCCCGCCTGCAGGTGCAGCGTTTCGACGTCACCGAGCAGGTCCGCGCCGGCGGCGACTCGCTCGCCCTCTCCGTGCTCCTGGGCCGCGGCTGGTGGAACGGCGACTTCGGCTTCGGGGACGCCGCCTCCAACTACGGGGACGAGAACGCCTTCCTCGCCGCCCTGGTCATCACCTACGCCGACGGCTCCACCCAGCAGGTCCTCACCGATGAGAGCTGGACCGCCACCGATTCTCCGATCACCTTCGCGACGATCTACGACGGCCAGCACGAGGACCGTCGGCTGCCCGTCGGCGATCCCCGCCCGGTGCGCGCCGCCGAGATCGACCGCGCCACGCTCATCGAGCAGGCCTCGCCGCTGATCACGCGCCACGAGACCCGGACGCCGGAGAAGGTCTGGACCTCGCCGTCGGGGAAGACGCTGCTGGACTTCGGGCAGAACCTCGTGGGCTGGCTGCGATTCACGGTCGCCGGTCCCGAGGGCACCGAGATCACGCTGCGCCACGCCGAGGTGCTCGAGCACGAGGAGCTGGGCACCCGCCCGCTGCGCTCGGCGAAGGCCACCGACCACCTGGTGCTGTCCGGGGATCCCGCCGGCGACGCCTTCGAGCCCACCTTCACCTTCCACGGCTTCCGCTACGCGGAGGTCACCGGCTGGCCGGGCGAGCTCACCGCCGACGCCATCGAGGCGGTCGTCGTCCACTCCGAGATCCGCCGCACCGGCTGGTTCGAGTCCTCGCACGACGGGGTGAACCAGCTGATCAGCAACTCGATCTGGAGCCAGCGCGGCAACTTCCTCGCCGTGCCCACCGACTGCCCGCAGCGCGACGAGCGTCTGGGCTGGACCGGCGACATCGCCGCCTTCGCCGCGACCGCCGCCTACCAGTTCGACGTCTCCGACTTCCTCCACAACTGGCTGCTCGACGTGCAGGCCGAGGCGAATCTGCCCCCGCTGCACTTCGTCCCGTTCGTGGTCCCCGACAGCCTCAAGCTCCGCTCGCACGGGAGCGATCCGATCGCCGATCGCCCGGAGGAGACCCCGACCGCCATCTGGGGCGACGCCGCGGTGTGGGTCGCCGAGGCCCTGTGGACCGCCTACGGCGATCTCGAGCGCCTGCGCGCCGAGTACCCGGGGATGGTGCTCCACCTCGAGTCCGTCGAGCGCGCGCTCTCCCCCAGCGGCCTGTGGGACACCGGCTTCCAGTTCGGCGACTGGCTGGATCCCGACGCCCCGCCGGAGGACGCCGCCGCGGCGAAGGCCGACAAGGGCGTGGTCGCGACCGCCTGCCTGGTCCGCTCGGCCCGCTTCGCCGCTGAGACCGCGGGCCTGATCGGCGAGGAGGCCGACGCACAGCGCTGGCAGGACCTCGCCGATCGCACGCTCGCCGCCTTCACCGAGGCGTACGTGCAGGCCGACGGGCGGATCCTGTCGGACTGCGGCACCGTCTACGCGCTCGCGATCGCCTTCGACCTGCTCGACGACGCCACCCGGCCGAAGTCCGCCGAGCGCCTGGCCGAGCTCGTGCGCGAGGCCGGCTATCAGGTCTCCACCGGCTTCGCCGGCACCCCGTTCATCACCTGGGCGCTCTCGGAGACCGGCCACATCGAGGACGCGTACCGCCTGCTGCTCGAGGACTCGAACCCCTCCTGGCTCTACCCCGTCTCGATGGGCGCGACCACGATCTGGGAGCGCTGGGACTCGATGCTGCCGGACGGCTCCATCAACCCCGGCGAGATGACGAGCTTCAACCACTACGCGCTCGGCGCGGTGGCCGACTGGATCTACCAGGTCGTGCTCGGCATCCGCGCCGCCGAGCCGGGCTACCGTCGAATCCTGATCCAGCCCACGCCCGGCCCGGGCATCGACTGGGCGAAGGGTGCCTACGACTCGGCGGTCGGCCGCATCGAGGTGGAATGGTCCGTCCCGGCCGACGGCGGCTTCGCGCTCGCGGCGACGATCCCTGCGGGCGTCGACGCCCTGGTGGTCCTGCCCGACGGGTCGCAGCAGGAGGTCACCGGCACCGGGAAGCAGATCACCCTGGCCTGACGGGGCACAATGCCGCCCCGCCTGACGGGGAACGATGAGGGCGCGACCACCCGTCGGTAAGCGCTTGACCGACGGGGTCGGCGCCGGGGAGACTGTTCTCCTCGGTGCTGGCCCGACGAGACTTCTCACGTGAGCAGCGATGCTCGACCTCGTCGGCCCGCCACCCCGTCGGCCCCGCCCGCCACCGTCTCTCTCCCTGCAGGAGTTCGCATGCTCACTCGTCGCCACGCCCTCACCCTCCTGGCCGCCGCCGGTGCGGCTCCCGCGCTCGCCTCCTGCGGCCCCAACTCGGCCTCCTCCGACGAGGGGCTGCGCGTGTACTGGTGGGGCGGTGACCTGCGCGCGGGCATCACCCAGGAGGTCCTGGACATGTACGCCGCGGACCATGGGGACCTCACGATCAAGCCGGAGTACAGCGAGTGGTCGGGCTACTGGGACAAGCTCGCCACCCAGACCGCGGGCGGCGCCAGCCCGGACGTGATCCAGATGGACGAGGCCTATATCGACTCGTACGGCTCCAAGGGCTCGCTGCTCGACCTCGAGTCCGTCTCGGACTCCCTGGACCTCTCGGCGATGGACGAGGCGATCCTCGAGACCGGCCGGCTCTCCGACGGCACCCTCGTGGGCGCTCCGAACGGCTTCAACCTCTACGCCACCGGCATGAACCCCACCGTGCTCGAGGCCGCCGGGATCGAGCTGCCCGACGACACCACCTGGACCTGGGAGGACTTCCAGGCCCTGTGCCAGGAGCTCTCCGAGTGGGGGAAGTCCTCCGGGGAGGGCGTGTTCGGGACCAGCGGCTTCGGCCTCGGCTCCGGGGACCTGGCCGCCTGGGCGCGACAGACGAACAACGAGCAGCTCTTCCCCCGGGAGGACGAGGAGCCGGTCTCCAAGGACACGATCGTGTCGCTGCTGGAGTACAGCCTCGGGCTCAGCACCTCCGGAGCGGCTCTCGAGTCGGGAGCACAGATCGAGAACTCCTCGGCCAGCCTCGAGCAGAGCCTGTTCGCGACCGGCAAGTGCGCCTTCCAGCAGGTCCCGAGCTCGCAGATCCTCACCTTCCAGGACTCCTCCGGCGATCCCCTGCGGCTGCTGCGCATGCCCGCACGCACCAGCGGCGAGGCGAACATGGTGAACAAGGCGTCGATGTACTGGTCGATCGGGGCCAAGGCCGCCGATTCGGCCGCCGCGGCGGATCTCACGAGCTTCCTGCTCACGGACAAGGGCGCGGCCGAGGTGCTGAAGATCGAGCGCGGCATCCCCGCCTTCCCCGAGATCCAGGAGGCCGTGCGTCCTCTGCTCAGCGAGAACGAGCTGGTCTCGCTGGACTTCGCGCAGATGATGCAGGAGGAGGTCGTGAAGCCGCCCGTGGTCACCCCGGCCAGCGGCGTCGGCTTCGGCGACGAGTACACCCGGCTCGCCGAAGAGGCGCTGTTTCAGAAGCGCTCCGCCTCCGACGTGGCCGACGAGATGCTCGAGATCCTCACCGGCATGCAGCCCGAGAGCTGAGCGTCAGCGACCGGTGCCGGTCATCCCGCCCCGAGCAGACCCGCCGGCCCTCGCCGCTCACCCCTCGCGGGAGAGCACCGCGGAACAGAGAGGCGGGGCGCCGACCGGTCCGGTCGGCGCCCCGCCTCCTGAGGATCAGCTCTCGACGGGGGTGATCTCGCCGCGGAACATCTTCAGCACCACGAAGTTGTCCGCATACGGGGCGTTCTCCAGGATCGGGTCGCCCTCCTCCGGGAAGCCCTGCACCCGCACGCCCTCGAGCGCGGGGTTGTTCCCGTAGCGCTCGAAGATCGGGATGATCGGCAGCAGCTCGTTGAACGCCAGCGCCGCGACGGACACGTTCTTCTTCTGCTCCTCGATGTCGAGACCCTCGCCGGATTCGGCGACGATCTTCTCGAGGTCGACCGTGCCCGCGGAGGTCTTCACGTCCTGCAGCGGGAAGCCGTAGCCCTTGCCGCCCTGGTTCTTCGCGATCGGGATGTTGTGCACGAACAGGTCCTGCACGAAGGAGAAGTGCGGGTGCGGATGGGTGGACGAGCCCCAGGCCTGCATCGCCATCTCGAAGTCGCCCTTGTCGATGTCGATCGGGGCCTGCTTGTCGTCCAGGCCGCGAGCGGTCACCGCGATGCCGAAGGCTGCGAACTGCTCGGCGATGTTCTTGCCGGCGGCCGACCAGTCGGCGTAGGTCTGCGGGAACTGGATCTCGTACTCCGCAGCCTTCCCCTCGGGGGTCTTCCAGGCGTCGCCGCCCTTCGTCCAGCCTGCCTCCTCGAGGAGCGAGGTGGCCTTGTCGAGGTCCAGGTCGTACTTCTCGATCTTGCCCTTGACGTCGTCGGTCAGCCATTCCTCGACGAAGTTGTCGGAGAAGCCGACCATGTTGACCACAGCCTTCCCGGACTCCGCGAGGGCGATCTGGCCGACCGTGGCGCGGTCGATCAGGTAGGCGAAGGCCTTTCGGGTGCGCACATCGGCGAACTCCGGGAATCGGTCCTGGTTGAGGTACAGGGCGGGACCCGAGTACACCGGCGGTCGCAGGATCGTGTAGCCGGCGGACTCGAAGGGCTTCTCCGAGGCCGGGGCGAAGCCGTGGGTCGCGTAGTCGACGTCCCCGGACTGCACGAGCGAGGTGATCTCGGTCGTCTCGCCGTTGTACATGACGAGGTTGTCGAAGGTGACCTTGTCGGCCCCGTACCCGGTCTTGTTGCGCACCAGCGTGAGCTGCGTGTTGGTGATCGTGTCGTAGTCGAAGTCGTACGGACCGGACACGACCACGTTCTCGGGCTTGAAGGTCTGGAAGTCGGTGCCCAGCTTCTCGCCGTCGCCCTCGTCCATCGTGCCGCCGGCTTCGATGATCGCCTTCGCACGATCGGCGAACTCGCCGTACTGCGCGGTGGAGAGGATGTTGCTCTTGAGCACGTAGCGTTCGAGCACGGCCGGCGGGTTCTCGAAGTTCACCACCACGGTGGTGTCGTCCGGGGCCTCCAGACCGGTGATGAAGTCCCACGAGGCTGCGCGCTGGATGAACTGCAGGTAGAACGTGGTCAGGAAGTCCTGGGAGGTCAGGGCGGACCCGTCGCTCCAGGTGAGATCAGGCTTGATCGTCAGGGTGAGGGTGCCCCCGGCGGCATCGAGCTCGTGGGACTCCGCGATGAGGTACTCCCACTTCTTGTCCGCCCACAGCCACAGGGCCGACGGCGGCACCAGCAGGTCGCGGTACGGGCCGTCGCCGAGGATCACGGTCGGCACGCCGGCATAGGGCTGCGCGGCGAAGTTGAAGTGACCCTCCGGCGGTGCCATGTAGGGCCAGGCGCCGTGGAAAGCGGTGGCGCCGCCGCCGCCCGCGCCCCCGCCGCCCTCGGGCTCGGCAGGGGCGCAGGCGACCATGCCCGCGCCGACCGCCGTGGTCAGTCCGACCGTCTTGAGGAGGTCGCGTCGACTCCAGGTCATGCTCATGGGTTCTCCTTGGTTGTGACGACAACGTCGTCGTTGAGGTCGGACATCGCGTCGTCGCGATGCCGTCGTCGGTCGGTGAGGAGTCGTGCGGCCACGGAGCCCACGACGATGCCGAGGCCGAGCACGAGTGCGAGAAGGCTGACGACCCTCTCACCGGTGCCCGGAGCGGTCAGAGGGATCATGAGGGCCGAGCCGACCCCCACGAAGCAGCCGAGGGAGAGCAGCGCCCGTGTCGCGGTGTCGATCACGGGGCCCCGCCTCCTCCGGTCGCGCTCCCCGCAGCCGGTCCCGCGGCGCTCCCGGCAGCACTCCCCGCCGCACCGCTCGCGGCGCTGCCGGCCGAGGCATCAGGCCGGGGGTTCGTCACCACCATGCACGCGACGTCCTGGACCGCACCGCCGGGGACGGGCTCGAGCACCGGGACGTTCTCCCGGCAGCGGTCCTGCGCGAGCGGGCAGCGCGGGTGGAAGGTGCACCCGCTGGGAAGGTCGGACAGGCTCGGGATCTCCGCACTGACCAGGCCCCCACCGGACTTCTTCTGCGCCGCCAGCTCCGGATCGGGCTCCGGGACCGCCTCGAGCAGCGCCTTGGTGTACGGATGCTGGGGATTGTTGATGACCTGCTGGGTGGGGCCCACCTCGACGATCTTGCCCAGGTACATCACGGCCGTGCGGCCCTCCCACGCGAAGTACTTCGCGAGCGCCAGGTCGTGGGTGATGTAGATGAAGCCGACGCCGTCCTCCGTGCGGAGCTTCGTGAGCATGTTCAACAGGCTCACGCGGATCGACACGTCGAGCATCGAGGTCGACTCGTCGGCGATCAGCAGCCGCGGCGAGAGGGTCAGCCCGCGGGCTACGGCCACGCGCTGGCGCTGCCCGCCGGACATCTGGTGCGGGAACTTCGCGCTGTAGCTGCCGGGCGGGGTGAGGTCCACGGTGGTCAGCAGCTCATCCACCCGCTCGTCGACCTCGGCGGTGGTACGGGCCAGGCCGTGACGCTTCAGGGGGATCGCCAGCGTGCTGTGCACAGAACGGATCGGGTTCAGCGAGGCGTAGGGATCCTGGTGGATGTACTGCACGGCGCGCCGGTACTCGCGGCGCTCCGCACGGGTCATCTCCGCGAGGTCCTTCCCCTCGTACCGGACCGTCCCGGAGGTCGGGGAGGCCAGACCTGCCGCGAGCCGCGCCGTAGTCGTCTTCCCGCTGCCGGACTCGCCGACCAGGCACAGCACCTCGCCCGGACCGACGCTCAGGGAGACATCGGAGACGGCGGGCAGGTCCTTGCCCTTGACGTGGAACACCTGCGAGGCATCGTCGAGCTCGATGAGTGGAACGGCCTGCTGGGCCGACGCGGGATGCTGGGCCGAGGAATCGGGGGTGGTCTCAGGCACGCGCGATCACCTTCCGTTCGTGATGGACCTGGTCGTGGTGGATGCAGGCCGCGGCGTGGGTCATGTCCTGCGGGCGCTGGGTGAGGGTGATCAGCTCGGGCTCCGCGGCCCGGCACTCATCGGTCGCGAGCTCGCACCGCGGGGCGAAGGCGCAGCCAGGAGGCAGGGTCGCGAGGGACGGCGGGGCACCGGGGATGGAGGCCAGCTCCGGCAGATCACCGGTCACGGGCGGCACCGCGTTGATCAGCTTGGACGTGTACGGGTGCTTGGGCGCGGTGAAGATGTCCTGCGTAGAGCCGGTCTCGATGACCTTCCCCGCGTACATCGTCACCACCCGGTCGGCGAGCTCGGCGGCGAGCGCGAGGTCGTGCGAGATGAAGATCATCGCGAACTTGAACTCCTCGCGCAGCTCCGCGAGCAGGTCGATCACGGTGCGCTGGGTGAGGATGTCCAGCGCCGTGGTCGGCTCGTCCAGCACCAGCAGGCGCGGGTGCAGGAGCAGCCCGGTGGCGATCAGCGCGCGCTGCTTCATGCCGCCGGAGAGCTCGTGCGGGTAGCTGCCCAGCACGCGTCGGGGTTCGAGCCGCACGGAGCGGAGGGCCTCGGCAGATCGCTCGAGGATCTCCCGTCGGCCGATCCGCCCGGGGGCGTGGTCCCTGAGCGTGTCCGCCATCTGCTGGCCGATGGTGAGCACCGGGTTGAAGGCGTTCTGCGCGCCCTGGAACACCATGGCCGCCTCGGACCAGCGCCACTTCCGCAGCTGCGCGGCGCTCATCGCGGTGACATCCCGCTGCCGGCCGTCCTCGCCGGTGAACCGGACGGATCCGCTGGTGATCTCGCCCAGGGTGGGCAGCAGGCGCAGCAGGGCGAGGCCGAGCGTGGTCTTCCCGGAGCCGGATTCGCCCACCAGGGCGAGGGAGCTCTCGGGGTACAGGTCGAAGCTGACCCCACGCAGGGCCCGCACCCGGGTGTTCTTGCCGGTGCGGTAGGCGACCTCGAGGTCGCGCACCGCGAGCACGGGCTCCGGTGCCCCGGCCGCAGGCACGGAGGTCCGGGAGCCGGCGGGCTGGGTTGCGTCGGACGGGGGCAACGTGGAGGCGTTCATCAGCGGTCCCTCAGTCGGGGGTTCAGGATCTCTTCGAGGGTGCGGGTCAGGAGGATCAGGCCCAGCTGGAGCAGCACGATCATCGTGACCGGGGCGATGATGTACGGCATCGCGTCGGGGTTGAACATCGCACCCTTGGTCCACGCGTCGTTGATCATGATTCCCCAGTTGCTGCCCTTCTGCGGGGCCAGGCCCAGCAGGTAGAGGCCCACCATCGCGTAGATCGCGTTCGTGACCGCGATGATGAAGTTGATCAGGATGTAGCTGGCCATGTTGGGGACGATCTCCCCGAACACGATGCGCACCCAGCCCACGTCGAGCAGCTGTGCCGCCTCGACGAACTCGCGCTCCTTGAGCGAGAGCACCTGGGCGCGGATCGAGCGCATCAGCACCGGCCAGCTCAGGATGCCGATGATCACGGCGAGCAGCACGGGCGAGTCGAGCTTGTAGAAGGCGCCGACCACGGCCAGCAGCACGATCTGCGGGACGGTCATGACGATGTCCGTCACCTGGAGCATCAGCGCGTCGAAGCGCCCGCCGAAGTACCCGGCCAGCGAGCCGACCGCCACGGCGATCACCGTGGTGATGGTGGCGGCGAGGAAGCCGACCATCAGCACGGTGGTGCCGCCTGTGACCAGCAGGTGGAGGGTGTCCTTGCCGCTGCCCTCGAGGCCGAGCCAGTGCTCGCCGCTGGGGGCCTCCCAGGCGCGGGCCGGGTCGCCGGGGACATGGGACCCCATGAGCAGCGGCCCCACCAGGGAGATCAGCAGGATGACCACGACCAGGCACAGCCCGATGAAACCCGATGTGCTGCGCGTGAGCTCGTTCAGGAGTCGGCGCAGCGGGCTGACCCCGGCGGCCTTCGCGGGGACGGGGGCCCCGGGCTCGGTGGTGACCGGTGGCGACGTGGCGGTCATGCCGCACCTCCTTCGCCGAGGCGGATACGCGGGTCGAGGGCGGCGTTGACGAGGTCGGCCGCGAGGTTCGCGAGCACGACCGTGATCGTCACGACCAGCAGCACGCCCTGGATGGTCGGGTAGTCACGGGTGTTGATCGACTCGAACAGCAGCAGCCCGACGCCCTCGTAGGAGAAGGTCTGCTCGACGAAGATCGCGCCGCCCACGATGAAGCCCGCCTGGGTCGCGATCTGCGCGATCAGCGGCAGCAGGGCGTTGCGGCCGACGTAGTTGGTCTGGATGCGGGACTCCTTCAGACCGCGCGCCTTCGCGACGGTCACGTAGTCCTCGCCCAGCACCTGGGTGGTCGAGGCCTTCATGATCAGCGCCCAGGTCCCCACGGTGGTGAGGATGTAGGTGATCATCGGCAGCGTCGCGTGGTAGCCGATGTCGGAGAGGAACCGGAAGGAGAGCTCCGGGTCCACGCCCGGGGAGACGTTGCCGCGCATCCGCGTGTAGTCGATGACGCCGAGCTGGACCGCGCCCACGACCACGATGAGGATCGCCAGCAGGTAGTTCGGGATCGCGTGGAACCCGCTGCCGATGATGGAGACCGCGTGGTCGATGATGCCGCCGCGGCGGTACGCCATGATCATGCCCAGGACCAGGCCGATCGTGATCGAGATCAGCAGGGCCAGGCCCACGCTGTAGAGCGTCCACGGGAGGTACTGGGCGATCTTCTCGGTGACCGTGACTCCGGGGGTCGCTATCGAGGTGCCCATGTCGCCGTGCAGCAGACCGGCCAGGTAGTCGAGGTACTGCCGCCAGATCGGGGTCGAGGGGTCGAAGCGGAAGTAGTTCTGCGCCTCGGCCGCGGCCTGCTCGTAGCTCTTCCCGTACAGGCCGATCTGCTGGTTGATGTAGACGTCCACGGGGTTGCCCGGGAGCAGGCGCACCATGAGGAACACCCCGGAGGCGACCACCCAGATCACGAAGATCGACCGCAGCAGCCTGCGGAGCACGAACGAGTGATAGATCCGGTGCCCCAGCGGTGCTTTGGGACGAGCCGCGGGACGGAGCCCCGGCGGGGCCCCGTGCGTCGATACGTCAGCGGTCATTGCTCTCCTCGGTCAAGCGACTGTGCTCGATGCGAAACTCTAACCACATTGTGACTGCCCCCATAGAGGGACACGGTCACAATCTGGTATTTCTGCAGGGGGCATTCATAATTCCGCCGCTCAGCCCCTCCGGGGCTCGACACAGCGGCCGCCCGTCCGGCTTCTCAGCCCGGCAGAACCGTCGGCCTGGTCAACTCGTCTGGTCAGCTCGCCTGGTCAGCTCGCCTGGTCAGCTCGCCTGGTCAGCTCGCCTGGTCAGTCAGCCGAGGCGAACCCCGCGGGCAGGCGGTGCAGCACCGGAACCGCATGCAGCCCCGGGTCCACCTGGTCCAGCGCGAGGTCGAGATCCTGCTGGTCGAACCGCCGGCCGTACTCGCGGCGGCTCTCGGCGACGATCCCCGCTGCCTGCGGATCGGCGGCTACGCACGGAGCGGCTGTGCCGTGTACCTCCAGCCGCAGCGTGTTCTCCCCGGCGCGCAGGGCCCCGGTGAGGTCGAGCCGGTGCGGGGCATCCCAGATGACCCCGACCTCCTTCCCGCCGACGGAGATCACCGCGATCTCGCGCACGGGCGGTGCCAGGAGCACGCGATAGCTCGCCGCCTGCCGGGTCGAGTTCTCCTGGATCCGGCTCGGGCCGAGGTCGAGCACCAGTCGGGAGCCATCGCCGCACCAGTCGGGATCCACGCTCACCGTGGTCTCGTACGTCCCGGACACGACGGGCTGTTCGGTTCCCCAGTGGTGCGGGAGCCGGACCTCGACGGTCCCCTCCCTCGACCCCTCACCCAGGCCCGCTCCCCGGCCGAGCCCGGGCGTGAACCTCCAGGGACCGTCGAGGCGGAGAGCATCCGGGCGAGCGCTCTCGTGCTCCGGATCCGGCACCACCATCTCGGAGGCGACTGCTGCAGACACCACTCCCCCGGAGGCCACGAGCACGGTCGCCTCGTAGGGATGCAGCGTCACCGTGGCCACGTCGCCCTGGTGCGTCGTGGGCCCAGCCCCGGGATCCCTGGGATCCCACTGCTCGCAGCTGGCCCGTCGGGTGCGCGGGGTCAGGCCGACCGTGCGCACCTTCGGTCCGGTGTTGGCCACGAAGTAGACGTCCCCATCGGCCAGCCGCCGATGGACGACGCCGATCTCCCCTCCGTCGCCCTCCAGGGCCACGTCGGGTGCCAGGCTCCTCGCGAGCACCTCGGGGAGGCTCGCCGCGTCGGCCGCTATCCCCTCGGGGTAGGCGGGCGAGTCGACGGCGATGACGGTGCCCCCGGACTCGCGGACGGCGTCGAGCCACGCGCGTGCGGGCTGCGGGAGCCGCGTGACGCGCGGCAGCACGACGACAGGGGCGCTGCGCGCCTCGAGCACGTCGAGTGCCTGGTCGTCGACCAGATCGAGGTCGTAGCCGGCACGTCGGATCGCGGCCGGGATCTCCGGTCCGATGTGGTCGCGGCAGGCTCGCCAGAGGTCGAAGCCCTCGCCGTGGGCGGCGTACAGCTCGCTCGCGGGCAGGTAGACCTTCACGTCGGCCACCGGCTCCCCCTGCCGCAGGAGCCAGGAGAGGCGGGTCAGGTAGCGGGTCAGCTCGGGCATCGCGGGCCACCAGGGGTTGCGGTCGTCCAGCGCCCCGGCGGCGTAGAACATCCAACCCATCCCGGGCGCCTCGGGCGGGGAGTACGGCCAGCCGTGGCCCACGAACTGGTTGATTCCCAGCAGGAGGTGCTCATGGGCCTCGCCCTTGAGATCCAGGGGTGTCGCGCGGAACGAGGGGGAATGCACCCAGGTCCAGATCTCGCTGGAGACCACGCCGTGACCATGCAGATGCGCGGCCGAGGACGCCCAGCGGGACTGCGGCAGGCCGGTCCATCCCCAGCCCTCGCCCTCGGGAAGATCGACGTAGCGGTACGAGCTGAGCGTCACGGGCGGCTCGCCGTAGGCCTGGATCCGCAGCGGCAGCCCGTGACCGCGCGCCCAGTCCAGGCACACGGCCAGGAAGTTCTCCTCGACGAGCTCGGTCAGGGTGAGCCCCATGTCGATCCGGAACTCGGCGGAGCCCGGTTCGTCGATCTGCAGACGGTGCAGCAGCGGGAGCGGGTCGTAGCCGCGGCGGCGCGTGAACTCCTCGGGGAGCCGCGGGGTCCAGCCCGCCTGGTACACCTCAAGGCTGTCGCAGAACACGGAGCCGAGCAGCTCGGCAGGGACCGCCGCGAGCAGCGCCTCTCCCACCACGGCCAGATGGTGCCGGGTGGCGTCGGCCGACAGATGATCCAGCACCGGTCCCTCGGCGCCGGCGGCGGAGCGTTTGACCTGCTGGCCGGTGACCTGCGACCAGGCCAGCAGCACGGTGCGAGGGCCCCTGCCCGCGGGGACCCGCAGCACGCCGTCGGCTAGCGGCAGCGGCTCCCACGACTCCGGTGGGACGCCGTCACCGAGGAACGCGGCCACCAGCTCGTCCCCCGGCCAGGGCGTGACCAGCGGGACGTCGAACGGGGCGGGCGAGATGTCCCGGCGCTCCCAGCGCAGGGACCGGGAGGCATGCTCGGGGCCGATGTGCGGACCGCCGTAGGACCAGCCGCTGCCCAGGGTCACGTCCAGTCGGAGCCCCAGGTCGCGGGCGGTCTCGGCCGCGTGGCGCAGGTGGCTGAGAGCGGCCTCGGAGAGGTAGGTGTCCGACCCCTCGCGCAGCGGGTAGACGACGCTGACCTCCGCCCCGCCCAGGCCTGCATCGGCCATCGCGCACAGCTCCCGATCGATCTCCGCCGCCTCGACGTCGGGGCCGAACCACCACCAGCGCATCATGGGGCGCGCCGCCGGATCAGGGGCCACGAACCCCGCCCTAACCTCGTCGACTGTCTCTCCGGTCATCGGGGTCCTCCAGGGTGGGATGGTGCTGGGTGGGAGCGCGCGGGATGAGGGCATGCCCGGTCGCCGCCTATAGTCACGGCAGGAACCGCATCGGCGCGACCGGGCTCGCGCGGGCCAGGGTCCGCGCGGACGACGACACCAGGAGGTCACCGTGAGCCCCGACCCACAACCGTTCGACGACACCGCAGGTGCCCCTCGGGATCACCCCGCCGGCCCGCAGGTGGGCGCCGGGCCCGCACGGGCCGGTTCGAGCTTCGCCGCCAGGCTCCTCACGACCCTGTACGCGCTGGCCATCACGCCGCTCGCGACGGGCCTGCTCGCCTACGGCGGCTCCGGATGGCTGCGGATCTACTCCACCCGCGGGTACCTCGGCGACTCGACGACGGATCTGCTGCTCGGGCCGGCGGGGCTGCAGATCCTCGGCGGCGCGGGCCTGGGGATCCTGCTGCTCGCGAGCGTCGTGGCGACGGGCATCGTGAGCTCCGCCGGTCTGCTCGTGGCCGGGGCGCTGGGCCTGCTCAGCCTGGTGCTCTCCGCCGTACCCAGCCTGTTGATCGCGGTCTACCAGGGTCTGCCCTCGTTCGTCCCCCTGGAGTCCGTCGACGGCTTCGCCTACGGGCTCCCGCTGGTGCTCCATACCCTCATGGGCGGCCTCGGGGCTGCTCTCGTGATCACCCGTCGCCGACCGGACCCGCACCTGGCCGCCTCCCTCGTCGGCCTGCTCGTCGTCCCCGCCCTCCTGCTCCTGGGCGCGAGCCTGCAGCTCGGCGGGATCGGGAACGGCGTGCTCCGCGCCATGCGGACCTTCGACACCCGGATCTCGGTCGTGACCATCGCGCTGATCGCCGGCGGCTGTCTGCTGCTGTGGCTGGGAGCGGCTGCATCCCGCTGGTCGCCGTACGCCCTGCTGGTCCCCGCTCTCGTGCTCCTCGCGGCGGTCGTGCCGTTCCTCGTCCCCGCTGCGCCGCTGCCGCCGGGGATCTGGTCCAGTCCCACAGCGGCGAGCGCGGCCTCGTTCCTGCTCATCGGTGGCGGGGTCGCCGCAGCAGTGATCCTGCTGGTCCAGACGGCGGTCCAAGCCGTGGTGCGGCGACGGGCGCGGCTCAGCGGGTCGGCGGCGTCCAGACATGCACGGCGTCCTCCCGCGCCCAGAGCGCCCCGAGCTCGCTGAAGGGACGTCCCTCGGTGAGCGCGGCGTGCAGCGTCTGCTCGATGTCCTCGACCACCGGGTGCGCGGCATCGCCCTCGCCCTGCCAGTCGACCGAGTCGGCGGCGATCGGAGTGGGATCCGGGGCGGACTGGATCGCTTCGAGCACAGCGCTGAACGCACCGGTCGAGCTGAGCGGCGAGATCAGCTCGACGCTGCGCTCGCGGACGTGCGCGATGAGGTTCTCCAGCAGGTCGAGGCGCTGGTGGGAGAGCTCCTCGCCAGGGGTGCGCACGGAGGTGTCATCGGTGTACCGCAGCCGATGGCTGCCCTCGGTCCCGACGATCTCGACCCACGGCGCGCTCTGGCCGGGAGCCGTGGTGGTCAGGGCGCAGAGCACCGAGGGGCCGTCTCCCGTGGGGTCGATGCGCAGGAAGGTCGTGTCGTCGGCCTCGATGTCGTGGGCCCGGCGCAGCTCGGTCGTCACCCGCGCGATGTCGGAGACCTCCTGGATCCCCGCGATGACCAGGGCCGCGTGCACGGCGTGGGCGAGCGGGTTCGTCGCGACCCCGTCGGCCACCCGTCGGCCGTTCAGGCGGCGCCTGCCGGCCCAGGCCGAGCGGTTGTAGTACGCGCGATCGCGCTGCCAGGCCCCGTACGCCCGCACGGTGTCCACGTGCCCGAGGGCGCCGGTCGCGACCTCCTCGCGCAGCACGTCCACGCCCGCGCCGCCGCGGGCCTGGAAGCCCACCTGCACGGAGCGCCCGGCCGAGTCCGCCGCGGCGAGAAGGGCCCAGTGGTCCTCGAGCGCGGGCGCCGGGGGCTTCTCCAGATAGACGTCCAGCCCGACGGCGAGCGCCTCGGTCGCGAACGGCACGTGGGTGTCGATCGGGGTGGCGATGATGGCGATCTCGGGCTGGTCCTCCGCGCTCACGGCGTCCAGCAGCTCGGCGAGGGAGCGGTGGTGGATCGCGCGCAGCTCCTCGGGCGGCTCGGCCACATCGACGACGCCCACCAGGCGGGCGGTCCCTGCCGCCTCGAGCCGGGCGAGGGCGCGCAGGTGCACGGCGCCGAAGCCGCGGGTGCCGATCAGCGCGATCCGGGCCGGGTCGGAAGGAGCTGCGGGGCTCGTGGGACCTGTGGGGCTCGTGGTCATCGGGCGGCCTCCACCGCATCGTCGCGGGTGAGGTCCAGGCCCAGGAACTCCGTGACGCCGACGGGCAGCCCGGTGGCGAGGGACTCGTTGCCGCAGATGCCCACGCTGATCGCGCGCAGCCCGTCGCGGTGATCGGAGGGTCGTCCCAGCTCATCCTGCGTGGGCCCCACGAAGACATCGCGAAGCAGCAGGGCGTCGCCGCCGCCGTGGCCGCCCACGCCCTCGGGGATCTCGACCCGGCGGGCGGGCTCGAAGTGCTTCTGCACCACGAGGCGCTCCCCGCGCTCGCGCACCCCGGCGTCGGGCGCGGTGACGGCGACGGCGCTGGGGTCGACGTGGGCGTGGCCGTCCTCGTCCTGCGCGATCACCTCCGCGCGCTCGATCACCTCGAGCTCGGCGCGGCCGGCGGTGCCGTTGATCGCCACCCGGTAGCCCTCCCACGGGCTGTGGGCGTTCAGGGCGTAGGTGAGCACGGGCCCGCCGGCATAGTCGACGATCGCGGTGAGGTTGTCCTCGGTGGTGATGCCGGCGTCGAACACGGAGCGGTCGCGCTGGTAGCCGTCGTGCTGCTCAGCCTGCAGGTAGAGCGCCTCGAGGCGTTCGTCGGAGCGCAGGTCCAGCTCGAAGGGATCGTGCGCGCCGTCATGGGTGCCGCGCTCGGGCAGGGGTGCCCGGCCGCGGGCGACGGCGTTGTCCTGCCCGTAGAAGCGCAGGCCGCCGCGGGCGTAGACCCGTGCCGGGGTATCGGCGATCCACCAGTTCACGAGGTCGAAGTGGTGCGCGGCCTTGTGGATGAACAGCCCGCCGCTGTTGGTCTTGTCGCGGTGCCAGCGTCGGAAGTAGTCCGCGCCGTGCTGGGTGTCCAGCACCCACTCGAAGCTCACCGAGACCACGTCGCCGATCTCCCCGGAGGCGATGACCTGCTTGAGCGCGGTGTTGCGGGGGCTGTAGCGGTAGTTGAAGGTCACCACCACGCTGCCCCCGGTGCGGTCGATGGCGTCCTGGATGGCGCGGGCCGACGGGGCGTCGATGGTCAGGGGCTTCTCGACGATGACGTCGGCCCCCGCCTCGAGCGCGCGCACCACGTGCTCGGCGTGCAGACGATCCACGCTGGTGACGATCACGCGGTCCACCTGCTGCTCGCGGATGATGTCCTCGAGCTGCTCGGGTCCGGCGAGGACCACGTCGGCGAAGGCCGGGATGCGGTCGCGGTGGAACTCGCGGCGGGCCGGGTTCACATCCAGCAGCGCCACCAGCTCGGCGACGTCGGCGTGGGGGCCGGCGATCGCGTCGAGGTACATCTGAGCACGGTGACCGGAACCGATCAGGGCATAGCGGGTGGGCATGACTCTCCTGGCTGGGGGTGGTCGAGCGGGTGGGGCGGGGTGCGGGAGCCGGGCGGCCGACGGGGTCGGAACCCCGTCGGCCCACCCGGTGGCTGCTCGGTGGTGGCTCTGCGACTGCTCGGCGACTACTTGATGCCGGTGGTCGCGAAGCCCTTGACGAGGAATCGCTGACCGAACAGGAACACGAGGAACAGCGGGATCAGGGAGACGACCGACATGGCGAACATGGCGCCCCAGTCGGAGGAGCCCTGGGTGTCCAGGAACGACTTCAGCGCCAGCGGCACCGTGAAGTTGTCCGGGGTTGTGAGGTAGATGAGGGAGCCGAAGAAGTCGTTCCACATCCACATGAAGGTGAAGATCGTCGTCGTCGCCAACGCCGGCAGCATGAGCGGCAGGATCACTTGGAAGAAGGTGCGGAAGTGTCCGGCGCCGTCGATGCGGGCCGCCTCGTCGAGCTCCCGGGGGATGCCGCGGATGAACTGGACCATGAGGAACACGAAGAAGGCGTCCGTGGCCAGGAACTTCGGCAGGATCAGCGGGAGCATCGTGTTCACCCAGCCGGTCTGGCTGAACATGATGTACTGCGGCACGATCACCACGTGGATCGGCAGCATCAGCGTCATGAGCATGACCGCGAAGGCGATGTTGCGGCCCCAGAACTTCAGCCGCGCGAACGCGTAGGCCGTCAGCGAGCAGGCGATGAGGTTGCCGATCACGCAGCCCAGCACCAGCAGCGTCGAGTTCATCAGGTAGTGCGAGAACGGCTGCGCGAGGGATTCCCAGCCGCGTGCGTAGTTCGAGAAGTCCAGGCTGATCGGGAAGATGCTGGGGTTGCGGAAGATCTCGTCATTGGGTCGCAGCGAGGAGACCACCATCCACAGCAGCGGATAGATCATCACGATCGACGCGATGATCATGATCGCGTGGCGCACGCCGCGGCGCACCAGGTGGTTCCGTCGGGGGCGGCGCGTCGGTGCCGCGGCGTCGGTGCCCGGGGCCTCGGCGGAGGTCGGTCGGCTCTGCAGATCAGTCATCGTAGAACACCCAGAACTTGGAGACGAAGAAGTTGATGGCGGTGAAGATCGCGACGATGATCAGCAGCAGCCACGCCATCGCGGAGGCATAGCCCATGTCGAACTGGGTGAAGCCCTTCTGGTAGAGGTACAGCGTGTAGAACATCGTGGAGTCCGACGGTCCGCCCGTGCCGCCCGAGACCACGAACGCCTGCGTGAACGACTGGAACGCGTTGATGACCTGCAGCACCACGTTGAAGAAGATGATCGGCGTGAGCAGCGGGATCGTGATCTTGAAGAACTGCGCGACCTTCGAGGCGCCGTCCACGGACGCCGCCTCGTAGTACATCTCGGGGATCTGGCGCAGGCCCGCGAGGAAGATGATCATCGGCGAGCCGAAGGTCCACACGTGCAGGAGGATGATCGTGCCCAGCGCAGTGTCGGGGTTCGAGACCCAGCCCGGCAGGTCCGTGAGACCGAACATCCCGGCGACCTGGTTGATCAGGCCGTTGGCGCCGAACATCTGGCGCCACAGGATGGCGATGGCCACCGAGCCGCCCAGCAGCGAGGGCAGGTAGAAGATCGAGCGGTAGAACGCCAGGCCCTTGATGCCCTGGTTCAGCACCACCGCGAGCAGCAGCGCCATGACCAGCTGCAGCGGGGTCCCCACGAACACATAGATGAAGGTGACCACCAGCGAGTTGTGCAGGCGGGTGTCGCCGATCATCTCCTTGATGTTCGCCAGGCCGACGAACTCCGGCGGAGCCAGCAGGCTGTAGTCGGTGAACGCGAGCACGAACGACGCGACCATCGGGATCAGCGTGATGCCCAGCAGCCCCACCAGCCAGGGCAGCATGAACACCAGCGCCGGTTTGTTGTCGGGATGCTTCTCCTTCGCACCCCCCTTCTTGCGGTTGGACACCATCTGTGTCAGTTCGCCGACTGCACTCATCGGTCCCTTCCCTTCATCGTTCCGCCGGAGGTCCCTGCCGGGAGAGGACTGCTCCCCTCCCGGCAGGGCGCTGCGGCACGGGTTGTCCCAGCGTCGGTCGACTCAGCCAAGCGCGGAGGTGAGGTCGTCGAGCACACGCTGGGCGGCCTCCTCGGGCGTGAGCTTGCCGAAGAGCATGTCCTCGCCGGCGCGGGTGAGGATGTCCTCGAACTGGCCGCCGCCCTGCGGGGTGATCTCCGGGGCGTCGCCGAGCTCGCTCTCGATGGACTCGAGGAAGTCCACGGCCTTCTTGTTGGCCTCGTCGAGGTCCGGGACGATCGCCTCGCGCACCGACATGTTGCCGGGCACGCCGCGCTCGACCGAGAGGATCTTGCCGGCGTCCGGGGAGTTCACGAGGAAGTCCACGAACGCGACCGCGGCTTCGGGATCCGACGCCTTCGCCGAGACGGCCCAGTACATGGACGCCTTGTACCAGAGCTCGGCGTCGGCCGCGGAGCCCGTCATCGACGGCGGCCGCAGCACGGTGACGCCCTCGGGGACGAGCCCGTCATGGGCGACGACCTGGTTCGACCAGGCCACGGTCATCGCGGTCTTCCCGGTGGCGAACAGGGACTGGTCCAGCGCCTGCGCCCCGTCCTCGACCGCGACGCTCGCTCCGGGGCCGGCCCCGGAATCCTGGATCTTCTTGCCCCACTCGAACCACTTCGTCGCGGTGTCGACGTCGAATCCTGCGGCGCCGTCCTTGTACTGATCCTGGCCGGCCTGGCGCACGAACACCTGGAACAGGCCCTGCACGGTGCCCATCTGGGTCATGCCGTAGGTGCCCTTGTCGGTGTTCTCGGAGATCTTCACCGCGGTGTCGATCAGGTCGTCCCAGGTCCAGGTGGTGTCGTCGGGGATATCGACCCCGGCCTCCTCGAAGACCATGGGGTTGATGAGGAACGCGAAGGCGTTCAGACCGGCGTTGATCGCGGCGAGGCCGACGTCCGGCAGCTCGCCCACCTCGACCGATCCCGGCACGAAGTCGTCCGTCTTCAGGCCCGCCCCCGCGAGGTCGAGCAGCGCACCGCGGTCTCCGTACTCGGCCAGGTACTTCTCGTCCATCTGGACCACGTCGGGGAAGTCGCCGCCGGCGGTCTGGGTGGCGAGCTTGTCCCAGTAGCCGCTCCACTCGCCCGGCTCGAGGTTGATGGTGACGGCGTCGTCGACCTCCTTGTAGGCCTCGACCACCTTCTTCGTGTTCTCGTCCCGGGTGGGGTTGCCCCACCAGGCGAGGCGGAGCGTCGAGGCGCCGCCTTCTCCGCCGCCTCCCCCGGAGCCGCCGGAGGCGTTGGGGCCGCAGGCCGCGAGACCCGCGAGGCCGGGGACGGCGAGGCCGAGGGCAAGTGCTGAACGTCGAGTGAACATGAGATCTCCTGTGATCTTCGACTGCGCATCCAGAGCGCCGTAGCGAGGTCCTCGGGTCGACCACCATGGTCGGCCCGGATCGGGGGCGATGCTCGGGCGGGCCCGTCGGCCCGGGACCCGGACCGCTGGAATCCTGCCCGCTGCGACCCGGCACGCACGACGGCGCGCGCCAGGGCACTGCACCAGGGCACTGCGGCGGTGAAAGGTTTCATTCCTCTCTCCTGGCCGCCCGCTCTCCGCCGACCCGCGAACGGGATGGTGGCCGCTGGGCGACACACCTCAGGAAAGCGCTTGACAACCCTCCTTGTCAACCCGTCCGCGTCATGTCGGCGTTACGGCTGCGTCACGACGATGCGGCGCTCGCGTTGCAGTCGCGTTGCAGTTGCGTTGCACTCGCACCCTCGCCATGACGCGAGACCTCCAACGTTGCATGTCACGCCGCACGCACCCCGACGCCACCCCGCACCCGAGGCCGGCATCGACCAGGTGACGCGGGTGCCCGCGCCTCTTGTCCGCGCTGCGAACGCCCGGCTACTGTGACCGCACAGCTCGCCCTGAAACGACTCAGCGCGTCGAGACTCCGCGGACGTGGACCCGACGACCTGAGCCCTGCCGGAAGGATCGACGATGATCACCCGCCGACGCACCCTCGGACTGCTCGCCGCCGGAACCCTGCCCGTCCTCGCCGCCTGCGGCCCCAACGCCGCCGGTGGGTCAGGGGGCTCCGGCGGTTCAGGAGAGGACGGCGGCGCCGTCAGGATCTACTGGTGGGGCGGCGACCTGCGCAACGGTCTCACCCGCGACGCGCTGGATCTGTTCTCGTCGGCCCACGACGACATCTCCGTCAGCCCGGAGTACAGCGAGTGGACGGGGTACTGGGACAAGCTCGCCACCCAGTTCGCCGGCGGTGACGCCCCGGACGTGCTGCAGATGGACGAGGCCTACATCGACTCCTACGGCACCCGGAACTCGCTGCTCGACCTCGAGACCGTCACCGATCTGCTGGACCTCAGCGCGATGGACGAAGCGGTGCTGGACACCGGGCGCCTGGCCGACGGCACGCTCGTCGGCGCACCGCTGGGCGTCGGGATCTTCTCCGTCGGCGTGAACCCGGAGATCCTCGAGCAGGCCGGCCTCGACATGCCGGACGACACCTCGTGGACCTGGGACGACTTCGCCGAGATCACCGGCGCAGTGAGCGACTGGGCGAAGGAGGCCGACGAGGACATCATCGGCTTCGACTTCTTCGGCACCAGCGCGGCCGAGCTCGGCGCCTGGGCCCGCCAGAGCGGCGAGCAGCTGTTCCCTCGCGAGGACGAGACGCTGATCAGCAAGGACACCATCGTCGCCTACCTCGAGTACGCCCTCGCGCTGGTCGAGTCCGGCGCTGTCGTCGGCCCCTCGGAGCAGATCGAGGACTTCGCCGCCGGCGTGGAGCAGGGCCGGTTCGGGACCAGCCGCGCCGCCTTCCATCTCCAGTTCCACACCCAGGTGCAGACCTTCCAGAAGTCCACCGGGGCGCCCCTACAGCTGCTGCGCCTGCCCGCCCGCACCAGCGGCGACCCGCAGATGGTCAACAAGGCCTCGATGTACTGGTCGATCGCCGCCGGCTCGAAGGCTGTGGACTCCGCCGCGACGCTCGTGGACTTCCTGCTGCGCGATCCGGAGGCCGCGAAGATCCTCAAGATCGAACGCGGCGTGACCTCGTTCCCCGAGCTGCAGGACGAGATCGCGACCGTGCTCGATGACAACGAGATGGTCTCGCTCGACTTCGCCCGCGACATGCAGGCCGAGGTGGTGCGACCTCCCCTGGTCACGCCCGCCTCCGGCGTCGGCTTCGGCGATGAGCTCTCCCGCCTCGGCGAGGAGTCCCTGTTCGGGAACCGGCCCCTGGCCGATGTCGCCGACGAGCTCCTGAGCGTCCTGGAGGGCATGCAGCCCGAGGGTTGAGCACACGTGCCCCGCGCTTCGACGGAGGTCGCGACATGAGTGCGGTCGAGACGTGAGTCGTGCCGCCACGTGGGTGCGGCGACCGCGCCGTGAGTCGTGCCGCCACGCTGGTGCGACCGCGCCGTGAACGAGGTGCAGGCCTGCTGCCGGGCTCGGCTCCATGCCGACCTTTCCTCCACAGCGGGTGGTTTTCCACCATCGTGACTCGCCGGTTCCCTCGGCCGCGGGTCCCGCGAATCATGGTGGGCATGAACGATTACGCGGAGAACACCGAGGCAGCGGAGGGCGATCCCGCCCAGCAGCTGCTCGATGCGCTTCGCGCGGAGGGGCCGACGGCGCTCGCCGAGCTCCTGGGGGACCAAGGATTCCTCCTGGTCGAGCTGGCCACCGAGCCCGGTGGCCTCTTCTCGCCGGCGCCCGGCTCCTCGGGGCAGTACTCCGCCGTGATCCGACGCCTGCAGGAGCAGCGCTCCGCGATGGACGCCCTGGAGACGCGGTGCATGGTCGCCCTGGCGGATGCGCTGCGGGACGAGGACCGTGCCGCCGCGCAGGCCGATGCCGCGTACGAGCTGGAGGCCGTCGAGCCGGAGGAGGACACGGACCGGCGTGCGGACCGCGCTGCAGCGCGCGACGTCTCGATGAGCACCCGTCGCTCCCCGGACCTGGCCAGCAGGACGCTCGCCTCTGCGCGACGCCTCGTGGAGTCGATGCCGACGATGCTTCGAGCCCTGGCCACGGGCCTGCTCAGCGAGAGCGCCGTCCGGGCCATGGCCGCCTCGGTCGCGCCGCTGGCACCTGCCCAGCGCGAACAGGTCGATGCCCTGCTCGGGACCCGCCTCGCCGCACTCGACGGGTGCGGAACCGAGGAGTGGAAGGGCGCGGTGGCTGCAGCGATCGCAGCGTCCGATGCGGAGGGCGAAAGCCGTCGGCACGAGCATGCCCGGGGAACTCGCAGCGTGACCGTGCGCCGTGGCGAGCACGGGATGGCGGTGGTCTCGGCGCGCCTGCCCGCCCTGGACGCGATGAAGATCCGCAAGCGCCTCTCCCTGGAGGCCGAGCGGCTCCGGGCGAGCGGCGACCGGCGCGGCCATCAGCAGATCCAGGCGGATTCGTTCATCGCGTCCCTCCTCGGCGCAGAGGACGGCATGGACCGCACCGACCTCGATATCGGCGTGATCATCACGGACCGGGCGCTGCTGCATCCGGGACAGGGCGAGCTCGCCCACGTCGAGGGGTACGGCCCCGTGCCCGTCGAAGCACTGCGTCACGAGCTCTCCGGGCCCTTGCGCGAGCTCGCTCAGGATCGTGCGCCGGCCGTCCCGACCGGCGGCCCGGGAACGCAGAATGCTGCCGCGGGACCCACCGACCTCGACCCTGTAGCGGTGGAGACCCGCGGGCTGGACGACGCGTTCGGGGCCGACGCCCCCGCGGTCAGGCTCGCCCTCCGCAGGCTCTACACGCATCCCACCACCGGTGAGCTCGTCGCGGTCGACTCCGTGGCGCGTGAGTTCCCCCGCGCGTTGGCCAGATTCATCCGCTGGCGCGACGTGACGTGCCGGGGCCCGTTCTGCAACGCCCCGATCCGGCACAGCGACCACATCCGGCCCTACGCGGCCGGCGGCCACACCTGCTTGGACAACGGGCAGGGGCTCTGCGCCTTCTGCAACGACAAGGAACAGCAGACCACCTCCGTCGAGCTCTCCACCGAGAGCCCCGGCCATCAGGTGACCTGGACCAGCCGGGGAGGCACCGTGAGGACTACCGGGCCCACAGCCCTCACGGGGCCTCGGATCGAGCCACCACCTGAGCTCACGAGTTCATCGGACACACCACCTCCGCAGGAGGAGCAGGCTCAGCGTGACGTCGAAGGGAACCTCGGCGAGGGAAGCGGGCCGAGCAGCACCGACGGCACCGATTACACCGACGGCACCGTCGACCGTCCCGACTGATCTCGCGCTGTCCAGCTGCCCGCGCAGCACCCACCTCATGCGACCCATCGCCATGCACTGTTCACCATCCCGCCATTCCTGGCGGTTAGCGTCGCGCTCATCCGGCGGAAGGAGGCGGCCGTGGACATCACCGCGTGGGCCATCGGCCTCATGGAGCTCCTCGGCGGGCCGGGCACGGCACTGGTCATCGCCGCCGAGGCCATCTTCCCGCCGATCCCCGGGGAGATCCTGCTGCCCTTCGCCGGAGTCGCCGCGGCGTCGGACGGACAGAACGTGCTGGTCCCGCTGACGTGGACGACCGCCGGGTCGGTGATCGGTGGCCTCGGGGTGTATGCCGTCGGCCGAGGACTCGGACTTCGCCGCACCAGGGCGGTCATCGCCCGCCTCCCGCTGCTGGAGCAGGGCGACGTCGACGCGGCTCTGCGATTCTTCGACCGCTGGGGATTCCCTGCCGTCGTGATCGCCCGCTTCGTGCCGATGGTGCGCACCTTCATCTCGATCCCAGCGGGCATCGAGAGGATGCACGTCGGCCTGTTCGCCCTGGCCACAGGGCTCGGGTCGGGAATCTGGAATGCCGTCTTCGTGATCGCCGGATATGCCTTCGGCCAGGCCGGCGGGGACACCCTGGAAAGCTTCGTGCGGGTCTACTCCGTCGCCGTTGCCGGGGCAGGACTGCTTGCTGCGGTAGGCCTCATCGCCCGCCGACGCCGGGCCCGACGCGGGTCTCCCGACACGGACCCCCACCCAGCACCTACGCTCGAGGGATGAACAGCGATTCGGTCACCGGGGAACCGCCGGGCCGGTCCGATCACGGTGAGCCGACGGGAACATCCGGTACCCGGGGCCCGACCGACCCTGCACGTGCGCTGGGCACCCGAGGCCGCACCGGCCGGGCGGCAGACACCGGCCCGACGGCAGAGATCGACCCGGCGGAGGACGCCGGTGCAGCTGCGGACGCCGGTGTAGCTGCGGACATCGGCCCAGCGGCGGACGTCGGCCGCTGGTTCTCGACCGCAGCCCCTGTCGCGGGATCCACCGGTCGGCGACGAGGACCGCGCCTGCCCGCCTGGGGTCCCATGGAGAGCAGCGAATACGGCCTGCAGAGCCCGTCCGACGAGGTCGACGCCGCCCGCGACCTGCTGCGCGGACGCCCGGTCGCGGTGCTGACCGGCGCGGGGATGTCCACCGGCTCCGGGCTGCCCGACTACCGAGGCCGCGACGCCGTGCCCCGCTCCCCCATGACCTACCAGGAATTCATGGGGCATGACCTGGCCAGACGCCGCTATTGGGCACGCTCCACCGTCGGCTGGGAGCAGTTCAACCGTGCCCGCCCGGGCCACGCCCATCTGCTGCTCGCCCGACTCGGCCACACCCTGTTCTCCACCCCCGCGGTGATCACCCAGAACGTCGACGGACTGCACCAGGCCGCCGGCTCCTCCCCGGTGCTCGACCTCCACGGTCGACTGGACCGGGTGCGCTGTCAGAGCTGCGACGCCCTCTCCTCCCGCGCGGCGCTGCACTCGCGGATGCTCTCGATGAACCCTGAGCTCGCGGCACGGCTGCCCGATCTCGCGGCCGACGCCGCCCAGGCGCCCGACGGGGACGCCGAGGTGGATCGCACCAGCTCTTTCCGCTATCCGCCGTGCCCGCTGTGCGGAGGGATCCTCAAACCCGACGTGGTGTTCTTCGGGGAATCGGCACGCCCCGAAGTGGTGGCCGCCGCTTTCACCGCTCTCGACCAGGCGGAGGCGCTGCTGGTGCTCGGCTCGAGCCTCACCGTGCAGTCCGGACTGCGGTTCGTGCGCGCCGCCGGCAAGCAGGGCACACCGGTCGTGATCCTCAACGACGGACCCACGCGCGCCGACCCCGACGCGACCATGCGCCTGCACGGCCGGCTCGAGGACGTGCTCGAACGCTGGAATGCTGGAACGCCCAGCGCCGAACGACCCCGCACGAACGTCCCGGGCAGGCGGCGGCATGCAAGATATCCCGACTGACCTGCACTGGTCCGCTGCGCTGCGCTGACGTGCACTGCTCCGCTGCACTCCACTGGTCCGCCGAGCGTCAGCCCGCGGCACCCACCAGCACGGTGGCCAGCGCGTGCAGCTCCGCGGAGTCGACGCTGCGGAACTCCAGCACAGGATCGTCCGCTCCCGGATCGAGGGCCTCCATGACGAGCACCTCGTCGCCGGTCGCATACACGCTCGCCTGGCTCACTCCGCCGTCCGCCGTGGTGACGATCGTGAACACGGTCAGCGCGCGCGTGGCGGCGAGCCGCTGCGCGAGCGGGCTCGCCGCGAGCTCGGAGGCACGAACCTGGATCGGCTCCCCGCCGTCGGCGGCGACCCCGGCAGGGTCCACGACAGCCAGCAGACGGGCATTGACCTGCGCTGCACGCAAGGACGTGAAGCGGTGGATGCCGAGCGGGGTGACCTCCTCCTCGAGCACTCCACCCTGATGCACGTAATAGTGGAGCCGCTGCACCTCGGGACCCTGCGCGGTCTGCACGGTGCGCTCGGCGGTGGTGAACAGGGTCGCGGTGCGCCGCAGCACCAGACAGCCGGCGATCATCGGCTCCGCTGTCCACTGCTGGCGTCCGATGCTCGGCTCGATCCCCCCGCTCACCTGACCGGCGGCGATCAGCGACCGCAGCCCCACCCCGGCGGCGAATCGGCGCTGATCAGCGTGCTCGTCGAGCCACGGGGTCGCCGTGAACTGCGCTCGCGCGTAGCCGTCCAGCGCCGCGAGCTGCTCATCGCTCAGGGCGACCAGCATCTCCGGATCGCTCTCTCCCGCACGGTCCAGCACGTCCGCGGCAGCGGCGGCGTCGGCCGCGGAATAGGCGATGGGGGCCTCGGGGTCGCTCGAGCCGAGGCCGGCAGGGAGGTCAGGGACCGCCCCGGGCCCCGCGGGATCGGATGCTCCCGACGGGCCTGCTCGGGAAGGTTCGGGCTGGTCGGCGGGGGTCTGGCTCATACCTCGACACTATCGGCCAGGCACCCGCTTCCGGTGTGGGCCGAGGGACCGCACGACCTGGCGGACTGACGTCGGCTGTCGCCCCGCGGCCGCAGGGCCGACAATGGAAGGGCCGACAATGGAAAGGCCAGCCAGAGAGAGGCCGGCAAGGGAAGTGCACCTCCGCCCCGTGTGAAGGAGACGATCACCGATGACCGCTGACCCCGTGCTGCTCGACCTCAACGCCGATCTCGGGGAGGGCTTCGGTGACTGGTCGATGGGGGATGACGCCGCCATGCTCGACGTCGTGACCACGGCGAACATCGCCTGCGGCGGGCATGCCGGGGACCCCGGCACGATGCGTTCGGCCCTGCGCGGCGCGGCCGCCCGGGGCGTCGCGGTCACGGCGCACGTCGCCTATCCGGACCTGCAGGGCTTCGGCCGACGCTTCCTCGACATCTCCCCGACCGAGCTCACGGATCTCGTGATCGTGCAGGTGGGCGGCTTGCAGGCGATGGCGCGGGCCGAGGGGACCACGGTGCGCGGGGTGAAGCCGCACGGGGCGCTGTACAACGCCCTGGCCCACCACGACGCGCAGGCCGCCGCCGTGGTGCAGGCCCTGCGGGAGCTCGGCGGGGAGCTGTCGCTGCTCGCCGCTCCCGGGGCGGCCGTCCTCGCGCCGGCACGCACGGCCGGGATCAACGTGGTGCTCGAAGGATTCGCCGACCGGGCGTACCTCTCCGACGGGACGCTCCTGCCGCGCAGTCGCCCGGGCTCCGTGCTCACCGACACGAACGCCGTCGTCGACCAGGCGCTGGAGATCGCGACCGGGCGCCGCGTGCGCGCTGACGACGGGACGTGGGTCGATCTCCCCGTCCGCTCCCTGTGTCTGCACGGGGACACCCCCGGCGCGGTGACGCTCGCCCGCGCGGTCCGCGACCGTCTCGAGGACGTCGGCGTGCGGCTCGAGGCGGCTCTGTGACCAGGGATTCTGTGGGCAGAGATTCTGTGGGCAGCGGTTCTGTGGGCAGCGGTTCTGACGGAGCCGGAGCGCCTGAGCTGCTGGGGCCGCCCTCGGCGGTGCACCAGGCCGGGGAGGTCTCGATCCTGGCCGAGTATCCGGACACGGGCGCCGTGCTCGCCGCGGCCGCCGCTCTGCGAGCTCTTGCCCCCTCGCATCTGGTGGACCTCGTCCCCGCGGAACGCACGCTGCTGCTGGTCGGTGCGGCGCCGCGCGATCGCCACGAGCTCGCCGACCTGCTGAGCACCCTGCCCGCAGCGGCCGAGGAGCAGGCCGACGCTGCGGAGCACACCCTTGCCGTGGTCTACGACGGGGCGGACCTCGCCGAGGTGGCAGACCTGCTCTCGATGAGCACCGATGCCCTGATCGCCGCGCACACCGGAGCACTGTGGACCGTGGCGTTCGGCGGATTCGCCCCGGGGTTCCCGTACCTGGTCGCCGAGGAGCCGAGAACCGCGGAGCCGGTCGCTGAGGAGTCGGGCGCCGACGGACGCCCTGCCGGCGGCCCGCCCTGGGACGTTCCGCGCCGAGGAGAGCCGCGCACCTCCGTTCCCGCGGGCGCCGTCGGCCTGGCTGCCCGGTACTGCGGCATCTATCCCCGGCCCTCCCCGGGCGGGTGGCAGCTGATCGGGCGTACCGACGCCGAGCTGTTCGACCCGGAACGCACGCCGCCCGCGCTGCTCCTCCCCGGATCACGGGTGCGCTTCGTCGCCCGTCGACCGTCCGTGCGGGCCGCCGCCACGGCTCCCACACCAACCACGTCCTCTACGACGTCCACGTCCTCCACGTCCTCCACGACGACCAGAGCATCTGTCCTGGCCAGGGCGAGGTCAGGGGTCGCAGCGGCACCTCGTCGGCTGGGCCGTCGTCGTGATGCCGCAGCGACGCTCCCGCCGCCCGGCGACCCGGCGCTCGAGGTGCTCTCTCCCGGACCGCAGCTGCTGCTGCAGGATGCCGGACGGCCCGGCCACGGGGCGATCGGGGTGAGCCCGTCGGGGGCTTTCGATCGGGGAGCGCTGGCCCGGGCCGACGCCGCGGTCGGCAATCGGACCCATGCGACCGCCCTGGAGGCGCTGCTGGGGCCGGTGCGGCTGCGCGCCCTCGCCCCGACCGTCCTGGCGGTCGCCGGCGGAGCGGGAGAGATCACCGTGCGCCGGGCGGATCCCGAGGGCACAGCGCTCGAGCTCGACGCCGGCCAGGGTCTGGATCGGGCGATCGCCCTGGATCCCGGCGACGTCCTGACGCTGGGCGTTCCGCTGCAGGGTCTGCGCCGCCTGGTCGCGGTGCGCGGAGGGATCTGCGGCGTGAAACGGGCGTCCGACGCGGCGGTGCACCCTGCCGGAACTGATCACGCTGCCGGAACCGCCGACCACGAGCAGCAGACCTCGGACTCCCTGTTCCTCGGCTCCCTCTCGCACGACACGCTCTCGGGGCTCGGACCGGCGCCGCTGCGCACGGGCGACGTGCTGACCGTCGGCCGCGAGCAGGGGCTCGATGCCGTACCGGATGCCGTTCCCCGGACCGATGAGGACGGCCCGGTCGACGATGCAGCCGACGCTGCGGCCGACGACGCGACCACCCGTGCGGACGATGGCGGGGCAGGATCTCCCAGCCGCCACCTGCTCGAGATCCCGATGCACACCGGACCTCGCGACGATCTCCTGGGCCGCGGCGTGCTCGACGCCCTGCTCCGAGCTGAGTGGACGGTGCGCTCGGACTCGGACCGGGTGGGCGTGCGGTTGGACGGTCCGCCGCTGCCGGTCCCCGAGGGAACGGGGTCGCTGCCCAGCGAGGCGATGGTGCCCGGCGCGATCCAGGTCCCCCCGTCGGGCCTGCCGGTCGTGTTCGGCCCGGACCACCCCACCACGGGCGGGTATCCCGTGGTCGCCGTCGTGACCCGTGCGGGGTTGGACCGACTGGCCCAGGCGGCACCCGGCACCTCGGTGCGCTTCACGCCGGCAGCAGGATCCGCCCGCTGACGGACTGCCCCTGCCCCGAAGGCGCCGATGGTGCCACGATGGGGTCATGCCCCGACTGCTCCCGGACCCCGCCTACTTCGCCTCCCTGCCCACGGTGATCAGCTCCGGCGCGGTGATCCTGCGCGACGAGGACGGCCGCTTCGTGGTCGAGAAGCCGAACTACCGCGACCACTGGCTGCTGCCCGGCGGCGGCGTCGACCCCGGCGAAGATCCCCGACTCTGCGCGCAGCGCGAGGTCGCCGAGGAGCTCGGCCTGGACGTCGAGGTGGGCCGTGTGCTCGCGATCGACTGGATGCCCTCGAGCGCCGTGCGGAGCGCCCCGATGGGCGTGCACTTCGTGTTCGACGCCGGAATGATCCCGCGCGCCCAGCTCGAAGCGACGGTGATCCCGCAGGTCGAGGAGCTCGACGACTGGGCCCTGATCGACGAGGCCGACGCGGACATCCTCTCCCCCTGGGGCGGCGCCCGTGCCCGACGCGCGCTCGCCGTGCTGCGCGGCGAGGCGCTGCCCGACCTCACCGCGCACGCCCACCGCTGACGCCCCGCCGGGCGCCACCATGCGTCAAGATGTCCCCCGGACCTTCCTGCCCCTCCCGGAGATGACGATGAGCCCCGCCCCCGCTTCGCCCGACGAGTCCCTCGTGGACCCGGGCAGCACCCTGACCAGGTCGCAGCGCCTGGATCGCCTGCCCTTCACCCGCAAGCACGGGAAGCTGCTGGGGGCCTCCGGCATCGGCTGGGCGCTGGACGCGATGGACGTCGGCCTGATCTCCTTCGTGATCGCCGCGCTCAGCGTCCACTGGGGGATCTCCAAGGGCGACGGCTCCCTCATCGCCTCGGCGGGCTTCGCCGGGATGGCGATCGGCGCGAGTGTGGGCGGTCTGCTCGCCGACCGGATCGGCCGACGCAGCGTCTTCGCCCTGACGCTCCTGGTCTACGGCCTGGCCACGGGCGCCTCCGCGCTCGCGATGGGCGTCGGCGCGCTGATCGCGCTGCGCTTCGTGGTGGGGCTGGGCCTCGGGGCCGAGCTGCCGGTCGCCTCGACGCTGATGAGCGAATTCGCCCCGGCCCGGATCCGCGGCCGGGTGATCGTGTGGCTCGAGGCGTTCTGGGCCCTGGGCTGGATCCTCGCCGCCGTGATCGGCACCTTCGTGGCCGCCTCGGGGCCGACGGGATGGCGCTGGGCCCTCGCGGTGGGCCTCGTCCCCGCGGCATATTCGCTGGTGGTGCGGTGGGGCACGCCCGAATCGGTGCGGTTCCTCGAGCAGAAGGGCCGTCACGACGAGGCCGAGTCCGTGGTGCGCACCTTCGAGGAGTCGGCGGGCCCGGGAACTGGTTCGGCGACAGATCCCGTTGCCGGGGCATCCACCACGGTGAGCGCCGTGGCGCCCGCCGCAGTGGGTGAGGTCCCAGCAGCCGACGCCGTGCGCACGGGAGGGATCTGGTCGAAGGCCCTGCGTGCGCGCACGGCCGGGCTGTGGGCGGTGTGGTTCTGCATCAACCTGGCCTACTACGGCGCCTTCATCTGGATCCCGACGCTGCTGGTGGAGCGCGGGTTCTCCCTCACCCAGTCGTTCACCTTCACCCTGATCATCACGCTCGCCCAGATTCCCGGCTATGCGGTGGCCGCCTGGCTGATCGAGGTGCTCGGCAGGCGCTGGACCCTCACCGTGTTCCTCGCGGGCTCCGCCGTGGCCGCCACCTGCTATGGGCTGGCCGACTCGGAGGCGACGATCATCGCTGCCGGCTGCGCGCTGAGCTTCTTCAACCTCGGCGCCTGGGGCGCGCTGTACGCGATCGGCCCGGAGCTGTACCCGACGGCGGTGCGCGGCACGGGCACCGGCGCGGCCGCGGCGTTCGGGCGGGTCGCCTCGATGCTCGCGCCGTTCTTGGTGCCGGTGCTGGTCGTCGCGGGCGGGCAGGTGCTGGCGTTCGTGGCCTTCGCGATCGCCTTCGCCCTCGCCGCGGCCGCCGCCTTCACCCTCCCCGAACAGCGCGGACGCGCGCTCGCGGAGTAGCGGGCGCGCATCGGCGCAGCCGGATGACAGGGGTCTGGCCGTGCCGGGCGGGCGGGCGCCGAGCCGATCAGACGGGGCCGTCCCGGCCAGGCGGGGCTGAGCCGGCCAGGCGGGGCCGAGCCGGCCAGGCGGGGCCGAGCCGGCCGGGCGGGGCCGAGCCGGACGGGCGCCCCGGGGTCGATCAGGCCTCGTCGAGGGAGCCGTCGTAGGCGCAGATGGCGTCGACCTTCGCCGCGGAGGAGGACTCCGGGTCGAACTCGAGGTCCAGCCACACCTTGACCAGCTCCTTCGCGAGCTCGAGCCCGATCACCCGCTCACCCATGCACAGCACCTGGGCGTTGTTCGAGAGCACCGAGCGCTGCACCGAGTACAGATCGTGCGCGGTCACGGCGCGGATACCGGAGACCTTGTTGGCCGCGATCGCGACACCGAGGCCCGTGCCGCAGACCAGCAGTGCTCGGTCCGCCACACCGGCGGCGATCTTCTCCGCGGCCTCGACGGCGACGTTCGGGTAGTACGTGCCGTCCTCACGACCGGTGACGCCGACATCGACGACCGAGTCGACGCGGGGGTCGCTCTCGAGAAGCTCCTTCAGCGCGCTCTTGTGGCCGTACCCGGCATTGTCGGATCCGGTGATGATCTTCCAGCCCATGACTGCTCCTTCGTAGTGGTCGTGACGTCGGGGTGTTCGGGTCGACGTGGTGTTCGGGTCGTCGGGGTGTTCGGGTCGACGTGGTGTTCGGGTCGACGTGGTGTTCGTGGCGGGATCGGTGCTGGCGGCCAGCCACTCAGCCACTCAGCTGCTCAGCTGCTCAGCTGCTGAGCTGCTCCCCGAGGAGGGTCACGATCTTCGAGAAGGAGATCGCGCCCGGGTCCGGGGTGCCCACGGACTTGTCACCGTGGTTGCGGGCCCGGCCCATGGTGGCGGCGATGTCCGCCGTGGCCTCGGCGGCGGCGGTGGCCTTCTCGGCCGCCGCGACGACCGCGTCGGCCGCAGAACCTGCCGCATCCTTCGCGTCGGCGAGGGCTTCCCGGAAGGGCACCGCGGCGTCGACCATCGTCTTGTCGCCGGGCTTCGCACGGCCCAGCCGCTCGACGGCCTCGACGGCCTGCACGAGACCGGTGAGGAGCTGCTCGTCGCTCACGGGCTCCTCGTCGGCGAAGGCGCTGCCGAGGCTGGTCAGGGCCGCGCCCCACAGCGCACCGGACGTGCCGCCGGCCTCGGCGGACCAGGACGCCCCGGCCTGCACGAGCACGGTGCGTGCCCCGGCGCCGGACTCGGTGACGCGCTGCGCGGTGGCCTGCGCGGCGCGGATGCCGAGCACCATGCCCTGGCCGTGGTCGCCATCGCCGGCGACCGCGTCCATCCGGCCCAGCTCCGGCTCGAGCTCACCCAGCAGGGCCTCGACCTCGCCGAGGATCGCGGTGATCCGCTCGGCGCTGCCGCGGGACCCCTCGGAGGCCTCGGGGATCGGGTCCTCGCCGGGGGTGTACAGCTCCCCGCGCTCCTCCCCCAGGTCGCCGCCCACCGTGCCGCCGCGACGGAAGGCGGGGGTGTCGGCCGGGGCCAGCCAGTGCTGCTCGAGCTCCTCGTCCAGGCGCATCACGGTGAGCGAGAGCCCGGCCATGTCGAGGCTGGTCACGTGCTCGCCGACTTCCGGTCGCACCAGCGTGAGGCCGGCGTCGGCGAGGAGCGCCGAGGCATGCTTCCACACCACGAACATCTCCTCGTACTTCACGGTGCCCAAGCCGTTGAGGACCACGGCGACACGGTCGGAGTCCAACTCGGGGGTCTCCTTCAGCACGCCGTCCACGAGCACCTTCGCGAGCTCCGCGGCCGACGGCATGTCCACCTCGTCGATCCCGGGCTCGCCGTGGATGCCCAGGCCGATGGCCATCTTCCCCTCGGGGACGTGGAACAGCGCATCGTCGGCGCCGGGCAGCGTACAGCCGTCGAACGCGACCCCGAGGGACCGCGTGGCGTCGTTCGCCTTCCAGGCCAGGCGCTCGGCCTCCTCGAGGTCCGCGCCGGCCTGGATCGCGGCGCCGGCGATCTTGAACACCGTGAGGTCGCCGGCGATGCCGCGGCGGTCGCGGTGGTCCCCCTTCGCCCCGGAGGCCACGTCGTCGCTGACCGCGACGATGCGCACATCGATGCCCTCGGCGCGCAGCTTCTCCGCGGCGACGCCGAAGTGGAGCACGTCGCCCGCGTAGTGGCCGAAGCCGAGGATCACTCCCCCGCCGTTCTCGGCGTTCTTCGCCACCGAGTAGACCTGGTCGGAGGACGGCGAGGAGAAGATGTTGCCGCAGGGGGCGCCGTGCGCGAAGCCCGGGCCCACCCAGCCGGCGAAGGCCGGGTAGTGCCCGGAGCCGCCGCCGACCACGAGCGCCGGCTGGCCCTTCACGGTGGCGTTCTTGCGCACCACACCACCGTGGACCTGCAGCAGCTCCTCGGGGTGGGCGGCCACGAGGCCCTCGACGGCGTCGGCGGGGAAGGACTTCGGATCATCGAAGAGGTAGGTCATCGGAGTCTCTTTCGGTCGGAGGCGGGGACGGACGGGGGCTGGATCAGGACGCCGCGGTGCTCGCGTCGGCCTCATCCTGCACCTGCTCGCCGTGCAGGCGGGGCTGGTGCACCTTGAAGAAGAAGGTCATCGTGAAGGCGCAGGCGTACAGCAGGATGAAGGCCCAGACCACGCCGACGTTCCCGGCGAGCGGACGCACGATCGCGACCACGGCGGAGCCGAGGAAGGTCGCGCCGCCCGCAGCCGTCGTGTACATCGCCATCGCGGCGCCGGTGTGCTTCGGGGCGATCGCGGGCATGATCGCGCCCAGCGGCACGAAGCCGGCGAGCAGGATGCCGAAGACGGTGCCCGCGGCGACGGAGACCACGAAGCCCCAGTCGGAGCCGGCCGGGACCATGTGCGGCACGTACCACCACAGCAGCAGGCCGATGGCGGAGCCGACGATGCCGAACCAGCGCACCGTCTTCGTCCAGCCCCACTTGTCGCCGAGCGTGCCGAAGGCAGCGTTGAACAGGATGTTCCCGGCGTACACGATCGCGGTCATGACCAGCCACTGCGACTGGCTCCAGCCGAGGCCGCCGTCGTCGATCGACCCGGCGATGACGTTGGGCAGGATGATGAACATGCCGAACTCGGGGGCGGTGTTGATCAACCGGGTCAGGAAGCCCATCGCGATGCGCTTGTTGGTGAAGGTCAGGCGCAGGCCGGAGAGGATCACGCCCGCGGAGGACTCGCCCTGGGGCGCCAGGCGCATGGAGCCGTGCTTCTCGCGCACCCCGAACCAGGCGATGAGGAAGCCGGCCACGACCACTGCCGTGGAGGCAGCCATCGCCCCGGTCTGCCCGGTGTGGCCGCCGCCGAAGCCGCCGATCAGGAAGACGGCGACGATCGAGCCCAGGGTTGGGAAGCCGCCGGTGAACATGACGTAGAACCAGCCGACGCCGGCGCCGTTGCGCTCCTTGTCGATCACGGCGTTGATCCATACCAGGAACGCGAAGGCGAACAGGGGGAACCCGAAGCCGCGCAGGAAGTAGGAGATCGCGATGAGCGGCACCGACTCGAGCTGGAGGGAGCCGAGGAAGGCGAGCTGGAACACGACCCACACAGCCACGCCCAGGGCCATCACGCGGCGCGGGCCGATGAGGTCGGAGAGGGCCCCGGCGAGGTAGGAGCCGATGAGCACTGCGAGGCTGTAGGCGGTGATGATCTTCGCCGCGAGGTCGATCTTGTCGTCGCCGCCGCCGAAGGCCTGCGCGATGTGCGGGGAGACGAAGTTCGACTCGATGCCGTTGCCGGTCATGAACACGAGCACGCCGAGGAAGCCCCAGCGCAGCACGTGGGGGATGCCGAGGCGGTCCAGGAAGGTCTCCCGACCGCCTGTTCCACCGATCGGACCGGCTGCCTGCGTCGCCGAACTCATACAGGACACTCCTTCGTGTGGGCGCGGCCGGATCCCCGACCTTCGAACGCGACCCCGGGCTCGGCGAAGCGGGCCGAGGATCGGCACGACCATAGGCCGAATCCAGAACATACGTCAAGCACAAATGTGCCACTGGGAACCGACGTGCATCATCGGTGGGGCGATGACGATCAGGCGCCGCACGCGCCTCGCGGCGCGGCGGCGCCCGGCCTCACTCGGTGTAGGTGAACGGCGCGGTCATCTTGTCCACGTTGTCCTCGGTCACGAGGATGCAGTCCAGCGCCTGCTTCTCGGTCTCCGGCTCGGTGCCGTTGCGCAGCAGGTCATCGGCCATCTCGATGACCAGCTCCGCGAACGTCGCGACCGGCTGCAGCACCGTGTAGGCGAGCTCGCCGTTCTTGATCGCCTCGATGGCGTCCGGCGAGCCGTCGAAGCCGCCGACGATGATCCCCTCGAGCGCCCCGGCCTCCTTGAAGGCCGCGATCGCTCCCAGCGCCATCTCGTCGTTGCCCGAGATCAGGCCGGTGATATCGGGGTTGGCCTGGAGCAGCGACTGGGCCTTGTCATGCCCCTTGGTGCGGTCCCAGTCCGCAACCTCCTCGCCGACCTTCTCCAGATCCGGGTACTGGCTGATCGTGGTGGTGAAGCCGTTGGAACGGGTCTGGGCGTTGTTGTCCGAGGGCAGTCCGAACAGCTCGACGTACTGACCCTTCTCCCCCATCTGCTTCACCCACTCCTGGGCGCCGAGGGCGGCACCCTGGGCGTTGTTGGAGACCAGCTGCGCCTTGACGAGGCCGGCCTCGTTGATCTCCGCGTTGATGAGGAAGACGGGGATCTCGGCCTGGATGGCCTTCTTGATGGTGCCGATCGAGCCGTCGGCGTTCGCGGGGTCCATGATCAGGGCCACGGACTTGTTGGAGATCGCGGTGTCGACCAGGGTGTTCTCGGTGTTGGTGTCGCCCTTGTGGGCGCCGATGGTGGTCGTGTAGCCGAGCTCCTCGGCCTTCGCCGCGGCGACGTCGCCCTCGATCTTCCAGTACGGGTTCGAGGGGTCGTTGACGATGATCGTGATCAGACCGCCGTCCGTGCCCCCGCCGCCTCCATCGCTGCCGCCGTCGGACGACCCGCCGCCGGAGCCTCCTCCGGCGTCGTCAGAGCTTCCGGAGCACGCTGCGAGACCGGCCGCTGCGGCCCCGATGCCGAGTGCGGAGAGGAAATGCCTGCGTTCCATGATGTGTTCCTTTCAGGGCGACGTCTCCCGATCGGGAGGCGTCGGAGCTCGTGCGCGAGATGCGGCGAGCCGGATGGATGGAGAGGAGTGAGCGGGTGGAGAGAAGCGAGCGGGTGGAGAGGACTGAGTGGATGGAGAAGACTGGGTGGATGGAGAGCTGGGTCGAGGGGTCGGAGGTTGGATCAGTCGGTCGGTGGTGACCCCCGGCGCGGAGGCTCGGTCGACGAGGGTTCGGTCGACGAGGGTTCGGTCGACGGGGTTTCAGTCGACGAGGGCTCAGCCAGCGGGGGATCGGACGGGGAGCGCTGGGGCGAGGAGTTCTGCGCCGACGGGGATTCCGGCGAGGCGCCCGTGTCCGTCCCGGGCTTCCGTCGGGCCCTGCGCTTCGAGCCGCCGGGGCGGCCGTACTGCAGGGTGTTCAGCAGCACCGCGACCACGATGACCGCGCCCACGAAGACCGTCTGCCAGTAGGCGGAGACGCCGATGAGCACGAGCCCGTCGGAGAGGAAGCCGATCACGAAGGCGCCGAGCAGGGTGCCGCGCACCGTGCCGCGACCTCCCGAGAGCGCGGCGCCGCCGATCACCACGCCGGCGATGGCGGTCAGCTCATAGGTGTTGCCGGCGGTGGGGCTCGCGCTGGTCAGGGTCGAGGCGAGGATGATGCCCGCGACCGCCGAGCACAGCCCGGAGATGACGTACACCCACACGGTCACCGTGCGCACGGGCACCCCGGACAGCTGCGCGGCGCGCTCGTTGCCGCCGGTCGCGTACAACCACCGACCGAAGGTGGTGCGACCCAGCACCACCGCGATGACCAGGGCGATCACCGCCATGATGAGCACGCCGGCAGGGATGCCGAGGATGCGGTTGAACCCGAGCCATTCGAAGCCCGTGTTGCCCAGCGCCTCCTCGCCCGAGAGGTCGTTGATCGTGCGTCCGTTGGTCATCAGCAGGGCGAAGCCGCGCACCACGTAGAGCATGCCCAGGGTCGCCACGAAGGGCGCGACCTTGAACTTCGCCACGAGCACGCCGTTGATCAGACCCAGCGCCCCGCCGAGCACGATCGCGATGAGCACGGCCGCCGGGACGCTGGGGTACAGCGTCACCCCGAACATGCTCAGCGGCACGCCGCGCAGCAGGAAGCCGCCGATCACGGCGGTGAAGCCGAGGATCGAGCCGACGGACAGGTCGATGCCGCCCGTGAGCACCACGAGCAGCTGCCCCAGGGAGAGCAGCGCGAAGATCGCCACGTGGGAGGACATGATCAGGAGGTTGTCGACCGTGAGGAAGTTCGGGGACAGCAGCGAGAAGATGACGATGATCAGCGCGAGGGCCAGGAAGGCCCGACTCTCGATGAGGACCTTGGAGATGTCGAGCGAGGAGCGCTCCCGCGTCGAGGAGCCAGATGTCGACGAGCCCCGCTTCGAGCTGTCGGGCGTCGGACTGTCGGGGGTCGGGCTGTCGGGCATCCGGGGCGCGTCGCCTGCGGCGGTGGAGGTCATGAGGCGTATCCGTTCAGGGAGCAGGGTCAGGAGGAGACGACTTCGCCGGAGGCGGCCATGACGTCGGCCTTCTCGGCGTCGGGCCCGAACTCGGCGGAGATGCGGCCGCGGTGCAGCACGACGATGCGATGGGCGATGCCGAAGCACTCCTCGATCTCGGAGGTGGAGAACACGACGGCCAGCCCTTCGCGGGCACGGTCCGCGAGCAGGCCGAAGACTTCGGACTTGGCGCCGATGTCGATGCCGCGGCTGGGCTCGTCCAGCAGCATCACGCCGGGCCGGGTCGCGAGGATCTTGCCGATGACGACCTTCTGCTGGTTGCCGCCGGAGAGCGACCCGATGCTGACGTCGGGCCCGGGCGCCTTCACGGTGACGTCGTGGATCAACCCTGTGGCCAGGGACGTCTCCGCACGACGCGAGGTCAAGCCGCGACGCAGGAACTGCGTGATGCTCGCCAGGGTGAGGTTCTGGCCGACGGTCATCGTCGGCACCAATCCGTCGCGCTGACGGTCCTCGGGGACCAGGCCGATGCCCATCGCGAGGCGATCGCGGATCGATTCGGTGCCGAGCTCCTCGCCGCGGAACAGGATCCGGCCCCCGGCGATCTCCCCGCGACCGGCGACGGCCTCGAGCAGCTCCGTGCGACCGGCCCCCATGAGGCCGTAGACGCAGACGATCTCACCCTCGCGGACCTCGAGGGACAGCTGATCCACGACCGCGCGCTCAGGATTCTCGGGGTCCAGCACCGTGAGCTCCTGGATCTCCAGCACCGGTTCCCCGAAGTCGTAGCCCTGCGGGGCGGTGCCGAGGTCGAAGTTCTCGCCGACCATGTGCCGCACGATCCAGTCCAGGTCGATCTCCTCGCGTCGGCCGCGGGCGGTCATGGAGCCGTCCCGCAGCACCACCGCATGGTCGGTGACCCGCAGAGCCTCTTCGAGGTGGTGCGAGATGTAGACCAGGGAGACGCCACGGGAGGTGAGGTCCTCGATGATCTCGAACAGGATCTCGACCTCGCGGGCGGCGAGGGCCGACGTCGGCTCGTCCATGATGAGGATGCGGGCGTCGATCGACAGGGCGCGCGCGATCTCGATGATCTGCTGCTGGCCCACCCGCAGGTCCCCGACCATCGTGGAGGGGTCCACGTCCAGGTGCATCTCCGCCAGGAGCGCGGCGGTCTGCCGGGTCTCCTCGGCGAAGTCCACTCCCCCGTTTCTGGTGATCTCGCGGCCCAGGAAGATGTTGTCGCGCACCGAGAGGTTCGGGGCGAGGCTCAGCTCCTGATGGATGATCGCGATGCCGTGGTCGCGCGCGTCGTTCGTGGTGGCGAAGGTGACCGGCTCGCCCTCGAGGACGATCTGCCCCGAGGTGGGCTGCTCCACGCCGGAGAGGATCTTCATGAGCGTGGACTTGCCGGCCCCGTTCTCCCCGAACAAGGTGGTGACCTCGCCGCGGTGGATCTCGAAGTTCACGCCCTTCAGCGCCCGGGTGCCGCCGTAGGTCTTCACGATGTCACGGGCCTCCAGCACCCTGTCGCCACGGGTACTGTCCTCCGGTGCGACGGACCCGGTCGCGGTGCTCATGCCACCTCCAGGGAGACGGGGGTGACGAGCCAGCCCTCGGGGTTGATGGCGGTGAAGGCACCGGTCACGGTGACCGTCTTCCCGCTCAGCGTGCTCGGATCGACCGGATCCAGGACCTGCTTCTTCATCTCCTCGTTGAGGGCGGCGCCGGCGTCCTGGAACTCGATCTGGTTCGTGAACTGGCCGAAGCCGTAGTTCCCGGTGGCGTCGCGGAGCTCGGTGCCGTTGATGGCCGGGCCGGTCTGGATCCGCACGGTGACGTTCTTCGGCATGCCCTCGATGGCGACGTCGTAGATACCGGCCTGCCCCTCCCCGACCGTGCCGGTGAAGGTGGTGCTGTACACGGTGTTGCCGGCCGCCTCGACGCCATGGTCCGCGGCGGCAGCCTTCGGGTCCGCGGCGATCGCCGCGGCCAGCTCCGTCGCGGGGACCGCCTGCTCGGTGACCTGCTTCTGCACCGTCGGGAACTCCTGCGCTCCGAAGGTGGCCTTGTCGAACGCGGCGGGCCCGGCGACCTCCTCCTGCCCGTCGGGCACCACCTTGGTGCCCAGGACCACGACGAGAAGGGCGAGCACCGTGAGCGCGGCGGCGATCCACCGGCCCAGGTGCCTCTTCGGCGGGCGCGCCGGGCGGGGGCGGCTCCCGTGCTCGGCGACTGCTGCTGTGCTCATGGAGAGCCTTCCTCTGGAGGGGCCCGGCGGGCCGTCTGCTGCGGGCGGCGACGGGACCGGGGGCAGACCACGCGGTGGCCTGGATGGGAGGCGCGGGCCTGCCCTCATCGGCGGGCCGTGTGCGGCGGGATGGCGAGCTCGGCGTCGAGCTCACCGGACGTCCGTGGTGCTGATCGACAGCTGGTGATCCGGAGCGGCTGCGGTCCGGAACGCCCAGCGGGGTGAAGTGATCCGGAACGGCTGCGGTCCGGAACGACTAGGGGTGAGGTGGTCCGGAACGACTGCGATCCGGAAGGCTCGTAGGTGGGATGGGCAGCGGCTGATCGCCGGGACCCCGTGGCCGGAGCGTCAGGCGGGACGCTCCGACCACGACGTCGGCGTCGGCGGCCGCGGAGCCGTCGGCACCGCGGCCGGACGGGTCAGGTTCCGGGGAGGATCGAGACCTTGATCGAGGCGCCGGCGGAGTCGGCGACGGTGTCGAGGGCCTTCTGGACGTCCTTCAGGCCGAACTGGTGGGTGCAGATCTCGTCGAGCGGCAGCACGCCGGACTCGATGATCTTGATGGCGGCGGGCCAGCAGTGCGGGCCGAGGTGGGCGCCGAGCACGTCGAGCTCCTTGTCGTCGGAGATGATCGACCAGTCCACCGACACGTTCTCCTTGAACACCGAGTACTCGACGTAGCGGCCCAGCTTGCGCAGCAGGTTCAGTCCCTGCGAGACCGCACTGGGGTGGCCGGTGCACTCGATGTACACGTCGGCCCCATAGCCGCCGGTCAGGGCGCGGATCTCCTCGTAGACATCGACCTTCGAGGGGTTCAGGGTGAGGTCCGCTCCGCACTTCTTCGCGAGCTCGAGCTTGTGCTCGTCGAAGTCGAGGGCGATGACCATCTTGGGGGTCTTGTGCGAGGCACCGATGATCGCGCCGAGGCCGATCGGGCCGGCGCCGGCGACGACCACGACGTCGTCGAAGGTGAGCTGCGCGCGCTCGACGGCGTGCAGCGAGCAGCTCAGGGGCTCGGCGAACGCGGCGTGGTGCGGCGGGATCTCGGGGGAGATCGTGTGGGCGCGGGCGAGCGAGGGCACGATCATGTACTCGGCCATGCCGCCGTCGTAGTGCTTGAAGCCGAACATGTCGTGCGGGCCGCACATCCAGTACCAGCCGCGCTTGCAGTACATGCACTCCTCACAGGGCACGATCTGCTCGACGACGATCCTGTCCCCGAGCTTCACGCCATGCAGCGCGAGCGCCTCGTCGGACCCGGTGACGACCAGGCCGGTGATCTCGTGGCCGGGGGTGATGCCGGGCTCGACCCAGCGCTCACGGTTCTCGTCGCCCCAGAACTTGGCGGCACCGGCGTATGCCTTCAGGTCGCTCGCGCAGACGCCGACGGCCTCGACCCGGATCAGCAGCTCATCGGCGGCGGGGGTGGGCACGTCCTTGTCCTCGAGGCGGTAGTCCTCGGGCGCGTGCATCACCACGGCCTGCATGGTCTTGGGGACATCGGTCATCTCGACACTTCTCCTTCACTACGTTCAGGCTCACTGCGCGGCACCGGCGGCCGCCGTCCACGGATCCGCTCGGAGGGCCTGGCCACCCCGGGCCGCAGAAGCCGGTCACCTGTGAGCCTAGGCACAGGACGCACATTCGTCAAGCACAAATGTTCGACCGTGATGTCGGCACGTGGCGTGCGCAGAGGCGGGGGCAGAGGCAGGCACTGTGGCAGGCATAGGGGCGGACACCAGGACAGACCCAAGGGCGGGCGACGATCCGCCCAGACCTGCTCAGTCCCGTTCCGTCCTACTCAGCCCCCGTTCCGTCCCGCCCTGTCCCGATCAGCCCTGTTCGGACTCCGTGTCGGCGAGAACGGCTTCTGCCGTCGGCGCGTCCGTGATCAGCGTGGTGAACAGCGCGGCCTTCGCCCCGGCCCGGATCGACAGGGCCTTGCCGCGCCCGGCGGCGAGCGCGATCGAGGTGGGGATGGCGCGCAGGACCTCCGCCGAGGGACGCACCAGACGGTCCGAGCCGGGGTAGACCAGGGTGTTCCCGTCGGCGTCGTAGAAATGCAGGCACACGTCGCCCACCGCGCTGCGCAGCGACGGGTCATCGCGCGGGACCACGGACGTCAGGGACTCACGGCTCGAGTACGGGGCGCCGATGCCGGAGACCAGCACGGAGGCCCGGGTCCACAGGTCGGTGATGCTCATGAAGCTCGGATCGGCCTGCAGCGAGCGCCACAGGCTGGGGCTGGGCAGGGCCGGGGCGAAGATGAAACGCGGGTCGCCGCCGGTGCGGTCGGCGAGGTTCCGCACGATCTCGTTGGTCTGGAAGACGGGATCCGACTCCTGCTGACCGCCGACGGTGGGAGCGATGATCACGCCGCGCAGCTCGGGCATGCCGGGCATCCTGCTCACGGCGCGCGTGGTCGTGCCCGAGGAGATGAGGAGCACGTCGCCGCGCCGCAGCTCGAGCCGGCGCAGCTCCTCCCCCAGCAGGTCACCGATGCCGCGGAACTCCCGCTCGCGCTGATCGCCGGGGGCGATCCGCACCCGGTCGATGCCCAGCAGGTCCCGCAGCCGCTTCTCCAGATCGGTGACATCGGGGCCGGAGACGTCGAGGACCTCGAAGCGCACCATCCCGATGCGCCGGGCCTCGGTGAGCAGCTTGCTGACCGTCGGGCGGGAGACCCCCAGGTGCTCGGCCACCTCCGCCTGGCGCAGGTTGTCGAGGTAGTACGCGGACGCCGCGCGGTGCAGGAGCTGCGGATCCATGGTCGATTCGAGCATGCCCGCTCCTTTCGTCGTCAGTCCGGTCTCGTCGTCAGTCCGGTCTCGTCGTCGGTCCGTCCCCGACCCCTGCGTCGAGGCACGGATGTGCCCGGGTCACATATGTTCTGCCTGCCGATCCTATCGACGTCGGAGCCGGGCGCGCCCACGCCGAGCAGATCGGGCCCCCTCCCGGGAGGCGATCCGAGCCCGGGTACGGGTCCGGGCCGCGGTGCCGGAGCGACGCATATCGGGGCGCGGTCAGTGGCAGTATGGAGCAGGCCCATCGGCGGATCCGACCGGGCCATCACGCCGAGGCGGCGACGAAAGGGCTGGTCGATGACGAAGTACGAGGAGGCTGTGCTCGGCGTCGATATCGGCACGTCCAGCGCCAAGGGGGTGCTCGTCGCGCTCGACGGGACGATCCTGCGCACGGCGACCCGGGAGCACGCCGTCGAGCGTCCCGCGCCCGGCCATGTCGAGATGGACGCCCGGGTGTGGTGGGAGGAGTTCGTCGGGATCTCCGCCGAGCTCACCGCCGGCACAGATGTTCGCGTCACCGGGATCGGCGTGTCGGGGATGGGCCCGTGCGTGGTGCTGGCCGACGACGCCGGGGAGCCCGTGCGCCCCGCGATCCTCTACGGGGTCGACACCCGCGCCGAGCGGCAGATCCAGGAGCTCACCGACTGCTTCGGCGAGGACGAGATCCTCGCCCGCAGCGGCTGCGTGCTCTCCTCCCAGGCCGCCGGCCCGAAGATCCGCTGGGTCGCCGATCACGAGCCCGACGTCTTCTCCCGGGCGACGCACCTGTTCATGCCGTCGTCCTATCTCGCGTTCCGCCTCACCGGCGAGTACGTGCTCGATCACGCGAGCGCCAGCATGGTCACCCCGCTCTACGACACCGAGACCCTGGACTGGCATCGACCCTGGGCCGAGCAGGTCGCGCCGGGACTGGAGCTGCCGCCGCTGGCCTGGTCCGGCGACGTCGCCGGCACCGTGACGGCCGTTGCCGCCCAGGGGCTCAGCGGCATCGAGGCGGGCACGCCCGTGGTCGCCGGCAGCACCGACGCCTGGGCCGAGGCGATCAGTGTGGGCGCCACTGCGCCCGGAGACGTCATGCTCATGTACGGCACCACGACGTTCCTGGTCGCGATCACGGCCGAGCCGGCCCCGAGCCGTGCGATGTGGGTGACCGCCGGGACCACGCCGGGCACCTTCACCCTGTCCGGCGGGATGGCGAGCTCCGGGGCGATCACCGGATGGATGCGCGATCTGACCGGAGGGGCCGACTTCGAGGACCTGGTCCTGGAGGCGGCAGCGAGCGGCGTCGGCGCGAACGGCCTGCTCATGCTCCCCTACTTCGCCGGGGAGCGCTCCCCGATGCACGACCCGTCGGCCCGCGGCGTGATCGCCGGGCTGACCCTCTCGCACACGCGCGGCGATCTCTACCGGGCCACCCTCGAGGCCGCCGCCTACGGCGTGCGCCATCACCTCGAGGAGCTGCGCGCAGCGGGTGTGCGCGTCGAGCGGGTGGTCGCCGTGGGCGGCGGCACCCAGAACGAGCTGTGGCCGCAGATCGTCTCCGACGTCACGGGCCTCGCCCAGGAGATCCCGCGCCGCACCGTCGGTGCCTCCTACGGCACGTCCATGCTCGCCGCGCGCGCGGTCCACGGCCAGGACACCGACGCCTGGAACTCGATCGATCGCGTCTGCGTGCCGGACCCCGCCGCCACGGCGCGCTACGACGAGCTCTACCGGATGTACCGCGAGCTCTACCCCGCGACCCGCGACATCGCCCACTCCCTCGCGAGCATGCAGAGCGAGGGCTGACCGTCAGGCACCGGCCTGCCGTCGATCGGAGGATCCATGCACGAGAGCACCTCGCCCGGCCTGCACTCCGAGGACGCGGGCAGACCGACAGATGGGGCAGCCTCGACCGCCCTGCCGCCCCTGGACGCCCAGCGCCCGATCCCGCGGCACCAGCCGTTCGTCCACGATCTCGTCGGCGTGCTCCGCGCGCCGGTCCAGGCCTGGTCGCGGCCCGACGGCGCCATGCTCGGCGCAGGCGCCGAGGGCATCTACCTCGGGGACACCCGGGTGGTCTCCGACCTGCGCTGCGATGCCCGGGCCGCGGACCTCTCCCCACTGGGCGTGCAGGTGCGGGCCGCCGACGAGATCGTCCATCGTGATGTCGTCTCCACGGCGGACAGAGCGGGCGATCCGCTGCTGACCCTCGAACGCACCCGCACGGCGCACGCCGACGGGTTCCGGGAGCAGCTGCGCCTGGTCTCCGACGACGACCGTCCCCGCCGCGTGGTGCTCCGCCTCGCGCTGATCGCCGACGGGATGTCGATGTCCGCGGTGAAGGACCATCGCCTCGCGCTCGCCGAGGGCGAGGCCCGCCCGGCTGTCACCCTCGAGCCGGGCACGGCCCGGTGGCCGATCGGGACTGAGGGCGGTCGCGCACGGCTGACCGTGGGTGCCGGAACAGTCTCGCGCGGTCCCGACGAGGTCCTCTCGGCCGACGGGCCCATCGTGACCTGGACCGTTGCGCTCGAGGCGCCGGCCCGCGGGGAGGCGCTCGCCTCCTGGCGCCTCGACCTGGACGATCCGTCGGTCCCCTTCGAGGCAGCGAGCGAGCCGTGGGCCGGCGCCATCGCGCCGTCGGCCGCGGTGACCGATCCCGTCGCCTCGACCGATCCCGCCGCCTCGATCGAGCCCGGCACCGCAACGGCCCCCACCCCGGAGTCCCGCGCCGTCGACCGCCTGCTGCGCAGCTCCCTGTCGGACCTCGACGCACTGCGTCTGCAGGTGCCGGGCGAGCCCGCCCAGACCTTCTTCGCCGCCGGCGCCCCGTGGTTCTTCACCCTCTTCGGGCGTGATGCGCTGATCGCCGCCTCTCTCGCGCTGCCGGTGGACCGCTCGATCGCCGAGGGCACCCTGCGCACCCTGGCCCGTCACCAGGGGACGATCGTCGACGTGGAGACCGCGCAGCAGCCCGGGAAGATCCTCCACGAGGTGCGCGCCCAGGGCATGGACATGGTGGAGACGCGTCTGCCGCCGGTCTACTACGGGACGATCGACGCCACCCCGCTGTGGATCGAGCTGCTCCACGACGCCCGGCGCGCGGGGCTGGATGACGCGGTCCTCGCCGAGCTGCGGCCCGCGCTGGAGGCGGCGTCGCTCTGGCTGCTCGAGCACGCCGACGCCGACGGGGACGCTCTGCTGGAGTACCTCGACGACTCCGGGCACGGCCTGGCGAATCAGGGCTGGAAGGACTCCGGGGACTCGATCCGCTTCGCCGACGGCTCCGTCGCCACCGGGGCGATCGCCCCGGCCGAGGTGCAGGGATACGCCTATGCCGCAGCCCGGCACGCCGCGGATCTGCTGGAGGAGTCGGATCTGCTGGAGGAGCCAGATCTGCTCGAGGAGTCGGGCCCGGTCGAGAAGTCGACACTGCTCGAGGGGTCCAGGGACGGTTCCAGCACCAGCCTCCCCGGCCGCCTCCGCGCCTGGGCCGAGCGCCTGCACGCACGCTTCCACGAGACGTTCTGGTGCGAGGACGAGCTGGGGCCCTTCGTGGCGCTCGCCCTCGACGGCGAGAAGCACCCGGTCACCGGGGTCGCCTCGAACATGGGCCACCTGCTCGGCACCGGGATCCTCGATGCGGCGCAGGAGCGCCAGGTGGTGGACCGTCTGCTGCATCTGAGCCTGTTCTCCGGCTTCGGGATCCGCACCCTGTCCACGACCAACGGCGCCTACGGGCCGCTGCGGTACCACGGAGGCAGCGTGTGGACCCATGACACCGGGTACATCCTGCGCGGTCTGCTCCGCGCGGGGTTCGACGCGGAGGCGCAGGTCGTGGCCCGGGGACTGCTCCGCGCGGCCGACGGCTTCGACCAGCGCCTGCCCGAGCTGTTCGGGGGCACGAGCGGCGACGATGTCGATCCGCCGCTCCCCTATCCCGCCGCGTGCCGGCCCCAGGCCTGGGCCGCGGCGAGCGCCGTCCCGGTCGCGCAGGCCCTCGGAGCGCTGCCGCGCTGAGTAGCGGCGGCCCGCCGCCCAGCCCTCGCCAGCCCGTTGCTCCTCCCTCCGCGGGTACCCGTCACCAGCTGCACCCCGTACGGTGGGCCGCACCGCAGTTCCGAGCGAATGGAGCCCTCATGCACGCCGACCGCCTCACCGACTCGATCTGCTATCACGCCGAGGGCCCGTACTGGTCCGACACCTGGGGCGGGCTGCGCTGGGTCGACATGCTCGCCGGCGACCTCATGCACCTCGCCGCCGACGGCACGGTGCAACGGCTCTCCACCCCCAGCCCGGTGGTGGCCTGCGTGCGCCCCGCCTCGAGCGGGGGCGCGGTGCTCGCCCTCGAGAAGGGCTTCGGCCTCGAGGATCCCGACGGCTCGATGAGCCTGCTCCCGCCCCTGTGGGACGAGGATGTGCGGATGAACGAGGGGGCGATCGCGCCCGACGGCTCGTTCCTGTGCGGCTCGATGGCCTATGACGGCCGCCCCGGCGGCGCCTCCATGTGGCGCCTGCTGCCCGACGGCACCACCCGCCGCGAGGTCGGCGACCTCACCATCTCCAACGGGCTCGCCTTCTCCGCCGACGGCACTCTCGCGTACTACGTCGACACCCCGACGAACCGGGTCGACCTGTTCGACTGGTCCGACGCGGACGGTCTGACCCATCGCCGGCCCTTCGCCGATCTCACCGACCAGGACGGCTCCCCCGACGGGCTCACGCTCGACGCGGCGGGCAACGTATGGGTCGCGATGCACGGCGGCAGCCAGGTGCTGGGCCTCGACGGGCGCGGAGCGGTCGCCGCCCGGATCGAGGTCCCGGCGCGGCAGGTCACGGCCTGCACCTTCGGCGGCGAGGACCGCGGCACCCTGTTCATCACCACCAGCCGGGAGAACCTCCCCGAGGGTGAGGATCCGCAGGCCGGGTCCCTGTTCTCGGTGCGGCCCGGCGTGGCGGGCCCTGTCGACGAGCGGCTGTTCGCCGCCTGATCCGCAGGAACCGATCCAGCAGCGCGCACACAGGACGGCGCCCGCCCGACGGTCCTTCGTCGGGCGGGCGCCGGGTGTCGATCAGGCGTTCTGGGCGGGTCAGACCGCCGAGCCGGAACCGGTCGCGCCGGAGCCGGCAGGCTCCGCGTCGGCCGAATGATCGATGAATTCTCCGGTCTTGAGGGAGCCGAGCATCTCGTCGAACTCCTCCATCGCCTTCGCCGGCGGCTGAGGAGTGATCATGCTGATCACGATCGCCAGCACGAGGCAGACCAGGAAGCCGGGGACGATCTCGTAGAGATGCTGATCGCCGAACAGGCCCCAGGCGACGTCGGGCGTGAACTGGCCCCAGATGAAGACCACCGCAGCGCCGGCGACCATGCCCACGGCCGCACCGGCCATGGTGAGCCGGCGCCAGAACAGCGACAGCAGCACGATCGGTCCGAAGGCGGCGCCGAAACCGGCCCAGGCGAAGCCGACCAGGCCCAGCACGGAGCTGTCCGGGTTCATGGCCAGGATCAGCGCGATCACCGCGACGGCGAGCACGCCGATGCGGCCGCCCCACAGGGCACCCTTGGCGCTGAGCTTGATGCCCACGCCGCCCAGGAGGTCCTCGATCAGCGCGGAGCTGGAGACGATCAGCTGCGAGGAGATCGTGGACATGATCGCCGCCAGCACCGCGGCCAGCAGCAAGCCGGCGATCAGCGGGTGGAACAGGAGCTGCGAGAGGTCCAGGAACACCGACTCGCCGTTGGTGGCGTCGGTGAGGACCGCATCGGCGTTCTGCTGGAAGTAGGCCAGGCCGGCGAGCGCGGTGAACACGGCGCCGAGGACGCAGATGATCATCCAGCTCATGCCCACGACCAGGCCGTACTTCGCGTCGCGCGAGGAGCGCAGCGCCATGAAGCGCACGATGATGTGCGGCTGGCCGAAGTAGCCCAGGCCCCATGCGGCCGAGGAGACGATGCCGATGAAGGTGCCGCCGGCGGTCAGGGAGCCGAAGGTGGAGTTGACCTCGCGCACGGACTCGAACATCGCCACCGGTCCGCCGACGACGATCATCGCGGTGATGGGGACCGCGATCAGGGAGATCATCATGATGATGCCCTGGACGACGTCGGTGTAGCTGGCCCCGAGGAACCCGCCGAACAGCGTGTACAAGATGGTGACGCCCGCGACCAGCAGCATGCCCATGAGGTAGGAGCCGCCGAACGTCGACTCGAAGAACACGCCGCCGGCGACCATGCCGGAGGAGACGTAGAAGGTGAAGAACACCAGGATGATCACGCCCGCCGCGACGCGCAGGATGTTCGTGCGGTCATGCAGACGGTTGCCGAAGAAGCTCGGCACGGTGATCGAGTTGCCGGCGATCTGCGTGTACTGACGCAGGCGCGGCGCGACGAACGCCCAGTTCAAGCCGGCACCGAGCGTGAGGCCGATGGCCATCCACCCCTCGACCAGACCGTTCATGTACAGCGCGCCGGGCAGGCCCATCAGCAGCCAGCCGGACATGTCGGACGCGCCGGCGGAGAGCGCCGCGGTGAAGGGGTGCAGCTGGCGCCCGCCGAGCATGTAGTCCTCGCCGTCCGAGGTCTTGCGGAAGGCGTACAGGCCGATGGCGATCATGGCGGCGAAATACACCGTCAGGGCGATGATCTTGAAGACGAGATCCATGAGAGGACTCCGATCTCTGGGGTGGGGAAGGTGGTCGGGATGGGGGTCGAGGGGCGGACGGTCGGACGGAGCGCGCTCGGGACGAACGCTGCGGATCGGGGCACGGGGCCCCGTCATAACCCGGCGGCGGCGCGGGGCCGGCTCGGGGACATGGTGACGGGACGCCGTGCGGGCGTCGGTGCTGAAGGGTGACGCCGAGGATACGCCCCGTCCCGGCCGAAGACGCCCTCCGTTGCCAGACGGTGACATGCCCCGCGATCACCCGCCCCGCCCATGACAGTGCGCGCTGGGCTTCCCTCGATGGGAGCCCAGCGCGCACTGGCGTGGTCACAGTCGGCTGGTTCAGCTGTGTGGAACTGCTGATCCCCTCCCGCGAACACTGCACGGCTGGCTCGTACCTCGCCGACTGCTCCGCGTTCGCAGTTCGTCGATCAGCTGTACAGCGCCTCGGTGTCGTCGTCGACCCAGTCCAGGGTGCGCTCGACGGCCTTCTTCCACAGGCGCAGGTAGCGGTCGCGGGTCTCGTCGTCCATCGCGGGCTCCCAGCGCTTGTCCTCGGCCCAGTTGTCGATGACGTCCTGCTCGCCGTCCCAGAAGCCCACGGCGATGCCGGCCGCGTAGGCGGCACCGAGCGCCGTGGTCTCGATGACCTTCGGGCGCACGACGGGCACGCCGAGGATGTCGGCCTGGAACTGCATGAGGGTCTCGTTCATGACCATGCCGCCGTCGACCTTGAGCTCGGAGAGCTCGACGCCCTCGCTCTCGGCGTCGGCGACCATCGCGTCCAGCACCTCACGGGACTGGAAGGCCGTGGCCTCCAGGGTGGCCCGGGCGATGTGGTTCTTGTTGTGGAAGCGGGTCATGCCCACCATCGCGCCGCGGGCGTCGGAGCGCCAGTGCGGGGCGAAGAGGCCCGAGAAGGCCGGGACGATGAACAGGCCGCCGTTGTCGTCGACCTTCTTGGCGAGGTCCTCGATCTCGGGGGCGTCCTTGATCAGGCCCAGGTTGTCGCGCACCCACTGCACGAGCGAGCCGGTCACGGCGATCGATCCCTCGAGGGCGTAGACCGGCTTGTTGTCGCCGATCTTGTAGGCGACGGTGGTGAGCAGCCCGTTCTCGGAGCGCACCAGGTCCTCGCCGGTGTTGATCAGCATGAAGTTGCCGGTGCCGTAGGTGTTCTTGGCCTGGCCCACCTCGAAGCAGGCCTGGCCGAAGGTGGCCGCCTGCTGGTCGCCGAGGATGCCCGCGATCGGGGTGTCGATGAGCAGGTCGTTCTTGCGACCCTTCCCGTACACCTCGGAGGAGGACCTGATCTCCGGGAGCATGGACAGCGGGATGCCCATGTCCTTCGCGATGTCCTCGTTCCAGTCCAGGGTGTCGATGTTCATGAGCATCGTGCGCGAGGCGTTGGTGACGTCGGTGACGTGCACGCCGCCGCTGGTGCCGCCGGTGAGATTCCACAGCAGCCAGGCGTCGGTGTTGCCGAACAGCAGGTCGCCGGCCTCGGCCTTCTCCCGGGCGCCGTCGACGTTGTCGAGGATCCACTTCACCTTGGGGCCGGAGAAGTAGGTGGCCAGGGGCAGGCCCACGCGCTCCTTGTACTTGTCGGCGCCCTCGTCGCCCGCGAGCTCGTTGCAGATCTTCTGGGTGCGGGTGTCCTGCCAGACGATCGCGTTGTAGACCGGCTCGCCGGTGTTCTTGTCCCACACCACCGCGGTCTCGCGCTGGTTGGTGATGCCCACGGCCGCCAGCTGGTGGCGGTTGATGTCGGCCTCCACGAGCGCCTTGCCGACCACGTCGCGGGTGTTCTTCCAGATCTCCTTGGGATCGTGCTCGACCCAGCCCGACTTCGGGAAGATCTGCTCGTGCTCCTTCTGGCCGCTGGCGACGATCTGGCCGCCGTGGTCGAAGACGATCGCGCGGGTGGAGGTGGTGCCCTGGTCGATGGACATGATGTACATGGTGTCGTCGTTCATCGGAACTCCTTCGTCATGGATGAGTCGTCATGGATGAGCTGTCATGAGGTCGCAGCGCCACGTTCCGTCGCGAGGCCGCTGAGTCGGTCGGATCGGATGATCAGAAGTAGACGATCGAGGCTACGCCCGCGAGCGCGCCGCCGATCAGGGGCCCGGCGACCGGTACCCACGAGTATCCCCAGTCCGAGCCGCCCTTGTTCCTGATCGGCAGGATTGCATGCGCCAGGCGCGGGCCGAGGTCTCGGGCCGGGTTGATGGCGTACCCCGTCGGACCGCCGAGGGAGGCGCCGATCGCGAGCACCAGCAGCGCGACCGAGAGCGGGCCGAGCTCGTTCGGGGTGTTGCCGAACATGATGATCACGAACACGAGCACGAAGGTCGCGATGATCTCGGTGACCAGGTTCCAGCCCTTGGAGCGGATCTCCGGGCCGGTGGAGAAGGTGCCCAGGATAGTGCCGGGGTCCGTCTCCTGGTCGTAGTGGGTCTTGTAGGCGAGCCAGGCCAGCACGGCGCCGAGGAACGCGCCGATCAGCTCGGCGAGGAAGTACGTGAGGGTGGTGCCGACCGTCATCGGGATGCCCGGCGCGTACTCCGTGGCCTCGCTGAAGAGCAGGCCGAGGGTGACGGCGGGGTTGAGGTGGGCGCCGGTCTTGAAGGCGACCCACACACCGGCAAAGACCGCGAGGCCCCAGCCGAAGTTGATCATCAGCCAGCCGCCGCCGTTGCCCTTGGTCTTGCCGAGGATGGCATTGGCGACCACGCCACCACCCATCAGCGTCAGCATCGCGGTGCCCGCGATCTCCGACAGCAGGATCGTTCCGATCGTTTCCATCAGGTGTTCTCCTTAGCGATCCGCGTCGGTGCGGATCGGGATCCGGTCGAGCCCGGGTCCCTGGGAGGGGCGCCGCGGCGTCGATGGACGCGGCATGCCCCTCGGGTGGCGCAGCCCTGCCGCTCGTCGTGGAGCGGGGGCGCGTCGGGCGGAACCCTGATCGACCGGTCGCGGAGCCCCGAGGGAGCTCCGCTGGGGCGCGCACGGTGCGCGCCCCGCACGGTGCCCGGCTCTTGTCGCCGGGCACCGGAACGTCATCGTCGGGAGGGCACCTCCGGGGCGTCGGCGAGGCGAGCCGCGGCCTGCTCATCGCTGGTGGTGTGTTCGCCGTCCAGACGGGCGGCGATGAAGTCCCGGTAGGTCTCGACCTCGCGGTCGCGCGTGGCGTCGTCCCAGCCCAGCTCAGGGCCGACGAGCGCGGCGACCTCGGGCGCCGCGTGGACGCCGCGGTCGCGAGTCTCGTAGTCCAGGCGCGTGCGGCGCTGGAGCACGTCGATGAGGTGGCGGGCGCCCTCGGCGCGCACGGCGTAGAGGACCTCGGCGCGCAGGTAGCGGGGCGCGTGCTCGAGCGGGGTGCCGAGCGAGGGGTCCTCGTCGATCAGCGCGAGCACGTCCGAGAGCAGGGCGCCGTAGCGGAAGAGCAGACGATCCACCCGGATCTCGTCGAGGCCGTAGCGTCGGCCGATCTCCTGCTTGTCTCGCACGAGGGACTCGTAGCCCTGGGCGCCGATCACGGGCACCGAACGGGTCAGGCTCGGGCGGCCGGGCTGGGTGTCCTTGATCGCGAAGTCGACGACGTCCTCGGCCATCACCCGGTAGGTGGTGTACTTGCCGCCGGCGATCGCGGACAGGCCCGGCTCGATCTCCATCACGGTGTGCTCGCGAGAGACCTTGGTGGACCCGCCCTCGGAGTTCTTGCGCACCGGCTGCAGCAGCGGGCGCAGGCCGGAGTAGACGCCGATGACGTCCTCACGGGTGAGATCGTCGGCGAGCACGGCGTTGGCGTGCTCGAGCACGTACTCGATGTCCTCGGCGGTCGCGCCCACGTCGCGGGGGTCCTGGGTCCACGGGGTGTCGGTGGTGCCGATGACCCAGTACTCGTCCCACGGGATGATGAACAGGACGGACTTCTCGGTCTGGGTGATGATGCCGGTGTCCGGGACGGCGGGGATGCGGTCGCGGGCGATCGTGATGTGGATGCCCTTGGACGCGAGCACCTCGAGGCCGGCGTCGGCCCCGGCGAGGTCCTGCTGGTCCTGGGTCCAGACGCCGCCGGCCAGGATGGTGTCGCGGGCGTGGACCTCGAACTCCTCGCCGGTCTCCTCGTCGCGCACCCGGGCGCCGATCACGCGGGTGCCCTCGTGGAGGTAGTCGACGACGCTCGTGTAGTTGGCGACCGAGGCGTCGTGCTGCGCGGCGGAGCGCACCAGCATCATCACGAAGCGGGCGTCGTCCACCTGCGCGTCGTAGTACTCCAGCGCGCCCACGGCCTTCTCGCCGTCCAGGGCCGGGAAGACGTCGAGCATCTTGTCGTGCAGGAGGTGGCGGTGCATCGGCACGGCGCGCTTGCGGCCCACGGACTGCATCGCGTCGTAGAGCATCACGCCGGAGCCGATGAACGCCCGGTCCACGACCTTCTTGAAGAAGGGGAAGACGAACTTGATGGGCTTCACCAGGTGCGGAGCCGTGTGCTGGATGAGCAGGTCGCGCTCGCGCAGAGCCTCGGCGACCAGCTTGAAGTCGAGCATCTGGAGGTAGCGCAGGCCGCCGTGCATGAGCTTCGAGGAGCGCGAGGAGGTGCCGCTGGCCCAGTCGCGGGTCTCCACCAGGCCCACGCTGAGCCCTCGCGTCGCGGCGTCGAAGGCCGCGCCGGCGCCGTTGACGCCGCCGCCGACGACGAGCACGTCGAGCGGGTTCTGGGGGGTCGCGGCGCGAAGACGCGAGAGATGCTCCGCCCGGTTCCCCGGGGTGAGTTCTGACCGATGCTGATCGGACACGTGGGTGCTCCTTTGCCGTGACGTCTGCGCCGCGACGGCTGATTCCTCAGGTCCGGTCCTCGACGTCGGACCTCGGGATCGATCCTCAGAGATCGGGCCGTCGGGGCCGAGCATCCTGGTGCCGGAGCCGTCGCAGTGGGGGCCGCCGTTGGCTGCGGCACCCGGAGCCATCGTGGAACCTCCGTGCACCATCACGCAAGCCGCGTGCACGAACGTGCAACACTGAGGGCATGACCCCCGACGACCGCCTCGAAACGGCCTTCACGGCTGCACGGATGTACTACGGCGAGAGCCAGACGATGGAAGCCATCGCGAGCGCCCTGTCCGTCTCGCGGTCGACCGTCTCGCGGATGCTGCGCGATGCCCGGGAGGCCGGACTGGTGCAGATCTCGCTGCGTCCGCCCGGAGCGCACCGGGTCGAGGAGCTGCGCCGGCGGATCTCCCAGCTGTACGGCGTCCAGGCGCACGTGATCGCCGCCGGCGCCACCGAGGACGAGCGCGAGCGCCTGCAGGCGGTGGCCGACGCCGGCGCCACGATGCTCGACGAGATGCTCGAGCCGGGGATGACGATCGGGATGGCCTGGGGCACCACGATCGCCGCCCTGGTGGGGTCACTGCAACCGCGCCCGGTGCCGGGGCTGCGGATCGTGCAGCTCAACGGGGCGATCAACACCGAGGGCTCGGGCCTCACCTACGTCTCCACGGTGCTCTCCCGCGCCGCCGCGCTCTGGGACGCGACCGTGCACCACTTCCCGGTGCCCGCCTTCTTCGACTACGCCGCGACCCGGGATGCGATGTGGCACGAGCGCTCCGTGCACCGGGTGCTGGAGACCCAGCAGCAGTGCACCCTGGCCGTGTTCGGGGTGGGTGCCTTCGATGCGGCCGTGCCCAGCCACGTCTACACCAACAACTACCTGACCGGCGAGGACCTGCGGTCGCTGCGGGCCGACGGGGCGGTCGGGGACGTGTGCACCGTCTTCCTGCGCGCGGACGGCACCTACCGGGACATCGCGATGAACGCCCGCTGCTCCGGCCCGGACCCCTCCCAGCTGGCACGGATCCCCCGTCGCCTGCTGCTCGCGGCCGGCACCCGCAAGGCCCTTCCCCTGCGGGCCGCGCTGCGGGCCGGCGTCGCCACCGACCTGGTCATCGACGAGGTCACCGCGATGAGCCTGCTCGCGCTGCGCTGATCCACCCGCAGCCGCTCGCCCGTAGCCGCGGCCGCTCGCGTCCACCGGCACCAGGTGTGCAGGCTCCGCTATATCCGGCCACCCCGCACACCTCACGCCACCAGATACCACCCCACTCGACCCGACCCGGCCTAGCCCAGCCCCACTCGACCCGGCCCCACTCGGCCCGGCCCGGCCCTGAGGCACGGTGCCGAGTCGGCGCCGGGCCTCTGGTGATGAGCCGTGGCGATATCTCCACGTCACATCACCATCGGCCTGCCCAGTGCAGCGACCGCCGACCCTCCTCGGCGCAGTGCGGCATCAGGAACGTCGCGGGGATGCCGCGTGCAGCACTCGGAAGCTCTCGCAGACCACCGGCATGTCCGAGGCGAAGCCGTGGGCTGAGTGCTCCCGCCAGAACTGCTCGTGGAGACGGCGCCAGCTGGCCAGGGTCCGGTCCTCCTCCCCTTCGGCGCGGGCATGCTCCTCGGTGACCTTGTCGAAGGGCGTCACCTCGACCGCGACCACCTCGAGCACGGCGCTCGGCGCCCCGGCTCCGTCGAGCACGATCGACAGGTCCCCGACCGCGGGCAGCGGCTCACCGTCATCGGCGTAGTCCTGCAGCGAGGAGGCCGTGGCGGTCTTGATGCCCGCGAGCACCAGAGCCAGCAGCTCGTCGGCCTGCTCAGCCGTGGCGCCGAAGGCCCAGGCCTCCGGAGGCTCAGGCGGGAGGTCCGGATGGGCGGTGCGGGCCTGTGCCCAGAAGTCGTAATGCTCAGTGGTGTTCACCCTGAGACGCTATCGGTAGATTTCCAGCGTGACCAGTGAAGTGATCGTCTCGGCGGCACCTTCCTGTCTCGCTGGCCTTGCTGATCTCGCCGGTCCTGCTGGCCCTACTGGTCCTGCTGGCCCTACTGGCCACGGTGCCCCGTTGCGCCGTTCCCCGTTGCGCCGTTGCGCCGTTGCCCGTTGTCCCCGCCGGTCCCGCAGCCCCGCAGCCCCGATTAGCCTTCGACGGCGGAGAGGTCGAGGCGATCGGGGTGGGTATAGACGTTCATGCGGCCGTCGCCGTCCTCGGCCGCGCGGGTGAAGCCGACGAGCGTCATCCCGAACTCCTCGGCGGTCTCCACGGCGAGCGAAGTCGCTGCGGAGACGCAGGCCAGCATCGGGATACCGGCCATATACGCCTTCTGGGCGATCTCGAAGCTGGCTCGGGAGGAGACCAGCAGGAAGCAGTCACGCAGAGGCAGCCGGTCCTCGAGCAGGGCCCAGCCGATCACCTTGTCCACGGCGTTGTGACGGCCCACGTCCTCACGCACCACGAGGAGGTTCCCCTCGAGGTCGACGAGTGCAGCGGCGTGCACACCGCCGGTGCGGGCGAAGACGGGCTGGTGATCGGTGAGCTCGCGGGCGGCGGAGAGGATCGCGCGGGGATCGATGGCCCAGCTGCGCAGCAGCGTGTAGCGGCTCTTCTGCCGGACCGCGTCGATGCTCTCGGAGCCGCAGACCCCGCACGCGGAGGTGGTGGTGAAGTTCTTCGTGACCAGGGGCAGCAGCTGCGGCCGGGAGGTCGTGAAGTCCATGACGTTGTACGTGTTGCGCGCGAAGCCGCTGCCGTCGTCCACCACGGCGCCGTCGCAGTAGCGGGCCTCGACGATGTCCTCGCGGTCGCGGATCACGGCCTCGCCGTGCAGGAAGCCGTGGATGAGCTCGACGTCGTGGCCGGGTGTGCGCATGGTCAGCGACAGCTGCTGGCCGTTCACTCGGATGTCCAAGGGCTCTTCGACGGCGACGTGGTCGCCCTTGCGACCGGCGTACAGCGTGCCCTCACGCACCCGGACGGTGCGGATCCGCGTGGTGTCGGTGACCCTGCCCATCCTCCGAGGATAGACCGCTCACCTGCGCGGTGGTTCCTCGCCGCGGTCGGGCCCCTCCCCCGCTTCGGCCAGCTCCTTGATCCGTGCGAGCCGGCGATCCCAACCGCCGCCCACGGTCCCGAGCAGATCGGAGACCGCGAGGATCCGCGACGGCTCGACCGAGTGCACCCTTCTCGCCGATACCCGCTGGGCGTCGACCATCCCGGCGGTCTCCAGGATCCGCAGCTGCTTCGCGACGGCCTGCCGGGACAGTCCCAGATCGCGAGCCACGGCGCCCGCGTCATCGGGCTTCTCCGCCAGGCGCACCAGGATCTGCCGGCGGGTGCGGTCCGCGAGCGCGGTGAAGACGGCGTCAGCACCCGGACCGAGCAGACCATCCGACGGGTCCGGCGCCCCCGCTGGGTCCGTCGGGAACAGCCGGCGGTCCGGTTCGGGGCGCGGGCTCACCTCGCGGCTTCCGCCACCGTGCGCGCGACCTCGAGCTCCTCGATCCATCCCCGGGAGTTCTCCTCGAAGGTCGTGCGACGCACCGCTGCGTCGGCGCTCATCGTCGAGAAACCGTGCTCGCGCACGGTGAGCTGCACACCGTCTGCCGCGGTCGGACCGTCGGGGCGGATCGTGAACTCGACGACTGTGGACGAGGCATCGGCGTCGTCCGCGGCTCCGGCCGACGCACCGCTGAGCCAGCGGAACACCGCACGATGGGGCGGCTCGAGCGCCTCGGTCACGATCGAGAACGTGCCGTGCACGGGGTCGACGACAGTGGACACGGCACCGTCGGTGGTCACCTCGTGCTCGCGGTACTCCCCGTCGTTGATGTACCACCCCGGCTCGCAGACGATCGCGAAGACGGTCTCGGCTGTGGCGTCGATATGGATGCTGCGCTCGATCTCGTCCGGGACGTCGTCCGTGGTGAGACGGGGGTCGTGGTCGGTCATGACCTGCTCCTCGGCGTGGGGGCGCGGCCGCGACGACCGCTTCCCCACAGCGTGCCAGACGACGGACCGGGGTGCAACCCTATGGTTGCACCCGCGTTGGACGGCACGCCGAGGACGGTCCGGTCAGCCGTCAGTCGCGCCCGCGAGGATCCGAACGCCTCTCGGCCAGGTCGCGTGCCAGTTCGAGCTGCTGGTCCCAGCCGAGGGCGTTCTCCTCATAGTTCTTCCGACGCACCGCGACGTCCTCTCCGAGCCGGGCGAATCCGCTCTCCTGGACGGTCAGCCGCACCTCGTCGGACCGCGAAGAGCCGACGGGATCGATGGTGAACACGACGCTGTTGGAGGCGTCGGAGATCGCCCCGATGCCTCCTCCCAGCCAGCGGAAGCCGACCTTGTTCGGCGGCTCGTGCACCGTGGCCGACAGACTGCAGATTCCGTACACGGAGTCCTTGATCCGGGAGATCCCGCCGGCGGTCCGCACCTCGTGCTTGCGGTACTCGCCGTCGTTGATGAACCAGCCAGGCTCGCGCACGATCGCGAAGACGGTCTCGGCGGTCGCTCTGATGCGGATGCTGCGCTTGATCTCATCAGGGACGTCATTCGAGGTGGCGTGGGTGTCGGCAACACGCATGATGGAGCTCCTCGTGCTCGGTGAGCGGCCACGGTGCCGCCTGTCCCCCAGAGTGACAGAGTCCGGCCCGCAGTCAAGACCGACCCTCTCGGCGTGTCCGGGCGCCCTCTGCTGACCGCGCCGTCGCTGTGCCAGCCTGGAGGTCGGCGCGCAGCTCCGCATCGGCGCGCAGTCCCGCAGTGGCGCGCAGCTCCGCATCATCCATGGCTCTGCATCACCCACACGCACAGCGGCGCCTCCCGTTCGGGAGGCGCCGCCGTGCTGCGCAGGGCCGATCAAGCCGTTGCCCGGGCGCGATCAGGGGTTGGTGACCGCCGCGGCGAGCAGGTTGAGCGACTGCTCGAGGTCTTCCTCGGGGATGGCCGGGAAGCCGACCTGCTTCAGGAGCTTCTCGTCGGTGACCTTGGACCAGTCGTAGGTCAGGCTCACCTCGGTGGAGTCCGCGCCCTGGGACTTGAGCTCGTAGAGCCACTCCCAGCCGAGGGGCTCGGTGGGGGCGGTGCCATCGTCCGCCTCGGGTGCGGGCTGCCAGCCGACCATCTTGTTCTCGTCGTACGCGGTGACGAAGTTGTGGGTGCGGTAGTCGCCGCCCATCGCGTCGCGGTGCATGTTCATCACGAACTTCTCGCCGGACTTGTCGATGCGCTCGGTGTCGTCCGAGTTCCGGACGGTGCCCGAGCCGTCGAACTCGTGGTGCCGCGCAGGCAGCGTCAGCAGGCTGAACAGGTCCTTCGCGGGGGCGTCGATGGTGCGGGTCACGGTCACATGGGTCTCGTTGCTCGTCATGCCTTCACTGTGCCGCGTCGACGGGGCGATGTCATCCGCGAGCCGACCGCCCGGTCATCGCCGCTGGTCATAGCAGATCCGGGGCGATCACAGCGGATCCGCGACGGTCTCCTCGAGCGTGCGGGGAGCCCGGCCCAGCACGAGCTCGACGTCCCCGCTGACCACGTCGAGCTCGCCGGATCCGATCGCGGTGTACGTGCTGATCCAGGCGTCGACCTGCCAGTCGGGGGCTCCGTACGGGGCCCGGGAGGCACGCGCCTCCTCGAGCGTCTCGTCGACGTACTCGTACTCGGCACCGCGCGCCCGGGTCATCAGCAGCGCGGCCTCCCCGAGGGTGACGGCGACCGGGCCGGTGAGGTCCAGGGCCCGCCCAGCCCACGGGGCAGGGTCGCGCAGGATCCTCGCAGCGACCTCGGCGACGTCCGCGCGGGCCACGTACGCGCAGCGGCCCACCCCGGCCGGGCCACGGATCAGGCGTTCCTCGCCGGCGAAGTCGAGCAGCACGTCGGCGTAGAAGCTGTCGCGCAGGAACGTCCAGGCCACGCCCGAGTCCCGGAGCAGCTGCTCGGTGGCGCCATGATCACGGGCGAGCGTGAACTCGGCGCTCGGCGACGCCCCGAGGAACGAGGTGTAGACGATATGGCCCACCCCGGCCTCCGCGGCGGCCGTGATCGCGGTGCGATGCTGCTCGATGCGGTCCACGGCCTCCCCGGCCGAGACCAGCAGGAGGGCGTCGACGTCCGCGAACGCGGCGCGACAGGCTGCGGCGTCGGAGAAGTCCGCGACCGCGATCTCCGCGCCGGGCTCCCGCGGGGCCCGTGCCGCGTCCCGGACGATCAGGCGCAGCCGGCCCTCTCCGTCGGCCTCGATCGTGAGCAGGCGCGCGACCTCCCCGCCGACCTTCCCGGTGGCTCCCGTGACCGCGATACGCATCAGACCAGGCCCTTCTCCCCCAGCCAGCCCTTCGCGATGTCCGCGGAGCTCGCCTGCTCCTCGACGCTGCGCCGGTTCAGCTCGACGAGGTCGTCGGCGCTGAGCGCCTCGATCACCGTGGTGATCGCCGCCGCGGCATCATCGTCGACCTTCTTCGAGACGACCGGCACCACGTTCTGCGGGAGGATCAGCGATTCGGGATCCTCGAGCGGCACCAGATCGTTCGCGATGATCGCGGGGTCGGAGGTGTAGAGGTCCGCGAGCTGCACGTCCCCGTCGGTCAGGGCCTGGACGGTCAGCGGCCCGCCGCCGTCCTCGACGGGGACCACGGTGACGTCCACGCCGTAGACCGTCTTGACGCCCTCGGGACCATAGGGGCGCACCTCGAACTCGCTGTTGGCGGCGATCTTCAGGTCCTTGAGGCCGGCGAGGTCCGCGATCGTGGTCAGGGAGTTCGAGCTCGCGAAGTCGGAGGTCGTGGTGTACGAATCCTGGTCGGTGGCCTGCGCGAAGGGCAGCAGGCGCAGCCCGTCCGGGAGCACCTCGGACAGCGCCGAGTGGATCTCCTCGGGGCTCGCGGACTCCGCGTCGGGCTCGTAGTTCTGCAGCAGGTTGCCCGTGTACTCGGGCATCACATCGAGCGCGCCGCTCTCGAGCTCGGGGAGGTACACCTCGCGCTGGCCGATCTGGTACTGGCGGTCGACGGTGAGGCCGGCCTTCTCGAGCACCTGGGCGAACAGCTCGGCGATGATCTCGTTGGAGTAGTACGCCTGCGAGCCGACGACGATCGTGCCGGCATCGGCCGAACCGCCGCCGTCCGATGAGCCGCCGCCGGCGCCGTCCTCCTCCGCGAAGGGATCCGAGGAGCTGCAGGCGGCCGCGCCGAGTGCGACGCCGCCGAGACCGAGCGCGCCGAGCAGGTGACGACGGGTGCTGTGGATGGACATGATTCTCCTTGAGACAGGCGGGGCTTTGCGATCGTGGTGGGCAATCGAGTGGGCGGGCGATCAGGCAGTCAGGCGGGCGGGCGGTCAGGCGGGACGGGTGCCGCGGGGCAGGGTCAGTCGCTGGGTCAGCAGCAGGGCGAGGTCGAGCACGAGGGCGAGGGCGATCACCAGCACGGACCCGGCGATCATCTGCGGGTAGTCCTGGGAGCCGAGCCCCAGGAAGATGTAGCGGCCCAAGCCCCCGTTCCCGACGTAGGCGGCGAGCATCGCCGTGGCCACGACCTGCACGGTCGCCCCGCGGAAACCGCCGACGATCAGCGGCATCCCCAGCGGCACCTCGACCCGCGTGAGGATCTGCCATTCGGTCATCCCCTGCGCGCGGGCGGCATCGACAGTGGCCGGATCCGCGGATTCGACGGCCGAGGAGGCCCCGGCCAGCAGGGACGGGATCGCGAGGATCACGAAGGCGAGCATCGGCGCGGTGAGCCCGATCCCCACCATCAGGGCGAACAGGGTGACCAGGCCCAGGGTGGGCAGGGCTCGGGCGGCACCGGCGGCGGTCACCGCGATCCCCTTGCCGATCCCCGTGTGGCCCACGAACAGGCCCAGCGGGATGGCGATCAGGGCGGCGACGGCCACGCCCAGCACGGTGTAGCCGAGGTGCTCGAGGGTGCGCATCGGGATCCCGGAGGGCCCGGACCAGTGCGTGGGATCCCCGAGCCAGGCGAAGGCTTCGAGGTACGGGTTGCCGTTCATGACTGCCTCCCCGCATTGCTCTGCGCCGGCGACGGGGACCCGGCCTGCGTCTGGGGCCCGGTCTGGGGCTGGGTCTGCGCCTGCGTACGGGGTCGGGCCCTGGTGCGGGGTCGGGTGCTGGTCCGTGACCACGGCATGAGCGCCCTTCCCAGCAGCACCAGCAGGGCGTCGGTGAGCAGCGCGAGCACTGCGGTGAGCACCACGCCGGCCCCGATCTCGGCGAGGATGCCGCGGCGGAACCCATCCACGAAGAGCATGCCGAGACTGGGAACGCCGAGCACACCGCCGACGGTGACCAGCGAGATCGTGCTGACCGCGACGACGCGCACCCCGGCCAGCAGCACGGGGCCCGCCAGCGGCAGCTCGACCTGCAGGAAGCGGGCCGACGGCGCATACCCCTGGGCGGTCGCCGAGCCGAGCACGTCCCGGCTCACGGACCGGAAGGCGTCCGACGCCGCCGGCACCATGAGCGCGAGCCCGTACAGCGACAGGGCGATCGAGATGTTCAGCGGGCTGCGCACGCCGGTGCCGAGCAGGCCGGGCAGCAGCACGAACAGCGGCAGCGAGGGGATGGCGTACATCAGCCCGGCGGTGGTGGTGACACCGGTGCGCAGCCAGCCCCGGGAGTTGGCCAGCTTCGCGAGCGGCAGCGACAGCACGAACGCGACCAGGATCGGCGGGATGGCCTGCAGCAGATGAGAGCCGGTGTAGCCCGCGATCACGTCGAGGTTCTCGAGCACCCAGCTCACGGCGAGGTCGCCCCCCTCGGCTGGCCACCGGTCGGCGTGTCACTGGCCGGCTGGTCACTGATCGGCTGGCCGCCCCGGGTGCTCTCCCCCGTCGGCCCGTCACCCGCCGGCCCACGTCCTGCGGCGGCGCGGGACTCCAGCACGCCGGCGGCGCGCCCGTCGGCATCGACCACGACGTCGCGCCCGTCGACCCGCTCGACGTGCAGGGCGCGGATCCCGCGGTCCGCGCCCACGAAGCTCGCCACGAAGTCGTCGGCCGGATCTGAGAGGATCTCCTGCGGGGTGCCGATCTGGGCGATGACGCCGCCGGGCTTGAGGAGCACCACGCGATCGCCGACGAGGAAGGCCTCGTCGATGTCGTGGGTGACGAACACGATCGTCTTCTTCAGATCCCGCTGCAGGTGCATCAGCTCCTGCTGCAGCTCCCGGCGCACGATGGGGTCCACGGCACCGAAGGGCTCGTCCATGAGCAGGATGTTCGGGTCGGCCGCGAGGCCGCGGGCCACGCCCACCCGCTGCTGCTGGCCGCCGGAGAGCTGCCCGGGGTAGCGGCGGGCCAGCGCCGCGTCCAGGCCAACGGTCTCCATGAGCTCGTGGGCGCGCCGACGGGCCTCGTTCTTCGAGGTGCCGCGCAGCACGGGCACGGTGGCGATGTTGTCGAGCACGGTGCGGTGGGGCAGCAGACCCGAGGCCTGCATGACGTAGCCGACGCTGCGGCGCAGCTGCACCGGGTCCAGGCTCGCCACGTCGTCGCCGTCGATGTGCACGCGGCCCGACGTCGGATCCACCATGCGGTTGATCATCCGCATCAGGGTCGTCTTGCCGGAGCCCGAGGTTCCCACCAGCACGAGGGCCTCGTGGGAGGCGATCTCCAGGCTGAAGTCCTCGACGGCTAGCGTGCCGCCGGGATACTCCTTGCGGACGTTCTCGAATCCGATCACGGACAATCCCCCATCACGGGTCGTCGAGGGCAGCGGCGGCGGACGCCGACCGGTCCGGTGCCCGTGGGCATCGGGGCCGCCGGGCGGGTGCCCGGAGCACAGGACAGTACGGTATCGGTCCGACACACGGCGTGGGGCGTGCACCGCCTAAATCGGACCCCGACCGACCGAACGGCTCGCCGACCCCGCCGACGGGCAGGCCGTCCCGAGGCCTTCGCTCACCTGTTCGGCCCGCTCAGCCTGTTCAGCGCGCTCAACTCCCTCAGCTCGCCGAGGCTCGCGCCTTCATCCGCGCATCCAGCGCGAGCGCGATCCGGGTGAGCAGGAAGTTCAGCGCGATGTAGATGATCGAGACGACCACGTAGGTCTGCACCAGGTAGCGGGTGATCGAGACCATCGTCTTGCCCTGGAACTGGAGCTCGTTGTAGCTGACCACGTAGCCGAGGGTGGAGTCCTTGAGCAGGGTGACCAGGGCGAGGATCAGGCTGGGCAGGACCAGTCGCACGGCCTGCGGCAGGATCACGCTGAGCAGCGCATCGCGTCGGCCCAGACCGATCGCGGCAGCCGCCTCGTGCTGCCCGACGTCCACGGCCTTGATGCCGGCACGGAACACCTCGGCGGTGGTCGCGGCGGAGACCAGGATCATCGGGATCACCAGCATCCAGAACCGCGGGACGGTGACGCCGTAGGCGGGCAGGGCCAGCAGGAAGGCGTAGACCACCAGCAGCATCGGGATGCCGCGGAAGAACTCGATCCAGACGGTCGCCGCCCTGCTCAGCGCCCCGAACCGGGACAGCCGCGCCAGGGCGAGCAGCAGGCCGAAGGGGAAGGCGACCACGGCGGCGACGGCCGTGACCTTGAGCGTGCCCAGGAGTCCGCGGCCGAGGAACGCCAGGTAGTCGGCCCGCAGGTAGACGACCCACTTGTTCGGGTCCAGCTGCCCGTTCTTCTGGAACTGCCAGAGCCCGAGGCCGATCACGGCCAGTATCGCGACGGAGCTGAGGATCGACAGCAGCGCGATGCGCGCCCGCCCCTTGGGGCCCGGCGCGTCGAAGAGCACCTGCGTCGCGGTGCTGGAGGTGCGTCGGGGGCGGGTGGCGCGGGAGGCGGGGGCGGCGGGTGCTGTGGAGGCGCTCATGCCTGCGCTCCTGCCGTGACGTCCAGAGTGTTCCGGCGGCGCGAGGAGCCGTGGGGGTCCGGGGAGACGGCCCGCTCGAGGGCTCCGCCGAGGGCGGAGCCGCCCAGCGACATCCCGAGGTAGACGGCGCCGGCGACCAGGAACATGATCACGGCCTGTGCGTACTGGATATTGAGGGTCTGGGTGACCCAGGTGATCTCGCTGACCGCGATCGCCGAGCAGAGCGCGGAGCCGATCACGGTGCCGATGAACACGTTCACCAGCGGCTGGATCATGGTGCGGAAGGCCTGCGGGAGCACCACGTAGCGCAGGGTCCCGAAGAATCCGAGGCCGATGGAGCGCGCGGCCTCCGCATGGCCCACGGGCACGGTGTTGATGCCCGAGCGCACGTTCTCGCACACGAAGGCGGCCGACGAGAGGGTCAGCCCCAGCACGCCGCACCAGAAGTAGGGCAGGCGCAGGCCCACGTCCGGCAGGCCGAAGGCGATGAGGATCAGCAGGCTCAGCAGCGGGATGTTGCGAAAGATCTCGACGTAGATGGTCGCGGCCCAGCGCAGCGGCGGGATCGGGCTGACCCGGCACACGGCGAGGACGGTGCCGACGATCAGCGCGAGCACGTAGCCGAGCAGGGTCAGCGCGACGGTGTACGCGATGCCCTGCACCAGCAGGGGGATGTTCTCGGCGATGGCTTGCATCGGTGCCTCTCGGGACGGGGAGGTCGGTCGGCGCGGCGGGCTCCGTGCGGGGCCCGCCGCACCGGCGACGGATCAGGCGGGGAGATCGCCCGGGACGGGAGGCTCAGGGGCCTCGCCGTCGATGACCTCGCCGATGGTGGCGGTCCACAGGTCCTTCCAGGTGCCGGAGTCGATGATCTCCTGCAGGAAGGTGTTCACGAACTCGAGCGCGTCGTCGTCATCCTTCGACAGGCCGACGCCGTACGGGTCGTCGACGAAGGGATCGCCGACGACGGTGACCTCGGGGTCCGCGGCGGAGTTGCCGAGCAGGACGCCCTGATCCAGGACGTAGGCGTCGGCCCGCCCCTGCTTGAGCGCGGCGACGCAGGACTCGTTGTCCGGGAGGGTCTGGACGAGCGACTCGTCGTAGTCCGGGATGTTCTCCTCGGCGGCCTGCACACCGGTCGAGTTCGACTGGGTGACGATCTTCAGCCCGGTGAGGTCCTTGGGGCCGGAGATCGTGTCCTTGTCCTCGGTGCGCACCTGGATGGCGGTGCCGGAGAGGTAGTACGGGCCAGCGAAGTTGATGACCTCGAGGCGCTCGGGGGTGATCGAGTAGGTCGCGATCACGCAGTCCACGGTGCCGTTCTCGACGAGGGTCTCGCGGGTCTCGACGGTGGTGTCGATGTACTCGACCTTCTCTGCTCCCCCGTCACCGAGGATGTACTGCGCAAGCAGCTGGGTGAGGCCCGCGTCGAAACCGGTCGGCTGCCCACCGGAGGTGCTGGCCAGGGAGAACACCTGGTTGGCGAGGGTTCCGCCGCGCACCAGCTTGTCCTTCTCCTTGATGGCGGTGGCCCAGGCGCTGCCGGAGACGACGTCGTCCGCGGCGACCGGACCGGAGGCGACCGCGTCACCGAAGGGGCTGCCCGCGCCGCCGTCGTCGGAGCCGCCGCCCAGGTCAGGGCCGGCGCCGGTGTCGCTCGAGCAGGCGGCCAGGGCGATGCCGACGGGCAGGGCTGCCGCTGCGGCGACGACGGCGCGTCGGCCGGGTCGGAAGGGGGTGGGGGTCATGGATCTCTCCGGTCTCTCGGGTCGCTCCGGCGGAGCTGAAGGTCTGGTGCTGAAGGTCTGGCACTGCGGGTCGGGCGCTGCAGACGGGGCGGACTGTCAGTGCGCGAGGATCTTGGACAGGAAGGCCTTGGCGCGGTCGCTGCGCGGGGCGGTGAAGAACTCCTCGGGCTCGCCCTGCTCGACGATCTCGCCCTGGTCCATGTAGACGACGCGGTCGCAGACATGGCGGGCGAAACCCATCTCGTGGGTCACGACGAGCATCGTCATGCCCTGCTCCGCGAGCTCGCCCATCACGTCGAGCACCTCATTGATGACCTCGGGATCCAGGGCGGAGGTGGGCTCGTCGAAGAGCAGCGCCTTGGGCTTCATCGCCAGGGCGCGGGCGATGGCCACGCGTTGCTGCTGACCGCCCGAGAGCGCGGTGGGCAGGGAGTTCGCCTTGTCGGCGAGTCCCACGCGCTCGAGGAGCTCCCGGGCCTGCTGCTCGGCCTCCGCCTTGCTCGCGCCGCGCACCTTGCGCGGGCCGAGGGTCACGTTGTCGATCGCCTTGAGGTGCGGGAAGAGGTTGAAGCTCTGGAACACCATGCCCACGTCGCTGCGCAGCCGGGTGAGGTCCTTGCCCTCCTCGGGCAGACGCTCGCCATCGATCGTGATCTCCCCGTCGCTGATGGTCTCGAGGCGGTTGATGCAGCGGCACAGGGTGGACTTGCCTGAGCCGGACGCCCCGATCAGCGCGACCACCTCACCGCGGTGGATGTCGAGGTCGATGGTCTTCAGCGCCTGGAAGTCGCCGAAGAACTTGTCGACGCCGCGCAGCGAGATCAGCGCCTCGCCGATCTCCTTCGGGGCGCCGCCGGAACGGGAGGCGCGGGGCGTCCGGGCGGTGCCGGAACCGTCCGTGGGCCCGACCGTCCTGGCGGTGCCGGAACTGTCCGTCCCGGGGTCGGACCGCCCAGCGTCGTGCGCTGCCGGAGTCTCCGCGCCACGCGCTGCCGGCGTCTCCGCGCGGTGCGCTCCCGTGGGCTTGCTGCTGTCACTCATGGTCCGAGAATGCGCGGAATCGGGGCATCTGTCCAGATCAGGCCTCGATCGATCGCATGTCGGAACGATTTCGTGACCAGGGGCGTCACCCTGCGCACCCACGGGCGCCAGGTGCCCAGGATCCGCCATATAGCGGCTCCCTGCACACTGCCCGCCAGTGGATGCGATGCGCCCAGACGGCCCCGCCCAGCCAGGCCGGCCGAGTCAGCAACTCGGCGATCCAGCAGCCCTGCAGACCGGCAGGCCAGCCGACCGGCAGACCAGCAGCCCAACAGGCCAACAGGCCAACAGGCCAACAGGCCAACAGGCCAACAGGCCAGCCAACCAGCAGATCAGGCCCGGTAGTTGCCCTGGTAGACGGCCTCGAAGGGCGCATGGCCGCCCTGACGGTTCTCGATGGAGCTGACCACGACGTCCTTGGCCACGCGGGCGGCCTCGAGCGGGGTGGCGCCCTTGGCCAGCTCGGCGGTGACGGCGGCGGCGAGCGTGCAGCCCGCGCCGGAGACCCGCTCCTGGCCGATCTTGGGGCTGCGCAGCTCGACGGTCTGCTCACCGTCGTAGAACACGTCCACCGCGTCCTCGCCCTCGAGCACCACGCCGCCCTTGGCCAGCACGATCACGTCGTAGGTGTCGTGGATGCGCTTCGCAGCCTCGGTGAGCTCCTCGACGCTCTCGATGGACTCCATGCCCGACAGGGCGAGGGCCTCGAAGTGGTTCGGGGTGACGAAGGTGGCCAGCGGCAGCATCTTCTCCTTAAGCGCGTTGTCGGTGTCCAGGGCGGCACCGGGCTCCTGGCCCTTGCAGATCAGCACCGGGTCCAGGACCACGTTGGTGAAGCTGCGCTCGGCGAGCGAGGCGGCGACGGTGTCGATCGTGGCGGGGGTGCCGAGCATGCCGATCTTCACGGTGTCGATGTCGTGCACCGCGGTGGTGGCCTCGATCTGGTCGGCGATGACCTGCGGCTCCACGGGCACGAAGCGGTGCCCCCAGTCGTTCTTCGGGTCGAAGGACACGATGCAGGTCAGGGCCGCGGTTCCGAAGGTCCCCAGCTGATGGAAGGTCTTCAGGTCGGTCTGCGCCCCGGCGCCTCCGGTGGTCTCGGAGCCGGCGATGGTGAGGGCGACGTGGGTCATGGCGTTCTCTTCCTGCGAGGTGGTGATCGTGTGCGCCGCACGGCGATCGGTCCGACGGGGCCGTCCGACGGGGTCGCCCGGCGGGGCGAGCGTCCGGACGGACGACGGGGCCGACGCGGCGGCCGTGACCGCGCGCTCCCAGGGCGCCGGGCAGTGCCGGACCCGTCGCAACGGTCATGCCGCGCGCTCCCAGGGTCCTGAGGCCTCGATGTGAGGTGCCTCCGACCCGTCGCTGCGACAGGAGGCCGATCCTAACGCCTCGGGTACAGTGCCGGGCGTGCTGACCCCCGAGACCCCGGCGGATATCGCGGACCCGGCCCGGTCCGCGCGCTCCCTGACGTCCGGGTCTGGCGCGCCGAGCACCCCCGGGACCGACACCTCCCCGCAACCGGACGACGGGCAGGCGTCGACCGACGGGACGACGGATGTCCGGCCGACGGACGGTCGAGCGGCTGGAGCGCACGCATCGGGCGATCATCCGTCGACACCCTTCCCCGGCTGGGACTCCTGCTCGTCCCTCGAGCTCGCCGGGACGGACGAGCGGCAGGCTCCCGGGCGGCGACCACGTCCGTCGACCCAGCGCCCGCCGCGCACCCCACGCACCCCACGCACCCCACGCACCCCACGCACCCCACGCACCCAGCGTCCTCCCCTTCGCGGCCTGATCGATGATCACCTGGCCTCGACGCTGAAGTTCCTGGTGGTCGGCGGGCTGGTGTTCCTCCTGGACGCCGCGATGTACAACCTGCTGGTGTTCTGGCACCCCACCCAGGGATGGGGCGAAGGCCTCATGCACGCCGACCCGCTCACGGCGAAGGTGCTCACGATCGCCGCCGCGTCCTGCCTGACGTACCTCGGCAACCGCCTGTGGACCTTCGGCGACCGCCCGCGCCCGGACACCACCCGGTCGATCATGCTGTTCATCCTGATCAACGTGATCGCCTCCGGGCTGCAGCTGTCCTGCCTGGGCTTCTCCCGGTACGCGCTGGGGCTGGACTCGCTGCTGGCCGACAACATCTCCGGCACGCTGATCGGACAGATCGTCTCGACGTCGTTCCGCTACGTCACCTATGGACGCTTCGTGTTCCCCCGCCGTTGAATCCCCCGTTGTTGAATCCCCTGCCGTTGCTCCCCCAACGCTGCGGAGATCGTCGGGCGCGCCCCGGACCACCTGGGCGGACCGCGCCCCTCTCTGACAGACTCGGGTCATGGAGACCACCGGCCCTTGGACCCGCGCCGCTGCTGCGGCCGGCCTGCTCATCGACGGCGAGGCCCGCCCCACCGTCTTCGCCCGCATGTCTGCGAAGGCGGCCGAGACCGGCGCGCTGAACCTGGGGCAGGGCTTCCCCGACGACGCCCCGCCCGCCGTGGTGGCCGATGCCGCGGTCGCCGCGATCCGGGCCGGTCAGAACCAGTACCCGCCGGGTCTCGGCGAGAGTGTGCTGCGTGAGGCGATCGCCGAGCACCAGTCCCAGTGGTACGGGCTGCGCTGGGACCCCGCCAGCGAGGTGCTGGTGACCACCGGGGCCACCGAGGCGTTGGCCGCGACGATCCTGGCGCTCGTGGAGCCCGGCGACGAGGTGGTGACTCTCGAGCCGTTCTACGACCAGTACGCGGCGATCATCGCCCTCGCGGGCGGCGTGCACCGCACGGTCCCGATCACCTCGCGCACGGGCGATGACGGCGACCTGGTGCTCGACGTCGCGGAGGCGGACCTCCGCGCCGCGTTCTCCGACCGCACGCGTCTGGTGCTGGTGAACACGCCGCACAATCCCACCGGCCTGATGCTGTGGGTGGGGGCGCTGCAGGCGATCGTCGACGAGGCCGCCGCGCACGACGCGATCATCGTGACCGACGAGGTCTACGAGCACCTGACCTTCGGTCCCGCGCATCTGCCGATCGCGACGCTGCCCGGCGCGAAGGACCGCACCGTGTCGATCTCCTCGGCGGGCAAGACCTTCTCCGTGACCGGCTGGAAGATCGGCTGGATCACCGCCCGGCCCGAGCTGATCACCGCGATCATGAGCCTCAAGCAGTGGCTCACGTACTCCTCGGGCGCACCCTTCCAGCCTGCTGTCGCCGCCGGCCTCACGATGCCCACCTCGGCCTTCCACGACCTCGCCCAGGACCTCCGTGAGCGGCGCGACCTGCTCACCGACGGACTGCGCTCGATCGGGTTCCGCGTGAGCGTCCCGGAGGCCGGGTACTTCGCGGTGGCCGACGCCGCGCCGTTCGGCGAGACCGATGCCGCTGACCTGTGTGAGCGCCTGCCCGGGGAGGCCGGCGTGGTGGGGATCCCGCTGTCCGCGTTCTACCGGGATGGGCAGGCCGGCGAGGCGAGCTCGTACCTGCGGCTCGCGTTCTGCAAGTCCCGGGCCACGATCGAGCAGTCCCTCGAGCGGCTCGAGACCTGGGCCGCCCCGCGGCGCTGAGCAGCCCCGAGGTTCCCCGGCGCAGAAAGAAGCAGCCTGGCACGCGTTGAGCGTGCCAGGCTGCTTTCTTCGAACCGTGCGTGCACGGGACTCCGGTCAGTCTCGCGGCTGACTCACGACGCGGCGACCCAGGTGGGTTCCGTCGTGAAGTCCAGGAGCGCCTCGACGGTGAAGGAGCCGTCCTTGATCTGATCCTTGGGGACGATCATGGCGGTGTCCCACTCGCCGGTGCCCCCGTCGTGGAGGGTGCCGACGTCGAGCCAGTCGTTGGGCGTCATCGCGTACTCGTCGGAGTAGGTGTTCCCGGCGCTCGACACGTACTCGACCATCAGCGCGAAGCCCGGCTCGGCCGTGCCGTCACCGTGGTACGTCATCTTCACGGGCACGAGGATGTACGTCGAGTCGTCCCCGGGAGCGGTGTTGGAGCTGCTGACCTCCATGACCGCGTCGGTCGCGTCCCAGTTCACCTCACCGATGGTGACGTCGAGCTTGCCGCCGTCCCCGTCCTCGATCGTGAAGGTCTCCCCGAGTGCGTAGGGGGCGTCCTCGGTGCCCTTGCCGTCGCCCGCCGGGGCGGACTCCTCGGTGGTGGCCTCTTCCGAGGTCGCCTCCTCCTCGGTGGTGGCCTCTTCGGTGGGAGTCTCCTCCTCCGTGGTCTCCTCCTCGGTGGTGGTCTCCTCCTCCGTGGTCTCCTCCTCGGTGGTGGTCTCGCCGCCACCGCCGCCGGTGGGCTCGCCGCCGCGCGAGAAGAGGAAGATCCCTCCACCGACGACGATCAGCGCCAGCACGAGCAGCACGCAGCAGCCGCCGATGATGAACGGCAGCTTGCCGGGGCCCTTCTTCACGGGCAGCTGTTCTGTCTGCCCCGGGCCGCCGCCTCCGAAGGTCGGCGCGAAGGCCGGAGCATCCCCGAAGCCGCCGGGCTGGTCCTGCTGCGTCGGCTGGTTGTAGTCGCCGTTCGCGGACTGCTGGCCGTACCCGCCGTTCGCGGACTCCTGGCCGTAGCCCTGCTGACCCTGGCCAAAGCCCTGCTGGTCCTGCCCGAACCCTTGCTGGTCCTGCTGACCCTGGCCGTATCCACCGTTCGGTGACGGCTGGCCGTAGCCGCCCTGCGGATCCTGGCCGAATGGGTCACCGGACTGGGGCTGCTGGCCCCATCCGTTCTGCGGTGGCTGCGACATAGTCTCCTCCGGCGCCGTACCCGGCACCGTCCCCTCTCTCCCGACACGTCTGTGTGAGGCCGAACCCCCCTGGGCCCGATCGCCACATCGTACGTGGACGACCGGGCGGGGAGACGCCCTCCAGATCGCTATCCGGTCACGATGGGACGGCGATCGAGCTCACCCCCGGGTGAACATCTCCCCGTGGAAGCTGCGCCCGGCCACCCGCTGGGACGTGCCGGTGGCGTCGAGGTACGGGGTGATGCCGCCGCGATGCCGCGGGAAGCCCGCGCCCAGGATGAGCGCCAGGTCGATCTGCTCGGGCCGCTCGACGACGCCGGCGTCCAGCATGATCGCGATCTCCTCCGCGAGCCCGTCGCGGACCCGCTCCAGCAGAGCGTCGCCGACGAGGGCCGCAGACCCGTCCGCGCCGGGCGCGTCCGAACCTGCCGTCCCTGATCCGTCGGCCCCGAAGACCTCCGCGACCGTCGGGGAGACGGGCGGGTGCACGGCATCCTTGCTGCGCTCGGTGAAGTGCGCGGACCTCTCCGCCATCACGGAGAGCCCCGGCGAGGCGTGGAAGCGGTCGCCGAGCGCGCCCTGGAGCACGGTGCCGACGTGGTCGGCGACGGCGAGGCCCACGAGGTCCAGCAGCGCGAACGGTCGCATCGGCAGGCCGAGCGCGTCGAGGGAGGCGTCGACCTCGGCCGGGTCCGCCCCGGCGTCGAGCGGTGCGAGCACCCCGCCGAGCACCCGGAACAGCAGGCGGTTGACGATGAACCCGGGAGCATCGGCGCTGCGCACCGCGAACTTCCGCAACCGGCGCACCACCTCGAGGCCGGTCGCGAGGGTGGCCTCGTCGGTGGCCTCGGTGTGGATCACCTCGACCAGCGGCATCTTGGCGACGGGGTTGAAGAAGTGCAGGCCGACGACCCGCTCGGGGTGGGCCAGGCCCTCGGACATGGCCGTGACCGACAGCGAGGAGGTGTTCGTGACCAGCAGGGCGTCCTCGGACAGGACACCCTCGAGCTCCGCGAACACGGACTTCTTGATCGCGAGGACCTCGGGGACCGCCTCGAGCACGAGGTCGCAGTCGGCGAGCTGCTGCAGGTCGGTGGTGGCGTCGAGCGCACCGGCGATCGCCGTCGCGGTCTCCTCGTCGATCCGGCCGCGGGCCGCGGTCTGGGCGATGACCTCGCGGGCGGCGGCGAGGCCCTTGGCGGCCGTGGCCTCGTCGAGGTCGCGCATGATCACCGGCACCTGGAGCCCGAGGGCGAGCTGGGCGGCGATCTGGGCGGCCATGAGTCCCGCGCCGGCCACGCCGACGCGCTGGATCTCGCGTGCCCCGTCGACGGGCCGACGGTCGGGCTTGCCGCGGCGCAGCAGCTCGGCGCTGTACATCGAGGCCGCGGCGGCGTCGGAGCGGACGAGCTCGGCGAGCGCGTCGGCCTCTCGGGCCAGGGCGTCCTCCAGGGTGGAGCCGGGCAGCTTCTGGAGCAGGTCGAGGGCGCGGGCGACGGCCGGCGCACCCTGGCTCTCGAGCCGTGCGGCCCAGGTGCGACGGGTCTCGGCGCTGCCGTGGGCGGCGTCGAGTGCGTCGAGCAAGGCCTCGGCCTCGGGGGTGCCGACCCCGGGCAGGGGCGCCTCGCGGCCGGCCCAGGCACCGGGGAGCGCCGAGGGTGCGGCGGCGGCCTCGACGACGCTCGGGTCGACGATGTCCGTATCGGAGTCGTCGACGTCGACGTGTGCGGCGATCAGCGCGGCGAACTCGTCGAGCGCCTCGTCGAGGTCCTCGGCGATCTCGTCGATCAGTCCGATCTCGAGGGCCTCGTCGGCGCCGATCTGCTTGTCGCGGGCGGGGTCCTCGAGGATCATCCGCACGGCGGTCTCCGGGCCGACGACGGACTGCAGGAGCGTCGTGCCGCCCCAGCCGGGGAGGATCCCGAGGCTGGTCTCGGGCACGCCGAGCCCCTTCAGAGCGGCGGGGGCGGTGCGGACGTCGGCCATCAGCGCGACCTCGAGGCCGCCGCCGAGCGCGACCCCGTTGAGGTGCGCGAGGACCGGGACGGAGCTGGTGCGCACGCGGATCTGCAGCGCATGGGCGGCGCGGGTCATGGCCTCGACGTTCGAGACGGCGGTGGGGTCGGTGAACATCGACAGATCGGCGCCGGCGAGGAAGACGCGACCGGTGCCGGTCAGGGCGACGGCCTGGATCTCCCCGGCCTCGGCGCGGTCGAGCGCCGCGTCGATCGCGCCGGTGACGGCGTCGATGGAGCGGGGACCGAGGGTCGCAGGCCGCTTCTCCTCGCCCTCGGGCGGGGCGAAGGTCAGCACGGCCACGGTGCCGACGCCTGGGTGCTCGCGGTCCTCCGTGAGGACTCGGGTGACGTGCTCGGTGTAGCTGCTCATCAGTGACCTTTCGCGATCTCTTCGTCGAGGGGTGGCGGATCCCCGCACGGTTGTCTGATACCGCGGGTTTCAGATAGATCATGCCTCAGAGCGCGGCCCGGTGTCCACCGCGGCCGCAGCGCTCAGGCGAGGTCGGGCAGGGTCCGGCACAGCCGGGCATGCTCCCGCGCGGCCTGGCACGGTCGGGCAGGGTCCCGGGCGGCCTGGCACAGTCAGGCCGCAGTCACCCACGTGCCCTCCTCGAGGTCCGCGGCGACGACCGGGGAGAGCACGATGTGCCCGCCCTCGGGGGCGTCCTGCGGGATCAGGAAGGCGATCTGCTGGGAGAAGTCGGTCCCGTCGGCGACCTCCCAGGGCAGCTGGGACTGGAGGGGCGTGATGGCATAGCTGTCGCCGTACTCCGTGCCGTCCTCGGCCACGTAGGTCACGCTCACCCAGAACGCGGTCGAGAGAGTGCCCTCGCCGCGGAAGGCCGCCTCCAGCGTGGTCAGCATGTACTTCTCGCCGGACCCGGGGGCGTCGTTGAACGTGTTGGCCTCCGCGACCTCCGTGGTCGCGTCCCAGTCGATCTCGGTGACGGCGACCTGCACTTCGCCGATGTACTCGTCGGGCGAGACGACGGGGAAGGTGGTGCCCATCGGCACAGCCGCCTCCTTGCCCACGGGCGCGGCCTCGAGGGATTCCCCGGTCCCGCCGGTCTCGGTGCCAGCAGTCTCCGACGGGTCACCGCCGGTGACGGCACGCACCCCGAAGAAGCCGCCCACACCGAGGAGCAGTCCCAGGATCAGGGCGACGCATCCGATACCGGCGAAGAAGGTCGTCCGGGAGGAGCGAGGGCGCTGTCCGTCGGGCCCGCCGGCGCCCATCGGCTCGGTGCGCGGCGTCGGGGCAGGGGTGCGCAGAGATGACTGGTCCATGGTGTGCCGGGCGTGCGCCGGGGTCCCCCTCCTCAGCGTGGCGTGCGGCGCGCGGCGAAGATCCGTGCGTCTCGGGCAACGCTAACGCACCCGGGCTGCTGCGGGACGACGCAGCGAGTGGTCACCGCGGGTCGAAGTAGAGGATCTCGCCGCTGTAGGTCTCCACCCCGAGCCGGAGCCCGTCGAGCTCGTCGTCGGGGAGCAGGAGCAGGCTGTGGAACTCGGCGCTCTGCCCGCTGCCGAGCGGCCGCACCTCCTGCATCGGATCGGGGAGGAGCCCCTGCGCGATGTCCTGGTAGTAGGCGCGGTGGGACTCCCCGGAGATCCACAGCTCCTCGACGGGGGCGAGCTGCCCCGGCCCGTCGTAGACGACCTGATAGGCCACCTCGACCAGCCGGTAGCCGTCCTCGACCACCGTCGTGCCCCGGGCGCCCGGAAGGCTCGCATCGAGATCCACGGCGAGGGCGCTCACGCTGATCGTGCCGCCGGTCCACGTCGTCCAGCTGAGGGTGTGCTCACCGACGACGGCCGGGTCGTCGAAGCCGCCGGTGCCGTCCGAGAGCTCCTCACCCTGGTCATCGGTGACGACTCCGGGGGTCTTGTCCGGCGCGGCCTCCTGCGTCTGCCCGGAGCGCGTGGCGGGCGCCGCGGCCGGGTCGGGGTCCGGATCCTGATCGAGCAGCCGCAGTGCGCCGCCGACGATCAGGCCGACGGAGCCGACCAGCGCCACCACCTGCAGCGCGACGATGGCGACGATCGCCCACGGCGGGAAGCCGCGCGAGGGCCGTTCGCCCTGCGGATCCGGGCCGGCGGCGCCGGGTGACCGACGCTCTGCTGCGGGCGTGGACGAGAGCGCTGGCGCGAAGATCTCCGTCTCCGACGGGAGGGACCCACGCTCCCAGTCGTAGCCGGACGGGGTCCCCCGCTGCTGCTCCATGGGACGAGCATAGGCGTGAGCCGCACCCGGCGCGCCGTCGTGACCAGGACGGGCCGGAGGGATCCGCATGAGCCCGGACAGCACGATGCGCCGCGCCTCCCCCTCCCCGGGAAGCACGGCGCACCGCGGATACGGGACGGGGCCCCCACCCCGTCCCACCCTGGTCAGACCGGGAACTGGGAGAACAGGTACGTGACGTCAGATCCGAACCCCGACTGAGCGGTGGCGTACCAGGTGCCGTCACCGCCCCCGTCGGTCGTTCCGGCGACCTCGCAGGTGGCGTGCGCACCGGTGTCGAGCACGGTGCAGTCGATGGGGATCTCCGGCGGGACATCACCATCGGGGTGCTCGGCCATCAGCACCGCGTTGAACGCGGCATCCTCGACATCCGCCGCAGTGACGTTCTCGAGCTCCGCCACCCCAGCCCCCCAGAGTCCCAGTGGCGTGCCCTCCGGGATCGACAGCTCCGTGAGACCGTCGGCGTCGGCGCTGAGCAGCAGCGCCGAATGGCCGAACGCCACAGGAACCAGCCGTGCCTCGATCGGGAGCTCCTGCGATCCCTCGGTGAGCAGGCAGCTCGCCGAGGATCCTGCCAGCGAGGCGATGCCCTCGCACTCGACGTCCGTCCCGCCGAAGAACTCCTGGCCCGCGACCTCCTCGCCGGTCATCGACGTCACGGCCCGATCCTCCCCGTACAGATAGTTCATGACGAAGTACTGGGTCCCGTTGGAGGCGGGCACAGTCTCGGTCGAGATGGTCCCGGCCCAGTCGGCAGGAAGATCGACGGGGGTTCCGCTGTCCGAGCCGTCTCCCTGGTCGTCGCCACCTTGGTTGTCACCCTGGTCGCCACCACCCTGGTCGCCACCCTGGTCGTCGCCACCCTGGTTGTCACCTTGGTCGTCACCACCCTGTTCGTCACCACCCCGACCGTGGCCGCCGTCCCCCCGGCCCTCGTCGTGGCGATGCTCTGCGCTCCTCCCCTGGGAGCTGTGGTCACCCGCCCCACCCGTCTCATCGGCAGCCGACTTGTCGGCGCCGCCGTCAGCAGCCGTGCCAGCAGCCTTGTCGACACTCTTGCCGACATGCTTGTCGGCGCTCTTGTCGACCACAGCCGCGGCGTCGTCGGCGCCGGTGCCGGCTCCGGAGCCCGCGTCCGCCACGACCGCGCCCTGCCCCTCGGCTCCTCCGGCACGCGCCCCCTCGGCGCTGTCCGGAGCCGGGGCTCCACCACAGGCGCTCAGGAGTGCCCCTGTCGCCATCACCGCCATCAGCATCGACCCTCTGCGCACTCGGCGCCCACCACGCGTTCCTGCAGACATTGTGTTCACTCCCCCGTGAAATCGGCCCGGTCCGAGACGGATCGCCTCGTTGGTTCCGGCAGGGACTGCGTCGTCCCCGGAAGCGACTTTACGATCTCTTGACCTAACTACCAACTGTTCTTTAATGGAGAACTTGTGAAGGAAGCCTTGCTAACCACAACCGTCAGGTTGTAGGTTCGTCGTGTGCATCAGATCTCCGACGACCGGGTCGACGCCTGGTTCCACGCCCTCTCGGACAGGACGCGCCGCGACATCCTGCGACGCGTCCTGGTCACCGAGCAGTCGGTATCGTCCCTGGCCAGGAACTACTCGATGAGTCTGACCGCCGTGCAGAAGCACGTCGGCGTGCTCGAACGAGCAGGCCTGATCACCCGCCGCCGCACCGGCCGGGAGACCCTGACCCGGGGCGACGCCGGCACCGTGCGCTCCGCCGCGCAGCTGCTCACCGAGCTGGAAGCCGTCTGGCGCGAGCGCATCGCCCGCATCGACGATCTCCTCGACGCCGAGGCCGACCCGGCTCCGACGCCCCCGTCCCACCCGAAGGACTGATCATGCCTGTCACCGATATCAGCCACGACCTCGACGCCCTCACTCTGACCATCACCGCGCAGTTCGCCGCACCCGTTCAGCGCATCTGGGACATCTACGCGGACCCGCGTCAGCTGGAGAAGGTGTGGGGCCCGCCGGAGTACCCGGCCACGGTGGTCGACCACGATCTCTCCCCGGGCGGTCGGGTCACCTATTACATGACCGGCCCGGAAGGCGATCACGTCTACGGGTACTGGAACGTGCTCACGGTCGAGGAGCCCTCCTCCTTCAGCTACGAGGACGGCTTCGCGGATGAGAGCTTCGCCCCGAACCCCGAGATGCCGACCTCGACCTGCGTGAGCACCTTCACCGAACAGGACGGGACCACCCTGGCGAGGTACGTGACGACCTTCGGAACCCGTGAGGGTCTCCAGACGGTGCTCGACATGGGCGTCGAAGAGGGCTCGCGCTCCGCGATCGACCAGATCGACAGCCTCGTCGCCTGATCACCTGATCACCCTCAACGCGGCCGTCTCGCACGGGGCGGCTGCTTCGCACGGGGCGGCCGCCGCGCGTCACAGGGCGACTCTGGGCGCGAGCGTCTGCTCTGCGACACATTTCTGGGCACCACAGGCCATCGGGAGTAGCGTCGCTGCGTCGGCTCCAAGGGCCGACGGAGCGACGCTCCTCTCCGATCTCCGATGCCTCCCGAGGAGCCTGATGACCCTGCAGGACCAGTCCGCCCGCGAGCCCTCGCCCGAAGGACCCGACATCGCGGACGATGCCGTGCCGGACCCTTCCTTGCCGGACACTTCCGAGCTGAGCGATGCCGTGCTGGACGACCCCGTGCTGGACAACCCCGTCTGGTCCTCGCTGACCGGCCACCACGCGCACCAGGCGGTCGGGAACGACCTCGTCAAGCACTTCCCCGAGGACGTCTCCCCCTTCGTCGGGGTGAAGGACTGGGAGCACCCCGAGGTGTGGGAGGCGATCCTGGACGTGTTCGGGCACGGCGCCACCGTCGGTGTCTCCCATGCCGACCCCGTGCTGCCCGAGGGCTGGGAGCGGGTGTTCTCGATCCCCGGCGTCCAGCTGGCACAGACGGCTCGTCTGCGCGCCCGCCCCGACCCCGAGGTCCTCGAGCTCGGTGCCGCGGATTCGCCAGACATGCTCGCCCTCGTCGAACGGACCAAGCCGGGACCGTTCCTGCCCCGCACCCATGAGCTGGGGCGGTACGTCGGGATCCGCCGCGAGGGGCGCCTGATCGCGATGGCCGGGGAGCGCCTGCACCCCGACGGCTGGACCGAGATCAGCGCGGTCGCGGTCGACGCCGACCACCGCCGACAGGGCCTCGCCTCCCGCCTCGTGCTCGACGTCGCCTTCCACATCCAGCAGCGCGGGGACCGGGCCCTGCTGCACGCGTCGGCCGCCAACACGGGGGCGATCAGCGGCTACGAGAAGCTCGGTTTCGCGCTGCGGCGACGAGTCACCTTCGGCGCCGTCCGCACGCCCTGAGCCTTCTCGACACCGTGCTCGGACGGCGGCTCGTGACGTACGGTGGAACGCCCTAGGAGGTCCGAGATGACGACGTCGACCGGCGCCCTCCCCACACCCCGCCGCGTCCCTCGCGCTGTGCATGTGGCGGAGGCGATCCTCTACGGTGCCATGGCGGCGCTGCTCTTCGAGGTGCTTCCCCTGCCGATCATCGCCCGGCTCCTGCTCCTCCTCGTGCTCCTGGCACTGTTCGGCACGCTCGGGATCACGGCACAGATCCGGTGCTGGGGAGCCTTCATCGCTCCCGCGTTCACGCCGGCACGGGTGGCGAGCTCGGTGTTCATCGCGGTGAGCTGCCTGCTGGCCACCTGGCTGCCCCATGACGCGCCGTTCGCAGGGCGCGCAGCGGTCACCGTCGCGCTGCCTCTCGCCTACTACCTGCTCATGCGCTGGGACGATGCCCGCACAGTCGTGTTGCTGCGCAGCCGTGAAGAGGCCCACCGCGCTCGTGGAGCACATCCCGCGGCCGGCACGCGCTCCCCCGTCTGAGCAGATCGGCCACAGCGGCGATCGTCCCGGCACCCCTCGTCGAGGCCGACGCTCAGCGCTCAGTGATCAGTGATCAGCACTCAGCGCCGCCACCCGCTCAGAGGGCGAGCGACTCTGCGGAGCAGGACTCCGTCGTGATCTCTGCATCGGCGATGCGGAGCGTTCCCTGCGCCGAGAGCGTCACCTCGGCCCCGTGCTCGTCCGCGGCGCGGACCAGGTACAGCGCTCCCTGTCGCGTCGGGCGTCCGAGCTCGGAGAACCCGTGCTCGACGAGCACCGGGTCGACTGCCGCGATGATCTCGTCCCATCCGTCGTCCCCGGAGACGCCGGGCAGGGTCGTCCCGGTCTCCCAGTCGCCCGGCGAATACCGGCACACCCCCTCTCGCTCCTGCACCTCCCGCCGGTGCTCGAGAAGGCTCCACTCCTGACCGGTCGACTCGCCGAGTGCGGAGGTGAGCTCCGCGGCGACCTCGTCGTAGTGCGCGACGGCCTCTCCCGCGGGCAGAGGCACCACGCCACCACAGGCGGTGAGCAGCGCCGCGGCGGAGAGCAGCAGTGGGACACGGCCGGTGCGTCGGCGCTCTGTGCGGCACGCAGCATCGTCCACCGTCGTGCGCGCAGTCATCCGTCCCCCCGCCCCGTTGTCGACTCCTCCGTCAACCGCTCACTACGTCAACCAGCCGCTCCGTCGACCACTCGTCATCCGTCGCGATCGTCTCGTCGTTCGTACCGATCGTCGTTCGTCTCCAGAGCGCGGCCGAGCATCTCGTGCCTCCCGACAGTGTGCACGATCGGAGCCGCGAGGGCTGGTGCGCGAGGGTCCGCCGTCTCCGGGCAGACCGAGCCTCCTCCCCCAGGTACGGTCGTCGCATGGATGACACCGCGATGTGGCCGCAGCAGCTCGAGGACCTGGATCGCAGCGATGAGTCCCTGAGGGGATGGGTGGCGGAGCGGATCCATCGGCTCGAGGCCGACGGGCGCCGCAGCGCCGACACCCATCTGGTGAGCGTGGACCTGCCCGCGAGCTGGGACATCCAGCTCTATCTCAAGGACGAGTCGACGCATGCCTCGGGCAGTCTGAAGCATCGGCTGGCCCGCTCGCTGTTCCTGTTCGCCCTGGTCAACGGCCAGCTGCGGCCGGGGATGCCGGTGATCGAGGCGTCCTCGGGGTCCACCGCCGTGAGCGAGGCGCACGTCGCCAAGATGCTGGAGATCCCCTTCGTGGCGGTGGTGCCGCGGTCCACCAGCACCAGCAAGATCGCGCTCATCGAATCGGCCGGCGGCCGCTGCCACTACGTGGACCACGCCGAGCAGATGGCCGCCGAGTCGCAGCGGCTGGCCGACGAGCAGGGCGGACTGTTCATGGACCAGTTCACGCATGCCGAACGGGCCACCGACTGGCGCGGGAACAACTCGATCGCCGTCAGCGCGTTCGAGCAGCTGGAGCTCGAACCGCATCCGGTGCCGCGCTGGATCGTCGTCGGCGCCGGCACGGGCGGCACCAGCGCGACGTTCGGCCGTCTGCTGAGGTATCGCAGCCTGCCCACCGCGCTGTGCGTCGCCGATGTCGAGAACTCCGCCTTCTTCGAGGGCTGGGTGCGGCAGGACCCCACGGTCACCACGGAGCACAGCTCCCGGATCGAGGGGATCGGCCGCCCACAGGTCGAGCCGAGCTTCATGCCCGGAGTGGTGGATCGGATGATCCGGGTGCCCGATGCCGCGTCGGTCGCCGCCGCCCGCTACCTGTCGGAGCACCTGGGGCGGCGTGTCGGCGCCTCGACCGGCACCAACCTGGTGGCGGCCGCGCAGCTGATCACCCAGATGCGCGACCGTGGACAGAGCGGCTCGGTGCTCACGCTGCTGTGCGACAGCGGCGACCGCTACGCGGACACCTACTTCGACGACGACTGGGTCGCGGCGCAGGGCTGGGACCTGGGCCCCTGGCGGGCCGAGCTCGAGCGCAAGCTGCCGCTCGGGGGCGCCTGAGTCGAGTACCGAGCGTGGGGATTCCTCCCCATCGTCGTGGCGCGGCACCCCCCAGTACGCTGACCGCACACGGCTCGGGGGAGCCCGGACGAGGGGGAACCATGACGACTGCACGACGACCCGGCGCGCTGGCCCTGCTCGGCGCACTCACGCTCGCGCTGAGCTCCTGCTCGCTGCTGCCCGCCGGGGACGGTCCTGAGCTCGCCGACGACGACGTCATCACCATCGGCAACTCCGCCGCGGGGATGTTCGGGTACTTCGGGCACGGTTCCACGACCGTCGCGGCCGACACGATCAGCCAGCGCTATGAGCTCCCGAACGGGGCGGAGATCTACGAGACCACGGACGAGCTCGACCCCGAGGCACGCGACCTCATCGAGGTGCGGGCCGGGAAGTACGTGGCCTGGGAGGGGAAGCTCTCGGAGAAGCGGCGCGCTCCCTGCACCGACATCGCGGCCACGAGCGTCTCGATCTCCGGATCGATCACCCATGACTCCGACGTGCAGGACTGCGCGGACGACACACCCCTGCACACGCTGAAGCAGTCCGTCCGCGATGCGGAGCCCGAGCTGTTCGGGCAGCTCGCCCACCCGATCGACGACTGGACGATCGAGATCCGTCCCTGGACCGAGGAGGGCCCCGCCGGGGGCGGCCCGGACGAGTCCGCCCCGATCGAGCGCTACGAGCTCTCTGCAGCACAGCACGAGATCGGCATGGGGATCACCGCGCAGAACGCTCCGGCCGACTGGGGCGCCGATCTGGCTCCCGAGGAGGGGAGCGGGGCACCTCTGGGCTGGGACAACACCGGACTCGTGCTCACCGACCTCAACGCCTTCCTGCTGAACCAGAAGACGCTCGGCTGCGGCGACCAGACCGGGGAGATCCGGATGACCAAGCACGGGAAGCCCGCCCAGACCTGGACGTACCGGCTCTGCCCCGGTCAGCACAGCGAGGCCCTCGCGCAGACCCTGCGCGGGCTGTGAGGCCGGGCGCGATGAGCTGCATCCCCTGGGGCCCGATGATCACGACACGAGCCGTCCGGGCCATCGCGCTGCTCGCCGGGAGCACGTTGATGCTGGGCGCCTGCGCGATGCCAAGTCTGTCGGGGCTGGGCGGCGGACCCGATCTCGCCGCGACCGAAGTCATCACCCTCACCCACCCGCAGACCATGCCCGACGGGTACTACGGCGAGACGACGATCGAGATCGGGGAGCACACCCTCACCGAGCGGTACGTGCTGCCAGACGGCACGGAGATCTATTCCGTCGAGCAGGAGCTGAGCGCGGAGGATCGCGACCACCTCGAGCAGGCCACCGAGACCTACCTGGACTGGGAGCCGTCGGTCCCTGCCGACGAGAGGATCGACTGCATGGACGCCGGCCTGCAGACCGTCGAGGTCTCCGGATCGATCACCCATGCATCGTCCATGCAGGACTGCGACCCGGAATCCCCCTTGCGCGAGCTCAACGTCCTGGTCCGCGACTCCCAGGGAGAGAGAGTCGAACAGCTCGCTCGGCCCGCCGCCGACTGGACGGTCGAGTTCCGCCCCTGGGCCGGGGACGGTCCGGACGAATCCGCCCCGGTCGAGACCTACGCGCTGGACGGCGACGGCTTCGCCGAGGGCACGTACATCACCGCCGGCAACGTCCCGGACGGCTGGGGCGGATCCCTCACCGAGCAGGAGGACCCCTACGCGACCACCGGCACCGCACGCTTCCTGGCACCCTGGTCGCTCATCGGTCCCGTCCTGGCCGATCTCAACACGCTCCTCCTCGAGCACGACCCCTCGACCTGCGAGGACCCGAGCGGCGAGGTGCGCGTTCGCTACGAGGGCACCCAGGAGCGGACCTGGACCTCTCAGCTGTGCCCCGGCGAGCCGTCCGAGGCCCTCGTCGAGGAGCTGCGCGGGCTGTGACCCGGTGAGGACCCTCGGTGCGGGCGCTGCCGCCCGCACCTGAGCCGGCATCGCCCGGCGCCGGACCGGGCCGGCGCGGGGCTCACACGAAGGCGCTGGTCCCCGTGATCGAGCGACCCACGATGAGCGACTGCATGGTGTCGGTGCCCTCGTAGGTGTGCAGCGCCTCGATATCGCTGCGGTGGCGCACCACGCGGTTCTCCAGCAGAATGCCGGAGCCGCCGAGCAGGTCACGGGCGTCCGAGGCGATCTCCCGGGCGGCGCGGGTGTTGTGCACCTTGGCCAGCGAGGCCTGCTCGGGGCGGATCGTGCCGGCGGCCTCGAGCTCGGCGAGCCGCACGCAGTACAGCTGCATCGAGGTGAGCGTCTGCAGCATGGAGGCCAGGCGCACCTGGACGCTCTGCGCCTTGGCGAGCGGGCGCCCGAACTGGATGCGGGTGGTGGCGTGCTCGAGCGCGGCCTCGTAGCAGGCGGTCGCATGGCCGAGGGCACCCCAGGCCACACCCGCACGGGTCGCGAACAGGACCCTCGAGGTGTCCTTGAAGGAGCGGGCGCCGGGCAGCCGCGCATCCAGCGGGATCGTCACGTCGCTCAGGGTGATGTGGGCCTGGTGGATGGCGCGCAGGGCGACCTTGCCACGGATCACCTCAGCCTCGTAGCCGGGCAGCGACTGGTCGACGAGGAACCCGCTGACCTGGCCGTTCAAGGCCTCGTCGCTCGGGTCGTCGACCCTGGCCCACACCACGGAGACGCGGCAGCCCGCACCGTTGCCGATCCAGCGCTTCTCACCGGAGAGCACCCAGTTCTCGCCGTCGCGGCGGGCGACGGTCTCCAGGGAGACGGAGTCGGAGCCGTGATCGGGTTCGGTGAGGGCGAAGGCGGCGTACTCGGTGCCGCTCGCGAGCGGCTCCGCCCAGCGCTGCTTCTGCTCCGGCGAGCCCAGCAGCATGATCGAGCGCAGGGCGAGCCCGCCCTGGACGCCCACCATCGTGCCGACGGAGCCGTCGATCCGCGAGAGCTCCATGTTGACCAGGCCGGTCGCGAGCGGGGTGAGCGCGCGATGCCCGGGGACGTCGAGACCGTCGGTGAGCAGGTCGAGGTCGCCGAGACGACCGATCAGCTCGATCGGGTACTCGCCGCGGTCCCACCAGTCGTTGATCTGCGGGAGCACCTCGGCGGCCAGCGAGCGCGCGTCGCGCCAGGCCGCGAGGTCCTCGCCGGCCACGTCCTGGAACAGAGAGAAGTGGTCTGCGGTGACAGGGAGCAGCTCGGCAGGCGTCGCGGCGGACGCATCCGGAGCGGAGACCACGGCGCGGTCGGTCACCACGGAGTCCCGCACGGCGTCATCGGCACTGCCGGGATTGCCGCCGAGGGAGATGTGCCCGGGGGCGGGGGCGTTCCAGGGGGTGCTGGTCATGTCACGCGTGCTGTTCGTACTGGTCATCAGGAGATCCTCTCGATGATGAGGGCCATGCCCTGCCCGCCGCCGACGCACAGGGTGGCCAGGCCGAAGCGGCCGTCGCGCTCGCGCAGGCCGTTCAGCAGGGTGGTGGTCATCCGGGCACCGGTGGAGCCCCAGGGGTGGCCGAGCGCGATCGCGCCGCCGTGGACGTTGAGCTTGTCGTGGTCGATGCCGAGGTCCTCGGCCGACGGGAGGACCTGCGCGGCGAAGGCCTCGTTGAACTCGACCAGGTCGATGTCCTCGATGCTCATCCCGGCGAGCGCGAGGGCCCGTCGGGTGGCCTCGACGGGACCGAGGCCCATGATCTCGGGGCTCAGGCCGGTCACTCCGGTGGAGATCACGCGGGCCAGCGGGGTGATGCCGAGCTCCTCGGCGTACTCGGCCTCCATGATCACGAGCGCGGCGGCGCCGTCGTTGAGCGGGCAGCAGTTGCCGGCGGTGACGGTGCCGTCGGGGCGGAAGACGGGATCCAGGCCGCCGACGGACTCGAGGGTGACGCCGGCGCGCGGGGAGTCGTCGGACGCGACGACAGTGCCGTCGGGCAGGGTGACGGGGGTGATGTCGCGCTCGAAGAACCCGGAGGCCTTCGCGGCCTCGGCGCGGTTCTGCGAGCGCACCGCGTACTCGTCCTGGGCTGCGCGGGAGATGCCGCGCAGCTCCGCGACGTTCTCGGCGGTCTGACCCATCTGGATGTAGGCGTCGGGCAGCTCGCCGTCCTCGCGCGGATCGTGCCAGGGGGCGGGGATCTCCCGGCTGGCGCGCTTCTCGGTGCGCTCCCAGGCCTCGCGGAACTGCGGGTCGCGGGCGTCCTCCTCCATGAGCTTGCCGGTGCTGGAGGAGATCGACTCGACGCCCGCGGAGATCACGGCCTTCGCCTCGCCCGAGACGATGGCGTGGAAGGCGGCGCGCGTGGTCTGGATCGAGGAGGCGCAGAAGCGGGTGACGGTCGCGCCGGGCACGGCGTCCAGGCCGAGACGGATCGCGACGGTGCGGGCGAGGTTGCCGCCCTGCTGCCCTTCGGGGATCGCGCAGCCCAGCTGCAGGTCGTCGATGGTGCTGGGGTCCAGCTGCGGCACCTGGTCGAGGGCCGCACGGATCATCTGGGCGGCGAGGTCGTCCGGGCGGACGTCCTTGAGCGAGCCCTTGCGGGCGCGGCCGATGGGTGAGCGGGCTGTGGCGACGATGACGGCCTCGGGCACGAGGGATCTCCTTCGACGGCGGTGTCTCCGGGCGCTGCGGAGGACTCCCCGACACCCGGCCTTTAGGTGATACTACGGGTTGCAGGTACCTGATGTGAAGTCCGGCGAGGACTCGGCCGCACCGTTCAGCCGCGCCGAGCGGTCAGGAGCGGACTCGCCCGGCCGTCGATCGCAGCGCCGGGCGCACCGATCACGAGGTCCACCACGAGCATCTCGTCATCGGCCTGAGCGCCTACCCTGTCCGGCATGACCACCTCCGGCCCCACCTTCACGATCGACACCCCCTCGCTCGAGGATGTGCCGGCGCTGGCCCGGATCCACGTGCGCGGCTGGGAGATCGCCTATGCGCACCTGATCTCCGGCGACGAGTGGTTCAGGCAGGAGGCGATCGACCGCCGGATCGAGCACTGGACCCACTGGCTCACGCCCGGGACCCGAGCGGCCGACGAGGGCGTATACCGGGTGGGCCGCGACGCGGAGGGCGTCGTGATCGGTCTGGCCGCCTCCTGGCCGCCGCGCGACGCGCAACCGGTACGGCCGCGCGAGCTGTCCGTGCTCTACCTCGACGAGAACTGGCTGGGCACCGGCGTGGCACGAGCCTTGACCGAGGACATCCTCGAGGGCGGCCCCGCGAGCGTCTGGGTCGCCGAGGACAACCCCCGCGCACGACGCTTCTACGAGAAGCTCGGCTTCACGCCCGACGGTGCGACCCAGGTCGAGGAGCAGCTCGCCAACATCCGCGACCTCCGTATGGTGCGGTGACGTCGGCATGCTCCGCCACGATGAGCCCATCGACCCCATGGCCGCGGCCGAGATCCGCGTGCTCTCCGACAACGACAGCGGCGCGGTCGCCCGGGCGTCCCGCTCCTGGGCGAATGCCCTCCCCGCCTGGCTCGACCTCGCCCACGAAGGGAGCAGCGTCTTCCTCCTCGCGGTCGTCGACGGCTCGCCCCTCGGAGTCGCCGAGCTGCGGCCAGGGCGGATCGCGGAGATCCGCAATGTCGGGGTGCTGCCCGCCGCCCGGGGTCGCGGCATCGGCACGGACCTGATGCACGCTGCTGAGAAACGATGCGCTCCGGCCACCGCGGTTCGCCTCCGGGTCGGCCTCGACAATCCGGGCGCTCGGCGTCTCTACGAGCGCCTGGGCTACGCGGGCACCGGTGAGCTGCAGACGACCACCTACGAGTTCCGCGACGCGGACGGACACCTCCGATCAGCCACCGAGACCGACGAGTGGATGGAGAAGCGGCTGGCAGGACTGCTCTGAGACAGCAAGGATCACGCACTCCACCGATCCCCGTCCCCCGTGAGTGGCATGGCGTCGGCCCCAGGATCCACCTGCAGGATGACGGCCTCGCGCTCCCCGTCGGACGCGCCGGCCCCGTGCTCGCGGGGATAGTCGAAGCATGAGAAACGCAACCATCGCCACCAGCCGCACCCGAGCCACCTCCGACCACCTGATCGACTACCGCCCGCTCCCCGCCGCCTGGGGCGACGTCGAAGCCCTCCACGAGCTGCGGGCTGCCAAGGCCCTGGCCGCCGAGCGCGGCCTCGACCCCAGCACCCTGGAGATCGCGACGAGCGACGGCGGCCCGCGCCGCAGCCGTCGGCAGCTCGCGCTGCTCCGCCGCGAGCGCGGCACCCACGCCCGCACCCACCGAAGCCACCGGGGCCACCAGGGCCACCAGGGCCACCAGGGCCAAGCCGCCGGGAGTCTCGCCACCGCCTGAACACCCCGATCCAGCACCGATCACCCGCGCAGCCCCTTCCCGAATCGTCGTCGGGCGCCCGCCCGGCCCGATCCCCCACGGAGTCCTAGGATCACGGGTATGACCGACAGCCGCGCCGACATCGCCTCTGGCGACCTCCACCCTGCCGACCACCGTCTCGCCGCGGAGCGCCTCGACTACCTCTCCGGGTCGCTGGCCGATGACGCCCCGGAGGACCCGCTGGCCCTGTTCGACGTCTGGATGGACGAGGCGTTCGCCCGGCGCGAGGAGCACGGCGACCTCTCGGACCCGTCGGCCGTGGTGCTCTCCACCGTGGCACTGGATCCCGACGGCTCCCCGCGACCACGCTCGCGCACCGTGCTATTGAAAGGGCACGACGAGGGCGGATTCGTCGTCTACACGAATCTCGCCTCGTCCAAGGCCGCGGAACTCGACATCACCCCTCGCGCGGCGCTCCTGCTGCCCTGGTATCCGCTCCAGCGGCAGGTACGGATCGAGGGCCGAGTCGAGCCCGTGCCTGCGGGTGAGTCCGACGCCTATTGGGTGCAGCGTCCGCGCGGCTCGCAGCTGGGCGCCTGGGCCTCCCATCAGTCCCGCGAGATCGGGTCGCGGGCCGAGCTCGATGCGCAGTATGCGGAGGCTGAGGCGCGGTTCGACGGGCAGGTGATCCCGCGCCCGGACTTCTGGGGCGGCCTCCGGATCCACCCCGAGCGCGTCGAGTTCTGGCAGGGCCGGCAGAACCGCTTCCACGACCGCATCGCCTATTCGCTCGGGGCCGACGGCGTCTGGGAGCGGCATCGGCTGAAGCCGTGAGCACGTCCTTCGGATCACACATCCAGATGGCGGAGGAACCGCTGCGGGGCGTCGAGGAAGCTCCGCCAGGTGCGCACCAGGTCGAGGTCGTCGTAGGCGACGCTCCGCAGACCCCATGGGCCCACTTCGAGGAGATCAGCGCCGGGCAGCGCGGCGAGCACCGGGGAATGCGTGGACAGGATGATCTGCGAGCCGTTCGCCACCAGCTCGCGCAGCAGTCCGAGCAGGGCGAGGCATCCGCTGATCGACAGCGCGGACTCGGGCTCGTCCAGGAGCCACAGCCCACGGATCCGTGAGCGCTCGGCGACCAGCTCGAGGAACGATTCGCCATGGCTGCGCTCGTGCATCATGCCGCCCACGCCGATCTCCTCGTAGTACGTGAACAGCGAGTGCATGGTCTCGGCGCGCAGGAAGAAGCCGGACTTCGCAGCGCCTGCGCCGCGCACCAGCTGGAGGTGGTCGGCGAGCGGTGACTCCGTGGTGCGGGTGGAGTGCATGGCGCCGGTCCCCCCGCCCTCGGGGTTGAGGCCGTAGGCGCCCGCGATCGCCTCGACGAGGGTGGACTTCCCGGCGCCGTTGTCGCCGGTCAGCACGGTGATCTGTCCGAGCTCGAGACCGTCGTCGAGCAGCTGGCGCACGGGCGGCAGCGTCGCGGGCCAGATCGACCTGTCCGCCGGAGCCAGGGGGTGATCGCGCACCGCCCGCAGCGGAAGCAGGGGCGGGAGCAGCTGACCGCTCATCCCGGGCATCCGTGCTGGGAGGCGATCGCTTCGCGCGGCACCGGCCCGCCCGGATCGAGGACACGTCCGGGGCCGAGAGCACGCCCCGAGTCGGGAGCGCGCCCCGGGACGGCGTCGTCGGCTCGTTCCGATCCGGTGTTCCAGGTCTTCATCGCTCCAGGATGTCTCATGGCCCCGACACCCTGAGTAGGCTTCCGGGCATGCACGGATCCCCGACCCCTCCCCGCTCCCGCACTCCGCTCGTGGTCGGGATCATCGCCGCGATCGCGTGCCTGGGCCTCGCGCTGCTCGTGGTGGTCGGACTGGTCGTCGGCGGCGTGCTGTACACCAGCGGCCGCACGGATCAGGAGGTCCCCGCAGGCCCGGGCACGAGCACAGGAGACCTGGTCCTGCCCCCGGAGGTCGACGTCGACGCGCCGTACCTCGAGCTGAGCGCCGCGGCCGACGGCCGCCCCGTCGTCGACGTCTATGTCGACTTCCTGTGCCCCCATTGCGCCACCTTCCACGACGCCCAGGGCGCGGACCTCCAGCAGATGGCCGAGGACGGCGAGATCACGCTGCGCCTGCACCCCCGCCCCATGCTCGATCCGAACTCCTCCCCGGCCGGCTATTCGAGTCGCGCCGCGAACGCCGCGATCTGCGCGTACTCCCAGGACGCGGACCCGGCGGCGTGGTTCGCGGCGGAGACGGCGCTGTTCGACTCCCAGCCCGGGGAGTCCGGCCTCACCGATGAGGAGCTGTCCGACCTGGTGGGCGAGGCGACCGGCGCCGACGTCAGCTCCTGCGTCACCGAGGGCACCTACATCCCCTGGGTCCAGGATGTCGTCGAGCCCGAGGCCCGCCAGAGCGCCGAGGGCACGCCGACCGTGCTGATCGACGGCGAGACGTTCACCGGCGACGCCGCCGAGGCAGGGTCGCTGAAGACTGCTGTCGACGCGGCGTGAACCGGCCTGGGCGACCGCCCGGCCGCACGCCGGATGACGTCGCGGCGACCGGGTGGCGAACACCCGAGGACGCCTCGGGAACGTCGTACGAACGTCTCGGGAACCCGGGGACAGAGACCCGATCGGGCGCTCTACGGTGGCTCTATGCACCCTCGGACCAGGCATGACCCCGTCGGACTCACCCGTGACGCCGGGTGGGGACTCACCGTCGAGCGCACCGTGGCCGCCTCCGTCCCGGAGGTGTGGCACCGGCTGCTGACCGAGTGGCTCCCGCCGTGGCTCGGCGTCGACTCCATCCCGCAGATGGTGGGCGCCCCGCTGCGCCATCGCGGCAGGACGCGCGGCCGGGTCATCGGCTGCCATGTGGGCCGACGGGTGCGGATACGGTGGACCCCGGAGTCCCTCGACCATGAGACGGAGTTCGAGGTGACGCTGCAGGCATCCGCACTCGGGACGCCTGCGGGCACCACGATCACGATCCACCAGGAGCGGCTGCTGGGCGTGGCCGAGCGGCAGGGCCAGCTCGAGCACTGGGTCGAGGTGCTGGACGACGCGGCGGAGGCCCTCGCGCAGGAGAGCGTGGTCACGCACGACCTGCCCAGCTGACACCGGCGCCGTCCCGACGCGCGCTACTCCTCGTCGGCGTGGGAGATCGCGCCGTCGCCCTCGGCGATCTCGGCATCGCGGCGCACCTGCTCGGTGCGCACGACGTCGATGTCCACTCCGCCGGAGATGCCGGCGACCTTGCCGTCGAAGCGGACCTGCCACACGGCCCAGTCGGCCTGCGGGGGCCGGACGTGCTCGGAGTACAGCCAGTCGGGGCGGGGGCCGGTGACCGGAAGCCCGTAGTGCTGACGCCAGTCCGACGACGAGTAGATGACCAGACGGCGGCCCCAGGCCTTCTCCACGGCAGCGGTGAAGTCGTCGATCTCCGTCTGCGCGTCAGCCCCGTCAGGGCGGTCCTCGCAGGCACCGTCGAACTCGAGATCGAGCGCCGGAGGGAGGGCGGAATCGTCCGGCGGGGCCGCCGCGAGGAAGTCCGCGGCCTGCTCGGCGCCCGAGGAGCACAGGGTGAAGTAGTGGTAGGCGCCGGTGGTGAGGCCGGCGGCCCGGGCCCCGTCCCAGTTCTGCTGGAACGTGGCATCGGTGTATCCCGTGCCCTCGGTGGCCTTGATGTACGCGACGGTGAATCCGTCGGCGGAGACCTTCGCCCAGTCGATCTCCCCCTGGTGGGCGGACACGTCCAGCCCCATGGTCTCGTCGGCCCCGAGCTCGATGTCGCCGGGGAGGTTCTCGAGGGCGGCGGCATCGGTGGGGGTGGTGGCGATGGTCAGGGCGTCGTCGTCGGCCTGGAAGGGCTCTCGCTGAGTGGCGCCGCTCGCCGTGCCGTCGCCCCGGATCGCTCCGATGAGCGCGGCGGTGCAGCCGCCGAGGACCAGCAGCAGGGTCAGCGCGAGGACGCCAGCGACGAGCTGTCGGCGTCGGACCTGCTCAGGAGTGAATCGGGGCACGGGCGCGACGCTACCGGAGTGAGCGCTCCAGCACGGGGAGGACGTGCCGCGAGGAAGCGATTTCCCGGTTGCGGTGCGCCCACCTGATCAGCGGGCGAAGAGGGTGGCGAAGGCGCGCAGCAGCTTCGGCGGCTCGTCGGCCCGCTCGCTCTGGAGGTCGGTGAAGATGTCCTCCATCTCGTCAGGTGAGAAGTAGCCGTGGTCGCGGTAGGCGCGGGCCCGTTCGATGATCGAGGGGATGTCCAGCTCGGGGTGGAACTGGGTGGCGTACTGGCGGGTGCCGACGCGGAACATCTGCACCGGTGCGGTGCGCCCGGACGCGAGCGCCGTGGCGTGGTCGGGAAGGGTGTGCACCGCTTCCTTGTGGCCGACGAGTCCGGTGAACACACCCGGCAGGCCCGCTTCGCGGATCAGGGGATCCTCGCGGCCGGCATCGGTGAGGGTGACTTCGACGGCGCCGAGCGGCTCACCGTAGGTGCGATCGATGACGGCGCCCTGGTGGGTGCCGAGCGTCCCGATGCCGTAGCAGGCACCGAGGAACGGGATGTCCTCGGCGACCACCTGGTCGAGGACCCGGAAGATCTCGCGCTCAGCGTGCTTCTCGGCGTCGGACTTGGCGTCCTCGGGCTCCGAGACCGTGAAGGGACTGCCGCAGAGGATGATGCCGGAGATATCGTCCGCAGAGAGCTCCGGGAACGACTCACGGTCCAGGCGCGCCCAGATCAGATCGTCCTCGCGCAGGCCGGTGAAGTCGAGCACGGCGGCCCTCTCGGTGAGGGCGACGTCGTCTTCGGGGCGGGTGGCGATCTGTACGAACGGTTTCACGCAAGAATGCTAACCGTCCGGGCCGGGCCGCCCTGCCAGGCCGGTTCTGCCGTCGGCCCTACCAGTCCTACCCGTCCTTCCCGTCCGACCCGTGCGATGCCCCCTGAAGGAGACCTCCATGATCGAGTCCACCACCGGAACCGGCGATGACGCTGCGACGACGGGCACGCTGGTCGCCGGGTACGCACTGCCGCCCCTTCTCGCGTCGAACGACGATCCCGGGGTGATCGCGTGGCGTGCCGAGCTGCCGCAGATCGTCGCGACGGTGCTGGAGGAGTGGTCCTTGGTGGCGTCGGCCCCGTTCTCTCCCGGAGGGTCAGCCGCGTGGGTCGCGCCGGTGCAGGACCGCGACGGCGCGGAGCTGGTGCTGAAGGTCGCGTGGGCCCATGAGGAGTCTCGGGACGAAGCGGCCGGTATGGCGGCGTGGCAGGGACGCGGCGCCGCCCGGGTGCTGCGCAGTGAGCTGCAGGGGCAGACGTCGTTGCTGCTGATGGAGCACGTGCTCCCCGGGACGCCCCTCGCCGACCTGCTGACCTGGCCGGAACGGGACGACGTGACTGCGGGGCTGCTGCGTCGACTGTGGTTCCGGCCCGAGGCCGTGCTGCCCGCCGCGGAGGCTGCACAGTTCCGCCCGCTGTCGCATATGTGCGCCTGGTGGGCAGATGAAGCGGCGGCCCGCGCGGAGGCCGGGCGTTCCTCCCTCCCCCGGGAGGTCGTGGACCGAGGACTGGCCATGTTCCGTTCCCTGCCGTTGGAGTGGGGCGGGGATCAGGTGCTGCTGGCGACCGACTTCCATCCGTCCAACGTGCTGGCGCGGGGTGAGGGGGTGGCACGGGAGTGGGTGCTGATCGATCCGAAGCCGTATGTGGGCGATCCGCATTACGACCTGCTGCAGCACATGCTCAACGATCCCGACCGGGTGACCTCGCAGCCGAGCGCCTTCGCGGAACGGATGGCAGGCCTGACAGGTCTGGATCCGGTACGGGCCAAGCAGTGGCTGTTCGCTCGCTGTGTGCAGGAGGCCGGAGTCATGGACGGTGCGGCACAGGCCGCTCTGAGACTGGATGCCGACGGCGTGGAGTGAGGGGCCCGGTTCGACGATCCCGATCAGGAGCCGGCCACCCGGTCACGACGCGGTCAGTCACTCCCGGCATCTGGGTTCTTCGCGGGGCCCCTCTGTGTCGCGATATCCGGTGAGGGCGGGTCAGCCTCCACGCCTGCTCCTGACGCTCCTGAAGCTCCTGAAGCTCCTGACGCTCCTGAAGCTCCTGAAGCTCCTGAAGCTCCTGAAGCTCCTGAAGTCCTGAAGCTCCTGAAGCTCCTGACGTTTCTACGGCATCCGGTGCCGTTGCGGTTCTTCCTCGACGGCGGGTGCGGCTCGTCAACAGACGCCAAGCCCTCTCGCGCTGCGCCCTGCGTCGCCTTCCGTCGCCCCGTCCGGCGCCATGCGCCGGAACGGCTCCCGGGTCGAGGGCCTCCGGAACCGCTTCCGGACGCTCTTGCGCGGTCTCGGCAGGTGGCTCCACGGCAGAGGCATCCGGGGAGGGCGCGTCTCGGTACGTCGCATCCATGCCAGTTTCGACCGGGCCAGTTTCGTCCGGGTCATTCGCGTCCAGGTCGATCGTGTCCAGGTCGATCGTGTCCGGCGGCTGGGCGCCGACCGGTGATGGGCGTGGCGGGCGACTCAGCGGCGTCGGCGTGGTCACGCGGGTGACGCCGGAATGACCGGTCCATGCGACCTGATGACCCGGATGGTCCGAATCGTCGACGCGCTCGACGGACAGAGCGTCGTTCTCCTTCTGGTTGCAGTGCGCGCAGGCGTCCTCGCCGTTGTCGAGGCTTGTTGGGCCGCCCCGCGCGTAGGGCTTGATGTGGTCGTTCTGGCGCGACTGCGCATTGCAGAACGGACCACGGCACGACGTATCGCGCCAGGTGAGGAACTTCGCCAGGGCAGACGGGAAGGCGCGGCCACGGGATTCCACGGCGACCAGCTCCCCCGAGGTGGGATGCGTGAACAGACGACGGATGGTGGCGCGAGTGACCGGGCCGTCTTCCCCGAGGGGATCGGCATCGGCGGCCCGAGGCGGCGCGACTGCTGCCCGGAGCTGCTCCCGTACCGCCTCGGGCGGGACAGGGCCGTACCCCTCGATGTGCGCAGGATCGCCGGCATCGGGCCGGAACAGGGCGCGGTCGGTGATGATCACGCCGAGGTCCAGCTCCACCTGATCCATCGCGCCGTCTCGGCACAGGACGGTGTCGACCAGAGCGTCCGCCATCAACGCGCCATGGCCGGTATCCCCACCCTCGGCCCGGCGACGTTCTGCCTCGAGCGACAGACGTTTCTGCAGCAGGCGGGCATCGATCGCCGGGAGATGGGCGTGCAGATCCGCCATGCCGTGGTCGCCCGGCGTGATCGTCACTCCACGACCTTTCCGCGCGCGGCGATGCCGCAGAACCGACCCTTCGGCGTCCAGGTCCATCATCGCGGCGGTGGCCTCATCTCGCCATCTCCTCACCCCGGCCCCGTCCAGGGACGGCAGCCGCTCGCCGAGGATCGCATCGACCTCGCGGAGCTGTGCGCCGTCGAGCACCGACACCGAGCCCGCAACGGCGTAGGCGGCCCGCGAGGAGACCTTCCGCTCGGCCATCGCGGTCAACATGTTCGGCATCGAGTCGACCAGCCGTCGGGCCGACGCCAGCGAACTGCCAGCGGCCGACGGCGAGCACCGCGCGATCAGGGACAGGTCCCGACGGGTGCGCCCGTCGGCCTGCTTGTCCAGGATCGTCGATGAACGCACTGCGGAATCCTCCTGGGCCGCCTCATCCCGCGCCTCCGCCAGACGATCCCGGCGGGTCACCTCGGCGAGCGCTACGACCGTGCGGGCTTCGAGGGCATCCTGCGCGCCCCTGATCACCTGCTCGGAGACCATGAGGTGAGTGATGCTGCTGCGCGCCATCCCCTGCGTCTCGAACAGAGCGCCCGGATCCTTCGCGAGCGCTTCGAGGAGGAAGCCGACGTCGCCGAGCAGCTGCGCCAGCCCGTCCATGCCTCCCTCTCGCACAGCATCGAGCGACCACGGAGAGTTCGAGGAACCTTCCGCATCACCGATATTGCTGCGCGTCGTCGACATGCCCCCAGTATCCCGCGCCCGACCGACAGATGAAACAGGTCGAGGAAAATGTGGATACAACCCGTGATGATCAAGAGCTCGCTCCTGGAGCAGCCATCACGCTTACGCTCCGTAGCACCCTGACCTGGGTTTTCAGTCCATCTGCGGGCCCCAGAGACAACGCCGGAGACATCCGCGACGAGGTTCTCCACAATTCCGATGTGGATATTGTGGAAAACTACCCCATGGGGAGGAAAGGTCACGGCAACGACTCCGGCGAAGCAGTCATCATTCTGCATTGTTCGCACGGATCTCCGCTGATTTCGGGATGCTCTGTGGACAACGTCTGGTGGGGAGGAAAGGCGGCCCGCAGACTGGGGCCCTGTCCGGAGCCGAGCCCGGCACCACCTCCGGGGCCGAGCAGTAGCCGAGCAGGGGGCCGGGGTCGAGCAGGGGGCCGAGCAGGGCCGATCGAGGGGGCCGAGTCCGGGGCTCGACCGAGGCCGCGATCGGAACCTGCGCCCAACCCCTCCTCCTCCCCAGCATCGAGGGCCACAATGAGACCCATGACGACACTCGCCGATTTCACTGCGACCACGATCACCGGCACCGAGAAGGACCTCGCCGACTACGCCGGCTCCCCCGTCCTGGTGGTCAACACCGCCAGCAAGTGCGGCTTCACCCCGCAGTACGCAGGCCTGCAGGACCTCTACGCGCGCTTCCACGAGAAGGGCCTGATGGTGCTCGGCTTCCCCTGTGACCAGTTCATGCACCAGGAGCCCGGCACCGAGTCCGAGATCGCCGAGTTCTGCTCCGTGAACTTCGGGGTCGAGTTCCCGATGTTCGCGAAGGTCGAGGTCAACGGGGACGGGGCGCACCCGCTGTACCAGTGGCTCACCGGCTCCCATGGCGACATCCCCGCCGGGGACATCGGCTGGAACTTCACGAAGTTCCTGGTGGGACGCGATGGGACGGTGCTGGGCCGCTACGCCTCGGACGTCGAGCCCGCGGATATCGCCGATGACATCGAGAAGGCCGTGGCCGCGTCGGCCTGACCAGGAAGGCCGTGGCCGCGTGGCCCGACCAGGAAGGCCGTGGCCGCGCGGCCTGACCAGGGCGGAGCCCACACGGCACGACACGAAACGGCCTCACCCCGGCCCGGCCCGGCACGACACGAAACGGCCTCACCCCGGCCCGGCCCGGCACGGCCCGACACGGCCAGGCCAGGCCAGGCCAGGCGCGACGCTGCCGACGGCCCCGCGTCGCCTGCGCGCGGGGCCGCCGATCAGGCAGCGGCTCACTCCATAGAACGATCAGACAGCGGTACCCGCCATGGACCGGTCAGCCGGCATCGGCCCATCCGTCGGCCACGATCTGCTCGCGGTCGGCGGCCCGGTCAGTGTCCAGGAGCGTGTCGCGCCCGTCGGCAACCCGGATCCGTCCCACCCAGGCACCGAGCCCGCGGGTCGCGGTGTCCGTCGTCATCGCCAGACGGATCTGGACCTCGCCCGCGAGCACCGGCGAGCCGCCGGGTCCCGAACTGTCTGATCCCGAGCCTTCAGATTCCGAGCCCTCAGATTCCGAGCTGTCGACCAGGGGGAAAACGCCGCTCCACTGCTGCCGCCTGCCCCAGCCGGTGATCTGACCGTCCGGCACCGCGACGCTCTCCTGATGCTTCGCCTCGAGGGTGCCGGCGAGCGGGATCCACGTCGAGCCCTGGTCCTGCGAGGCCTCGACGGCGAGCATGTCGTACGCGGTCTCGAGGTGGGCGAAGAGATCCAGCCGCAGCTCCGGCGCCGCGCCTGACGTGGGCAGGTCGACCGCAGCGGTCAGCGTCGCCGTCGTGCCGTCCTCCTGGCCTGCACGCCACCCGGAGCGCACCCCTTCGGGCACGATTCCCAGCGCATGAGCCACGCAGGTGGAGACCTCGCGGCGGGTGGCCGACGTGCTCGACCATTCGCGCGTGGGGTGCACCGAGTTCGCGAGCATGATGACGATCGTGTCGGTGAGCGGGTCGATCACCAGTGAGGTACCGGTGAATCCGGTGTGCGTCCCGCTGTACGGGCTGGTGAGGCCCGCGTGATAGAACCAGGCCTCCAGCTCCGGGCCGAGCCCGCGCCGTGCGCCGCCCACCCCGGTGATCTCCGCGATGCGGTCCGTGTACATGTCCTGCACGGTCGCGGCCTTGAGGATCCGGGCGCTCCCGTAGCGTCCGCCGCCCAGGAACATCTGCCCCAGCACCGCGAGGTCGCGCGCGGTGGAGAAGACTCCCGCGTGCCCGGCGACACCGCCGAGGGAGTAGGCGTTCTCGTCGTGGACGTGCCCGTGCACCAGGTACCCGTAGTACTCGACGTACTCCGTCGCGGCGATGCGCTCGCGCAGGTCAGCGGGCGGGTTGTACATCGTCTCGTGCATCCCGAGGGGCTCGGTGATGTGCTCGCGGACGTACACGTCGAGCGTCTGCCCGGAGAGCTTCTCCACGATCAGACCGAGGGTGATCAGACCCAGATCGCTGTAGACGTACTCGGTGCCCGCGGGGGTCTTCGGCGCGACGGTGAGCACCGCATCCAGGCGCGAGGGCACATCCGGGTACGCGGAGTAGAGGTTGATGAAGGCCGGCAGGCCGCCGACGTGCGTGAGCAGCTGCTGCACGGTGACCCGCCCCTTCCCGTTCTCCGCGAAGCGCGGCAGGTAGGAGGAGACGGTGTCGTCGAGGGCGAGCTCGCCCTGCTCGACCAGCTGCATGACAGCGGTCGCCGTGAAGATCTTCGAGATCGAGGCGAGATCGTAGATCGTGTCGGTGCGCGCAGGGATCCACTGGTCCTCGGGCAGCTCCTCGCTCGCATCCTTCCAGCGCAGCGCGTAGCCGTCGGCGTGCTCGAGGGCGAACCCGGCCTGCGAGGCGATCAGCACGGAGGCCCCGGCGAAGCGCGGCGGATCGAACTCGAGCCCGGCGCGGATGATGCCGGGCAGCTCCTCGAGCGTCTCGGCGTCCAGACCCACGGCACCTGGCTGGGCCTCGCGCAGGGTCTTCCCGGATCCACGACGGTCCCAGGGGTGGCGATGCGGTTCGCCGTGACGCCAGCTCGGGGCGGAGCGGGCGGACTTCGCGGCGGGACGTCTCTTGTACGGGGCGGGGTCGCCGGCGGCGAAGGCCGCGGTGGGGAGGCCGACGGCGGCGGTCGTCGCGGCCAGGGCGGTGGCCGTCAGTCCGGTCCGACGAGTGATCCGGTGGTCCATGAAGCTCCTTCGCATCAGGGTCACCCGCAGCCGACGAGGTGCGGCGCGGGCCGTCGGCCACGCTATCGACGGGCGCCGTGGTGTGGCAAGCGTCACGCCCGGTCGGCGGGTCGGGAGTCTCGCCCGGTCAGCGGGAGGGGAGCCCCGCCCTCCCCCGGCGCAGAGCAGTGATTCCGTACACCAGGATCCCCGCCCCCACCAGCAGGAGCGTGGCGCGGAGCAGCCCCATGACGATCCCCAGGATGGTGACCACCTGCACCAGACCGGCCATGCCGTCCGACATCGATGCCGGGTCGCCGCCCGCGGTGACGTTGACGGTGACACCGAGCGCCCAGGCCACGATCAGCACGATCCCGCCACGACGCAGGAGCCCGCGCCCGCGGACCACCACCAGGATCGACAGGATCAGCAGCGCGAGCCCGAGCCCCAGGGAGATCAGGCCGCCGACGAGCAGGAGCCCACCGAGGACCATCGAGGCCGCGAGCTCAGGATCCTCGAAGGGGGCCAGGGGCAGCAGGACGGCGGCGAGCTGGACCAGCAGGCCGCCGATCCCCAGCACCCCGGCGATCACGACCAGCGCGATCGCCGGGGTCACGGGTGGCTGACCCTGGACGCCCTGCTGCGGGACGGTGGTCATCTCAGCCTCGCTCCAGCTCGAGCACGGGCACGCAGGGCGGGCTGAAGCCCAGCACCTGCCCGTAGAACGACAGGGTCGCCTCCGCCGCGCGGATGATCGAGGAGGCCTTGCGGAACCCATGCTGCTCGCCCTCGAACAGGAGATAGGCGTGCGGGATGCCCTTGGCGGCGAGCGCATCGCGGAACAGCTCGGACTGGCTGGGCGGCACGATGCGGTCCTCGTCGCCCTGGAGCAGGAGCACCGGCACCTCGAGCTCGTCGACGTGATGCAGCGGGGCGCGCTCGACGTAGAGATCCTTCCGCTCCGGGTACGGGCCGACGAGACCGTCGATGTAGCGCGATTCGAAGTCGTGGGTGTCCAGGCGGAACTTCTCGAGCTCGGCGACGCCGAAGCTCGAGGCGCCCGCGGCGAAGGTGTTGGTGCGGGTGAGGCAGGCCAGCGTGGTCCACCCTCCGGCGCTGCCGCCCTCGATCGCGATCCGTCCCGGATCGGCGATGCCCTCCGCGACCAGGTGCTCCATGACGGCGACGGTGTCCTCCACGTCGACCACGCCCCACTGGCCGCGCAGCCGGTTGCGGTAGGCGCGGCCGTAGCCGGTCGAGCCGCCGTAGTTCACGTCGACCACCCCGAGCCCGCGGGAGGTGTAGTACGCGGTGGGCAGATGCAGCACCGGGGAGACGTGCCCGGTGGGGCCGCCGTGCACCCGTGCGATGAAGGGTGGCAGATCTCCCTCACGACCGGCCAGACCCTCCTGGTGGGGACGATGGACGATCGCGTGGACCACGCCGCCGTCAGGGTCGTTCCGCAGCGGCACCTCGATGCTCTCGCTCGTGGGCAGCACGGCCGGATCGGGCGCGTCGGAGCGGGAGGAACGCACCAGCGTGAGCGGGGAGAGCACAGCCGATGGGTCGGCCGGCGACGCATCGGCCGGAGCGGCCGGCCGAGCGGCAGCCGACGGATCGGCCGGCGACGCAGCAGCCGGAGCGGCAGGCTGAGCGGCGGCCGGAGCGGCCGGCCGAGCGGCGGCCGACGGATCGGCCGGCGACGCAGCAGCCGGAACGGCAGGCCGAGCAGCGGCCGCAGCATCCGTCGGGACAGCGGACGCTCCCCGCGCCAGGTCCAGCCGCGCGACGCCGATCGCGGCGAACTGCGTCGGCGAGGAGCCGGCGAGCACCAGCAGCCCGTCCCCGCGCAGCTGCATGCCGGCGATCGAGGTGAGCGGGCAGTCCAGGGGCTGCAGGTCGCCGGTGCCGATCCGCAGGATCCCGAGGCCGTCCGCGGCGCGTCCGTAACGCACCAGAACCGTGTCGGCATCGAGCACCTGGAACCAGGTCGTGCCGAGCGACCACATCGACCCGGCGAACTCCTGGTCGAGCTCGAGGACCTGCTGGGCGCCGTCGTCGGTCGTCCACACCCAGGGATTCCACCAGCCCGACGCGTCGGAGATCGCGAGCAGGCGCTGGTCGTCGAGCCATTCGGGCTGCAGCACGGAGGTCTCGGCGTCGCCGAGGACGATCCGGCCCTCCCCGGCGCTGCCGCCCAGCAGCGGGGCGACGTGGAGCTCGGTGCCGTCCCACGGCATCCTCGGGTGCTCCCAGCTGATCCACGCGATCTGGGAGGCGTCGGGGCTGACCCGCGGATGGGCGACGAAGCGGGACGCCGGCGTCACCCGGCGAATCGCCGACGGGTCCTCGGCGGCCGAGCCGTCCAGGGGGACGGCGGCGATATAGCGCTCGATGTGCGGTGCACCGTCGGCCCCGGACCGCGGGCCCTGCTCCCCACCGGTGTGGTCCTCGCAGACCCACCAGACCTCGTCGGTGCCGTCGGCGAGGCGGACCGGCGTGGGATCTGCCCAGCGCAGGGAGGGTCCCTGCGCGCTGGCGACCTCGGGGCCGACTGGCGAGAGCGGGCGCGGCTGCTCCCCCTCGTGGAACGCATGGACCCGCTGGTCCTCGAAGTTCACGAAGACGACCAGGGGTGGATCCCCGGCGCCGCCCGGAGAGGCAGACGTCTCGGCACCGCCCGGAGAGGCAGTGTCCCCCGCACCGCCGGGAGAGGCAGAGGCCTCGGCGCCGGGTACGGCCGTCCAGCTCGTGCCGCCGTACTCGTGCACCCGGGACCGCGCGTTGAACGGCGCGGGCAGCACGGTCACGGGATCGGTCGATGGACCGTCCATCGGGGCCGGCCCGTCGTCGACGGAGGGCAGGGCGACGGGGCCCGCGGAGCGCACGATCGCGAGGCGACCGCCCTCCGTCGCGATGCCCTCGGTCCACCACACGGCATCGCCCACCAGCTGCGGAGCGCCGAGCCGGGTGCCGCCGGTGGCGAGCAGCTCGGCGGAGATGGGCGAGGGCCAGGACCCGTACGGAAGCGTCGTCACCATGAGGACAGGGTAGACATGCGAGCGCTCCGACATCTGCGGATGTGGACGGCCGACGCCCACCGGGCCGCACCCGTTCGCGGACAGGCCCTGTCCGCACGGCCGGAGATGCTCGAGCCATGACGTCACAGAACTCCTCCCTGATCACTCCGATCTCACGTCTGACCGGCGGCTACGGCAGCCTCAACGCCTTCGCCGCCGTGACCGGTCCCGGCGGGGCCCGCGGTTTCCTCGAGTTCCTCGGCGCGGTGCTCGACGCCGTCGAGACGCCCGAGGCCCACGCTGTGGATACCGATGGCCTCCTGATCCACTCCGAGGCGCGGATCGGCGATTCGTGCCTCATGGTCGTCGACTCCAAGCCCGGCTGGCCCTTCACCCCGGCGCTCCTCCAGGTCAACGTCGAGGATCCTCACGAGGTGCTGCGACGCGCCCTCGCCGCGGGCTCACGGATCATCACGGAGGTCTCCCCGTTCTACGGCTCGACGATCGCGCGGTTCCAGGACCCGTGGCACAACGTGTGGTGGCTGTACGGGCCGGAGGATGCCGATGCCCCGCCCCTGGAGTGGGACCCCGAGACCGCCGCGCAGGAGGGCGAGAGCGAGGTGCACGCGACGATCTGCCGGGCGATGGAGCAGCTGGCCCCGCCGAGCGGTCCCTGAGCTCCGCGGCGGCTCAGACCAGGATCGATCCCTCCACGGTGAGCACGGTGGCGCCACCGATCCAGATCGGCCCATCCGCCTCGACCTGCACATCGATGCGTCCTTCGCGCTCCAGCACGGTGCCCTGCGCCGCGGTCCACCGTGCAGGCATCGGCTCGCGGCCCACCAGCCACTGGGCGATGCCCGCGTTCAGGCTGCCGGTGACGGGGTCCTCGATGCCGCCGAGCGTGAAGGCGCGGACCTCGTAGAGCGGATCGGCACGGGCGGGATCTGTGCCGGCGGCATGCGTGTCGGCGGGATCAGTGCCGGCGGGATCGTGGCGCCCCACGACCCCGAGCTTCGCGTCCGCCATCCCTGCCAGGTCCGGGGCCAGCGACAGGACCTGCTGGGCCGATTCCAGCTCGAGCACCCTCCAACCCGGCCCGTTGTCGGCCCAGGCGTGTGCGAGCACCGAGGAGCGGGGCACCCCGAGCGCCGACGCGAGTCCGATGACGTCGGCCTCCTCGAGAGGACCGCTGCGGCGCAGCGGCGGAGCGGCGAAGGCGAGCCGGTCCCCGTCACGGCGCACCGTGATGAGCCCGGCCGCGCATTCCTGGATGATCTGCTCACCGGTTGGCTCGCCGCCTGCCCACAGCCAGGCTCGCGCGGTGCCGAGCGTGGGATGCCCGGCGAAGGGGAGCTCGCCCGACGGGGTGAAGATCCGCACCCGGTAGTCGGCCTCCTGCGTGGTCGGCGCCAGCAGGAAGGTGGTCTCCGACAGGTTGGTCCAGCGCGCCACGCGCTGCATGTCTGCGTCGCTCAGGTCGTCGGCATCGAGCACGACGGCCAGCGGATTGCCGCGCTGGGGACGATCGGCGAAGACGTCGAGCTGGAGGAAGCGACGCAGAACGGGCGCGGTGGGAGACATGACGACCAGTCTCGCACCGCGCCCGTCAGCAGGCTCAGCAGGTCATGCGGGTCGGCAGTCCAGCCGGTCCAGCTGGTCCAGCCGGTTCAGCCAGTTCACGTGGATCTGCAGACCTGCCGGCTCAGCGACCGGCGTCGTCGAGAGCCTTGTCCTCCGCGAGCATGACGTCGATGCCGTAGTCATCGGGCTCGGACTCGGGGATGTCGGTGCCGCTCAGCGATGCACCGGCGGTCTCCTTGAGGAACATCAGGGCGATCATGCCGACCACGCAGCCGATCATCACGTACACCGCGGGGAACTCGAGGAACCCGGTGGACTCCACGACCGCCTCGTTCAGCGGCGCGGCCGTGCCGCCGAAGATCGAGGTGAACACGTTGTAGGTGACGGCGAAGCCTGCGAAGCGCACATGGGCCGGGAACATCGCCGGGAAGGTCGCCGAGATCGTGGACAGCTGCGGGATGTACAGCAGGCCGAGCACCGCGAAGCCCACGATCGCGAGACCGAAGCTCTGTCCCATCAGCATGTACATCGGCAGCGCCATGACGAACAGGCCGACCATCGAGAACCACCACATCTTCTTGCGGCCGATCCGATCCGACAGGGATCCGCAGAACGGGATCACCGCCATCATCGCGACCTCGCCGACCAGGATCACCATCAGCGACTCGTTCGAGGTGAGGTGGATCTTGGTCTCGAGATAGCCGGGCATGTAGGTCAGCAGCGTGTAGTTCGCGATGTTCAGCGGGATCACGAGGCCGGCCATGACCAGGATCGGGCGCCAGTACTTCACGATCAGGTCGCGCAGACCGCCGGTCGCGCTCTCCTCGGACTCGCCGGCCTCCTCCAGGTCCTGGAACACCGGGGTCTCGTCGAGCTTGGACCGCAGGTAGAGGCCGATCAGGCCCAACGGGGCGGCGATGAAGAAGGGCACGCGCCAGCCCCACGCCGCCATGGCGTCCTCACCGATGGCCAGCTGCAGGATCAGCACCACCACGGTGCCCAGGGCGAAGCCGCCCAGGGTGCCGAACTCGAGGAAGCTGCCGTAGAGGCCGCGGCGCTTGTCCGGGGCGTACTCGGCCATGAAGGTCGCCGCGCCGCCGTACTCGCCGCCGGTGGAGAAGCCCTGGACCAGGCGCAGCACCGCGAGCAGGATCGGGGCGAGGATGCCCACCTGCTCGTAGGTGGGCAGCACGCCGATGAGGAAGGTCGCCGCAGACATCAGGATGATCGTCAGCGCGAGCACGTGCTTGCGGCCCAGACGGTCGCCGAGCGGCCCCCAGATGAACCCGCCGAAGGGACGGGCGATGAAGGAGATCGCCAGGAAGGCGTAGGTCCAGAAGAGGCCCTCGGAGCCCGAGGGGAAGAAGTGCGCCGCGATGTAGGTGGCGACCACGGCGTAGGCGCCGTAGTCGTACCACTCGGTGGCATTGCCCATCGCGGAGGCCGCGACGGCCTGGCGGATGGTGCGGCGGGGAGGGAGGTCCTCGAAGGCGGTGCCCTCGGAGCCAGAGACCTCGGGGACAGTGCCCTCGGAGGGCGTGGGATCAGGGGTGGTCGATGTCGTCACAGGGGACTTCCCGTTCTTCGCGCACGTGCCGGGGGCACGTCGTGGCGGCGCTCCCGATGACGCGGCGAGAGCACCCACGAGGTCAGGAGCGGCCGACGGCAGGAGACCATCGGACTGCGAGCGTGCACGACGGATCCGTCCTTCGACCCAGCGGCGCACGCCGTCGTAAACGCGGTCACGCTATGCAGTTTCTCGACGCGTCACCACCGGACGCCCCCTCGAGCGCTCCGTCGAGCGCCTCATCGACGCAGGTCAGCACGTCACGAGTGGAGAGGAATCTGTTGTAACCGATTGGTAAGTACCGCGCGGCGGACGCCCCGCACACCGTGAGGATCCTCAGCGATCGTCGCTGTGCGGCACCTGCTCGCCCTCCCCCGGAGCCCGCGCGAGGTCCTGAGGCGCTGTCCGCGGATCCACCGGGGACCCGGAGAGATACGCAGCCCGCGCGAGCACGTTCGAGGCGACCGACGACACGATGATCAGCGCGAGCACCGTGACGACGGACTTGAGCAGCAGCGCTGGATCGAATCCGTCGACCCGGGCATGCTCCAGGAAGGCCCCCATGACGATCATCGGCAGTCCCAGGCCGGTGGCCGGCGAGAGCACGTTGATGCGGCTCAAGGAGTCGCGCGCATGGAACATCGACAGCGCGGCGGTGAGCATCCAGAACGCGCCGCCCAGCAGGAGCACGGCGATGAGGATGCTCACCGCGATATCGAGCACGGCGATCATCGGCGCCCCCTGGTGAGAATCCGTGCCAGGGCCACGGTGGCCAGGATGCCCAGCACGGAGGCGATCAGTGCGGCGTCGACCGCGGCGGCGGAGGCCTTCAGAAGGCCCACCAGGACGATCAGTCCGACACCGGAGAAGAACACGAGGTCGCCGACGACGGCCCGGCTGGCGGCGTCCGGTGCAGTGGCCACCCGGAAGAGACCCACCAGGATCGCCGCGCCGAGCAGAGCGACGGTCACCCACAGGATCACGCTCATGACTCCTCCTCCTCAGCGGTGGTGGGGCCGGGCCGATGACCGTCCCGGCCGTGCTCATGCAGGGACCGAGCGACGCGGCCGTCCACGAACCGCTCGTCGCCGAGCCCGCCCCGGCGCGTATTCAGGGCGGCGTCCGCCCCGTCTGCTCCCCGCGTCGCCCTCAGCAGCCGCTCCTCCATCTCGCCCAGATCGGCGAGGACCTGCTCCCGCGACTCGGCGAACAGGGCGTGGACGAACAGGCTCGAACGCTCCTCGCGGGTGCCGTGGGCGATCCCGACGACCAAGGTGCCCGGCGTGATCGTGATCGAGGAGGACATCGTGATGATCTCGATGTCCGTGGTGGCCCGCAGCGGATACTCGACGATCGCCGGGGAGCTCAGGGTCCGCCTGCTGTAGACGCCCTTGGCCATCTGGAGAGATCCCTTGAGGATCTCCCCGAAGATCCACAGGGCATAGGAGGCCATGTACCCGAGGCGCCTCATCGTCCGATCACCGCCTCCACATAGGCATCGACGTCCAGCAGGTCGGTCGCGGCGGTGTCGATCGTCGGCAGCACCAGGCCGATGCCCACGAACATCGCGAGCGACAGCGCCATCATCGCCGCACCCGGCATCGCCAGGCGCCACGGCACCCGGACCTCGTCCGGGAGCGGGAGGGGATCGCCGCGCCCGACGCGCGGGTCGTCAGGGCGATAGGTGGTCATGTCCTCGCCCCATGCGATACCTCGCCACATGCGCTGCAGGCCGAGCAGCGACCCCACCGACGCGACGATCACCGCGAGGATCGCCGCCCACCCGAGCATCGACCCCCCGATCGTCACCTGCTCGGCGGAGGCCCGCAGCAGCCCCACCTTGCCCCATAGACCGGAGGTGGGCGGCAGGCCGACGAGGCTGAACAGCCCGAGCGCGAGGACCCCGACCACCCAGGGATCCCGGCGCGCGAGCCCTGAGATCCGGTCCAGGCGACCGGATCCGTAGGTGTGCTCGATCGCGCCGGTGGTCAGCAGCAGAGCCGACATCGTGATCACGTGGTGGACGAGATAGAGGATTCCGGCCGTGACGGAGAGCTGGGTGAACAGCACCAGGCCGAGGAGGATGTGTCCCACGCCGGAGACCATCTGGTGGCCCATCGCCGTCCGCACCCGCCGGGCGCTCGCCGTCGAGAAGGCGCCCACCAGGATCGTCACGAGCACCAGCACCGCGAGCACCGCCAAGAACGGCAGCCCGTCCGAGAAGGTCACCGCGACGATGCGGTACATCGCGTACAGCGCGACCTTGGTGTGCAGGGCGGAGAACAGCGCCATGATCCCGGCAGAGGTGCCGGGGTACGCCCGCGGCAGCCACGAATGCACGGGCACCATGCCCGCCTTCACGGCGAGGGAGAGGAGCACGACGGCCAGGGCCGCCGCGGTCGCCGGGTCCTCGCTCCCGGCGCCGGCGAGCGAGGCCAGGTTCACCGTGCCCGCGGTGCCGTAGACGAACCCGACGCCGATCAGCAGCACCGTCGAGGTGAGCAGGTTGACCAGCACGAAGAGTCGGCCGATGCCGAGGCGTCGCCAGCTGCCGGTCACGGCGATCAGCGCATAGGAAGGCATCAGCATGACCTCGACCCAGACGAACAGGTTGAAGAGGTCGCCGGTGAGGAGTGCGCCGTTGACCCCGGCGCTCAGCAGCAGCACCAAGGGCGGCAGGAAGCGATACCGCGACTCCCCGGTCAGCACCAGGAAGATGCTCGCGGCGAGCGTCGCGACCGCGGTGACCAGCAGCATCACCGCACTGAGCGTGTCGGACACGAAGGGGATGGCGAGCACGTCGGAGAATCCGCCGACGGCGTGGGAGATCACCGGTTCGGTGCGATGCCAGGCCAGCAGCCAGAGCGCGCCGAGGCCGACGGCGATCGGCACGCCGATCAGCACCGCGGTGTCGACCGCCCGGCGGCGCACGAGCAGCAGGACAGCCGCCCCGAGCAGCGGGGCCACGACGAAGATCGGCAGGAGGGAGGGGGGAACGGTGGGAATCATGAGTCAGGGTTCTCCCCGGTCGCCGGGTGCTGGGACATGTCGTCGTCCCGGCCGATCACAGCGAGAGTCAGCATGAAGATGGTGACCGCCATGGTGATGACGATCGCGGTCAGCACGAAGGCCTGCGGGAGCGGGTCCGCCATGTCGGCGCGCGAGGAGACGTCGGTGAGCGGCTCGGCACGCCATCCCGGCACTCCGGTCGCCAGGAGCACGAAGTTCGCGGCGTGGCTGATCAGCGTCATCCCGAACACCGCGCGCACCATGCTCCGCTGGAGCAGCAGGTACACGCCGCCGGCGACGAGGACGGCAACAGTCAGGCTGAGGATCATCGGCGACCGCCCTCCTTCGGCTTCGTTCCGGTCGTCAGGTGCGAGGTGCCGACACCGACTCGGCGCCGACGGACGACCTCTTCTCCGCGAGTGGTGTCCAACGGCCCGGGCAGCTCGCCCTCGACCGCCTCATCGGTCCGCTCACGAGTGCTCTCGCCCGGCGTGGCGGACCCGGTGGAGGCGCCGGCCCCCAGCAGGTTCACCGCGACCATGACCAGGCCCAGCACCGCGAGGTACACGCCCAGGTCGAAGATCATCGAGGTGGACACGTGGGCACCCAGCAGGTGTCCGTGCAACGGCTCGAGGAAGCCACCCTTCAGGAACCCGAGGGCGCCGGCGCCGAGAGCCACCGCAATGCCCCCTCCGATGAGGAACAGGGGGAGCCTGAGCGGGCCGATCTGTCGATCCGTCGACGTGGACAGATACATCAGCGCGACGATCGCGGACCCGACGAGCGCGGCGATGAATCCGCCGCCCGGCTCGTTGTGCCCGCGCAGGAAGAGCATGATCGAGAGGAGCGCGAGGATCGGGGCGGTCACCCGCACCATCAGCTGCAGCGCGGCGGAATTGCCCCAGGCGCTGTTGATCGCCCGATCGGCCGAGGTCCCCTCGCCGCGCAGTGCCGGCGCCCTGTCGGCGTCGGTGCCGTCCTCGCTGCCGGTCTCGCCGTCGGGGTCGATGAACATGTGTCGCACGCTGGAGAGCACGGCGACGATCGCGACGCCTGCCATGCCGAGCACGGACAGCTCGCCGAGCGTGTCCAGGGCACGGAACTCCACCAGGATGACGTTGACGATGTTGTGGCCGCCGGTGATCTCCTCGGCGTGCGCGATGTAGTACTCGGCGACGTCGCTGCGCTCGCGTCGACCCATGAACAGGTACATGCCGGCACCGGCGGCGAGCCCGACGCCCACGGCCAGGAACAGCGCTCCGCGGCGCGGGGCACGCCCGGGGGGATCGAAACGCCGCGGGAGCCTCTGCAGCACGAGCATGATGATGATGATCGTCAGCGACTCCACGAGCAGCTGGGTCAGGGCGACGTCGGGCGCTCCCAGGACGAGGATCTGCACCGTCGCGAGAATGCCCACCGCGGAGAGGGCGACCGCCGCGCCGAGGCGGTCCCGCCGCGTGCAGACCACCACGACCGCCACGAGGATGAGTACGAAGAGCACGACGTCGAAGGGGACGGTGAGCCCTGGCGTCAGCGCGGGGAGATCCCCGACGAGGGCGACGAAGGCCGCCAGCATCACGACGCAGAATGCTGCCAGGATCGCGGCGAGATGCCGCATCGGGTCGTCACTCGCGATAGGCCTGACGAGCAGCAGGGCGAAGCGCCTGGCCAGGCGGTCCACCGCTCCCAGGATCCGCGCCCCGTCGACGGGGAACGGATTCGCCTCCAGGGTCGGGAGCAGCCTGCGGCGTCCGAGCGCGAACAGGGTGCCGAGGACGATCACGCCGACCGTGATCGCCAGTTCCGGCGTGACGCCGTGCCAGAGCGCGAGATGCGGATGGTGCTCCCCGCCGAGCGCCGCGTCCATCGCCCGGGCGACCGGGGTGTCCAGCACGCCCACGACGAGAGCCAGCGGGAGCCCCGCGAGGATCGGCAGGGCGGCAGGCCAGAGCAGCAGCGGAGCGGGGCGGTGGGCGTTGTGCGCCTCGCGGACGGCCCCGGTCGGGTCCGTCGATCTGGTCATGGCCTCTGCTGCGGCCGGGTCTCCTGATGTCGCCTCGGCGTCGAGTCGCGCCAGCGCGGCCTCGTCCCGGCCGTCGATGAAGACGCCGAGCACGATCTTCGCGCAGTACGCGAAGGTGAGCACGCTGGCGCCCGCGATACCGAGTGCGACCACCCAGCCCATCGCCGGAGCCCCACCGAGGTCCAATGCCCCGGTCAGGAGCGCCTCCTTGGAGACGAAGCCGAGCATCGGGGGCAGCCCTGCCATGGACATGCAGCCCAGCAGCGTCACCACGAAGCTGCCGGGCAGCGCCCGTGCGAGAGCCGGCATGCGCCGCAGCTCGCGCGTATGGACAGCATGGTCGATCACTCCGACCATCATGAACAGGCCGGACTTGAACAGCGCGTGGGCGATGGTGTGCAGCACCGCAGCCAGGATCGCCGCCTCCGTGCCCACGCCGATGAGGGTGACGATCAGTCCCAGCTGGCTGACCGTCGAGTAGGCCATGAGCTTCTTGAGGTCGCGCTGCTGGAGCGCGAGGAAGCCGCCCACGAAGGCGGTGACCAGGCCGGCCGTGATGAGCAGGACGTTCCAGGCGATGACGTCATGGAAGGCCGGGCTGAATCGGAGCAGCAGGAAGATGCCTGCCTTCACGACAGCGGCCGCATGGAGGTACGCCGAGACCGGCGTCGCCGCGGCCATCGCATCGGGCAGCCACACGTGGAACGGGAACTGGGCGGACTTCGTGCAGGCGGCAACGGCGATCAGCAGCCCGACGAGCGTGGCGAACGCGGGGTCCTCGGACCAGACGTCCGCGGCGAGCACCTCGGTCACCGAGGAGGTGCCCAGGCGCAGGATCATCAGCGAGACCGCGATCAGCAGGGAGAGGCCGCCCAGGAACGTGATCAGCAAGGTGCGCATCGAGGCGGCCTGTCCTCCGCGCCCGGAGCGGGCGATGAGGAGGAAGGAGGCGATCGAGGTCAGCTCCCAGGTCACGAAGAGCAGCACGAGGTCATCGGCGAGCACCAGCGCGACCATCGACAGGGTGAACAGCGCCATCACCAGGGAGAAGCTCAGCTGCCTGCCCGGCTCCAGGTAGCGGGCCGAGTACGCGAGCACCACGGCACCGATGACCAGGGCGATCATCGCGAACACGATCCCGATTCCATCTGCGCGCAGTGCAAGATCGATATCCCACTGCGCAGCCCACGGGATCGAGAACGTGGTGACTGCCGGCCGGGTCTCTCCGGCGAGGACGGCCTGGGACGCCGGGACGAGAGCTGCGGCCGCGAGCAGATACAGGCCGGCGAGGATCCAGCAGGCGGAGCGGCCGAGAGCACGGTCGAGGACCGGAGTGATCGCCACCGTCGCGACCAGTATCAGCACCGTCCACAGCACCGACATCGTCAGCGCCCCGACGTGGAAGGGGCGGTGGCGTCATGGCGGGGCATATACGGATTCTAGCGACGATCCGCGAGCGGCCAAACCCCGTCTGCTGCGCAGGTGTCCCTGCGACCTCGCGCGCACGCGCGACAAGAAATAAGACTCCCTCCGACCCCGCGCCCTCCGCGCTGTGCGGAAGGTCACGGGGGCGGAGGGAGTCGGTCGGTGCTCGCGGTGATGCCTGCAGGCACCGGGCTCCCGCGTCATCGCCTGAGGCATCAGGCGTACGCGGCCGGTGTCAGCCCTTGCTGTTGCCCCGGCCGCGCTCGAGCAGCACCTGGACCACGGAGGGCTTGGGTCCCACCTCGTCGTAGTCGGGGAAGTAGGAGAGCTGGGCTCCCCATGCGCCGTCCTCGCCCGGGTGCTGCACGGAGACGAAGGCGCTGCGGTCCTCGTCGCGGATGATCGGGCCGCAGGTCTCGCCGTCACGAGGCACGGAGAGGAACTGCTCGACCCGGCCGCGGGAGTCGCCATCCAGCGTGACCCGGAACAGGCCGTCGTTGTAGCCGATGCCCGAGGGAGCGCCGTCGGTGGAGATCCAGAGGTTGCCCACCGCGTCGAACGCCAGGTTGTCGGGGCAGGAGATCGGCGAGACCTGCTCCACCGGGAAGCCGGAGAAGTAGGTGGTGTCGCCCTGCGCCGGGTCGCCGCACACCATCAGCAGGTTCCACGCGAAGGTGGTCGAGGCCTGGTCGCCCTGCTCGTCGATCTCCACGATGTGGCCGTCACGGTTCTCGGCGCGCGGGTTCGCCTCGTCGGCCGAAGCCTTCCCCGCCGTGCCGCGGCCGGAGTTGTTGGTGCAGGCGACGTACACGCGACGGGTGGCCAGCGAGGGCTCGACGTCCTCGCAGCGGTCCATCTTGGTGGGGCCCACGGCGTCGGCCGCGAGGCGGGTGTGCACCAGGACCTCCTCGGCGCTGAAGCCGGGGACCGCCGACTCGCCGTCCACCAGCAGCGGCAGCCACTCGCCGGTGCCGTCGAAGGAGCCGTCGGCCGGGACCGCGCCCGAGCCGTCGATCTCCGCGGCCGGCGAATTGCCGGAGAACTTCGCGACGTACAGGTCGCCGCTGGTCAGCAGCGTCATGTTGTGCGCCTTGTCGCCCTCGACATAGGTGCCGTGGGAGACGAACTTGTAGAGGTAGTCGAAGACCTCGTCGTCACCGGTGTAGGCCACCACGTGGCCGTCCTCGGAGAGGATGACGTTCGCGCCCTCGTGCTTGAAGCGACCCAGGGCGGTGTGCTTGCGCGGGGTGGAGGTGGGGTCGAAGGGGTCCACCTCCACGATGTAGCCGAAGCGGTTCGGCTCGTTCTCGTAGCCCTCGTTGCGTGAGTCGAAGCGGTCGTGCTTCGACTCCCAGTTCCGGGCGGTGGCCTTGTCGGCGAGGCCGTAGCGCTTCTCCGCGTCGGAGGTGCCCGGCGTGCGGAAGTAGCCGTGGAAGTTCTCCTCGCCCGAGAGCAGCGTGCCCCACGGGGTGAGCCCGCCGGAGCAGTTGCCGAAGGTGCCCAGCACCGTGGTGCCCTCGGGGTCCTCGACGGTCTTCACCAGGTCGCTGCCGGCCGCGGGGCCGGTGAGCTCGAACTCGGTGTCCAGCAGGATGCGGCGGTTCAGCTCGGCGCCCTGCACGTAGGAGTACGGGAAGTTTGTGTTCTTCCGCTCCAGCTCGACGACGGTGAGCCCGTGGGCGGCCATCCCGATCTCGATGCGCTCGTCCTCATCGGTCTCCGGCGGGAGCATGAGGTTCTCGTTCGTGTACTCGTGGTTCACGAACATCACGGCGCGCTTGCCGTGGCTGCCCGGGATCTCCTGGATCTCCGTGTAGTCGTTGTTGTAGCCGAACTGCCGCTTCTGCGCCTCGGCGCTCTGGGCGTTCCAGTCGAAGTCGGGCGCGTCGTCGAACAGCGGATCGCCCCAGCGGATGACCGGGTGCCAGGCGTAGCCCTCGGGCACGGTGAACTCGTCGACCTCGTAGTCGACCGGGGCGATGGCCTCGAAGAGCAGCTTGGTGCCGTTCGGGGCCGGGACCCGCGAGCCGCCCTTGCCGTTGCCCTTGCCGTTCCCGATGCCCTGACCCTTGCCGTTCCCGTTGCCGGGATCGGCGAGCGCACCCTGGGTGCCGCCCAGCGCGATCGCGAGCGCGCCACCGGTGCCTCCGAGGACGGCACGACGGGTCAGCGCCGAGGAGGCGATGTCGCGGAACGTCGGGTTGTCCGAGTGGTTGCACGGCCCTGCTGCGCACTGGTTCGCGCACTTGAGAGCGCAGGTCACGGCCGAGCGCTTGCCGCGTGCCGCATCCTTCATGAGCAGGGGGATGTCGATCAGGGCCATGGGGTGATCCTTCGCAGTCGATCCGTCGCTCGGCCGAGGCACGAGCAGGGGCATGACGACAGTGCCCCTGCGAGGTGATCACGGGCCCACCCGAGGGCGACACCCCGGTGAACTCTGGGGTGCGAACGCGTGACGGACCGGGCCGGTGCACGCGGGTCCGTCACCGCGCAGAGGTCCTCCACGACGGCCGACGGCCCCTGGGACTGTTCCGCAGAACAGGTCCAGGGGCCGTCGTGAGGGCTCAGCACCCGGGGGGCCCGGTGGGTCCGGTGGGGCCGGGGGCCCGAATGCCGGCGGCCCGGGGGTCCGGTGGCCCGTGGGCCGGGGCCTCGAGGGTCAGAATCTCGTCGGCGGCACGAAGGTGTCCGGCTTGACCAGCACCACCGGGACCGGAGATTCGATCGCGATCCGCTGCGAGGTGGACCCCAGCAGGATCTTGCCGATCGGGGTGCGGCGACGGATGCCGAGCACCACCAGGTCGACGGGGTCGGACTCGACGGCATCGAGGATGTCGTCGGCCGGGTCGTCGCGCGTGGGCACGGTGCGCAGCTCGTGCTCGAGGCCGGTCTCCGCCAGACGCTCGGGCAGCGAGCGCTGGTCCGTCACGCCGCGGGCCTTGCGCGGATCCGGCGGGCGCTCGGAGGCGAGCACGAGGAGCTTCGCATCGCGGCGCCTCGCCTCCTCGATCGCGTACGTCAGAGCGGCCTCGCTGGTGGCGCTGGGGACGTAGGCCAGCAGGATGGTGGTCATGGCATCTCCCGGGAGTGTGGCGTCGTGGGACGGGTCGGTGTCTGGCGTGCCGTGCGTGTCTGGCGTGTCTGGCGTCGCAGCCGAGGCCGCGAGGTCACGGCTTGCCGAGGTCGTCGGGATGACGGAACCGTGTGCGTCGGGCCTTGACCGCGCTGTTGTAGAACCAGGTGATCGCGTAGAGCACGAGGCCCACGGCGAGCAGGCCGCCGGCGATGACGTAGTTCTGCGCAGGTTGGGCGAGCGGGGTGATCAGGGCGAACGAGGTGATCGCTCCGATCACGGGCAGCACCGTCGGAGTGCGGAAGTGGTCCGCATCGACCTTGTCCTTGCGCAGCACGAGCACCGAGATGTTGACCATCCCGAACACGGCCAGCAGCAGCAGGGCGGTGGTGCCGCCGAGCGCCTGGATGGTCTCCTCGGCGAGCACGAACTTCACCGTGAGCACGAGCACGAAGGCCAGTCCGGTGGAGAACACGATCCCGGCCCACGGGGTGCGGGCCGTGGCCAGGACGCCCTTGAGGAAGCCCGGCAGCACGCCCTGCTTGGACATGCCGTAGAGCAGACGCGAGGCCATCATCATGTTGATCAGCACCGTGTTGGCGACGGCGAAGATCGAGATGAACGCGAAGATCGTGTCGATCGGGATGCCGGGGGCACCGACCTTCACGACCTCGAGCAGCGGAGTGGTCGACTCGGTGAGCCGGCCGATCGGCACCACGGCGACCGCGAGGATCGAGATCAGCACGTAGACCACGCCGGTGATCGACAGGCCCGCGATGAGCGCCTTCGGGAAGTTCTTGACCGGGTCCACGGTCTCCTCGGCCATGTTGACCGAGTCCTCGAAGCCGACCATCGAGAAGAACGCCAGGGCGGTCGCTCCGATGATCGCCATGAACATGCCCTTCTCGTCCTGCGTCTCGAAGAGGATCACGCGCGAGAAGTCGGCCTCGCCGCGGGCGACGGTGAAGAAGCCGACGACGATCACCAGCATCAGGCCGGTGAGCTCGATGCAGGTGAGCACGACGTTCGCCTTGACGGACTCGGCGACGCCGCGCAGGTTGACCAGGGCGACGAGCACCAGGAAGGCCAGGGCGATCCCGGTCGCGACCCCGCCGGCGGAGGCGCCGAGGGACTCCTCGAGGCCGAAGGCCTTCAGCACGTTCTCCGCGAGGAAGATCGCGCTGGTCGAGGCCGAGGTGATGCCGGAGGACAGTACCGCGAAGGTCACCATGAAGGTGAGGAAGTGGATGCCGAAGGCTTTGTGCACGTACAGCGCCGCACCGGCGGCCTGCGGATACTTGGTCACCATCTCCACATAGGAGAGCGCCGAGACCATGGCCACGGCGAAGGCGATGATGATCGGCACCCAGCCGGCGCCGCCGACCTCGCCGGCGACCTTGCCGGTCAGCGAGTAGACGCCGGTTCCGAGGATGTCACCGACGATGAACAGCAGCAGGAGCTTGGGCGTGATCGCCTTCTTCAGCTCCGGCTGCTCCGAGGGGGCGCTGCCCCCGGGGGCGATGGGGGCGGCCTCGCGTGGCTCGCTCATGGGAATCCTCCCGGAATGGGGACACGATCTGACCGCTCAGGGCGGCAACGGGCTCGGACAGAGCACCATTGCCCAGGGAACCGCGGGCGGTTGTGCGGGAACTCTACTCTGCCGGCTCCTCTGCCTGCGCCGACTCCTCCGCGTCGGCGTCCCTCACCGACAGGCGCAGCGTCTGGACCCATTGGCGCGAGGCGTCCGAGCTGATCGCCAGCACCCCGAGCGCCGAGGCTCCCGCACCCACCAGGAGCGAGTGCGCGACATCGCCGGCCATCGACGTGGCCAGCGTGAGGCGCGTGATCGCGTCGGCTGCGAACAGCGCCATCAGGACGATCCGTGACCACCTGCTGCGACGCAGCACCCCGACCAGCAGCAGCACGAGCGCCACCGCGAAGGCGGAGGCGAGATAGACCCCGTCGGCCTCCGGGAAGATCGAGGACGCCTCGGCGAACAGGCTCTGGAAGTCCACGCCCAGCAGGCGGCCCACCCACTGCGCGATGACCACGCAGGACTGCAGCACCACCAGCGCCCCGGTGAAGACGACGGTGGGCGGAGGGAGGTGGTGGTCCGTCGCGCGGGTCACGATCTCGTGGAGGTCGTCGACCGTCCCCTGCCACTGCGCCGAGAGCTCGCCCCCGAGGTCTGCACGGCCGGAGCCGCTGCTGCGCAGACGGGCCGCGACCAGGGCCGACTGGGTGGCCGCGCGGGCCCGCGCCTTCATCACCGTGGTGCCCGTGGGCCGATGGCGCGGCAGCATCATCGCGCTGGCCCCGTCGGAGCGGGAGGCGGCGTCGGCGACATCGATCACCGGGAGATGGCCGTCGGTGCGGAAGCGGTCTCCCTGGCCGTTGCGGTGGTGGTACGCCGTGGAGAACTCGGCGATCACCTCGACCGGGATCTCGGGGTCCGCGAAGCGCACCGTGTCGATGAGGTAGTCGCGCTCGACATCGATGTTCTCGTCGATGCGGTGCGTGATCTGCAGGGTGAAGAAGGAGAAGCCGACGGCGCGGTCGTAGGTGCCGGCCGCGAGCCAGTCGGCGCGGTAGCCGCCGGGCAGCACGAAGTCCGTGGGCATCCGCCAGAAGCGCACGTGGTGCCGTTTGGTGGTGGTGCCGCCCACCTCCTGCTGGTACGTGAAGTCGTGGCGACGACCCATCAGGTACAGGTTCGAGACCGGGGCACCCGGGTACGAGCGCCTCAGGAGGGTGGAGCGCACCATCGACCAGGCCGAGGCCAGCGTGCGCTCCTCGGCGAGGGCCCAGCCGGCGCGGCGCATCGCCACGTGCAGATCCCGCTCGGGCCCGTCGAAGGCCAGATTGATCGGATCCGACAGCACCCCCTCGGTGGTGCGGGTGCGGCCGAAGAAGTAGTCCGGCAGATAGATCCAGGTCATCAGCTGATGCAGGCGCGGGAGCGTGATGTAGGTGAGCAGCAGCCAGAAGCCGACCAGGTACAGCAGTCGCACCGGCGTGAGGGAGAAGCCCTCGAACAGGTACAGCAGCGCCAGCCAGATCGAGACCACGACACCAATGACGATGAACAGGGTGTCCAGCAGGGCGTACACCTCGAACCGCTGCCTGCGCGGCGAATGGCCGCGGGAGTGGTCGTAGTCGGGCGGCTCCGTGGGAAGCGGCCTCTCCAGCGGGACGACCGACGCGTCGCGCGCCGGCGTCACCGGCCAGGCCCTGCGGTCCGCGATCTCATGGGGCCATCGTAGGGGGCCGCCCTGCCTGCTCCCGGGGAGCTCCCGCTCCGGCGGCCGATGCCCTCCGACGCCTTTCGATGTCTCCGCCGTGCGCGAACGGCTGAGGTGGATCCACGCCGGCGGGCCTAGTCTTGCGCAGTCCCCATCGAAGGAGCACCACCTGATGACCAGCATCCCCGCTGTCCGTTTCCATGACGGCCACGAGATCCCCCAGCTCGGCTACGGCGTGTGGCAGGTCGAGAACGACGTCGCGGCCGACGTCGTCGAGCAGGCCCTGCGCGCCGGCTACCGACACCTCGACACCGCCGCGGTCTACGGCAACGAGGAGGGCGTGGGTCGTGGCATCCGCGCCTCCGGCGTGCCGCGCGAGGAGATCTTCGTGACCACCAAGCTGTGGAACGACTCCCACGGCCGTGACGACGCCCTCGCCGCGATCGACACCTCACTGGAGAAGCTCGGCCTGGACCACGTGGACCTGTACCTGATCCACTGGGCCAAGCCCATCCAGGGCCAGTACGTCGAGGCCTGGAAGGCGCTCATCGAGATCCAGAAGAGCGGCAAGGCCACCTCGATCGGCGTCTCGAACTTCCCGAAGGCGGAGCTCGAGGAGATCATCGAGGCCTCCGGCGTGACCCCGGTGATCCACCAGGTCGAGACCCACCCGACCTTCCAGCAGACCGAGCTGCGCGAGGTCGAGGGCGCCCACGAGATCCTCCACCAGTCCTGGTCCCCGCTCGGCCAGGGCAGTGAGAGCAACGACCTCGGCGACCCCGTCATCACCGACATCGCCGAGGCGCACGGCGTGACCCCCGCGCAGGTCGTCCTCGCGTGGCACCTCGCCAAGGGCTTCGTCGTGATCCCCAAGTCGGTCACGCCCGAGCGGATCATCTCGAACTTCGCCTCCGCCGACGTCACGCTCACCGAGGGAGAGATCGCCCGGATCGACGCCCTGGACCAGGTCGACGGCCGCATCGGCGGCGACCCGCAGACCTGCAACTTCTGATCTGCGCCTGATCCACAGGTGATGGACGCCTGATACGCAGCTCGGCCCGGCCCCTGAGGGGTCGGGCCGAGCATCGTTCGGGGCCGGCATCGTGACGAGAGCTCGACGGTGAGGGCTCGAGGGTGAGGGCTCGAGGGTGAGGACCGACGGCGGGATCAGTCCCGGCGTGCGGCCCGGGCCACGGCCAGTGCGCCGATCAGGCCCAGCAGCAGGAATCCTGCCGACCCTGCCATCGCGATCCGCGATCCGTCGGTGAAGACGGTGCCCAGCTGGTCGAGCGTCCCGCTCCCGGCGCCCTGGGCGCGCAGCTGGGAGAGGATCGACCCGGCCGAGTCGGTCATGGCCTGCCCGTAGCGGGCGGCCTCCCCCGTCAGCGACCCGGTGCCGGCGGACAACCCGGCCGCGAGGAACGCGCCGGAGACGGCCGTTCCCAGCGCGGTGCCGAGCTGGCGGACGGTGGACTGCGTGGCCGAGCCCTGCCCGGACTGCTCCGGCGGCACGGGGGCGAGCACGGTGGAGGTCAGCTGCGCGGAGGCGAGCCCCAGGCCCAGCCCGTAGACGACGAGGGTCACGACGAGCAGCGCGATCGGGGTGGCCGGTCCGAGGAGCAGTGCGAGCACGCCGACGCCGAGCACCTCGAGCCCGAGGCCGACCAGCACGGTGCCGGGCGCCCCGATCGCCGCGGCGAGATGCCGGGCCAGGGTTCCCGAGAGGAACGCGCCGCCGGCCATCGCGGCGAGCACCAGGCCGGCCTGGAGCGTGCCCAGGGCCAGCACGTTCACCAGGTACAGGGGCAGCACGAACAGCAGGCCGAACTCGCCGATCGCCACGGTCCCGGCGGTGAGGTTGCCCCAGGCGAACGCCCGCAGACGGAACAGCGACAGGTCCAGCAGGACCTCGCGTCCGGCGGCGCCGCGGCGGCGCTCCAGGCGCAGGAAGGCGATCAGAGCCAGGAGGCCGACGAGCAGCAGCACCGGGGTCAGAGAGAGGCCGACGGGCCCGTGGATCGTGAGGCCGCCGATCTCCAGCGGTGCCTTCTGCGTCCACCAGCCCAGGGTCGTGGACTCGACGATCGCGAACACGAGGGATCCGAGCGCGAGGGCGCTGAGCAGCGCACCCATCACATCGAGGTCCCGCCGCCCGCCCTGGGGGCGCGGCGCCTCCCGGGTCTCCCCCACCCAGGCGATGGTGCCGGCGATGACCAGCAGACCGATCGGCACATTGACCAGGAAGATCCACGGCCAGGAGAACGAGCTGGTCAGCCAGCCGCCGAGCAGCGGGCCCAGGGCTGCGGCGCCGGCCATCACGGCGCCCCACACCCCGAACGCCGCAGCACGCTCGGAGCCGCGGAAGGTGGCATTCACGGTCGAGAGCGTCGAGGGCAGGATCAGCGCTCCGCCGACGCCCTGCAGCAGTCGGGCGGCGATCAGCGCGGCCGCTCCCCCAGCCATCGCCGCGAGCACGGAGGCGATCACGAACAGGGCCACTCCGGCGAGGAACAGCCGGCGCCGGCCCAGGCGATCGCCCATGCGCCCGGTGATCAGCAGCAGCGCGGAGAGGACCACGGCGTAGCTGGTGGAGACCCACTGCGCGTCGGTGAGGTCCAGGCCGAGGTCACCGATGATCGTGGGCAGCGAGACGGCGACGATCGACCCGTCGATGACGATCAGGGCGAGGCCGGCCGCCAGGACGCCCAGTGCCTTCCAGCGGCGCGGGTCGGTCGAGGGATCGGCGGGGGCGCCGGCGGGCCGGCGGCCAGCGGGCTCGGGGTCAGCTGGCGTGGCGTCAGCGGTCGATGCGTGGGGCGCGGTGGCGGCCGATGCGGTCGCCCCGGAACGGTGGGGGCGTGAGTTCGTCATGTCCCTAGATTATGACTCTGTGTCAGATCCGTCGATACATCGAACAGTTGATCCTCGCGCCATCCGCCGACGGCGCCCTATACCTCCATCGGCCCCGCCCGCTGAACCCTGCCGCAACGGTCGCGCCCGACGGGCCGCTCGCATCCGGCTCGCCGGCCGGCCCAGGGGTCCTCGGTCGGCCGTGCCCCGTAGCCTGGAGCGGAACCCCCGAGAAGAGGAATCCCATGCCTGCAGCACATCCCGTCGTCCCGTCCCTCGAGCTGGCCGGCGGCCGCTCGATCCCCCAGCTCGGCTACGGCGTCTTCAAGGTCGAGGACGACGTCGCGGCCGACGTCACCCTCCAGGCGCTCGAGGCCGGATACCGCCACCTCGACACCGCGAAGGTCTACGGGAACGAGGAGGGCGTGGGCCGCGCGATCCGCGAGGCCGGCGTGCCGCGCGAGGAGCTGTTCGTGACCACGAAGCTCTGGAACGACGCCCAGGGCTTCGACGACGCGATCGCCGCCTGCGAGGCCTCGCTCGAGCGCCTCGGCCTGGACTACGTGGACCTCTACCTCGTGCACTGGGCCGTGCCCTCGCAGGGGCAGTACGTCGAGGCGTGGAAGGCTCTGATCGAGCTGCAGAAGCGCGGGCTGGTGCGCACGATCGGCGTCTCGAACTACCCCGCGCCCCAGCTCGCGGAGATCATCGAGGCCACGGGCGTCGTGCCCGCGATCCACCAGATCGAGCTGCACCCCTACTTCCAGCAGCGCGAGCTGCGCGAGATCCACGCGCAGCACGGGATCCTCACCGAGTCGTGGGGCCCGCTGGGCCAGGGCAAGTCCGACCTGCTGGAGAACAGCGTCATCACGGACATCGCCGCAGCGCACGGGGCGACCCCGGCCCAGGTGGTGCTGGCCTGGCACCTCGCGCACGACATCGTGACGATCCCGAAGTCAGTCACGCCCTCGCGCATCGTGGAGAACCTCGCCGCCGTCGAACTCGTGCTCACGAGCGACGAGATCGCCGCGATCGACGAGCTGGACCGCCCCGACGGCCGCGGCGGCGCCGACCCGGCGACCAAGACGGCCTGAGCCGCTCCCCAGCACTGGACTGCCGGCGCCTGGGCACCTGGGCGACGACAGCTCGTGTGGCTGGACGGGGCCGGGCCGGGCTGGGCTGGTCCGGGCGTCGCCGGGCCGGGCCGGAGCTCAGAAGTAGACCGCGAGCGGTCCCGTCGGCCCGTCGATGACCTGCACCGGAGTGTCGAACACGCGGGAGAGCACGTCACCGTCCATGATCTCGGCGACGGGGCCGGCCTCGACCACGCCGCCGTTCTTCATGGCGACGATGTGGTCGGAGTAGTGGGCCGCGAAGTTGATGTCGTGCAGCACCACCACGATGGTGCGGCCCAGCTCGCGGGCGGCGTCGCGCAGGCGCCCCATCATCTGCACGCTGTGGCGCATGTCGAGGTTGTTCAGCGGCTCGTCCAGCAGCACGTACTCGGTGTCCTGGGCGAGCACCATGGCCACATAGGCGCGCTGGCGCTGGCCGCCGGAGAGCTCGTCGAGATAGCGGGACTCCAGCTCGTCGAGGTGCAGGAAGTCGATCGCCTCGGAGATCTTCTGCTCGTCCAGCGCGGTGAGCCGCCCCTTGGAGTAGGGGAATCGGCCGAAGCCCACGAGCTGGCGCACCGTGAGGCGGGTGACGAAGTGGTTCTCCTGGCGCAGCACCGAGAGGATCTTCGCGAGGTCCTTCGAGGCGGTCGAGGAGATGTCGTAGCCGGCCACCTCGATCGCGCCCTCGTCGATCCCCAGCAGGCGGCCCGCCATCGTGAGCATCGTCGACTTGCCGGCCCCGTTGGGTCCCACCAGGGCGGTCACGCCGCCGGCGGGGATCTCCAGGGTGACCGGGCCGATCTCGACGGTGCCCGACGAGGAGGTGTACGTCTTGCGCACTGCATCGATGCTGATCACAGGCGTCCCTTTCGCATGATGACGACGAGGAACACGGTCCCGCCGACGAGTTCGATGATGATGGAGACGACGCCCTGCGCATAGAACACGTGGTTCATGAGGAAGTAGGCGCCGGCGAGCACGACGAAGCCCACCAGCACCCCCACCGGGAGCAGCCGCCGGTGGTCGTGGGTGCCGGCGAGCTGGTAGGTGAGCGTCGCGACGAGGAAGCCGAAGAAGGTCATCGGGCCGATGAGGGCCGTGGAGACCGCCATCAGCACCGAGACCAGCACGAGCGTGTAGATCGTCTGCCGGCCGTGGTCGATGCCGACGTTGATGCACACGTCCCGGCCCAGCGAGATCACGTTGAGGGTGCGGGCGTTGAGCCAGATCAGCACACCCGCCACGAGGCACAGCGGGATCGCATACGGCAGGTACTCGACGCTCGCATTGGTGACCGAGCCGAAGAGGCGTGCGGTGAGCACGTCGAACTCGCTCGGGGTGAGCAGGCGCTGCATGAAGCTCGAGACGGACCCCAGCCCGCCGCCGAGCACGATGCCGATCAGCAGCATCACCTGGAGGTTCGCGTACTTGCCGCGCAGCAGCCAGCCGTAGAGCAGCACGGACATCGCCACCATCAGCGCCACCTGGATCAGGAACTGCCCGGTGCCCTGGAGAGCCACCACCCCGGCCACGCCGAGGGTGTAGACGGCGGTGGTCTGGATCGCGGTGTACAGCGACTCGAAGCCCATGATCGATGGGGTGATGATGCGGTTGCCGGTGACCGTCTGGAACGCGATCGTGGCCGTGGCCTGGCAGAACGCGGCCACCCCCATCACCACGAGCGAGGTCGCGCGCAGCTCGGCGATCAGCCAGAAGCCACGGGAGCCGATCGGCATGGGGTTGCCGATCGCGAGCAGGCCCAGGGCGAAGGCCGCGGCGAGCACCGCGAGCGTGACCAGCACGATCCAGTAACGCCGTCGGGACCGGCCGTCGGCGAAGGCTCCGGAGCTGCTGCGGACGGAGCTGCTGCGGGACGACCGCGGCACGCTCAGCGGCGCGATCTCCTCGGCGGTGTCGGTGGGAGCCGTGGAGATGTCGAGGTGGTCGCTCCCGGTCGAGGTCCCCAGGCGACGGGACGGGCTGGTCACGATCGTGCGGCGCTCATCCGCGTGGCGTTCATCCATGGCGGCGCTGCTTCAGCAGGAGGGCGATGAACACGATCGCGCCGAGGATGCCGAGGATCAGGGAGACCGGCACCTCGAAGGGCATGATGATCGTGCGGCTGACCAGATCGCACACGGTGACGATGGCGATGCCGAGCAGGCATACCCAGGGCAGGTTGCTGCGCAGGTCGTCGCCGCGCATCATCGACACCACGTTGGGCACGATGAGCCCGAGGAAGGGCAGGTTGCCGACCACCACGGTGACCACGCCGGTCGCGATCGCGACCAGGCCCGTGCCCAGCAGCAGCACCCGCTGGTAGTTCACGCCGACGTTGGTGGCGATGTCCTCGCCGAGCCCGGCCACGGTGAGCCGGTCCGCCACGAAGAAGACCGCGATGCCGACCAGGAGCACGATCCACAGCACCTCGTACTGTCCGCGCAGCACCGAGGTGAAGGACCCGGCGAACCACACGCCGAGGTTCTGCAGGGCGTCGAACTGCAGGGCCACGAAGGTGGAGATCGCGCCGACGACGGAGCCGAGCATGATGCCGATGATCGGCACGATCAGCGAACTGCGCAGGGTCACCCGGCGCAGGAAGGCGAAGAACACCATCGTGCCCACGAACGAGAACACGATCGCCACGGTCATACGGGTCATGAGGTCCGCCTGGGGGCTGACCACCATCACCAGGACCAGGCCGAGGCCCGCCCACTCGGTGGTGCCCGTGGTGGAGGGCTCCACGAAGCGGTTCTGGGTCATGAGCTGCATGATCAGCCCCGACATCGCCATCGCCGCGCCGGCCAGGACCAGCGCGATCGTGCGCGGCACACGGGTGATCGCGAACATCTCGGCGCCGTCGTCGGCCCCGAGGACGTCGTAGACGCCCGTGCCGAGCGAGGCGACCAGCAGCAGCACCACGATCACGATGCCGATCACGAGCTTGCCGTCGAGGAGTCGCTCGCGGCCGCGGCGCGGCGCCGGCGGCGCCCCGAGGGAACGGGCCGCGGGAGCGGGTGGAGCGGGCATCAGGTCACCTGGTCCTGGGAGGGGTGGCGGTCACGGGGCGGTTCCGGCGGAGGGTCGGCACGGCGGGCACCGGTCCGGGCGGGCCGACGCACGACGCGGCGACCGGTCCCCGCAGGGTCCCGGCCGCCGCCTCTCGGTCACCAGCTGTGCACGAGGCTCAGGCCGTGCCCTCGAGGGCGTCGGCGAGGGTCTCGAAGTACTCCGTGTAGGTCTGGATCGACTCGTTGGTGTACGTATCCGCGGGCATGTACACGAGGTTGCCCTCGGCGATCGCGGTGACCCCGGCGAGCGCCTCCGAGGCCTCGAGCACGGTCGCGGCCGGCTGGTACGAGGGATCGTCGGCGCTGATCGCGGCGTCCCGATCCATGACCAGGATCCAGTCGGGGTTCGAGCTCGCGATGGCCTCGACGGAGATGTCGTCACCCTGGTGGTCGTCGCTCGCGCCTTCGACCTCGAGCGCGGGGACGAAGCCGAAGGCGTCGAAGGTCCAGCCCAGCGTGCGGCCCGCCCCGGGGGCGATGTAGCCGATCGCGCCGCCGGAGACGTTCACGGCCATGACGGTGGCGGAGCCGTCGTAGGCGGCGGTGACGCGCTCCATGGCGGCATCCAGCGCAGCGCCGAGCTCCGTCGCCTCGGTGTCCTTGGAGAAGATCTGGCCGAGGGCGGTGATCTGGCGCTTCAGCTCGTCGGCGAAGGGCTTGTCGTCGCGGGGGTCCAGCTCGAGGATCGTCGCGTCCGGCGCGTACTTCGTGAAGTCGTCGTGGTACTGCGCGAAACGCTGGCCGTTGATGATGAGGGTGGGCTCGGCGGCGACGACGGCCTCGAGATCGGGCTCGCGATGGTTGCCGAGGTCGATGATCGACTCGTCGTCACGGTAGGAGTTCGTGGTCGGCATGAGCGCGCGGGCCGCGGCGGTCAGCGTGACGTCCCAGCTCTCGAGCGTCTCGAAGGTGCGGTTGTCGGTCGCGACGACGGACTTCGGCGGGGTCTGCACGGCCTGGGTGCCGTTGTTGTCCTCGATCTCCACGGTGTCCGCGGGGTTCTCGCCGGCGGCGTCGGCCGCACCGCCGTCACCGGCTCCGGCAGAACCGCCGCAGGCGGTGAGGACCAGACCGAGAGCGCCGGCTGCGGACGCGGCGCCGAAGTGGCGGCGGGAGAACGAAGTCATGAGGGAAGGGCCTTCTGTCAGTGGTCGGGCGCTCGGGGCGCCGCAGGACACTACTGAGGCTAGCCTCACCTCCGCGCTTTACGCCACTCGGATCTTGCGATATTCCGGAATGCTTCTGTGATCGTGGGCACTCCGGCCTTCCGTAAGCTGGCCCTCTTCACGGATCCGGGTGGATCCAGGGGGCCGACGGGGTGAGGCATGGCGGGACAGATCGAGGGTGGGCGTTCGACCGACGGGTCGGGACCAGGCGCAGCAGGACCGAGCACTCCTGAGCCAGGAGCAGCGGGACGGAGCACTCCTGAATCGGGCGCAACCGGACCGGGCCAGGCGCTGCCTGATTTCCGAGGCGGCACGGAGGGCGCGGGAGGCCAGGCAGGTGAGCGCGCGAGGGGCGGCCTCGCGGGAGGGTCCGCGCCGAGCCGTCCCGACGGAGGCCACCCTCCCCGCGAGCTTCTCCTCGCCGGGCTCGGCGGCTGCGGCCTGCTGCTGATCCTGCTCGTCGTGGTCGCACTGGTGCTGTGGAACACGGTCCTGTCCCCCAGCCCGGAGCAGACTCCCACCACGGCCCCCACGACGGAGGAGTCCTCCTCCCCGTCAGAGCACCCCGGGGAGTATGTCCCCGGCGAGGACGACGAGCCCCTCACCGGAGGCTCGCCCACGCTCACCTCGGCCCCGACCCGGCCCTGCACCATCCACGACGGCACGACCCGGTCCATGGCGTCCGCGGGGACGGTGCGCGGCGGCGGGATCGAGTACGACCTGCAGGAGGGCTGGTCGACCGGGATCGACTGGGGCACACAGGAGTCGTACATGGTCGACCTCGCCTCCTCCGAGCAGGCCGTCGAGGACGGCTGGTACTCGGTGGCGACCGTCGGCGGCGTCGAGTTCCCCGACGAGGAAGGTGGATACCCGGGCGCCCAGGAGGCGGCCCGCACGATCTTCCAGTGCGATGTCACCCGGGACGTGGTCCGGGATCTCTACGTCGACCCGCTCGAGGTGCAGGATCTGCGCGATGAGGCGATCACCATCGACGGGCAGGACGCCTGGATCGTCGCGGGAACGGTCCCTCTGGCCGCGGATCAGGATTTCGGGACCACGGACTCCTGGGACCTGGTGGTCATCGTGATCGATGCACCACAGGGGCCGGCCGCGCTCGTGGCCGGTGCCGCGACCGGGATCGACCAGCAGGTCGCCGACCTCGAGGCGATCGTCGCCAGCCTCGCGGTCGTGGACTGACCCGCGCCCTCGGCTGCGATCGAGGGCCCACCCTCACCCCTGCGACGTCGGGGCGCCCAGGGTCGGAGCGGGTCCGGCGGGAGCAGGCCCGGCGGAAGCAGGCCCGGCGCGAGCTGGTCCGGCGGGAGCAGGCCCGGCGGGAGCTGGTCCTGCGGGAGCAGGCCTGGCGGGAGCAGGTCCGGCGGATGCAGGCCCAGATCGGCGCGGGTCCAGCAGACCAGCGAGCAGGAGGCCGAGCGTCGGCACCAGCAGCACCGAAGCCAGCACGTCCGTGGGATGGTGCAGTCCGAGGGCGACGCGGGACCAGGCCGTCGCACCGACCACGAGCACCGCGAGCACGATGCCCACCGTCCTGCGCGCGTCGACCCGGCGATCCGCCGGATTGCGCCTGCCCTGCTGGTCCCTGCTGTCCTGACCGCCGGGCCTGCCACGAACGCCACGACCCCCGGGCAGCGAGCAGAGGATCCCGACGCAGAGCGCGGCCGCGACGGCGGTGTGGCCGCTGGGATAGCTGAACGACTCCGGCGACAGCACGAGGGGATGGATCAGGAGATCCGCGTCCGGACGCGGCCTGCGCACCACGAGCTTGATCCCCTCGACGGCGACCCAGGGGACGAGGACCACGAGTCCCGTGCGCAGGCCGTCCCATGCGCTGCGACGCAGCACTCCGACGACCACGACCATCACGCCCATCAGCAGCGCTGCCGACAGCGGACCGAGGGCGAGGTCGATCCCGGTCGCGAGCCCGGCTGCAGCCCCGTCCAGGCCGGTGCTCGCCGCCCTGACAACGGCCCGGTCCAGCTCGCCCACCGCCGGCAGCCCGCGGATGGCGTACCCGGCCACTACCGTCAGGAACAGGGCGGCGACCAGGAGGGCCACGAGGAGGCCTCGACGGCCCCGCGGTGCCGGGCCAGGACGCCGCACCCGGACGGAACGCCGTGCCGGAGCAGGATTCCGCGCCGGACAGGGCTCGTGGGGGTCGGTCGGGAGGGTGCGCACGCGGTCCAGTGTCCGCCGTCCGACATCGATTCCGGGAATCTGTCGATCTCGGCGTCGCCCGTTCGTCATAGTGGTGACCGAGCCGCCCGGACCGGTCACCGCACCGATGGAGGAGTGACGATGAAGTACGTACTGCTGCTGATGGGGAACCTCGCCGACGATCGCTGCGGCGAGACCGACGACGCACCCGGCCCGGAGGAGTTCATGGCCTTCGACGCCGCGCTCGAGAAGGCCGGCGTCCTGGCCGGGGGCTTCGCCCTCACCGACCCCGAGGAGGGCACAAGCCTCACCAAGGCCGACCGCGACGCGGAGCCCGTGATCACCGCCGGCCCCTACGCCGAGAGCCGCGAGTTCGTGGGCGGCACGATCGTGCTCGAGGTCGACACCCTCGACGAGGCCCTCGTCTGGGCCGCGAAGTGCCCGGGGGCGATCGGAGGACGCATCGAGGTGCGCCCCCTGCTCGACCTCTGAGAGCCATGACCCACCGCGCGGCGCACGAGGACCTGCCCGCGGACGACGTCCTCGCCCGGGTGCACCGGGAGGAGCACAGCCGTCTGCTCGCCACCCTCGTGCGCCGCTTCGGAGATCTCGACCTCGCGGAGGACGCCGCCCAGGAGGCCATGGAGTCCGCACTGCGGACCTGGCCGCAGCAGGGTGTTCCGCAACGGCCGCTGGCCTGGCTGACGACCGTCGCGAAGCGGTCCGCTCTGGATCGGGTGCGTCGCGATGCGACCGCCGCCCGTCGCCTTGCCGAGCTGCACCTGAGGGAGGGCGCGACGGTCGCCCCGTCAGCCGATGCCGAGGCCCTCGTGGCCGGGGACCTGCCCGACGATCGCCTGGCCATGCTCCTGGGCTGCTGCCATCCGGCGATCGCACCGGTGGACCGCATCACCCTGATGCTGCGCTTCGTGGCCTCGCTGAGCACGGCGGAGATCGCGCAGTCGCTGCTGGTCCCGGTGCCGACGCTGCAGGCGCGGATCACCCGCGCGAAGAAGCGGATCGCAACGAACCGCATCCCGCTCACGGTGCCGACGGACCCGGCCGAGCGTGCCCGACGCCTGCCGCTCGTGCTCACGGCGATCTCGCTGATCTTCACCGAGGGATACGCCGCGACCAGCGGCGACACTGCGATCCGACGCGAGCTCACCGACGAGGCGATCCGGCTGGCGCGGATCACCCATCGCCTGGCGCCGGGGCCCGCCGAGCCCGGCGGACTGCTCTCCCTGCTGCTGCTCACCGACGCCCGTTCCCCCGCTCGCGAGGACGCCGAGGGGATTCCCGTCCCGCTCGAGGAGCAGGACCGCTCCCGCTGGGATGCGACCCTGATCGAGGAGGGGCTCGAGCTCGTCCGGGAGGCGGCCGGGAGGCCGGACGCCGATCGCTTCACCATCCAGGCGTCGATCGCAGCCCTGCATGCCGAAGCTCCGCGTTTCGCGGACACCGACTGGGCGCAGATCGTGGTGCTCTACGACCTGCTGCTGAGCCGCGGCGAGGACCCGGTGGTGCGGATGAACCGCGCGATCGCCGTGGGCAGGGCGCAGCATCCGGCCGACGGGCTGGCGCTGCTCGAGGCCTTGGCCGGGGATCCGGAGCTGATGCACCATCACCCGTTCCACATCGCCCTGGCCCTGTTCCAGGACGAGACGGGAAATCCCGAGGAGGCCGCGGCTTCCTGGCGCCGCGCGCTGGAGCTGGCCGGGGGCGCCGCCGAACGGCAGTTCATCGAGCGTCGGCTGCGCTCGCTCGGCGAGGCCCCGACCGCGTGAGCTCGGGAACCCCGCCGGGGAGCGTCCACCGGGCGTGTCCGCCAGGGAGCGCCCGCCCGGGCCGACCGGGCGCTCAGCCCTTGACGGCCTTCTTGCCCTGGGAGAGCACGAGGGCGGCGGCGATCGCGAGCAGCCAGCTGTCCTTGGCCACGGCGGTGCCGTCCTGGCTGGGGCGCACACCGTCGGCCTCCGTCATCCCGGGGGTGCGCAGGTACATCGACACCATGGAGCCGGAGAAGCCGGCGAGGGCGAGGCCCGCGACCTTGGTGGGCACGAAGGGCAGCAGCAGGGTGGCGCCCACGGCGATCTCGCCGTAGCTGAGGAACTTCGCGAACTGCTCGGGGCTGAGCTTGGCCAGCGGCGGCACGCCCTGGGCGGCCATACCCTGCAGGCTGGCGGCCATCTCGGCGGGCATGCCGAGCTTGCCGATGCCGGAGTTGAGGATGAAAGCGCCGGGGACGGCGCGAAGGATCGCGGTGCTGAGTGCCATGGGTGAACTCCTCCAGAGATGTGGTTACGTTTTCAACTATAAGTCACTGCAGTCCCGCTGTCGACCTCCCCGGGCAGATCCGCTCCCGCAGGAACCGATCTCCACGGGATACTGGGGTGATGGCCTCCAGCATCGCACCCCACCGCGTCCGCGCCGGGGACCGATGAGCTCACTCGCCCTGACCATGGTGCTCGTGGCGGCCCTCTGCCACGCGGTGTGGAACCTCGCGGCGAAGCGGGTCCAGGCCGACGGCTACGCCTTCGTCTGGCTCTACGACCTGGGATCCGTCGTGCTGTGGGCTCCGCTCGCGATCATCACCCTGGTGCTCTCCGGGGTGGGGCTCTCCCCCGCCCTGCTGCTCGCGACCCTCGTCTCCGGGGTGCTCCACATCGCCTATCAGCTCACGCTCCAGACGGGCTACGCCCGCGCCGACCTGGGCGTGGTCTACCCGGTGGCCCGTGGGGTGGGACCGGTGCTGAGCATGGGCGTCGCGATCCTCGTGCTCGGCGAACGTCCCGGCTGGATCGCCGCCGTAGGGGCGCTCGTGGTGGTGGGCGGCATCGTCGTGGTCGCCACCGGACGCTCGGCGGCCGGCGGGCACGGGATGCGCGCAGGGGTTGCCTGGGGCGCTGCCACCGGCCTCGCCATCGCGGCGTACACGCTGTGGGACAGCTACTCGGTGACGACGCTGGGCCTGCCCCCGGTCGCCTATTTCGTCATCAGCTGCCTGTGGCAGGTGGTGCTCATGACGCCGCAGCTGCTGCGCAGGCACCGACCGAGCGTGAGGCCCGTCCTGGCACAGCACTGGCGGGACATCGTCCTGGTCGCAGTGCTCTCGCCTCTGGCCTATGTGCTCGTGCTGAGCGCGATGCAGACCGCTCCGGTCTCTCTCGTGGCTCCCGCGAGGGAGTCGAGCATCGTGGTGGGGTCGCTGCTCGCCTGGTGGCTGTTCAAGGAGCCTGACCTGCTGCGGCGGATGCTCGGCGCGGGGATCGTGCTGACCGGGATCGTGCTCATCGCGGTGTGAGCGCGGCGCCCCTGAGCACTGTTCTCGGACGCTTGCCTCGGCCCCTGCTCCCGCGCGGCGCCCTCAGCGACGGCCGCGCAGGCGGTCCATCTCCTTGGCCACCTTGTCCTCGCTCTCGCCCGGGCCGAACAGCGACCAGCCCTGCCAGAACAGGCCGAGCCCCCAGAACACGAGAACGAACAGCGGCCACGGGAAGCCGAACCCGCCGCTCGCCCAGGACCAGAGCAGGAAGGCATTGATCAGCACGTACACGACCACCTGGACCGCGAAGTTGCGGCGGGCATGGAGATTCCCGACCGCCCGGCGGCGCAGGTCGGTCTCGTCCTCGAAGGAGCTCGCCATCGGGGCTGCGTTCTCCTGCGGAACCTCTGTGTTCTCGAATGACGGCTGCATCGCGGATCCTCCGGTCAGTGCGGTCCCGCCGGCGGCGGTTCCTGGTCGACTTCGACAGTAGGTGCGGCGTGATCAGCGCACCCGTGACGCCTGTCATCGATCCGACGGACGCGCGTCACCGCCGCGGACCGGGGCCGGCGCCTACGCCTCAGGCGCGGGCGATGATCTCGCCGTGCAGCAGGGAGAACCAGCCGTCGGCGTCCTCGGCCCAGCGCGTGAAGTCCTGTGCGTACGCCTCCCTGTCCTCGGCGCTCGCCCAGCCCTCGCGCTCCAGCTGCTGTGCGAGCGGGCCCACGGTGAGGCGGCCGGCGCAGGTCGCGGCCCAGCCGCGGCGAGCCTCCGGGGTCGCGTACAGCCAGGTGGATGCTCCCGCGGTGACGTCCTCGAACCCTGCTTCGTGGGCCCAGGCCAGCAGGCGTCGGCCGGCGTCGGGCGTGCCGCCGTTCGCGCGGGCGGCCTGCAGGTACAGCTCGAGCCAGCGCTCGATGCCCGGCACCTCGGGGAACCAGCGGAAGCCCTCGTAGTCGCTGTCGCGCACGGCGACGATCCCGCCCGGGCGGACGACCCGGCGGAACTCGGCGAGCGCGGCCACGGGCTCGGGCAGGTGCTGGAGCACCTGGTGGGCGTGGAGAACGTCGACGGACCCGTCGGCCAGCTCCAGCGCCTGGGCGTCGCCGACCAGCACCTGCGTGCCCTCGATCCCCTGTCGCGCCAGCTCGGCGCGGGTGAGCTCGGCGGCGTCCTCGTTCACCTCGAGGGCGACCAGGTTCTGCGGGCCGACGATCCGCGCGAGGTCCGCGGTGATCGTGCCGGCACCGCTGCCGACGTCGAGCAGCCGCTGCCCGGGCTCCAGGTGCGGGAGGAGGTGCGCGGCAGAGTTCTCGGCGGTGCGGGTGCGGTGGCTGCCCAGCACCGCAGCGCCGTAACCATGGGTGTAGGCGGGCGATGCGGGGGTTGCTGGGGATGCGGAGAGGTCTGCCATGACCGCACGCTAGGCGACGCCTCCGTGCCCGGCCATCGAGGCTCAGCTGCCGGACGGCTCCGTGGGTACCTCCGGGTATGCGGCTGTGGACTCTGCCGTCGCGTGCTTCGCCGCGCGGCGGTCCCAGAGGGCGGCGACCACCACGACCGCGATGCCCACCACTGCGCCGATGGCGGTCTCCAGCACGCGGGCCTGGAGCGTCGGCCCGACCGGCTGGGGATGTCCGAGCTGCACCATGAGCAGGGCGAGCGGGGTGATGAACAGCAGCGCGAAGGCGTAGTTGCGCATCACGTACATCTCAGCGAGGAACTGCAGCACCACGATCCACACCACCAGCTGCCAGGGCTCGGCGGGGAAGGAGAGCAGGAACGCCGTGGTGACGACGCCCAGGGTGGTGCCGAGGATGCGGTGCAGCCCGCGCTCGAGCTGCAGGGTGCGGCCCGGAGCCGTCAGGGGTGCGATCGCGGCGATCTGCGCCCAATAGGGGAAGGGCAGCCCGGAGGCGAGGCCCAGGGTGCCCGCGATCGCGGCGGCGATCGCGAAGCGGCTGAACTCGGCGCCCAGCTGACCACGGGACCACGTCTCCGTGCTGGGTCGTACGTCGGCCCCCGGATGGCGCTCCCCCGCCCAGTGGCCGAGCAGGCCCAGCACCACGCACAGGCTCGCGCTCGCCCCGGCCACCAGGAAGGCGACCCAGATCGGTGCGGCCGGCGGAGCGGCCCCCACCGCGGCCACCGCGAACAGCGGGAAGATCGCCCCTCCCGGCTTCAGCCCGCGGGCGAGGACCACGGTCGCGGCGACGCCGGCGACGACGGCGCCCACCAGGATCGTCGTCCAGGACTCCGCCGTCGGGCTCAGGGACTCGCCGAACCGCGCGAGCGCGGCACCGAGGGTCACGCAGAGGGTGAGCATCGCGCCGGCGAGCGCCTGGCGGTGGAAGCGCATCCGCGTGGGCTCGTACCTCGAGTAGATGCCGGTGAACGCGCCGAAGCCCACGAACATCGCCCACGCCACGTGATCCGTCAGCAGCAGCACGACCATCGGGATCGCCAGACCGAGGGAGATGCGGAACGCCGGGATGTGGTCCACGCGGCTGGGGCCGAGACTCACCAGGCGGCCGACCGTGGATTTGATCTGCGAGGGTGCCAACGGCACGTGGCTCCTTCCGGGACGACAGCGCGGCCGGGCCGCGGCCGACCCTGCTGTGGTGACGGTGGGAGAGGGACGGGCGGGCGGAGGGATCGCGAGGACGTCAGCGATGCGGGCCACCAGGGCATCCGGAGGGGGACGCGCACGAGACGCGGCCCCACTCTCTCCTCGCCACTCTATTCCTGTCGGCGCGGCCGGTCACCCCCTGGTCTGCTCACACCCGTGGGAGACTGCAGGTCATCCTGCTCCACCTCCGTCGGCCGGCGCTCGTCGGCCCTCCCCCTCCGGAGTCGACATGACATCCCCCGACAGCACTGCCTCCCCGGACGGCCCGGCCTCCTCAGACGGCTCGGGCTCCTCAGGCGACCCAGGCTCGCCCGCCTCCCCCGCCCCCGTCGGCGGCGCCGGCGTCATCGAGACCACCGGCATCGAGATCATCGCCGAGTCTGAACGGACGGCGAAGCCCCGGGACCTCGTGTGGCCCTGGTTCGCCGCGAACGTCTCCGTGTTCGGCATGAGCTACGGCTCCTACCTGCTGGGCTTCTCGATCAGCTTCGTGCAGGCCACGATCGTCGCGGTGATCGGCATCGTCATCAGCTTCGCGCTGTGCGGGCTGGTCGCGATCGCCGGCAAGCGCGGCAGCGCACCGACGATGGTGCTCTCCCGCGCGGCCTTCGGCGTGCACGGCCAGAAGGTGCCGGGCATCGTCTCGTGGCTGACCTCGATCGGCTGGGAGACCTCGCTCGCGATCTCCGCCGTGCTCGCCACCGCGACCGTGTTCGACGTGCTGGGCCTCGCCTCCGGACAGGCCGTCACCGTGATCGCCGCGATCCTCATCGCCGCGCTGATCGTCACCGCGAGCGTGCTGGGCTATCACACGATCATGAAGCTGCAGTCGATCCTGACCTGGGCGACCGGCGCCATGACCATCCTGTTCATGATCCTCACGATCCCCCACATCGACCTCGCCGCCGTGCTCTCCGCCCCGTCGGGCTCCCCGCAGGCGATGATCGGCGCCCTGGTGATGGTGATGACCGGCTTCGGGCTGGGCTGGATCAACATCGCCGCGGACTGGTCGCGCTACCAGAAGCGCACGGCGTCCGACGGGTCGATCGTGCTGTGGAACACCGTGGGCGGCGCGGCCGCCCCGGTGGTGCTGGTGATCTTCGGCCTGCTGCTCGCAGGGTCCGACGAGGGCCTCGCCGGCGCGATCGAAGGCGACCCCATCGGCGCGCTCGTGACGATCCTGCCGCTGTGGGCGCTGATCCCCTTCTGGATCGTCGCCGTGCTGACCCTGGTCTCCGGCGCCGTGCTGGGCATCTACTCCTCGGGCCTGACGCTAATCAGCCTGGGGATCCGCATCCCGCGCCCGGCCGCCGCCGCGGTGGACGGCGTGATCCTCACCGCCGGCACCATCTGGGTGGCGTTCTTCGCGACCAGCTTCATCGGCCCCTTCCAGAGCTTCCTGATCACCCTCGGCGTGCCCATCGCCGCCTGGGCAGGCATCCTCATCGCCGACATCCTCAGCCGGCGCGCGAACTACGACGAGAAGGCCCTGTTCGATCCCGCCGGTCGCTACGGCGCCGTGGACTGGACCTCGGTGATCACCATGGTGGTCGCCTCGATCCTCGGCTGGGGCCTGGTCGTGAACTCCTTCGCCGAGGCCGCGCCGTGGAACAACTGGCAGGGCTACCTGCTCGAGCCGCTGGGCCTGGGAACCTTCGTCGATGACCCGGCCGGCGCCTACTGGGACGGCAACTGGGCGTACTCCAACATCGGGGTGCTGCTGGCCCTGGTGCTCGGCTTCGTGGTGACCTGGTTCGCGCGGCGCGGGAAGATCCGCCGCCAGGAGCAGCGCTGAGCTGAACGCCCGGCCGCCGACCGTGTCGTCCGCCTGCCCCGCTTCGCGGACAGATCCTGTCCTCTCCGGGCTCTAGCGTGCAGGTATGACCTCAGAGAGCACTGACAGCACCCCTTCCCCGTCACCTCGTCCCGTCGTCCTGGTTCCCGGCTATTGGCTCGGCGGCTGGGCGTGGGAGGAGGTCGTCCAGCACCTCCACGACGCAAACGTCTCGGCGACCGCGGTGACCCTGCCCGGCATGGACCCGGGAGACCCGGAGCGCGCATCCCGTGGACTCGAGGAGCAGGCAGATCACCTCGAGCGGCTCGTGACCGAGCTGGTGGCCGAGTCCGGTCCGGTGGTCCTGGTCGCGCACAGCGGCGGGAACCTCCCGGTGATGCGGCTCCTCGGGCGCAGCCCGGAACTGGTGGCCCATGTGGTCTGGGTGGACAGCGGGCCGCAGCTCGACGGCACCATCGGCGCACCGGACCTGCCGTCCGACATCTCCGAGGTCGCCCTGCCACCGTACGAGGAGCTCGCCGAGACGGCGAGCCTCGAGGGCCTCACCGCGCGGCAGCTCGACTGCTTCCGGGAGCGCGCCGTGCCTCAGCCTGCCGCGGTCATGCGGGAGCCGCTCCACCTGGAGACGGAGGGCTGGCGAGACCTGCCCGCGACGATGGTCTGCTGTTCGCTGACCTCGCAGGATGTCCAGGGTATGGCGGGCCAGGGCCATCCGATGATGGCCCCGGTCACCGCCGTGCGGGATCTCGAGCTCGTGGATCTGCCGACGGGGCACTGGCCGCAATGGAGCCGACCCGATGACCTCGCGGCGCTCCTCGCCGAGCGTGCACGACGCGTGGCGCCAGCGGCTCTGACGGACCCCCGCAGCGCCTGATGTCGGCCGGGCGCTCAACGCCCGTCTGCCGCGCGGCGCGGGAAGATCCGCCGCCATGAGCAGGGTTGAGCTGACTGCCCGACGTGGTCAGAACTGTCGTGGCGGCCTCGCAAGGTCCAGGATGGACCGATGCGTCCTGCCCCTGCCCACCCAGCCCTGCCCTGGCTCGCCGCGCTCGGGGTGATGCTGATGTGGGCCTCGTCCTTCCTGGTCATCCGGGTGGCGGGGAACGACTTCGCCCCCGGTGCGATGGCGCTGCTGCGGATGGGCTCCGCGGCGGTCGCTCTGCTGCCCCTGCTGTTCCTGGGCCGAGTGCATCGGCCCCGCAGCGGGCGGCTGTGGGCCGCGGTGATCGGCTGGGGCGTGGCCTGGTTCGCGGCGTACATCGTGGTGCTCAATGCCGCGGAGCTGTTCCTGGACTCGGCCACCGCGGCGATGCTGGTCAACCTGGCTCCGCTTCTCGTGGCGGTGGCCTCCGGGCTGCTGCTCGGGGAGGGCCTCTCCGTGCGGCTGCTCGCCGGGGTGCTGGTCGCCTTCAGCGGGATCGTGCTGATCACGGTAGGCGCCTCCACCGGGGACCTCTCCGGCCTCGGGGTGGTGCTGGGACTGGCGGCCGCACTGCTCTATGCGGGCAGCGTGCTCGCGCAGAAGCTGCTGCTCGCCCACGTCGACTCCACCTCGATGACGGTGATCGGGGTGCTGAGCGGCGCCCTGGCCTGCCTGCCCTTCACCCCGGCGCTCGTGACGGAGGTCAGCGCGGCCCCGGCCGGTGCGGTGCTCGGAGTCGTCTACCTCGGCATGTTCCCCACCGTGCTCGCCTTCCTGCTGTGGGGCTACGCCCTGACCCATACCGGGGCCGGGCTGCTCAGCTCCTCCTCGCTGCTGGTCCCGGCCCTCACCCTGGTGCTCGCCGGACTGCTGCTGGGAGAGGTGCCCCCTCCACTCGCGGCAGTGGGCGGCGTGCTGTGCCTCGCCGGGGCCTCCTTCGCGGTGGCGCCGGCTGTGCTCACCGCCCTGCGTCGGCAATAGGTCGCCGACCAGGGGAAGAGCAGGGCTGGGGAGCCAGCCTGCGCGAGCCGCGGCTCACGGGCCCGTCGGCGGTGACTCACGAGCCCGTCAGCGGTGACTCACGCGCCTTGTCGGCGATGATCTGGCGGCTCGACCCTGCATGGTGTGTCGGTGAGCGCCGCCTCACCGACACACCATGCAGGGTCGACAGCGAGGACCGGGCCGGAATTTGTCAAGGTGAATGAGGCCAGTGGGAGTCAGGCGGCGGTCTGGTAGGC
>NZ_JABUXW010000076.1 GCF_014897585.1 Brachybacterium tyrofermentans | reverse complement strand
AAGCTAGCGCTCGCAGCGTAAACACCCCCGTGTCCACGAACCGGGGGTAGGCCCCCTCGCCGAAGGTCGTGCCTGTAGCGTCGGCAGCGCAACGACAACCAAACAGCCATCGCTGGGTCAGGATCAACGCGAATAATCGCACCACGGCCGAGCCATATCGGAGGCAGCACGTCTACTCAAGCGGTGCAGCGACAAGGGAGACTCACTGGCACGGGAGCACTTCTATAGACTGATACTGCGCATACGCGCACGATCACAGGTGAGTGCGTTTGGGGCACCTCGGCTAGCCGAGGGTGAGGTTCACGGCCTGGTTGGCCTGGTGCTCCATCAAGAACATCGCGGTGCGAGCGATGGTGGCCGGCCACTCCTCGAGCTCGATCCCGTAGAACTGCGACAGACGCACGTGCACGCGGGACTCAGCATCCAAGGAGAGCTGGGCGCGGCTCGGGTCGAGCTCCTGCAGGCGTTCATGGATTCGCAGCTCGAGGGCGCGGAGCTCGCGGTAGGCGATGATCAGGAAGTTCCCGCACCCGCATGCCATATCCGCGAGAACGAGTGAGCCAAGGTGGTCGAGCAGCTTCTCGAGTTCGCGCTTCTTCGCGTGGGCCTTGGTGAACTGGTCCTCGAGCTCGTCGAGGAACAGCGGGCGGATGAGCTTGAGGATGTTGGTCTCGGTCGTGTAGTGCTCGCCCAGCTTGCGGCGAGCCTTCTTGGACTTCACGGCCTGGAACAGGGACCCGAAGATCGCCGGCGAGATGCTGGACCAGTTGAAGTACGCGGCCTGCAGCAGCAGCTCGCGGGAAGCACGGTCGAAGTAGGGAATGTCGACGGGCTCGCCGAAGACGGAGCCGTTGACGTAGGGGAACGCCATGATCAGGTCGTCGCTCTGCCCGTAGCGCTTGTCCTCGGGCTTGTTCAGGGCCTGGTAGAGAGTGGCGAGCTGGGCGCCGAGGTCGGAGCCGTCCTCGCTGGTGCGCTCTTCGATGTAGCGGGAGAACAGGTCCCGCTCCCACAGGCCGGAGTCGTCGGCGTAGAGGCAGAACAGGGTGCGGATCAGGAAGATCGAGGCCTGGTGCTCGTCGTAGCCGGTGGACTCGAGGTGCTCGTACAGCTGCGCCATCAGTTGCGCCGCCTTGATCGACGCGGCCTCCTGCTCGGCTGAGCCGAACTTCGCGCGCCGGTAGCCGGCCAGGAACATCAGCTCCTCAACGTGCGCCGGCAGCTCGTCGAGCCCGAACTCGAGCAGCCCGTCCTCGCCGGCGTCCGCGGTGAGGTCCAGCAGTCGGAACCTGCGGAAGTCGCTGGTGATCACGAAATCCGGGCGCTCATGCTCGGTCAGTGACTCGATGTAGTCCAGCGCCTGCGCCTCAGCCTTGACCAGATCGGCGCCCGCGGACTTCATCTCGACCAGTGCGGTCCCCGAGATCAGGGCGTCGATGTACCCCTGCCCTCCCGTGGAGGCGCGCTGCGCGCGCTTCTCGTACACGGCCGCCGTGGAGCGGGTGATCCCGAAGACCCGTAGCAGGTCCCTGACGAAGGACTGGGCCTCACCACGCTCATACCCTTCCGCATCGCGCCATTCCGCCACAAAGCTTCCCGCTCGGGAGCGGATGTCGGGCAGAACGAGGGGCTTCTGGCTCATGGACACATGTTCGCAGGTTGCTCCGAGCATGAGGCAGTCGTTCACGGCCGGCACCGCCAGGACGTCGCCGGCGGTGCCGGAGGTGTCCTAACCTCGGGCTTTCATCGTTGAGGTGTCCGAGGGGTGGGTCGTGATGGGTGAAGGTG
>NZ_JABUXW010000075.1 GCF_014897585.1 Brachybacterium tyrofermentans | reverse complement strand
GTCGGCCGGCACTACGGCATGCAGGTCCATACCTGCGTCCCTTTCGATCCGGAGTCCAAGGGCGGGACCGAGGCGACGGTGAAGATCGCGAAGGCGGATCTGGTGCCCACCGACGCGAACCTCCGCGCCGACTACGCCTCGTTCGCCGAGCTCGAGACCGCCTGCGAGACGTTCACCCACAAGGTCAACGCCCGCAGGCATCGAGAGTCCGCACGGATCCCGGCCGAGGCCCTGGCCGAGGAACGTGCCCGCCTGCACGTGCTGCCGGCGGCTCCTCACACGATGGCGCTGGGCCAGACCCGGTCGGTGGGCACCGATCAGACGGTGCGGTTCGGATCGGTGCGCTACTCCACGCCGCCGGGCCTGGTCGGGGCCGAGGTCTGGGTCCGCGCCGCGGGGATGGAGCTGGTGATCATCGCCGACCTCGACGCCCTACCCACCCTCCCGGCCTGGGCCGGGGACCGACGCGGGCTGGTCGAGGTCGCCCGCCATCGCCTCTCCACCCCGGGCACTCCCCGGATCGACCTGGCCCACTATCCCGACCATCCCCAAGATCCGACCGGCGCTCCCCGCGTTCCACGGCCCCGGGCCCGCACCAGCGCCGAGCGGGACTTCCTCGCCCTGGGAGATGGGGCGAGGGCCTGGCTGATCGAGGCTTCCGCCGCCGGGACAGTGCGGATCCGGGCGAAGATGACCGCCGCGCTCGAGCTGGCCGCCCTGGTCGGCACCGATCAGGTTGATGCCGGACTCGGGATCGCCGCGACCGCCGGACGCTTCGCCGAGGGTGACCTGGCCACCATCGTCGACCACCACTTAAGCGGTGCCGCGGTCGCAGACCTGGTCATCGCTGATGAGACCCACTCCGCCCAGCCCGGCACCACCAGCTGGGCCGGATTCACCACCACCACGAGCATGGAGACCACCCGATGACCGTCACCACGACGATGACTGCCCCGCCGCTGCCCGAGGACCTGACCACGGTCCTGAAGCGCATGCGCATGCCCTACCTCCGTGCTGCCGCCCCGGACGTGCTGGCCACCGCGAAAGCGCAGCGATGGGACCCCACCGAGGTCCTCCGCGTCCTTCTGGCTGAAGAGGTCCGGGGGCGGGACGCGGCCACCAAGGCGATGCGCCGCAAGAGCGCCGGCCTGCCAGCCGGGAAGACCTTCCAGACCTGGCAGGAGACCGCCTCCTCCATCCCCGCCCCGACCCAGTCGGCGCTGGCGACCCTGGAATGGATCCACCGCGCTGAGAACCTCGCCATCAGCGGGCCCTCCGGCACCGGGAAGACCCACTTCGTCGAGGCGATCGCCCACCAGGTGATCGACGCCGACATGCGCGTTGCCTGGTTCACCCTGGAATCGCTGACCACCGCGATCGGACGGGCCAGCGTCGATGGGTCGATCAACAAGGTCATCGCCCGGATCACCCGCGCCGACCTGATCGTCGTTGACGACATCGGCATGCTCCCGGCAGGGCAGGCCGCCGCCGAAGCGTTCTACCGCCTCGTCGACGCTACCTACGAACGGCGGAGCCTGGCCGTGACCAGCAACCTCCACCCCGCCGGGTTCGACACCTTCATGCCCAAGACCCTCGCCACCGCGACCGTCGACCGGCTCCTCCACCACGCCCACGTCCTCACCACCGAGGGCACCTCGATGCGACTGGCCGAGGCCACCGCCGGACGCGGCGTCGTCCCCCTGACCTAACCCCGCAGGGAGATCAACTGACCGCCGACAGGGAGATGAACTGTCCGCGAACAGGGAGATCAAACGTCCGCCCACAGGGAGATCCCGATGTCCCTTGACA
>NZ_JABUXW010000074.1 GCF_014897585.1 Brachybacterium tyrofermentans | reverse complement strand
ACGACAGCATAAGAAATCAACCGAATCCGCTGTCCGAAATCACCGCAGCAGCTCACATTTCGAACAGGGCGAAGACTGGGCCGAGGTCATAGCGAGCAGGGTCGGGGCCGAGCTCGGCGTACCTCTTGCCGAAACCAGGCTCTGTCTGCGCGACGGCCGAAGAGGGTCTCTGAGTAGGGACGTACGGCAGGCGCAGTACGACCTCGTCGGCGGCCACCTGGCGCTCGAGGACTGCAGGAGCGTCACCGACTACTTCCCGCACTTCGAGCGCGAACCTGCTGTCGACCCGAACCGCCCGGACGTGAGACGGCCCGGTCACTCACTCTCGAATATCCGACGTGCCCTGGCTGACTGCGAGCCACCACCGGAGTTCTCAGGGCCCGTGGAAATGGATGCGTTCGATGTCTTTGCCGGGTACTTGCTCTTCGATGCTCTCGTGGCCAATCGTGACCGGCACGAGGAGAACTGGTCGGTGCTCAGGCCCCGCCTGCGGGATCGGTCACCACTGCTCTGCCCGTCCTATGACCACTCCAGTAGTCTGGGCTTCGCTGAGACACCGGAAAAGTTGCGTCGGCGTTCTGAGGGAGCCGCGCTCAGATCTTGGGCCGAGAAGGGAACTGCCTGGCGGTTCGAGCACATGAAGAAGCCTCTGTCCCTGGTCGCGCTGGCGGGAGATGCCTTACGAATCTCGTCGCCCGCCGCACGGGTGCACTGGACGGAGCGACTCGATGCGATGCAGCTCACTCCGGTCACCGATCCGATCGAGCAGGGTCTTATCCCTGAGATGTCGGAGCCCACGATTACCTTTGTGATAGCCCTGTTGACCCTAAACCTGGAGAGGACCCGTCATGAGCTTGGTCAGCGTCTCTAACCCTCAGCTCGCCCCAGACACCGACTCCAGCGTCCATGAGTTGCTGGTGCTCTGGCAGCACCCCGACACTCGCCGCATCCATCCCATCGGACGCTTCTGCTTCGATGGCACCGAGTACACGTTCGACTACACGCAGCATGCCGGTAATATCGCGAACTTCCGCCCATTACCGGGGCTCCCGCTCGTACCCGACACGTATCGCGCGTCGCGTATGCCCACGCTGTTCCGTCAGCGGACAATGTCGTCACATCGCCCCGATTTCGCGTCGGCGATGGCCGACCTCGGTATCAGCCCGGATATGGCCACACCATGGGAGCAGATCGTCCACTCCGGTGGGCGTCGCGCGGGTGACACGCTGCAGTTCATGCAGATGCCAGCGATCCGTGCCGGGCGCTTGCATGCACGGTTCCTGACCAATGGGATCCGCCATGTCCCAGTGGGAGGTGCGATCAACCTCGACGGAACTCCGCACCGCGTCTCGTCCGAAGAGCATGAGCGCGTACTCAGCTCGCTGATCGTGGGTCAGTCGGTGGAGATCCTCCCCGAACGGAACAACCCGGAAGACGAGAACTCGATGGTCGTCACATCCCAGGGCGTTCCTCTGGGATGGGCACCTCGAGTACTCTCCGAGGGCCTGCGGGCTCTAGGAGTGACAGAAGGGTCCGGGCGGACGACTGTGGTGCGCACCGCGGGCCCTACTGCACCTCCGCACGTGCGCCTGGTCATCGATGTCGAGGCTGATGCACCAATCGGGTTCAGCTTCGATCGCGCGGGAGACTGGGACCCGTACCGCGCCTGACGCCATCCTTCCTCCGCCGAGCCACCCGTCCCGCTCAGTGAGTCAACGGGTCGGGTATGCCCAACACTTCACGGTGCGCGTCTGCCGGGATATATGTACACATAGCGTCGTAGAGATTCCGCCGATCTTCGGCGAGCTCTGCGATCAACTGCTCGTGAAGCGGCAAAAGATGACGTACATCGTCCGCTGCATAGTCGAGCTGTTCCGAGCTGAGTGCTCTCGCTCCCCAGTCGCTTGTACGCACTGACCCCTTGTCCAGCTCGATGCCGAGGCGTCGTCGGACAAGGGGTTTAAGGCTGTGTGAGCCCCGAGACAGATCCGGGTTCACGATGCGAGAGACCGTTTTCGTGCATCCGATGCGACGTGCCCTGATGCCCCTGAATATTCGTAGCACTGGAGGCCACCCGTATCGGGATTGGGAGCCACCGGCTC
>NZ_JABUXW010000073.1 GCF_014897585.1 Brachybacterium tyrofermentans | reverse complement strand
TCGCTTCCCCAGCAAATGCTGGAATCAGCGTGTCCACGAACAAGGGGCAGGCCCCGAGGGATGGGTCGGTTCCGCGTTACCGCTTCTTCCGTGCTGGCGATGTCCTGCATCCACGTCTTGCAACTCAGGTTGACAGACTTGCTTGTGCAACGTAGGTTGACAGTATGGAGTCTTCACAGGTCGCCGAGGTCGCGGCGGACACCACTGACCCGAGAGCGGGGCTGCGAGCGGTCGCGTCGTTGCGGGTGCTTACGGACACGCTGGAGTTGCGGCAAGTCGAGGCAGCGCTGCGGGCGGGGATGACGTGGCAAGAGATCGCCGATGCGCTCGGGGTGAGCCGTCAGGCCGCGCACAAGAAACATTCCAAGAGGGTCGATCCCTCGATCCCTATGGCCAGGAGGAAGTCATGAGTAAGTTCGTTCAGGCCGCACAGACGAGTCAGGTGCTGTCTTTGACGGCGTTGGAGGAGGCGTCGCGGCAGGGGCTCCGGGAGGCGGACATCGAGCACCTCTTCCTCGCGCTCGTGCTGTCGGACCAGGTCGCGGGCCGTGTGCTCCGGGAGATGGGGATCGGCATCGACGATGCGCGCCGGGCCGTGCGCGAGCAGCATGACGCGCAGCTGGCGTCCCTGGGCGTACGGGCGACGCTGCCCGATCCTGGACGGATCGTGTTCCACGAGACTGACGGGTACGAGTTGAAGCAGCGCGCCGCTGACCTGATCGGGCGTGCAGGCGGGAAGAGCCGGGACGGCAGTGCGGCGGCAGTGCTCCGGGAACTCGTCGCCGAGCCGAGCGGTCTGATCGCGGACATTTTGCACCGGCTGGATGCCACACCACAGGAAGTCTTGGAACGCCTCGACCGGAGTGTTGCGGATGGTGTGGCGGCAGTATCTGAGCCGAGCCTGTCGAAGAGCCGGGCTTCCGGTTCTCAGGAGACGTTCGTTCCCGCGTCAGCCGACGAGGTGTGGGACTTCCTTGCCGACCCTGTGCGCGTGCCCGAGTGGGAGGTCAGCGTTGGCCAGATCGAAAGCGCCACCCGAGAAGTACGCCCCGGGTCTGTCTGGGAGGGCCGAGCACCCGAGGCGCGCCCTGACGGGAAGCCTGTGAAGATCAGGCCGCCTTTCCGTCGTCGCTTGATCGAACTTGTCACCGCAGAATGCCCTCACCGGGTGGCGTGGAGGTTCGTCTATCCCGATGCACCGCAGAGCCGCCCGATCCTTAACGAGTTCACGCTTGCACCGACGACCGGTGGCACGCAGGTCACCATCACCACCTCATGGACCAGGCACACGGGATGGCGGCGTCTTGTCGGCGTGCCGTTGCGCCCGATGCAGAAACTCATGGTCTGGCTTCGCCTGTTCCAGACCGGCAGCGCCATCAGCCGGGCTTTCCGATAACGCGCACCGAAGACGATCACGAAAGACATGATGAACGCCTCTGAATCTCCGATTGACGATATCGACGACACAAAGTCGGGCAGCCCTGCGGTCCCGTTCCGAGAAGGTATCGCGCTGTTGTGGTCGTACTCGCGTCCGCATCTGCGAACCCTCATCATCGGCGTGCTACTGGGGTTGTTCGCGACGGCGATCACGCTTGCGACACCGATGGTAACCAAGTGGGTGCTCGACTCGCTCGGCACTGATCTCGATCTTGCCGGACCAGTCTCGGTGCTGGTACTGATCTTGATCGTCGGGATCATCGCGAATCTTGCGCAGAGCGTGCTGCTGGGCAGGCTCTCGGAACGTATTGTGCTGGATGCTCGCCGTGGCCTGGTCAGCCGGTTCTTCCTTGCGAAGCTGGAACAGATTCAGCGCTTCCGCACCGGCGAACTCGTCACCCGCGTGACCAGCGACACGCTGCTCTTGCGAGAGGCGACGACGAACAGTCTCGTGCAACTCATCAACGGCCTGGTGTCATTGGTCGGAACCATCGTGTTGATGGCGCTCCTCGATTGGCCTCTCCTGTTGACCACGCTCCTCGCGCTGGTCGTGGTCGGCGCTTTGTTCGGTGTGCTCGTCCCGCAGATCGGTAGAGCCGACAAGCGTGCCCAGGATGCCATCGGAGAGCTTGGTGCGACATTGGAGGGCGGGGTGCGAGCCCTGCGTACGGTGAAGTCCAGCCGCGCTGAGCACCGCGAGATCGCACGCGTGAACACGAAAGCCGAAGAGTCTGCCCGGCACGCTATCCGTTCGGTCTGGTTCTCGGCACTGGCGTGGACGGTCGCGGGCGGCGGGATGCAGCTGGCGATCATCGTCATCCTCGGCCTCGGCGCGGGACGCGTCGCGCTCGGCGAGCTTGCCGTGTCCAGTCTGGTCGCGTTCCTGCTGTATGCCTTCAACATCGTCGGAGGGTGTTTCATTAGCTGTGTAAGGGTCCGGTCTCTAACCGAGGTGTGACCTGC
>NZ_JABUXW010000072.1 GCF_014897585.1 Brachybacterium tyrofermentans | reverse complement strand
CGTTCATCAGCGCTTGTTGCGCTTGGTCTCGGTATCCGCGCTCTCGGAGATGTCCGGCAGGTTCAACCGGTCGTCGCAACACCGGCTTCTTCCAAGGATTGTAGTTGCTTTTCGAAGACCTCGGCCGGTGTTCTCCAGCCGAGGGTCTTGCGGGGGCGGCTGTTTAGGGTGTGGGCCACGGCTTCCAGATCTTCTGCTGTCCAGCGGGACAGGTCGGTGCCCTTGGGGAAGTACTGACGCAGCAGCCCGTTGGTGTTCTCGTTGCTGGGCCGCTGCCATGGGCTGTGGGGGTCAGCGAAGTAGACCTTCGTGCCGGTCTCCAGGGCGAAGGTGGCGTGAGCGGATAGTTCCTTGCCGCGGTCCCAGGTGATGGTCTTGCGCAGCTGCTGCGGCAGAGCGGTGATCGACGCGGCGAGCGCGGTGTTCATCGCGACCGCACCGTAACCGCCCAGCGAGGGGCCGTTCTTGACCGGCGGCGTCTGGCCCCAGCCCTCCAAGCGAGGCAGATGGACCAGGATCGTGGCGCGGCTGTGGCGTTCGACCAAGGTGCCGATCGCGGAGCGGCCGGTGCCGATGATCAGGTCGCCTTCCCAGTGGCCGGGAACAGCCCGATCCGCGGCCTCCGCGGGCCGTTCGCTGATCACGACATCGGCGGTGACATGGCCATGGGGCTTGTTCCGCGAACGCTCACGCGGCGAGCGCAGAGCCCTGCCGGTGCGCAGGCAGGTCACCAGGTCCCGCTTCAGCGCCCCGCGGCCCTCGATGAACAGTGACTGGTAGATCGCCTCGTGACTGATCCGCATGGACTCATCATCACCGAACTCGATGCGCAGGCGGTGGCTGATCTGCTCCGGGCTCCAGGCCTTCGACCAGCGACGGTCGGCCCGGTGGGGCTTGTTCAACCCTTTCCAGACTGGCGTGTCTGGGCCGTTGACGGTGCGGCCGTCAGGGTGGGTGACCTTGCCAGCGAGCCGGTCCTGGACCTAGGGCATGTCTCTTAAATCCTGGTCCAGGTGATGCAGGCCGCGAGGACGACGGCGGCGCGGTAGGTGAGCGCGAGCTTGTCGTAGCGGGTGGCCAGTCCTCGCCACTGCTTCGCGAGAGCGAAGGAGCGCTCGACGACGTTGCGTCCCTTGTAGGCGACCGCGTCGAACCCAGGCGGCCGCCCGCCCCGGGAGCCTTTGCGCTGGCGGGAAGCGATCTCGTCCCGCTTCTGCGGGATCACGCCCGTGATACCGCGCCGGGCGAGGTGCCTGCGGTTGATCCTCGAGGTGTAGGCGCGATCGGCGAGGACCTTGTCGGGGCGAGTGCGGGGCCGGCCCCGGCCCGGGCGAGGAACCCTGATCTCGGCCAGTACCTCGATCAGCATGACGCCATCGTTGCGCTGCCCGCCCGTGACGACCGCCGCCAGCGGACGTCCGTTCCCATCGACCACGGCATGGATCTTCGTCGTCAGCCCTCCTCGCGACCGACCGATCCCGTGACCTGCAGGTTCGCGCGCACCACCCAGAGGACTGTGGACGAAGTCCTCACCGCGCGGCCTGTGATTCGCTCCGGCCCCCCGTGTCCTGCTCGGGGCGGGTCGTGTTGCTCGCGTGCTGATGCGCACGCGTGATCGTCGCGTCGACCGACACGTCCCAGGAGATCTTCCCGGCCGCGTCGGCCGTGGCGAGGAGCTCCTGGAGGACGTGATCCCAAGTGCCGTCCGCGGCATAGCGGCGATGTCGCTTCCAGACCGTCTGCCACGGCCCGAAACGCTCTCGCGGAAGATCCCGCCAGGGGATCCCGGTGCGGTACCGGTAGATGATGCCCTCGACGATCTGGCGACTGTTCCGGAAAGGACGCCCCCGTCGGCCATCGCTCGAGGGCAGATGCGGCTGGATCTGCTCCCACTGCCGATCCGACAGGACCGCGAACCTCGACTCACTCACCCCGACATCATCCCGCGAGCCTCACCCACCATTAAGGAGACACGCCCTAGTTGGTTACACGTCGCGTGGCCTGTTTGGGCGGAGGCTTCGGATGTTCTGGAGTCGGAGGCTGTTGTGGACGACGAAGACGGAGGAGAGGGACATCGCTGCGGCTGCGATGAGGGGGTTCAGCAGCCCGGCGGCGGCGATCGGGATGGCTGCGATGTTGTAGGCGAAGGCCCAGATGAGGTTGGTGCGGATGGTGCGGTTGGTGGCGCGGGCGAGGGTGATGGCGTCGGCGATCGCGTAGAGATCATCCCGGACGAGGATGATGTCAGCACTCTTCAGGGCGACGTCGGTGCCGGTGACGATTCCGAGTCCGAGGTCGGCGGCGGCGAGGGCGGGGGCGTCGTTGATGCCGTCGCCGACCATGGCGACGCGGTGCCCCTCGGCCTGGAGCTGTTCGATCACGGCGACCTTCTCGGTGGGCAGGACGCCGGCACGGACGTCCGGGA
>NZ_JABUXW010000071.1 GCF_014897585.1 Brachybacterium tyrofermentans | reverse complement strand
GCACCTGAGGCAACGACCAACTCATCCGGAGGTATTGACATGAGGCATCACGGTGCCCCCTGCGCCTCAGGGGTCCGATTTCAGCGGATCCGGCGTCCGCATCAGATCTCACTGTTTTCACGTCGCTACTGCGATGCTGGCGGTCTCCGCTCGTAGCCGAGGGCAGTGATGCGGTGTGTTGACCTCTAGCTCATGTCTACTCGTGCCGAGCGGTTGCGCTCCGGATGATGGTTCTGGCGAGGTCGAAGGCTACGAAGGCGACGAGGGTGACTCCGAGCAGGGGGAGTGCGAGGCCGAAGACTGCGGCGATCGCGATGAGGATGCCGTAGGCCGCGGTGGTGTCGACCCGGCGCCCGGGAGCGGTAGGAAGCCCGGTACGCGGTGGCTTGGGGCGGCGTCGCCACCACATGCGGTACCCGATGACGATGAGCGTGATGACGGCTCCTGCGATGGCGATGAGCAGGAGCTGGTTGAGCCAGCCGAAGAGGATGCCCATGTGGAAGGAGATGCCGGCTTCGGCGAGCTTCCCGGCGACGGGCCAGTCGGCGAAGCGCACGGTCTCGACGACTGTTCCTGAGGCGGGGTCGATCGCCATGGAGTCCTGCTTCAAGGGCCAGGACCTCTGCACCTGGGAGACCACCCACGCCCCTCCGTCGGTGCTCGGGGTGATCGCCACCGGGTCCGTCAGGCCCTCGGCACGGGCCACGTCGAGCACGCTCTGCGCGGTGGCAGGGACCTCCGCTTCGGCGACCGGGGTGGTGGTCGCCGCCTCGGAGGAGAGGTAGGGCGTTGACCAGCTCAGGCTCTGACGCAGCGCGCTGAAGTTGCCGCCCGCGAACTGGGACCAGGTCAGTCCGGTGGCGGAGAGGAAGAACAGTCCGATCGCGGCCCAGACGCCGATGGTGGCGTGCAGGCTCATGGAGCGCTGGCGCTGCGGTCCTTTCCGCTGGGGAAGGAGGTAGGCGCGGGCGGTGCGGGCGCGGACCTTGCGGGTGACCCAGATGATGAGTCCGCTGAGGGCGAGGACCCAGAGCCAGCTGGCGGCGACCTCGCTGTACCAACGGCCGGCGTCACCGAGATGGAGGTTGCGGTGGAGATCGTCGAACCAGGTCCGCAGCGGCAGCCACTCCCCGAAGGTGTTCAGCACGCCAGTCACCTCCCCGGTGTAGGGGTCGACGAAAGCGGTGAGCTGCCGATCCTCGCGAGCGGAGGGGGAATCAAACGTGACACGAGTGGTGGACTCGGAGTCCTTGGGCGGGCGGATCTGCGTGATCGTGCCGTCGGTGACCTCGCTCTGCGCGGCCTCGATCTGCTGCGCCAGTGGCACCATCTCTGTGCCCGCTGGGGCGCTGGCGTGGAGTTCCTTGTCGTAGACGACCTGTTCGATCTGCGGGGTCAGCGCATAGAGGATGCCGGTCGCGGCGGCGACGAGGAGGAACGGAGCGATGAACAGCCCGACGTAGAAGTGCAGGCGGAGGGTGAGCTCTCGCAGCTCGTCGCGCAGCCGGCGCGGACGGGAGGTGTTGCCTCCGGTGGGGCGGGGCGGGGCTTGGGTGGCCATCAGGTCGGGCCTTTCGCGGTGACGGGGAGGTGGCGTGAGCTGAGCTCACATGAGGGCGAGCATGAGCGCCATGCCTGCGGCCATGAGGAGGTGGCAGGCTGAGTGGGCGCGGTGCGCCGGATCGCGGAGAAGGCGCACGAGCCACCACACGGCGATCACGGCGCTGAGCACGACGGCCCCCCAATTGACTGCCTCCGCCCAGACGGGGGTCGGGGTCATCTCCATCGCCATCTCGTCCCCGGTACCGCCGCCGTGGTGTCCGGCGTGCGCATCGGCAGAACCTTCCATGGCGTGGCCCATCAGCAGCGGCATCGCCAGCAGCATCCAGATCATCGCGGCGTTAAGAATCACGTGGCTGACCACTCCGGCACGCTCACCCACGGCGTGGACAGCGGGTAGGCCGAGCAGCATCACAACGCCAAAGAGCGCGAAGAGGGCGACCTGAATCCAGGTCCCGGCCGTGCCGACTGGTCGCCACACCATCAGCAGCATCGCCAGGCTCATCACGAGGTGGTTCACGTGCACTGCCGTCGCTATCGGCCCATTGTGGGAGGCGTGCACGGACTCGGTGGTCACTGCGGCGGGCGTGCGATGGCTCTGCGCGAGGTGCAGTGCGCAGAGTACGGCCGTTGCGAGGAAGATGGCGGTCAGCACGAAGGACCAGGGAGACTCAATCACGATCCCGAACTCTACACGCCGTAGAAATAATAGGGTGCGGCGAGTCCGCTGGGCTGCGATACCGTGTGGCACGCTGCAGGCGTACAGACAGCAGGAAGCGGTGGGGTCATGGCGGGTGTGAGATCTCGGTCTGCCGGAGCGCTAGAGGCTCTGGTGATGCGCGCCTTGTGGACCGCCGCCGCACCACTTAGTGCCAGCGCGATCCAGGTGACCTTCGATGACCCCGCACCCGCCCAGACCA
>NZ_JABUXW010000070.1 GCF_014897585.1 Brachybacterium tyrofermentans | reverse complement strand
CTGAGTATTTGGTCGTTTCGGAGCCAGTGAATATTGCGGTTCGGAGCCAGTGTTATTGCCGGTGAGAGCCGGTGGCCGGAGTGGTGGGAGCCACCGGCTCTCACGGGCGGTCAGGCGCCGTTGATGGCGGCGTGCTCGCGCATGTTGTAGCTGCCGGTCTCGATCCAGATGGTGTTGTGGATGATCCGGTCCATGATCGCGTCGGCGTGAACTCCTCCACCGACGCGTGGGTGCCAGTCCTTCATGGCGTACTGGGTGCAGAACACTGTTGAGGTGTTCCCGTAGCGGCGTTCGAGCAGCTCCAGCAGCATGCGTTGCATCTCCTCGTCAGGGAAGTCGAGCAGCCATTCATCGATCACCAGCAGCGTGAACGCGGCGTACTTGCGCAGGAACTTCGCTTTGCCCATCGGCTTGTCCTTGGCCTGGGCCCAGGCCTCGGCTAGGTCGGGCATCCGGATGTAGTGCGCCCGGATCCGGTGCTGGCAGGCCTGCTTCGCGAGCGCGCAGCCGAGGTAGGATTTCCCGGACCCGGTGTAGCCCTGGAACACCACGTTCTGGGACCGTTCGATGAACGAGCAGGTGCCGAGCTGGGCGATCACGCTCTGATCCAGACCGCGCTCAGAGAGCAGGTCCAGGCGACGCAGGTCTGCGTCGGGGTAGCGAAGTCCGGCGCGACGGACCAGGCCCTCGACCTTGGAGTGGGTGAAGGTGGAATGGGCCTCGTCGACGGCCAGCTGGATCTTCTCTTCGAACCCCAGCCCCATCACCAGCGTCTCGTCCTGGGCCTCGAGCGCCTCCAGCAACGCCGCAGCGCCCATGTCCCGCAGCTTGCGTCTGGTCTCGGTATCGAGCCGGCTCATCGGGTGCCTCCCTTCGCGTAGTAGGCAGCTCCGCGGACGTAGCCCCCGGGCTCATCACCTATCCCGGGCCTCGGTGGTCGCGGCGTTGCGGGGGTCTTGTCCTGCCCGGTCTCCAAGATCGGGCGCAGGTGCGCATAGCGCGGAGAGCGGACCCGCCCGGCCAGGGCGAGCTGGCAGGCCGCCTCGACCCGCTCTGCCGAGTATCGGCGAGTCATCCGCAGCACGGCCAGGGCAGGGTCCAGGCCCTGCTCGGCGACCGGCACGGACTCGAAGATTCGGTCGATGACGGTCACGGCCGAGGGGCCGAGGCGCTCGGCCCACTCACGCACCCGTGCCTGGTCCCACTGTCGGTAGCCCGGGCCGGCCGGTAGGTCTGCGTCGTGGGTGCGGTACTCGTTGACCACCGATTCCGGTAGCAGCAGGTGGCTGGAGAGCCGCTCCGGGCCGTGGAACACCTCGAGCATGGTGTCCGTGAGCCGCAGATCGACCTTCGCTCCAACGTGGGGGTAGGGCACGGAGTAGAAGTTCCGTCCGAAGGCGATGTGCCCGTTGCGACCCACCCTGCGGCCATAGACCCAGCGGCTGATCTCGAATCCCACCGCTGGCAGCGGCCGCAGCAGCGGCTTCTCCTCCGCTTCGAATACTGATGACCGGGATCCGGCGCGCTTCTGGAACGGTTCGGCGTTATAGGCAGCGACCCGCTCGATGATCGCGGCTCGCAGCTCGGCCAGCGTCGTGAACGTCTGCTTTCGCAGGCCGGCGATGACCCACGTCGCCACGTGCGCGACGGTGTTCTCCACGCTGGCCTTGTCTTTCGGCTTCCTCACGCGGCCCGGCAGCACCGCGGCCGAGTAGTGAGCGGCCATCTCGCGGTAGGCGTCGTTGAGCACGATCTCGCCCTCGGCCGGACGCTTGATCACCCCGGTCTTGAGGTTGTCCGGCACGATCCGCGGCACCGACCCACCGAAGGCCTCGAACATCGCCACATGCGCGCGCAGCCAGGTGTCCTGCTTCATGTCCAGGGCCGGCTGGACGAAGGAGTACCGACTGAACGGCAGGCACCCCACGAACAGATACACCGTCGAGCGCTCACCGGTCGCGGGGTTCAGCAGCTGCATCGTCGGTCCTGACCAGTCGACCTCGATCGTCTGCCCGGCACGATGCCCCACCCGCGAGGTCAGCCCCGTGACCAGCACGTGCTGCTGGTAGGACTTGCAGAAACGGTCGTAGCCCATCGCTGGTTCCCCAGCCTCGGTGCACCCGTCGAGGTACTCGCCATGCAACAGCTTCAGCGTGACCCCGACCCGGGACAGCTCCCGATGGACCTTCTCGAAATCCGGCTGCGCGTAGACGCTCTCGTGTTCCCCGCGGCCGGGGAACACCAGCGAGTACACCTCGGCCTCGGACCGGTCCGCGACGTGATCCCACCGCAGCCCGGCAGCGTCCGCAGCCTCCAGCACCGCTGCCACGCTATTTCGAGAGATCTGTTGAGAGGCGGCGATCGCCCTGCCCGACAAGCCCTCGGACCGCAGCTGCAGCACGCGCTTCGCCTTGATCTTCCTTACCATTGAAAATTGCTCCTTCCGCCAGGTGCCCGATACACCCAGCGGAAGGAGCCTAAGCAGGTGGCTCCGAACGCCAATATTGGTGGCTCTGACCGCGTCAGCAGCCTCCGCGAGCCGGTGGCTCCCAATCCCGATACGGGTGGCCTCCAGTGCTACGAATATTCAG
>NZ_JABUXW010000006.1 GCF_014897585.1 Brachybacterium tyrofermentans | reverse complement strand
CGCGAACAGGGAGATCAAACGTCCGCCCACAGGGAGATCCCGATGTCCCTTGACAGCCGTCGCCGCGGGGCACCCAGAGCCCGTGGAACAGCGCCGCCTCCAAACACGTCGGGCGAACACCGAGTGCTAGCAGGTCAACGAGCTTCGGTGGGGCAGAACTGGTGAGGTACCACGGTTGCCTGCTGACAGCAGTTCCGGACCGCTTCCATCGGTCGAGCTCACGCCGTGTCCAGCCTTCCCGCCGCAACTGGTTCCGATGACGGATTCCGGGGATCTCCATGCCTGCACCCCATCACCGGACGTAGTGACGTCGAGGGCAAAGGAGCGCGGGTGTGGACAGACCCGGAGTGGGGAGGAGAGGACGACGCACCGGACAAGGACCAGAGCCAGGGCCAGGGCCAGGGCCAGGAGCATCCTGGTGACACCCACAGTCGTCTGGCGCGCAAGCAGCCCCCATACGAGGCTCCCTGAGCATGACGCGCCAGTCAGCACGCACCATCGCCTCCACAGTCGCCTGGCGTGCAGGCAACACCTATACGAGGCTCCCTGATCATGACGCGCCAGTCAGCACGCACCATCGCCTCCACAGTCGCCTGGCGTGCAAGCAACACCCATACGAGGCTCCCTGACCATGACGCGCCAGTCAGCACGACGCGGCGAGAGGGAAATGGGAATCAGGGGCCACCTGGCCCTTCCCTGTCACGGCACCACGCACTCACCTGCCCCGGCTGCGCGACCTGACCATCCCCGCTCAGAACACCGGCTCGTCCAGCACGTGGGTGACCAGCTCGGCGACCTTGGAGCGCTCGGAGCGCTGCAGGGTCATGTGCGCGAAGAGCTCCTTCTCCTTGAGCGCTTCGACGACCGAGGCGATGCCGTCGTAGCGGCCGATGCGGAGGTTGTCCCGCTGGGCCACGTCATGGGTGAGCACGACGCGGGAGTTCTGGCCGACGCGGGAGAGCATCGTCAGCAGCACGTTGCGCTCCAGGGACTGCGCCTCGTCGACGATCACGAAGGCGTCGTGGAGGGAACGGCCGCGGATGTGGGTCAACGGCATCACCTCGAGCATGCCGCGTGAGAGCACCTCGTCGATGACGTTCTGGGAGACCATCGAGCTGAGGGTGTCGAACACGGCCTGGCCCCAGGGCCCCATCTTCTCGCCCTGGTCACCGGGCAGGAAGCCGAGCTCCTGGCCGCCCACGGCGAACAGCGGGCGGAACACCATGATCTTGCGCTGGGTGCGCCGTTCGAGGACGGCCTCGAGGCCGGCGCACAGGGCGAGCGCGCTCTTGCCGGTGCCCGCGCGACCGCCCAGGGAGACGATCCCGACGGACTCGTCCTGGAGCAGATCGATCGCGACGCGCTGCTCGGCGGAGCGGCCCGAGACACCGAAGACTGTCTGGTCGCCCTGGACGAGCGTCACCTGGTGATCGCGGGTGACCCGTCCCAGCGCCGAGCCTCGCGGGCTGGTGATCGTCAGCCCCGTGTGCACGGGCTGGTGGGCGACCTCGGAGATCTCGACCGTCTGACCGTCGTAGAGATCGGTCATGGTCTGCTCGTCGACCGAGGTCGTGACCATGCCTGTGTACCCGCGGTCCCGGGCGAGCTCGGCTCGGTACTCCTCAGCATGGATCCCGGAGGCGGAGGCCTTGATGCGCATCGGCAGGTCCTTGGAGACCAGCACGACGTCCTTGCCCTCGAGCTGCAGGTTCTTGGCGACCGCGAGGATCCGGGTGTCGTTGTCCCCGAGGCGGAAGCCGTCAGGCAACGAGGCGGTGTTCATGTGGTTGAGCTCCACCTGCACGTGCCCGCCGTCCTTGCCGATCGGCAGCGGCACGGAGAGGTTCCCGTGCTGCTCCCGCAGATCGTCGAGCAGGCGCAGCGCCTGCCGAGCGAAATAGCCGAGGTCCGGGTGGTGCCGCTTCGCCTCGAGCTCGGTGACGACCACGATCGGCAGCACGACGTCATGCTCGGCGAAGCGGTGCAGCGAGAGCGGGTCCGACAGCAGCACCGAGGTGTCCACCACGTAGGTGATCACACCCGTCTCCACGCCCGAGAGGATCTGCTGCGCTCCCCCGGGACGCAGCGACGGCACCACCGGCGAGCCGTCCCTGTTCGCGGCTCCGATCACCCCCGACCTGAACCTCGTACCGGAGCCTGCGATGTCCGTCTGTGCGGACATCGTCTCGCGGGCTGTGGTGGTGTCGTCCATCGGAGCCTCCCGAAATCGCGCGGATGCCTGGACCCTAGCGGGGTCCTCACCCGCTCACGGGCACGTCCCGCCGTCGGCGGGTTCGACGTTCACCCGATCGTCATCGGGAGTTCTGCCGAGCTCCCGATGACCCCAGTGTGCCACCGGTCGCATGCCCAGGGCGGGAGGTGCGGACACTCGATGTGCAGCCGTCGGGCCGGTCCGGGCCGACACCAGGGCCGAGGTCCGAGCCGCAGACGTACGGCGACAGGCATCGGGTGCCGGGCCCAGGCACCAGCGACAAGCGACAGGCGTCAGGCGCCGACCATCAGGCGCCGAAGCGTCGCTCTCGTCGGCAGAAGTCGCGCAGCGCGCGCAGCAGGTCGATCCGACGGAAGCCCGGCCAGTAGGTCTCGCAGAACCAGTACTCGGAGTGGACCGACTGCCACAGCAGGAAGCCGGAGAGCCGTTGCTCGCCCGAGGTGCGGATGATCAGATCGGGATCCGGCTGACCCCGGGTGTAGAGGTGCTCCGCGATCGAGTCGACGCTGATCGCCGCGGCGATGTCCTCCGGGGACCTGCCCTGCGCACCGAGGTCGCGCACCAGCTCCTGCACGGCGTCGACGATCTCCTCGCGGCCGCCGTAGCCGATGGCGACGTTGACTGTGAGCTCGGAGTCCGGGGCGGCGCGCTCCTGGATCCGGGCGATACCGGCGCGGACGTCGTCGGGCAGGGCCTCGGCGGTGCCGGTGAGCCGTACGCAGTAGCCGGCCCCGGCGATCTGTTCGACGGTCGAGGCGATGATCTCGTAGAGCGCGACGAGTTCCTCGGGCGGGCGGCTGAGGTTGTCGGTGGACAGCATCCACACGGTGACCAGGGGGATCTTGAGATCTTCGCACCAGGAGAGGAACTCGACGATCTTCGCGGCGCCAGCCCGATGGCCGTGCTCGGTGGACTCGCCGGCCTCTTTCGCCCAGCGACGGTTGCCGTCGACGATGACCCCGAGATGCTGCGGGAGCTCGAAGGCCTCGAGCTCCTTCGTGAGCCGACGTTCGTAGACGCGGTACAGAAGGCCGTCGTCATCCATTGCAGCCTCCGATCCCCCGGGTCGGATGCGGTGACCCGGCCGCCCTGGGGCGCCTGGCCCGTGCACGGCACGCGCTGTGCGGCCCGACCCATGACGCCGCACCCCTCCAGTATCGACGATGCCCGACCCCGACCTCGCCGTTTCCTCGCAATCCACACCGGATCGTCACGTGGAGCGTCACCTGGCGCACGCCGTGGAGCACGTCGAGGAGAGCCCCGAGGTTACGTTGCCGTAGGTTACGATTTCGCCATGACTAACGGGCCGCGACCCGAGGACTCCGACCGCTCCTCGACGACCACTCCATCGGACGACGCGAGACGGCAACCCGCCGCTGCGTCCAGCTCCTCACCCGCAGCCCGGACGGCCCTGTCGGCCGAGGATCCGGCGCTGCAGGAGGCCGCGGAAGCAGTGGCCGAATCCGGCGCTCCGAGCATCGACCCCGACGCCGAGACCCCCTCGATGTTGCCCTCGACGCAGCTCCCCTCGGAGCAGATCCCCACGGCAGAGACTCACCCCTTCGCCCCGAGGACCTTGACGCGGGCGATGGCCGCTCGGGCCACCCAGCTCGGGCTGCAGCTGCCGAAGCCGCGGATGCGCGGCGTGCTCCACCTGATCGCGTTCCCCACCTCGCTGGTGGCCGGGCTGCTGCTGGTCGCCTTCGGCGAGACTCTCGCAGTGCGTCTGGCGTGCGCCGTCTTCGTGCTGACCGCGGGGATGCTGTTCGGCGTCAGCGCCGTCTACCACCGCGGCACCTGGACACCTCAGCGCGCCATCATGCTGCGCCGCTTCGACCACGCGAACATCTTCCTCATCATCGCCGGCACGTACACCCCGATCGCGGTGTCGATGCTCGCCCCGCGCCAGGCGATCACCCTGCTCAGCATCGCCTGGGGCGGTGCGCTGGTCGGCGTGTGCTTCCGTCTGTTCTGGACGAACGCCCCGCGCTGGCTGTACGTCCCGGCCTACGTCGCCCTGGGCTGGGTGGCGGTCTTCTACATGCCCGCGCTCCAAGCCTCCGCCGGCTGGTCCGTCGTCTGGCTGCTGTCCATCGGCGGCCTGGCCTACACGGTCGGCGCCGTCGTCTATGCGCTCAAGAAGCCCAACCCGTCCCCGGCCTGGTTCGGGTTCCACGAGATCTTCCACGCGGGCACGCTGATCGGCTTCGGCTGTCACTTCGCGGCGGTCGCGACCGCCGTCGTCTGAGCGACGCGGCGCGGCGCAGTCTCCGAGTCACCTCAGCGGCGGTCGTCGCCGCCCGGTTCGTCGGTGTCATCATCGGCGTCGTGATCGGCGTCGTGCGCCGGCGAGGGCCGGGGATCCGCAGGGATCCCCGCCACGTCGCCAGACGTCTCCAACGAACTCTCCTCCGCCGTCCCCCGCGGGGCCTGACCCTCGGTGTCATCAGCGCCGGAAGGACCGCCCGAGCTCGTGGACCCCGCAGCGTCGTCCGGGGCGTCCTCCCCCTCGGCAGCCGCTGCCGCGGCGTCGCGCTCGGCCTGCTCGGCGTCCATGCGCTCCTGCACTGCGGCGCGGGCCTTCACGCGTCGCGTGCGTCGGGTCATGTCGAGCACCAGCAGCACCACGGCCACCGCGAGGATGAACATCGCGATGAAGCCGGGCAGGCCCGGAGAGACGGTGACGGAGTTGAAGCCGCTGCCATCCGAGGGGCCGCCGTCCGAGGGGAACGGACCGGCCAGGAGCACGCCGGCCGCCGACGAGAGCTGCGCACCGATCATGCGCGAGCCTCGATCGACTCGTCGCGCAAGCCGGCGAACAGGTCGTTCTCCGGCAGCTTCACGCCGATCCGGGAGATGTGCAGCTCGTAGTCCTCGGTGCCCCACACCGCGGTCTCCACATCATGGGAGATCCGGAAGAACGGGCCGTCGGGATCCACCTGCGTGGCATGTGCGCGCAGGGCGTCGTCGCGCACCCCGAGGTACTCACGCACGTCGATGCGCGTGGTCAGCAGCCGGTCCGTCGACTCGTCGAAGCGCTCCATCATCTGCTCGAGCTCCTCGTTCGGAGCGCCGGCGGCCCGCAGATGCCGGGCGACGGCGGAGAACCGCTGACGATGGAACCCGTTGATGTAGTAGAGCTTGGCGACCTCCCAGGGCTCTCCGAGCTCCGGGGCGAACTCCGGATCCGCGGCGAGGTCGAAGGCCGCGACACTGATCCGGTTGGTCTGGATGTGATCGGGGTGCGGGTAGCCGCCGTTCTCGTCGTACGTGGTCAGCACGTGCGGGCGCAGCCGACGGATGGCCTCCACGAGCGGGCGGGCCGCCTCCTCGGGGCTCAAGGTGGCGAAGCTCCCCTCGGGGAGCGGGGGCAGCGGGTCGCCCTCGGGCAGGCCGGAGTCGATGAAGCCCAGCCACTCGTGGTCCACGCCGAGGATTTCCTGGGCCGCGGCCATCTCCTGCCGGCGCACCGCCGGCAGGACGTCGCGGGTCAGGGCAGGATCGTCGCGCAGCCGTGGGTTCAGCACGTCCCCGCGCTCCCCTCCGGTGCACGTGATCACCGTGACCTGCGCACCCTCTCGGGCATAGCGAGCGGTCGTGCCGGCACCCTTGGAGGACTCGTCATCCGGGTGCGCGTGGACGGCCATCATCCGCAGGGTCTCATCGGGCGCAGGCAACTGGACGGTCACGGTTCTCCTCGGATCATCGGCTCGGGGACGAGGCACCCCGGGGCCCGGCAGCGGCATCTCGGGCGTGCCGTTCCAGCGTCCGATCGTACGCCACCGGGCCTGGGGGTTCACGGGGCGGCGGGCACAGGGCCGACGGACGTGACCGGGCCCTCCCGCCGCCCGCGCTCCCCTGGGAGGTCGGCGACCAGAGGTCTGGGAGGATGGCCCCATGAACGGCACCCTGCAGCGCCCGGCCGATCGCTACGGCGCACCGAAGATCTCGAAGCGCACCTCCCGGATCCTCGTGGCCCTCGTCGCTGCTGTCTTCCTCGCCGTGGTCGCCCTGGTCGGCTACTGGGTCGCGAGCCCACCCATCCGTGCCGACATGGTCGGCTACGACCACGTGGCCGACGATGTCATCGCCGTGCAGTACTCGCTCACCATGGATCCCGGCACCGAGGCCACCTGCCGCATCCAGGCCCTCAACGAAGGCCGCGCGCAGGTCGGATTCGTCGAGACCACCATCCCCGCGCAGACGGAGCGCCAGACGGTGCACTCCGTGGAGATCTCCACCCAGGGCGAGGCCGTCTCGGCCGAGATCGTGGCGTGCGAGCCCGCCTGATCGATCCCGCCTGATCGGTCCCACCCGACCGATCGCACCCGACCGATCTCGTCGGCGTCGCCCCCGCCTGAACAACCTCGCCCGCTCGCGGCGACCCCCAGGAAGCGCACATCCCCGGAACGGGCGCTCGAATTACTCGCAGCGCGAAACTCCTTGAACATTCGGGGAACCCTGAATTGTGCGGTGTAGGGTATCCCGAAACCGGCATCGAGCCGGTGATCATCACCCGCACCACGGGGCGCATGAGGACATGTGCCCCGTGATTCGCGTATAGGGGGCTCTTTCATGATGTCCCCGATGCGCACGATCCCAGACGACAGGAGTGAACCGATGAGCAGCCAGCCGAATGGCGCCTGGCTCACCCAGGACGCGTACGACCGCCTCACCCAGGAGCTCGCAGAGCTCGAGGGACCGGGCCGTACCGAGATCGCGGAGCGCATCGCCGCTGCCCGTGACGAGGGCGACCTCAAGGAGAACGGCGGCTATCACGCGGCCCGTGAGGAGCAGGGGAAGCAGGAGTCGCGCATCGCCGACCTCCAGCGTCTCCTCAAGAACGCCGTGGTGGGCGAATCGCCGAAGGACGACGGTGTCGTCGAGCCCGGCATGGTCGTCGTCATCACGATGGCCGGCAAGGAGCGCACGTTCCTGCTCGGAAACCGGGAGATCGCGGAGAACGCGGACCTGGAGGTGTACTCCTCCGAGTCGCCGCTGGGCGGCGCGATCCATGGCTCGAAGGTGGGCGACACGGTGGACTACACCGCGCCGAACGGGAAGTCGTTCGCGATCGAGATCCTGAGCGCGAAGCCCTACACCCCGTGACGTGATGCGCCGCGTGCGCAGCGCTCCGTCCGGAGCATGACGAGAATGGCCCCCGATCCGGCATCAGCCGGGTCGGGGGCCACTCTCGTGCCCTGGGAGGTGCTCCGGGTCCGCAGGCCCGGAGCACCTGGTTACTCCTGAGTCGGTTTCGTCGGGAACTCGGGGGCCTGCTCGGGCGCCTGCTCCGACGAGTCGGCCGACGGGGCTGCGGACGTCGCTGCCGACGGCACGTCGGACCCGGTCACCGACTGCGCCGGTGAGTCGCTCGCGTCCTGGTCCTCGGGCCCGCCGACGCCAGCATCAGCATCGTCGAGATGCGGGTGATACCCCGTGGCGATCGCCGCGAAGTGCTCCTGGGATGCCCTGTCCACACCCAGCTCCGGGCTGGGGTCACGGCCCACGATGTACAGCAGGGTGGCGTTCACGAACGCGATCAGCGGGATCGCGAACAGGGCGCCGGGGATCCCGGCGATCATCGCGCCGCCGGCCACGCCCAGGAACACCGCGAGCGGGTGCAGCTCGACGGCCTTGCCCATGAGCAGCGGCTGGAGGACGTTGCCCTCGAGCTGCTGCACGAGCAGCACGATGCCCAGCATGATCAGGGCGAAGATCCAGTTCTGCAGCACCAGCACGAGCAGTACGGCGATGATGCCTGAGGCGATCGCGCCGACCAGCGGGATGAAGGAGAACAGGAACACGAGCAGCCAGATCGGCACCGCGTAGGAACCCAGGCCGAGGGCGACCATGCCGATCGAGATGCCCACGGCGTCCACGGCGGCCACCAGGATCTGGGTGCGCACGTAGGCCGACAGCGCCTTCCAGCCCCGTCGGAACGCCTCATGGGTGCCGGTCCGGGCGGCCGGCGGCATGAGGCCGACGACCCAGCGCCAGATCGTCGGGCCGCTCGAGAGCAGGAAGAAGAGCGTGAACAGCATGATCAGGACGCCGGTGACGAGGTTGCCGAGCACCGCGGCCGTGCTGACCGCCGAGTTGAGCAGCGTGTCCGCGTTCTCCTGCAGCTTGGCCAGGCCCTCGTCGAGGGCCGAGTTGATCATCGGGGTATCGATCTGGAAGGTCGTCTTCGCCCACTCCGACACGGATTCGAAGCCCGTGACCAGCTTGTCCTGGATATCCGCCCACTTGGCGATCAGCTGCCGCCCGGCGAGGGTGAACATTCCCGCGACCACGAGGAGCAGTCCGAGCAGGGCGACCCCGCTGGCCGCCGCGCGGCCCAGGAACGTATAGCGGGTGAGCAGCTTGACCACGGGGGTCAGCAGCACGGCGAGGAGGACCGCGAGCAGCACCGGGATCACGATCCCGGTCACCTGGAGCAGGCCGTAGAGGATCAGGGCCGTGGTCGCGACGATCACGAGGATCCGCCAGGACCAGGCGGCCAGCCGTCGGATGCCGAGCGGGATCTCTTCGACCTCCTGAGACAGGCCAGGCGCGCGCGGAGAGGGGCGCAGCTTCGACATGGGATTCCTTCCCTCGGTACCAGGACAACTCCTGCGCATCCTAGTTGCCCAGCGCCCTCCGGGACGCCTCCCGGGGCGCGCACCCGACGAAGGTCGGTCCTGTCCTCACCGACCGGGGGACCCCGCGTCGACCAGCCGCTCGGTAGCGTGATCCCATGCACTCAGCCGACCCGTCCTCCTCGATCCCGTCCGGCTCCCCCGATCCGTCCGCGGCCGGTCCGTCAACGGCCGATCCGTCCACGCCTGTCCCGTCCGGCTCCCCCGATCCGTCCGCGCATGCGCCGACGGCGCCGGTCACGGGAGCCGCGGCGCCCGTCGGAGCCGACACCGCCCTCCCGACGCAGTCCGCGCTGTCGATCCGCGGGCTGCGCAAGACCTTCGGCAAGACCGAGGTCGTCCACGGGATCTCCCTGGACGTGCCGCGCGGCTCCTTCTACGGGATGGTGGGCCCCAACGGTGCGGGCAAGACCACCACCCTCTCGATGGCGACCGGTCTGCTGCGGCCCGATGCCGGCACCGCGCACGTCCTCGGCACGGATATGTGGGCCGACCCCACCACGGCGAAGGCCCAGCTGGGAGTGCTCGCCGACGGCCTGCGCACCTTCGACCGGCTGACCGGGCGCGAGCTGCTGACCTACGTCGGCCTCATCCGTGGCATGGAGGCCGACGTCGTCGACCAGCGCAGCGCATCGCTGCTGGCCGCCCTGGACCTCGAGGGCGAGGACGGCAAGCTCGTCGTCGACTACTCCGCCGGCATGACCAAGAAGATCCTGCTGGCCTGCGCGCTGCTGCATGCTCCGCGCCTGCTGATCCTCGACGAGCCCCTCGAGGCCGTCGACCCGGTCTCCGCGCAGGTGATCCGGAAGATCCTCACCGCCTACGTCGACGGCGGCGGCACCGTGGTGCTGTCCAGCCACGCGATGGAGCTGGTCGAGGGTCTGTGCAGCCACGTCGCGATCATCGCGGACGGCGTGCTGATGGCCGACGGGACGCTCGACGAGGTCCGCCAGGGCGGCAGTCTCGGGCAGACGTTCATCGATCTCGTGGGCGGTGGCGACGTCGCTGAAGGGAGCCTGTCGTGGTTGGAGTCCTGAGCAGCGAGCACACCGCGACCGCCTCCGCAGCAGGCGTCCACCACGGCGCGGTCTCCCAGAAGTCCCTGATCCGCCTCCTGGTGACGCTGAAGTGGACCCTGTGGAAGCGCTCCTACCGCAAGAACATCGGCAAGCTCGTCGGGACGATCCTCGGCGGCCTGTATGCGCTCGGCGGTCTCGTCGGCCTGGTGTTCGCCTTCCTCGGCGCGACGCTGTGGAGCGGCGAGGGTGATCTGTTCCCGATGATCATCCGCGGTCTCGGCGCCCTGACCGTTCTGCTGTGGTTCCTGATCCCCGTGCTGGCCTTCGGCCTCGACGACACGCTGGATCCACGCCGCTTCGCCCTGTTCCCGCGCAACGGCAAGGAGCTGCAGCCCGGGCTGCTCGCTGCGGCCATGCTCGGCCTGCCCAGTCTGTTCACCCTGGTCGCGCTGGTCATCGCCACCGCCTTCGAGGTGCTGTGGCTGGTGCTCTTCGGCCAGGGCGTGGGGTGGATCATCGCCGCCGTGGTGCTGCTCATCCCGGCGAACCTCGCCGGCCTCGCCCTGTGCCTGCTGCTGCCGCGCGCCTGGTTCGCGCACTCGGCGAGCCGCGCCTCGTCCCGCAGCGGGCGCGAGCTGGGCGGGATCATCGGCATGCTGGCCATGTTCGCCGTGATCTACGGCTTCTCCCTGGGCATGCAGAAGGTCTCGGAGATCGACGTCGACTTCGTGATGCGCTGGCTGCCCACCGTCATCGATGTGCTGACCTGGACCCCCTTCGGCGCACTCTTCGCGGTGCCCATGGACCTCGCCGAGGGCCATGTGGTGCCGGCGCTCCTGCGCCTGGCGATCGGGGCGGCGACGATCGCGCTGACCTGGCTGTGGTGGCGTCGTTCGCTGGACGCCTCGCTGACGTCGGCTCTGACCGGTGACGCCTCCTCCGGGACCACGAAGGTCTCCGCCCTGGTGCCGCGCTTCGTGAAGCCGTCGGCCTTCGGAGCGATGATGGGCAAGTCGCTGCGCTACTGGCGCCGCGACACCCGATACCTGGCCGCGATCGGCATCTATCCGCTGATCATCGTGTTCCTCGTGGCGATGGGGATGATGCTCCCGGAGTCGCGGTCGATGATGCTCGCCATGGTGGTCCTGATGTGCGGCCTCAGCGGGCTCAGCCTGTGCAACGAGATCGGGTTCGACGGTCCGTCCGGCTGGGTGAATATCACGGCGAATCTCCCGGCGCGCGCGAATCTGCTGGGCCGGGTCGCGGCGATCGCCGTGATCATGGTGCCGCCGGTGATCGTGGTCTCCGCCGTGATCCCGCTGCTGTACGGCCTCCCCCATCTCATTCCGCTCATCGTGCTGGCCTCCCTCGGCACGATGGCCACCGGATGGGGTGCCTCGGTCGCGATCTCGGCGATCCTGCCCTACCCGGCATCCGCCCCCGGCACCAATCCGATGAAGGACAAGTCCGCCTCGAGCACGAACGCGATGCTCACGATGACGATCGCCATGGTCGCGGTGTTCGTGCCGCAGATCCCGACGGTCGGCCTGGCGATCTGGGGGCTCGTGGTGGGCAGCGATCTGCTGCTGCTCGTCGCCGGGATCCTCTCGCTCGCCGTCGGCATCGTCGCCTTCCTGGTGGGCCTGCGCATCGGAGTGGCGCGGCTGACCAGCCGCTATCCGGATCTGTTCCAGAAGGTGCGCGACTTCCTCTGAGCGCACGCCCCCGCCCCGCCCCGTCTCCACCCAGGCCTGCTGCCGATCCCTCCGATCAGGTCGCAGCCGACCTGCCCGTCAGCGCCCCCAGCCGTCACGCCCACCCAATCCACCGAAACATCCCGCTAGCGACACGAAACGAGGGAGTCGACAGGCGCCCACGGGCGTGTCACGGGCATCTCACCGAGCGGGAGCGGAGGGTTCCTCCACCGGGCGCGACGGCGGGGGCGACGGGTGCCGGCCAGCAACTCGGTGCCAGAGCAGAGCAGGCGCGCAGCGGGGTGCAGGCGAGTCTGCTCAGGCTCCGAGGTCACGCTGCATGACCAGGGCGTCGATGCGTCGACCCCGGATCCGGTAGTAGCCCTTGCGGCGGTCGATCTCCTGGTAGCCAGCCCGCGCGTAGAAGGACCTGGCCCGGTCGTTGTCTTCGCGCACCTCGAGGAGAAGCCGCTCCGCTCCCCCGCGTCGCGCCTGTTCCTCGCACCAGGCGAGCAGGGCGCGGCCGATGCCGACGCTCTCGCGCAGGGTGCCGATGGTGTGCAGGTCCGCCAGGTCGCCGGCCAGCATGATCCCGGCGTAGCCGAGCAGCTCTCCGCTCGCGTCAGCACCCGCGGCGGCAATCACGTAGCGCCGGTCGGGGTGCTCGATCTCCTCGGCGAGCTGGAAGACATTCCAGGCCTCGTCGGGGAACAGCTCGAGCTCGGCGAAGGCGATCTCCTCGACATCGGCGGGGGTCGCGAGGCGCAACGCCCATGCCTCCGGGGTCGTGCCGTCTGGCGATGATGCGGCGCCAGCTCCCGCCCCAGCGCCTGCGCCAGCGCCAGCGCCAGCTCCCGCCCCAGCGCCTGCGCCAGCGCCTGCGCCAGCTCCCGCCCCGGCGCCGTCTCTGGTCGTCATCTCCGCTGCTCCGTGCTCAACGACCCAGGGCGCTCTTGCGCGCGGTGGGCTTGGCGGCGTCGGGCTCGCGGAGGTACATCGGGTCGGTGCTGGAGAGGCCGATGCCCTGGCCGGCCAGCTGCGCGGCGGCGAGGATCAGATGCCCGGCGTCCACATGGGCCATCTCCACGGTGGCGGGGAGCAGCTCCGGATAGATCGCCGTGCCGGAGCCGACGAGCAGGTCGCAGGCGGACAGCTCCGCAGAGACATCGGCCGGGAGGTCGACCGCGGGCTCGCTGGTGCGGGTCACCGTGCCGTCCTCATCGCGACGGTAGCGGGCGTGGTAGACCTCGCGGCGCCGTGCATCCAGCGCCACGCCGACGGTCACAGGCGAGGCATCGGTGGTGGCCAGGGCCTGGTGGGCGAGGGCATCGAGGGAGCTGAGTCCGTGCAGCGGGATCCCGAGCACGCCGGCGATGCTGCGGGCGGCGACCAGCCCCACGCGCAGGCCGGTGAACGGGCCCGGGCCGCGCCCCACGACGATCCCGGTGAGGTCGGAGCGCTGCACGCCCACCTCACCCATCGCCGTGTCCACGAGGGACAGCAGCACCTCGTCATGATGACGCGAGCGCTCGTCCCCGTGCACGGTGAGGATCTCCGGTGTCGTGCCGTCGAGGGCGCCGCGCGCCACGGCGACGCTCACAGCCCCGGAGGTGTCGATTCCCAGCAGCATCAGCGGTTCTCCTCAGTGGTCGATCCGGTCGCGCAACCGGTCGGGGCATCCTCCGGTGCGTCCGGCGCTGCGGATCCGTCGATCTCCACGGCGTCCAGCGGGGACAGGGCGCCGAGCAGCTCGGCACGGGAGCTCGTGTCCCAGCGCGGCCCGCTCGGGGTCAGGCGCAGGGCACGGGGCTCGTCGGGGTCGTCGGGGTCGTCGACCTGGTCGGGGCGCTCGAGCTCGAGCAGCAGGTAGGAGTCCACGAGGTGCTCCACGCGGCCCCGCCCCCATTCCACGACCGTGACGGCCTCGTCGAGGTCCGCCTCCAGATCGAGGTCGTCGATATCCCCGTCGGCGCCCAGCCGGTAGGCGTCCACGTGCACGAGCGCGGGGCCGCCGCGGAGGCTCGGGTGCACCCGCTCGATGACGAAGGTCGGGGAGGCGACGGGGCCACGCACTCCCAGTCCGGCGCCGAGGCCCTGGGTGAAGGTGGTCTTCCCGGCGCCCAAGGGCCCGTCGAGGATCAGCACGTCGCCGGGCCGCAGCACGCCGGCGAGAGCGACCGCGACGGCGCGGGTCCCGTCGGCGTCGACGGTCCGGACCTCCAGGGTCTGGGCGTCGAGGGACCCGGCCTCGAGGCCGCCCTGGCCGGTCATGCGCGCACCTCGCGGGTGACGCGACCGGAGACGGAGGTGAGGACCTCGTAGGGGATGGTCCCGGCGGCGCGCGCCCAGTCGACGGCTGTGGTGGCGGAGGGCTCCGTGGGGGCCTCCCCGGCGTCGCCGAACACGAACACCTCGTCGCCGGCGCGGGCGTCGGTGTCGGGCCCCAGATCGATGACGATCTGGTCCATGCTGATGCGCCCCACCTGCGGGGCGCGGTGATCACCGGAGGCGGTGCGCACGAGCACATCGCACTGGTCGCTGCCGGCGCGGTGCAGCCCGTCGGCGTACCCGATCGGCACCAGGCCCAGTCGGGTGCGGCGGGAGGTGGAGCGGATCCGGCCGTAGCCGATGCTGTGCCCCTCCGGAACCTCCTTGACCAGGGCCAGGCGGCTGGTGAGGGTCATCGCCGGGCGCAGCGGGACGTCGGTCGCCACCGGCGGGTAGCCGTACAGGGCGATACCGGGTCGCACGATATCGCGGTGCAGGTCAGGGCGGGTCAGGAGCGCGGCGGAGTTGGCAAGGTGCTGCAGCGGGATCGGGCCCACCTCGTCGGCGAGCGCGTCGCAGGCCGAGTCGAACAGCGACACCTCCTGGTCGGTGGAGGGATCCGTGGGATCATCCGCGCTGGTGAGGTGGGTCCAGGCGGCGACGACCTCGATGAAGTCGTCCTCCCGCATCGCGGCGCCGATCTGACGGATCTGCTCGGGCAGGACACCGTTGCGCCCCATGCCCGTGTCGATCTTCAGGTGCACGCGGGCGCGCCGGTCGGCCTTGCGGGCGGCGTCGGCGACCAGCGTGAGCATCTCGGGCGAGCCGACGGACACGTCGATCCCGGAGCTGATCACGTCGGGCAGCACGACCGCCGCGGTGTGCGGCTCGTACAGCCAGGTCAGGATGTGCACGTCGAGGCCGGCGCGGCTGAGGGCGAGCGCACTGGCGGGGTGGGCGACGCCGAGCCAGGTGGCACCGCCCTCGAGGGCGGCACGGGCGGCGGTGAGCATGCCATGCCCGTACCCGTCGGCCTTGACCACGGCCATGAGAGCGGTGTGCTCCTCGAGCAGACCGGTCAGGGCGCGGGTGTTCTGGGTGATCGCCGAGGGGTCGATCACGGCCCGGTTGGGCACGTGCCGAGGGTCCTCAGCAGGGATCGGGATGGTCATCGGGCTCCTAGGATCACGACAGGGCGTCCGCCAGGATATCCCCGAGGGCACGGGGCAGGTGATCGGCGACGTCGAGGGCGACGAGCGGCAGGCGCCCTCCGAGGGAGGCGAGACGGCCCGCTCGGCCGTGCAGGATCGCAGCGAGCGCGGCGGCATCGGGCCCCTCGAGACCGGCGGCGAGGAGGGTGCCCAGCACACCGGCGAGCACGTCCCCGGTGCCCGCCGTGGCGAGCTGCGACGTCGCGTCGTCCTGGCTGCGAAGGGGCCCTCCGTCGCCCGGGGCGACGAGCGTGATCGCGCCCTTGAGCAGGACGGTTGCGCCGGTCCGTGCCGCGAGCGCGGTCGCCAGCCCGGGCCCGGGGAGGTGGGCGTCCACGCCGAGCCGCTCCGCGAGCCGGTCGGCCTCTCCGCGGTGCGGGGTGAGGACCACGCCGGGGCCGAAACGCTGCTGCGGCGTGATCGCCTCGAGCCCCCCGGCGTCGATCACCCCGCGGTCCAGGCCCCCGCTGTCGGCGAGGAGGGCCACGCCGGTGCGGGTGCGAGGATCCTCACCCGGGAGCCCGGGGCCGACGACGAGCGCGTGCGTGCGTCCGATCTCCTCGAGGTCGACGGTGCCGGTCCGGTGGCCGACGATCTCGGGGCGCGCCCGCAGCACGAGGTCCAGGACCTCCTGCGGGGCCACGCAGCGCACCATCCCGGCGCCGGCCCGGGCGGCGCCGGAGGTCGCGAGCACCGCCGCTCCGGGGAAGCGGACGCTGCCCGCGGCGAGGGCGACCACGCCGCGGGAGTACTTGGTCGCGTCCCGCCCGGGGTGGGGCCAGAGGGCGCGCACGTCCTCGTCCTCGAGCCGGTGGACCGCCGGGACGGAGGGCAGATGCTCCTCCAGCCCGAGATCGACGGGATGGATGCGGCCGGCGCGCTCGGCACCGCCGGGCAGCAGCAGCCCTGCCTTCAGCGCGCCGAAGGTGACCGTCGCCTGGGCCACGAGGGCACCGGGTGCGGCCTGACCGGTGGTGGCGTCGACGAAGCTGGGAAGGTCGACGGCGAGCACGGGGACGCCGGCGGCGGTGACCGCCTCCAGCAGCGGGACGAGATCGGCGGGGATCTCGGGGCGCCCGCCGATGCCGACGATCGCATCCAGCACGAGGTCCGCCTCGGTGAGCAGGGCGTCTATGGCCTCGGGGGCGAGCTGCCCGAGGGGATGGATCATCCCGTCGGCGGCCCGCAGGGCGGCGGCTCCGTCCTCGTGGAGCGTGCCCGCGGTGGTGATCGCGTCCGCCGTGATGCCCTCGCCGCGCAGGATCGCGGCCGCGTGCAGGGCATCGCCGCCGTTCGCGCCGCTGCCGACCAGCGCGAGGACATGCGGTGCCTCCGGGGTGCGCAGCCGCTTCGCGACGTGGCCGGCCAGGGCGCGGGCGGCGCGCTGCATGAGCGGCTGGCCCGCGTCGAGCACGGGGCGCTCTGCGGCGCGGATGTCCTCGGCGGTGTAGGCGCTGATCATCGGTGCTCCCGTTCCGCGACCACGATCGCCGTGGCGATGTCCCCGTCGTGCGAGAGCGAGAGGTGCAGGTGGCGCACCCCGGCCTGCTCGGCGGCCCGCAGCGTCGCCCCGCGCAGCCGCAAATAGGGGCGTCGCGTCGGCGTCTTCTGCACGGTGACGTCCTGCCAGGAGAAGTCCCCGGGGGCGCCGAGCGCCTTGCCCACGGCCTCCTTCGCGGCGACCCGAGCGGCCCGCGAAGCATCCGAGAGCCCCCGCTCCCCCGGGGTGAACAGGCGCTCGAGCAGGGCCGGGGTGCGGTCGATCATCCCCGCGAGCCGGGAGATGTCCACGACGTCGATGCCCACCCCCACCACGGTGCCGTCGTCCGCAGGCGCGAACGCCCGGCCTCCGAAGCTGTCTTCGGGGCCGGGCGCCGTGGTCGCGAGGGGAATGCTGCTCATCCCCGCAGTATCACACCCTGACCCGGGTGTCTGCGGAAGCGCAGGTCAGAACCTCATTCGACGGTGACGGACTTCGCCAGGTTGCGCGGCTGGTCCACGTCCAGGCCCTTCGCCGTGGCGAGCTCGCAGGAGAAGATCTGCAGCGGGATCACGGTCAGCAGCGCGGCGAACAGGGTGCGGGTCGCGGGCACCCGGATCACCTCGTCGGCGTAGGGAAGCACTGCGTCATCGCCCTCCTCGGCGATCACCAGCGTGCGGGCGCCGCGGGCGCGCACCTCCTGAATGTTGGAGACGACCTTGGAGTGCAGGGAGTGGCGGCCGTTGGGCGAGGGCACGATGACGAACACCGGCTGCCCCTCCTCGACGAGCGCGATCGGACCGTGCTTGAGCTCGCCGGCGGCGAAGCCCTCGGCGTGGATGTAGGCGATCTCCTTGAGCTTGAGCGCGCCCTCCATGGCGGTCGGGTAGCCGACGTGGCGACCCAGGAACAGCACGCTGGTGGCGTCCTTCATGTCCTGGGCGAGCTTCTCGACCTGCGCGGAGCTGTCCAGCACCTGCTGGATCTGCTCGGGGATCTGCTCGAGGTCGCCCATCAGTGCGGCGATCTCGTCGGGATAGAGGTTGCCGCGCACCTGCGCCAGGAACAGGCCCAGCAGGTAGCAGGCCGCGATCTGCCCCAGGTACGCCTTGGTGGAGGCGACGGCGATCTCGGGGCCCACGTGCAGGTACAGGGCGGCATCGGACTCGCGCGGGATGGTGGAGCCGCGGGTGTTGCAGATCGCGATGACCTTGGCGCCCTGCTCGCGGGCGTGGCGCACGGCCATCAGGGTGTCCATGGTCTCGCCGGACTGCGAGATCGCGACCACGAGGGTCTTCTCGGTGACGACCGGGTCGCGGTAGCGGAACTCGTGGGCGAGCTCGACCTCGGTGGGGATGCGGCACCAGTGCTCGATGGCGTACTTCGCCACGGCGCCGGCGTTCGCGGCGGTGCCGCAGGCGACCACGACGATCTTGTCGACGCTGCGCAGCACGGAGGGATCGATGTCCATCTCGTCGAGCTTGAGGGAGCCGTCCTCGAGCCGGCCCAGCAGGGTGTCGGCCACGGCGCTCGCCTGCTCGTGGATCTCCTTGGCCATGAAGGACGGGTAGCCGCCCTTCTGCGCGGCCGCGGCGTCCCACTCGATCGTGTAGCGCTTGGCGTCGGTGACCTCGTGGCCCTCGAAGTCGATGATGGCCACGTCGTCCGCGGTGACGGTGACGACCTGGTCCTGGCCGATCTCCAGGGCCTCCTTGGTGGAGTCCACGAAGGCGGCGACGTCGGAGCCCAGGAAGTTCTCGCCCTCGCCCAGTCCCACGACCAGCGGGGAGTTGCGGCGGGCGGCGACGACCGTGTCGGGGGCGTCCTGATGCACGGCGAGCAGGGTGAAGGCGCCCTCGAGCGAGGCGGCGGCGCGGCGCATCGCCTCGGTGAGGTCCCCGGCGGTCTCCATCTCGCGGGCCACCAGGTGGGCGGCGGCCTCGGAGTCGGTCTCGGAGGTGAAGGCGTACCCGTCGGCCTCGAGCTCGGCACGCAGGTGGGCGAAGTTCTCGATGATGCCGTTGTGCACGACGGCGAGCTCGCCGTGGCGGCCGCCGAGGTGCGGGTGGGCGTTGGTATTGGTGGGGCCGCCGTGGGTGGCCCAGCGGGTATGGGCGATCGCGACGCGCCCGGTGGTCTCGGCGCCGCCCTCGAGGGCGGCACGGAGGTTCGCGAGCTTGCCCGCGCGCTTGGTGACGCGCACGGAGCCGTCATCGATCACGGCGACACCCGCGGAGTCATAGCCGCGGTACTCGAGGCGGGCGAGGCCCTGGAGGGCGACGTCCACGGGACGGGAGGAGGGGGCCTTTGCCTGCGGGCCTGCATATCCGACGATTCCACACATGCCGCTCACGCTAGTGATCCCGGCCGTGGATCTCGTCCTGCGCACGGAATCCGTGGGAGTCGTTCCTCACTGTGGCAGGGGCCCGTGCACGGGCCTGGCGGAACGTGCGCAGGGCCGGTCACATTCGCGCACAGGGCCTCGCAGGGTGCCGGGAGAATCCACGCCGTGTGCCGGAACGGCCCTCGGGGCCCACCCGAGAACTGCCTCCGAGTGCTCCGACCGGCGCCTCGGGAGGTCGCGCCGGTCTCATCTGACAGCTCGGTGGCGAGTTTCGGCTCGCAGTGCTGGAACAATCAGCGCTATGAAGGCCGCTTCAGCGTCGAGCACCGTCACCCCGTTCGAGGAGATCCCGCGGGATGACTGGGCCCGACTGTCCCAACAGACCCCGCTCCCGCTCTCCGAGGACGACGTCGTGCGCCTGCGCGGTCTCGGCGACCGGATCGACCTGCAGGAGGTCGACGCGGTGTACCGGCCGATCTCCCGCCTGCTCAACCTCCAGGTCGCGGCGGCGCAGAGCCTGCGGCGCGACCGTGAGGGCTTCCTCGCCCAGCCCCAGCAGCGCACCCCGTACATCATCGGGGTGGCCGGGTCCGTCGCGGTCGGCAAGTCGACGACCGCCCGCCTGCTGCGCGAGCTGATGGCACGCTGGCCCAAGACGCCGCGCGTCCAGCTCGTGACGACCGACGGGTTCCTGCTCCCGAATGCCGAGCTCGAGAACCGCGGGATCATGCACCGCAAGGGCTTCCCCGAGAGCTACGACCGCCGCAAGCTGCTGCGCTTCGTCTCCGACGTGAAGTCAGGGCAGGACAGGGTCGAGGCACCGGTCTACTCGCACCTGACCTACGACATCCTGAAGGACGAGAAGGTGGTCGTCGAGCAGCCCGACGTGCTCATCCTCGAGGGGCTCAACGTGCTGCAGCCGGCGCGCCCCCGCCGCGACGGGCGACTGGGCATGGCGGTCTCGGACTTCTTCGACTTCTCGATCTACGTGGACGCCCGTGCCGAGGACGTGCAGCGCTGGTACGTGGATCGGTTCCTGCAGCTGCGCCGCACCGCCTTCTCGGATCCGCGGTCCTACTTCCGCCGTTACGCGGACCTCACCGACGAGGAGGCCGTGCAGACCGCGCAGCGGATCTGGCGCACCATCAACGGCCCCAACCTCACCGAGAACGTGCTTCCCAACCGCGGCCGCGCCGATATCGTGCTGCGCAAGGACAGCCAGCACCGCGTGCACTCCGTGCTGCTGCGCAAGGTCTGACCCGCCTCTCGCCCCGGGGACAACGCACCGATTCCTTCGAAACGTGCCGCTGAGGACACGTCTCGAGGGACCCGCGAGGAGCCGCAGCGGTCGCGAGCGCCGAGTCCCCAGAAACGTCCCGCTGACGGGACGTTCTCGAGGAATCGGGAACGAGGCACCGCTACAAGGCACGGATTCCCCAGAAACGTGCCGCCGAGGACACGTCTCGAGGGACCCGCGAGCAGCCGCAGCGGCCAGGAGCGCCGAGTCCCCAGAAACGTCCCGCTGACGGGACGTTCTCGAGGAATCGGGAACGAAGCACCGCCACAAGGCACGGATTCCCCGGAAACGTGCCGCCGAGGACACGTGTCGAGGGATTCGCGAGGAGCCGCAGCGGTCGCGAGCGCCGAGTCCCCAGAAACGTGCCGCTGACGGGACGTTCTCGAGGAATCAGGAACGAAGCACCGCCACAAGGCACGGATTCCCCGGAAATGTGCCGCCGAGGACACGTATCCGGGGAATCCGGGGCCGGATCGGGTCGGTGACCGATGTTGGGTGGCCTGTGGCCCATGCCGGGCTCCCCCGGCCGGCTAGCGGGTCACAGACCCACGCGGTCCCGGATCAGAGCCCCACGCGGTCGCGGACGATCGTGGCCACGCGCTAGCGGGTCACAGACCCGCGCGGTCGCGGGTCAGAGCCCCACGCGGTCGCGGGTCAGAGCCCCACGCGGTCGCGGGTCAGAGCCCCACGCGGTCGCGGGTCAGAGCCCCACGCGGTCGCGGGTCAGAGCCCCACGCGGTCGCGGGTCAGAGCCCCACGCGGTCGCGGACGACGGTGGCCAGGCGCTCGGCGATCGTGGACGCCGTCTCGTCGGACGGAGCCTCGACCATGACGCGCACGACGGGCTCGGTGCCGGAGGGGCGCAGCAGCACCCGGCCGGTCTCCCCCAGCTCCTGCTCGGCGGCTTCGATCGCGTCGGCGACTCCGCGGTCGATGGTGGCCTTGGCCTTGTCGACGTTCTTCACGTTGATCAGGGCCTGCGGGAGGCGGGTCATGACGTCGGCGAGCTCGCGGGAGGTGCGGCCGGTCTCGGCCATCCGCTGCAGCAGGTGCAGGGCGGTCAGCTCGCCGTCGCCGGTGGTGGCGTGCTCGGCGATGATGACGTGGCCGGACTGCTCGCCGCCGATGGAGAATCCGCCGAGGTTCATCTCCTCGAGGACGTAGCGGTCCCCGACCCCGGTCTGGCCGAGGTGGATGCCGTGCTCGCGCATGGCGAGCTTGAGTCCGAGGTTGCTCATCACGGTGACCACGAGGGTGTCCTCGTGGAGGCGGCCGCGCTCCTTGAGGTCGAGCGCGAGGATGCCCATGATCTGGTCGCCGTCGATGATGTCGCCGTTCGCGTCGACCGCGAGGCAGCGGTCGGCGTCGCCGTCGAAGGCCACGCCGATGTCGGCGCCGTGGGCGCGCACGGCGTCCTGGAGCGGGCCGAGGTGCGTGGAGCCCACGCCGTCGTTGATGAGGCCGCCGTCGCTGCGGTCGCCGATCACGTGCACGGTCGCGCCGGCGCGGCTCAGGGCCAGCGGTCCGGTGACGCTCGCGGCGCCGTTGGCGCAGTCGGCGACCACGGTGAGGCCCTCGAGGGAACGGTCCAGGGTGCCCACGAGGTGCTGGACGTAGGCCTCGATCGCGCCGTCGTACGCGGTGATCGTGCCGACGTCGGTCCCCTGCGGGCGCTCCCACTCCTCCCCGAGGCGCGCCTCGATGGCGTCCTCGACCTCGTCGGGCAGCTTGGTGCCGCCGCGCGCGAAGAACTTGATGCCGTTGTCCGGGTGGGGGTTGTGGGAGGCGGAGATCATCACGCCGAGGTCCGCCCCGGTGGACTGCACGAGGAACGCGAGGCCGGGGGTGGGCAGCAGGCCTGCGTCCTCCACGTCGACCCCCGCGGAGGCGAGCCCGGCGCACACGGCGGCGGAGAGGAAGTCGCCGGAGGGACGCGGGTCGCGGGCGACGATGGCGCGCGGGCGGGAGCCGTTGAAGGCGCCCAGGGTGCCCAGCACGTGGGCCGCACCCACGGAGAGCTCGACCGCGAGCTCCGCGGTGATGTCGTCGTTCGCGCGTCCGCGCACTCCATCGGTTCCGAACAGTCGTGCCACAGGGTTCTCCTCATGAGCAGGGGTTGCATCGTCCTGGCGGGGCCGCGAAAGGTGCGATCCGGGCCGGACTTTCGCTGTGAGACTACCCGCTGAGGGGGCGTCGACCCGTCACCGGTGGGCTGTCGACGATACTTTGGGAGCTATGCCTGATCCTGTCCTGCTCCCCCGTCTGCTGCCGTCGGCCATCAGCCACCACGTCGGTGACCGATCCGCCGGGCGCGGGCTGCACCGCGCACGGGCCGGTCGGGTCGAGGGCCTCGCCTGGGATCCCGACACCTCGATGGTCTCGGCGACGGTCACGGACGACGCGGGCACCGTGCAGCGATCACAGGCGCTGCTGGACGAGTACGCGGAGGATTCCGTCTCGCGGCGCTTCCTGCCGTCGGCCCCCGGAGGGCTCTGGCGACCGCGGGGATCGCAGTGCAGCTGCCCCGCCGACGGCAGCTGCGAGCACGTCGCCGCGATGCTCTACCGGCTCAACGACCTCGGGGACCGCGCCGAGAAGTCCGCTCCCCCGGCGGAATGGCGCAGCGTGCTGCGGCCCCTGCTGACCTCGGGGAGCTCGGGCGGCACGAGCTCAGCGGACGGTTCCGCGCCGACAGGTTCAGCCGGTGCCGCGGGCACGGCTCCGCGACCGCTGGCGATCCGCTTCGATCTCGAGGCCGGCGCCCCGGGCACAGGGGCATCGCGCCAGAGCCGCGAGCCCGCCACGGCGGCGGACCTCGAATCCGGTGCCGACCTGTGGCTGGGTCTGCGCCCGCTCACCCGTGGCCGCAAGGGCACCTGGATCAAGGGCGAGCTCTCCTGGCGAAGCTTCGAGGGGCGGCTGCTGGGACGCGAGTACGACGCGGTGCAGGCCGAGGCGCTCACCCGTGTCTTCGCCTCGGCCTCCACCGAGCGCTCCTACTCCAGCGGTGCGATCGACCACCTCTGGGTGAACACGATCACCTCGCCGCTGCTGTGGCAGTCCCTGGTCCACGCTCGCGACGCCGGCATCGAGTTCCTCCCCGGCTCCGGGCTGACCTCGATCACCCTGCTCGGCAGCGCCGATGCGAGCCTGGACCTGCAGGTGGCCGACGAGTCCCAGGATCTCGAGGTGCGCCCCCGCATCGACCTCGAGGGCGAGCGTGCCCCGGGGGCCCGGCTGCTGGGCGCAGCCGGGGTACTCGACGTCGAACCGCACGGCGCCGATGCCCTCGCCGCGCGCATCGCCCCGCTCGGGAACCCCGTGCCGCGGGCGCTGCGCACCCTCCTCCAGCGCCGCCGCCCGTTGCGCGTCCCTGCCGCGGACCGCGAGGCGTTCCTCGAGATCGCCTACCCTCAGCTGCGCTCCCTCACCACCGTGACCAGCCTCGACGGGAGCGTTCCCCTGCCGGCGGCGCGTCGCCCCACCCTGCGGCTCACCGCCTCCTACGCCTCCGGGGACCGACTCACCCTGCGCTGGTCGTGGCACTACCACGACCCCGACCGGATCCTGCCGATCGATCAGCGCCAGGGCGCGCACCGCGACGTCGCGCACGAGGAGGAGGTGATCGCAGCCGCCATGACGCTCTGGCCGACGGCCGGCTCCGAGTCCCCTGATCTGCTCAGCGGCCCCGACACCGCCCTCTTCTCCGAGCACGTGCTCGACAAGCTGGACGAGATGGATCACGTCGAGACCGAGGTGGTCGGCACCCGCCACGAGTATCGCGAGCTCGACGGCGCCCCGAAGGTGCGGGTCACCCAGCAGGCCTCCCCGGGGAAGCACGACTGGTTCGACCTCGGCTTCGAGGTCACCATCGAGGGCCGCACGATCCCCTTCCCCTCGCTGTTCATCGCCCTCGCCCGCGGCCGCAGCACGCTGCTGATGCCGGACAAGACGTACTTCTCCCTCGAGCATCCCGCCTTCGACAGCCTGCGCGAGCTGATCCGTGAGGGCGAGGCGCTCGCCGAATGGGAGCCTGAGCGCCAGAGCATCAGCCGCTTCCAGGTCGAGATGTGGAACGACCTCGAGGAGATGGCCGACGAGGTCGACGAGAGCGCCGACTGGGATCGCACCGTCGGCCGCCTGGCGGAGCTGCCGCGTGCTGCCGCGCCCGCCCTCCCGGCCGGACTGGACGCGGACCTGCGCCCCTATCAGCACGACGGCTTCGCCTGGCTGGCCGCGCTGTTCTCGCTCCGGCTCGGCGGCGTGCTCGCCGACGACATGGGCCTGGGCAAGACGATCCAGACCCTCGCGCTGATCGCCCATGCCCGCGCCGCCGACCTGGACGCGCCGCCGTTCCTGGTGGTCGCACCGTCCTCGGTGCTGCCGGTGTGGCGGCGCGAGGCGGAACGCTTCACGCCCTCCCTGGACGTGCGGATGCTGGACCGCACCAGCGCGAAGCGCTCGACCGATCTCGCCTCCCAGCTCGCCGGGGCGGACGTGGTGGTCACGAGCTATGCCGTGCTGAGGATCGACGAGGAGCTCTTCGCCGCGCAGACCTTCCAGGGCTTCGTGCTCGACGAGGCGCAGTTCGTGAAGAACCGCCGCTCCCGCACCCACCGGGCCGCCAAGGGCGTCCGCGCCGATTTCCGTCTGGCGATCACGGGCACCCCGATGGAGAACTCCCTGGACGATCTGTGGTCGATCTTCGACCTGGTGGCCCCCGGGCTGCTGGGCGGCGCGAACGGATTCCGGCAGCGGTACACGATGCCGATCGAGACCGGGGAGCACCCGGACCGCATGGAGCTGCTGCGCCGGCGCGTGCGGCCCTTCCTGCTGCGTCGCACCAAGGAGCTCGTCGCCACCGAGCTGCCGCCGAAGCACGAAGAGGTGCTCACGGTGACGCTCGGCCAGGAGCATCGTGCCGTCTACGACTCCGTGCTCCAGCGTGAGCGCAAGAAGGTCCTCGGTCTCATCGAGACGGATCTGGACCGGCAGCGGTTCGTCGTGTTCCGCTCCCTGACCCTGCTGCGGATGATGGCGATCGATCCGTCGCTGGTGGATGCGGAGGCCTACGCCGACGTGCCCAGCTCGAAGCTCGAGGCCCTGTTCGACCGGCTCGAGGAGGTGGTCGGGGACGGCCACCGCGTGCTGCTGTTCAGCCAGTTCACCTCCTACCTGGATCGGGTCGCCGCAGAGCTCTCCGCACGTGGCGTCGGCTATGCGCATCTGGATGGTTCGACCAGGGACCGCGACGGTGCCGTGTCCGGGTTCCGCGAGGGCGACGCGCCCGTCTTCCTCATCTCCCTCAAGGCGGGCGGCTTCGGCCTGACCCTGACCGAGGCCGACTATGTGTTCCTGCTGGACCCGTGGTGGAACCCCGCCGCCGAGGCGCAGGCCGTGGACCGTGCGCACCGGATCGGCCAGGACCGCCAGGTCATGGTGTACCGGATGGTCGCCGAGGACACGATCGAGGAGAAGGTGCTGGCGCTGCAGCAGCGCAAGGCCGAGCTGTTCGACGCCTTCACCGACGGCGGGGAGGCCTTCCGCTCCGCCGTCACGGCCGACGACATCCGCGAGCTGCTCAGCTGACCCCGTCCTTCCAGGCGAGCGGCGAGGCGGCGTAGACGCCGACGGGCAGCTCGAGGGTGGAGCCGTCGATCCGCAGCAGCGGCGGCACGGCGTCCAGGCGCAGGGCGCCCGACGTCGTGGCCACGAGCGGGACGGCCAGCTCCGCCGCCAGCTCAGCAGGGGGCTCCGGAGCCTCGAGCAGCGTGCGGGCGGCGCCGAGCAGGCTGAGATGGATCGTCGCGGCCCGGGACCGCGCCAGGGCGGTCAGCACCTGCGCCGCCAGGAGGTGGCCGGTGGCGTGATCGAGAGCCTGGACCGGCAGAGCTCCGGGCCGACCGTCCGCGCCGCAGGCGTCGGCGATCCCGGTGGCGGCCTGCACGATGGAGTCGAAGCCGGGCCTGTTCCCCCAGGGCCCGATCTCACCCCAGGCCGAGAGGGAGACGAGGACGGCGGTGGGGGCGAGCTCCTCGAGGTCCTCGGTGCCCAGACCGTGCGCTGCCAGCGCTCCGGGTCGGTAGCCGTCGAGGACCACATCGGCCCCGGCGGCGAGGGCCCTCACCTGCTCGGCGCTCTCGCGCAGGTCCACCTCGGCGGAGCGTTTGCCCATCCCGGTGGACAGGTGCTGGTCCAGGATCTCGGGACGCTGCGGCGGATCGATCCGCAGCACGTCGGCCCCGAGGGCGGCGAGCAGCTGGGACCCCGTCGGCCCGGCGATCACGCGGGTCAGGTCGAGCACCCGCACGCCGCGCAGCAGGCCCGGCGAGGCCGGTCCACGGCCTGCGGCGGGCACCCCGCCTGCCGCGCTCACGCCGCCGATCCTCCCGAGATCAGGCCGCTCACCACGGTCCGCGACGTCCGCCCAGGGGGCGTCCGACATCGCCCGGGACTGCGGGTGCCGCTGCCACTCCTCGCGGGTGCGCACGGCCACCGCGATGCCACCGGCGGCAGCGATCTGCTCCTCGATCTCGGCGGCGTCGCGTCGGGCGCACTCGCGCTCCAGGCCCGCACGGTCCTCGATCCCGAGCACGGAGCGGATCACGGCGGCGTGGTGGGGATAGTTGCCGTGCAGACGCACCCAACCGTCCCGCGCGGCGACGACGCCGGACAGCTTCGCCCAGGCGGCAGGCGCCCGGCCGTCGACCCGGAGGTGATCGACTGCGGCGAAGGAGGCGGCGACGAGCTCGGGCGTGGTATCGATCGCGAGGTCGAGACCACGAGCGACGGCGAGCTCCCCGGCGGCGTCACGGGCCGCGGTGACAGCGGACCACGCCAGGCGCTCGACATCGAACGGCCCCTCCCACCAGCGACGCGGCATCGGCTCCATGGCGGAAGCCTATCGGGAGCTCATCCCTCGTCGGCCGCCGTGAGGACGAGCGGGCCCACGCCCGCCGAACACGACGATGCCCCCGACCCGGAGGTCGAGGGCATCGTGCATCACGCAGGAAGGGTGCGGAGCAGTGCTCCGCGACCGATCAGCGCTTGGAGTACTGCGGAGCCTTGCGGGCCTTCTTCAGACCGGCCTTCTTGCGCTCGATGATGCGCGGGTCGCGCTTCAGGAAGCCGGCCTTCTTGAGGGTGGCGCGGTTGGCCTCCTCATCGATCTGGTTCAGCGCGCGGGACACACCGAGGCGCACGGCGCCGGCCTGTCCGGACGGGCCGCCGCCGTGGAGGCGGACCCAGACGTCGAAGCGTCCCTGGAGATCGAGGACCGTGAACGGGTCGTTGATCTCCTGCTGGTGCAGCTTGTTCGGGAAGTAGTCATCGATGGCGCGGCCATTGATGATCCACTGGCCGGAGCCGGGGACCAGGCGCACGCGGGCGATGGCCTGCTTGCGACGGCCGGTGCCGTAGCCCGGCTCGATCGCCGACTGGCCGCCGCCGACGGCGGACTCGCCGGTCGACTCGGTGGTGAAGCTCGAGGGAGCGGACTCGTCGGTCACGGTCTCGAGGTTCTCGGTGGTATCGGGGGTGGTGGTCTCAGTCACGGTTCTCCTTGGTTCGTCCGTGCGGCAGGGCGGAGTGGCGGGGCACCCGCTTACTGCGCCACCTGATCAATGGTGAAGGGGACGGGCTGCTGAGCGGTGTGGGGGTGCTCGGCGCCCGAGTAGATCTTCAGCTTCTTGATCTGCTGATCAGCAAGCTTGTTCTTGGGGAGCATGCCTCGGATGGCCTTCTCCACAGCGCGCTCGGGGTTCTTCTCGAGCAGCTCGGAGTAAGGGACGCTCCGGAGACCGCCGGGGTAACCGGAGTGGCGGTACGCCAGCTTGGCGTCCCGCTTGTTGCCGGTCAGGGCGACCTTGTCAGCGTTGATGATGATTACGAAGTCGCCTGCATCCACGTGGGGTGCGAAGACCGGCTTGTGCTTACCGCGGAGGAGCTGTGCAGCCTGGGAAGCGAGCCGGCCGAGGACGACATCGTTTGCGTCAATGACGTACCAGGAACGCTCGACATCGCCGGGCTTCGGGGTGAACGTACGCACTCGTGCCTTCTTCTCTCGTCATGGTGCCCGGGCGGCAGATCGCCGACCAGGCACGGTTCGATGGACCGTGGGCACGCTTCCTTCGGGTAAAAGCATGGCCCTGTTGCTGCACCCGGACCGCTCCGCTGACTATGCGACGGCGGTCCTGGATGTGTGTGAGATGCCCTGACGCGCCGGACGTGAGCGAACGGCTGCGGGTTGGGCACACATCGAGGCACAACGACCGCTAACAATAGTTCGCGCACGGAGCCAGCGTCAACGCGGCGAGGGCCGACTGGGTGTGATCTCCGGCTCCCGTCCGTCGCTCGCCAGGCACTCATCCGACGCCGGTGGCGGGCCCGCTGTGCACTCAGACCCGTCGGGCCCGTGCGATCGCGGCGCGCGCGGCGAGCTCCTCGTCGGGCGGGTAGGCCACATGGTCGAGCGTGAGGCCCTGAGGCGGGCAGATCGGTGCGGACCCGGTGCCGTCGCGGGTCGCCGCAGCCCGGGTGCGGGCCGCGAGGACGCCGGCGGGCCAATCGATGTCGCGCCGTCCCTCGCCCACGCCGATCATGGCACCCACCAGGGAGCGCACCATGTGATGGCAGAAGGCGTCCGCGATGACGGTCGCGACGATCAGTCCTTCGTCGGCGCGCCCTGCGCCCGGGCGCTCCCAGCTCAGCTCCCGCAGCGTGCGGATGGTCGTCGCGCCCTCGCGCGGGCGGCAGAAGGAGAGGAAGTCGTGCTCGCCCAGCAGGGTGCGGCTGGCGCGGTTCATCGCCTCGACATCGAGGGGACGGCGGTGACGCAGCACGTCCCGGCGCAACGGGTCATGCGTGGCCGGGCCGTCGGAGAGCCGATAGCGATACCGGCGCCACAGGGCTCCGAAGCGGGCATCGAACTCCAGCGGGACCTCGCGGGCGGCGTGCACGACGATGTCGCGGGGCAGAACCCCCGCGAGCCGGGTCACGAGCGCCTCCTCGGGCCGACGGTCCGAACGCCCCGGCAAGGTGGCGAGGATCGAGCGCGGCACGTCGAGATGGCAGACCTGGCCGCGGGCGTGGACGCCGGAGTCGGTGCGGCCGGCGACGGTGACGCGCAGCGGCACGCGGGCGATCTGTGCCAGGGCCCTCTCGAGCTCGCCCTCCACGGTGGGATGCCCCGGCTGCGCGGCCCAGCCGTGGTACCCGGTGCCGTCATAGGAGAGGTCCAGCCGCAGCCTCGCGGTCGTCGCCGGATCGGCGCTCCGTCGTACCACCTGTCCGGACCCCAGGTCATCGGCCCCCGTCGGGACGGTCCACTCCACCGGGGTCGCGGGATCCACCGGGGTCGCGGACGCGGCAGGGTCCGAGGGAACAGCAGGCATGGCCCTGATCGTAGCGGTGGGCACCCGAAGTCAGTGTCGGCGGTCGACTGACGTCCGTGGCGCTAGGCGCGGCACTGCGCCCGAGCTAGGCTGGTCTCACATTTTCTGGCCCAGGCGGTTCGCTGCCGACGGTGCCGGACCCCGGCGTCAGCACGTCTGACGCGCCCGGGTAGGACGACTATCCCTACCGGAGCGCGCCATGACCCCACAGACCATCGCCTACGTCGACGGAGCCCAGATGCTCTACCGGGCCGAGTTCGGGTTCCCGACCCGGATACGCACCCGCCGTGGACAGGACATCACCGGCACCTTCGGCTTTCTCGCCCTGATGAGACAGGCCCTGCACCGCTCACCTGTCGCACCCACCGATGCGCTCGTGATCTTCGATGCGGACGCCCGGTCTCCACGCACGCAGCTCGACGCCCGGTACCGCGCTGAGCGCCGAGCCGAGCCCCCGGACAGCCCGAGCAACCCGTTCCGTCACCTGCCTGCCATCCTGCGCGCCCTCAACCATTGGGGGATCACCCACGTCACCCATGACGCTTCTGAGGCCGACGATGTGATCGCGACCCTCGTGGATCGCGATCGCGTCGCGGGCCGCCGATCCATCGTGATCAGCAGGGATAAGGACTTCCATCAACTTCTGCAGGGCGCCGTCCACCAATGGGACTCTGCGCAGGGCCTGCGCCGCGGATGGATCACGGAGAACACCGTGGTCGAGCGATACGGGATCCACCCTTCACGCTGGTGCGACTATGTCGCTCTCGTCGGCGATCGCGCGGACGGTATGCCCGGGGTCCGTGGGGTGGGCCCGGTCACCGCGCGACGACTCCTGGATGAGAACCGCTCGCTCGACGACATCAGCCAGGAGCTCTCCCCCGCCGACCACCTCGATGCGCTCCGCCAACGCGGTCTCCATCGCCTGGATCGACAGGTTCCCCTGCCCGCAACAGCACCGTCTCCACTTCCGGTCGACGGGTTGCTCCGGGCTGCAGCCGTGCTGGAGGCCTTGTCGCTCTGGGACGCCCCGTACCCCTGAGGAACCGTGTTCCGATGACCCGGAATGCCGGAGTGCGGGCACTTCTCCGGCGACGGTGGCCCGCTCGGTACCCTGACCGCGTGAAGATCCTCGTCATCGGTTCCGGAGGCCGCGAGCACGCGATCATTCGTCGTCTCGCCGCCGACCGCCCCGCCCCTGAGCTCCATGCTGCTCCCGGCAATCCCGGGATCGCGCAGCTCGCCACCTGCCACGACATCTCCGTCGATGACCTCGACGGCCAGGTGCGGCTCTCCCAGGAACTGGCCCCCGATCTCGTCGTGGTCGGCCCCGAGGCCCCGCTGGTCGCGGGCAGCGCGGACCGGCTGCGGGAGGCGGGCTTCGCGGTGTTCGGCCCGTCGGCCGCCGCCGCGGTCCTCGAGGGCTCGAAGTCGTGGGCGAAGGAGATCATGGCGGCGGCCGGCGTGCCGACCGCCGCCTCCGTGACCGTGACCGCGCCCGACCAGCTCGACGCGGGACTGGACCGCGTGAACCCGCTCGGCGATGTGCCGTTCGTGGTCAAGGCCGACGGCCTCGCCGCCGGCAAGGGCGTCGTGGTCACCTCCGATCGCGCGGCCGCCGTCGAGCACGGCGAGGCGGTCCTGGACGCCGGCGGTTCCGTGGTGCTCGAGGAGTACCTCGACGGCCCCGAGGTGTCGCTGTTCTGCGTGAGCGACGGGACCCGCGTGGTCCCCCTCGCCCCGGCCCAGGACTTCAAGCGGGCCCTGGACGACGACGAGGGCCCCAACACCGGCGGCATGGGTGCCTACTCGCCGCTCCCCTGGGCGCCCGAGGGACTGGTCGACGAGGTCATCGGCACGGTCGCCCAGCCCACGATCGACGAGCTCGCGGCCCGCGGCATCCCCTTCGTCGGAGTGCTGTACTGCGGCCTGGCGATCACCTCGCGCGGCATGCGCGTGGTGGAGTTCAACGCCCGCTTCGGCGATCCCGAGACGCAGGTCGTGCTCGAGCGACTGGCCTCCCCCTTCGCCCCGCTGCTGCTCGCCGCAGCCCAGGGTGACCTGAGCACCGTGCCGGCGCCGCAGTGGCACGATGCCGCCGCCGTGACCGTGGTGGTCGCCTGCTCCGGATATCCCGCCGCAGCCCGCACCGGTGACGTGATCGCCGGGATCGACGCCGCCGAGATGCTCGGCACGCACGTGATCCATGCCGGCACGGCCCGCCGCACCGAGGACGGCGCCCTGCTCAGCAGCGGCGGCCGGGTGCTGTCCGTCGTCGCCTCCGGCGCGGACCTCGAGGAGGCTCGTGTCCTCGCCCTCGCAGGCGCCGAGGCGATCGCCCTCGAAGGGTGCCAGCACCGCCACGACATCGCCCGCACCGCCGCTCGGGACGCCCGGGACGCGCTGAGCGCGTCGAGCGCGCAGCACAGTCCCGACGCGCACCCGGCGCCCACCCTCGACGACGGAGCCCCCGCATGAGCACCACCACCGCCTCTCCCCTGATCGAGGCCCCCGATCTCCCGGGATGGGACCACGTCGTCTCCGGGAAGGTCCGCGAGCTGTATGTCCCCGCGGGCACCGACCCGTCGGCCGCCACCGAGGTGCTCGTGGTCGCGACGGACCGCATCAGCGCCTACGACCACTCCCTCCGGCCCGGCATCCCGGACAAGGGCCGGGTGCTCACGGCGATCAGCACGTTCTGGTTCGAGCAGCTGGCGGACATCGTCCCGAACCATGTGATCTCGGCGAGCGATGTGCCGCAGGCCGTCACCGGGCGGGCGCTGCGCTGCCAGGGCCTGGACATGGTGCCGCTGGAATGCATCGCCCGCGGCTATCTCACCGGATCGGGTCTGGCCGACTACCGCGCCGGCGGCTCCGTCGGCGGCCACGTGCTGCCCGGCGGCCTGGTGGACGCCTCGCGCCTGGACCCCGCGATCTTCACGCCGTCCACCAAAGCCGAGGCGGGCGAGCACGACGAGAACATCACCGTCGCCCAGGCCCGCGACCTGCTGGGGCCCGAGCTCACGGACGATCTGGAGGAGCTCACCCTCGCCGCGTACGAGAAGGCGCGGACGATCGCCGCTGAGCGCGGCATCCTGCTGGCCGACACCAAGTTCGAGTTCGGCCACTCGCGCGTCGACGGCACCCTGATGCTCGGCGATGAGGTGCTCACCCCTGATTCGAGCCGTTTCTGGTCCGCGGACACCTACGTCGAGGGCCGCACCCAGCCCAGCCTGGACAAGCAGTTCGTGCGGGACTGGCTGACCTCACGTGCCTCGGGCTGGCACAAGGGCTCGAACACGCCTCCTCCGGAGCTGCCCGCCGAGGTCATCGACCAGACCCGGGCCCGCTACGTCCAGGCCTACGAGCGGCTCACCGGCCGGACCTTCTGACCGGGTCCGCACCGCAGACCCCCTGGCCGAGACGCCGGGCCCCGGGCCCGCCCCGCGACGACCGATGCCCACGGGCTCCGGTGCGCCCGGTGCGTCCGACGTGCCGAGTGCGCCCGGTCAGCTGAGCACCAGGACGGCGCCGACGACCGTCGCCACGACCACCCCGAGCAGCAGATCGGCCCGACCGCAGGGGACCGGTCGCCAGATCGTGCGCGGCCCCTCGCCGAGCCCCCGGGACTCGAGGGCGAAGGCGAGGCGTTCCGCGCTGCGGATCGCGTCGACGAGCAGCGCGAAGGCGCAGGCCACGAGGTGTCGGGGGCGGAGCCTGCCCACGGTGCCGTCCGTCCGCACGGGCGGGCGCGCACGGTGGGCGCGCGTGATCGTCGCCCAGCGCGACGGCAGGTCGTCCAGGAGCCTCCGGCCCGCCAGCAGGGCGTAGGCGTACCGGGCCGGCAGGCGGGCATGCTGCTGCAGGCTCACCATCGTGCGACGCGGATCGGTGGCCCGGGCGACCGCGAGCGCCCCGAGCCCGATCACCAGGGCGCGCAGGGCGAGCGCCGTCCCCAGGACGATCCCCTCCTGCGTGATCCGCACCGGCAGCTCGGGCCACGGCTCATGGCCGGGCCTGCTGAGCACGTTGACCGCGAACACCCCCAGGGCGAACACCACGAAGGGCACCTGCGCCCGCAGGAGCGCGAGCGGCCGGATCCGACATCCGGCCAGCGTCGCCGCCGTGAGCAGCACGTACAGCGCGACCAGCGGCACCGGGTCGGTCAGCGCGATGCACACGATGCTCAGCGCCGTGAGCAGGCCCAGCAGCACGGTCGGGTTGCGTTGGGACAGCCAGCCGTGCGCTGCGGCCGACGGGTCTGCCGTGCCCGCCTCTCCTCTGTCCTCGCACCCGCGCTCTCCCCGGTCGCCGCGCTCGGGCCTGCCCGTCTCCGCCGTGGGGGATGCGACGAGCCCGGCCCGATGCAGCAGGTCCGCGTCGGCCAGCAGCTTCGCGGGTGGCATCGGACCGTGCACGCGACCATCGGCGAGCACCGCCACGGCGTGCGCCTGCTCGACGGCCCGCAGATCATGGGTGGTCATGAGCACGGCGCGCCCGTTCGCCGCGCTCTCCCGCAGCAGCTCGAGCACGGTGTCCTGGGCCGCCCGGTCCAGACCGAAGCCGGGTTCGTCTGCCAGGAGCACGGGACGGCCGGTGAGCAGCATCGCTCCGAGGGAGAGACGCCGCTGCTGCCCGCCCGAGAGCCGGAAGGGGCTCGCCTCCGCCCAGTCACGCAGCGCGAGCTGCTCCAGCATCTCGCCCACCGCGGCCTCCTCCGCGCCGGACGCCCGGAGCTCTCCGACCACGGTGGAGCCGATGAACTGGGCCTCGGGACGTTGGAAGACCAGTCCGGCTGCGGCACCGGAGATGGCGCCTGCACGGGGCGGGTCCAGTCGCGCGAGGGCGGCCAGCAGGGTGGATTTGCCGGCACCGTTGCGGCCGACGACCGCCAGCACCTGACCGGATCGCACCTCGAGGTCGACGCCCTCGAGCAGACGTCGACCCTCGTACCCGAGTGCGACCCCGTTCGCGGTCAGCAGCGGCCTGCCCGGGACGGCCGCACGGCCCGGCGCCACCGTCTCCTCAGTGGTCTGCTCCTGCTCCGAGGCCCGGGATCCTGGCCGCGCAGCAGTCGGAATACCGGCCGGGGTCGGCGCCGGGATCGCTGCCTCAGCTGACTCGTCGAGCGATTCCTCGACCGGTCCCTCGGGCGGCCTCTCGAGCATCCCCTCGAGCGATCTCTCGAGGTCGCGAGGAAGCCAGCATCCTTCCGCGCGCAGCGTCGCCCCGTGCTGGAGGAGCACCTCGTGCGTCGGCCCGTCGGCGAGGACCCGCCCGGAGCGATCCAGCGCGATCGTGCGCGGAGGGAGGGCGGCGAGGCCGCCTGCGCCCGCCCACTCGTCGAGACGGTGCTCGACGAGGATCGCCGCGGTCTCTCCGTCCTGCAGGGCCGCCTGGACGCTCCCACGCACCGCGGCGATGCCGCCCGCATCGAGCATCGCGGTGGGTTCATCGAGCAGGAGGAGCCGGGGCTCTGCGGCGAGCACCGCGGCGAGTGCGGCGCGCTGCAGCTGCCCGCCCGAGAGGGTCGAGGCCTTCCGGGATGCGAGGCCTTCGGCGCCGGCGGCAGTCAGCGCCGCGTGCACCCGACCCCCGATCTGTGGGGCCGGGACCTGACGGTTCTCCAGCGGCAGGGCCACGTCGTCGGCCACATCAGGCAGGCAGACCCCGCTGGCCGGGTCCTGCCCGAGATAGCCGACCGTGCGCGAGGCCGCGACCACACCGTCGGCCACCGGGTCGATCCCGCCCACGCGGATGCTCCCGGTGACGCGGCCGTGCAGGTGCGAGGGGATCGCGCCGGCGAGCGTGCGCAGCAGCGTCGACTTCCCGGCCCCGCTCGGGCCGATCAGCAGCACGTGGTCTCCGACCGCGAGGGTGCCGCTCCACGGTCCGACCCCGTCCCCCGAGGGCAGCACCACCTCGAGGTCCTCTGCCTCGAGGAGCGGGGCCGAGGGGACCGACGGGGCCGACGGGGCCGAGACGGAGACGACCGCATCCCTCGGCTCACCGTGGGTGGTCTCAGCGGACACGTCGCTCCACGATGTCCTGCGCGTCACGCGGCGCGGCACCGATCGCGAAGTCGTCGAGCACACCCGTTCGCCGCAGTGCGCCGACGATGACCTTCGCCAGCAGCCCGCCGAGAACGATCCCCGAGAGCACCTGCACGCCCAGGCGCAGCTCGAGCAGATCCTGCCCGTACCAGCCCATCCGATATGCGGTCCAGAAGAACACGAGCGCGGCGCCGAAGGCGCCCGAGGCGGCGAACACGCCCCAGCCGAAGCGACGGTACCGGGTCAGGGCGAAGGGCAGCTCGCTGCCGATCCCCTGCAGCAGCGCCGAGAGCACCAGCAGCGGGCCGACGGGGCTGCCCAGGAACACCACCTCGACGACCGCCGCGATCAGCTCGGCGAGGATGCCGCTGCCGGGCCGTCGGAGGATCGCCACGGCGATCGGGCCGACGAGCAGCCAGGACCCGAACAGGACGTGCTGGGCGAGGTCGCCCGCGGGGCCCATGGCGATCGCAAGGCCGTTCCATGCCTGGACGAAGACCCAGTACAGGAAGCCGAACACGACGCCGAGCACGACGACCAGCACGATCTCCCGCAGGGTGAAGCGGGACCGCCTGCGGGTCGGGCCCGCCTGCACCGCGGTCATCGGGTCACCTCGTCCAGGGTGTGCGTGGCGTGCGAGGGGCTGTTCAGCGAGATCGTGAGGTGGCTGGTCACGTGCTGGACGCTGCGTCCCACCAGCAGCCATCCGGCGATCGCGGTGGCCAGGACATCGCCGACGTCGCCCTCGAGGCGGGTCACGAAGTGCTCGGATCCGCGGAAGGTGCCCAGCTCGCGGGCGTGGTCGATCGCGGCGTAGATGTCCCGCATGTGGTCCGGGAGCGTGCCGTCGGCGAGCACCTGGTCGGCCAGTGGGTACAGCGCCCATTCCGCCGAGGCGTAGCGGCCCGTACGGCGGGGCTCGAGGACCTCCACGCCGCGGGGTCCGGCCCCGCCGGGCAGCTCGCAGGCCACCTCTCCCGGGCATCCCCGGGACAGCAGCACGGAGATCGTGGCGTGGTGCTCGGTGCGGGCGAGATCCTCGGCGAGGTCGATGAGATAGCGCTGCAGGTGCGCCTCGTGGCCGCCGACGTAGGTGGAGACGTCCCCGGTCTCGCGCACGAGGCCGGTGTCGTCGAGGCGGGAGAGGATGCCGCGCAGGAGCGACGCGTAGTCGTCGGCCATCACGGCGGCGCTCACCCGGGCGCCGACGCCGAAGCCCAGCGGAGTCGCGGTGGGGTCGGCGGCGTGTTCCGTGGGATTCGCGGCGTTCTGCGTGGGATCCGCCGCGTTCTCTGCGGGAGCGGAAGCGGGCCCCGGGGCGGCAGGAGGGACGCTCCCGGGAACAGGGGGCGGGGAGGAGAGGATCATGGTCCGTGCCTTTCACGAAGGGCACGGGCACACGGCGGATCTCGCCCGGCGGAGCTCCCTGCGCCGGCATGATCCGGGTCAGGTTCTACGGTCGGAGTTGGAGAACTCCCTCTCAGCCCGGCCTACCGGACTCCCGTGCACGGGGCCACTGTAGACGGCCCCACGGGCTCGCCGGGCACCGCGTCCACGAGACCCGCTGCCCGCGTGGTCGCTGTCGAGGTCCTGGTCGAGATCGTGGGCGTGGACGTAGGCGTGAGCTCAGAGCTCAGAGCTCAGAGCTCGACGGTGCCGTCCTCCGGCCAGTCACGCACCTCGGTGCCCTCGGGCGAGAGCGCACCCGCCTGGCGCAGGTAGATCGCCCGACCGCCGTCGCTGGCCACCGCGTCGTGGACCGGCAGGGCGAGGCGCGGGCGCACCGCGCGCAGGAAGTCGATGGTCTCGGACATCTTGGACCACGGTGCCACCACGGCGAAGGCGAGGGCGTCGATCCCGTGGAACTCCTGCAGAGGATCCAGGGAGTCTCCCGTGATCCCGAGCTGCGGCCCGCCCCCCGCGGAGAGCACGAGGCCGATATTGCCCACGCGGGGGATATCGGGATGGATGATCGCGTGCTGACCGCCCGCCGCCCCGATCCGCAGCGCCTCCTGCCCGTCCACTGCCGGGAACTCATGGGCCTCGCCCGCACTGAGCGGCAGCAGCCTCTCGGTCGAGACCGCCGCGCCGTCCTCGCTGCTCTCGGCGAGCTGTGCGGCGGTCTCAGGCTCGGCGATCACGACCGCCTGCGAGCTCGCGTCCAGGACGTGGTCCAGCAGGCCGCGGTCGAGATGATCGGGGTGCTGGTGCGTGATGGCGACGGTGTCGATGCCCGCGAGCACGTCGGCGCCCAGCGCCCGCACGGACTCGCCGTTGAAGGTGCCGGGGTCCACGAGGACCCGCCGCCCGGCCATCTCGACGAGCAGGCAGGAATGGACGAGGTGACGGATCTTCATGGCTGCCTCCGGGGTCTGCGGAATCGGATGCCCCTACCGTACGAACATGGGACCACCCCGCCAATGGCCTGCGGAGACCGCTCGGCTCCCGTGCCGATCAGTCTCGATCCCCCTGCGGAACCTGCTCGCGTGGGCACTCCCCCGCCGGACGCCCTCGGCTCGGTACGATGGGGGCGTCGGCACCGATCCGTCGGTGAGCCCGGGAGCTTCTCCCGCCCCGCCCTGCAGAATCATCCCGTCCGGCCCGCCCCGAGCGCGGCCGTCGTCCTCCAGGAGAACGCCCATGCCCCGCGTCGTGGTCCATGTCATGCCGAAGCCGGAGATCCTCGACCCCCAGGGCAAGGCCGTCGCCGCGGCCCTGCCCCGCCTGGGCTTCGAGGGCATCAGCTCCGTGCGCCAGGGCAAGCGGTTCGAGCTCGAGGTCGAGGGCGAGGTCACCGACGAGGTGCTCGCCTCCCTCCGCGAAGCCGCCACCACCTTGCTGTCCAACCCCGTGATCGAGGACGTCATCGCCCTCGAGGTCGAGGATCCCGCCACGGAGGGCCAGGCCTGATGCGCGTCGGTGTGGTGACGTTCCCGGGCACGCTGGATGACCGCGATGCCCTGCGTGCCGTGCGGATCGCCGGCGCCGAGCCGGTCGCGCTATGGCACGGCGACGACGAGCTCGCCGATGTCCAGGCGGTCGTGCTGCCTGGAGGCTTCTCCTACGGCGACTACCTGCGCGCCGGGGCGATCAGCCGCTTCGCGCCCGTGATGGAGAAGGTCGTCGACGCCGCCAACGGCGGTATGCCGGTGCTCGGCATCTGCAACGGCTTCCAGGTGCTCTGCGAGACCCACCTGCTGCCCGGCGCGATGATCAAGAACGCGCACCGCTCGTTCATCTGCCGCGACCAGCCGCTGCGGGTCGAGAACACGCGCACCGCCTGGACCTCCGACTACCAGCAGGACCAGGTCATCCGGGTTCCGCTGAAGAACCAGGACGGGCAGTACGTGTCCGACGAGCGCACGCTCTCCCAGCTCGAGGACGAGGGCCGCGTGGTGTTCCGCTACGCCGCCGGCGCCACCCACGGTCCGGCCGGCTTCGAGTCCAACCCCAACGGCTCGCGCAACGACATCGCCGGCGTCACCAACGCCGCGGGCAACGTCGTGGGCCTCATGCCGCACCCCGAGCACGCGGTCGAGGCCGGCTTCGGGCCCGACGAGCCCGGCGCGGGGACCCGTACCGGCACTGACGGCCTGGGCGTGTTCACCTCGGTGCTGCGCAGCCTCGTCGCCTGAGACGCGGCGCCTCCCCCGGCATCTCGCCTGTGCCTCCGCACAGTGCAGTGGTGCCTCCACGCCGTGGAGTGGCGCCCCCACACAGTGCAGTGGCGCCTCCGCACAGTCGAGTAATGCGCCCTGAGGACCGATCCCGGCACGAACATCGGTCCTCAGGGCGCAGAACTCGGGAGCACGGCGTGCGCCCCGCGCTGACGTCCGACCGGCACTACTCGGCCCGCACTGACCGTCCTGCCCTGCTCGTCCAGCGCTGCTCGGCCCGCACTGACCGTCCTGCCCTGCTCGTCCAGCGCTGCTCGGCCCGCGCTGACCCTCCGGCACCGCCCGACCCGCCCTGCTCGTCCAGCGCTGCTCAACTCGCACTGCTCGACCGGCCCGGAGTCCAGCCGACGGGGTCGGACGCAAGGCGGCGTCAGACGCGCTCGGCGGAGAGCACCGTGAAGCGACGGTCGCGGGCCCGCTGACGCACCGGACCGACGCGACGCTCCACCTCGGTGCGGTACCGCAGGTGGGAGTTGTGCACGAACCACAGCTGCCCGCCGGGTCGCAGCACCCGCGAGGCGGCGTCGAGCAGCCCGTCCACGAGCGTCGCATCGATCGCGGTGCCGTCGTGGAAGGGCGGGTTCAGCAGCACCAGGTCCAGGCTGCGATCTGCCACCTGGGAGAAGGCGTCGTCCCAGACCAGTTCGATGTCCTCCCGCTCGAGAGCGTTCGCGGCGAGAGTGGCCCGGGTCGAGGCGACCGCGTCGGCGTCCTCGTCGCTTCCCAGCACCGAGGCCTCGGGCAGCGCGGCCGCGAGGTAGGAGGTCATCAGGCCGTTCCCGCAGCCGAGATCTGCCGCAGAGCGCACCGGCGACTCCTCTGTGGCGAGCTCCCCGGCGGCCACGGCCTGGTCCAGGGAGGACAGCAGCAGGAGGCTGCCGGCGTCGGCCCCGGACCCGCCGAACACGGTGCCGACGCCGCGCAGCGACAGGGACCGCTGCTGGCCCCGCACCACGATCCGCGTGGTGCTCTCGGTGGGCGTCGGCCCGGCGGTCTGCTCCCGCAGGCCGGTGCCGATCAGCGCGCGGGACTTCCCGATGCCGCGGCTGGCCCGGACCTCGGTGAAGAGCTTCGCGAGCACGTCGTTCTGGGAACGCGTCATATGCTTGACCCGGCCACCGGCGATGAGCTCGAGGCCGCCGTCCCCGCGCCCGCGGACGGCCTCGGCCAGCCGGCGGGCACGGTCCTCCAGGGCGTGCAGAGACTTGGGCAGGCGCATCAGCACCATCTGGTGCCCCTCGACCCTCGCCGCGGCCGCGCCGAGCTCGACGGGCTGGGGTCCGACGGGGAGCAGCAGGCGGCCAGCCGCGAGCGGCGTCGCGAAGCGCTCCGCCAGGGTCGCTGCCAGCACCGTCGATGAGGTCCAGCTGAGCACCTTCGCGTCCTCGTGCTCGGCCACGGCGGCGAGCGCGAAGTCGGTCAGCGCGCCGGTCGCATCGTCCACCACGATGACGTCGCAGGGGCAGCCGATGCCGGCCTCCTCGGCCGCGGCCATGATCACTCGATCGGTCTGGTCCGCGCCCTGAGGCGTCTGCGCCGCAGTCGGTGCCGTCGGGTTCTGGGGTGACGCGGTGGATTCCGTCGCGGTGGAATCCGTCGCGGTGGCGGGCGTCGCTGTGGAGGCCGTCGCGGCGCTGTCGTCGGCTGCGGGGGTGTGGGGCACGGGATCAGTCCTTCGAGAGGCCGGCGCGACCGCGGGGGCGCAGCCGACCGTTGGGGAGCATGGGGGCGGGCAGAGCCGCAGGAGTGTGGGGAGCGAAGGGGCCGAACTGCTCGGCGTCCGCCGTGAGGCCGGCGCGCTCCCGGGCCACCGAGGCGATCGGGGCCTGGTCGAGCGTACCCTCCGCCTCGATCTCCGCCTGGTAGCGGGCACGGAACTGCGCGATCTCCTCATGGGTGCGACCCACGAAGTTCCACCACATGAGGATGTCCTCCCTCAGCGGTTCGCCGCCCAGGAGGATCACCCGCAGGTCCTCGTCCCCGGTGGCCTGGAGCTCGAGATGGTCGGCACCATCGGGCAGCACGGCGAGCTCGGCGCGGGCGGCAGCGGACTCCTGGCCGCCGACGACCAGATGCGCCGCGCCCCGATCCACCAGCATCCCGTGCTCGTGCGCCGGATCCAGGTCGATGCGCAGCCGATGCCCGGCCCGCAGCTCGATCTGTGCCATGGACAGGGCGGTGTCGGTGACCAGGGGGCTGGTGTCCTCGAGCACGGCCCCGTCCTCGTCGGCCGCCCGAAAGGCCCCCATCCCCACTCGCACGCGCACGGTCGACGTGGCCTGTTCGACCGGGGTGTGCACCGCGAACTCCTGCTCGCGGAACCGGGCCCGGTCCGGCAGGGCGTACCAGAGCTGCACGCCGTGCAGGAGCGTGGTGTCGAGGGTGGAGAACTCCGAGTGGGTGATGCCGTAGCCGGCCACCATGAGGTCCACGTCGCCCGGCCGCACCAGAGCGTGGCTGCCGATCGAGTCGCGATGCGTGATCGCGCCCTCGAACAGCCAGGAGACCGTGGCGAGACCGGTGTGGGGATGACGGGCGACCTGCATGCCACCGCCCGCGGAGACGTCGTCGGGCCCGAAATGGTCCACGAAGCACCAGGCCCCGATGAGAGAGGTCTGCCGCGCCGGCAGGGTACGGAGCACGGTCATCCCGCGCGGTCCGCCGAGCGGGACGGCTCGCGGGCTGAGCAGAAGGACGTTCTCGAGGGCGCTCATGGCCCGAGTGTAGGGCCGTGCCAGCCGCACCAGCCGTGCCAGCCGCACCAGCCGTACCAGCCGTACCAGCCGTGCCAGCCGCGCCGGCCTGGCCCGGGGAGCCCCGGCGTACCCTGGCCGCATGTCGATGCCGACCTCCGGACCCGCACACCTGCTCGAGAGCTTCGTCGCGGACGGAACCGTCCCCGGTGGAGTGATCGCCCACGGGCACGACCCCGAGCCCCACGCCGCGGGGACGATGTCGATCGGTGGCTCTCCGATGCCGGCCGACGCGATCTTCCGCATCCAGTCGATGACCAAGCTGATCACCACGGTCGCCGCGCTGCGCCTCGTCGAGCAGGGCGAGCTCGCGCTCGACTCCCCGGTGGCGACCTGGCTGCCGGAGCTCGCCGAACCCGTGGTCCTCTCCCGGCCCGATGAGGAGCTCACCGACACCGTGCCCGCCGAGCGGCCCATCACCCTGCGTCACCTGCTGACCAACACCTCCGGCTACGGCATGATCCTCGACGGCTCACCGCTGCAGCGCGCCATGGCCGACAGCGCCACCGAGGCCGGGCCCCTGCCGCCGGCGCTGGGGGCCGACGACTGGCTCGCGGCGCTCGCCTCCCTGCCCCTGGTCGGGCAGCCCGGAGAGGTCTGGCGCTATCACCACTCCTTCGGTTTGCTCGGCATCCTGCTGTCGCGGATCAGCGGCACCAGCGCCGGAGAGCATCTCGCGGCCACCCTGTTCGCCCCGCTCGGGATGCGCGACACGGGATACTTCGTGCCGCGGGAGACGGCGCACCGGCTCCCGGCGGCCTACGGGGTCGAGGGCGATGAGCTCGTGGAGCGGGAGCCCGCGGCCGGCGGCTTCCACGTCGGCCCGCCGCCCTACGACATGAGCCACAGCGAGCTGCTCTCGACGGCGCCGGACTACCTGCGGTTCCTGCGGGCGCTGCGCGACGGCGAGCTGATCGATGCGGAGCATCTGGCGATGCTGAGCCGGGACCAGGTGCCCGACGGCGCGAAGGACCCGAGCTCGTTCTTCCCGGGGTTCTGGGAGCACACCGGTTGGGGCTTCGGCGTCTGCGTGGTGGCCGACGGCCCGCACCGCGGCCGCTTCGGCTGGTCCGGCGGCGCGGGCACCGACTTCTTCGTCGACCCCGACGGCACGGTGGGCATCGTGCTCACCCAGGTGGAGATGGGCGGGCGGATCGCTCCCCTGCTCGAGGCCTACGGCGAGCTCTGAGCTCCGGGCGGCCACTCCCCCGAGACGCCGAGACGCCGAGACGCCGAGATCCGTCGCCCGCCCTCGGGGCGTCGCGAAAGGTGCCACTCCGATGGCACCTTTCACGACGCGGCACGACGATCTATCCGAGGGCCGACCCCGGAACGTCGGCCCGACAGTTCGACGTCCCGACGGGGCGACGGGGCTCTCCGTGGCTCACCCGCTGCGCGGCGTCTCAGCGCTCACTGCCAGGTCGCGGTCTCCGGGTCCACGCCCTGGGACCGGGCGCTCTCCTCGATCGCGCGCCGCAGCCAGACGGCGAGACCCTCGCCGCGCTCGTCGTAGTGCGCGGCGAATCTCGGATCCTCCGTGTACATCCGCGCCAGCACGACCTGCATCGAGGGCGTGCAGTCGTAGTGCCTCCCGATCGAAGCACGGTGGCGCTCGGCCAGCGCGTTCGCCTCCTCGCTCCCCGGCTCCACCCCGCGGCTCAGGGCCTCGGCGAGCGCGGCCTCGACCTCGTCGGTCTCGTCCTTGATCGTCTGCCACTGCGCCGCGTCCCAGGATCCGGTGCGGGCGGCGGACTGCTTCCAGGCGTCGGACCCGCCCCACCGCTCGCGGGCCTCGTCCTGGTAGGCGGGGTCCCAGTCGGTGCCGAAGATGCGGGCCTGCTCCTCGGGGGTCAGGCTGGTGCCCGTCGTGCTCTTCTCGTGCGTCATGTCGGTTCTCTCGATCATCTCGTCGACGGCCCGTGCCGTCTTCTCGAGCCGGTGGATCCGCTCCCGCAGGAGGATCCGCTGGCGGTGGAGGTGCACGCCGGGATCGACGAATGGATCATCGAGGATCCGGCCGATCTCGGCGAGCGCCAGACCGAGCTCGCGGTAGACGAGCACCCGGTGGATCCGGGAGATGTCCTGCGCGTCGTACAGCCGATACCCCGACCAGGTGCGTCCGCTGGGACGCACCAGGCCGATCCCGTCCCAGTGATGCAGGGTGCGGACGCTCACGCCGACGAGGTCGGCGACGCGGCCCACGGTGAGGTCGTCAGGGGTGTGCTTCTCGGTCATGAGGACAACCTTCCGGCCTGACGTCGCGTGAGGGTCAAGCCCGGTCCTCGAGCTCCGCCACGAGGCGCTTCGGGGCCACCCTGCGATAGGACTCCTCGATCAGCTCGGCGAGCTCTGCGTCGGTGGTTCTCGCGTCCAGGTCCACACCGATCCAGCCGGACGCTCCGAGGTACGCGGGGGCGAAGGTGCGCGGATCCTCCGCCAGCGCGGCGGTCTCCGACGGCGGCAGGTGCACGAGCACCGCCTGAGGGTGCTGCTCCCACTGTCCGTCCACCTTCAGGGCCCCGCCGTAGTAGCAGTGGACCTTCACGGTGCAGAAGGCGGGTCGGCCATGGCTGATCTTCTCCTTCGCGCCGGGCAGGGCGAGCGCGACCGACCGCACGCGCTCCAGCATCGGATCGTCGTCGTCGAACATCTGTGGATGCGCCATGGGGAGATCCTGCCGTGATCGGCGGTGCTCCGCCAGCCCTCCGGTGGCTCTACGCTGGCCCGATGACCCTCCCCGTGCTGATCGACTGCGACACCGGCATCGACGATGCGATCGCCCTGACCTATCTCGCCTGCCGCCGTGACGTGGAGATCGCCGGCATCGTCTCCACCGGCGGCAACGTGCCCGTCCCCGCCGTGCACCGCAACAACCTCGCTCTGGCCGGGCTGCTCGACATCGCAGCGCCGATCTCGCTCGGAGCGTCGCACCCGCTCGCGCAGGAGCCGATGTATGCCGACGACACCCACGGCCCGCAGGGCCTCGGCCACGCCGTGCTCCCGGACCCTGAGCGCACCGAGGACCCCCGCTCGGGCGCACAGCTGTGGGTCGACATCGCCCGCGCGCATCCCGGCGAGCTCGTGGGTCTCGTGCTGGGCCCGCACACGAACCTCGCCCTCGCGCTCGAGATCGAGCCCGAGCTCCCGCGGCTGCTGAAGCGCCTGCACATCATGGGAGGGGCGATCAACCATCGGGGGAACACCGGGGCCACGAGCGAATGGAACTTCGCCGTGGATCCGGAGGCCGCCCAGCGCGTGCTCGCCGCCTTCACCGGCGCCCCGGCGCGCCCCGTGCTCGGGTCGCTCGAGGCCACCGAAGCGGTGCAGTTCCACCAGGACACCCTGGACCGGATCACGCAGCTCGGGGAGAGCACCGGCCACCCGGTGGCGATGATCCTCGCCGAGGCGCTGCGCTTCTACTTCGAGTTCCATCAGGCCGACGGTTTCGGCTGGATGGCGCATGTGCATGACCCGCTGGTCGCCGCGCACGCGGTGACGGGGCATTTCGCCGGGACGCGCCCGCTCCCGGTCGACGTCGAGCTCGCCGGTACCCTCACCCGCGGGCAGAGCGTGGGTGATGAGCTGGGCCGCTGGGGCCGGGAGCCGAACGTCGACGTGCTCACCGGCGTCCAGCCCAAGGCGTTCATCGAGCACCTGCTCGCCACGCTCGAGGCGGGTCTCAGGGCGCAGGCGGCAGAGCGATCCGGCAGCTGAGAGAGCACCCTGATCAGCATGCACTCTCAGGGCGCTCTGTGAACAGGGGTCACTCTGACCAGCGATCTCTCTGGCCAGCGTGCCCTTGAACAGGGTGCTCTCTGATCAGCCGAGCGTGGTGACCGCGACCTCGAAGCAGCGACGCGGCCCCTTGTCCCCGGAGCCCGCACGCCAGCCCACGCAGCGCACGCCGCCGGAGCCGCGGTCGTCGCCGGAGCCCTGGGGGTCGCCGGAGCCGCGGTCATCGTCGTAGGCCACCAGCACCGTGCCCGGCAGCGTCACCGGGGCGTCGAAGCTGACGTCCCAGCGCAGCGGCCGCGAGAGATCCACCCCGGATTCGGTGAAGGCCCGCGAGGCGGTGTACATCCCGTGGGCGATGGCGCGCGGGAATCCGAAGGCCTTCGCGCTCAGGGCGGAGAGATGGATCGGATTCACGTCTCCGGAGACGGCCGCGTAGCGGCGCCCGGTGTCTGCCGGGAGCTTCCACCGTCCGGTAGGACGGGGTGCCTCGAACGCCCGACGTGCGGAGTGCTCAGGGCCTCCGCTGCTCGTTGAGCCCGAGGCGCTGCCATCGGCGGCGCTCGCAGAACCGCTCTCCGCGCCCTCCCCCGTGATCAGGTAGGTGGAGACGTCGGTCGCGATGATCTCGCCATCCTGCCCGAGGATGGTGGAGACCGCCTCGAAGGTGCGGCCCTTGCGATGAGGCTGCAGATCCCGCACCCGGCACTCGACGTCCACCAGCTCCCCGACGCGCACGGGGCGGTGCTGCAGGATCTGGTTGCGCAGATGCACCAGACCCAGCAGTGCGAAGGGGACGTCGCGCCGGGCGAGGAGGGCGAGCGAGACCGGGAAGGCGAGCACGTGCAGCACGCCGGGATGGACCAGGTCGGTGGCCGGCCCACCCATCAGATGGTCGAAGTCGCGGGCGCGCTCGGCATCGATCCGCACCTTCCGCACCCGGTAGGCGATGCTCGGCAGGGTCGGATCGGCCTGCGGGGCCCGTCGGGCCCGTCGCGGATCCAGGGCCGAGCGGGGGTCCAGCGCCGCCGCATAGATGGCTGGGAACGAGGGGACCTCCGAGAGGTCCTTGATCCGCTCGCCCGTCTGGGAGGTCCCGGTGCCGGTCACGGCGCTCACTTCCCCACCATGTTCTGTCCGCACACACGCAGGGTCTCGCCGCGCAGGCCACCCGCTTCGTCGGAGGCGAGGAAGGCGATCGCCTCGGCGACGTCCACCGGAAGGCCTCCCTGCTGCAGGGAGTTCAGCCGTCGGGCGACCTCCCGGGTCAGGGCCGGCATCTTGGCGGTCATCTCGGTCTCGATGAACCCGGGCGCGACCGCGTTCGCGGTGCCGCCGATCGACTCCAGGCGGGCGGCGAGCGCACCGACGAAGGCGATCACGCCAGCCTTGGAGGCGGCGTAGTTCGTCTGCCCGCGGTTGCCGGCGATGCCGCTGGTGGAGGCCAGGGAGACGACGCGCGGCTGGTCGCCGAGCACGTCCCCGGCTTCGATCAGCGCCTGCGTGAGGGTGATCTGGCTGGAGATGTTCACCGCGAGCACGGGGACCCAGCGCTCCGGGGTCATGTTGGCGAACAGCTTGTCGCGGGTGATGCCGGCGTTGAGCACGGCGATGTCCAGGCTCAGCCCCCGCTCGCGCAGGAACGCCACCAGGCGGTCCCCCGCACCGTCGGAGGTGACGTCGAGCTGCACCGGTACCGCGCGCAGGTCGTTGGCCAGGCGCGAGAGCTCGGTGCCCGCGCCGGGTACGTCGAGGACCACGAGCTGGGCCCCGTCGGCCGCGAGGGTGCGGGCGATCGCCGCGCCGATCCCGCGGGCGGCGCCGGTGACCAGGGCGGTGCGCCCGGCGAGGGGCTTGGCGAGGTCCGCGGTGCGCGACCCGTCGGCGGTGGAGACCGTGAGGAACTGACCGGTGACGAAGGCGCTGCGGGCTGAGAGCAGGAAGCGCAGGGCCCCGGTCACGCCGGGGGCGTCGAGGTCCACGCCGTCGCGCACGAGGATGCCGTTGGCGGTCGCCCCGCCGCGCATCTCATGGGCGAGCGAGCGCAGGAAGCCCTCGACGCCGCCGCGGGCCGCATCGCGTGCGGGGTCCTCACCCCGGGCGGGACGGGAGATCGTGACGACCCGGGCGCCGGGGGCGAGGGAGCGCATCGCGCCGGACAGCGGGAGCAGGATCCTCCCGAGGTCCGCGGGAGTGCTGATCTCGTCGAGCACCGCGATGACCGAGCCGACGGAGCGCAGCTCGTCGAAGCGTCGGCGCACGTCGACGCCCTGGCCGAGGAGGTCACGGGTGATCTGCTCGGCGCCCGCGGAGCTTCCGAGCACGACCACCGGCCCGAGCACGGGCTCGGGGCGGTCGCCGCGGCGTGGGAGCGTCGAGGGACGCGGCAGGCCCACCTGCTTGGCGATGAGCTTGCCCGGGGCGGAGCGGACGAACTTCGTGTAGGTGTCTGTTCTGGCAGCGGTGTCGGTCATGGGGTCTCCTTCACACGAGGGTGCGGCGTCGAGGACGCGGAGTCTGGTCTGGACGGATCTGAGATGGGCGGGCCTGATCTCCGGGTGGCCCGGCCGGCACCGGCTGTGTCGGCCGGTGCCGGGCGAGTCAGTCGGTACCGGGAGCGTGAGTCGGTGCCGGGCGTGTCAGTCGGTGACCGACTCGAGCAGCACGACGGCGCCCTGGCCGGCCGCGGCGCACACCGAGATCAGGCCGCGCTGGACGCGGCCGGTCTCGACCGCCCGCTGGTGCAGCAGCTTGGAGAGGGTCGCGACCAGGCGCCCGCCGGTCGCGGCGAAGGGGTGCCCCGCCGCGAGGGAGGAGCCGGTGACGTTGAGCTTGCTGCGGTCGATCGCACCCAGCGGGCCGCCCCGGCCCAGCTTCTCCCGGCAGAACTCCTCGGACTCCCAGGCGGCGAGGGTCGACAGCACGGTGGAGGCGAACGCCTCGTGGATCTCGTAGAGGTCGAGGTCCTGCAGGGTCAGGCCGTTGTCATCCAGCATCTCGGGCACGGCGTAGGCCGGCGCCATGAGGAGCCCCTCCGCGCCGTGCGCGAAGTCGACGGCGGCGCTGCGGGCATCGACCACCCGGGCCAGCGGCGTCAGACCGTGCTCGTCGGCCCACTCCTGGCTGCCCATCAGCACCGCGGAGGCACCGTCGCTGAGCGGGGTGGAGTTGCCGGCGGTCATCGTGGGCTCGCTGACCTGCGGCGACTTCACGCCGAACACGGGCTTGAGCGAGCCGAGCTTCTCGAGGGTGGAGTCCGCACGCAGGTTCTGGTCCCGAGCGAGACCCCGGTAGCCGGTGACCAGGTCATCGAAGAAGCCCGCGTCGTAGGCGGCCGCGAGGTTCTGGTGCGAGGCCAGCGCCAGCTCGTCCTGGGCCTCGCGGGTGATGCCCCACTGGGCCCCGGTGAGCGCCTGGTGCTCACCCATCGACAGGCCCGTGCGCGGTTCGCCGTTGCGGGGCGGGACCGGGGTGAGATCTGCGGGACGGATCGCACTGAGCGCCTTCACCCGCTGCATCGCGGTCTTGGCCGCGAAGGCCCGGTGCAGGATCCGACGCAGCCGCGGGGTGACCTCGATCGGGGAGTCCGAGGCGGAGTCCACGCCGCAGGCGATGCCGGAGTCGATCTGGCCGAGCTGGATCCGATTGGACAGGTGGACCATGGTCTCCAGGCTCGTGGCGCAGGCCCGGGACATGTCCAGGGCGGGCGTGCGCGGGTCCAGGGGGGTCCCCAGTGCGCTCTCGCGCGTGAGGTTCAGGTCGCCGGCGAGCTTGAGGACGGCGCCGCCGGCGATCTCCCCGAGCTTCTCGCCCTGCAGGCTGAAGCGGGCGACCAGTCCGTCCAGTGCGGCCGTCAGCAGGTCCTGGTTGGAGATCCCTGCGTAGGGACCGCCGGAGCGGGCGAACGGGATGCGGTTGCCGCCGAGGATCAGGGCGTCGCGCGGGAAGTCAGTCACTGGGTGCACCTCTTCGTGGTCACTGCGTACGGTGGTCAGGTCGACCAGACATCGACGGCCGATGGCCGACGAGCGGAAGATCGTCGTCGGCGACGACTGTACCGAGAACCGGGACTTTACATAGAACCGGCGGTACTTGATACCCTAGGTTCTGTGAACGCGACGACGCAAGCCCCCGTGGACGGCCGATCGGCCCGCTGGGCCCGCCACCGGGAGGAGAGGCGGGCCGAGCTGCTGGACATCGCCCGGCACCTCATCCATGACAACGGCCCCGACGTGACGATGGAGGACATCGCCGCGGCCTCGGGGACCTCGAAATCCATCGTCTACCGGTACTTCGAGGACAAGGCCTCGCTCCAGAGGGCGCTCGGGCGCAGCATCCTGACGTCCATGCACGCCAAGCTCCTGGACGAGATGCGGGAGCTCGAATCCCGTGTGGGCCGCGAGCCGGATGCCGATGAGCGCATCCACGCCATGATCCGCGCCTACGTCGAGACCGCGCAGCGCTCCCCCGGCGTCTACCGCTTCGTCACCCGTCCCAGCGACGGGCTGAACCACTTCCTGCACTCCGTCTCCCGCCTGGTCGCCACCTTCCTCCCGAGCACCGTCCCCGCCCCCCAGATCTGGGCGCACGGTGCCGTCGGCTTCGTCGAGGGCGCTGTGGACACCTGGATGAGCGAGATCGAGTCGCGCCCCGACCCCGACCACCCCCCGCTCACCTCCGACCAGCTCGTCATCCACCTCGTCACCTGGCTCATGAAGGGAATGCACGCATGACTGTCAACGCCGACCGACTCACCGATCTTTCGGGTACCGCTTCCGAGGACGCCGCCCCGGCGACGTCGAGCCCGACACCGACCGGCCCGATCCCCGTCCCGCCGAGCGGAGCAGACCGGCTCGACGTCCCGGCCGTCTCCGAGGCTCTGATGGGCAAGTGGGCCGACGCCCGCCGCACGGCCCGGGTGCGTGCCGCCCGCCCCGAGCTGCACCGTCCGCTCGACGTCACCGTCGCCGAGCACCGCGAGCTCACCTACGCGCAGATGGGGATCCTCGCCGAGGAGAACGTCTCGTGGCTGATGATGCCCGAGCACCTCGGCGGCCCCAACGACAACGGCGGCAATGTCGCCAGCTTCGAGGAGCTCGTCGTCGCCGATCCCTCGCTGCAGATCAAGGCGGGCGTGCAGTGGGGCCTGTTCACCTCGGCGATCGTGCAGCTCGGCAGCGAGGAGCAGCAGAAGGCCTGGGTGCCCGATGCGATGAGCCTGGCCACCCCCGGTGCCTTCGCCATGACCGAGATCGGCCACGGCTCCGACGTCCAGGCGCTCGCCACGACGGCGACCTACGACACCGCCACCGAGGAGTGGGTGCTGAACACCCCGTTCCCCGCCGCCTGGAAGGAGTTCCTCGGCAACGCCGCCCTCCACGCCAAAGCCGCGACGGTCTTCGCCCGGCTCATCACCGAGGGCGTGGACCACGGCGTGCACTGCTTCTATGTGCCCGTGCGCGACGCCGAGGGCGAGCTGCTGCCGGGTGTGCGCAGCAAGGACGACGGCCCCAAGGGCGGGCTGAACGGCATCGACAACGGTCGCCTCGCCTTCGATCAGGTCCGCGTGCCCCGCACCAACCTGCTGAACCGCTATGGCGATGTCGCCGCCGACGGCACCTACACCTCACCGATCGAGTCCCCCGGCCGCCGGTTCTTCACGATGCTCGGCACTCTCGTGCAGGGCCGCGTCTCCCTGGACGGCTCCGCGAACCGGGCCAGCCAGCTCGCCCTGCACATCGCGATCACCTATGCGACGCAGCGCCGGCAGTTCACGGCGGCCGATCCCACGCGGGAGACGGTGCTGATGGACTACCAGGCGCATCTGCACCGCCTGCTGCCCAAGCTCGCCGCCACCTACGCCGGCACCTTCGCCCATGAGCAGCTGCTGCAGGCCTTCGACGATGTGTTCTCGGGCCGTGAGGACGATCCCGAGGCCCGTGAGGATCTGGAGACCCTCGCCGCCGCGCTCAAGCCCACCTCGACCCGGCTCGCCCTGGACACCATCCAGGAATGCCGCGAGGCCTGTGGAGGCGCAGGATTCATCGCCGAGAACCAGCTCGTCGGCCTCCACCAGGACCTCGACGTGTACGCCACCTTCGAGGGCGACAACACCGTGCTGATGCAGCTGGTCGCCAAGCGCCTGCTGAGCGACTACACCTCCGAGCTCAAGAGCGTGGACCGCGCCGGCATCGGTCGCTTCATCGCCCAGCGAGCCGAGGTGCTCGCCAAGCGCCACACCCCGTGGGCACGGCTCGCACAGGATCTCAGCGACCGGGGCAACTCCCGTCGGGCCTTCGACTCGATGCGCCAGAGCGAGTTCCAGGAGGAAATGCTCACGGCCCGTGCTCGGGTGAAGGTCGAGGAGGTCGCACTCTCGCTGCGATCCGCCGCGAAGATGAGTCCGGCGGACGCCGCCGCGGAGGTCAACAAGCATCAGGTCGAGATGCTGGAGGCGGCCCGCGCCCATGCGGACCTGGTCCGATGGCGCGCCTTCACGACCGCGATCGAGAAGCTCGAGGACGAGGGCTCACGCACGGTGCTGACCGAGCTCCGCGATCTGTTCGGGCTCACGGTCATCCAGGACGATCTGGCGTGGTTCCTGCTGGGCGGCATGATCTCCGCCCAGCGCGGGCGTCAGATCGGGTCGGACGTGCGACGCCTGCTGTGGCGCCTGCGCCCCCATGTGCTGGACCTCGTGGCGGCGTTCGACATCCGTCCCGGCCATGTGCGCGCTCCGATCGCCCTGGGCGGGGAGAGGGAGCGGCAGGACGAGGCCGCCGCCTACTTCCGGGCGCAGCGAGCGAGCTCGGAGGCACCCGTCAGCGAGAAGGTCCTGCGGGATCGCGAGAAGAAGGCGCGTCGCGCACAGAAGCGCTGAGCGGGACGGTCCGCCCGTTCCGACCCGGGCACCCTGCGCTCGCCACGGCGAGCACGGGGTGCCCGTCGTCGTCCTCACGGTGGGCGCGTCCGCCTGCAGGAGCCCGGCGATCGTAGACTGGGCAGGCCGAGGCGGCTCGCCCGCTCTCCGGCGCCGGCAACCGCCGGTGCTCCTGTGCCCTCGTGATGAACGGACCCGATCCCGCGATGACCGCTGACGCCCTCCACCCTGCGACCGCCACCCCGGACAGCCGGCCCGGCGACGTCGACACCGTCGAGCATGCCGCCAGCACGCCCGACCAGGCCCAGCCGTTCGCCGAGCTCGGCCTCAAGGACGACGAGTACGCGAGCATCCGCGAGATCCTGGGCCGCCGCCCCACCAACGCCGAGCTGGCCATGTACTCGGTGATGTGGTCGGAGCACTGCTCCTACAAGTCCTCCAAGAAGCACCTGAGCACCTTCGGCAAGCACACCACGGAGAAGATGCGCGAGAAGCTCCTGGTGGGCATGGGCGAGAACGCCGGCGTCGTCGACATCGGCGACGGCTGGGCCGTGACCTTCAAGGTCGAGTCCCACAACCACCCCTCCTACGTGGAGCCCTATCAGGGCGCCGCGACCGGCGTGGGCGGCATCGTGCGCGACATCATCGCCATGGGCGCCCGCCCCGTCGCCGTCATGGATCAGCTGCGCTTCGGCGCGATCGACCACCCCGACACCGCCCGCGTGGTCCACGGCGTGGTCTCCGGCGTGGGCGGCTACGGCAACTCCCTCGGCCTTCCCAATATCGGCGGTGAGACCGTCTTCGACGCCGCCTACCAGACCAATCCCCTGGTCAACGCGCTCGCCATCGGCGTGCTGCGCCACGAGGACATCCACCTCGCCTCCGCCACCGGCGCCGGGAACAAGGTGATCCTGTTCGGGGCGCGCACCGGTGGCGACGGGATCGGCGGCGCCTCGATCCTCGCCTCGGAGACCTTCGACGAGGGCGGTCCCGTCAAGCGCCCCAGCGTCCAGGTGGGCGACCCCTTCATGGAGAAGGTCCTCATCGAGTGCTGCCTCGAGCTGTACGCGGCGCACACCGTCGAGGGCATCCAGGACCTCGGCGCCGCCGGGATCTCCTGCGCCACCAGCGAGCTGGCCGCCAACGGCAGCTCCGGGATGCACATCCACCTCGAGAACGTGCTGCTGCGCGACCCCACCCTGAACGCCGGCGAGATCCTCATGAGCGAGTCGCAGGAGCGCATGATGGCCGTGGTCAGCCCCGAGAAGCTGGCCGAGTTCGAGGCGATCGTGGACAAGTGGGACGTCGAGGCCTCCGTGATCGGCGAGGTCACCGGGGACGGTCGCCTCACCATCGACCACGACGGGCACCGCATCGTCGACGTCGACCCCTCGACCGTCGCGATCGACGGCCCGGTCTACGACCGCCCCTACGCCCGGCCGGACTGGCAGGACGCCCTGCAGGCCGACCGCGCCGAGGCGCTCCCCCGCCCCGAGGGCGCCGAGGAGCTCGCCCGCACCCTGCGCGAGCTCATCGCCTCCCCGAACCTGGCCTCCACGGGGTGGATCACCGACCAGTTCGACCGGTACGTCGGCGGGAACACCGCGCTCTCGATGCCCGACGACGCCGGCGTGCTGCGGGTGGATGAGGAGACCGGCCGCGGGGTCGCCCTCGCCACGGATGCCAACGGCCGGTACACCAAGCTCGATCCCCGCACCGGCGCCCAGCTCGCGCTGGCCGAGGCCTACCGCAACGTGGCCACCTCCGGCGCCGTGCCGCTGGCGATCTCCGACTGCCTGAACTTCGGCTCCCCGGAGGACCCGGGCCCGATGTGGCAGCTCGTCGAGGCGATCGGCGGCCTCGCCGAGGCCTGCGAGACCCTCGGGGTGCCCGTCACGGGTGGGAACGTCTCCCTGTACAACTCCACCGGCGAGCCCGGGAACATCGACTCGGCGATCCACCCCACCCCCGTGGTCGGCGTGCTGGGCGTGTTCGACGACGTCGCCTGCCGCGTCCCCTCGGGCTGGCAGGGCGCGGGCCTCTCGGTGGTCCTGCTGGGCACCACCCGCGAGGAGCTCTCGGGCTCCGCCTGGGCCGACGTGATCCACCGTCACCTCGGCGGTCTGCCCCCGCAGGTCGACCTCGAGGCCGAGCGCTCGCTCGCCCGCGTGCTCATCGCCGCCGCCCAGGAGGGCGTCGCCGCCGCCTCGCACGACCTGTCCGAGGGCGGCCTCGCCCAGGCGCTCGTCGAGTCGACCACCCGCTTCGGCACCGGCGCGCAGATCGACCTCGACGCGCTGCTCGAGCGCGACGGCGTGGACCTCGCCTCCGCCCTGTTCTCGGAGTCCCAGGCCCGAGCGCTCGTCGCCGTCCCGACCGAGCAGGCCGAGCGCCTGGAGGCCCTGTGCACCGAGCACGGTGTGCCGCACCTGGTGATCGGCACCAGCGGTGCGGACACCCTGGACATCCAGGGCGTCGGTGCCTTCGCGGTCTCCGAGCTGCGCACCCTGCGCGAGGGCACCCTGCCCCGCTACTTCGGCTGAGCCGGAGCCTGCGCGGGCCAGGTCCACGACGGACCGGTCCCGCGCTGCCCGGCTCCCGGCTCCCGGCTCCCGGCTCCCGGCTCCCGGCTCCCGGCTCCCGAGGGAAGGATCCGACGATGGCGCGAGACCGCTACGGGCTGACCCCGCGTGATCGCCTGTCCCTGGACGCCGCCAAGCTCTACCATGCCGGCGGCCTCTCCCAGCAGGAGATCGCCCAGACCCTCCACGTCTCCCGGCCGACGGTCTCCAAGCTCGTCGCCACCGCGCGCGAGCGCGGCTTCGTGCGCACGCACGTCGCCGATCCCCGGGAGTCCGACGCCGCGTTGCTCTCCGAGCTGCAGGAGCACTTCCGCCTCGCGGAGCTGCGCCTGGTGGTCCCCGCGGGCCGCGGCCCGATGGACAACCGGTATGCGCTCGGCTCCGGCGCCGCCGAGATGCTCGGTGCCCATCTCTCCACGGGCGAGGACGTGCTGGGCTTCTGGTGGTCGGATGCGATCCATGCCGTCACCGAGGCGATGGGCCGCCAGCGCCTGAGACCTCGTGCCCTGGTGCAGCTCAACGGCACCGATCCCGGAGTCGAGGTGGATGCGGCCCTGGCGGCCTTCACCGCTCGTTCCGCAGTCCCGGTCCATCCCTATCCGTTCCCGATCTTGCACGACAGCGTCGCCGCACGGCTCGACGCCGAGAACGATCCGGCCTCACGCCAGGTGCTCGCGCTGCGCGCGGAGTGCGCCGCGGTCGTGTTCGGCGCGGAGACTCCCGCCGCGACGGCGCTGCACCGGTCGCCGCTGCTCTCCGCGGAGGACCGTCGGCACATCGAGGACCACGCCGTGGGGCAGATCTGCGGGCGATACATCGATGCCGAGGGGCGGATCGTCGCCCCGTCGCTGAGCCAGCGCACGCTCGGACCCACCCTCTCCGAGCTGCGGCGTCTGCGACGCACGGTCCTCGTCACCAGCGGCCTCGAGATGCTGCCGCTGATCCGGGCGGCTCTGGAGAACCGGTATGCGAACCACCTGGTGACGGACCTCGCGACGGCGACGGCCCTCGCCGAGACCCTCTGAGCCCGGCCCTGCCAGCCCCTGCCCACCATCGACATTGGCACATACGTGCCATCTTGACGTTGCAGCCGCTCCGCACCGGGACCTTCACTAGGGGTATCCGAACAAAGGAGTTGGAATGGATACCGCATCGTTGATCGATCACACGCTGCTCGCCCCCGACGCGACGGCGCAGCAGGTCAGCACACTGTGCCACGAGGCCGCCGAGAACGGCTTCCTCACCGTGTGCGTCAGCCCCACCCGCGTGGCGCAGGCCGCCCGTGAGCTCGAGGGCCACGCGACCCTCGTGTGCACCGTGGTCGGGTTCCCCTCCGGGGCGCATCTGCCCTCCGTGAAGGCCGCCGAGACCGCCGCCGCCGTGGCGGACGGGGCCGCCGAGATCGACATGGTGATCTCCCTCGGCGCCGTCGAGGACGGCGACTGGGAGCGTGTGCGCGAGGACATCGCCGCCGTGGTCGAGGCCAGCGGCGACGCCCTGGTCAAGGTCATCCTCGAGACCGCGCTGCTGAGCGACGCCCAGATCACCGCCGCCTGCGAGGCCTCCGAGCAGGCAGGGGCCGACTTCGTGAAGACCTCCACCGGCTTCGCCTCCGGGGGCGCGAGCGTCGAGGCGGTCGCCCTCATGCGCGCCGCCGTCGGCGATCGCCTCGGGGTGAAGGCCTCCGGCGGCATCCGCGATGCCGAGACCCTCCACGCGATGGTCGGCGCCGGGGCCACCCGCATCGGGGCCTCCGCCGGCTCCGCCCTGCTGGGACGGTGACCGCCATGAACTCGATGCGCGACGACGCCGGCACCAGCGCTGCCACCACCGCCACGACCGAGGGGGAGGTCGGCCTCCCGAACACCTCCTGGGGCCTGATCAAGGACCGTTCCCGCCAGCTGCGCGACGGCTACCTCGACCGCACTCCGAGGTTCCAGTTCATCCTGCTGTCGATCTGCTTCCCCATGTGGGGCATGGCCGCCAGCATGAACGACATCCTCATCACCCAGTTCAAGGCCGTCTTCGAGCTCTCGGACTTCGCCTCCGCCTTCGTGCAGTCCGCTTTCTACGGCGGCTACTTCCTGATCGCGATCCCGGCCAGCCGGGTCATCCGTCGCACGAGCTACAAGACCGGTCTGCTCATCGGGCTGAGCGTCTACGTGCTGGGCTGCGTGCTGTTCTTCCCCGCCTCGCAGGTCGCCACCTACGCGGTGTTCCTCGGATCGCTGTTCTCGATCGCGATCGGCCTGTCCTTCCTGGAGACCTCCGCGAACACGTACTCCTCGATGATCGGCGAGCGCAAGAAGGCCACCCTGCGCCTGAACATCTCGCAGACCTTCACCGCCGTCGGCTTCCTCGGCGGCGCCGTGCTCGGCAAGTACCTCGTCTTCACGGACGGCGACGCCCTGCACGCCCAGATCGCGAACGCCGCGACCGAGGCGGAGCGGGCCGCGATCACCTCCGAGGCCCTGGGGCGCACCCTGGATCCGTACAAGGTGATCCTGGTGCTGCTGCTGGTGCTCGTGGTGCTCATCGCGATCACCCAGTACCCGCATTCGAAGCCCCTGCGCGAGGACGCCTCCGAGGCCAAGGCCCCGCTCGGCGAGACCCTCGCCCACCTCCTGAAGAACCGGATCTTCTGCGCGGGGATCCTCACCCAGTTCCTGTACGTCGGGATGCAGACCGCCCTGTGGTCCTTCACCATCCGCCTGGCCATGGACCTGGACCCCTCGATCAACGAGCGCTCCGCCGCCTCGTACCTGATCGCCGGCTTCATCGCCTTCTTCGCCGGCAAGTTCATCGCGAACTTCCTCATGACGAAGATCGACGAGGACCTCGTGCTCATCGGCTACGCGGCGCTGGGCATGCTCACGATCGTGTACATCGTCGCGGTCCCGAACTTCACCTCGGTGTATGCGGCGATCGTCGCCTCCGCACTGCTCGGACCCTGCTGGGCCACGATCTTCGCCCGCAACCTCGACGTCATCGAGGACAAGCGGTTCACCGAGACCGGCGGCGCGATCATCGTCATGTCGATCATCGGCGGCGCGTTCATCCCCGCCGTGCAGGGCCTGCTCTCCGACTCGCTGGGCTCGATGCGGCTCAGCTTCCTCGTGAACTTCTTCTGCTTCGGTGCGGTGCTGCTGTTCTTCGTCGCCCTGCGCCGTCGCAGCCTCGCGCAGCGCACTGCTGCCCGGGCCGACGCCACGGCCGACACTGCTGGCGATGCCCGGACCGAGGTGCGCTGAGATGGCCTTCACCCTGGACCTCCCCCGGGAGCTGTTCGGTGAGACTCCGCGCGTGGTGTGCCAGAGCCCGGAGTGGACCGTCTCGGCCCGTCGGTGCCGCACCGGTGTGGAATCGCTGAGCATCCGCAACTCCCGCGGCCGCGTGGAGGTGCTGCCCTTCCTGGGGCAGATCGTCTGGGATGCCGAGTTCGACGGGCAGTCCCTGCGGATGACGAGCATGTTCGAGGAGCCGCGGAAGGTGGAGCGGATCGCGGAGACCTACGGGTGCTTCGCCTTCCACTCCGGGCTGCTGGCCGCCGGCTGCCCCTCCCCCGAGGACGATCACCCGCTGCACGGTGAGTTCTCCTGCGCGGAGATGGACAGCGCCGAGCTGGTCCTCGCCGAGGACTCCGTGACGATCCGCTCCGTGCACGAGTACGTCATGGGCTTCGGCCACCACTACCGTGCCATCCCGTCGGTCACCCTGCGCGCAGGGTCCGCCCTGCTGGACATCGACCTGGAGGTCACCAACCTCTCCGCCTACGCGACGATGCCGCTGCAGTACATCTGCCACCTGAACTACCGCTTCCTCGAGGGAGCACGGATGACGCAGACGCTGCCGGAGGGCACCTTCCACCTGCGCGAGAGCATCCCGGCGCATGTCGCCCCGACTCCCGCGTGGGAGCAGATCACGCAGCGGATCCGCAGCGGCGCGATCGATCCGGACAGCCTGGTGGGCGCGGAGCAGTTCGACCCCGAGATCGTCTACTTCGCCGACGATCTCCCGGCCCAGGGCGGCCCGCTGCGCTTCTCGCTGGCCAACAGCGACGAGTTCGAGTTCGTCACGGAGTTCGACAGCTCGCAGTTCCCCACGGCCACCCGCTGGATCCTCTCGAACCCGGACCAGCAGGTCGCCGCCTTCGCCCTGCCCGCGACCAGCAGACCTGAGGGGTTCCTGGCCGCGGAGCGGGCGGGCACACTGGTACAGCTGCCCGCAGGCCGGAGCACACGATTTTCGGTGACCACCGGGCTGGTGGCCGCCGCCGAGAAAGAGAGCCACTGATATGCCGATCGCCGTCATCGGGTCCAACATGGTCGACCTGATCTCCTACATCCACCGCATGCCCGCCGAAGGGGAGACCGTGGAGGCGCCGGAGTTCCGCATGGGCTGCGGCGGCAAGGGAGCCAACCAGGCCGTCGCCGCCGCGCGTCTGGGCTCCGAGGTCGTGATGGTCTCCCGCGTGGGCGACGACGTCTTCGCCGACACCACGCTGGCGAACTTCGAACGCAACGGCATCCGCACGGATCATGTGCTGCGCACCGAGGCCACCTCCGGCGTCGCCCCGATCTTCGTGGACCCCGACTCCCACAACTCGATCATCATCGTCAAGGGCGCCAATGCGCTCCTGACCCCGCAGGACGTCGAGGCCGCTCGGGAGGACATCGCCCGCTGCGGACTCATCGTGCTGCAGCTGGAGATCCCGTTGGAGACGGTGTACGCCGCGATCGATCTCGGCGAGGAGCTGGGAATCCCGGTGCTGCTGAACCCGGCCCCGGCCTCCCCAGAGCTCGATCTGGCCCGGATCACCGGAGTGGACTTCCTGGTCCCCAACGAGACCGAGCTCGAGCTGCTCACCGGCATGCCCGTCTCGAGCCTCGAGGACATCACGAAGGCGACCGAGGTGCTGCTGACCGCGGGGATCAGCAACGTCATCGTCACCCTCGGGTCCCGCGGCGCCCTGTGGGCCCATGCCGACGGCCAGGAGATCGTCGAGGCCCCGGCCGTCCAGGCGATCGACACGACCGGGGCGGGCGACGCCTTCATCGGCTGCTTCAGCACCACCTGGGTGCGTTCGGGCGACGTGCTGGACGCGATCCGGGCCGGCAGCGCCTATGCCTCGGACTCGGTCACGCGGCCGGGCACGCAGACGTCGTACGCCTGGGCCGACGGAGTGGAACCCGCAGCCGACGCTTCGCAGAACGGCTGACGACCGACCATCCACAACCCACATCTCGAATCCCGGGTGCCGCATCCCGCGTCCCCGACCGGGCACGGGGCCGGGACCGGGACCGGGACCCAGCACAGCACAGCACAGCACAGCACAGCACAGCACAGCACAGCACAGCAGGTCAGCACCCCGGAGGAGTCCGCGAACTCCTGCGGGGTGCACGCCGTCAGACCTCCCGCGTCCAGCGCCAGAGGAACGCCGCCATCTCGTCCCGCGGCACCCGGTTCCGGGGCCGGAAGGTGCCGTTGCTGTAGCCGCGGGAGATGCCGGTCTTGGCGAGCCAGCCGATCGCCGTGGCGTAGCCGCTGGTCGGTGAGACGTCCGAGAACTGGGCGGCGTCCTTCGGGGATGCCGGCGGCGATCCTGCTGCGTAGTACAGGAGCGAGGCGACGGCGTCCCGGCGGATCGTGTCCGCCGGCCGGAAGGTCCCGTCCGTGTAGCCGACGGAGATCTTCTCCGCCGCCGCCCAGCACACCTCCTTGTAGAAGGTGTCCTGCGAAGAGACGTCCGAGAACGGCGATGACTTCGGCGGCGTGAAGGAGGGGGACCCCATCGCCCGGTAGATGAAGACCACCATGTGATCGCGCCGGGTCAGCTCATCGGGGTGATACATCGTGCCCCCGTAACCATGCACCACCCCCAGGTCCACGAGGTCGTTGATGTCGAAGTAGAAGTCGCGGCCCGGAGCGACGTCGCCGAACTTGGTGGCCGAGAAGCGGTTGTAGCGACCGTTCACCGCCGACATCCCGAACGAGAACGCCTGCACGACCCGTTCACCGTCCTCATAGGGTCGCCCGCTGGGCCGGCCCCAGGAGGCCTGCCAATGAGTAGCCGTCGGGCAGTAGTACGCCGTGGAGATGCCGCTCTCGTTGATCACGAGGCCCTTGGTCAGCACGGTCGCGTTGTACTTGCCCGTGCTGTGGGCGCTCTTGACGACGGTGCCGAGAACCGCGGAGCCGCCCGCCTTCTCGAAGGCCGCCAGGTGCTTGGTCCAGCCGGAGTCCGCGTAGCTCTGCGCCTCGCTGCGGACCGCGCCGAACTGCCGATACAGGTTCAACCCGGGGCACTCGGTGTAATTCACGTCGCGGTGCCCCATGATCCTCGGCAGCGAGACCTTCTCCCCCGGAGGGAACCGGGTGCCGGTACCGGGGGTCCAGGAGACCTTCGCCGTGACCGAGGACTGGAAGGTGCTCAGCAGCTTCCAGCCGGCCACCTGGGCGATCGCTCGGCGCCCGGCAGAGGCCAGCGTGGTCGAGGAGTAGTCACCGAGCACCGAGATGCCGAAGCTGCCGGTGTTGAACCCATAGGCGTGCGCGCCGACGATGTTCCGGTGCAGGCCGCCACCTCGGCCCTCGAAGATCTGGCCGTACTTGTCCACCAGCATGTTGTAGCCGATGTCCGCCCAGCCCAGAGTGCCCACGTGATAGGACTGGATCCCCCGGATGATCTGGGCGGACTGGCTCTTGGAATAGTTGTTGGTGCCCGCCGTGTGGTGGATGACCACAGCCTTGAGACGATCCGTGCTGCTCGTGCCACGCACCGAAGACTCATTCGAGCCCCACGTCGCGCGGGACACGAACCTGGGTGCGCCGGATCCGAGCGTCGGGGTGGCGGGGTTCTTCGCCGACGTCGCCGTCGCGGACATCGTGCGCAGCTGCGAGCTCTGGGAGACCGTCGCATCCGGGCCCGAGAGCAGGGTCGACTCCTGATCGCCCGGGGCCTCGGAGGTGGTGACCACGTGCGCCACCAGGGCCTCCGTGACGTCCCCGCCGTCGACCTCGGCGCGGATCCGCAGCGCCGACACCGCCCCGATCCAGCCGACCTCGGTCCCCGGAGCACCCTCCCCCGTCTCCGTGTCCTCCGCGGCCTCGAGCGGGATCCATCCGGACCACTCGCCCTCGAGGTCCAGCCCCTGTACCAGGACCTCCGGGACGTCGGCGTCCGCGGGCCAGGTCACCCCGATCATGGTCGCCGGCTGCTCGGCGAGGTCCCGCGCGACGCCGCCCTCGACGTCGATCAGCGCGACGTCCGCGAGCGGGACATCGACGATGCGGGTCTCTCCGCCGGCGACCGACGGATCGGCGAGAGCGGGTGCCGCGACCAGCACGGTCCCGGTGGCGGGGACGACGGCCGCTGCCGCGGAGGCCACGAGCACGGCCCGCCGAGAGGGGCCATGACGCGGTGTCCGCTCCTCCGAGGATGGCTCCTCCGCGGTAGTCGGCCAGACAGCAGCATCGGGCGTGGGGTCGAGATGGTGAGTGGACATGGACTGCTCCGGTTCTCCGAGGGCGCATGACGAGTCCAAGCCGGAAGAACCAGTGCATGCCGAGACACGCACTGCACACGACGGGGCCTCATCGCCCCGGCCGTCCCCCAGCGGGCTCCGTGGACACCGTAACGCTCTCGCGCCCCGGCCCGGTCGAGGCTCGGTCACGATCAGGCGACGTTCGGGCCGTCACGTCACGGTCAGGACACGGTCCCTGCGTGCGGTCCCTGCGTGACCTCGGAATGCCTCACCGAGCAGAACGCCGAAGGCGGGCCGCCGGGATCTCTCCCGGCAGCCCGCCTTCGGCGTGGTGCTCGTGCTGCGGGTCAGGCGCGGCAGCGTGGTGTGCTGTCCCGGCCCGCGAGCGGTGCGTCGATCAGGCCTCGTCGGCCTCGTCGGCAGCAGGCTTCGCGTTGACGAAGCCGGCGGTCTCGGCGGCCTCGGCGGTGCGGAACCAGACCTCGGCGACCGTGCGGTCGTACCAGGGCGACTCGGGGGTGTGGAACTTCATCGAGTCCTCGTTGCCCTTGATGTCGAAGCCCTCGGGCGGGGTGTCGCCCTTGTAGGAGTCCTCGCCGAAGGGAGCGGTGCTCTCCTCGGTCGCGGTCTCCGCTGCGGCGTCAGAGGTGGAGGCACCCTTGGCGGCGCCCTCGGCCTCCTTCACCACGGACTGCTTCGCGGAGTACTCCTCCTGGACGAGCTCGATGACTGCCATGGGGGCGTTGTCGCCCTTGCGGGGAGCCACCTTGGTGATGCGGGTGTAGCCGCCGGGACGCTCCGAGAAGGTCGGGGCGATCTCCTCGAACAGCGAGTAGACGACACCGCGGTCGCGGACGACGCGCATGACGCGACGACGCGACGAGAGGTCGCCCTTCTTCGCGAAGGTGACGAGGCGCTCGGCGTACGGGCGAAGGCGCTTGGCCTTGGTCTCCGTCGTGGTGATCGCCTTGTGGCGGAACAGCTCGGTGGCGAGGCCGGCGAGGATCATCCGCTCGTGCGCGGGGGATCCGCCGAGGCGCGCACCCTTGGTGGGGGTAGGCATGGTCGTTCTCCTAGTTAAAGATAAAGGTCAGTACTGGTCGCCGAAGTCGTCGGAGTAGGACTCCAGGGCGGACGGGTCGAACCCGGCCGGGGAATCCTTCAGCGACAGTCCGAGATCGGCGAGCTTCGCCTTGACCTCGTCGATGGACTTCTGCCCGAAGTTGCGGATGTCGAGCAGATCGGCCTCGGAACGGGCGGTCAGCTCACCGACGGTGTGCACACCCTCGCGCATGAGGCAGTTGTACGACCGCACCGTGAGGTTGAGATCGTTGATCGGCAGCGCCAGATCGGCGGCGAGAGCCTGGTCGGTCGGCGACGGGCCGATCTCGATGCCCTCCGCCTCCTGGTTCAGCTCGTGAGCCAGACCGAACAGCTCGACCAGGGTCTTGCCGGCCGATGCCATGGCGTCGCGGGGGCTGATGGCCGGCTTGGCCTCGACGTCGACGATGAGCTTGTCGAAGTCGGTGCGCTGCTCGACACGGGTCGCCTCGACCTTGTAGGTCACCTTGAGGACCGGCGAGTAGATCGAGTCGATCGGGACGCGACCGATCTCTCCGTCGACGCCCTTGTTCTGCGAGGCCGAGACGTAGCCGCGACCGCGCTCGACGATCAGCTCGATCTCCAGACGGCCCTTCTCGTTCAGGGTCGCGATGTGGAGGTCGGGGTTGTGGATCTCGACGCCGGCCGGCGGGGTGATGTCGGCGGCGGTCACGCGACCGGCTTCCTCACGACGCAGGTACATCACGACGGGCTCGTCGTTCTCCGAGGAGACGACGAGGTTCTTGATGTTGAGGATGACCTCGGTGATGTCCTCCTTGACGCCGGGGACGGTGCTGAACTCGTGCAGCACGCCGTCGATGCGGATCGAGGTGACCGCTGCGCCGGGGATCGAGGACAGCAGGGTGCGACGCAGGGAGTTGCCGAGGGTGTAGCCGAAGCCCGGCTCGAGCGGCTCGATGACGAACCGTGAGCGGTTGTCCGACACGACCTCTTCGGTCAGCGTGGGGCGCTGTGCAATGAGCACTGTGGATCCTTTCAGCGAGCGTCCGCCATATGACGCTCAGAAGGGGGCGGTGGGCCTAGAGGATGGGTGATGTCCAGGGGCGCCGGGCACGGCCTGAGCCGGCCCGGCACCTGGGTCGGCCGTCAGGAACGGGATCCGGGATCCCGTGACGGCCGACGACGATCAGACGCGGCGGCGCTTGGCCGGGCGGGTGCCGTTGTGCGGCTGCGGGGTGACGTCCTGGATCGAGCCGACCTCGAGGCCGGTCGCGGTCAGCGAGCGGATCGCGGTCTCGCGGCCGGAGCCCGGGCCCTTCACGAAGACGTCGACCTTCTTCATGCCGTGCTCCTGCGCCTGACGCGCGGCCGACTCAGCGGCCATCTGCGCGGCGTACGGGGTCGACTTGCGCGAGCCCTTGAAGCCGACCTGCCCGGCCGAAGCCCAGGAGATGACGGCGCCGGTCGGGTCCGTGATGGACACGATCGTGTTGTTGAACGTGCTCTTGATATGAGCCTGACCGTTGACGATGTTCTTCTTGTCCTTGCGGCGCGGCTTGCGCGCAGCGGCCTGACGGGTCTTGGTTGCCATACGGCGGAACTCCTCTGGTGGGTATCGGGTGCGCCGGATCCCTCAACGGCGCGAAGTGACTGCGGCCTGCGAAGGGCCCGCGGTCCGACGGCAGATGCCGTGGGTCAGCGAGTCTTCTTCTTGCCGGCGACGGTGCGCTTGGGGCCCTTACGGGTACGCGCGTTGGTCTTCGTGCGCTGTCCGTGGACCGGCAGGCCGCGGCGGTGACGCAGTCCCTGGTAGCTGCCGATCTCGACCTTGCGACGGATGTCAGCGGCGACCTCACGACGCAGATCACCCTCGATCCGGTAGTTCTCCTCGATGTGGTCGCGGAGCTGGACGAGCTCGTCGTCCGTCAGCTCGCGCACGCGCTTGTCGCCGGAGACGCCGGTCGCTGCCAGCGTCTCGAGGGCGCGGGTGCGTCCCATGCCGAAGATGTACGTCAGGGCGACTTCGAGGCGCTTTTCGCGCGGAAGGTCTACTCCCACCAGACGTGCCATGTGCATTCTCCTACTGTCTCGGAGGCCTGATCCGATACCTCGTCCGGGTCTGTATCCGGACGCCGCAGCCTCCGCGCTGCGGGTGGCCGGCCCGAGGGCCGGTGGTATCGGTTCTTCTGTTGTGTGTCCGATGGTTCGGACGGTGCCCCAGCGGGGCTGCCACCTCGGGGGTGGCCGTCACGGCTGATGCCGGGATGGGCGGAGTGCTCCGCTCAGCCCTGGCGCTGCTTGTGACGCGGGTTCGAGCAGATCACCATGACACGCGAGTGGCGACGAATCACCTTGCAGTTGTCACAGATCGGCTTGACGCTCGGCTTGACCTTCATAGCTTTCCTTCTCCCGGGACGATCACTTGTAGCGGTACACGATGCGGCCACGGTCGAGGTCGTAGGGGCTCAGCTCGACGACCACTCGGTCCTCGGGAAGGATACGGATGTAGTGCTGGCGCATCTTCCCGGAGATGTGCGCGAGCACCTTGTGCCCGTTGTCGAGCTCCACGCGGAAACGCGCATTCGCGAGCGCCTCCGTGATGACGCCCTCGACTTCGATCACGCCGTCCTTCTTCGCCATGCCTCCCCAATCTCTCGCCTCCGGCAAGCCGGTGGCCGAGTTCCGCATTCGATGAATACTCAGTCCATGCACACCGACCGTCGGGTGACGGTACGGTGGTCGACGTAGGTGGCGCCGGAGCGCGTCGCCCGCGTGACAGGACGAACCGGTGGAACCGGCCGACGCACTGCACGACGGGACTGCAGACTGCACACGACGAAGACGTCGCGCACGGAGCACACCCAATCGTCGAGCTTACACGGACTCTCCGGTAACGGCCATGCCCCCGAGGATGACGCCGATCACGTCACCTGCGCAGAGGCACCCGCACGCAGGTACCTGCACAGAGGCAGCAGACCCGTGCGGTCCCGCACGCCAGCCCCCGCGGTGCGGCACGTCGGGCGCCCCATGCGGTGCGTCCGCCCCCCGGTCCGGCGGCGGGACGGGCTCAGCGGCCCGCGGCGTCCAGGGGATCCGGCGCCGCCGTGATCCCCCGCTGCGCGAGCTCGGCGGCGCCGCCGTCGCCCGCGGTCAGCACCAGCAGTCCGGCATCGGTCACCGCGACCGAGTGCTCGCTGTGGGCGGCCCGGCCGCCGGCCGTGGCGCGCACGGTCCAGTCGTCGTCCTCGAGCTCCCAGGCCCCGGGGCCCTGGATGAGCATCGGCTCGACCGCGAGGCACATGCCCGCGCGGACCTTGGGCCCGCGGGAACGGGTGCGGTAGTTCATGACGTCCGGTGCCTGGTGCATCGCAGTGCCGATGCCGTGGCCCCCGAAGCCCTCGAGGTGCGACAGGGACTCCCCTGCCTCCTCGGTGACGTAGTCCTCGATCGCCGCGCCGACCTCGCCGACCCTCTGGGCGGTCGCGAGCGCGGCGATGCCGGCCCACATCGCCTCGCGGGTGGTGCGGACGAGGTTCTCGTCGGCCACGGAGCGCGGGGTGCCCACGATGTGGGTGCGCGCCGCATCCGAATGCCATCCCTCGATGATCAGGCCGCCGTCGATGGAGACGATGTCCCCGTCGTGCAGCGGCCGGTCATCGGGGATCCCGTGGACCACGACGTCGTTGACGCTGATGCACACCGTGGCCGGGTACCCCTGGTAGCCCAGGAAGTTGGGCGTCGCGCCCTCGTCGCGGATCATCTCGTGGGCGAGCCGATCCAGCTCGTTCGTCGTGATGCCGGGCCGGATGCTCTGCTCCAGCAGGTCGTGCACGCGGTGCAGCAGGTATCCGCTGCGCCGCATCACGGCGATCTGCTCGGGCGTCTTCAGCTCCACCCGCTCCGGGAGGATGCTCATCGTGCTGCGAGCGCCTCCTGCAGCGCGGCGGTCACCTCGTCGATGGAGGCCATGCCGTCCACACGACGCACGAGGCCGCGGCCGTCGTAGACATCGATCAGCGGGGCGGTCTGCTCTGCGTAGACGTCGAGGCGACGACGGATGGTCTCCTCGGTGTCGTCGCTGCGGCCCTGCTCCTCGCCCCGGGCGACGAGGCGCGCCACGACGGCCTCCGTCTCGACCTCGAGCAGCAGCACGGCGTCGAGGGCGGTCCCGAGCTCGGTCAGCACGCCGTCGAGGGCGCCCACCTGGTCCAGGGTGCGGGGGTAGCCGTCCAGCAGGAAGCCGTCCTGCGCATCGGCCTCGGCCAGGCGCGAGCGCACCATGTCGTTGGTGACCGAATCGGGGACGTACTCCCCCTTGTCCATATAGGACTTGGCGAGCACGCCCAGCTCGGTCTCCTGGGAGACGTTCGCCCGGAAGATGTCCCCGGTCGAGATCGCGGGGATCGACAGCGACTCCGCGAGACGCACGGCCTGGGTGCCCTTGCCGGCGCCGGGAGGCCCAACGATCAGCAGTCGGCGCGCGATGCCTGCGGGGGCCTGCGGGCTGGTGGAATCGGTCGAGAGGTCGGGGCTGGTCACCGAAGAATCCCTTCATAGTGGTGCTGCTGGAGCTTCGCATCGATCTGCTTCACGGTGTCGAGGCCGACGCCGATGATGATCAGCAGCGAGACACCGCCCAGCGGAAAGTTCTGCGAGGCGCCCAGGTAGGTCAGGGCGAGCAGCGGCATCAGGGAGATCACCGCGAGGTACATCGCACCGGGGGTCTGGATCCGGTTGATCACGTACCGCAGGTAGCGCTCGGTGGGCTTGCCCGCGCGCACGTTGGGCACGAACCCGCCGTACTTCTTCATGTTGTCGGCGATCTCCTCCGCGTTGAAGGTGATCGACACGTAGAAGAACGCGAAGAAGACGATCAGCGCAACGTAGACGACGGCGTAGATCCAGGAGAAGGACGCACCGCCCATCACGAGGTGCTGGTTGACCCACTGCACCCACCCGGCGTCCGCATTCCCGAAGGACGCGGCCATCTGCGGCAGCGAGAGGATCGAGGAGGCGAAGATGACGGGGATGACGCCGGCCTGGTTGACCTTGATCGGGATGTACGTCGAGGTGCCGCCGTACATGCGCCGGCCCACCATGCGCTTCGCGTACTGGACCGGGATCCGGCGCTGGGACTGCTCGACGAAGACCACGCCGATCATGACCACGAGGGCCACGAGGATGACGAGGGCGAAGGTCATCCAGCCCTGCAGCTCGAAGACCTGGCTCATGGCGCCCGGGAAGGACGCGGCGATGGACGTGAAGATCATCAGCGACATGCCGTTGCCGATACCGCGCTCGGTGATCATCTCGCCCATGAACATGATCAGGACGGTGCCGACGGTCATGGCCAGGACCATGAGCAGCAGCGCCGGGATCGACTCATCCGGCACCAGCGTGAGGTTGCAGCCCACGAAGAACTGCCCGGAGCGCACGAGCGTGATGATGGTGGTCGCCTGGAGCACGCCCAGACCGATGGTCAGGTAGCGCGTGTACTGGGTAAGCTTCGCCGTCCCGGAGGCCCCCTCCTTGTGGAGGGCCTCGAAGCGGGGGATCACGACGCGCAGCAGCTGCACGATGATCGAGGCGGTGATGTAGGGCATGACGCCCAACGAGAAGACGGAAAGCTGCAGCAATGCGCCGCCGGAGAACATGTTGATCATGCCCATCGCGGAGGCGCCTTGTCCCGACATCGACTGCTCGGAGCACATCATCACGTTGGTGTAGTCGAACCCCGGGGTGGGGACGAAGACGCCGAGTCGATAGATGGCGAGCAGGCCGAGGGTGAAGAAGATCTTCGCCCTCAGCTCGGGGGTGCGCAGCGCGCGCACGAACGAGTTCACCAGTTTCCCTCCTGGAGGTCCGGGGACAGGACCGTAGGACGTCCCGGTCCGTCCGGCTGTCGCAGAAGTCCCGCGACATGTCGGACCAGCCCCGGTATGACGACGGGGCACCGCAGCACAGATTATTCTGCGCCACGGTGCCCCGTCAAAAGAGACTCACGCGGTGGTGACGGAACCGCCGGCCGCCGCGATCTTCTTCTCCGCCGAGGCGGAGAACTTCTGTGCGGTGATGTCGAGCTTGACGCTGACCTCACCGGTGCCCAGCACCTTGACGGGCTGGTTCTTGCGCACGGCGCCCTGAGCGACGAGATCCTCGACCGTGACAGTGCCGCCCTCGGGGAACAGCTCCTGCAGGGCCGACAGGTTCACGACCTGGTACTCGACGCGGAAGGGGTTGGTGAAGCCGCGCAGCTTCGGGAGACGCATATGCATAGGCATCTGGCCACCCTCGAAGCCGATGCGCACCGTATTGCGGGCCTTGGTGCCCTTGGTGCCACGACCGGCGGTCTTGCCCTTGGAGGCCTCACCACGACCGACGCGGGTGCGCGCGGTCTTGGAACCCGGCGCGGGGCGCAGGTCGTGAAGCTTCAGAGGGTTCTGGTTGGAATCAGTCATGAGAGTCAGTCCACCTCTTCGAACGTCACCAGATGGGTGACGGTGCGGACCATGCCGCGGATCTCAGGGCGATCTTCCTTCACCACCGTGTCACCGATGCGCTTGAGGCCGAGGCCTCGCAGGGTGGCGCGCTGGCTCTGGCTACCGCCGATGTCGGAACGAATCTGGGTCACCTTGATCTGCATCAGGCACCCACCTTCGCGGCCCGGGCAGCTGCGCGGCCCTCGGCCTGTGCCCGGAGCAGTGCCGCCGGAGCGACGTGCTCGACCGACAGGCCACGACGTGCTGCCACGGCCTCCGGCTCCTCGAGCTGCTTGAGCGCATCGACGGTGGCCCGCACGATGTTGATCTGGTTGGTCGAGCCGAGCGACTTGGAGAGCACGTCGTGCACTCCGGCGCACTCGAGCACGGCGCGAACCGGACCGCCGGCGATCACACCGGTACCGGGTGCTGCCGGACGGAGCAGGACGACGCCTGCTGCATCCTCGCCCTGGACCGGGTGCACGACGGTGCCCTGGATGCGGGGGACGCGGAAGAAGTTCTTCTTCGCCTCCTCGACACCCTTGGCGATCGCCGCCGGGACTTCCTTCGCCTTGCCGTAGCCGACGCCGACGGTTCCGTCGCCGTCACCCACCACCACGAGGGCGGTGAAGGAGAAACGACGGCCGCCCTTGACGACCTTCGACACGCGGTTGATGCTCACGACGCGCTCGAGGAACGCCGACTTCTCGGCTTCCTGTCCACGCCCGCGGCCACCCTGACGGCCGCCGCGGTCGTTGCCGCCCTGACGGGCGCCACGATCGGTGTTGTTGGTGGTGGAATTGTCGTCCCGCCGGCCGGAGGCCGCGGGACCGTTGTTCCGCTGCTGTACAGCCATATTCAGATCCTCTTCTCGTCCTGTGTCCGGGGGGCGGTCACAGCGCCAGGCCAGCTTCGCGAGCGCCATCCGCGATGGCGGCCACGCGACCGTGGTACTTGTTGCCGCCGCGGTCGAACACGACGGAGTCGATCCCGGCCGCCTTGGCACGCTCGGCGACAAGCGCGCCGACGGTGCGGGCCTTGTCTGCCTTGGGTGCCTCGGAGCCGCGCAGGTCGGCCTCCATGGTCGATGCCGACGCGATGGTCTTACCCAGCGAGTCGTCGACGACCTGAACGAAGACGTGACGCGACGAGCGGGTGACCACCAGGCGCGGACGCAGGGCGGTGCCGACGACGCGACGACGGACACGCAGGTGACGACGACCGCGCGAGCGCAGCTTGCTGCCGCGGTTGCCCTTGGTGTGCTTGAGTGCGTAACCCATGATCACTTACCAGCCTTTCCGGCCTTGCGCACCACGACTTCGTCCGCGTACCGCACGCCCTTGCCCTTGTAGGGCTCCGGCCTACGGATCTTGCGGATGTTCGCGGCGACCTCGCCCACCTGCTGCTTGTCGATGCCGGCGACCGAGAACTTGGTCGGCGACTCGACGGAGAAGGTGATGCCCTGGGGCGCCTTCACCGACACGGGGTGGGAGAAGCCGAGGGCGAACTCGAGGTCGGTGCCCTTCGCGGTCACACGGTAGCCCGTGCCCACGATCTCCAGCTTCTTGGTGTAGCCCTCGGTGACACCGAGGACCATGTTGTTGATGAGCGTGCGGGTCAGGCCGTGAAGCGACCTGCTCTCGCGCTCATCGTCGGGGCGGCTCACCACGATGGCGCCGTCCTCACCGCGCTCGACGGTGAGGGGCTCCGGCACGTTGTGCTTGAGCTCGCCCTTGGGACCGGTCACCGTGATGGTGCGATCCTCGATGGTGACGTTCTGGACAGTGGCCGGTACTGCAACCGGCAGGCGTCCGATGCGGGACATAGTAGTTAGTCTCCTCTCCCGCTCACCAGATGTAGGCGAGGACTTCCCCACCCACACCCTTCTTGGCTGCCTGCTTGTCGGTCAGAAGGCCGGAGGACGTGGACAGAATCGCCACGCCCAGTCCGCCGAGGACCTTGGGCAGGTTGGTGGACTTCGCGTACACACGCAGGCCCGGCTTCGAGATGCGACGAATCCCGGAGATGGCACGCTCACGGCTTTCCGCGTACTTGAGCTCGAGGACGAGCTTGCTGCCCACCTCGGCCTCTTCCTCGGTCCAGCCGAGGATGTAGCCCTCTGCCTTCAGGATGTCCGCAATGCGGGCCTTCAACTTCGAGTACGGCATGGACGCGGTCTCGTGGTACGCCCCTGAGGCGTTACGGATCCGCGTCAGCATGTCCGCGATCGGGTCGGTCATGGTCATGTCTGTTGCTTCTTCCTCACCTGGTTTCCCTCGGCATCATTGCTGTGCCTCGGGACCTCTGGCGGTAGTCCTTACCAGCTGCTCTTGGTCACGCCGGGGAGCTCACCGCGGTGAGCCATCTCGCGAAGGCAGACTCGGCAGAGTCCGAACTTGCGATACACGGAATGCGGACGACCGCAGCGCTGGCACCGGGTGTAGCCGCGCACAGCGAACTTGGGCTTGCGCTCCGACTTCTTGATCAGGGCTGTCTTCGCCATATCAGTTCTCCTTGAAGGGGAAGCCGAGCAGCTTGAGCAGCGCGCGTCCCTCGTCGTCGGTCTTCGCCGTGGTCACGACCGTGATGTCCATACCGCGGACGCGATCGATCTTGTCCTGGTCGATCTCGTGGAACATGACCTGCTCCGTGAGACCGAAGGTGTAGTTGCCGTTGCCGTCGAAGTGCTTCGGCGACAGACCACGGAAGTCGCGGATACGCGGCAGCGCGGTCGACAGCAGGCGGTCCAGGAACTCCCACATGCGAGCGTTGCGCAGTGTGACGTGCGCACCGATCGGCATTCCCTCACGCAGCTTGAACTGCGCAATGGACTTGCGAGCCTTGGTGACCTGGGGCTTCTGGCCGGTGATGGCTGCGAGGTCGCGGATGGCGCCGTCGATGACCTTCGAGTCGCGGGCGGCGTCGCCGACACCCATGTTCACGACGATCTTGGTCACTCCGGGCACCAGCATGACGTTCTCGTAACCGAACTGCTCGGTCAGCTGCGTCTTGATGGTGTCGTTGTACTTCGTCTTCAGACGCGGGGTGGGCGTCTGGGTAGCGGTCTCGCTCATCAGATGTCCTTCCCGGAGCGCTTCGCGAAGCGGACACGCACCTGCTTGGAGCGGCCGTTCTCGAGCTCGACGGTCTCGACGCGGTACCCGACCTTGGTCGGCTTGTTGTCCTCAGGGTCGACCAGGGCCACGTTCGAGACGTGAAGAGAGACTTCGCGCTGCTCGATGCCGCCCGCGCCCCCCGCCTGGTTCGGCTTGAGGTGGTGCGTGCGCCGGTTGATGCCCTCGACGAGGACGCGCCCCGTGTCGGGGAACACCTGGAGCACACGACCCTGCTTGCCCTTGTCGCCGGCCTCGAGCCCGCGCGCGGCGAGCTTGTCGCCGTCGCTCGAGCGACCGGTGATGACCTGGACGAGATCGCCCTTCTTGATCTTCATCTTTGCCATATCACAGCACCTCCGGTGCCAGCGAGATGATCTTCATGAAGCGCTTGTCGCGCAGCTCGCGACCGACAGGGCCGAAGATGCGCGTACCGCGCGGCTCGCCGTCAGCCTTGAGGATCACCGCTGCGTTCTCGTCGAAGCGGATGTAGGACCCGTCGGCACGCCGACGCTCCTTGGACGTGCGGACGACGACCGCCTTGATGACGTCGCCCTTCTTGACGTTGCCACCGGGGATGGCGTCCTTGACGGTCGCCACGATGGTGTCCCCGATGCTGGCGTAACGGCGACCGGAGCCACCGAGAACGCGGATGCACAGAATCTCCTTGGCACCCGTGTTGTCGGCGACCTTCAGTCGCGACTCCTGCTGAATCACTCGTTCTCCTATCGTCTCACCGGTTCTCTTCCGCCCCGCGGGAGCGGGACGACCGAGCCTTGCGGAACGGAATGTGGACCATGCCCGGCATCGTCCCTGGTCACAGCATGGACCGGGGGCGTCACCGACGACGGGCCCCGGGCACCAAAAAACCCTCAGCCGGACTCACGCACTAGCATGGAGAACGCAGAACGTTCGCTTCTCGTGCAAGGTCTCCGACGAGGAGGGATCTGGTGGTACCGGATCCTGTCACGGACTCCAGCTCCCATGCACCCGGGGGCGCTCGGGGACAGTCGTCCGGCAACTGCTCAAGACTACGCGCTACCACGGGGCGGTGTCACCCTGCGAAGGGCATCTACCTGGTGTGTGCTTGCTCTCGTGACGTCCGACCTGCCGCATGAGGAACGACCTAGACTCGGTGCATGATCGACATCGACGTCGCACGGCGACTCAAGGACGCAGGCCTTCCGTGGGAGCCCGCGGACGGAGACCTCTTCATGATCGACACCGAGCAGATGCGCGACGAGGCGTTCATGCTCTCCTCCATGGTGATCGAGCGGGGGCCAGGACTGGCCGGCGGACAGGTGTTCCGGTTCAACGGCACCACGGAGTGGGCGCTGGACTCGATCGAGCAGCACGAGGCGCTGTGGATTCCGCGGGAGGACCAGCTGCGCTCGGCACTGGGCACCGCGTTCCGCGCGCTCCGGCGGGAGGAGGACGGGGTCTTCACCGTCGACCTCTCCCCCGCTGACGGCGCAGAGCGTCGTGAGATCCGTGCCCCGCAAGCGGAGGATGCCTACGCCGGGGCGCTGCTCGTGCACCTGACGCACGCCGGCTGAATCGTCCCGGCTCACACCCCAGCTGAGTCCTCCCGCCGCGCGCACCGGTCGAATCGTCCCGGCTCACGCAGCAGCTGAGCCGTCCTGCCTCACGCACCGTGGACGAGAGATGCTCCGGGACGACCGAAGGGCCGGTCCTCCCCGTGGGGAGAACCGGCCCTTCGAACGATCCTGATGCGGTCACGAGGACCGCGGGATCACTTGGCGCGCTCGGTGACCTCGACCAGACGCCACCGCTTGGAGGCGGACATCGGGCGGGTCTCCATGAGGACGACACGGTCGCCGATACCGGCGGTGTTCTCCTCATCGTGGGCCTTGAACTTGCTGGTCTTGGTCGTGACCTTGCCGTACCGAGCGTGCTTCACACGCTCCTCGACCTCGACGACGATCGTCTTCTCCATCTTGTCGGAGACCACGAAGCCGCGAACGGTCTTGCGGTAGGGACGCTCGTGGGAGGACGCGTGCGCGCCTTCCTTGTCGAGCTCCTCGACGGCCGGGGTCTCGGCCTGGGTGTTCTCAGTCATCTCTGTTCCTCGCTTCGCGGTCACTCGGCGCTGCCGGGCGCCTGACGGATGCCCAGCTCGCGCTCGCGCAGGATCGTGTAGATCCGTGCGATGTCCTTCTTGACGGACCGCAGGCGGCCGGAGCTCTCGAGCTGTCCGGTGGCCGACTGGAAACGGAGCTTGAACAGCTCGTCCTTGGCCTTTGCCAGCTCTTCGACCAGCTTCGGATCATCCAGCTTGTCGATTTCTTCGGCGGTGAGCTTGGTCGCTGCCATCAGATGTCACCACCCTCTCGGCTCAGAATGCGGCACTTCATGGGGAGCTTGTGCATCGCCAGGCGCAGAGCCTCGCGAGCAACCTCCTCGTCGACGCCGGCGATCTCGAACATAACGCGTCCCGGCTTGATATTTGCGATCCACCACTCGACCGAACCCTTACCGGAGCCCATGCGGACCTCGGCAGGCTTCTTGGTGAGAGGACGATCGGGGTAGATGTTGATGAACACCTTGCCGCCACGCTTCATGTAGCGGGTCATGGCGATACGTGCAGCCTCGATCTGACGGTTCGTGACGTAGGCAGGCGCGAGCGCCTGGATGCCGTAGTCGCCGAACGCGAGATCGGTGCCGCCCTTGGCCATACCGCTGCGGGTCGGGTGGTGCTGCTTGCGGTGCTTGGTCCTGCGGGGGATCAGCATGTCGCTCAGGCCTCCGTTCCGGACTGCTGGACGGGAGCGGAAGCCGGCTGCTCGGCGGGAGCGGCGGCCGGAGCGGCAGCCTGTGCTGCGCCCTCCGTGCTGCCGTCCCGACGTGCGGTGGCGTTGCGCTCGTTACGACGGCCACGCGGGCGCTCTGCACGCGGGCCGCCACGTCCGCCGGAGCGGGGACCCTGCGAGGCGGCCTGCTGAGCCGCGAGCTCCTTGGCGGTGACGTCGCCCTTGTAGATCCACACCTTCACGCCGATACGGCCGAAGGCGGTCTTGGCCTCGTAGAAGCCGTAATCGATGTTCGCACGGAGGGTGTGCAGCGGCACGCGTCCCTCACGGTAGAACTCGCTGCGGCTCATCTCCGCGCCGCCGAGACGACCGGAGACGGCCACTCGGATGCCCTTCGCACCGGCGCGCTGCGCGGACTGCATGCCCTTGCGCATCGCACGGCGGAAGGAGACACGGGCGGCGAGCTGCTCGGCGATGCCCTGAGCAACCAGCTGGGAATCAGCCTCGGGGTTCTTGACCTCGAGGATGTTCAGCTGGATCTGCTTACCGGTGAGCTTCTCCAGCGCACCGCGCAGACGCTCGGCCTCCGCGCCACGACGCCCGATGACGATGCCCGGGCGGGCGGTGTGGAGATCGACGCGCACACGATCACGGGTGCGCTCGATCTCGACCTTCGAGATGCCGGCTCGCTCCATGCCCTTGGACATGAGCTCGCGGATCGCGACGTCTTCCTTCACGTAGTCGCGGTAGCGCTGACCCTCCTTCGAGGAATCAGCGAACCACCGGCTGCTGTGCTCCGTCGTGATCCCGAGACGGAACCCATTCGGATTGACCTTCTGGCCCATACGGGACTCCTTACTTCTTCACGGGAGCGACGACCACGGTGACGTGGCTGCTGCGCTTCTTGATCTGGAAGGCTCGACCCTGTGCACGCGGCTGGAACCGCTTCATGGTCGGGCCCTCGTCGACGAATGCGGCGGAGACGGCGAGTTCGCGCTCATCGAAGCGCTCCCCTGCCTGATCTGCCTTCACCCGCGCGTTGGCGATCGCGGACTCGACGAGCTTTCGGACGGGCTCACTGGCGGCCTGCGGGGCGAACCGCAGAATGTCCAGTGCCTCGGCCGTGCTCTTGCCACGAATCAGGTCCACAACGCGGCGAGCCTTCATGGGCGACATGCGGAGATGCCGCACCTGCGCCTTGGCTTCCATTGCTGTCCTGCTTTCTTCTGGGTGTCGGGACGTGCTGTCGTGCTGACCTCAGGTCAGCGGCGACGGCCCTTTCTGTCGTCCTTCTCGTGGCCCTTGAAAGTCCGCGTGGGAGCGAACTCGCCGAGCTTGTGGCCGACCATCGACTCGGTGATGAACACCGTGACGTGCTTGCGACCGTCGTGCACTGCGAAGGTGTGGCCGAGGAAGTCCGGTGTGACCACCGAACGACGCGACCAGGTCTTGATCAGATTCTTGGTGCCCTTCTCGTTCTGGACATCCACCTTCTTCTGAAGGTGGTCGTCCACGAAGGGGCCCTTGGCGATACTGCGAGGCATAGTTCCTGATTCTCCCTATCAGCGCTTCTTGCCGGACCGACGACGGCGCACGATGAGCTTGTCGCTCTCCTTGCCCGGTCGACGGGTACGGCCCTCGGGCTGACCCCAGGGCGACACCGGATGACGACCACCGGAGGTACGGCCTTCGCCGCCACCATGGGGGTGATCCACGGGGTTCATGACGACGCCACGCACGTGAGGGCGCTTGCCCTTCCAGCGCATGCGGCCGGCCTTGCCCCAGTTGATGTTGGACTGCTCGGCGTTGCCGACCTCGCCGATGGTCGCGCGGCAGCGCGCATCGACGTTGCGGATCTCGCCGGACGGCATGCGCAGCTGCGCATACGGACCTTCCTTGGCGACCAGCTGCACGGAGCTGCCGGCGCTTCGGGCGATCTTCGCGCCGCCACCGGGGCGGAGCTCGATCGCGTGGAGGACGGTACCGAGCGGGATGTTGCGCAGCGGCAGGTTGTTGCCGGGCTTGATGTCCGACCCTGCGCCGTTCTCGATCCAGTCGCCCTGACGCAGCTTGGCCGGGGCGAGGATGTACCGCTTCTCGCCGTCGACGTAGTGCAGCAGCGCGATGCGTGCGGTGCGGTTGGGGTCGTACTCGATGTGAGCGACCTTGGCGTTGACGCCGTCCTTGTCGTGGCGACGGAAGTCGATCACGCGGTAGGCACGCTTGTGGCCACCGCCCCGGTGACGGGACGTGATGCGACCGTTGTTGTTACGGCCGCCGGTCTTGGACAGCGGGCGGACCAGAGACTTCTCCGGCGTCGACCGGGTGACCTCGACGAAGTCGGCGCCACTCGAGAAACGACGACCGGGCGTGGTCGGCTTGCTCTTACGAATTGCCATGTGGGATTCCCTCAGACTCTCTTCGGCTCCTCGGATATCGGCCGCCTCAGGCGACCGACCCTCCGAAGATGTCGATGGCTCCGTCAGTCAGGGTGACGATGGCGCGCTTCGTATCGTTGCGCTTGCCGGTCCCGAAGCGCGTACGGCGCGACTTGCCCTGACGGTTGATCGTGTTCACCGAGGAGACCTTGACGTCGAAAATCGATTCGACGGCGATCTTGATCTCGGTCTTGTTGGCGCGGGCATCCACCAGGAAGGTGTACTTGCCGTTGTCCATCAGCCCGTAGCTCTTCTCGGAGACAACCGGGGCCAGCAGGACGTCGCGGGGATCCTTGTTCAGTGAGGTCACTTCGAGTCCTCCTCGTCCGTCGAGGACTCCTTGACCGCGTTCGCGAACCCGGCGGCCGTGGCGGCCTCCTCGGTCGCGAACCAGACCTCAGCCTTGGTACGTCCGTACCACGGGGAATCCTCGGTGTGGAACTTCATCGAATCCTGGTTGCCCTTGATGCTGAAGCCCTCGGGAGCGGAGCCGTCGGCCACGGGGGCCGCCGAACCTGCACCGTAGGGAGCATCGTCCACCGCAGCGGCCGGAGCGGCAGCAGCGGTCTTCGCCGTGGCGAAGGAGGAGGTGGGAAGAGCCAGGGTTGCCTGGGCCACGAAGTCCTCGAGCGCACCGGAGGTGAAGACCACGTCGTCGGAACGCATGACGTCGTAGGTGTTCACCTGGTCCGCGTACAGGACGTGGGTGGCAGGCAGGTTGCGCGAGCTGAGCGCGCCCAGATCGTCGTCACGACGCACGACGACCAGCAGGTGCCGGCGGTCGGAGACGTAGGACAGGGTGACGCGCGCGGCCTTGGTGGACGCGACATCCCCGGTGAGCAGGGACGAGACCACGTGGATACGACCGTTGCGGGCCCGATCCGAGAGGGCTCCGCGCAGGGCGGCGGCCTTCATCTTCTTCGGGGTGCGCTGGCTGTAGTCGCGCGGCACGGGACCGTGCACGACGCCACCACCGGCGAACTGCGGGGCGCGGAGGGAGCCCTGACGGGCACGACCGGTGCCCTTCTGCTTCCAGGGCTTCTTGCCGCCACCTCGCACCTCGGCGCGGGTCTTGGTCTTGTGGGTGCCCTGACGAGCGGCCGCCTGCTGGGCGACGACCACCTGGTGGATCAGGGGGACGCTGGTCTGCACGTCGAAGATCGACGCAGGCAGCTCGACGGTGCCGGACTTCTTACCGGCCGTATCGAGCACGTCGACAGTCAGATTCGCTGCCATCGGGCTCAGGCCTCCTTCGCGGGGCTCTTGACAGCCGAGCGGACGAGCACGAGGCCGCCCTTGGGGCCGGGAACGGCACCCTTGACGAGCACGAGGCCCTTCTCGACGTCGACCGCGTGAACGGTCAGGTTCTGGACACTGGTGCGGTCGCTGCCCATACGGCCAGCCATGCGCTGGCCCTTGAAGACGCGACCGGGGGTGGAGGCGCCACCGATGGAACCGGGCTTGCGGTGGTTGCGGTGCGCACCATGGGAGGCGCCGACACCGGCGAACCCGTGGCGCTTCATGACGCCCGCGGTGCCCTTGCCCTTGGAGGTGCCGACGACGTCGACCTTCTGGCCGGACTCGAAGACCGACGCGTCGATCTCCTGGCCCAGCGAGTAGTCAGCGGCGTTGCCGGTGCGCAGCTCGACGAGGTGACGGCGCGGGGTCACGCCGGCCTTCTCGAAGTGGCCGCGGAGCGGGCCCGACACCTTGCGCGGATCGATCTGCCCGTAGGCGATCTGCACGGCGTCGTAGCCGTCGGTCTCGATGGACCGGATCTGGGTCACGACGTTGGCACCGGTCTGCACGACGGTCACGGGAACGAGCTTTCCGTTCTCGTCCCAGACCTGGGTCATGCCGAGCTTGGTGCCGAGCACGCCGGACACCGGACGGGCCTTCTGGCCGGTCAGTTCGTTGCTCATGTCCACCTGCCTCAGAGCTTGATCTCGATATTGACATCCGCAGGCAGATCGAGGCGCATGAGCGAGTCCACAGCCTTGGGCGTGGGATCGACGATGTCGATCAGTCGCTTGTGCGTGCGCATCTCGAAATGCTCACGGGAGTCCTTGTACTTGTGGGGAGAACGGATCACACAGAACACGTTCTTCTCCGTCGGCAGCGGCACCGGGCCCACAACAGTCGCGCCCGCGCTGGTGACCGTGTCCACGATCTTGCGCGCAGAGGTGTCGATCACCTCGTGGTCGTACGACTTGAGCCGGATGCGGATCTTCTGTCCCGCCATGGCGTCCTGTCTCTCTTTCGTCTGGCATGGATACACCCGATCCCCGGTACCCGAGGACGGGCGTGTCGGCCTCTGCGGGGCACACGAGCCCAGCATTCGGCCGCCGAGAATCGGCTGGTTCTGCAACGTTCCCTCGTATCGATGCGCAATCTCTGCCAGGGGCAGAGTTCGCATCCTCGGGATGGACCTCATCCGGTGATCATTCGCCGCAGGTCGGAGACCCACGGAGAACGGAACCGGGCATGTCGGTCCGCGCAGACAACTCGTCTAGTCTGCCAGACACCCCACAGCCCCACAAGGGGAGGCCGGGTGCACCCGGTCACAGAACACAGCGGGGCCCGTCGTCACCACGGCTGGTCACTCTCCGCGCTGGAGCCTGCCCGGCCGGCCCCTGCGGGCGCGCATGGGCCTGCTGCGACCGGCACAGCCCCGCGCGACCCAGCACAGGCCCGCACCGGCCCCGGCACGCCTCGGCCCCCGGCACGCCTCGGGTCACTTGTTCGTGCTGGGACCGACGCCGCCCTGCAGCTGGCGCTGGAAGATCACGTAGACCACGATCACCGGGATCACGGTGATCACCACGGAGGCGAACATGCCTCCCCAGTCGACCTTGTAGCCCTGCTGCGCCTGCAGGTTCACGAGGCCCTGTGCCAGCACGTAGTTGCGTCGGTCGGTGTTGAGCACCAGCGGCAGCAGGTACTGGTTCCACAGGCCCAGGAAGTTGAAGATCGCGAGCGAGGCGAGGCCCGGCTTCGCCATCGGCAGCATCACCTGGAAGAAGGTGCGGAAGTCGCCGGCGCCGTCGATGGCCGCCGCCTCGCCGATCTCCTCCGGCAGGCTCGCGAAGAAGGAGTGCAGGAAGAACACCGTGAACGGGAGCGCGAAGGCGACATAGGACAGGGTCACGCCCACGAGCCCCATCCGTCCTTCGAGCAGGCCCATGTTCCGCAGCACGAAGAACAGCGGGACCACCGCGAGGAAGATCGGGAACGTGAGGCCGGCGACCATTCCGAAGTAGATCGCCCGGTTCCCGGGGAACCTGTACCGGGCCAGGATGTACGCGCACATCGCGCCCAGCAGCATCACGATGATCAGCGCGGAGCCGACCACGATCAGGGTGTTGGCGAAGTACTGCCCGATCTTGGCCTCGGTCCACGCCCGGGAGTAGTTCTCCAGCTGCGGCTCGGCCGGCAGCCCGAAGGGATCCGTGAGGATCTCCTGGGAGGTCTTGAACGATGTGTAGACGGTCCACAGCAGGGGCAGGATCACCAGGAGCGCCCAGATGCTCAGGATGATGTGGTGAAGAGCCGAGTAGCCCCGTCCCTCGCTGCTGCGCGGGGGCCGTGCGGAGCTCCCGCCGCGTCGTCGACCGGCGGCGGTGACGTCGGCCGGTCGGTCCGTGTGCTCGGCGCCGGGGCGCGTGGTGGTCGGGTTCATCGTTCGTCCTTCCGGGGCCGCCCGACGGTGATGACCACGACGGCCACCAGCATCGTCACGATCGCCATGAGCACTCCCATCGCGCTCGCCTCACCGAAGCGGCCGTCACGGAAGGCGGTCTGGTACAGGTGCAGGGACACGACCTTGGTGCTGTTGCCGGTCCCTCCGTTGGGTGTCATCACGGAGATGAAGGTGAAGGCGTCCAGGGCGAAGATGCCGATGTAGACCACGGCCGTGGAGATGTTGTCCCGCACCATGGGGGCGACGACCTGGACGGCGGTGCGCAGCCGGCCGGCGCCGTCGATGCGAGCCGCCTCGAGGACCTCGGAGGGGATCGACTTGATCGACGCGACGAACAGCACCATGTAGAAGCCGACGAAGGTCCAGATCATCGCGAAGGCCACCGCGGCCAGGGCGAAGCGCTGATCGCCGAGCCAGGCGTTGTGGATCTCGGGGACCGGGCCGAGCCCGAGCAGTCCGATGACCGCGTTCACGGCGCCCACCACGAGGTTGAGGAACCCGTTCAGCAGGCCACCGCCGGGGTGGTAAATGAAGTTGAACAGGATGCCCGTGATGACCGCCGGAACGGCATAGGGGAAGAAGCTGATGACGCGATAGAACCCCGCCCCGCGCACGCCGCGGACGCCGCCGTGGGTGCTGCCGCCGATGGTCACCATGACCGCCAGCGCGAAGGAGAGCGTGATCGTGATCGTGGGCAGCAGGACGAGCAGGATCAGGTTGTTGCGCAGCGACTTCCAGAAGACGGCGTCGCCGAAGATCCGCTCGTAGTTCTCCAGTCCGATGAAGTCCATCGACGGGCTGAGGCCCGACCAGTTCGTCAGCGAGTAGTAGAACGACTGCAGGAACGGCGAGACGACGAACATGAGGTAGACGACGAGCGGGAGCCCCAGGAACACCAGGAAGAACAGCATCCGCTCGAGGGAGGGCCGACGACGGCGGCGGCGCACGACCGGAGTGGTCGTGGCCGCCGCCTCGTCGTGCCCGACGAAGGTATCGGGAGAGGTCATGAACCAGCCTTGAACTTCGTGATCGAGTCGTCCTCCCGAACGGCGTCGATCATGGCCTGCTGCTCCTCGGCGAGGGTCGCGGAATCGATGTCGCCCTTGAGGAACTTCGTCCAGCTGGTGATCGAGTCGGCGCCCAGGCCGTACCAGTCGGAGAAGTTGTAGGTGAAGGTGTTCTCGCCTGCCGCGGTGATCATCGCGTTCACCGAGGCGAGCGCGGTGGAGCCGAACCCGTCCTCCGGCACGGTGTCCTTGATGACCGACGGCGCCTTGGTGAGCTCGGCGAAGTTCTTCGCCTGCTCCTTCGAGAGCATCACGCGCAGGAACTCGGCACCGCCCGAGGGGTTCTCGCCGCCGGAGGGCACGAAGTACTGCTCCGCCGCGGTGCCGTGGAAGGCCTCGTAGGGCATCGTGCTGTCGGGGAGGGACGGGACCGGCGCGCCGGTCATCGCATAGCCCTCGGGCGTGACGTCTGCCTGCTCGTTCTCGATCCAGGAGCCGGAGGGGTAGAACACCGACTTGCCCTGTACCCAGTTGGTCTGCGCATCGGTGTGCTTGATGCCCTCGCCGCCGGGCTCGAAGTAGCCGGCCTCGACGGCCGCAGCCATCGCGTCGAACGCCTGGACGACGGCGTCCTGGGAGAACGCGTCCTCCTCGAGGTTGTCGATCTTGGTGAGCACCTCGGGACCACCCAGCTTTGCGGCCATGGAGAGGGCCATCTCCTGGTAGTAGTTCGAGGCGTTCTGGCCGCCGTAGGAGAACAGGTAGCGCCCCTCCCCCTTGACCTCCTCGCCGAGGGTCATGAGGTCATCCCAGGTCTCCGGGACGGTCCAGCCCTTCTCCTCGAACTCCTTGGCGGAGTACCAGAGGGCGAAGACCGTGTAGACGTAGTTCATGCCGAGGAACGTGCCGTCGAACATGCCCGGGGAGGTGACGCCGGGCAGCAGGTTCTCCTCGATCGTCCCCTCGCCGTCGACCATCGGGGCGGCGAGGAGATCGCCGAGATCCGCGAGCTGGTCGATCAGCCCGTCGATCGAGAGCTTCTGGGCGCCGGAGTTGTCGAAGACATCCGGCGGGGTGCCGCCGGCGAACTGCGGCTGGAGGTCGGGCTGGATGTTGACGGTCGCGTCGACGGTGACCTTGGACTCCGGGTACAGCTCCTCATACTTCGCTCCGGCATCCTCGGCGTACTTGGTGCCATAGCCGCCGTCGAAGATCACGGCGTGCACAGGCAGGGTGCCGTCCACACCCAGCGGATTCTCCTCGGAGGTCTCCCCCTCGCCGGTGACGGAACCGCCACCCTCCTTCTCGTCCCCGCCGCCACCGCCACCGCCACCGGCGCAGGCGGCGAGCATCGAGGCGCCGGCGCCCGCTCCGGCGATCGCCAGGAAGTGGCGGCGTGACGCACCGATCCGCTCCAGCGGAGTCATGTCATCAGCAGAAGTGCCCATCAGATTCCTCTTTCGTCTTCATCGTCGAAAAGGCGGTGTCAACACTGACGTCGTCCCATCGGACGACTGCACATTCACCTTACGTGGCGGGCCCCTCGAAATCGGACACTTGACTGCCTCTATCGGTCACGAGTCGATGACGAGTGGTGGACGCCGAGGAGCATGTCCGTGCCAGACGACTCCCACGATTCGTCCGGCAGGTGCCCAGCCGATTCTGTGCCTGCTGGATTACGGTGACCCCATGACCCAGCCACGTCACCCCGCCTCGCCTCTGACCGCGCGCCTGTACGACCTGGAGTACCCGCGTTCGCTCGGCGTCTACAGCACGTACCAGGAGGTGCAGGCTGTCGTCGACACCCTGGCGGACAACCACTTCCCGGTGCAGAGCACGTTGATCGTCGGCACGGACCTCAAGCTCATGGAGCGGGTCACCGGACGGAAGTCCTGGGGCCGCGTCATCGGGCAGGGCGCGCTCTCGGGACTCTGGATGGGGTTGTTCCTGGGCCTGCTGCTGATGCTCATCGCCCCGAGCAACTTCATGGTCGTGCTGACGAGTGTGCTGCTGGGCATCGTGTTCTTCACGGTCTGGGCGGTCATCGGCTACGCGATGTCGGGCGGCAAACGGGACTTCACCTCAATGACCTCGACGATCCCGATGCAGTACGAGCTCCTGGTCGAGCACAAGCACGCCGACGAGGCTCGTCGTCTCCTCGTCGAGACCGGTGCCGCACCGGCTGTCACGCCGCACTCCCCCAGCACCCAGCTGCCGGGCCATGGGGCCCCCAGCGGCTATCCCGGTCCGTCGCAGCCCGGTTCCTCGCAGCCCGGTTCCTCGCAGCCCGGTTTCTCGCAGTCCGGCCCCTCGCAGCCGAACTCCTCGTACGGGACCCCGCCCACTCACGGAGGAAACTCGGTCCCGCAGTACGGATCGGCGCCCGTCGCTTCTCCGCCGTCTTCCGAGCGCCCGGACTCGCAGCGACCGTCGCGCCCCACCTACGGCAAGCCGATCGACTCCGCGCCGCAGCCCACCGCGAGCGATGCGTCCTCGCGCACGGGACGGCCCGCCTTCGGCCGTCCCGCCGGAACCGCTCTCTACGAGGGATCGCCCGCCGCAGCAGAGCCGCAACGTCCTGTTGCGGAGCAGGCCCACGGATCGCAGGCTTACGGATCACAGCCATCGGGTTCCCCGTCGGCCGCGGATCATGATCGTCCGGGCTTCGGCTACTCCTACCCGGAACGTCCGAAGCAGCCTGAGCAGTCCGGAGATGATCAGAACTCCGAGGGCGAGTCCCGATGAACTGCCCCACCGGGCAGCCGTCCCAGCTGGCATCAGAGATGTCTGACTGCTGCAACGTCTGACATCGACATCGACTGACACCAGCAGAGGCTGACACCGACAGACTCTGTCACCAGCAGGGGATGTCATCGGCAGAGACCCAGACCGGCACCGGCTGGACAGACAAGGCCCCGTCCGCTCATGGAGCGGACGGGGCCTTTCGTGTCGCCGGGCTCTGCAGCGCTGCACCACTTGCGCGCGTGCGACCTGTCCTGCCCGTCCTGCTCGTCCTGACGTAGCGCGATCGACTCGTGCTGTCCGGGTCAGTCCGGCCCTGCCCTCACAAAGCGGAAGCAGACGGTCCCGCACCTGCCCTCTCGGCCCATGAACACGAGGTCCTGCACCTGCGCTCTCCGTCCGGGAACAGACGAAGGCCCCGACCCGGTGAACCCGGGTCGGGGCCTTCTGGCTGCTCAGCGTCCGCTCAGCGAACGCCTCACCGCTGCGGGGTCGCCCCCGCTCAGATCACTTGATGATCTTGGTGACGCGGCCTGAGCCCACGGTGCGGCCACCCTCACGGATGGCGAAGCCGAGGCCCTCCTCCATGGCGATCGGCTGGATGAGCTCGACCGTCATCTCGGTGTTGTCGCCGGGCATGACCATCTCGGTGCCCTCGGGCAGCTCGATGACGCCGGTGACGTCGGTGGTCCGGAAGTAGAACTGCGGACGGTAGTTCGAGTAGAACGGGTTGTGACGGCCACCCTCGTCCTTGGACAGGATGTAGACCTGGCCCTCGAAGTTCGTGTGCGGGGTGATGGTGCCGGGCTTGGCCACGACCTGGCCGCGCTCGACGTCCTCACGCTTGGTGCCACGAAGGAGGAGGCCGCAGTTCTCGCCGGCCCACGCCTCGTCCATCTGCTTGTGGAACATCTCGATGCCCGTGACGATCGTCTTCTGGGGCGCACGGATGCCGAGGATCTCGATCTCCGAGTTGATCGCGAGCTTGCCGCGGTCGACCTTACCGGTGACGACGGTGCCACGACCCTGGATCGTGAAGACGTCCTCGATCGGCATGAGGAAGGGCTGGTCGAGATCGCGGACGGGGTCCGGGATCTTCTCGTCCACAGCCTCCATGAGCTCTTCGATCTTCTTGACCCACTTCTCATCGCCCTCGAGGGCCTTGAGAGCGGAGACCTGGATGACGGGTGCATCCTCGTCGAAGCCCTGAGCGCCCAGCATCTCGCGGACCTCCATCTCGACGAGCTCGAGGATTTCCTCGTCGTCGACCATGTCGGACTTGTTGAGAGCTGCGAGCAGGTACGGAACGCCGACCTGCTTGGCGAGCAGGACGTGCTCGCGGGTCTGAGCCATCGGGCCGTCGGTGGCGGCGACCACGAGGATCGCGCCGTCCATCTGAGCCGCGCCGGTGATCATGTTCTTGACGTAGTCGGCGTGACCGGGGGCATCGACGTGCGCGTAGTGGCGCTTGTCGGTCTCATACTCGATGTGCGAGACGTTGATCGTGATGCCGCGCTGCTTCTCCTCGGGCGCGTTATCGATCGTGTCGAAGTCGCGCTTCTGGTTGATCTCGGGGAACTTGTCGTACAGAACCTTCGAGATCGCGGCGCTCAGCGTCGTCTTGCCATGGTCGACGTGACCGATGGTGCCGATGTTGACGTGCGGCTTGGTCCGCTCGAACTTGGCCTTGGCCATGATGGTGTCCTCCTAGGACTTCTAATCGTGGTACTTCTTGGATCGGGATCGGATCCCCTCCCGAGTGGGAAGGTGGCCGATGGAGAAGTGGGGGAACAGGAGAAGGATCCTACCTGCTCCCCCGTGTCTCACTCGCCCCGGGTCTTGGCGACGATCTCCTCAGCGATGCTGGAGGGGACCTCCGCGTAGCTGTCGAACTGCATCGTGTACATCGCGCGACCCTGGGTCTTGGACCGCAGGTCGCCGACGTACCCGAACATCTCGGACAGCGGGACGAGAGCACGGACGATCTTCGCTCCGCTCGCGTCCTCCATCGACTGGACCTGACCGCGCCGCGAGTTCAGATCGCCGATGACATCTCCCATGTAGTCCTCCGGCGTACGGACCTCGACGTCCATGAGCGGCTCGAGGATGACCGGCTGCGCCTTGCGCAGGGCTTCCTTGGCCGCCATGGAGCCGGCGATCTTGAACGCCATCTCCGAGGAGTCGACATCGTGGTAGGCGCCGTCAAGCAGCGAGGCCTTGACGTTGACCACCGGGTATCCGGCGAGGATGCCGGACTGCAGAGCAGTCTGGATGCCCGCGTCCACGCTCGGGATGTACTCGCGCGGGATACGGCCGCCGGTGACCTTGTTCTCGAACTCGTAGAACACGCCGTCCTCGGCGTCGGTCAGCGGACCGAAGGTGACCTGGATCTTCGCGAACTGGCCGGAGCCACCGGTCTGCTTCTTGTGGGTGAAGTCGTACTTCTCCACAGTCCGCTTGATCGTCTCGCGGTAGGCGACCTGGGGCTTGCCGATGTTGGCCTCGACGTTGAACTCGCGACGCATACGGTCCACGAGGATGTCGAGGTGCAGCTCGCCCATGCCCTTGATGACGGTCTGACCGGTCTCCTCGTCGAACTCGACCTGGAAGGTCGGGTCCTCCTTGGCGAGCTTCTGGATGGCGACACCCAGCTTCTCCTGGTCGCTCTTGGTCTTCGGCTCGATGGCCACCGAGATGACGGGCTCCGGGAAGCTCATGGACTCCAGCTGAACCGGGTTCGCCGGATCAGCGAGCGTATCGCCCGTTGTGGTGTCCTTGAGGCCGATGAACGCGTAGATGTGGCCCGCGAAGGCCTCATCCACCGGGTTCTCCTTGTTGGAGTGCATCTGGAACAGCTTGCCGACGCGCTCCTTCTTGCCGGTCGTGACGTTCAGGATCTGATCGCCCTGCTTCACCTGACCGGAATAGACGCGCACGTAGGTCAGCGACCCGAAGAACGCGTGCGCGGCGACCTTGAAGGCGAGCGCCGAGAAGGGCTCGTCCCAATCGGGCTTGCGGATGATCTCCGTCTCCTCGTCGCCCGGCTTGTGACCCACCATCGGGGGCACATCGAGGGGCGAGGGGAGGTAGTCGACGACACCGTCGAGCATGAGCTGGACGCCCTTGTTCTTGAAGGCGGTGCCGCAGAAGACCGGGTAGGCCTCGGAGTTGACGGTCAGTGCACGGATGCCGCTCTTGAGCTGCTCGAGGGTGAGGTCACCCTCCTCGAGGTAGGCCTCCATGAGCTCCTCGGAGCTCTCGGCGACATCCTCGACCAGCTTGGAGCGGTACTCGTCGACCGTGTCCTGGAGGTCAGCGGGGATCGGGATCTCCCGCTGCCACTGACCCAGGGACGGATCGCCCTTCTTCGAGTTGATCGCCGGCATGTCCTCTTCGAGGGTCTCGGGCCATTCGAAGGCCTTCATCTCGACGAGGTCGATGATGCCGTTGAACTCGTGCTCTGCACCGATCGGGATCTGCATGACCAGCGGCTTCGCGCCGAGACGATCCTCGATGGTCTTCACGGTGAAGAAGAAGTCAGCGCCCAGCTTGTCCATCTTGTTGACGAAGCAGATGCGGGGCACGTCGTACTTGTCGGCCTGGCGCCAGACGGTCTCCGACTGGGGCTCCACGCCCTCCTTGCCGTCGAACACCGCGACAGCACCATCGAGCACGCGCAGCGAGCGCTCCACCTCGACGGTGAAGTCGACGTGGCCGGGGGTGTCGATGATGTTGATCTGGCTGTCGTGCCAGTAGCAGGTCGTCGCGGCGGACGTGATGGTGATGCCGCGCTCCTTCTCCTGCTCCATCCAGTCCATGGTGCCGGCGCCATCATGGGTCTCGCCCATCTTGTAGTTCACGCCGGTGTAGAAGAGGATGCGCTCGGTCGTCGTGGTTTTGCCGGCATCGATGTGAGCCATGATGCCGATATTGCGGACCTTGTTCAGATCGCTGAGCACTGCAAGTGCCACTGGCTTGTGCCTTTCTGGAGAACGGGAGCTGGTCGAGGTGCCGGAGGGCGGTCGGTGGGGCCTGCCCAGAAGGGAAGGCCCCACCGGAACTCACCAGCGGTAGTGCGCGAAGGCCCGGTTGGACTCGGCCATCTTGTGGGTGTCCTCGCGGCGCTTCACAGCGGCACCGAGGCCGTTGGAGGCGTCGAGGATCTCGTTCATCAGACGCTCGGTCATCGTGTTCTCGCGGCGGGCGCGCGAGTAGCTGACCAGCCAGCGCAGTGCCAGGGTGGTGGCACGGCCGGGCTTGACCTCGATCGGGACCTGGTAGGTCGCGCCGCCGACTCGGCGGGAGCGGACCTCGAGGCTCGGACGGATGTTGTCCAGTGCCTTCTTCAGGGTGACGACCGGATCCTGGCTGTTCTTCTCACGGGCGCCCTCGAGCGCGCCGTAGACGATGCCTTCGGCGACGGTCTTCTTGCCGTCGAGGAGGATCTTGTTGATGAGCTGCGTGACGATCGGCGAGCCGAAGACGGGGTCGACGGCCAGCGGGCGCTTGGGAGCGGGGCCCTTACGAGGCATTACTTCTTCTCCTTCTTGGCGCCATAGAGCGAACGAGCCTGCTTGCGGCCCTTCACGGACTGGGTGTCGAGTGCGCCTCGGACGATCTTGTAGCGCACACCGGGGAGGTCCTTCACACGACCGCCGCGGACCAGCACGATCGAGTGCTCCTGGAGGTTGTGGCCCTCGCCGGGGATGTACGCGGTGACCTCGACGCCGGTGGAGAGGCGAACACGCGCGATCTTGCGCAGCGCGGAGTTCGGCTTCTTGGGGGTCTGGGTGTAGACGCGCGTGCAGACACCACGGCGCTGGGGCGAACCCTTGAGCGCGGGCGTCTTGGAGGAGGACGACCGAGCGTCCCGCCCCTTGCGCACCAACTGCTGAATAGTGGGCACAGCTTCTCTTCCTGTTCAGCCACCGGAGCTGTTGGCTCCGACGGATCAACTTCTTCGACCGCTCTCGCGGCCGGCGACCCGATGCACCGTCCCCATAGCCCGGGGAACGTCGGCGGATCGACCCGCCCGTCAGGTGATGGCACCTGCCGGGCGTCCAGGAGGACCGTGATCGGTGCCCGTGGTCGGGGCCGGGCATGGCCACCGGATCCACATTCGGGCACGCCGCAAGGATCCGCTCCTCGCGGGGGACGCCGTCCGCACCCGCCCCGGAGGGCTTCTGCAGATCTTGTCCCGAGTCACGACCAGAGGGCACTCCGGACGCACTCGCAGTCTACTGACGGCTGTGGTACCCGGTCAAAGCTTCTCCCGCGTTCCGACGCAGATCACATGTCGCTCTGTGACGTGCGGGACGTCGCGGAGCTCCCCCACGACCCTCCTGGGGCACTCGCCGGGCACTGGCCGGGCACTCGCACAGGCGCCCCAGTGCCGTCGCGCGCCTGGCCAGAGCCCTCTTACCACGACGCGAGCGCGCCGCGGACATCCGCGACGCGCTCGGCGCACTGCTGCGACGGGAGGTCAGCGCCCCGTGGGACGCGCCGTCGCCGGTGAGGTGAGCTCCGCTCAGCGGATGCCGAGCTGCGAGGTGCAGGAGGGCCAGGCGCCCCAGCCCTGCCCGGCCTGGACCTTCTTGCCGATCGAGATCTGCTGCTCGCGGCTGGCCTGATGCGCCACCGGAGCGTACTGGCCACCGCCGAAGGCGAGCCAGGTCGACTTGGTGAACTGGAGACCGCCGGAGAACCCGTTGCCCGTGTTGATGGACCAGTTGCCACCGGACTCGCACTGGGCGAGACGGTCCCACACGGAGCCACCGGAGACCGACGGCGCACTGGGCGCAGGCTTCTCCTCCGGGGCGGACTCGCGCTCGGAGCTGCGCGAGCTGCTCTCGTTCTGCGTGCTCTTCTTCTCGGTCTTCTTCTCGCTGGGCTTCTCGTTGGTCTTCTGCGAAGGAGCCTGCTCGGACTCCGAGGAGGACGACGACTCCGCCTTCGTCTCGGGCTCCGGCTCGGGTGCCGGCTCAGGCTCCGGGGCAGGCTTGGTCCCCTTGGTGATGACCTCGGTGACCGGCTTCTCGGCGACCTTCTCCGAGACCAGCTCGGACTCGGTGACCTCGCCGTCGACGGTCTTCTCCGCGAAGACCCTCTCCGTCGTGCCCTTCTTGCCCTCGGTGGTGGTCTTCGTGGTGCCCTCGAGCAGCTCGTCGTCCTCGACGGTCTTCGTCTCGAACGGGACCTCGACGGTCTCGGTGCGCTCGGCCTCGCGGACACGCTTGATGGTGATGGTCGCGCCGTCCTCGAGGATCGAGTCGCGGTCGACGGACGCCTTGTCGGTGTCCTCGATGTCTCCGAGCACCTTCTTCATCGCGTCGTCGACGGTCAGCGCGGTCACCTCGAAGGTGTCCTGCCCCTTCTGTCCCACGAAGGTGACGGTCTTGCGGGTGACCACGTCGACCTGCGCGGCCTCCGCGCTGAGCTCGGTGTCGAGAGCAGGCGTCACGCTGGCACCCTCGGCCTTGTAGTCGATGTCCTCCAGCGCGTCGGCGACCGTGTCACCACTGGTGAGGACCTCCTGGTCAGCGCCGTCGACGGTGACCGTCACCGGGGTGCGGTGGATGATCTGGATGTCGAGACCGTCGGTGACCTGCTCCCCGAGATCGGGGACCACCAGGTCCGTGTCCTTGAGCTCGACGCCCTGGGCCTCGAGCAGCTCTGCGACGGTGGGCTGCGAGAAGGTACGGACCATCGTCTGCTGGCCGTACACCGTCAGGGCCGCCTCGTTGGACATGGCGAAGGCCGTGCCGCCGCCTCCTACACCGACGACGCACACTGCTGCAGCCGCGATGATCCACGGGGTCTTCTTCACTGTTCCACCTATTCTTCTGCCGCCGACCGGCAGGGCCATCCATCCCTGAGCACGAGTGCCCCGGAAACGGGGCCCAGCGTCCCGGTGCGGGCGCGCGTCCGGGACCGGAGCGCAGCAGGGAAGACCGCACAGGAATGCCAGATGCCATCCTTTCGCGGGATCTCCAGGAGGTGAAGGGCTACGACAAGACCTTGGGGGCATACCCGCGAGGTCTTTACCCTCCCGTGAACATCCGGGTCGGTCAGGTCACCCCGACGGGCCCTCGAGGCCCCGATCGTGGCGGCCACCACGGGCGTGGATCACGGAGTCAGATCACAGAGGCTGAGGCCGAGGTGGCCATGGCACGCCACGACACAGAGCCCGAGGACGCGGCGACCAGCTGCCCGCACGGCAGACCTCCCCGCGGCTCTCGCCCGGCCTCCCCCGCACAGCACGACGAGGGGCGGCCCCACCGACGTGGGACCGCCCCTCATGGCGTGCATGCCGCGCCGACGCTCAGAGCGCGGGCGACGGGACGCTCAGCGACTCAGCGGAAGTCCGTTCGGAACGGATCGGCGTAGTCGATGTCGTCCAGGTTGACCGCACCGGTCTGGCCGAAGCCGGAGAAGTCCAGCTCGTCGTAGCCGGGCACCTGGTACATCTGCGCCTTCGCCTCGTCGGTGGGCTCGACCGCGATGCGACGGAAACGGGACAGGCCCGTACCGGCCGGGATGAGCTTACCGATGATGACGTTCTCCTTGAGCCCCATGAGCTGATCGCTCTTGCGGTTCAGGGCGGCCTCGGTGAGCACGCGGGTGGTCTCCTGGAAGGAGGCCGCCGACAGCCATGAATCGGTCGCGAGGGACGCCTTGGTGATGCCCATGAGCTCGGGACGACCCGAGGCCGGCTGCCCGCCCTCGGAGAGGACACGTCGGTTCTCCCGCTCGAAGGACACGCGCTCGGCGAAGTCGCCGGGCAGCAGGTCGGTGTCGCCGGACTCGATGATCGTCACGCGACGCAGCATCTGCCGCACGATGACCTCGATGTGCTTGGCGTGGATGTCCACACCCTGGCTGATGTACACCTTCTGCACCTCGTCCACCAGGTGCTGCTGCACCTTGCGGGGGCCGAGGATCCGCAGAACCTGCTTCGGATCCACCGAGCCCTGGGTCAGCTGCTGGCCGACCTCGATGTGCTCGCCGGCCGAGACCAGGAGGGTCACGCGCTTGGACACCGTGTAGACGACCGGCTCGGAGCCGTCGTCAGGGGTGACCGTGAGGCGGCGCTGCTTGTCGTTCTCCTCGATCTCCACGCGACCGGCGAACTCCGAGATCGGCGCGAAGCCGGCCGGGGTACGGGCCTCGAAGAGCTCCTGGATACGGGGCAGCCCGTGCGTGATGTCGCCGTCCGCGCTCGCCACACCACCGGAGTGGAAGGTACGCATGGTCAGCTGAGTACCGGGCTCACCGATCGACTGGGCCGCGACGATGCCGACGGCCTCACCGATGTCGACGAGCTGGCCGGTCGCGAGCGAACGGCCGTAGCAGTGGACACAGGTGCCGACCGCAGAGTCACAGGTCAGCACGGAGCGGATCTTCACCTCGCGCACACCGGCCTCGACGAGCTGCTCGATGAGCACATCGCCCAGCTCCGAACCGGCCGGGGCCGCCTCGGTGCCGTCGGCGCCGACCGCCGCGGTGGCCAGGACGCGCCCGTACACCGTGGACTCCGCGTGCTCGTGGGGACGCAGCACGCCGCCCTCCTCGACCGCGACCGGAAGGACGAGCCCCTTCGTCGTGCCGCAGTTCTCCTCGCGGACGATGACGTCCTGGGAGACGTCGACCAGACGACGGGTCAGGTAGCCCGACTGAGCGGTCTTCAGCGCGGTATCCGCGAGGCCCTTGCGGGACCCGTGCGACGCGATGAAGTACTCCAGGACCGAGAGCCCCTCCTTGTAGTTGGAGAGGATCGGACGGGCGATGATCTCGCCCTTCGGGTTGGTCACCAGACCACGCATACCGGCGATCTGACGGACCTGCATCCAGTTGCCTCGGGCGCCCGAGTCCACCATCCGGTAGATGGTGTTCGTCGAGTCGAAGTTCGCCCGCATGGCCAGGTCGACCTCGTTGGTCGCCTCGGTCCAGATGTCGATCTGCTCCATGTTGCGCTCGTGCTCGGAGATGAGTCCGAGGTCGCGGTTCTCCTGGACCTGTGCGGCCCTGGCCTCGAAGCGCGCGATGATCTCCGGCTTGTTCGGAGGGGTCACGACGTCGGACAGCGCGAAGGACGCACCCGAGCGGGTGGACCACGAGAAGCCATAGGACTTCAGCGCGTCCAGCGACGCGGCGACCTGGCCCTTGTCGTAACGCTCCGCGAGCGTGTTGACGATCCCGCCCAGGCGCTTCTTGCCGACCTGTCCCTGGACGTACGGGAAGTCGGGCGGCAGCGTCTCGTTGAAGTAGACGGTGCCCAGGGTGGTGCTGAGGGTGATCGGGTCACCCTCGGTCCAGCCCTCCGGGGCCTCCCAGTCGCTCGGCGGCACGATGTCCGTGAAACGGATGCTCACCGGAGCGTTGAGATCGAGCTCTCCGCGGTCGAAGGCCATGATGGCTTCCGCCTCGGAGGCGAAGGTGCGGCCCTTGCCGGCGACATCCTCGCGCACCGTCGTGAGGTGGTACAGACCGATGATCATGTCCTGTGCGGGCATGGTCACGGGGCGACCGTCGGACGGCTTGAGGATGTTGTTGCTGGACAGCATCAGGATGCGTGCCTCGGCCTGCGCCTCGGCCGAGAGCGGCAGGTGCACAGCCATCTGGTCGCCGTCGAAGTCCGCGTTGAACGCGGCGCAGACGAGCGGGTGCAGGTGGATGGCCTTGCCCTCGACGAGCTGCGGCTCGAACGCCTGGATGCCCAGACGGTGCAGCGTGGGCGCACGGTTCAGCAGCACGGGGTGCTCGGTGATGACCTCTTCGAGGACGTCCCACACCTCGGGGCGCGCACGCTCGACCATCCGCTTGGCGGCCTTGACGTTCTGCGCATGCGAGAGCTCGACCAGGCGCTTCATCACGAAGGGCTTGAACAGCTCCAGCGCCATGCCCTTGGGCAGGCCGCACTGGTGCAGACGCAGCTGCGGGCCGTTGACGATGACGGAGCGGGCGGAGTAGTCCACGCGCTTGCCGAGCAGGTTCTGACGGAAACGACCCTGCTTGCCCTTGAGCATGTCGGACAGCGACTTCAGCGGGCGGTTGCCCGGTCCGGTGACCGGACGGCCCCGTCGGCCGTTGTCGAACAGCGAGTCGACCGACTCCTGCAGCATGCGCTTCTCGTTGTTCACGATGATCTCGGGCGCACCGAGATCGAGCAGCCGCTTGAGACGGTTGTTGCGGTTGATCACGCGACGGTACAGGTCGTTGAGGTCGGAGGTCGCGAAGCGGCCGCCGTCCAGCTGCACCATCGGACGCAGATCCGGGGGGATGACCGGGACGCAGTCCAGGACCATGCCCGCGGGCGAGTTCGTGGTGGACCGGAAGGCCGAGACGACCTTGAGGCGCTTGAGGGCACGGGCCTTCTTCTGGCCCTTGCCGGTCGCGATGATCTCACGCAGCGTGACCGCCTCGGCGTCGAGATCGAAGTCCAGCAGACGACGCTGCAGCGCCTCGGCGCCCATGCCGCCCTCGAAGTACGTGCCGTAGCGGAGCTTCATCGCGCGGTAGAGCTGCTCATCGCCCTCGAGGTCTGCGACCTTGAGCGTCTTGAAGCGGTCCCACACACGGGTGACGCGATCGATCTCGGCGTCGTACTTCTTGCGGATCTGTGCCTGCTCGCGCTCGGAGGAGTCGCGGACCTTGCGCTTCGCGTCGGCCTTGGCACCTTCCTCCTCGAGCTGGGCGAGGTCCTTCTCGGCGGAGATGGCGCGCTGGTTCAGCGCGGCGTCCCGCTCGCTGGCGAGCTCCTTGGTCTCCAGGTCGAAACGCGCCTGGAGATCAGGCATGTCCTCGTGGCGAGCCTGCTCGTCCACCGAGGTGATCATGTACGCGGCGAAGTAGATGATCTTCTCGAGATCCTTCGGCGCGAGGTCCAGCAGGTAGCCGAGACGGCTCGGCACGCCCTTGAAGTACCAGATGTGGGTGACGGGAGCGGCGAGCTCCACGTGGCCCATGCGCTCACGACGCACGGAGGACTTGGTGACCTCCACGCCGCAGCGCTCGCAGATGATGCCCTTGAAGCGCACGCGCTTGTACTTGCCGCAGTAGCACTCCCAGTCCCGGGTGGGGCCGAAGATGCGCTCGCAGAAGAGGCCGTCCATCTCGGGCTTGAGGGTGCGGTAGTTGATGGTCTCCGGCTTCTTGACCTCGCCGTGGGACCAGCCGCGGATGTCGTCGGCGGTCGCCAGGCCGATGCGCAGCTCGTCGAAGGTATTGACGTCGATCACAGGTGTCCTTCTCTCGATCGGAAGAGTGGTGTCTGAGGGAACGGGGGTCGAGGGCGGGGCTCAGGGCGAGGGGAGCAGGGTCTGACTGCTCCCCTCCGCCCGAGCCCGCGTCCCTCAGACCTCTTCGATGGAGCCGACGCCCTCGTGGGGCCGGCGGGACAGGTCGATGCCGAGCTCCTCCGCAGCGCGGAAGACCTCCTCATCGCCTTCCTGAACTTCCTGGGCCGTGCCGTCGGAGGAGAGGACCTCGACGTTCAGGCACAGGGACTGCATCTCCTTGAGGAGCACGCGGAAGGATTCCGGGATCCCGGGCTCGGGGATGTTCTCGCCCTTGACGATGGCCTCGTAGACCTTCACGCGTCCGGCGATGTCGTCGGACTTGATCGTCAGGAGCTCCTGGAGGGCGTATGCGGCGCCGTAGGCCTCGAGGGCCCACACCTCCATCTCGCCGAAGCGCTGGCCGCCGAACTGGGCCTTACCGCCCAGGGGCTGCTGCGTGATCATCGAGTAGGGGCCGGTCGAGCGGGCGTGCAGCTTGTCGTCCACCAGGTGGTGGAGCTTCAGGATGTACATGTAGCCCACGGAGATCGGCTCCGGCAGCGGCTCGCCGGAGCGGCCGTCGAACAGCTGTGCCTTGCCGTTCTCCTTGACCATCCGCACGCCGTCCCGGTTGGGGCGGTGGTTGGCGATCAGTCCGGTGACCTCCTCGGCCGAGAGGCCGTCGAAGACCGGGACACCCACCGGGGTGCCGGGATCGCCATGCAGAGCGCCTTCGGGGAGCTCGGCGGCGCTCGGGTCGGTCGGATCGAGATCCCAGCCGGCCTTGGCGACCCACCCGAGGTGGGTCTCCATGACCTGGCCGATGTTCATACGACCGGGCACACCCATGGGGTTGAGGATGATGTCGACCGGGGTGCCGTCCTCGAGGAACGGCATGTCCTCGACCGGCAGGATCTTCGCGATGACGCCCTTGTTGCCGTGACGGCCGGCGAGCTTGTCACCATCGGTGATCTTGCGCTTCTGGGCCACGTAGACGCGGACCATGTCGTTGACACCGGTGGGGAGGATGTCGCCATCCTCCTCATCGTTGAAGACCTGGACACCGATGACGGTGCCGGTCTCGCCGTGGGGAACGCGCAGCGAGGTGTCGCGCACCTCGCGGGCCTTCTCGCCGAAGATCGCGCGCAGCAGGCGCTCCTCCGGGGTCAGCTCGGTCTCGCCCTTGGGGGTGACCTTGCCGACCAGGATGTCGCCGGGGTTGACCTCGGCGCCGATGCGGATGATCCCGCGCTCGTCGAGGTCGGCCAGCACGTCGTCGCCGACGTTCGGGATGTCCCGGGTGATCTCCTCACGACCCAGCTTGGTGTCGCGGGCGTCGACCTCGTGCTCCTCGATGTGGATCGAGGTGAGGACGTCGTCCTGGACCAGGCGCGAGGACAGGATGATGCCGTCCTCGTAGTTGTGACCCTCCCACGACATGAACGCGACCAGCAGGTTCTTGCCCATGGAGAGCTCGCCCTGGTCGGTCGAGGGACCGTCGGCCAGGATGGAGCCGGCCTCGACGCGGTCGCCCTCGTCGAACAGCACGCGCTGGTTGTAGGAGTTGCCGGCGTTGGAGCGCTGGAACTTCCCGATCGGGTACGTCTGACGGGTGCCGTCGTCGGCCATCACCACGATGAGGTCCGCGGACAGCTCCTCGATGACACCGGCCTTCGACGAGACGACCACGTCGCCGGCGTCGACAGCTGCGCGGCGCTCCATGCCGGTGCCGACGAGCGGCATCTCGGCCTTGAGCAGCGGCACGGCCTGGCGCTGCATGTTCGAGCCCATCAGCGCACGGTTGGCGTCGTCATGCTCGAGGAAGGGGATCATCGCGGTGGCGACGGAGACCATCTGACGTGCGGAGACGTCCATGTAGTCGACGTCGGCCGCATCGACCAGGTCGGGCTCGCCGCCGGTGAGGCGCACGAGCACCTGCTCCTCGACGAACCGGCCGTCATCGCCGATCTTCGCATTGGCCTGGGCGATGATGTGGCGATCCTCGTCGTCCGCGGTGAGGTAGACGATCTCGTCGGTGACGAGGCCCTTGTCGACCTTGCGGTACGGCGTCTCGATGAAGCCGAAGGGGTTGATGCGGGCGAAGGTCGCCAGCGAGCCGATCAGACCGATGTTCGGACCCTCAGGGGTCTCGATCGGGCACATGCGGCCGTAGTGAGACGGGTGGACGTCACGGACCTCCATGCCGGCGCGGTCGCGGGAGAGGCCGCCCGGGCCCAGTGCCGAGAGACGACGCTTGTGCGTCAGGCCCGACAGCGGGTTGTTCTGGTCCATGAACTGCGACAGCTGGGAGGTTCCGAAGAACTCCTTGATCGCCGCGGTGACGGGACGGATGTTGATCAGCGTCAGCGGGGTGATCGCCTCGACGTCCTGCGTGGTCATGCGCTCGCGGACGACGCGCTCCATGCGGGACAGGCCGGTGCGGACCTGGTTCTGGATCAGCTCGCCCACGGCGCGGATGCGACGGTTGCCGAAGTGGTCGATGTCGTCGGTCTCGACGCGGACGACCTTGCCATCCTTGCTCGAGTACTCCGAGACGCCGTCATGCAACGCGACGATGTACTTGATCGAGGCGACGATGTCCTCGAGGCGGAGGGTCGACTCGGAGAGGCTGCCCTCGAGACCGAGCTTCTTGCCGATCTTGTAGCGGCCGACCTTCGCGAGGTCGTAGCGCTTCGCGTTGAAGTAGAGGTTGTTCAGCATGGCCTCGCCCGCATCGCGCGTGGGCGGCTCGCCCGGACGCTGCTTGCGGTAGATGTCCATGAGCGCCTCGTCCTGCGAGGAGACGCGGTCCTTCTCGAGCGTGGAACGCATCGACTCGAACTCGCCGAACTCCTCGAGGATGTCCGAGTGGGACAGCCCCAGGGCCTGCAGCAGGGTCGTGACCGACTGCTTGCGCTTGCGATCGATGCGCACACCGACCTGATCGCGCTTGTCGACCTCGAACTCGAGCCAGGCACCGCGCGACGGGATGACCTTCGTGCTGAAGATGCGCTTGTCGCTGGTCTTGTCGATGCTCTCCTCGAAGTACACGCCCGGGGAGCGGACCAGCTGGGAGACGACGACACGCTCGGTGCCGTTGATGATGAACGTGCCCTTGTCGGTCATGAGCGGGAACTCGCCCATGAAGACCGTCTGGGTCTTGATCTCACCGGTCTCGTTGTTCATGAACTCCGCGATGACGTACATCGGAGCTGCGTAGGTGAGGTCCTTCTCCTTGCACTCCTCGACCGTGTACTTCGGGTCGTCGAAGGTGTGATCCCGGAAGGACAGCGACATATTGCCGGCGAAGTCCTCGATCGGGGAGATCTCCTCGAGGATGTCTGCGAGACCGGAGGTCTGCGGAACATCCTCGCGCCCGTCAGAAGCGGCCTCCTCGGCACGCTCCTTCCAGCGATCATTGCCCAGCAACCAGTCGAACGAGGTGGTCTGCAGACTCAGCAGATCAGGTACGTCGATAGGGTCGCCGAGCTTCGCGAAGGTGACGCGAGGAGAGGCGGTACGAAGTGCGATGTCAGTAGTGCGATCGGTGCTCGAGGCAGCCAAGGGGGGTCCTTCCACAGGCCGATGACGGAATCCCAGGCGCGGCGAACACCCGTCAAGGGTTATGGAGCAGGCACAGACTGTCAGGACAGCAGAACCCACGGGCGACGCACAGCGCAAGGAACGAGCATACACAAATACGCGGATGGACACAACAGTCGCGATGCGACGAGTCCATCCACGTCGGCCGATATATGCCTGGCGTAGAAGTTCTGCCGGTGCTTCCTGCCCGTCTGGCTCGACCGGCCCTCGCGAGCTCGGCTCAGCGGGACACATGCGGCAGGAACAGCTCCGTACGCCGAACAGGATGGACGGAATTTCCTCCGGAGTCAAGCACTGGGGGCTCTCCCCGGGGTGTCGCGGCACGTCGCAGCGCTGTTCACGGGTCGCCCTCGCCGGTCTCCTGACGGATCCGCGGGCCGCCCGACGTCGTCCCGGGCGATGGTCGAGAGGTGCTGCCGGCGGCATCGATGCCGCCGTGCCGCTCCCCCGGAGCCGGCGGAGCGCCAGGCGCGTCGCCTCGGATCTTCCGGCTGTGGGCTGGCCGGTGCGTCGAGGATGACGGTCTGCGGCATAGGACACATCGCCCTGCGTCGCTCTGGGCGGTACCGCTCGTCACGGCGGGGCCTCCCCGTCGGCGGACACGTGCCGATTCTCAACGCCCGGGACAGCAGAGACACCCGGGGACGGCAACGTCGCCCGGGGCAGCAGAGACACCCGGGGACAGCAGAAGGGCCGTCCCGCAGATGCGGGACGGCCCTTCAGGAGCAGTGCGACTGCCATCAAGCGGGGCGCTCACCGGGGCGAGCGCCACGAATCACTTGACGGAGACGGTCGCGCCGGCCTCCTCGAGCTTCGCCTTGGCAGCCTCGGCGTCGTCCTTCTTGACAGCCTCGAGGACAGCCTTGGGAGCCTCGTCGACGAGCGCCTTGGCCTCCTTCAGACCGAGGGAGGTGAGGCCGCGCACCTCCTTGATGACGGCGATCTTCGCAGAACCGGCCGACTCGAGAACGACGTCGAACTCGTCCTTCTCCTCCTCTTCGACAGCCTCGCCACCGGCGGCGCCGCCGGCAGCGGCGACGGCCACGGGGGCAGCAGCGGTGACGTCGAAGACGTCCTCGAACTGCTTCACGAACTCGGAGAGCTCGATGAGGGACATTTCCTTGAAAGCTTCGATGAGCTCGTCGTTGCTGAGCTTAGCCATGGTGGCGTTCCTTCCTATGGTCGGGACCTGGGTCCCTGCGGTATCGGTGGCGCACACGCGCCTGGTCTAGCAGTCCGGTCTCCCATGAGGGATTCCGGGGGACAGCGCCGAGGCCGTGAGGAGTGAGGCCGGAGCCTCGGATCCTCAGGCTTCTTGCTTGGCCCGCAGCGCGTCCACGGTGCGTGCTGCCTTCGACAGCGGCGCCGCAAACGTGGCGGCGGCCTTGGACATCGATGCCTTCATGGCACCGGCGGCCTTGGCCAGCAGGACCTCGCGGGACTCGAGGTCCGCAAGCTTCTGGACGTCCTCCTTCGAGAGCACAGTGCCCTCGAAGTAACCGGACTTGATCACGAGCTGCTCGTGGGTCTTGGCGAAGTCACGCAGGGCCTTGGCGGGCCCCACCGGCTCACCCTTGATGAACGCGATAGCGGTCGGACCGCTGAGCGTGCCATCGAAGGCCGTGATGCCGGCCTCGCGGGCGGCGATCTCGGTGAGCGTGTTCTTCACCACGGCGTAAGTGGTCTCGGAACCCAACGAGCGGCGAAGCTCCTTGAGATCCCCCACGCTGAGCCCGCGATACTCGGTGATGACAGCGGCGTCGGACTCGCGGAACAGGTCCGCGATCTCCGAGACGGCATCAACCTTTTCGGGGTTAGCCATGGCCCTCCTTCCAGAGGTCTCTCGCCACCGGGTGAAGAAGTCCTGGACACAGGAAAGGCCTCGACACGCAAGTGTCGAGGCCTCGATCGCACGAGATCCCCATACCCCGGAGGGCACCGGCCGGGGCCGGACTGGGGCGACCGTACGACAGTCGCTTCTTCACCTGCGCAGGCCATCCCTGACGGGATCTCTTCGGTCGCTCTCGGGGTCGAGCGCGACAACCGGCGGTCTTCGGTATGTCCAGAGTAGACCACAGAAGCGGTCCGACGCCATGGGAGAGCCGGCGGTCTGTGTCACATCTGGGCACCCGGGCGCGAGCACTCAGCCTCATCGCTCCGTCGCCCTCCTCTCAGCGGGCGGAGCGACGGGCAGCACACCAGGCCGCAGCCAACTCGCGGACCGTGCCGAAGCGCTCCCTGCATACCGGCCGCGTCGCGCGGTCGACCACCTCGGCCGCCTCCGCTCCCCCGCAGAACTGCGCGAGATCCTCGGTCAGTCCGGTCCCGACATGGCGCACCAGCCGCCCGAGGGTGAACACGGTGGTGCGTGCGTCCAACGGAGCGCCCAGCTCGAACTCCTCGGGAGCCATGAAACGGCTCGACCCGAACATGCGGCCCATGTCGTTGACGGAGGCGCCGCGCCGATAGGTGTCGAGATCGATCAGGGTGAGGCGCCCCGCCGCCAGGTCCACCATGAGGCAGCCGTCGTAGAGGTCGCAGGCCACCCACCCGGCCGATTCCAGCGCGACGTGAGCGTCGAGCAGCTGGTCCAGGACCTCCAGCCGCAGCTCGGCGGACGCGGTGGCGAAGCGTCGGTACGGCGACGTCGGATCCTCGCGCTGCGCGGACGGGACGCCGACCAGCTCACCCGGCGCCCGATCGTAGACAAGGGCAGGGCCGTCCGCCGTCTCGATCACCGAGCGCAGGCGGGCGAGGACCGGATGCTCGACGCTGCGTGCGAGCTCCACGGCGGAGCGCAGCAGCCTGACGCGACCGGCGTGGTCGAGATACTGAACCGTAGCGCCGGCCGGTGGCGGCGCGTGGGTCCCCGCGGTCTTCACGAAGAGGTCGCCCTCTCCAGTCCTGACCAGCCAGGAGATGTTGCCGGAGTCCTGGGTGAGGTGGTCGTACCGCGCCAGGACCTCCCCCGCTGAGAGCACGAGGTGCTCCGCGGTCAGGTGGGTGCGTGTCAGTGAGAGCAGATCGATCACCGGGCCACCGTAGCGGTCGACGCGGCCCGTAGCTGGTGCGCGGCCCGCGACTGTCGACGCGGCACCGCTCAGCTCGAACACGACGACACCCCGCCCACCGTGAGGTGGACGGGGCGTCGAGATGCACCGCCGGAGGCGACCGCTGAGGATCAGGCCTCGTCGGTCTCCTCGAGGAGGTTGCGCGTGCGGTTCACGTCGATCGCGATGCCCGGGCCCATGGTGGTGGACACGGTGATCTTCTCGATGTAGCGGCCCTTCGAGGAGGACGGCTTCAGACGGAGGATCTCGTCGAGCGCGGCGACGTAGTTCTCGGCCAGCTGCTGGTCGGAGAACGACACCTTGCCGACGATGTAGTGCAGATTGGCTGCACGGTCGGTGCGGAACTCGATCTTGCCGCCCTTGATGTCGGAGACGGCCTTGGCCGTGTCCATCGTGACCGTGCCGGTCTTCGGGTTCGGCATGAGGCCGCGGGGGCCGAGCACGCGGCCCAGCTTGCCGACCTTGCCCATCAGGTTCGGCGTGGCCACGGCCGCGTCGAAGTCGGTCCACCCGCCGGCGACCTTCTCGATGAGCTCGTCGTCGCCGACCTCGTCGGCGCCTGCCTCGAGAGCGGCCTCGGCCTGCGCACCCGTCGCGAAGACGATCACGCGGGCCGTCTTGCCGGTGCCGTTGGGCAGGTTGACGGTGCCGCGCACCATCTGATCCGCCTTGCGGGGATCGACGCCCAGGCTCATCGCGACCTCGACGGACGCGTCGAACTTCGCGGGAGAGGTCTTCTGCGCCAGTCGGAGAGCGTCCAGCGGCGCGTACGCGCGGCCCTCTTCGATCTTGGCAGCGTTGTCCTTGTAACCCTTGCTACGGAAACCCATATCGTCAGCCCTCCACCGTGATGCCCATGGAACGAGCGGTACCGGCGACGATCTTCGACGCGGCCTCCATGTCGTTCGCGTTCAGATCAGGCATCTTCGTCTCCGCGATCTCGCGGACCTGAGCCTGGGTGATCTTTCCGACCTTGTCGGTGTGCGGCGTCGCGGAGCCCTTCTGAAGGCCAGCGGCCTTCTTGATGAGCTCAGCGGCCGGCGGGGTCTTCGTGATGAAGGTGAACGAGCGATCCTCGTAGACCGTGATCTCGACCGGGACGATGTTGCCACGCTGATCGGCGGTGCGATCGTTGTAGGCCTTCACGAACTCCATCATGTTCACGCCGGCAGCGCCGAGCGCGGGACCCACGGGCGGCGCAGGTGTGGCCTGGCCGGCCTGGATCTGGAGCTTGATGACGCTCGCGATCTTCTTCTTGGGAGCCATTGCTCTTCCTCATTCTGTCGTGGTTCGGGCAGAACTCATCATGCGTTCCTCCCACTGCAGGACCTCAGTCGCCCGAAGGCGGAAACAGGTCCGATGCGACGCTACCTGCACGTCGCGTCGGCGTCGACCGGGATCAAGGGTGATCCTGGTCGTATTCCCCCGGCCCGAAGGCCGCGGCGCCGATCAGTTCTGGGGGATCAGATCTTGGCGACCTGATCGAAGGCGAGCTCGACGGGAGTCTCGCGGCCGAAGATCGACACGAGGACCTGCAGCTTCTGCGACTCCGTGTGGATCTCGGAGATCGAGGCCGGCATGGTCTCGAAGGGCCCGTCCATGACCGTGACGGATTCACCGACCTGGAAGTCGGGCATCTTCTGTGCGGTCGACTTCGCCGGGGTGCCCCCGGTGGAGCGCTTCTTCTCGGGCAGGCCGACGGACGGCTCGAGCATCGAGTAGATCTCGTCGAAGTTCAGCGGGGTGGGCTCTGTGGCGTTGCCGACGAATCCGGTCACACCCGGGGTGTCGCGCACGACTCGCCAGGACTCCGTGGTCAGGTCCATGCGCACCAGCACGTAGCCGGGGATGCGCACTCGGCGGACGATCTTCTTCTGGCCGTTCTTGACCTCGGTCGCGTCCTCCATCGGGACCTGGACCTCGAAGATGTAGTCCTCCATGTCCTGAGTCTCGGTACGCGTCGCGAGCTGCGTCTTCACGCGGTTCTCGTGACCGGAGTAGGAATGGATGACGTACCACTCGCCGAGCGCGGAGCGCAGGTGCATCTTGAGCTGGAGGAGCGGGTCCTCCTCGGAGTCGTCGGACTCCTCAGAATCGCCGGACTCGTCGGAGTCTGCGGGCTCGACGCCCTCGGAGTCGTCGGCCTCGACGGCGGCAGAATCGCCTGCCTCCGTGGTGGAGGGCTCCACGTCGTCGGCCTGCTCGGCATCGTCGCCCTGCTCGGCGGAGTCCGTCAGCTCGGCATCGTCCGTCTGCTCGGAATCTGCCTGCTCGACGTCATCGGCGCCCTCGAGGGAGCTGCCCTCGGCGCTCTGCGACTCGAGGTCGGACGCGGCACCCTCGGGTGCCGCCGTCTCGGCCTGGGGCGACGACGAGAACGACAGGGAGTCGTCGACGTCCTGGTAGGGCTCTTCGGGGGATGAGGTCTGATCGCTCATCAGCGGGAACCTGCCTTCCTGGCGGCTGTGGGACTGATCGGGCACGGTGCGGCGTACGACGGCACGGCCGGACTCAGAGTCCCGCGCCGGGATCCGTGAAAGCGATCCGGGACAGCCAGCTGAATGCGGCGTCGAGGCCGAAGATCAACAGGATCATCACGATGACGAACGCGAGGACGATGGCCGAGTACGAGACCAGCTCCTTGCGGGTCGGGACGACGACCTTCTTGAGCTCTGCGATGACCTGGCGGACGAACAGACCGATGGCCACGAACGGGTTCCGGGACCCGGTGCCCGGCGCTTCGCCACTGGTGGGCGTCGACGGGGCGTTCTGGCTGGAATTCACGTCTGAGCTGTCCGATCTCGTCGAGGTCAACCGCATCCGATCGGGTGAACCCGATCGGACCGGCAGGGCAGACAGGGCTCGAACCTGCAACCTGCGGTTTTGGAGACCGCTGCGCTACCAATTGCGCCACTGCCCTTCACGAGGGAAAACCCTCGAGAGGTTGATCTGCGGAGCCGTTGCCGACATCCGCTCTTCTGACCAGCGACCAGCATACAAGCCGTGAGGACCTGGTGCGAATCCGCTGGCGGCAGATCACATCGACTCCTGCACGGCCCTGGGACCTGCCCGATGCCGACCGGAGTCGAGAGTACCCCCTCCGAGACCGTCCGACGTCCGCATCGCGATCCCCTGGGACCTCACATGATGCCTTTTCCGGCGTTTCTGGCCTTTCCTGGGCTGTTCTCGCCGTTCTGAGCTGCCCTGGGCTGTCCTGGGCCGTTCTGGGCTGTTCTGGGCTGTTCTGGGCAGTTCTCGGCGGTCCTGGGCCTCCCTTAGGGCGTTCCGAGCCGCTCACAGCCCGTCAGGCTGCGCACGCGGGCCGATCGCCCGGAGCAGGTGTCCGCTGGCGGGTCGATCTGGCAGAGAGACGAGACCTCTGCCACGATAGGCGGGTGACCACCGACGACGCATCCCCCGCCACCAGCACCGCCCAGACCGCCGAGCGCGCCCGCATCTCGACGCGGATCGGCTCGATCGCTCCCTCTGCGACCCTCGCGGTCGACGCCACCGCGAAAGCTCTGAAGGCGGCCGGCCGTCCCGTGATCGGCTTCGGTGCCGGCGAGCCCGACTTCCCGACGCCGCAGCACATCGTCGACGCCGCGATCGAGGCCGCGTCCGTCCCGGCGAACCATCGCTACTCCCCCACCGGTGGCCTTCCGGAGCTGCGTCTGGCCCTCGCCGAGACGGTCTCGAGGTCGACCGGGCTCGCGATCGAGCCGACGCAGGTGCTGGTCACCAACGGCGGCAAGCAGGCCGTGTACCAGACCTTCGCAACGCTGCTGGACCCGGGCGACGAGGTCCTGCTGCCGGCCCCGTACTGGACCACCTACCCCGAGGCGATCCGCCTGGCGGGGGCCACCGAGGTGCCGGTCCTGGCCGGAGTCGACCAGGGCTACGTGCCCACGATCGAGCAGCTCGAGGCGGCACGCACCGAGCGCACCCGCGCGATCCTGATCTGCTCCCCCTCGAACCCGACGGGCGTGGTGCTCACGGCGGAGCAGCTGCGCGAGGTGGGCCGCTGGGCCCATGAGCACGGGATCTGGGTGGTCACCGACGAGATCTACCAGCACCTCACCTACGACGGGGTGCCGTTCACGTCGATCCTCGCCGAGGTCCCCGAGCTCGCGGAGACCACGGTGCTGCTGGGCGGCGTGGCGAAGTCCTTCGCGATGACCGGCTGGCGCGTGGGCTGGATGGTGGGCCCCAAGGACGTCATCGCTGCGGCGAGCAACCTCCAGTCCCACCTCACCTCGCACGTGAACAACATCGCCCAGCGCGCCGCGATCGCCGCGGTGACCGGGCCGATGGAGCCGGTCGACGCCATGCGCGAGGCCTTCGACCGCCGCCGACGCACCATGGTCGAGAAGCTCTCCGCCGTTCCGGGCTTCACCGTCCCCACGCCCACCGGCGCGTTCTACGCCTTCCCGGACGTCTCCGGCGCGCTGGGACGGGAGATCCGCGGCACGACGGTCTCCACCTCGGTCGAGCTGGCCGCCGTGATCCTGCAGGAGGCCGAGGTCGCAGCGGTCCCGGGCGAAGCATTCGGCGCTCCCGGGCACCTGCGGTTCTCCTACGCCCTCAACGATGACGAGCTCGCCGAGGGCATCGACCGTGTGGCGGCCCTGCTCTCCGAGTGAGGCCGTGCGCCGCGGCCCACGGCGCGAGGTGACACCACGATGAGCTCCGCCTTCCCGGCGAGCCCTGGCCGTGACCTCGCGGCGCTGCCCAAGGCGCATCTCCACCTGCACTTCACGGGGTCGATGCGCCCGTCGACGCTGCGTCAGCTCGCCGAGGAGCGGGGCATCCGGCTGCCGCGGTCCCTCACCGACGACGTCGCCCTGCAGGTGGAGCCGACGCGGCGCGGCTGGTTCCGCTTCCAGCGGCAGTACGACGCGGCGCGCGCCGTGGTCGACTCCGAATCGGCGATGCGGCGCATCGTCCACGAGGCGGCGCTCGACGATGCGGCGGAGGGCTCCGGACGGCTCGAGCTGCAGGTCGACCCGACCAGCTATGCACCCTTCGTCGGCGGGCTCACCCCTGCCCTCGAGATCGTCGTGGACCAGGCGACGCGCTCCGAGGCGGAGACCGGTGTGAGCATCGGCCTCATCGTCGCCGCTTCCCGGACACGACATCCGCTCGATGCCCGGACCCTCGCGCGCCTCGCGGCCCGGCATGCGGGCCGCGTCATCGGCTTCGGCCTGTCCAACGACGAGCGCCGCGGCGTGACCGCCGAGTACGGGCCAGCCTTCACGATCGCCCGTCGGGCCGGACTGCTCTCGGTCCCGCACGGGGGCGAGCTGCTGGGCCCGACCCACGTCGAGGACGTTGTGGAGCATCTGGCGCCGACCCGGCTCGGGCACGGGGTGCGCGCGGCCGACGACCCGGAGCTGCTGGACCGGATCGTGGAGGCCGGCATCGGGCTCGAGGTGTGCCCCGCCTCCAACGCCTCGCTCGGTGTGGTCGCCGACCCCGCCGACATCCCGCTGCGCCAGCTGGTCGACGCCGGCGCCCAGATCGCGCTCGGCGCCGACGATCCGCTGCTGTTCGGATCACGCCTGGTGGACCAGTACGAGACCGCACGGGCCATCGGCTTCAGCGATGCCGAGCTCGCGGGCCTCGCCGCCTCCTCGATCAGGATCTCCGCCGCGGACGAGACGACGAAGCACCGGCTCCTGGCCGGCGTGGAGGACTGGCTCAGCGGTCCTGTCCAGCACCCTCCGACGGCAGGGCGAGGAAGAACTCCGGCGCCGTGAACCCGCGCTCGGAGAAGGCGGCGGCGATGGCCGTGGCCACGTGCTCCGCCTGGTCCGCCTCGACGAGGGCGATCGTGGAGCCACCGAAGCCACCACCGGTCATGCGGGCGCCGTGGGCACCCGCCTGGCGTGCGGCGTCGACCGCCGTGTCGAGCTGAGGGACGGTCACCTCGTAGTCGTCGCGCAGCGAATCGTGCGAGGCGTTCAGCAGGTCCCCGAGCTCCCGGACGTTATCCCGCACGGTGCCCGCGGCGAGCAGTGCATCGAAGTCCTTCACCCGCTGGATCTCGCTGATCGCGTGGCGGGCACGTCGGCGCACGACCTCGTCCTCCAGGCTCGCCGGCAGCGTGTCGAGCTGGGCGGCATCCGCGTCGCGGAGCGTCGCCACGCCCAGGGCGGCGGCGGCGCGCTCGCTGTCTGCCCGTCGGGCCGTGTACTCGCCATCGACGTGGGAGTGCTCGGCGCGGGTATCGGTGATCAGCAGCGCGAGTCCCTGGGAGGCGAGGTCCCACGGGACCGCGCGGGTCGAGAAGTCGCGGCAGTCCAGGAACAGCGCATGCCCGGCGCGCGAGAGCACCGAGGCGGACTGGTCCAACCCTCCGGTCGAGGCACCGGCGAAGTCGGTCTCGGCCGTGATCGCGGCGCGGACCCGCTGAAGAGGCGTGGTGCCCAGCGACAGCAAGGCCTCGATCGCCTCCGCCGCGGAGCACTCGAGAGCGGCGGAGCTGGAGAGCCCGGCGCCGAGCGGCACCTGGCCGTCGATCATGATGTCCATGCCCTGGGTGGTGGCACCGGAGATGTGCGCCCGCAGCGCCCACAGCACCCCGGCCACATACGCGGGCCAGCCGTCGACGGCCCCGGGCTCGAGGTCGCCGGCATGGATCTCCAGGACCTGGTCGTCCTGGGCGGACCGCAGGCGGACGAGGTCGGTGGGCGTGCGCGCGGCGGCCGCGAAGCACCGATGGGAGATCGCCATCGGCAGGCACAGGCCGTCCTGGTAGTCGACGTGCTCGCCGATGATGTTCACGCGTCCCGGGGCGGACCACACACCGTCGGGGGCGTAGCCGAACGACTCGGCGAACAGCGACTCGACTCGCTCGGCGGCCTCACCGCGATCCGGCGCCGAGGACAGCGTCACGGCAGGGGTCACGGTGACCGGGGCGCCAGAGCGTCCGGTGTCTGCGGCGGCGCCGGCGTCTGCGGCAGTGGTCATGGTGTTCCTCCCGAACGGTCGAAGGCCGGCGCACGGGGCAGAGCCCCATGGCAACATCCGGCACGGCGTCAGCGAGTCTAACCGTCAGCGCGACAAGAGCGCAGATCAGTTCTTCAAGACGGGCGGCGGAGCCGCGCCAGGAACCAGCGGGACCTCAGGGACGCACGGCGAGGCAGGACACCGACGGGGCGGGGATCGGGTCCGCGGCGATCGAGAGAGTCTCGTCCTTCCGGCGCAGCACATCGATGCGATCGCCCTCCTGGGCCGCCACCAGGACCAGATCTCCCAGCTGCGTGAAGTGGCGGGGATGGGCACCCACCTCGATCTCGGCGACGATCTGCGGTCGCATCATCGTCAGCGACAGCAGGGAGATCGTGTCCGGTCCGCGGTTGGCGACCAGCAGCATCCCGTCATCGTCGGCGAGCTCGATATGGGAGAGCGCGTTGTCCCCCTCCCGGCCGCTGGCCGGGATCATGGAGCGCACGCTCCAGCTCAGCGCGGTTCCGTTCAGCGCGGTCGGTGCCGTGCGCGAGGTCTCCACGGGCCGTCGTGCCGCCGTGGCCACCATCCCGGAGAGCTCGCAGGAGATGTGCAGCTGCTCGGACTCGTGGTCCGGCGCGAGATGCCGAGGCCCGCTCCCCCTGCTCAGAGGGATCTCGCCGGTCAGGCCCATCTGGCCGGCCGAGTCCTGCCGGTAGAGGATCACGCGGTCCAGGCCGAGATCCGGCACCGCCAGCGCCTCGGTGCCGGGCAGGGCGACCACCTGGTGCGGGTGGGGATCCTGCCCCTCGCTGCGGTCGTGGTGGTCGTCGACGTCGATGACCTCGACCGGCACGCCGTCGTCGTCCAGGCGCACGGTCTCCACGGTGCCCGAGCCGTAGTCGGCGACCAGCAGGGTCCCCGCGCTGCGCCCCGGAGCCAAGTGACAGCCGCCCGATCCGTCCAGCGCGAGGTCACCGACGATCTCCGCCGAGGAGCCGTCGGCCGTGATCCGGACGGCGACGACTCGCGTCGGGGACGTCTCCAGCACCGCGTAGAGCAGAGAGCCGTCGGCGCTCCAGAGCACGAAGGACGGATCCGGCAGATCGACCGTGGCGAGCCGCTCCACGGTCGGCGCCGTGCCGGAAGGACCGCCTGCGTCGTGGCCCGTGGTGAGCCTCAGCAGCTCGAGCCCCGGGCCGCGGCCGCTGCCGCTGCGTGAATAGCCGCCGGCGGCGATCAGTGCGGATGTGCTCATGGGGTCTCCTCGGGATCGGTTCGCGGTCCCTAGCCGTCCGACGGAGGGTCGAGGTCATCGAGCTCGTCGAAGAGGGCGGGCGACAGCGCTGTCATCTCGCCCGTCATCGTAGACGGCTCGACCACCGGAGTGCCGGTGCGACGCCGGAAGCTGCGCGATCCCATCGTGAGCCGACGACGGCGCAGCGTGGTGAACGGCAGGGAGATGCTCGGGGTGTAGGCGATGTCGCTGCGGCGGAAGTACGGCAGGATGCGCGAGGCCAGCAGCTGGCCGAGCACGGCTCCGGCGGCGATGCCCACGGCGATCTCACCCGCCCCGAACAACTCGCTGGCGCCGGAGCTGACGTCGTCCCCCAGCCCCAGGAGTCCCCGGTAGATGAGGCTGCCGGGCACCAGCGGGATGATCCCGCCCATCACGAAGAGCAGGGTCGGCACCCGCAGGCGGTCCCCGAGCACCACCGCGATCAGCCCGGTGAAGAGCCCGGCGAGCGTCACCGCGTACAGACGCTCCATGAACAGCCCGGTGACGAGGTGGGAGATCAGCGCCGAGATCAGCGCGACCAGCGCCATCCAGGGGAGCACCTTCCACGGCACCTGGGTGCCCACGCCGAAGCCGATCCCCATCCCGATGCCGGAGACCACCACCCACAGCACGGTGATCAGGGAGATCGGGATCGAGGCGCTCACGGAGATGTCCGCGCCGATCGCTTCGGCCAGCAGCATTCCGCCCCGCACCCCGGCGACGAGGCCCACGGTGAGCATGAGAGTCTCCAGGATGCGGCCGGCTGCGGTCACGTACCAGCCGGTCACGGCGTCCTGCACCGCGGCGATCGAGGAGAGGCCGCACAGCTGCACGATGATGCAGGAGACCACGACGATCGAGGAGTTCACGGCCGGGTTGATGAGGTGCACGGCCAGTGCGGCACCCACGGCGAGGAAGCCGCCGATCGCCTGTCCGTAGAAGGGCGGGATGTGCTTGCGGGCCAGGAACTCCCCGGAGGCGATCAGCAGTCCCGCCGCGAACGTCGCGGCGACCACCACGAGGGATCCCGCTCCGAAGCTGAGCGCCGCGGAGCCGCCCATCACGGCGAAGCCGAGCACCACCAGCGGGAGTTTGTACAACGGGGGCGACTGGACCACGGCGCCCGCCATCCGTCGGGCCTCCTCGAGCGGGAACTCGCCGGAGATATAGCCGTGCGTGATGTCCTCATAGGCCGCCAGACGGGCGAAGTCCTGGACGCGTGCCGCGGCGGAGCGCACTCTCGTGAACGGGGTGGCCCCCTCGTCCTCGAGGTACGAGATGACGACTTCGTCGAAGGTCACCTGCACGGAGACGTTGCGCAGTCCCGACGAGCTGGTGATCCGCAGAACGGTCGCCGTCACCTCGGAGGCGGCCGCTCCGTTCGTGAGCAGGCCTTCTCCGATCCTCATGGCGAGGTCGAACACGGCATGGAGCCGGATGGAATCGGTGGGCACGAGATGATCGTGCCACACGGGGGATCATGGAAAACAGCGCTCGGCGACCTGGCACTCGTCACACTCCGCGGCAGGGGCCCGAGACGACAACCGACGAGGTCGCACGGGGGCCTTCGAGGCGTCGCGGAGGGGTGGCGTCGGGGCCTGGAGTGGTGTCCGAAAGGGCCCTGCGGAAGGGGTCCGGGGGCGCCTCAGAGGGGGTGCCTCAGAGGGGGTGCCTCAGAGATTGGGCGAGACGGACAGCACACCCAGGCCGATCGCCAGCAGTGCGAGCACCCCGGCGTCCACGCCCCGGGACCGTACCGCGAGGGCTCCGACCGCCCGGACCGGCAGCACGGCGCGGAGCAGTGCGAGCAGGCCCAGCAGCACCGCGAACAGGAGCCCTGCCAGCGGCGCACCCACCACGATCCCCGTGATGATGATCGCCGCGACGGCGGGCAGCGTCAGCACCAGCACGACCTGGCGTCGGCAGGCCGCGCCGACGGAGAAGGGCGATCGTTCATCGGGCACGGGGCCCATGCTACGGGTCGGTCCCGGCTACGCTGGCCGTGGCCGGCAACGACGTCGGCCATCAGAGCGACCTGGAGGACTCCTTCACATGACCAGCCCCGGTTCGACGCCCGGCACCGCGACCCGTTCCGAGCATGATCTGCTCGGCGACCGCGACGTCCCCGCCGACGCCTATTACGGCATCCAGACCCTGCGCGCGCAGGAGAACTTCCACATCACGGACCTTCCCCTGAGCCACTTCCCGCGTTTGATCGAGGCGCTGGCCCAGGTCAAGCGGGCCACGGCCCGCGCCAATCACGGGCTCGGCGCACTCGACGACGAGCGGGCGGCAGCCATCGAGCAGGCCTGCACGGAGATCGTCGGCGGCGAGCTCCACGAGCACTTCGTCGTGGACATGATCCAGGGAGGTGCCGGCACCAGCACCAACATGAACGCCAACGAGGTGATCGCCAACCGCGGACTGGAGATCCTGGGCAGGCAGAAGGGCGAGTACGAGCACCTGCACCCCAACAACCACGTCAATCTCGCGCAGTCCACGAACGACGTGTACCCCACGTCCCTGCGCCTGGGGATCCTGCTGACCTTCCCGGCGCTGGTGGAGTCGATGGACCACCTGATCACCACTCTCCGCGCCAAGGGCGCGGAGTACTCCCGGGTGCTGAAGATGGGCCGTACGCAGATGCAGGACGCGGTCCCGATGACCGTGGGCCAGGAGTTCAACGCCTGGGCCACCACCATCGAGGAGGACGTCGTGCGCCTCACCCGAACCGCGGCCGCGTTCCAGGAGATCAACCTCGGGGCGACCGCGATCGGTACCGGCATCACCACCGATCCCCGCTACGCACAGCTCGCCACCCAGGAGCTCTCCGACCTCACCGGGATCGATTTCGTGGTCTCCGCCGATCTGGTCGAGGCCACCAGCGACACCGGCGCCTTCGTGACCTTCTCAGGGATCCTGCGCCGCATCGCCGTCAAGATCTCGAAGATCTGCAACGACCTGCGGCTGCTCTCCTCCGGCCCTCGGGCCGGCTTCCACGAGATCAACCTGCCCGCGGTGCAGCCGGGCAGCTCGATCATGCCGGGCAAGGTGAACCCGGTGATCCCCGAGGTCGTCAACCAGGTCGCCTTCGAGGTCATCGGCAACGACCTCACGGTGGCCTTCGCCGCGGAGGGCGGCCAGCTGCAGCTGAACGCCTTCGAGCCGGTGATCGCCTTCAACATCCTCGAGTCCACCCGCATCATGACGCGGGCGATGAACACCCTGGCCGATCGCTGCATCGCCGGGATCACGTTGAACGAGGACACCCTGGAGGACAACCTGCGCCGCTCGATCGGCGTGGTCACCGCGCTGGTGCCGGTGATCGGCTACGCCGCCGCCACCGACGTCGCCTCGACGGCTCTGGAGACCGGTCGCCCGGTCGCCGACCTGGTGCTCGAGCGGGGCCTGCTGGACGAGAGCCGGCTCAAGTCGCTGCTCTCCCCCGAGTCGATGACCAGCCCGCATCGCGCGACCCCCACCGGCACCATGCCCGATCTGTCGAACGAATGGCTGGACTCCGGGGAGATCACGCGGCTCCCCCTCGAGCCCGACACCGAGGGCTGAGCGCGCCCTCGAAATCCGGACACGGCGCCCCTCATCCTCCGAGTCGGACGATGAGGGGCGCCTCTCGTGCAGGACGGGCCGCCGTCTCGTCCAAGATCGGCAGTCGTCTCGTCCGAGATCGGCAGTCGTCTCGTCCAGGACAGGCAGCCTTCCGATTCCCCCGAAACGGCCCACCAGCGCCACGAACCCGAGGAATCCGGCACGCTCCGCGAGGCCCGGGACACCGCCACCCCACGAGTCACCGATTCCCCCGAAACGGCCCACCAGCGCCACGAACCCGAGGAATCCGGCGCCGTCCGCGACGCAACCGGGACACCGCCACCCCACGAGTCACCGATTCCCTCGAAACGGCCCACCAGCGCCACGAATCCGAGGAATCCGCGACGGCCGCGACTGCGGATGCGGTTACGGAACCAAGCTCGGCTCCGCTTGGCTCGGCTCCGCTTGGCTCGGCTTGGCGCGGCTCGGCTTGGCTCGGCTTGGCTCGGCTCCGCTTGGCCCCGCTCGGCTCGGCTCCGCTCGGCTCCGCTTGGCTCGACTCGAGGAGCGTCAGCTCACTCGTCGGCCTCTTCCATCTTGCCGCGCATGACGAGCTTCGGATCGGGGACGCCGACGACCTCGTGGTCCTTGTCCTCGTACTCGAACTGGGAGAGGAAGTAGCGCATCGCGTTCAGCCGCGCCCGCTTCTTGTCGTTGGAGCGGATGATCGTCCACGGCGCGTACTTCTTGTCCGTGCGGCGGAACATCTCCTCCTTGGCCTGCGTGTACGACTCCCAGCGGTCGAGGGACTCGAGGTCCATCGGGGAGAGCTTCCAGCGGCGCACCGGGTCCAGCTGACGGATCGCGAAGCGGGTGCGCTGCTCCTTCTGGGACACGGAGAACCAGAACTTGGTGACGAAGATGCCGGAGTCCACGAGCATCCGCTCGAAGTAGGGCACCTGGTTCATGAACGTCTCGTACTCCTCCGGGGAGGCGAAGCCCATCACCCGCTCCACGCCGGCGCGGTTGTACCAGGACCGGTCGAACAGCACCATCTCGCCCTCGGTGGGCAGGTGCTGGATGTAGCGCTGGAAATACCACTGGCCGCGCTCGCGGTCGCTGGGCTTGTTCAGCGCGACCACACGAGCGGTGCGGGGGTTCAGATGCTCGGTGAAGCGCTTGATGGTGCCGCCCTTGCCGGCGGCATCGCGTCCCTCGAAGATGATGATCGACTTCTGGTCGTTGTCCTCGAGCCAGTACTGGTACTTCAGCAGCTCCACCTGGAGCTTGTACTTCTCGCGCTCGTACTCGTCGCGATCCATGCGCGTCTCGTACGGGTACCCCTCCTGCCAGGTGTACACGGGGTTGCCCTGAGGGTCGATCAGGTCCGGGTCCGGGGTATGCCCGTCCTTGACCGAGTAGCCCTCCTCGCGCAGATGCTCGATGTACTCGCGCAGGCTCTGGTTGTCGGGGATTCTCACGGCCACTCCTTCGGGCGTCACGCTGGTGTATGGCCCCAACTCTAGAGGGCCGGGGTGTCGAGCCGGTGAACGCCGGCCCGATGTGTCGTGCTGGAGATGCCTCTCGGCTGACGGGACGGCGACCGCTCGGCTGACGGTGCGGTGATCGCCCCGCGTCCGCAGAGGCAGCGGGGCGTTCGACCGAGGTCGGCACCTGCCGGGTGCCGTGGCGGGCCGCCCGTCGGGTCGCCTGAGTGCAGGAGACCCGACTGACGGCGATCAGACGGACGGTGATCCGTCGGCAGACGATCCGCCGGCCGAGCTTCCCGGGAGCCGCGGGGCGGCGGTCCAGGCCGCTCAGCGCTCAGAGCGCGACGTGGCGGGCCGGTGCGCTCAGTGCGCGAAGTGGCGGGTACCGGTGAGGTAGAGGGTCGCACCGGCGGCACGGCACGCCTCGATGACCTCCTCGTCGCGGATGGAGCCGCCGGGCTGCACGATCGCCCGCACGCCCGCGTCGAGCAGGATCTGCGCGCCGTCGGCGAAGGGGAAGAAGGCGTCCGACGCGGCGACCGCGCCGCGGGCGCGCTCCGGAGCGGCCTCGCCCTCGGCGTGCTCGCCCAGCGAGTTCGCGCGGGACACGGCCAGGCGGCAGGAGTCCAGGCGGTTGACCTGACCCATTCCGATGCCCACAGCGGCTCCGTCCCCGGCGAGCAGGATCGCGTTGGACTTCACCGCGCGCACGGAGCGCCAGGCGAAGGCGAGGTCCGCGAGGGTCGCCTCGTCGGCGGCGTCCCCGGCGGCAAGGGTCCAGTTCGCGGGGTCATCGCCCTCGGCGTCGACGGCGTCGGAGTCCTGGACGAGCATGCCGCCCCAGATCTCGCGCATCTCGACCTCGCGGGAGTACTCGCCCTCCAGGCGCAGGATCCGCAGGTTCTTCTTGGTGCGCAGCAGCTCGAGCGCCTCGTCCTCGTAGGCCGGGGCCAGGATGACCTCGGTGAAGATCGGCTTGACCTGCTGGGCCATGGCGAGCGTGACGGGACGGTTGGTGGCGATCACGCCGCCGTACGCGGACAGCGGGTCGGTGCCGTGGGCGCGCAGATGGGCGACGGCGATGTCCTCGCCCTCGCCCGCCACGGCGATGCCGCAGGGGTTGTTGTGCTTGACCACTGCGACGCAGGGTCGCTCATGGTCGAAGGCGGCGCGCACGGCGGCGTCGGCGTCCACGTAGTTGTTGTAGCTCATCGCCTTGCCGCCCAGCTGCTCGGCGCCGGCGATGCCGGGGACCTCGGGGTCGGTCACGGCCAGGCGGGCCCGCTGGTGGGGGTTCTCGCCGTAGCGCAGCGTGGCGGTGAAGCCGAGCTGAGCGGCGTCCTCGTCGCTGAGGTCGAGGATGCTCCGGGGGGCGTCCGCATCCAGCGCGTCGTCCTCCTGCGAGCTGTCGCCCGTCTCGTCGTCCCCCTCGACCTCGGGCAGCTGGTCCAGCATCCAGTCGCTGATCGCATCGTCGTACTCGGCGGTGCGGGTGAAGGCGATGGTGGCGAGCTCCTGGCGCTCGGCGAGGGTGAAGCCGCCTGCCTCCGCGGCCTCGGCGGCCGTCGGGTAGACCTCGGGATCCACGACCACGGCGACGGAGGCGAAGTTCTTCGCGGCGCCGCGCACCATGGAGGGTCCGCCGATGTCGATCTTCTCGATGATCTCGTCGAAGCTGCCGCCGGCGCCGACGGTCTCGCTGAACGGGTAGAGGTTCACCACGACCAGGTCGAAGGGCTCGATGCCGTGCTCGGCGAGCTGCGCACGGTGGCTGTCGAGGCGCTGATCGGCCAGCAGGCCGCCGTGCACACGGGGGTGGAGGGTCTTGACGCGGCCGTCGAGCATCTCGGGGAAGCCGGTCACCGACGCGACGTCGGTGACGTCGATGCCGGCGTCACGGATGGTCGAGCCGGTGGAACCGGTCGAGACGATCTCGACGCCGTTCTCGGAGAGGGTGCGGGCGAGATCGACGATCCCCGTCTTGTCGAAGACGGAGATGAGGGCGCGGCGGATCGGGCGGCGCTGGGTGGTGGTCACGAGGCGTGCTCCTGTTCGGATCGGGTCCTTGTGGCGAGCACCCAGGCGGACGATGCTCGTGCTGTCACTCCCCGGTGGTCGCCCACCTTCGCCAGTCGTGTGGGGCCATTCTAGCCGGGAGCCCCTGACAGCGGGAGCCTGCTCCGCCCAGCGGTCAGCGGTGAGCGGTGAGCGGTCAGCGGTGAGCGGTCAGCTCACGGACCACCTGGACGAGCAGGGGCTGCTCCGCGGCTTTGATCCGTTCGTGGAGATCATGCTCGGTGTCCTCGGCGCGGACCTCGACGGCGACCTGGGCGAGGATGCGCCCGGTGTCGACGCCGGCGTCGACCTCGATGACAGTCGCACCGGTGATCTTCACCCCGTGGGCGAGGGCGTCACGGACCCCGTGGGCACCGGGGAAGGAGGGCAGCAGGGCTGGATGCGTGTTGACGATGCGCCCGCCGAACGCCTCCAGCAAGGGCGGGCCCACGAGCTTCATGAACCCGGCGAGCACGACCAGCTGCGGCTCGAGACGGGCCACGGAGTCGGCGAGCGCCTGGTCCCAGGCGGCGCGGTCCGCGTGGTCTGCGAGGCGGATCACCTCGGTGGGGATCCCGGCGGCGCGGGCGTGCTCGAGGCCGGAGGCGTCACGGTCGGCGATCACCCCGACCACGACGAAGGGGCTCGAGGGCTCCTCGCTGCTGCGCAGAAGGGCGGCAAGGTTCGAGCCGGTACCGGAGATGAGGACGGCGATGGGGGTGGGGGTCACCGCCTCAGCGTAGTCGGAGCATCGCAGGCCTCCAGAGTCACCAGGCATCCGGGGACACGGCGTCCAGGGATGCGACGTCCAGGGGCACGGCAGACAGAGGCACGACGTCCAGAGGCACGACGTCCAGGCGGACCAGGCACACTAGGAACGATGAGCAGCGAACACGACACCGAGGGAACCGGGGCGACAGTCTCCGGGACCGATGCAGCCTCCCGTCACCGACGACTGGTGCGCGCCCTGCTGCTGACGATGCTCGCCTCCTGGCTGCTGCTCCTGACCCCGCTGCCGTTCTCCCTGGCCGCCGGGATCGGCGCTCTCGTGGCCCTGGTGCTGCTGGTTCTGCTCGCGGTGCAGTCGTTCCGGCAGGGCCGCCCGGGCATGGCCGTGATCTCGCTGATCATCGGCGTGCCGGCCACCTTGATGATCACCGCGGGATCCCTCCTGAGCCTGCTGTTCTACGGCCCGATGGCGGAGATCGAGGAATGCCGCGCCACCGCGCTCACCGAGCAGGCACGTGTGCAGTGCGACGTGGAGGCCCAGGACTCGATGGCGAGCTGGATCAGCGACCTGATGGGCGGCTGACGCCGCCGTCGATCCCCGTCGTCCGGCTGTCGGGATCATGACCGCCGTGGTCGTCCTCGGCAGCATGGTCGTCGCCAGCAGCGCGGTCGTCGTCAGCGTGGGCGTCCTCGTCAGCGTCGCCGTCGCCGTCATCGCCAGCACGGTCGCCGTCAGCACGGTCGTCGTCGGCACGGTCATCGCCGGAGGACACCTCATCGGCGGTGCCGTCGGCCCCCTCGTCCGCGCGCGCCCCCGACGCCTCTCCCCTGCCGGACCGACGCGAGAACTCTGCATCCTCCGAGCCCTCTGCGCTCTCAGCGCTCTCGACCCGGGCCCGCAGCGCGGCGGTCTGCGCGCGCACCCACGGCACCACCGGTGAGGCGAGCGCCACGAGCACCACGCCGGTGCTGACCACGACGACGCCCAGCAGCGGGAGGATGAGGGAACTCATCTGGGGCCCGAGATGCACCAGACGGCCCTCCCCGATGCCACCGGTCGACAGCCCCGCGAGCAGCAGCACGCCGACCACCACCGCCACGGGATAGGCGATCCACGCCGTGATCCGGTCGCGCCGCTCCAGATCCTCGACGTCCCGGACCAGTCGCAGGGCGCCGACGACGACCGGGACGGCCGGCACCACCAGGAGCAGCCAGAGCCATGCGGAGTAATCGCCGGGACCGGGGAACGCGCCCAGCAGCGGAAGCGCGGGCATCACTCCCGTCGCGGAGCCGTCGAGCGAGATCGAGGAGGAGGTCCCGACCCCGACCGTGCCGCCGAGGAGGACCACGAGCGCCCAGACCGCCAGCAGCGGCAGCAGCGCCAGCTGGACGAGCGTGAGGACGATCCCCCCGACGATCCCGGGATCGAGCGCGTCGAACAGGGAGGACTGCTCGGGCACGGAGACGACCATCATCACGACGCTCAGAAGCATGCCCACGCCCAGCAGGCCGACCAGCGCGAGGAGCACGGAGCGTGCGACGTCGCCGAACGGGGCGGGAAGCAGCTCGAGCACCCGCACCCCGGGAATGGTGGAGGTCGCCTCACGACGCAGGGACCACAGGATCCCCAGCACGCCGCCGAGCACCGCCACCATCGCCCCGGACACGATCGCCGAGGTCACCACGGGGCTGGAGTCAGTGCTGCGGCCGATCCCGGCGAGCACCGCCATGCCGATCGCATAGACCCCGGCGTAGGCACCGAGCGCACTGCCGGCGTCCCGGAGCGCGCGCAGGCGCAGCACGCCGTCATCCCGCACGAGCTGCAGCGCTCGACCCACCCGGCGCATGCCCAGGATGGAGATGAGCAGCAGCAGCCCCAGCAGGCCGAACGGGGTGAGGGTGACGGCGCCGTCGATGACACCGGTGCTCAGCACGATGCCGCCGCCATGGCCGAGGACCAGAACGTTCAGGGCGATGATGATCGCATCCAGGGCGGTCGCGCTGGAACGCGTTCCGGCGACCTGAGCGGCCAGCGCGGGCACGACGACGAGGGCGATCGCGGTGCCCAGCGAGAGCGCGGCGGCGATCATGCCGCGGACCAGAGGCGTCGCGATGCTGTCGCCGGTGCTGTTCACGAACTGCTCCTTGAGCGGGTCACGACGGGGAAGCGGGCCCAGGTTCCGGCCCGACGCCACCTCGGAGGGGGCGCCGGTCCATGGTCGCATTTCAGCGGCGCCCGATCATGCATCCCGGGACGGGACGCGGGTCACGGCGCGGGGCGCTCCGGTGTCGCATAATGACACGGATGTCCGATCCGATCCTGCCCCCTGAGACTGCCGAGCCCGCTGAGTCCGTCGAGACCCCTGGGTCCGGTGGAACGGCATCTGCCGTGCCGTCGCTGATCGTGCGCACCCTGCGCCTCGACGAGACCGTCGACCTCCTCGGCCATATCCCTCTGGCGGTGAGCGGTGCCTGGCTGCGCCACGGCCAGGGGATGGTCGCGCTCGGGACCGCCTGGAGCGTGCAGACCGTCGGGCCCCATCGGTTCGCGGCGGCGAGCGCCGCCTTCCAGGCCGTGGCCGCGGCCGCGCGGGTGGACGACGAGGTGCGCACGCGCACCAGCGGTCTGATCGCGCTGGGCAGCTTCTCCTACGCCGACACCTCGCAGCGGAGCTCGCGCCTGATGGTGCCGAGCGCGCTGCTGGGCGTGCACGACGGCGAGTCGTTCCTGACGGTGGTGGGTGTGGACGAGGAGCCGGTGGTCCCGACGTCCTGGCGCGACCTGTTCCCGTCCACGCCCCTCCAGCCGTCCCCGTCGGACGAGCTGGAGGTCGAGGCGGACCACACGCCCGACGAGTACCAGGCCCTGGTCCAGGAGGCCGTGACGGAGATCCGCGCCGGTCGCGCCGAGAAGGTCGTCCTCTCCGAGCGCACCACGGTCACGGCCGAGCACCGCATCGAGCCGGCGGTGCTGCTGGCCAACCTCGCCCGTGACTACCCGAGCACCTGGGTCTACCACCTCGACGACGTGATCGGGGCGAGCCCCGAGATGCTCGCCCAGACCGAGACCGGGCGCGTCTTCTCCCGGGTGCTCGCCGGGACGCGGCCGGTCGCCGACGACGGCGAGCTCGACGAGGTGGATCGTCGCGCCTTCCGCTCCGACGCGAAGGAGCTCTCCGAGCACGCCTTCGCCGTGGATTCCGTCGTCGAGCGCCTCGCGGGGCTGGCCGAGGACATCGACGTCTCCCCCGAACCCTTCGTGCTGCGGCTGCCCGGGCTGGAGCACCTCGCCTCCGATGTCTCCGCGCGCCTGCGCTCCGGGACCACCAGCGTGGACGTCGCGTCCCGCCTGCATCCGTCGGCCGCCGTGTCGGGGACGCCGCGGGAGGCCGCCGACGAGATCATCGCCCGCCTCGAGCCGCATGACCGCGGCGGGTACGCCTCACCGGTGGGCTGGATGGATGCCGCCGGGGACGGACAGTGGGCGATCGCCCTGCGGATGGCGCACCTGAACGCCCAGAGGGTCGTCACGCTGCAGGCGGGCGGCGGCCTGGTCGCCGCCTCGGACCCGGTCTCCGAGCACGCCGAGGTGCTCGCGAAGTGCCGCCCGATGCTGCGTGCCCTGCGCGGCACGCCCACGGCGAGCGAGATCGAGGAGACCCCGCCCGAGCCTCTCCTCGGCGCCTGACCCCCGAGCCCGGCCCCCGGCCGCGGAGGACGATCCGGATCGGGCCGGGACGTCGGGCGGCGCTCAGGTGGGCTGGCTGTCCAGGGTGATGTCGATGCTCTGCACCGACTGGTCCCGCACCACGGTGAGCGTGTGGTCGGACCCGACGGGGAGACCGCGCACCACGCCGGTCAGCGCGGCCGCGCTGCCCACGGGGGTGTCGTCGATCTTGGTGATCAGGTCGCCCTCCCGCAGCCCTGCCGCAGCGGCCGGGCTGTCGGGCTCGATGCCGACCACCTCGGCGCCGTGATAGGCGACGTCGCCGACGGGCTGTGACCCGTCCCTGCTGGTCACCCCGACGAACGCGTGCTCTGCTGTGCCGTCCTCCTGGAGCTGGTCCGCGATGAGCGTCGCGGTGTTCGACGGGATCGCGAAGCCGAGCCCGATGCTTCCCGCCTGCCCGGAGGCGCTCGGGATGCCCGCGATGGAGGAGTTGATCCCGATCACCTGCCCGGCGGCGTCCACGAGCGGGCCGCCGGAGTTGCCGGGATTGATCGCGGCGTCGGTCTGGATCGCGGAGGTGTAGGTCGTGTCCGAGCCCGACGGGTCCTCGCCGGTGGCTGTCACGGGGCGGTCCACCGCTGAGACGATCCCGGTGGTGACCGTGTTCTCGAGGCCCAGCGGGGTGCCCAGCGCCATCACGGGCTGTCCCACGGCGATGGTGGAGGAATCGGCGAAGGTGGCCGGCTGCAGATCGTCGGGCGGAGAGTCCAGTCGCAGCACGGCGAGGTCCGTGGTCGGATCGGCGCCGACGACCGACGCGGCATAGCTGAGTCCGTCGCTGGTGGTGACCTGGACCGCCTTCGCCCCGTCGATGACGTGGTTGTTGGTGAGGATCGTGCCCTTCTCGTCGAGGACGACCCCGGTGCCCAGGCTCGTCCCGGAGCCGGTGCTCACCTGGATCGCGACGGCGCTGGGGGCGACCTGGTCGGCGACCGTGGCCCAGTCAGGATCATCCACCGTGGACACCGACGCAGGCTGGGCCGGCTCCTCAGGAGCGGCCTGCGCGGTGCTCGTGGCCGCGGGCTGGGGGGCCAGGAGCTGGTCGTAGGCGACGACTCCGCCCAGGGTCAGGCCACCGGAGACCAGCATGCCGAGGGCGACCAGGCCCGTCACACCGCCCCATCCCGGCCCGTGGGCCCGGGCCGGTGAGCTCCCGGCGACCGGTGCTGCCGGGGGCGCCGCCGTGCTCGCGGAGGGATCCTGTCCGTACGGAGCCGAGTAGGCGGAGGGCGCGGAGAAGGCCGACGACGAGGCGGACGGGGTGGGTGAGGTGTCGGACTCGGAGGACGGGTACGCGGGGTAGGCCGGGTACGCCTGCGCGGTGCCCTCGGGGGCGCTGCTCGCCCCGGCCCAGCCGGTATCCCCCTGCCCCGCGGTGCCCCAGGGCCATGCGGGCTGCTCAGGCCGGCTGTGCGGTGCCGGCTGGCTCGAGGGGGCGGGCTGGCTCGAGGGGGCAGGCTGGCTCGAGGGGCCGTACTGACCGTCCTGAGGGACCTGGCCGTGCTGGCCGTGCTGGCCGTGCTGGCCGTACTGACCGTCGTGACTGTTCCGGCCGTTCTGGCCGTTACGGGACGGGTCGTACGCATCGTTCACGTCGTGCATGAGTCCACCTCCGCCTGCTGCTCCAGCGCCGCTGCGCTGATCTCCTGGTGAACAATGAACACCCGCAAGCCGGAGCCGCGCTGTGCGAGAGCTGTGCCCAGGCTGGTCCCGGTGACGGTCCGGGCCGTCGCCCCCAGGGCCGTCGCCGCCGCTTCGAGGTCCGTGCCGTGAGGCGTGGTGAAGAAGCGTCGCAGCAGGTCAGGCGGTGCCGCGGCGTGCTCGAGACCGGAGAAGATCCGACCACCGCCGTCGTCGACGATCACGATATCGAGATCGGGAACCTGCTCCAGCGGACCGATGACCAGTCCGGTGAGATCGTGCAGCGCGGTGAGGTCCCCCACCAGGAGCCGCACCCGTCCTGCTCCCGGCTCTGCTCCCTGCCCAGCTTCCCGACCGGTTTCCTGCTGAGCTCTCTGCTCGGCACTCTGCCCGGCTCCGCGGCCTGCCTCCTGGTGGGCCAGAGCGATCCCACCGGCGAGGGACGTGGTGCCGTCGATCCCGGCGAGTCCCCGGTTCGCGATCACCCGGCCCGCCGTCGGCCCCGCATGCTGTTCGAGGTCGCGCACGAGGCTCGAGGAGCCGAGCACCAGGAGGTCGTCCTCCCCCGTCGCCGCCCAGACGGCGAGCGCCGCCTCCTGCTGCCAGGTGGACGTCAGCTCAGCCGTCACCCGGGAGGCGGCCCTCTGCCAGGCCACCAGCTGCTGCCGGCGCCGCTCGAGCTCTGCCCCGTCGGCGTCGTCGTCTCCGTGCACGGCAGGCACCACGAGCCGTGCCCGGCGGGCCGCATCGGCGAAGTCCAGCTGCGGGTCCACGACCACCACGTCCACGTCCGGAGCTCCCAGCAGGCGCCCGATCACCGGCCGCGAGAGCGTCGGATGCCCCAGCACGATCGCGCGGTCCGGGCGCAGCGGATGCTGAGGATCCGCCATGACCTCCGCGAGGAGGGCCGGGTAGCCGGGGATGAGGGACGGGCCGGCATGCGCTCCGGAGCTCGGCTCGGCCAGCAGCGGCAGGGCATGGCGTTCGGCGAGCTCGCGGGCGGCCGCTCCTGCCCCGTCGCCCGCGACCACCACGGTGCGCGCGGAGATCGGGACGGGATGGGGCTGCGGCGGCAAGGGGCGCGACCGCCGGGTGAGCACGATCTGCGGGCGCTGCGCTGAGGACCTCTCCTGCCCTGCGGGCGCAGCCTGCACTGGCGGCGCGTCCGTGTCCGTGTCCATGCCCGGGTCCATGTCCGGGCGGGGCACGAGCGGGTCCCGGAAGGAGAGGTTCACGTGCACGGGGCCGGGGTGCTCGCCGGTCGCGGCGGCGACGGCCCGCGCCATCGTCGAGACCGCGGTGCGCAGCTCGGTGGCCGTGGCGGCCTCGGCGGTCGGGGCGGGGAGGTCGGCGTCCAGGCGCACGAGGGAGCGGAACATCCCCGCCTGCCGTGTGGTCTGGTTCGCGCCGACGTCCCGCAGCTCGGCCGGACGGTCCGCGGTGAGCACGATCAGCGGGATCCGCGAGTGGTGGGCCTCCATCACCGCGGCGTGCAGATGCGCGGTCGCCGTGCCGGAGGTCGTGACCACCACCGCAGGATGCTCGGGGTCGAACCGGGACAGGCCCAGCGCGGTGAAGGCGGCGGCGCGCTCGTCGATCCGCACGTGGGCACGGACCGCTCCCGCGAGCTGCGGGCCGGCGAGCCCGTAGACCAGCGGGGCGCTGCGGGACCCCGGCGCGAGCACCGCATCGGTGACCCCGAGCTCGGCGAGCGCGCTCCAGATCGCGATCGCCTGATCGACCGCCCCGGACCCGGTCGGAGCAGGAGCGGGGATCCCCCGGGAGATCCCGGAGGCGGGGGCGGCGGCTGCGATCTCAGGCATGCCGCCAGGGTAATGCGCCCGACGGGACCCGGCCTCCGCACCGGCCATCGCGGCTCGGGGCGACGAGTCAGCTCACAGGGCGTCGAGGCAGGCTGCCAGGCGCTCCTCCCAGCGAGCGGCGAGCTCTGCCGGCGCCGCATGGCGATCCATGAGCTCCTCCCGCGGCTCGGGCCGCGCCACCGGCAGGGTCCCGGTCCGGGGGTGCAGGGCATCGGCCACGAGATCCCCGGTGAGCAGCGACGCGGTTGCCATCCCGCAGGCGTAGGGCAGCTCCGGAAGGGCTGCGGCGAGCGCGAGGCCGGCGCTGAGGCCCACGCTGGACTCCAGGGCGGAGGACACCACCACGGGCAGGCCGGCCTGGTCGGCGAGGTCCAGGCACCTCTGCACACCGCCGAGGGGCTGCACCTTCATGACCAGGACGTCGGCCGCCTCGGCCCGGGCCACGCGCAGCGGGTCCTCGGCGCGGCGCACGGACTCGTCGGCCGCGATCGGGATGTCGACGGCACGGCGCAGGGCCGCGAGGTCCTCGATCGAGGCGCAGGGCTGCTCGGCGTACTCGAGGCCGCCGGCGGCGCGGTCCAGGAGCGGCAGGGCCTCCTTCGCCTGGTCGAGGGTCCAGGCCGCATTGGCGTCGATGCGGATCCGGCCGGTCGGGCCCAGCGCGTCGCGCACCGCCTCGACCCGATCCGTGTCCTCGGCGAGCGAGGAGGTGGGATCGGCGACCTTGATCTTGGCCGTGCGGGCACCGCCGACGGTCGCGATGCGATGGGCGAGCACGGCGGGCACCACCGGGATGGTGGCGTTGACGGCGATCTCCTCGCGGCGCGGGGCGGGGCGGGCCGCGGTCGCGTCGGCGAGCGCCGCCCGCAGCCACGCCGCGGACTCCGCGGCGTCGTAGTCCCAGAACGGGGAGAACTCCGCCCATCCGGCGGGGCCGTGCAGCAGCAGGCCGTCACGCTCGGTGATGCCGCGGAAACGGGTGGTCATGGGGATGGTCCACGCGAGCACGCGGTCGATGCCGCGCTCGCGCAGTGCGGAAGGGATGAGCATTCCCCGAGGCTAGCGGGCGGTGCCGTCGGAGGAAGAATTCTCGGGATGCCCTCGGCGGGCCTCGCTATCGTGACCGTGATGAGCACCCCATCCCACCTGCTGCGACCCGTTCGCCCGGACGACGGCCCGGCCGTACTGGCCGCCTTCGCCTCCTCCCCGGACATGGCCCGCCAGGGCGACGTCACCTCGCTCCCGCAGGCCCAGGAGATGATCGCCTGGCTCGACGCACCCTCCCGTCGGGGCGTCGCGATCGTGGCTGGGGAGCCCCGGGGGATGGACCGCGGCGAGCCGGCCGGGACCGTGCGTGCCGGGAGCGCAACGGTCGGCGGCGAGCTGGTCGACGATGAGCTGGTCGACGACGAGCTGATCGGTCTCATCGGCGTGAGCATCGAGGAGCCCCACCGATCGGGCTGGTTCTTCTACTGGCAGCACGCCGGCTCCCGCGGCCGGGGCCTGACCTCGCGGGCCGCGGCGACCGTCGCCAACCGTGCGCTGCGCCCCGTGGCCGACGGCGGCTGGGGGCTCGAGCGGCTCGAGCTCGGCCACCGGGTGAACAACCCGGCCTCCGGGGCCGTGGCCCGCGCCGCCGGCTTCGTGCAGGAGGGCATCGAGCGCCAGAAGTTCCTCCTCGACGGCGAGCGGCACGACGTGCTCATCTACGGCCGCCTGCGCAGCGATCCGGTGCCGGCGACCTCCGAGCTGCCGTGGAGTCGCTGACCTCACCCCATCGGAACCCTCCACCGCCGCGGCCCGGACTACCCTGAGCACCATGACGTCCGCTCCTGATCCGCTGCCCCACCAGGTCTCCGAGACCTTCGATCCGCGCCTGTGGCGCGAGGTCCCCGCCACCGAGCACGGCGGGGAGGCCTTCACCGACATCACCTACCACCGGGCCGTCGACCGCATCGAGTCCCCCGACGGCGAGCGGACAGGCCACGACCTGCCGACGGTGCGCATCGCCTTCGACCGCCCCGAGGTGCGCAACGCCTTCCGCCCGCACACGGTCGACGAGCTGTACCGCGCGCTGGACCATGCCCGCCTGGACACCGGCGTGGGCATCATCCTGCTCACCGGCAACGGCCCCTCCCCCAAGGACGGCGGCCGCTCCTTCTGCTCCGGCGGCGACCAGCGTATCCGGGGTCGCGCCGGCTACGAGTACTCCGAGCAGGAGGACCTCGGCGAGACCACCCAGGTGCGCAGCGGCTCCAGCGGCCGCCTGCACATCCTCGAGGTGCAGCGCCTGATCCGCACCATGGGCAAGGTCGTGATCGCCGTGGTGAACGGCTGGGCCGCCGGCGGCGGTCACTCCCTGCACGTGGTCGCGGACCTCTCGATCGCCTCGCGCGAGCATGCGCGGTTCAAGCAGACCGACGCGAACGTGGGCTCCTTCGACGGCGGCTACGGCTCGGCCTATCTCGCCAAGCAGGTCGGGCAGAAGCGGGCCCGGGAGATCTTCTTCCTCGCCGAGGAGTACTCGGCGCAGGATGCCTACGACTGGGGCGCGGTGAACCGCGTCGTGGACCACGCGGATCTCGAGACCGAGGCGCTCGCGATGGCCAGCACGATCGCCACCAAGTCGCCGCAGGCGATCCGCATGCTGAAGTTCGCCTTCAACCTGGCCGACGACGGGCTCATGGGCCAGCAGGTCTTCGCCGGGGAGGCGACCCGCCTGGCGTACATGACCGACGAGGCCGTCGAAGGTCGCGACGCCTTCCTCGGCAAGCGCGAGCCCGACTGGTCGCAGTTCCCCCACCCGCAGGGCTGAGCCGTGGCCCTCTCCTCCTCCGAGCAGCCGGATCTCGCAGCCCGGCCCTGGCTCGTGCCGCCTGCCCACGACTCCTCCGCCGCCTCGCTCGACGCGCACTCCCGAGCGATCGGGCAGCTGATGGCGGGCACCTCGCGGCTGTGGCTGGGGCCGTTCCCGGCGCCGTCCGCCCTGCCGGCCGGCTTCGAGGACACCGCCCTGGTGGTCCCCACCTCCGGGTCCACCGGCACGGCGAAGGCGGTCGCGCTGTCCCGCTCGGCCCTGCTCGCCTCCCAGGACGCGACCGCTGCGCTGTTCGCGGCCGACGGCACCGCCCCGGACACCCAGGGCCACGGCTTCTGGCTGCCCCTGCTGCCGCCCACCCACATCGCCGGCGTGCAGGTGATCGCCCGGGCGCATCGCACCGCCCAGGTGCTGGGCCTGGCCGCGCCGGCCCTCCCGGATCCGCTGCCGGACCTGCGCGGGCACTTCGACGCCGCGGCGTTCGTAGCGCTCGCCGAGCCCGCCCTCGCGCAGGCCGAGGACGCAGGGCTCCCGGCATTCACCTCCCTGGTGCCCACCCAGCTCACCCGCATCATCACCGGGACGACCGGGGCCGACGCCCGCGCCCGCGGGGTGCTCCGGCGCTTCGCCGCCGTGCTCGTGGGCGGGGCCGCAACGCGTCCCGAGGTGCTCGCGAAGGCCCGCGCCCAGCGCATCGCCGTGCGCACCACCTACGGCTCCTCGGAGACTGCCGGCGGCTGCGTGTACGACCGGACCGCGCTCCCCGGGGTGCAGCTGCACCTCGAGGCGCCCGACGCGTCCGGTGCCGGCCGCCTCGTGATCGCCTCGCCGACCCTCGCCCTGGGCTATCTCACGGCCCACGGCGGCACCGACACGACGCCGTTCACGTCGGCCTCCGCGCCGAGCACCGGGTCCAGCACCGAGACCAGCACCAGGTCCAGCACCGCAACGAGCGCCGCGTCGAGCACCACCCAGCGCACCTTCACCACGTCAGACCTCGCCGAGCTGGGCGTGGACTGGACGCTGAGCGTGCTGGGCCGGGCCGATGACGTCATCAACACCGGCGGTCGCAAGGTGCTCCCGCAGGACGTGGAACGAGCCATCGAGCGCTCCCTCATGCTGCAGGGCCTGATCCGCACGAGCGTGGTCGTCGGGGTCGAGGACCCGGAGTGGGGCCAGCGTGTCGACGCCCTCGTCACCCTCGAGCCGGGGACCGATCCTGCCGAGGCGTCGGCTCTGGTCCGGGCCGCGCTGCGCACCAGCGAGGTGCCCGCGCACATGATCCCCAAGCGGGTCCATGTGGTCGAGGAGCTCCCGCTGCTGGGGATCGGCAAGGTGGACCGGGCCGCAGCCCGCCGCCTCGCCGCCGCGGGCTGAGCCTCCTCCTCGAGGCAGGGTGTGCGGTCCGCCACGGGGTCGGAACGCCCTCGGGCCGGAACGCGCCAGGGCCACCGCGTATCCTCGATGAGGCCGTGATCCGTCGGCCACGACCTGTCGAGGAGCACCATGGCCAGCCTGTCGCAGTGGGTGCAGGGCGCCCGACCCCGCACCCTCCCCGCCGCCTTCGCCCCGGTCGCCGCCGGCACCGGCGTCGCGATCTGGCAGCTGGCCCAGCAGCCCGGGGGTGTGGACTGGGCACTGGTCGTCCCGCGAGCGCTGCTCGCCCTCGCCGTGGCCCTGTGTCTGCAGATCGGCGTGAACTACGCCAACGACTACTCCGACGGCATCCGCGGCACCGACGACGACCGGGTGGGCCCCTTCCGCCTCACCGGATCCCGCGCCGCCGCCCCGAAGACCGTCAAGGCCGCCGCGATCGGCGCCCTGGCGGCCGGAGCACTGTTCGGCATCGTCCTCATCGCCCTCGCCCAGATCTGGCTGACTCTCCTCGTCGGGGCGGCCGCCGTCGCCGCCGCCTGGTTCTACACCGGCGGGAAGAAGCCCTACGGGTACCTGGGCCTCGGCGAGCTGTTCGTGTTCGTCTTCTTCGGCCTGGTCGCCGTCAACCTCACCGCCTACGCGATCACGCCCCACCCCAACTGGGTCGCTCTGCTCGCCTCGATCGCGATCGGTCTGCTGGCCGTGGCGATCATGCTGACCAACAACCTGCGCGACATCCCCACCGACTCGATCGCCGGCAAGCACACCCTCGCGGTGCGGCTCGGCGATCGCAGGACCCGTGCCCTGTTCGCGGTGACGCAGCTGGCACCGTTCGTGCTCATGGTGCCGGTGATGGTGGTGCAGTGGCCGGTGGTCGTGGTGCTGCTCGCCCTGCCGCTGGCGATCTCCCCGCTGCGCATCGTGCTGCGCGGCGCGGGTGGGCGCGACCTGATCCCGGTCCTCGGCGCCTCCGGGCGGCTCGAGCTGGTGTTCTCGCTGCTGCTGCTGCTCGGCCTGTGCCTGTGCCTGTGAGGGCTCAGCGTCCGTCGGCCGACGGGCTCGCCGGATCCTCGGCCGGGAGCTCGGGCAGCTGACCGGGGCCGGCAGGTGACGCCGTGGTCGAGCCGGACTCCTCGGTGACGTCGGTGCCATGGGCGCCGTCCGCCGCGGCGGCCTCGGCATCCAGGAACGAGTCCTCCGCCTCGGCATCTTCATCGACGTCATCGGCGTGACGCTCACGGCGCCTGTCGTCGGCGGCCTTCCAGCGCATCGCGGCGGCATCGCGCACCCGGTTGAGGAAGAGGATCGAGATCAGCATCGCGATCAGAGCGGCGAGCACGCCGGCGAGCATCACCCCGACGTCGAACAGGGTGAGCACCCACCAGATCCCGGCCCACAGGACCAGTCGGATGACGGCGAACAAGACCATTTCTCGCATGCTCCCAGAGTAGTTCGCCCGCCTGGGTGCTCACCCGCCCGGCGGGCTGCGATCGGTCGCCCCTGCCCGGCGCCGCGGGCCCGCTCGTCGAGCACTGCGGGTCCGCTCGTCGAGCTCCGCGCTCCGCCTCGCGCCTCGAGGCGCCGCCCGCACGCTGTGCTCACCCCTCTGCTCGCCCCCTCTGCCGCTGGGGTTCAGGTGGGGTCACTACACTCCGAGCATGCTCCGCGGTCTTGTCGCAGTCCTCTCCATCGCCCTCACCGTCTTCGCGCTCGCCGATTGCGTGCAGACGGAGGACGACAAGATCCGAGGGATCCCCAAATGGGCGTGGATCGTGCTGATCGTGCTGCTGCCCTGGGTGGGACCGATCACCTGGCTGGTCGTCGGCAAGGACCGCACCGGCCCGGCCCCGAAGCGCCCGCAGCGGCGCGGGCCGTCCGCCCCGGACGAGGACCCCGACTTCCTGCGCAAGCTCGACGAGGACATCCGCCGGGAGCGCCGGGAGCGCGGCCAGAACGGCTCGGGCGAGGGCCCGGCCGACCCGGACACGCCTCGCAGCTGAGCTCGCACGCCAGATCCTGTACGACGCACGCGGCCCCGTATGGACTTGAGTCCACACGGGGCCGCGTGCTGTTGGTGGGTGCTGCCTGCGCTGCTCAGAGACCCGAGTACGAGTGCAGGCCGTTGATGATCGTGTTGACGATCGTGTAGTTGAAGACCACGGCCAGGAAGCCCACGAGGGCGAGGCCGGCCGCACGGCTGCCGCGGAAGCCCCCGGTGGCGCGTGCGTGCAGGTAGGCCGCGTAGACCACCCAGATGATGAAGGTCCAGACCTCCTTGGGGTCCCAGCCCCAGTAGCGGCCCCAGGCATCGCGGCCCCAGATCGCCCCGAAGATCAGGGTGAAGGTCCAGCCCACGAAGGCCACCGAGTGGATCCGGAAGCTCAGCGCCTCCAGCACCGTGGAGCTGGGCAGCCGGTCCAGCACGTGGCCGAAACGACCCCAGTGCTCGGGGAACTGGTCGTCATCGGACACCCGCTCGACCAGTGCGCGCTCGTGGCGGGCCTGCAGCAGCTGCAGGGAGGCGACGACGGCGCCGAGGATCGACAGGGCCGTGGACATGATCGCGACGGAGATGTGGATGTAGAGCCAGTGGGAGTTCTGCAGGCTCGGGGTCAGCTCCGCGGCCGGCACGATCCACAGCGTCTGGGCCAGCAGCAGCACCAGCAGCACCGGCCCGATCACGAAGGTGCCCAGGATCCGCAGCTCGGCGCGCTTGATCGAGAAGATCAGGAAGGCCACCATCACCACGGCGGTGCTCGTCGTCGCGAACTCGTACATGTTCGTCCAGGGCACCCGCTGGGTGGCCGCCGCGCGCGTGGCCACGCCGAAGATGTGCAGGACCGTGGCCGCGACGGCGAGGATGAAGGCGAAGGTCTGCGCCGTCATCGAGCTCGAGCTCGCGGCAGATGACCGTGCGCCGGTCGCTCCGGCGTCCTCACCCGCACCCGCCGGGGCCGCTCCCGCGGCCGCGGCCGGGGAGTCGGTGCCTGCGGGCCCGGCCGTACCGGTCGCACCGGCCGCGCCGGCCGTCACGGACTGCTTCGCGCGGGCTGCCTCGTGCGCCTCGCGGGCGGCCAGTCGTTCGTCGCTGCGCTTCTGCGAGGTGGAGGCGAGATCGGCCGAGAAGCCGATCAGCGCGAGCACGTACAGCACGATCGTTACCACGATGGCGAGATTCGAGATCTCCGCCAGCTGCTGGTCAATCACTGTGCACTTCCTTCGTGGTGGTCATCGGTGGTGTCGTCGATCTGAACAGGGTCCGCGGGCGATGGTCCGGCGGGCCCGCCCGTCCCATCCTGCGCCTCGGAGAGCTTCGTGGCGAGTGCCCGCACGTCATCGGGCAGCGCCGGGTCGTCGCTCCGGGAGAGACCGGCGACCTCGAGCACGACGGTGCCGTCGGGCCCGGACCGGTCCCCGACCCGCACCCACAGGCGCCGGCGGGGCACGAACAGCGACAGGATCAAGCCGCCCACAGCGGTCAGGGCGCTCACGAGCACCCAGCGCTCGAAGGGGTCATGGGCGACATCGAACGCGGCGTAGCGCTTGACGCCGTCGAAGCTGATCGTGGTGCCGTCCGGGAGCTCGAAGATCTGACCGGGGGCGAGGCTGATCAGCACGGGCGTGCCGTCGTCCCCGGTGACCGGCGTCAGCGTGGAGACGTCGACCTCGTAGGCGTTCTGCGGGATGCCGGAGTCGAGGCCGAGATCGCCCTTGTGAACGGTGAGCGCGAGCTGGGGATCCGCGAGATCGGGGTAGATCGAGTGCGGGCCCTCCTCGTCGATGACGCCGGTGGGCAGGAAGAAGCCGACGACGGCGAGCTGGTCGGGTCGGGCGTCGGGCGCCTTGATCACGAGCTGGGAGGTGTATCCGACGTCGCCCATCGGCACGGTGATGACCGGGCCCTGGGCCACGACGTTGCCCTCCGGGTCCGTCACGGTGACGTCGGGCGCGTAGCCGTTGCCGAGCAGGTACATGGAGGTGCCGTCGACGTGCAGGGGCTTGTTGACCTGCAGCGTGCGCTGCTCCTGTTTCTCGCCCGGCGTCGTCACGTCGATGTCGGCCTCGAAGGACAGGGGCTGGCCCACCCGGCTCTCGTCGGCGCCCTCGAGCACGTACTCCGCCCGGAACTCGTCCAGCGTGAACTGGAAGGGGGAGAGCTCGGAGGTGTCGAACCAGGCCCCGGACTCGAAGGAGTCGTACTGGGTCAGCGAGTTGGTGAAGCCCTGACCCTCGATCACGGTGATCTGGCCGCGATAGCTCGTCAGCTGCCCGCCGGCGACGCAGATCAGCACCCCCACCAGAGCGATGTGGAACAGGAGGTTACCGCTCTCGCGCAGCAGCCCGCGCTCGGCGCTGACGGATCGTGATCCCGTCTCCTCGCGGACATCGGTGCGATAGCGCGAGCGCCGCAGCGACCGGCGCGCGGTCTCCAGCAGGGCGTCGGCGTCGGCTCCCGGGAGCTCGACGCGGGTGTAGCCGGTGAAGCGGGTCAGGCGCGACGGGGTGCGCGGGGGCTTCGCGCGCACCTGACGCAGGTGCACGCCCACCCGCGGGATGATGCAGCCGATCAGGGAGATGAACAGCAGCAGGTAGATGGCCGAGAACCACGGCGAGGAGAAGACCTCGAAGAAACCCAGCGTGTCCAGGAGCTTCCCCCAGCGGCCGTTCTCCTCGAGGAACTGGTCGGTCAGCGCGGGGTTCACGCTGCGCTGCGGGTACAGCGAGCCGGGCACGGCGGCGATCGCGAGCAGCATCAGCAGGATCAGTGCGGTCTGCATGCTGGTCAGCTGGCGCCACAGGAACAGGAGCGTTCCGCGCAGTCCGAGCGCCGGGGCGTTCACCCCCCGCGGTGGGCGCCGGGGACCGTCCTTGTCGCGCTTGCTGCTCCAGGTGTCGACGCTCGCGGAGTGCGGCGCGCTGTCGGGGTTCGGTGTCCTGCTCAGAGTCTCGTCCGTCCCATCGGAGGGGTGCGTGCGGTCTGCGTCGTCGGGGGCCATCACACGACCGTCTCGTAGGTCGCGATGAGGCCCTGCAGCTGGCTCATCCAGGTCGACCAGACGCCGGTCATGAGCAGCACACCGATCGCGATGAGCAGGGCGCCCGAGAGCAGCCCGATCGTGCGGCGGTGGGCCGAGAGCTTCTTGGACAACCCCAGGGCACGGTCGAAGAGGAGGGCGAACAGCACGAACGGGATGCCCAGGCCGAGCGAGTACGCGAGGGCCAGGATACCGCCGCGCAGCGCGGCGCCGGAGCCGCCGCCATCGAGCGACAGGGCCACGATCGCGGCGTAGGTGGGGCCGATGCAGGGCGTCCAGCTGAGCCCGAAGATCAGGCCCATCAGCGGCGCGCCGAGCAGTCCGGCGTCGGGGCGCTTGCTGGTCACGGGCCGATTGGATCCCAGGCCCGGGAAGACGCCCATGAAGACCAGGCCCATCAGCAGCACGATCGCGCCGGCCACCCGGTTGATCCAGACGGCGTACTCCTGCAGGAGGAAGCCCAGGGCTCCGGCGAAGCCGCCGAGCACCATGAACACCACGGCGAAGCCGGCCACGAAGAGCAGGCTCCCGGCGAGCATCCGGCCCATTCCGGGCCGCTTGGCACTGGGCCGCCGGCCCGCCGTGGCTCCGACGCCGGAGGTCACGGCGCTCTGGCCGGCCAGCCCGGAGACGTATCCGAGGTAGCCGGGGACCACCGGCAGCACGCACGGCGACAGGAAGGCCACGAGGCCCGCCGCCGCGGCGACCGCGACGGCGAGCAGGAGGGATCCGGACAGCGCTGTCGCCTGGAACGCGGCGCCCATATCGGCGGTGATCGTCTCGGCAGTGATCATGTCGGCAGTGATCATTCGGCCAGCACCGTGTCGATCATGGCGCGCAGGGTCGACGGGTCGGCGCCACCGGAGATGCGGGCGGCGACACGGCCCTCGCGGTCCAGCACGAGGGTGGAGGGCACGGCGTTCGGGGAGACCTGCCCGCGCAGCGCGTACATGATCTGCGCATCGGGGTCCGGCAGCGAGGGGTAGGTGATCCCGTAGTTCTCCTCGAAGGCCTTCGCGGGGCCTGCGGAGTCGCGCACGTTGACGCCGACGAACGAGACGCCCTGATCAGCGTAGTCCTCATGGATGGCCTGCAGGTCCGGGGCCTCCTTCCGGCACGGCGGGCAGGAGGCGTACCAGACGTTGACCACGAGCAGCTCGCCGCGCAGGTCCACGGAGGAGAAGTCCTCGTCCTCGAAGGTGGTGCCGGCGATCTCGAGCGGGTCGGTGCGCTCCGCGGCCGGGATCTCGGTGGTCACGCCGTCGCCGGAGACGTATCCGGAGTCGTAGCGGGAGCTGGTGTCGGAGCCGCAGGCGGCCAGGAGAAGCGCTGCCGGCAGTGTTCCGCCCAGGCCGAGCAGGCGACGGCGGGAGAGCCGCGCCGGGGTGTTCCTCGCGTTCACGTCAGCCTGCCTCCGGTGGCATCGACCGCCCCGGCGTAGAGCTCGGCCGCCGGTTCGGCGTAGCCGACGTCAGCCAGGTGGGGGCCGACGAAACGCAGGCTGGTCACCGAGCACAGCCCGCACTGCCGGCGACGGGGGTCATGGAACAGGGGCTTGCCCTCGGCGCTGCGGCGGGTCACCCAGATCGGCAGCTGGTGGAGCACCAGCACGGCCTCGTGGCCCTCGGCCGCGGCGCGCGCATCGTGCACGGCGGCGATCACGCGGGCCACCTGCTCGCGGTAGGGCTCCCCCCACGAGGGGCGCAGCGGATTGCGGAACCAGCGCCAGTTGCGCGGATCGCTGAGCTTCGCCTCGCCGTGCCCCATCCGGTGGCCCTCGAAGTGGTTCCCGGACTCGATGATCCGCGGGTCCGAGGTGACCTCGAGGCCGTGGGCGGCGGCGATGGGCGCCGCGGTCTGCTGCGCGCGCAGGAGGGGCGAGGAGCGCACCAGGGCGATGTCGGAGTCCGCCAGGTGGTCGGCGACCCGGCCGGCCATCTGCACTCCACGATCGCTCAGCCGGTAACCGGGCATGCGGCCGTACAGGATGCGATCGGGGTTGTGCACCTCGCCGTGGCGGACGAGGTGGACGGTGGTGGTGCTCACGAGTGCGCGGTCCTCCCTCAGGAGATCAGCAGGCTCGGCGGCGCCGAGGGGTTCTGCAGCCGATGGGGTCAGCCGCCACACGGTACCAACCCAACCTCCGGATCAGCTCTGAGGATCGGCCTCGACGTGAGGTGCCGGACTCCCCAGGCCGATCGGAGCGTCCTCGGGCACCGCGCGGCCCAGGATCCGACCCAGCTCGAGGAAGTCGTCATGGCCGACGACATCCAGCAGCAGCTCCCTCACCGAGCGCACATGCGTGGGGGCAGCCCGCTCCAGGAGCTCCCGGCCGGCGGCGGTCAGCTGCGCCTGCCGTCCGCGTCCGTCGCTCGAGCAGCGCACCCGCTCCACGATCCCGCGCTTCTCCATCCGGGAGATGGTGTGCGTCAGGCGCGACCGGGAGTGGACCACCCGATCCGCGAGCTCCGACATGCGCAGGAACTGGTCCGATGCCTCGGACAGGCGCACGAGGATCTCGTACTCCCCCAGCGTCAGGTCGATCTCCGCATCCGCCTGCAGCGCGTCGGAGAGCCGGTCGTTCAGCAGCGTGCTCGCGTAGAGGAAGCTGCGCCACGCCTTCTGCTCCGGCTGGCTCAGCCAGAGCCCCTCGGGCGTCGACACGGGGTTCTCCGTGGTCGCGTCGCCCTCACCGTCATCACTTGACTGTATGTCCTGCATCACTGTCTCCTTGGTCCTGAGCGGAAGTCCCTTGCATCGCTCTCGAGTATAGTTTATGTTTCAAGCAACAGCGTGGTGATCGACCGTCGATCACAGTCGCACCAGTCGACCTCAAGGAGACATCACATGAACGACCTCACCCCCGGCACCTGGACCCTCGACGCCAGCCACACCTCCGCGAGCTTCACCGTGCGTCACGCCGGCATCTCCAAGGCCCGCGGCCAGTTCACCGACGTCGACGGCGTCCTCGAGGTCGGAGAGGGCGGCCAGAACCTCTCCTTCCGCACCTCGCTGAAGACCGCCTCGGTCAACACCTCCAACGCCGACCGTGACAACCACCTCCGCAGCGGCGACTTCTTCGACGCGGAGACCTTCCCGGAGATCACCTTCGTCTCCACCGAGGTCAAGGGCGACAAGCTCGTGGGCGATCTGACCATCCGTGACACCACGAAGCAGGTCGAGCTCGACTTCGCCTACGAGGGTTCCGCGACCGACCCCTTCGGCATCTACCGCGCGGGCTTCACGGGCGAGACCAAGATCTCCCGCAAGGACTTCGGCCTGACCTGGAACGCGGCTCTCGAGGCCGGCGGCGTGCTGGTCGCCGACGACGTCAAGATCTCCATCGAGGCGGAGTTCACGGCGCCCACCGCCGCCTGATCTCCCGCACGATCCCCCCGGGCGCTCACACCGCGCCCCGGGGACCCGACGAGCCGTCCGCCGAACGCGGACGGCTCGTCGTCGTTCCAGCCCCTGTGCCTGCGCCGGCATCTGCATCTGTGTCTGCGTCCGTGCTGCGTGCACGATGCCCCACTTCCTGATCTCCCCGGCCCCTGCCGGGGACTGCCGTCCCGCTAAGGTTCCTTCCATGACCAGCCAGCGCATCCCCACCCCCACGGACCCGGATGCCCGGATCCTGTACCTGACCCGAGAGGGCTGTCATCTGTGCGACGACGCCCTGCCGGTGGTCCGGGCCGAGGCTGATCGCGTCGGCTCCACGGTCGAGGTGCGGGACATCGACGAGGACGAGGCGCTGCGCGAGGACTGGGACTACGACGTCCCCGTGGTGATCGTCGACGGCGCCGTCCACACCAAGTATCGCGTGGATGCCGAGCTGCTGCGGGCCGCTCTGACGAAGCGTCCCTGGTGGCGCCGCCTCACCGGCCGCGCCTGACGAGCCGCGCTCGAGCCGCCCGTCGGCCGGCGAGCCCGCCCGTCGGCCAGCGAGCCCGTCCGTCAGCCGACGAGCCGGTCCGTCAGCCGACGAGCCCGTCCGTCAGGCGGCGAGCCCTTCCTCCAGGCGGCAAGCCCGCCCGTCAGCCGGCGACTCCGCCCCGAACGTGCAACGGCCCCCACCTCGCGGTGGGGGCCGTTGCGCATCACACAGTGCTCACTTCTTGTTGCGGCGCTGGTGGCGGGTCTTGCGAAGCTGCTTGCGGTGCTTCTTCTTGGACATGCGCTTGCGTCGCTTCTTGACGACAGAACCCATAGGTTGCCTCTTGTTCTGCAGGCCAACGCCTGCGGGATGGTCCAGCTGATCAGGAGTGCGCGGCCCGCGAGGACTGCTCTGGAGCAGTCCAGCGATACTGCGCGGGCCCGACGCCACGGTCTACCAATCATTCTACACGGGACTTCTGGATCCTCATCCGCGAGCGAATGCGATATCCCTCGCAACGGAGTCCGCGCGCGAGAGCGTCTCCTCCACCTCGGCGACCACATGGGTCAGCGCGACCTCCCGCACCCGGCCCAGCAGCACTCCTCGTGCCCGGCGCCGGTACCAGGACGCGGTGACCGCGGCGAGGGCCCCGCCCAGGAGCCCGAGGAGGATCCCCACGGCGATCCCGAGCACGAGCAGCGCCGTGGGCAACGGGATGGGGATCCACAGCTCCTGGATCATCGGCATCGGCGGCGGCGGGATCTGGAAGAACACCAGGACGACGTTCAGAGCCAGCCACCCCAGCCCCACCACCCAGACGAGCATCGCCAGCCACTGGAGCACGTCGAGCACCGGCCACCACCAGGAGGTGCTCCGGGCCCGCAGATCGGCGCCGGCGACCGCCTGGTCGAGGGCGTCGGGGAGATCGTCCTCCCGGGACCGTGCGGCGTCGCGCACCGCGGACCGCCAGGCATCCCCACCGCCCTCCGAGGCGGCGTCGGCGAAGTGCCGGACCCCGCCGGAGGCGCGAGCCCGGGCGGCGGCGTCCGGCTCCGGCAGGGAGGTGCGCTCCACCTGCGCCCCGTCTCGCTCCTGACCGATGCCCAGACGTCGCAGCGGGTCGGGGCGCACCGTCCGCAGCCAGCGCAGCGGAGGCCAGCCCACCCGACCGGCGGCCCGGTGGCGGTAGGAGGCGCCCACGGCCTGGGCGACAGGTTCCACCCGGGCGGCCGCCGCGAGGTCCTCGACCAGGGCGTCGATCTCGCCGTCCTCCGCTGCGGCGGGGAGCCCTGACGGGTCCGCGGCCTGCTGCAGCAGCTCCGCCCCGCCGCGCACATCGGCGCGCTGGCGATCGGCGGCCGCCTCCCGGGTGTGGGCGAGGGAGATGAGGTGCCAGCGCAGCTCCTCGACCCCTTCGCCGGTGGTCGCGGAGGTCGCGAAGACCGGCGCCTGGTCGAGTCCGTCGGCCCGCGCGATGGACTCCAGGGACTCGAGCACCCCCGCGCGCTCGTCCTCCCGGATCCGATCGATCTGGTTGAGCACCAGCAGGGTGACGGCGTCATGGCCGGCGAAGGGCTGCACGAACTCCTGGTGGAGCACCGCATCGGCGTACTTCTGCGGGTCGGTGACCCACACGATCACGTCGACCATGCCGGTCATGCGTTCGGCGATCTCACGGTTCGCGCTCTCGACGGAGTCGAGGTCCGGCAGGTCCAGCAGCACGATGCCGGGCGGGGCCGCCGGCTCCGAGCGCCGGGCGCGGCGGCCGCTCGCCGTCGGGACGGCCGCGGTCTCGAGGGCTGCCCCGGTGCCCTCGAGGGCGTGGCGGTCCTCCACCTCCAGCCAGTCCAGCAGGGCGTCGCTGCCGGTCGCCCCGAGCACGGCGGCGACCGGTCTCGACGTGGTGGGCCGTCGCACCGCGGCCTGGGTGATATCGACCCCGACCAGGGCGTTGACCAAGGAGGACTTCCCCGAGCCGGTGGCTCCGAACAGGCCGATCACCGTGTGCTCGGCGGAGAGCGCACGGCGCCGGTCGATCCGCGAGAGCAGGTCGCGGACCTCGTCCACGTCATGGCTCGGGGCGACGCCGTCCAGGCCGTCTGCCGCGCGATCCAGCGCCTCGATCCGCTCGGCCAGCGGGGCCGTGCCGGCGCCGGAGCGCTTCGAACGGGTCAGCAGCGGGCTCATGAGTCCTCCCGGATCTCTCGGGCGAGCTGGTCCAGGGCGTCGGCATCGGCGACGAGGTCCTGCGAGTTCGTGGTCCCCCCGAGGGCGTCGAGCCGGTCCAGGAAGGGCCTGGAGCGTTCCGAGACCAGGGCGTCGAGGCGTTCGGTGAGGCGCTCACGGGCCACCCGCGCCATCCGGCGCACCGCCTCGTCCCCGAAGATGGTCTCCAGCAGCTTCTGGCCGACGACCGCGGTCGCCGCGCCCGCTCCGACCTCGAGGCCGGTGGGGACGAAGGCGGTGGAGGCGAAGACGACGACCATGAGCGCCACGCCGACGGCGTTCACGCCGAGGGAGAGCAGGCGGGCCTTGGTGCGACGGTCCGCGCCCTCCTGGCGCACGAGGTCGAGCACATCGCCCTGCCAGGCACGGATCGCGGCGGAGACGTCCTCGCGGTAGCCCTCGGGGATCCGGGAGAGGTCCTCGCCCTCGGCGAGCACGCGCCCGGCGGGGGCGGCGCGCCAGGCGGCCTCGGCCCGTTCGGCGCCGCGCGCGGTCTCGTCGATCACGACGTGCACGAGGCCGGTGCCGAGGGCCTGCTCGGCGGCGACCGAGGGGGCGGGCTTGCCGCTGATCGCGAGTCCCACCCGATCGCGGACCCTGGTGAACAGGCCCTCGACGCTGCGGAAGAACTCGCCCGTGCCGACCACGTCCTGCCAGCGGGCGAGCACCTCGCCGCGCAGCAGGGAGCCGTCGCCGAGGGCGTCGTCGATCCGTTCGCGGGAGCCGGAGAAGGCGGCGATCGCCTCCTCCCGCAGCCGCTGGCGCTCGGCCTCCTGGCTCTGCGCATGCTCGGCGATGCTGCGGGTGGAGCCGGCCAGCCCGGAGACGGCACCGGCGAGGGTGCGGCGGGCGATCCGGCTGCGGCCGTCGGCGTCCGCCGCGAGGTGATCGAAATGCTCCTGGAGCTCGGAGATCGCGGCCGGGGGCAGCATCCCGGAGGCGTCGAGCTCCGTCTCGGCCACCAGGAACAGCCTGGTGACCTCGATGCCGTTGCGCTCGAGCATGGCGCGCAGGTCCTCGGCGAGCTCCTCGGAGACGCCCTCGCGATCGGGGATGCGGTTCATGACCACGTCGACGGTGACATCGCGCTCGGCGGCGGTGCGCAGCACGTCCCACGGCACGGCGTCCGCATAGCGGTTCGCGGTGGTCACGAACAGCCAGAGATCTGCGGCGCGCAGCAGCTGCCGGGCCAGCTCCCGGTTGCCCGTCGCCACCGAGTCGATGTCCGGGGCGTCGAGCAGGGCCAGGCCCTGGGGGATGCGCTCCTCGGCGTGGAGCTCGAGGCTCGTCGCGGGGTCGACGTCCCCCGTGGTGTCGCCGGCGTGGGGTGCCTCGGCGTCGCGCGCGGCGCCGACGTGGACCCGGGCGAGCCCGGGCAGGATGCGGCTGCCGGCGAACCAGGCCTCGTCCGCAGGATGGTGCAGCAGCACGGGCCGACGGGTCGTGGGCCGGATCGCGCCGGAGCGGCTCACCATCTCGCCCACCAGGGCGTTGACCAGGGTGGACTTCCCGGCACCCGTGGAGCCTCCGATGACCACGAGCAGCGGGGCGTCGAGCGACTCCAGACGCGGGACGACATGGTCCCCGAGCTGCGAGAGCGCCGCGCCCACCTCGTCACGGGCCTGCTGCGCGCCGTCCACCGGGAGCGGAAGCTCCACCGCGCGCAGATGCTCGGCGAAGGTGTCGAGCACTCCTGTCGACAGTGACGTCATGGTTCCCCCGAAAGTTCTGGTGTTCTGCCCGGACTCGCGCCGCCCGGGCCCTATTGTCTCAGGGCCGGTCCGGGCGCGGGCGCGGACCGGCATCCCCGTCCTCAGTCGAGGAACGGGTCCAGCCCCCATTCGGGGAAGGCGACCCGGCGGGCGGCCTGGACCGCTCGGTCGAGGTCGTCCTCGGGATCGAAGCCGTTCTCCCAGCTGCGCGCCGCGAGCGGCCGGCCGTCCCCGTAGGTCCGGATCGCAGGTTCGGGCGAGAGCCCGTGCTCGGCGCGGGCGCGGGCCTCGGCCTCGCGGTAGGCCTTGGGCAGCGGGGTCTGCGGGTCGATCGCCTCGCCGGTGGCGACGGCGAGCAGCTGTGCCCAGGAGCGCGGCACCACGTCGATCACGGCATAGCCGCCCCCGCCGAGGGCCAGCCAGCGGCCGTCGCACACCTCATCGGCCAGATCCCGCAGCATGACCATCACCTCGCGGTGCGTCTCGAGGGAGACGGAGAAATCGGCGAGCGGATCCACGCGATGCGTATCGGCGCCGTGCTGGGTGACCAGCAAGGTCGGCTTCACGGCCCTCACCAGGGCGGGGACGACGGCGCGGAGGGCCCGTACCCAGCCGTCGGCGGTGGTGCGCGGAGGCAGCGGCACGTTGATCGCGGAGCCCTGGGCGCCCGCTCCCCCGGTGTCCTGCACGAAGCCGGTGCCCGGGAACAGCCGTTCGCCGGTCTCGTGCACGGACAGGGTGATCGCACGGGGCTCGTCCCACAGCGCCAGCTCGACGCCGTCGCCGTGGTGCACATCGGTGTCGATGTACATCACGCGCTCCTCCCCCTGCGCAAGGGCATGACGGATCGCGACCGCGGCGTCGTTGTAGACGCAGAACCCCGAGGCGCTGGCCGGGCGGGCGTGGTGCATCCCCCCAGCGATGTTCACGGCTCGCCGCACCGTGCCGGCGCGGATCGCGTCGACCGCGGCGAGGGAGCCTCCGACGATGCGCGAGGAGGCGGTGTGCATGCCGGGGAAGGGGGGAACATCCTCTCCGCCGATCCCGAAGCGGATCAGGTGCTCGGCGTCCCCGCCGTCCAGAGGTTCCGACGCCCGGCGCACCGCGGCGAGATAGTCCTCATCGTGCACGGTGCCGAGCTGCTCGTCGGAGGCGACGTACGGGGCGATGGTGCGCACTCCAGGACGGTCCAGGATCCCGGAGGCCCGGGCCAGCTCGCGGGTCAGGGTCAGTCGCACCGGCGACATCGGGTGGTACGGGCCGAAGTCGTACTCGCACAGGTCGTCGGACCAGACGATCCCGCACTCACCGGGCACGCCGGTCTCGTCGACCGCGGCGGCGGGAACAGGGGCGGGAGAGTCGTCGGGCATGGGTCGAAGCGTACCCAGAGCCGCGTCGCACCGCTCGGAGCTCCGCCCCGATGGCCGCGCACGACAGATCCTGGCAACCGTGCCACGGCCCGACGGTCGTAGACTTCCGCGGACGCGGCCGCTGGTCGCCACACGACGGAGGGCCGGAGATGATCGATCGCGAGGCGAAGGCCGAGAGGCGCCGGGCGCTGCCCTCGCAGCGCCGTCCGGCACCGCCGAGCTGGCGGCTGCATCTTGCGTCGCTGACCAAGATCACCCCGGCCCGGCTCACCCTCGGGGTGTTCAGCCTGATGATCGCCCTGTTCACGGCGCTGCTCTCGCTGCCGGCCGCCACCACCTCCGGCCAGCGCACCGATCTCGTCGATGCGCTGTTCACCGCGGTCTCGGCGATCTGTGTGACCGGACTGGTGACGGTGGAGACCGCCACGCACTGGTCGACGTTCGGGCTGACCGTCCTCATGATCGCGATGAAGATGGGCGGCCTGGGCCTGCTCACGCTCGCCTCCCTGCTGAGCATGTCGGTGATGCACCGGCTCGGGCTCGCCCAGCGCATGATGACCGCCAACGAGACCAAGGCGGAGCGCCTCGCCGAGGTGGGTGGGGTGCTGCGAATCATCCTCATCACCTCCACCGCCTTCGAGGCGGCGACCTTCGTGGCCCTGACCCCGTACATGTTCTTCACCGAGCACGGCATCGGCGAGTCGATCTTCCTGGGCCTGTTCTACGCGATCAGCGCGTTCAACAACGCCGGTTTCGTTCCCGAGGCCCAGGGGGTCGAGCAGTACCTCGGCGACCCGTTCTTCTCCATCCCGATCGCCCTCGCGGTGTTCGTCGGCTCGCTCGGCTTCCCCGTGATCCTCGTGGTGGTCAAGAAGCTGCGCACCCCGCGCCGTTGGAGCCTGCACGCCAAGCTCACCCTCACCACCACCGGTCTGCTGCTGGTGCTCGCCTGGTTCGGCTACCTGGTCCTGGAGTGGACGAACGCCGCCACGCTCGGAGGCCAGCCCGTCCACACGAAGCTCCTGGCGGCCGGCTTCGCCGCCGTCATGCCCCGATCCGGGGGCTTCGCCACGCTCGACGTGGGGCTGCTGACCCCCGAGACGCGCCTGCTGACCGACGTCCTGATGTTCATCGGCGGCGGCTCGGGATCCACCAGCGGCGGCATCCGCGTGACCACCTTCGCCCTGCTCATGCTCTCGATCTGGGCGGAGATCCGCGGCAATCCGGACGTCGAGGTCTTCGGCCGACGGATCCCCCACGAGACCATCCGTCAGGCCATCGGCGTGCTGGTCATGAGTGCGACCGTGGTGCTGCTGGCGGTGTTCCTGCTGCTGCGGATGACCAGCTTCTCGCTGGACCAGCTGATGTTCGAGGTGCTCTCCGCCTTCGGCACCGTGGGGCTGTCCACCGGGATCACCGCGCATCTGCCCACGGAGGGGAAATGGGTGATCGCCGCGTGCATGTACAGCGGGCGCCTGGGGCCGATGACTCTCGGAGCGGCTCTCGCCCTGCGCCATCGCACCCGCATGATCCAGCTCCCGCGCGAACGCCCCATCGTCGGCTGATCCAGGCTCCCACCGGCCCGGCGCGACCGTAGACTGTGCCCGCCCGGCCCGCGGATCCCCGCGTGACCCGCCGGGACGGAGGAGGAGAGATGCCACGCGGTGCGCGCGACGAAGGGGTGCTCGTCATCGGTCTGGGCCGATTCGGTGCCTCGATCGCTCTGACGCTGGAGAAGCTGGGCACCGAGGTGCTCGCGATCGACACCAACGAGGAGCTGGTCCAGAAGTACTCCGGCCAGCTCACCCATGTGGTGCGGGCCGATGCCACCCAGCCCGAGGTGCTCGACCAGGTCGGCGGCGGCGACTTCTCCCTCGCCGTGGTGGGCGTGGGCACCTCCATCGAGGCCAGCGTGCTGATCGCCGCGAATCTCGTCGATTTCGGGAAGCCGGTGATCTGGGCGAAGGCCATCTCCGCCGCGCACGGGCGGATCCTGCAGCGTATCGGGTGCCATCACGTGGTCTATCCCGAGGCCGATGCCGGCAAGCGTGTCGCGCACCTGGTCAACGGCCGGCTGATGGACTTCATCGAGTTCGACGACGGCTTCGCGATCGTCAAGATGCGACCGCCCCGCGAGGTGCAGGGCCGGACGCTCGCCGAGTCCGACATCCGTGCGAAGTTCGGGGTCACCGTGGTGGGGGTGAAGTCGCCGGGCAAGGACTTCACCTATGCCGTGCCGGAGACCATGGTCGCCGCGCATGATCTGGTGATCGTCTCCGGCCACACCCACCTGATCGAGAAGTTCTCCAACCGCCCCTGACGGCGACGACGGCGGCAGCGGGTGGCGGCAGCAGGCGACCGCAGCCGGTGACTGCGGCGGCCGACGACGATCCGCCGGCCGGGCCCTCAGCCCCTGCTCATCTCCCGCGAGGCCTCGGCGGCGGCAGCCATCGCGGCGGCGACGCCGGAGCGCACACCCTCCCGTTCGAGGGCCGCGAGGCCCTGCACGGTGGTGCCGCCAGGGCTGGAGACACCGTTCTTCGCCACGGCCGCGTGCATCCCGCTCTCCAGGAGCATGGTCGCCGCTCCGCGCACCGTCTGCTGCACCAGCGAATCGGCGAGATCGCGCTTCAGGCCCAGGCGCACGGCCTCATCGGTCATGGACTCGATGATCGCGAACACGAAGGCCGAGAGGGAGCCCGCGGCACCGATGAACGCGTGCACCTGCTCCTCGGTGATGTCGACGACCACGCCGGCGCGGGAGAACAGGCCGTGAACGAGCTCGTGCTGCTGCTCGGTGACGGCGCTGCCGCGCATCAGGCCCACGGCGCCCTCCCCCACGGAGATCGGGGTGTTCGGCATGGCGCGCATGACGGCGGCGCCGCCGGGCAGCGCCTCCTGGATGCGGTCCAGCGTGATGCCGGCGGCCAGCGAGATCACGAGGGCGCTGCCTGGCAGCTGCTCGCCGATCTCGGCGGCCAGATCGAGGATCTGGTAGGGCTTCACCCCGAGCACGACCACGTCGGCCCCCTCGAGCGCCTCGGCGCGTGAGGCGGCGCTCGCCCCGAGCTCCTGGGCCGCGCGCTCGCTGCTGGTCGTGGTGGAGTTCGCGATCCGCAGGTCCTCTCCGCGCACGCCGGCCGCGAGGAAGCTGCGGGCCACGGGCCCGCCCATGTTGCCGGCCCCGATGACGGCGACCCGCACGCCGACGACGTCGCGCGCGGAGGAACGTGCAGAGTCCGGGGACGTGCCCTGGGCAGGATCCTGTGTGGGGTCCTGCTCGGGCGCGGTGGAGGTGGGCTGTGGCGTGGAGTCGTTCATGCTGACCAGCGTACGGCCCGCGCTATCGGGGCGAGCGGGCCAGCCCGGTGGCTGATCAGGCGGTCGCTGCGGGCCGGGCGGCCGTCCGTGCCTCGACGAGGACGAGCAGCTGCACGGCGAGCACCCCGAGCACCGCGATGCCCAGCAGCAGCGGCCAGTCGCTCGCGGGGGCGCGCAGCGCCCCGGAGCTCTCCTGCCACGGCCAGAGGCTGCGCAGTGCGCCGATCATGACGCCGGCGAGCACGACCATGGTGCCGCGGTGATGGCGGGTCAGCAGGCGGCGCATGAGCTTCACGATCACGACGAGACCCACGCAGGCCCACAGCCCGAACCAGGCGATATAGCCGAGGTCGCGCTCCTCGATGGCTTGAAGAGTCGGCTGGTAGAGGCCGAGGCTGAGCAGGATGAAGGAGCCGGACATCCCCGGCAGCACGAGGGCGCAGATGGCGATCGCCGCGGCTGGGGCGATGATCCACGGGCTCGGCTCCAGGGCCCCGCTGGGGAGGGAGGTGATCGCCAGCCCGGCGACCGCGCCGAGGGCGAAGCGCAGCAGCTCGGGGCCGCGCCAGGACCCCCCGGACAGGCGGATCGGCACGAGCACCGAGCCGAGCACAAGACCGAGGAACAGGGCGCGCATGGTCTGCGGGTGGGTCTCGACCAGGCCGGAGACGGGGCCGGCGACGGTGAGCACCGCGGCCCCCATCCCGATCACCAGCGGGATCACGAGGATCCAGGGGACCGCGCCGAGATGCTCGCGCAGCCCCGCCCGACGATCGGGGCCGAGCAGAAGTCGACCCATGGCGCGCGTGAGGTGGTGTCCGGCGCCGATCAGCTCGTCGTAGATGCCGGTGACCAGGGCGACGGTGCCTCCGCTGACCCCGGGGACCGTCTCGACCACCCCGATGAGGGCGCCACGCAGCAGGTTCCCCAGGGGGTTGCGGTGCGTCGACTGGTCAGGGCGCTGCGCCGACGCCGTCCCGCGGGCGGTGGTGCCGCCCGGCGTGCGGTCGGGTGCGACATTCGGGGAGGCATCCGTCATGCAGGACAGCTTACGGAGCCGCCGGCAGAACACATCTAGAGTCACGGGCATGAGTGGTCGCCTTCACCTGCTGTACGGACTGTCCGGCTCCGGGAAATCCACACTGGCCCGGCAGCTCCAGAAGCGGTGTCCTGCGGTGCGCTTCACGCTCGACGAGTGGATGCTGCGCCTGCACCCGGAACTCTCGATCGACGATCCTGCCTATGGCGACCGTGCCGAGATGGTGCGCGAGTTGATCTGGTCGATCGCCGAGCAGGTGCTGCGCTCGGGCGTGGACGTGGTGCTGGACTGGAACTGCTGGTCGCGCGCCCGCCGGTCGTGGGCCCGGGACCATGCCGCGACCATCGGAGCGGAGGTCGTGCTGCATCGCCTGTCCACCTCGCTCGAGGAGTCCACCCGGCGCGCGGAGCAGCGGGAGGCGTCCGGCGCCACGTTCGCCCATCGCATCGACCTCGCGGGCAACCAGCATCTCGCCGGGCTCCTCGAGGAGCCGACGGCCGACGAGCAACTGACGGTCCTCGAGCACTGAGCACGGCCTCACCGACCACGAAGCGTCGCCGGCCTCATACCCGCGCTGCCGCATAGCCCCACCGGCCACGCAGCTGCACAGCCGGCGATTCCCACAGCCGCCCGACTCCTGCGGGCAGGTCAGCGTCCGCGGCCCCAGTGCGGGGGCACGTCGCCGGCGATCCGCGCGTCGTTGGACTCGTCGGCCCCAGGATCCGGGGCATCCCCCGCGACCCGGTTCGGCAGCACCGGCCGGCGCTCCTGCGAGGTCGCCGGCCGCTCGGTGGGGGTCTCGTCGTCCCAGGGGATCGGCTTGCCGGTCACCGAGGAGATCACGACCCGCCGGCGGGCCGCAGAACCGGCGACGCGCGGGGTCTGAGCGGGCCGTGAGGCGTCAGGGGTCCCGGAGCCCTGCTCGGTCACTGCCGCTCCTGGTAGCGACGGATCGCGCTGGAGACGGAGACGTCCAGCAGCACTGAGCGCTGCTCGAAGCCGAGGAAGCTGCGCACCTCGGTGGCCAGGTGCTCCTCGAGCCGGGCACGACCGTCCGAGCAGATGAACTCCACGATCGCGTCGAAGTCCTCGCTCGAGTAGAAGGAGAGCTGGTGGCCGGCAGGGATCTGCGGGCGCGGCAGGCGATGCCGCACGGTCCCCACCCCCTTCGGGGACTCGGAGAGCTCCTCGGACTGGACGAGACGCAGAGCCCGCTCGACGGCCCGGCGGATCCGCTCGGCCTCGCCGTCGGGGTCGATGAACAGCGCCCAAGACCAGACCCGCTCGGTCGCCCAGCCGGCCGCCTCGAGCCGCTCGGCCCGCAGGCGGTCGCGCTCACGCTGGCTGGCGGTGCCGACATAGCGGGCCCCGTCGGTGTCGACCGCGACCAGGAGCCTTCCCGGCATGTCCGGATGGCCGAGGGCGAGCTCGATACGGTCGGAGGAGAGACCGAAGTCGCTCTCCACCAGCAGCCCCAGCCGCCACAGCCGATCGGCGAGATCTCGCACGAGAGCGTCGGTCTCCAGCTGCCGTGGGACGACCGGCTCCGGGCTCTCGTCGGCAGCGATGGTCTCCTCAGCAGCGATGTTCTCGTCGGCAGAGTGGTTCTCGCCGGGACGGGCGTTCTCGTCGGCCGGAACGCTCCCGCCACCGGGCGCGGTCCAGTCGGCGACCAGGCCCTCACCCTCGGAGGGGCCCTCGCCGCCGGCGAGAACCTCGGCGCCCGGCGCCTGGCCGGATCCGGAATCGGCCTGCTCGGTGGGCTCGACGGATGCCTCCGAAACCGGGTCTGCGCTGTCCGGGGAGTCCGCGGACTTGCGGGCCATTGCCGCGGCGATGGCCGCGTCGAGGTCCTCGTCCGAGAGGTCCGGCGTCGGGTCCTGCACGGAACCACCAGCAGCACCAGCGAGGCCGTCAGCAGCACCAGCGGAGCCCTCAGCAGGAGCGGCAGCTCCAGCTGGCGCGGCATCGGCCGTCTGCTCCGCGGCGGCGGGTGCCTGTCGGGGCTGCTCGAGCTCGGGCGGGTCGATCGGATCCTCGCGGCCGGTCAGCGCGGCGACGTGCGGGACCACGGCGACGTCGGCTCCTCCGCGCAGCACCCAGAACATGGCGCGGAGATCGCGGGCGCCCTCGCTGCGCAGCCGGGCGTGGTCGAGATCCTGCACGTCGATCGAGGACACCACGGTGGTGCGACCGCGGGCACGGGTGATCACGGTGGCGAGCGCCTTGCGACCGCCGGCCTCGGAGAGCGGGCCGAAGCGGTGCAGGAGACGGCCGTGCGGGGTCTTCCCGAAGCCGACGGAGACGATGATGTCGTCGCGCACCATCGAGGTGGCCTGCGCCGCCGGGAGCACGGTGAACACCTCGCGGGCGGCGGGATCGAAGTAGTCCCGCAGCGCCGGGATCACGGAGACGGTGTTCATGATCCGGTCCATGAGCCGGCGCGCATGATCCTCCGTGAAGGTGAGCACGGCGAGGGAGCGCTCGGGCCTGGTGCGGGCATGCTCGATGACGAGGTCCGTCACGCGGCGCAGCTCCGCCTCGGTGCTCTCCACGTACTCCATGCCCTCGGTGACGGGGCCGCGGCCGTTCTCGACCACGATCAGCCGGTCCTGCTCGGGCACCACGGGGCTGGGCACCGCGGCGACCTCGCCCACCAGGGCCCGGCGCTGGGCGAAGCCGCGCAGGCCCTCGGTGGCGTGGTGCGCATCGCGCAGCAGCTCGATGTGGGGGGCGATCCGCAGCATGTCGTCGAGAAGGCTCGGGGCGGCGTCGCCGCCGTACTCGAGGGGGTCGCCGACCACGACGGTCTGCTCGGCGCGCACGATCGACGGCAGGGCGGCGGCGGTGGGCAGGCGCCCGCCGTCGGCCACGATGAGCACGTCGAAGTGGCGCCCGCGCGGGAGCACCTGGGCGACCAGGTACGGGGAGGCGAGCCAGGTGGGGCGGGCGGCGAAGAGGATGTCCTCGTACTTCGCGGCGAGGTCCCGGATCGAGACGGTCGAGGATCGGGCGAGCTCGGCGATCGCGGCACGGGAGGTGTCCGGGTACGCCTTCATGGTCCGCACCCGGTTCTCGTCGGCCGCGGCATGCACGCGGGCCGACGCGCCGTCGAGGTCCTCGTGGTCCAGGCGACGGAAGCGCTCGGCGACTTCCGACAGCGAGGTCCCGTCGTACTGGGAGATCGTGGGCTCGGCGCCGGCGATCAGCTCGAGGACGCTGCCCCACCAGCACAGCTCCAGCTCCGCGCCGACCTGCTCCGCCGGGACGCGGCGGGTGCGGAGGTCCTCGACGAGGTCCCCCAGCCCGTCGAAGCTGAGCCGGCGCAGCAGCTCGGTGCGGCGCGGCAGGGTCTCCAGGTCGGCGCGGTCCGCGGCGAGGGCCTCGACCCGACGCTCGAGCTCGTCGAGGTCGGTGCGGGCCAGATCCGATCCGGTGGCGGTGCCGTCCAGCAGCACGGCCAGCTCGTCGAGGACCTTCTGGGTGCGCTCCGCGGTGCGATGCGCCTGCTCCAGATCTGTCGGCAGCGCCGGCGTCGACGGCGAACCGGCGGATCCAGAGGTGGTGGAGGTACTCGGCGCGGCACGGGACCCCAGCTCTGCAGAGGACTTCGGGTCGGCAGGGCCCACCTGGTCCGCCGGGTCCGCCGGGTCCGCCGAGTCCGAGGAGGTCTCCGGCGCGGCAGGGGACGCGACGGGGACGGTGGCCACCCGATGCCACTCGTCGGCGACACGGCGTGCCTCGCTGAGATCTCGATACAGATCCGGGGACAGCGCTGCGGGGCGCTGCAGGGAGGCGGCGTCCTTCCGCAGTCGGCGGCGCAGGCCGAAGCCCATCGTCACGCCGTGCTCGAGGCGCCAGGCCTTGTCGGCGGTGGCGGCGACGAGATCCGGCAGCGGGGCCCGGAACACTGCGGGCTGGAAGGTGCCGAGCAGGACTCGCACGCGGTCCAGCAGGCCCAGCCGTTCCGTGAGCTGCTGGAGGGTGGCGGGGGCCGCGAGGCCGAGGTCGTCACCGGTCTGCGTCGTGGTCTCGCGCAGCGACGGCAGGATCTCCTCGCGGAGGTGGTCGACGAGCTCCTCGGCGCGGGCGGCCTGGGTGTCGGAGCTGATGGGGGCGCCGTACCAGGCGGTCTCTTCTGGACCGGTGGTCAGCACGCCCACCTCGGCGGCCTCCCGCAGGGCGTTCGCGTATCGGTCCCGGTCGGCGCCGATCATCTGCGCGGCGACATCTGCGCGAAGCCGCACCTGGGTACGCGGCGAGGGGCGCAGGCGGGTCAGCGCGGCGAGCGCGGAGATCGCGTCGTGCGCGGAGGCATCCCAGGGCTGCTGGAGGCGGTGCATCGCCTCGACGTGGCCCACGAGGATGTCCCGCATCTCCGCGAGCTCCGCCGGTGCGGAGTCCTCGGGGCCGAGCGCGTGGGAGCCGGCGCGGCGCAGGCTGCGCAGCAGTGCGGCAGAGGCGTTGCGCTGGAGCGACGGATCCGGGGAGAGGTCGAAGACGAGCTCCTCGAGGCCCCGGCGCTGCGCGGTCGCGACGAGCTGTGCGAGGTTGCGGCGGCGCTGGGAGACGACCAGCACGCTGCGGCCGCGGGCGTTGAGCTCCTCGGCGAGGTCCACGACGAGATCGAGGCTGCCGTTGCCCGGAGGCGCCGCCACTGCGAGATCCTGGCCGGCGAGCACCCGGGCGAGCACGGCGCGATGGTCGGGATCGACGGCGGAGACCAGTTCGTGCTCCGGGACCTCGGGAACCTCCTGGTCCGCGTCGTCGCTGCGCACGACGGCCTGGGCCTCGGCGTCCCCGGCGAGGGCGGCGACCAGCGGGGAGGAGACCCAGTCGGGTCGGTCCGCCGCGAGGTCCTCGCCGACGGTTCCGGCGGCGTCCATGAGGTTGCCGACCACGAGTGCATGGGTGATGCGGAATCCGGGCAGCGGCTGGCCGAGCGAGCGGAAGGCGTCGAGCACAGGGTTGGGGTCGAACCCGTGGGAGCCGTCGGTGGTGGCCAGCAGGGCGCGGGCGTCGACGGCGACACCGGCCTCTCGCAGGGAGCGCAGCAGCACCGGGTTCAGGTCCGCGGTCGTGTCGACCTCGAGGTCGACGTCCTCGCGGGCGTTGCCGCGCAGGCTCAGGGTGATCGGACGCACCAGCACGGGGGCGTGGATCGGCGCGGAGCCGTCCTCGGGGAACCAGGTGGCCTCGCCGATCCCGAGATGGCAGGTGGTCAGCCCGATCTCCTCGGCATGCCGCTCCGCGATCTCGCGGATGGTGCGGGCATGGGCCCGGGCATCGGCCAGGGCTCCGACCTCGCGGACCAGGGCCGACAGTCGCGTCGGGCCGCGGCCGGCGAGCAGCTGGGCGAGCCCGGAGGGGTGGGAGTGGGTGAGCTCGAGGACGGTCGAGCCGGCCCGGATCTGGGTGAGGAAGGACGGCGCGGTGACCCCGCCGGTGATCTGCTGGGCCCACCGGTCCAGGGCGTCGGCCACCAGATCCTCACGGCTGAGCGGGCGGTGCTCGCGGGGCTCGGAGGGGAGATCGTCCTCATCCTGCTCCGGGGCGATCCCGGCGCCGACATCGTCGAGATGGGGCTCGACGACGAGGTCGTAGCGGCTTGTGCCCTGCGCATCCCCCGCGCTCCCGGCAGCGGTTCCAGCGCCCTCGGCACGGTCGTCGTCACGGTGATCGTCGGTCTCGCCGTCGGCCGCCTGCGCGGCGGTGCTCGCCGAGGCCCGACGCTCACGGGCCAGGTTCGACAGGGCGTCGTCGCGACGGCCCGCGTCCTCGGTCGTGCTGGCTGGGCGCTTCTTGCCGCGCAGGAGGTTCCACATAGTGCATCACGCTACCGGGAGGCGAGCACCTGCTCGTGCAGGCGTGCCGTGCGCTTTCGGCGGTCCTGGGCGGGCCTGCTCACACCTCGTGCAGACGCACCGAGGTCTCCTCGAGATGCGCGCGCAGCTCATCCGGGACCGGCCCGGCGATGACGAGGTCGGTGAGCACCGAGACCGGGCAGATCCCGGCGAGGGCGCGGTGGCCGATCTTGTCCGCCGTCGCGAGTCCGACCACGCGGCGCGAGTGACCGATCATGATGCGCGTGACGCCGGCCTCGGCATCGGAGTTGCAGGTGAGCCCGGCATGGATGTCGAGCCCGACGGTGCCCACGAACATCGTGTCCAGCCAGAGATCGCGCATCGTGGCCGTGGCGAGAGGGCCGGTGAGCTCGAAGGAGTACGGTTCGGCGACGCCGCCGAGCACCACCGTGCGCACCGAGGGCCGCAGCACGGCCTCCGTCGCGATGTTCAGCGCGGCGCAGACCACGGTGAGTCCCGGACTCCCGTCGCGGGAGTCGACGTCGGGCCGGGCCACGGCGCGGCGCGCGGTCGAGGTGGTGGTGCGCCCTCCGTTGAAGCCGATGATCTGACCGGGCTCGACCAGATCCGCGGCGCGGCCCGCGACACGCTCCCGCTGCGCCGACCCCTCGTCGGTGGTGCGCGGCACGGTGGCCAGCGAATAGGCGACGTCGATCGCGATGATGCCGCCGTGGGTGCGACGGGCGAGCTGGGCACGCTCCATCTCCATGAAGTCACGACGGACCGTGGACTCGCTGATCTCCAGCTCCGCGGCGACCTCGGACACCGTCAGCCGCTTGGTCGTCGAGAGCAGCGTGAGCACATGGTCCCACCGTGCCGATCTGTCCTTCCGGTCCGTGGAGGGCCGAGCTCGGCGCGCTCCGGACGGCTCGTCCGGCCGCTCGGACTTCTGGTCAGAATCGGAAATACGCAGGTTCACGCATCCAGTATTGCGCATCTCGTCCCGACTTCACGGACTTCCGGTCAGCAACCGTCAGAACAGCGCGGATCCGGGCGGTCACGTTTGAGTCACGACCAGGAGCGACGTAGGTTGTCGATGTCGCCCCGTATGGGGCGTGACCGCGAACGAAAGGACACTGATCATGGGTTTCGATGACGCGCTCAACAAGGCCAAGGATTTCGCCGGAGAGAACCCGGACAAGGTGAACCAGGGTCTGGACGCCGCGAGCGACCAGGTCAAGGAGCGCACTCCGGACAACATCGACCAGCACGTCGACTCCGGCGCCGACGCCGCCCGTGACCACTTCGGTCTCGGTGGCGACGACAAGGGCGGCGAGCAGGGCAACTGATCGCCCCTCCCCCCGCGTGACCGCGAGAGGCCCCCGACGCCACGGCGTCGGGGGCCTCTCCATGTCTGCTCACGTCTGCTCAGGGGAGCTCATGTCACCGCCCCTCTCGGCCGACGGCGGCAGGTCGTCGGCACCGCCGTGCCACGGCGGCAGCAGCTGTTGAGGCCGGCCGATCCGCTGCGCGGGCCGACCGCACTGCTGCGCGGGCCGACCGCTCAGCTGCGCGTGCGCAGGGCGAAGAACGCTGCGACCGCGGCGCCGACCACCACGATCCCGACGACGCCCAACAGAAGCGGCATCGAGGAGCCGCTCTCCTCGGTGCTCTCGGACGCCGTGTCCCCGGACTCCTCACCGGACTCGGTACCGGTGGCGTCGGAGGATCCTCCGGCATCCGATGAGCCCGACGAACCAGCGGCGACCTCATCCGCTCCCCCGGCATCACTCGCCCCGGCCGCTGCGCTCTCTCCCCCGCCGTCGCTCGCCGCGGCGGCGTCCTGGTCAGCCGCGTCCTGCTCGACGGTGATGTCCACGGAGCCCTCGATCGGGTGCCCGTCGCTGGAGACGACCCGCCACTGCACCGTGTAGTCGCCGGCCGGCAGCGGATCCGCGAGCTCGGCGGTCACGTCGGGACCGTCCACCGTGGGCTCCACATCGGCGATGGTCTCGCCGGCCTCGTCGACGATCCGCACCGCGGGGCTCACCTCGAGGATGTCCGCGGAATAGGTCAGGGTGATCGACTCGGGCGAGGTCTCCAGGGTGTCCCCGTCGGCCGGATCCGAGGAGATCAGGGTGTCGTGGGCGTAGGCCGGGATCGAGAGCATCGCGAAGGCGGCGAGCATCGTCGCTGCACACAGCGCGAGCAGGGAGGCAGGTCGCACGGAAACAGGCAGAGCGGAGGAACGGGGGCCGGTCGAGAGCATCACGCGAGCAGGCTACGCCAGCTACCGGGAACGATTGCTGGACGTCGACGAGGCGGGACGATCCCTGGACGTCGACGAGGCGGTGAGCGACGTCGCAGCGGGTGCTGGAGCTCAGTCCCGGGGCAGGGGAACGCCGTGCTCGAGGACCGGCAGCGCGGCCCGTGCCTCCCGGACCTCCGCGAGGTCGAGGTCCACCAGCAGCAGGCCCGGCTCCCGACCGAGCTCCTGGCGGATCTGTCCGAGCGGTCCGATCACCGCGCTCTGCCCGATCCCCCGCGCCGCCGTGCCGGTGTACTGCGCCGGCGGGGCCTGGTCCGCGGCGAGCACCACGGTCGTGGAGTCCAGGGCCCGGGCCTGCAGCAGCAGGCGCAGCTGCTCGCTCTTGCCGGGCCCGTCGGCCCAGGCCAGCGGGAGCAGGATCGCCTGCGCGCCGCGCCGGGCCAGCGCCGCGAACTGCTCCGGGAAGCGCACGTCGTAGCAGGTGGCGATCCCCAGTCGGGACTCGCCGAGGTCGATCATGACCAGCTCGTCGCCCGGGGCGACGGTCTCGGACTCGCAGGAGCCGTAGGCGTCGAACAGGTGGATCTTGCGGTAGTCGGCCCGTACGGCACCTGGCTCGCCGGCTGCACCGGCCGCGGCGGCAGCACGGGGCTCGTCGACGGGACCGTTCTCATCGGCAGGACCGCGGGCGATCACGGTGTTGTGCACGCGGTCGCCGTCCGCCGGGGTGAAGGAGCCGGCGACCACGACGAGGTGATGCTCGTCGGCGAGCTCCTGGATCAGCTGCTCGAAAGAGGCGTGATGGGTCTCGGACACTGCCCGCAGGTCGGTGCCGAACGGGGTCAGCGTGGCTTCGGGGAGCAGCACGAGCTGTGCGCCGGCCGCCGCGGCCGCCCCCACCGCAGCGCGGACGGTCCCCTGCGTGACCTCGACGTCCTCGGAGACCTCGACCTGGGCGAGCGCGATGCGAGGCCCGGCGGCCTGCACCGCCGCCTCCAGCGCGTCGGGGGTGTCGATGTCGGCGCCCTCCGCCCCGGCGGCCGCCCGGGTGAGGAGCTCGTCGGTCTCGAGCTGGTCGTAGAGGCGACGCAGGCTGAGGTTCGCCCAGCCGCCGTCGGGCTGTGCGAGGGCTCCCAGTGCAGCGCGCAGTCGTGCGAGCGGCCAGGCGGCGCAGAGGTACTGCACGTGGCCGTCGGACCCGGCGAGTGCCGCGACCTTCTGCTCGGAGGCGCTGGTCGACGCGAGCGCGGCGAGGGTCTCTGCGCGCAGCAGGGGCATGTCCCCGCCGAGCACGAGCACGGTGGCGCCGCTGTCGGAGTCAGCGCTCGTGCCCTCTGCGCCGGGGATCTCGGCGACACCGCGGGCCAGTGCGGCCAGGGGCCCGGAGCGGGGCGGATCCTCGAGCACGAAGCGGGCGACGTGGCTGTGCGCGAGCGCCGCCCCGTCGTCCCCGGCGGGACCGACGACGATCCGCTGGTCGGCGGCCGCCGAACGCAGCACCCGCTCCAGCGTCGTCGCTCCTGCGACCTGCACCCGGGTCTTGTCCGTGCCGCCGAGCCGGGAGGAGGCGCCGCCCGCCAGCACGATCGCGATGGTGGTGGCGGTGGTCTCGTACGGCTGGCTCGACATGCTCCGATCCTGCCATGGGCGCTAGTATGAGCGCGCCCGTGCGACGTCGGATGACGGATCGGCCGGGCGGATCGCCCCCGTAGCTCAGGGGATAGAGCACCGCTCTCCTAAAGCGGGTGTCGGACGTTCGAATCGTCTCGGGGGCACTGATCTGATGCGCAGGCGCGTGTCGCCACGCGGTCCGGTGCTGTCGGCGTGCATGCCGTCAGCATCGGGCGCGGCCGTCCGGTGCGGGCATACCGGGCACTCGACCGCCCGGTGCGGTGATCCCGAGAATCCTCCTAGAATTCGGCCATGACACCGGGACACACCCATTCCCACGGCGGCCGTGCTCCCGCAACCAACGCCTCTCGCGCCGTGCTTTTCGGCCTGACCATCGCGCTGCTCCTGGTCACCGTTCTCGGACTGATCGCCCTGTGGCCGAACCCTGATGCACGGCCCGAGCGCACCGCGCTGCTCGGGCCGGGCGTCGAGGTCCTCTCCGTGGAGGTGACCGCTCTGTCCAGCGGCGAGGATCCGACGATGCCGCGAACGGCCGAGGCGCTCGGACACTCTGCAGGGATCTCCGGGGAGACCGTGCAGGTCGAGATCCCGCCGGAGGTCGCCGCCGACGGGGTCCGCGTGGGTGACAAGCTCAAGGTCCTCTCGATCGAGGAGGCCGGCGACAACGCTCCGTACTACTACTTCGATCATGAGCGGGGACTCCCGTTGGGCATCCTCTTCGTGCTGTACCTGGTGCTCGTCGCCCTGGTGGCGCGCGGCAGCGGGCTGCGAGCGATCCTCGGGCTCGGCACCGGCGTCGCGATCGTCGTGTGGTTCATGATGCCGGCGATCCTCGCGGGGGAGAATCCCGTGCTCGTCGCCCTCGTGGCCGGTTCCGCGATGATCTTCCCCTGCGTCTATTTCGCGCACGGGATCTCGGTCCGGACGACCACAGCTGTGCTGGGCACATTCGGCGGGATCGCGATCACCGTGCTCGCGGTGCTGGCCGCAGGGCGGCCCACCGGGATGACGGGCACGGAGGGCGAGGCCGCGAAGTTCCTCGCCACCGGGTACCCGCAGATGTCGCTGTCGGCCGTGTTCCTCGCCGGGGTGATCATCTCCGGACTGGGGGCGCTCAATGATGTGACGATCACCCAGGCGTCCTCCGTGTGGGAGCTCCGGGCCGCGATGCCGACGGCCTCCCGCTGGACGGTGTTCACCTCGGCGATGCGGATCGGCAAGGACCACATCGCGTCGACCGTCTACACCCTCGCCTACGCCTACATCGGCTCCGCCCTGCCCACCCTGCTCTATGCGTCCACCCTGGACCGCTCCCTCCTGGGCACCCTGACCACGGGAGAGATCGCGGCAGAGGTGTTCCGCACCTTGATCGCATCGATCGGCCTCGTGCTCGCCATCCCGCTCACGACGGGCATCGCCACGCTGCTCGCCGCGAGCCGCTCCGCGACCGGACGGAGGGCGATTCGGGGCAGTACGGGACGGCGTGCGGAGCAGGACCGTCGTCTCCGTCGTCTCGACGAACGCTGATCCTCGGCGGGCGTCGGCCTCTCCTCTCGGAGGACACGCTGTAGCGTGATCGGATGCTTCCTGATCCCGCAGACGACGTCGCCCCGACCAGCCCCGCCGATGTCCGCGGAGACGACGGCCACGGATGCACTGGCTTCTCTGACTTCTCTGATTTCTCTGATATCGACGGTTTCCTGCGCATCCCGCGCCTGGCTTCGATCGCCACCGGATCGGACGGCCGGGTCGTCGCCGCGATCCAGGAGGCCGACGAGAACGGCGCGAAGCTCATCTCCTCCCTGTGGGAGCTGGATCCGGAGGGTGAGGCACCGGCCCGTCGACTGACCTTCTCCGACAAGGGCGAGAGCGCGCCCGTGTTCGCCCCGGACGGCTCGCTGCTGTTCAGCTCCGCGCGCCCGGACCCGGAGGGCGGTGCCGAGGACGACACCTCCGCGATCTGGCGCCTGCCCCGCACCGGGGAGGCGCAGGTGGTCGCGTCGGCCGCCGCGGGCCTGACCCTGCTGGCCGTGGCCGACGACGGGCAGATGCTCGCGGCGACCAGCGTGCTGCCCAGCGGCACCCTCCAGGACGACGCCGAGCGCCGGACGGCCCGCAAGGACGCGAAGCAGACCACGATCTGGCACACCGGCATGCCGATCCGGCAGTGGGACCACGAGATCGGCGACCAGAGCCGACGCCTGGTGCTGGTCAGCCCCGAGGGCGACCTCACCGATCTCACCCCGGACGTCGGCACCGTCACGCTCTACGCCGCCTCCGCGGACCTCTCCCCCGACGGCGCCACCGTCGCGACCTCCTGGACCCAGCGGGTGCGCGGCGGGGAGACCCGCAGCTCGATCGCGCTGATCGACACGGCGACCCTGCGCCGCACGGCGCTGCTGTCGGCCGATGAGGAGGCCCAGTACAGCACTCCGCTCTTCTCCCGGGACGGCACCCGCCTGGCCGTGATCCGCTCCACTGCGTCGAGCCCGACGGACACCAGCTACAGCCGCCTGGATATCCATCCGATCGGCGGCGGCGAGCCCGTCACGGCGCAGCTCGGCGACCTGAGCATCGGCGACCTCGCCTGGACTGAGGACGGATCTCTGCTCGTGGCCGGCGACCTGCACTCCTCCGGAGCGGTCCTCACGATCAACCCGTCCACCGGCGCCTCCCGCACGGTCGCGGCCGACGGGGTCTTCTCCGCGCTCGCCCCCGCAGCGGACGGCACGCTGTTCGCCCTGCGCAACGACGTCGGGACTCCGTCGCGCCCGGTGCGGATCACCGCCGACGCCGCGCCCCGCGAGCTGCCCGCCCCAGGAGCCGTCGGTGCCCTCCCCGGCACGCTGGAGTGGGTCGAGACCGACGTCGACGGGATCACCGTGGGCGGTTGGCTGTGCGTTCCCGCGTCAGCGTCTGCCGCGGAGCCGGCCCCGGTGATGCTGTGGATCCATGGCGGCCCGCACGGCTCGTACAACGCGTGGAGCTGGCGCTGGTGCCCGTGGCTCGCCGTCGAGCGCGGATATGCGGTGCTCATGCCCGATCCGGCGATGTCCACCGGCTACGGGGACGCGGGCCTGAACCGCGGCTGGCCGCGTCTGCCCGACGTGGTCTTCCACGAATGCGAGACGCTCTTCGACGCGGTGCTGCTGCGCCCGGAGCTCGACGCCACCCGCACCGCGATGCTCGGGGCGTCCTTCGGCGGGTTCATGGCGAACTGGATCGCCGGGCACACGGATCGTTTCGACGCGATCGTCACCCACGCCGGGCTGTGGGCTCTGGACCAGCAGCACCGCACCACCGACGCGGCCGCCTCGAAGATGCGCGTGCACCGCCACGAGGAGGAGCTGCCGGACTGGTACCGCGCCTACTCCCCGCACCACGCCAGCGGCTCGATCACCACCCCGATGCTCGTCACCCACGGCAACCGTGACTACCGCGTCCCGGTCAGCGAGGCCCTGCGCCTGTGGTGGGATCTCGTCTCAACCTGGGACGGCGAACCGGAGACGATGCCGCACCGCTTCCTGCAGGTGACCAGCGAGAACCACTGGGTGCTGACCCCATCCAACGCCCTGGCCTGGAACCAGGCGGTGCTCGCCTTCTGCGACCAGCACGTGCTGGGCGCGGAGCCGATCCCGGAGGTGCTGCCGTGGTGAGGTCGCGATGAGCGGCACCATCACGAGTGCAGCCGCCCCTTGCCGCTGCCAGGAACGTCACGTCCCGGGCAGCGTCCCGATGGCCAGCAGGTGCGGGCTGTAGGCGGCGAGCTTGTCTTGAAGGTCCACGGAGTGCCGGACCCTGTCCTCGGCGGCCTCGACGAGCGCGATCGCGCATTCGAGGACCTGGCGATCACCCCTCATCAGCTCCAGCGCACCCAGATTGGGGCCCTCGAGCCCGCGCACAGTGACGTCAACGAAGCCTCCCTGCTCGATCTCGGCCCGCAGCTCCGCCGGTGTATGGAAATGCCCCCCGGGAAAACCCTCCGCCGGGTTGATCCACGCCCCGGTGCGCACGATGTCGAGGTCCGCCGAGGTCAGATCGGCAGGCTGACCGTGCACGGCGCCGTCGACGAAACCGACCAGCCGGCTGATCCCCTGCGCGAACAGAAGTCCGCCAGGCCGCAGAACTCGCCGAGCCTCGTGGATCGCGAGGCGCCTGTCCTCGGCGTCGGCCAGGTGATAGAGCGGTCCGAGAAGCAGGACGGCGTCGACGGCGTGATCGGGGACGTCGAGCGAGCGAGCGTCTCCGACGACCGCGTCGAACGTCCCGACCTCTGCGGCAAGCTCGACCTGCGACGGCACCGGATCGATGAGCGAGACGTGGTGGCCTGCATCAGCGAGCCACCGACTGTGGATCCCGGTGGCTCCGCCGACGTCGAGCACCCGGGACCTCGCGGGCAGCCGATCTTCGATCACTGACCGCACCCGCATGAACTCCACCTGGCCGCCGGCGGAGCGGCTGGTCAATCGGGCGTCCTCGTCACCGCTCCCGTAGTAGGCATGGATCTTCGCGTCGAGTTCTGCCTGGGTCAGCTCCATAACGACATGGTAGAGCGGCAGGAGACCGGTCACCCGGCCAAACCGGCCCTGCAGCCATCTTGCCAGCAGGGGCCATACGACCTTTCGTCGCGATACATGGCACCGAGGCGTATATGGCCTCCAGTTCTCGCCTGTCGACGAAGGTTCGTAGGCGTCCTCCCGGTTCGGTCCGATGTGCCGAGCGCCCTGCTGGCGCCGCTCAGTTCAGCGTGCCGGTGAGCCGTCCGTGGAATCCGGTGGAGTGCTCGTCGAGCCCCGTGAAGCGCACCTCGATGTCGTGCTCGGCGTACTTGGCCTGCACGGAGTCGAGCACGGCCACGGTCGAGGCGTCCCAGATCTGGGCGGCGGAGAAGTCCACGACCACCCGCGGCGGGTCCTCGGCGTAGTGGAACTGCTCGACGAGGTCGTTGCTGCTACCGAAGAACAGCGGCCCGCGCACGGTGTACGCGGCGCCCTGGTCCCCGACCAGGCGATCCACGGTGGTCACGTGCGCGACCCGCCGGGCGAACAGCAGGATCGCCAGCACGGCGCCGACGGCAACGCCGATCGCGAGGTTGCTGGTGGCGACCACGACCACGACGGTCACGAGCATCACGAAGGTCTCCGACAGCGGCATCCTCTTCAAGGTGGCCGGCTTGATGCTGTGGAAGTCGACAGTGGACAGGGCGACCACCATCATCACGGCGGCGAGCGCGGCCATCGGGATCTGCGCCATGAGGTCCGAGAGCACGGTGACCAGGATCAGCAGCAGCACGCCGGCGATGAAGGTGGAGAGGCGGGTGCGGGCCCGGCCCAGCTTCACGTTCACGACGGTCTGGCCGATCATGGCGCAGCCGGCGATGCCGCCCCAGAACCCGGCGAGGATGTTCGCGATGCCCAGCGCCCAGGACTCGCGGCTCTTGGACGACCTGGTGTCGGTGATGTCGTCCACGAGCTTCGCGGTCAGCAGGGTCTCCATGAGGCCCACGAAGGCGACGCTGAGCGCCGTGGGCCCGATGATGCCGAGGGTCTCGAGGTCGAGCGGGACCTGGAGCTGGGTGAGGCCGGGCAGGCCGCCGGACATCTCGCCCTGATCGCCGACGTTCGGGACGGCCAGGTGGGCGATCATCGCGATGGCGGTGACCACCACGATCGCCACGAGCGGCGCGGGCACGGCCTTGGTCAGGCGCGGCAGCACGAGCACGATGACCAGGGTGAACACGAACAGCGGGTAGACCGCGGTCGGCACGTCCAGCACGTGCTGGAGCTGGGCCGTGAAGATGAGGATGCCGAGCGAGTTGACGAAGCCGATCATCACCGAGCGGGGGATGAAGCGCATGATCCGGGCGAGCCCGGTGACGCCGAAGAGGATCTGGATGATGCCGGCGACGATCACCGTGGGCAGCAGGTACTCGACGCCGTGGGTGTGCACCAGCGGCGCCACGACGAGGGCGACGGCGCCGGCGGCCGCGGTGATCATGGCGGGACGGCCGCCCAGGATCGACATCGAGACGGCGAGGACCACGGAGGCGATGAGGCTGACCTTCGGGTCGACGCCCGCGATCACCGAGAAGGAGATGACCTCGGGGATCAGGGCGAGCGTCGTCACCGCTCCCGCGAGCACCTCGGTGGTCAGGAGGCGAGGATGGCGAAGCGCCTGGAGGGTGGTCGGGGAAGCAGTCACACAGGGACTTTACCGGGGAACCCGGGCGGGCCGTCGGTGCGAAGGATGGCTCTCGGTCTTCCGACGATGAGACCTGTCTCGGGCTGCCACTACAGCCGCTCCTGGCTGGGGATCCCTCGGGCAGCTCCCGGTTAGGCTTTCCCGGGACGTCCCGCCCGCGCTCCGCACGCAGGGCCACATCGAACAGAGGCCGCATGACTCCGCAGAAGCACCGCTCCTTCGACGCCACCTGGATGCCGTTCGGCATGCTGATCGGCTTCATCGTGGGCATGGGCATCGCGCTGACGATGACGGACAGCCTGGTGACAGCTGCGGCGTTCGGCTTCGCGTCCGGGATCGCGCTGGGAATCATCCTGGGATTCCGACGTCGCCACGGGTCGACCACGGACGAGGACGCGGAGGACGACCGCTACCGCGCCGAGCACGGGGATCCCACGCCTCGACGCGACGACGACCACTGAGCCGGACGTCAGCAGCCTGGCCCGAACTGCGCTGAATGGCGTGGACCGGACTGAATGGCGTGGACTGGTCGCCTGCTGACCGGCTTTTCCGGTGCCTCGGACTCGCGGTCGCAGTCATCCGGAATTGCCCGCACGGCGAACTTTCCTCCGCAATGGCACGTTATCCACAGGACACTCAGGTGTCTTGCCGCCGTTTCCCTGATTGTGGTGGCATGCTGTCCTCACCTGGTCAACGATGACCAGTGAAGACCGCCTGATGTCCGCAGGAGGATTCCGATGAAGGTCACTGATACGCACGACTCCGCCGCCGAGCATTTCGATTATCTCGACGTCGAATCGCTGAGAGAAGCGGAGCGTGACGACGCGCCCCACGATCTCGAGGGCGAGGCCCACGATCTGATCGATCTGGTCCAGGCCACCGGCCCCGCCCCCACCATCGCACCACGCGTCTCCGCACGCACCGCCTGACCTGCACAGTGGTCCGGGTCACCTCATCCAGGTGGCCCGGACCAGCCATGTCGGCCTGACCAGCCATGTCAGTCTGACCAGCGGACCGTTCGGCAGAACGGACCGGCTCAGCTCGACCCGGCGCAGTCCGGTGATCTCGGAGCAGATCCCCGGCGAGGACGTCACCGACAGGAGCCGGGTCGTCGTCCAGTGCACACCGGGCGACCCCTTTCACGGCGGTCAGATCGCTCACCGGAGGCTTCCGGGCAGCACGGACGTCGCCTACCGTGGAGGTGCGCCTCCCCGGAGACGGCCGGCGCCGCGAGCGGGACGACCCGATCGCAGGAGCTCCGACGAGGACGGCCTCGGAACAGGACGATCCCATGCCGTCGCTCGACCACTCCCCCGCTCTCACCAGCACGCGGCTCGCCCGCGCAGTCCTCACGCCGCCCGCGATCCTGCGACTCTCCGCTGGCTGGGCGTCGATCGCTGCACTCACCGCCCTCGCCCCTGCGCTCCCGTCGCTGCTGCCATCGCTCGCCCTGCTGGCTCTCCTGGCTGCGATCGTGGCGGTCATCGTGCTCGCCGCAGGAGGCGTCGTGCAGCAGGCCGAAGCGCTGGCCGGCCGCCTCGGCGACCCCTACGGCACCCTCGTGCTCACCCTCTCCATCGTGGTGATCGAGGTGGTGCTGATCGCGGCGGTGATGCTCGGCGACGGCGACCACGCCACCATCGCCCGGGACTCCGTGATGGCGGTGTCGATGATCATCCTGAACCTGGTCTTCGGGATCTGCCTCATCGTGGCCGGGATCCGGCACGGCGGCCTCGCCGCGAACCGGGTGGGGACCTCGATGTACGTGGGCATGCTGCTGCTCCTGGCGGCGAGCGCTTTCGCGCTGCCCGCCCTCATCGGCGACGACGGCTCGCTGCGGCCGGTCCAGGCTGCCGTGGTGGCCGGCCTGACCGTCGTGCTGTATGCAGTGTTCCTCCGACGCCAGACCGGTGTGCGGGCCTCCGATTTCCAGGAGGTGGCGACCGGCTCCCGGGTGGTGCGGACCGGCAGCCGCGCGGCACAGGATGCCGCCGTCCGCGACCCCGACGCCGCCTCGTCCTCCACCTCCACCTCCACGTCTGCTTCTGCTTCTTCGTCCTCGTCCCCATCCGGACCCACCCCAGAAATCGGGCAGGCTCTCCGCACCCATCGCCTCGAGCTGCTGGTCCGTTCCGCGCTGCTCATCGCCACGGTGCTGCCGATCGTGCTGCTCTCGCACCACATGGCGGGCCTACTGGACGAGGGCCTCGCCCGGCTCGGCGCACCTGCGGCTCTCGGCGGGGTGCTGATCGCGATGATCGTGTTCACGCCGGAGTCGATCACGGCGGTGCGGGCGGCGCTCGGGGGCGAGATCCAGCGGGTGGTGAATCTGTGCCACGGCGCCCTGGTCTCGACCTTCGCCCTGACGATCCCGACGGTGCTGGTGATCTCCCTGGTCACCGGGCAGCGGGTGGTCCTCGCCGAGTCTTCCGCGAACCTGGTGCTGCTCGGCGTGACGCTCGCGCTGTGCACCCTCTCGGCGCGGGCGGCAAGGATGACCAGGTGGCACGGGATCGCCCATCTGCTGCTCTGTGCGATCTACGCCATCGTGCTGTTCGCCTGACCCCAGGATCTCGAGCCCACGGTCCTGGACTCGAGACGCCGGCAACCGCACCATGATGCTGGGCGGTGATGCTGGGCGGTCACTCCAGGTCAAGCCTCATGGAGATCAGGCTCGTGAACCCTGCGAGGCGGGCGAACCGCTGGGGCGTGCGCCGATCTTCCGAGAAACCGAGCTTTCGATAGAGCCCGAGCGCCGCCCCATTGGTGTCTTTGATGTCCTCGAGGAGGAATGAGCTGTGCCCGGGGAGGGTGATCAGGTGCTGCAGCAGGGCGGTGCCCACGCCGCGACCCCTAAAACGGGGAACGGTGGTCACAGAGCCGATCTCGGTCGCTCCATGCGAAACCCCGTCGGAGGGGCCCATGAACCACGAGCGGATCACCCGATAGCAGATCGTGCCGCGTATCGGCCCCAGGTGCCTGCGGAGCGTTGCGGCGCTGGGGTCGAAGACCTCCTGGTCACCATTCGTGAGCGTCGCGAGTCCCGCTGGTTCGCCGTCGACGCAGGCGACGTGGAAATGCTCGAGCAGGAGCATCGGAGCGAAGGCGTCGGCGAGCACGTCGGGGTCCTTCGAGAAGAAGGAGAAGTCCTCCGCGAAACCCTGCGTGAACACGGCGGCGATGGCGCGACGGTACGGCTCTCCGAGCTCGTCACCACGGACGATCGTGATCATCTTGCGCTCCTCGTTCGTCTCGGCTGCTCTGGGTTCATCCGAGGGAGTCGTGCAGTCCACCGTACTGGGGATCCGATGCGCTCACGCGATACAGTCGCGACGTGAGTGCGACGACGCTTCTGATCCCCACCGACACCGGCGACCTGCCCGGGCTGCTCTGGCTTCCCGAGAACCTCGAGCAGCCGGTCCCCGGCCTCGTCGTGCTGCAGGAGATCTTCGGCCTGTCCGACTACATGCAGCAGCGATGCGCGGATCTCGCGGTCCTCGGCTACGCGGTGCTCGCCCCTCAGCTGTTCGCCCGTCTCGACCCGCCGGTGGTGGGCCTGGAGGACGGGGACGACGCCGAGTCCTGGCTCGCCGACGGCATGGACCTGGCCGAGCTGCTCCCCTGGGAGCGCGCCGAGGCCGACGCCCTAGCCTCCCTGAACGCCCTGCGCGCGCACGGCACGGTCGATGCGGAGCGGGTGGGGCTGCTCGGGTTCTGCTACGGCGGGGGGCTCGCGTTCACGACCGCGGCCGCCGCCACCCGTGAGGAACGCCCGCCGTCGCTGCTCATCAGCTACTACGGCTCCGCCCTGCCCACCGTGCTCGACCAGGCCGAGGATGTCACCGTCCCGAGCCTGCACCACTTCGGCACGGCCGACGCGTTCATCCCGCTCGATCAGGTCACGCGGATCCGGGAGGCCGTCACCGCCGGCGGCACCAGGGAGCAGGTGCGCTTCGAGCTCCACGACGGGGCCGGCCACGCCTTCGACAACCCGCATCCCGCCCTCCACCATGCCCCGGCCTCCGAAGCCGCGTGGCAGCAGACCCTCGGCTTCCTGGCGGAGACCATGCCGACCCGCGTCTGACGTACCGCTGCCCGATCTGCTGAGTCCGGATCTGCTGAGCACCTGATCGTCCCGCCTCCGACCGGTCCACCGGGCCCGTTCTGGCTCGGTCCGGCCGCTGTGACCGACCTCGTCCTCACCCGTCCTGGCGCGCCGACGGTGACATGCCGGACAGCGCCGACCTGCGTGATCGAATAGTTATCTCCGGATTGTCGGACACTCCGGACACCTGGCCACCGGCGCCGGGCTCCCCGTAGTCATCCCAGGCCATACCCCGTAATGGTGCGCGGCCTCGTCCCCGGTAGTTCACGCCTGCGGAGACCCGCAGCGGGACAAAAGCCCTGTTCCTGGGCGCAGGCCGTTTGCCGATGCGCACCGGTCTTGTGAAGATGACGTGTCAGGCCGGTGCCCAGACGTCCGGGGGAACACGCACGTGGGAACCGGTCCGTCACCGCCAGACGTCCACAGACAGAGGAGCCCTCGTGCCACCAGTGATCACCGCGGAAGGCCTGTACAAGGTCTTCGGTCGACGTCCCGCCCGAGGAGTGGAAGCGCTCCGCACCGGCAGGACCCGGGAACAGCTGCGGGAGGACGGACTCACCGCAGCAGTCATCGACGCGAGTTTCAGTGTCGACCCCGGTGAGATGTTCGTGGTGATGGGGCTGTCCGGATCGGGCAAATCCACGCTGATCCGCATGGTCAACGGCCTTCTGCCCGCCACTGCAGGCACCCTCGACATCGGCGGCAAGGACCTCAACTCCATGTCTACGGCTGAGGTTCGTGACGTGCGGCGCAAGCGCATCTCGATGGTCTTTCAGCACTTCGCTCTCCTCCCCCACCGCACCGTCGGCGAGAACGCCGCCTTCGGCCTGGAGATCTCCGGCCTCAATCGCTCGGAACGCGAGGCGAAGGCCAGCGAGGCTCTCCAGATGGTCGGCCTGAAGGGCTGGGAGGGCTATCGCCCCTCGGCGCTCTCCGGCGGCATGCAGCAACGTGTCGGTCTGGCCCGAGCGCTCGCGGCCGGCACCGACATCCTGCTCATGGACGAGGCGTTCAGCGCGCTGGATCCGCTGATCCGACGCGATATGCAGGACCAGCTCATCGACCTGCAGCAGCGGCTGGAGAAGACCGTCGTGTTCATCACGCACGACCTCAACGAAGCCATGCGCATCGGCGACCGCATCGCGATGATGCGCGACGGTCGCATCGTGCAGGTGGGCACCTCCGAGGAGATCCTCAACGAGCCGGCGAACGACTACGTCGCGAAGTTCATTCAGGACGTCGACCGCAGCCGGGTCCTGACCGCCTCCGCCATCATGGAGCATCCCCCGGCGGTGCTCGGCGCCGCGCAGGGTCCGCGCACCGCCCACAAACTCCTGCGTGAGACGCAGAATCCCTGGCTCGTGGTCCTGAACCGTGATCACACGCCCGCAGGAGTGATCTGGGAGAACGACATCGCCGACGCCGTCCAGTCCGGCCGCGACGACCTCCCGCTGACCGCCGCGCACGGCGTGCACATCGTGCAGCACGACACCCCGATCGCTGACCTGTTCGCCCCGGCCGCGCAGCACCTCAACCCGCTGGTCGTCGTGGACGACGACGGAAAGTTCGAGGGCGTCATCCCGCGCGTGACGCTCCTGACGGCTGCAGGCGCAGTCGCCGACAGCTCCCCGGCATCGCCGCCCTCACCGGATGCCCCGACCGAGTCCGGGTTCGGACACGGAGCGCAGACCGGCTTCCGCGACACCGCCGACCACGAGGGGAACGAGAACCGATGAACCCTGATGACAGCCTCATCCCCCGCACCCCCGTCGGCGACTGGGCCGAGTCCGGCATCGACTGGCTCACACAGAACGCCAGCGGACTTTTCGACCTCATCAGCACGATGTTCAACTTCCTGGTCGGCAACCTGACCTACGGGCTGACTGCGCTCGAGCCGCTCGTGATGATCGTGATCCTGGCCCTGATCGCCTGGATCGTTCGCTCGTGGAAGCTCGCCCTCGGCACGGCGCTGACGTTCCTTCTGGTCCTGTCCATGGAGCAGTGGGTGCACATGATGGAGACGATGGCCCTGGTCCTCGTCGCGACTGTGATCGCGGTGCTGATCGCCGTACCCGTCGGTATCCTCGCCGCCCGCAACCGGGTCGTCAGCAGCATCGTGCGTCCCGGCATGGACTTCATGCAGACCATGCCGGCATTCGTGTACCTCATCCCTGCCGTCACTTTCTTCTCCATCGGTGTCGTCCCCGGCATGGTCGCGACGATCATCTTCGCGCTGCCCCCGGGCGTACGCATGACCGAGCTGGGCATCCGCCAGGTCGACGGAGAGACCGTCGAAGCCGGTGAGGCGTTCGGTGCGAGCCCCTGGCAGATCCTCCGTGGCATCCAGCTTCCGCTGGCCGTCCCGACGATCATGGCCGGCGTCAATCAGGTCATCATGCTGTCCCTGTCCATGGGCGTGATCGCCGGCATGATCGGCGCTCCTGGCCTGGGCAAGGAGGTCGTCGCGGCGATCTCCAGCCTCGACCTCGCACTCGGCGTCGAAGCCGGGCTCGGCGTCGTCATCCTCGCGGTGTACCTCGACCGCCTCACGGCCGCCCTCGGAGATCGCGGCTCGTACACCGGTTCACTGCTCGCTGCGATCCAACGGGCCCGGGCACGACGCCTCACCCCGACAACCTGACCCGTGCGCGCCCTCGACGGCGCGCACCCCCGACCCACCGCACCTCGATCGAAGGAGAATTTGAAATGCACACCGCACGCACCCCCATCTCCCGCCCGCTCACGCGCCGCTCCGCCCTCGTCGGCTCGGCCGGTCTCATGGGGCTCGGCCTCGCGGCCTGCTCGGACAATGCGAGCACCGGTGGCGCCGACACCGGCGAGACCATCACCCTGGGCTACGTCCCCTCCTGGACCGATGGGCTGAGCACCGCCTACCTGCTCGACAACCGCCTGCAGGCCATGGGCTACAACGTCGAGCACCAAGAGATCAGCGAGCCCGCTGCTCTCTACGCCGCACTCGCCAAGGGCGACATCGACGTGTACCCCTCGGCGTGGCCGGAGGTCACGCACAAGGAGTACATGGAGAAGTACGGCGAGGACATCGATGATCTCGCCACGTACTACGGCAGCGCAGTGCTGACCATCGCCGTTCCGGACTACACCGACATCACGTCGATCGCCGATCTCAAGGGCAATGCCGACATGTTCGGCGGCAAGATCATCGGCATCGAGCCCGGCGCCGGTCTGACCGGGGTCACCCAGGACTCGATGATGCCGACTTACGAGCTCGAGGGCGAGTACGAGCTGGTCACCTCCTCGACCACCGCCATGCTCAGCGAGCTGAAGAAGGCGACCGAGGCGGAGACCGACATCGTGGTCACCCTGTGGCGCCCGTTCTGGGCGAACTCGGCCTTCCCCGTGCGCGACCTCGAGGATCCCGAGGGCGCAATGGGCGACAAGGAGGGCCTGCACTTCCTGGCCCGCACGGGCTTCGGCGACGACTTCGCGGACGCCGCGGAGTTCATCGGCGGCATCAAGCTGGATGACAAGCAGTACAACTCCCTCGAGGACCTCGTCGTCAACGAGTTCGGCGATGGCAAGGAAGCTGAGGCCATCGACAAATGGCTCGAGGAAAACCCGGATGTCCTGCCGGAGGTCGAGGAGGGCTGAGGGCTCCCCTCGCACCACCACTCGCCCCACCACGCACGGCACGGGCCGATCGCGTCTGTTCGCGATCGGCCCGTGCCGTGTGCTCGTGAGGCTCGGCGGGCCCAGCCCGCAGAGGATCAGGCCCCGATCGCGACCTCGGCCCCGGCCTTCGCGGAGGCGTAGCAGGCGTCGATGACCTCGGCGCGGCGCAGGGCGAGCGCCCCGTTGTGCTCGGCCCAGCTGTCCGAGCGCACCTTCTGCAGGAAGCCGGCGACGGCGGCGGCGTGGCGGCCGTCCTCGCCGACGACGGGCTCCAGCACGGCCGGCATCCCGGCGACCTCGGTCCACACGGTGATGCTGGGCCCCTCGGGCCCGCCCCACTCGATGGTGGCGCCGCCGTCGGCCCCATAGAGCGTGACGTAGCAGAGGTCGTGCGGGATCCACTGCGCCCAGCTCGACTCCAGCAGCAGCGTGCCGCCGCCCTCGAGGCGCAGGAAGGCCGTGGCGAGGTCCTCGACCTCGAAGGGCACGCCCTCCTCGACCTGGGAGATGCCGAAGCCGGAACCGCCGCGGCCTAGCGGGCCGAACTCGGCGTGGGTGGAGGCCGACCCCGCGGTCACCTCCGGCTCGCCCATCAGGTGCAGGGCCATGTCGAGCATGTGGATGCCGATGTCCATCATGGCGCCGCCGCCGGAGCTCTTCGCCTTGGTGAACCAGGTGCCCAGGCCCGGGATCCCCTGGCGGCGGATCCAGCCGGTCTTGGCGTAGTAGAGCGAGCCGAGCACGCCGGAGTCCACGACCTGCTTGAGCGCGGTGACGTCCCCGCGCTGGCGGTGGTTGAAGGACACGTCCAGCACGCGCCCGGCGCGGTTCGCGGCCTCGACCATGCGAGCGGCGGAGTCGGCGCTCTCCGCCATCGGCTTCTCGGTGATCACGTGCAGGCCTGCCTCGAGGGCGGCGATCGCCATCGGGGCGTGCAGGAACGTCGGGGTGGCGATGGAGACGGCGTCGAGGTCGGCCTCGGCGATCATCTGCTGCCAGTCCTGGTACCGGCCGGGCACGTCGTGCAGGTCGCCGAACTGAGCCAGGAGGTGCTCCTCCATCGCGGAGAGCGCGGCGAGCTCGACGGTGGGATCGGCGGCGTAGGCGGCGACGTGCTGCTGGCCGGCCCAGCCCAGCCCGATCACGCCGACGCGCAGTCGGCGGTCGCTCCCCTGTGCTGCGGCGTCTGTCTGAAGTGCATCGGTCATCGTGCGTGGTCCTCTCATCGGTGGTCTTCGGTGGTCTTCGGTGGTCTTCGCGTCGGCCGGAGGTCCCGGACCGTGTGCGAAGGGTGCCCGCCCCCTCCTGCGAGGGGGCGAGGAGATCTACGGACTGTCAGGTAGCTCGGCGGGCTCGAGGAGCTCGAGGAGCTCCAGAGGGTCCTCCCGCAGGCACGAGAGGGCGTGCTCGATCGCCCCGCGCACGACGGCGTCGCGTCCGAGACCGCTCGCGACCAGCTCGGGAAACGGCGCGTAGGCGATGTCCGGGAGCACCTCCCGGGCCCGGACCAGCACGGGCTCCAGGGAGGAGGCGACGGCGCCGGCCAGGACGATCCGTTCGATGCCGAGCAGGCTCACGAGGATGGCGGCGATCCGCGCGATGCGCTCACCGATCCGGTCCAGGACGTCCCGGGCGAGGGCGTCCCCGGCCTGCGCGGCGGCGAACACGTCGACCGCGGTGAGGCTCTCGGCAGGCAGCGCCGCGAGCAGGGGGGACTCGCGCCCGGCGGCGAGGCCCTCGCGCGTCCAGCGGCGAGCGAGCGACCCCACGCCCTCGGCGCCGATGTCGTCCTGGAGCACCGTCTCGAGGAAGCGCATCTCGCCCGCGCCGCCCAGCGCACCGTGCAGAAGACGCCCGTCGACGATGAGTCCGGCCCCGACCCGCTCCCCCACGAGCAGCGCGGCCATGTTCGCCTCAGGGTGCAGCCCGTGCTCGGCCAGGGCGCTGAGGTTCGCATCGTTCTCCACGACGACGCGGCCGGCGAGGTGCTCGGGGAAGCCTGAGTTCATCAGGCGCCAGAAGGTGCCCACGTCGATCGGGGATCTCCCCCGGGTGTCGACGGGTGCCGGGATCCCGATCACGGTGACGAGCAGGGGCGCCGCAGAGGCCGACGCCTCGCGCACCTCCCGCACCAGATCCTGGACGGTGCTGATGCGCAGCTCGCGGTCCACGACATCCGGATCGAGCTCTCGCCGACCGGTGGCGAGGACCGTTCCGCGCAGGTCCGCGGCCATCGCGCGGTAGCCGCTGCGCCCGGCGTCGACGCCGATCACGAGCCCGGCACCGCTGCGCAGGCGGTGACGGCGCGCCGGCCGGCCGCGACGCGAGAGGCCTGCGGTGCGGCTGTCCTCGACCTCCTCGATCCAGCCTGCCGCCGTGAGCTCGTCGCACAGTCCCAGCACCGTCGCTCGGGTCAGGCTCGTGGCATCCATGGCCTCGGCGGCGGTGAAGGTCCCGGAGGTGAACGCGTGGCGCAGCAGCGCCTCGATGTTGAGACGACGCAGCACGCTCGTCGACACGTTCATGCCCACCTGCACCCACCTCCTTGACGTCCGCTGTGACGCCAACCATACTTTCTCCAAGCATTAAATCTAGCAACTGAATTTACCAGTTGCGATGCCGCCGAGGAGACACCGTTGTCACCCAGACCCTTCAGCACCGGTCGCCCGACCCGTCGCTCCCTGCTCACCGCGGGAGCCGGCGCCGCCGGCGTGCTCGCCACCGGCGGGCTCGCGGGCTGCAGCTCATCGGGCCGCTCACGCGTGACCTTCTACCAGTCCAAGCGCGAGGTGATCTCGCACTTCCGCGAGCTGGTCAGCGAGTTCAACGCCGAGCAGTCGGACTACACCTACATCCACGATGTGGCGACGAACCTGCAGGCCGGGTTCGTGCGCTCCAACCCGCCGGATCTCGCCCTGCAGAACTACAACCTCGACATGAACCGCTTCATGGCGCGCGGCGCCCTGTCGGACCTCTCGGACCTCCCCGAGGCCGGCATGGTCCGCGACGACGTGCTGGACCTGGTGGACTGGTACCCCGGGTACGAGGGGCGCACCAGCGTGATCCCCTACTCCGTCGCGGCCTCCTCCGTCATCTACAACAAGCAGATCTTCGCGGACAACGGCCTGGAGGTCCCCACCACCTGGGACGAGCTGCTCTCGGTGTGCGAGGACCTGCTCGCCGCCGACGTCACCCCGATCTACGGCACCTTCCCCGAGCTGTGGACGATCACGCAGGGACTGTTCGACTACGTCATCGGCGGCCGGGTCGACGTGCGGGAGTTCTTCACCCAGCTCAACGAGATCGGCGAGGACGTCGGCCCCGATTCCGAGGTGTCGTTCCAGAAGACCCTGCTCGAGCCGGTCCAGCAGATGCTCGAACTGCTGCCCTACTTCAACGAGGACGCCTCCAGCCGCAGCTACGGCGACGGCAACACGGCGATGGCGAAGGGCGAGGCCGCCATGTACCTCCAGGGCCCCTGGGCGCTGGTGGAGATCGAGAAGGCCGGCACGGACGTCGAGCTGGGATCGTTCCCGCTTCCGGCGACGGATGATCCCGAGGATCTGAAGATCCGCGTGAACATCGACCTGTCGCTGTGGATCCCGGAGCAGGCCGACGAGAAGGAAGGCGCCCGGGAGTTCCTCCAGCACCTGATGCTCCCGGAGATCCAGTTCCCCTACAACGAGCTGGCCCTGGCGTTCTCCACCACGGATGACGCGCCGAAGGTGAGCGATCCGCGCATCTCCGAGATGCAGCCGTACTACGACGACGGCCGCTTCTACATGGGTGCCTCGCAGTTCGTGCCGCCCACGATCCCGTTCCCGAACTATCTCCAGTCGATCGTGTTCGGAGCGGATCCTGAGCCGATCCTCGCTCAGATCGATTCCGACTTCGCCCGGCTCGCCTACCGCGCCTGAGCGGCCCATCCGCCGTCGACCCCAAGGACGCCCACCATGTCAGCGCAGACATCTCCCGCCCCGAGGACCCGTGAGGGCGAGCCTGCCGCTCGCCCAGCGGACTCCCCCGCCCCCGTGCAGAGCCGACCCCGACGCAAGGTCGACCCGGTCTACTACGCCTTCCTCTTCCCCGCCCTGGTGATCTTCACCCTGGTGATCACGCTGCCGGCCGTCGTCGGCTTCTTCTACAGCTTCACGAACTCCGTGGGCTTCGGGGACTACGAGTTCATCGGACTGCGCAACTACATCGCGCTGTTCCAGGACCCGAACATCCTCAGCGCCTATGTGTTCACGCTGGGCTTCGCCCTGATCACGGTGATCGTCGTGAACATCATCGCCTTCGCCCTCGCGGTCATGCTCACCGCGAAGATCCGCTTCCAGACGGCGCTGCGCACCATCTTCGTGATCCCGATGGTCATCTCGGGGATCATCATCGCGTTCGTCTTCAAGTTCCTGCTGTCGAACTCGCTGCCCGCCCTGGGCCAGACGCTCGGCATCGGGGTGCTCTCGGAGTCGATCCTCGCCAACGAGAACCTGGCCTGGCTCGGCATCGTGATCGTGACGGCCTGGTCCGCGATCCCCGGCGCGATGCTCATCTACATCGCCGGCCTGGTCACGATCCCGGCCGAGCTGTACGAAGCGGCCGCGATCGACGGTGCCTCGGGATGGCAGCGACTGCGGCGCATCACCTTGCCGATGGTCTCCGGCTTCATCCTCATCAACACGATCCTGGGCTTCAAGGGCTTCCTCAACGCCTACGACGTGATCGTGGGCCTCACCGACGGCGGTCCGGGCACCGCCACCACGTCCATCGCGATGTCGATCTTCAAGGGCTTCGGCGGCGGCGACTACGGCTATCAGATGGCGAACGCCGCGGTGTTCTTCCTGATCACCATCATCCTTGCCGGCCTCCAGCTGCGGCTCACCGCCGGGAAAGCGAGCTTCGGAGCATGAGCACCACCCAGTCCTCCACCCCTGTCTCCTCCACCCCCGCCTCGGATCGGTCCACCTCCGGAGCGTCGGGACGCACGCCGTCCACGCGCCGCCCGGGCCGGCGCAGCGGGATCGGCACCGACCGCTTCAACTGGCCGCTCACCGCGATCCTCATCGTGTGCTCGCTCGCGGTGCTGGTCCCGCTGCTGGTCACCGTGAACATGTCGCTGAAGACGACCGCTCAGGCCGTCGACGGCTCCGCATTCTCCCTGCCCGCGCCCTTCTCCCTCGAGGGGTTCCGTGAGGCCTGGCAGCTGACGAACTTCCCGCGCGGCCTGGCGATCTCCGCCTTCATCACGGCGATCTCCGTGGCCGGAGAGATCCTCATCTCCTCGCTCGCCGCGTTCGCGATCGTGCGCAACTGGGACCGTCGGCTGTTCCGCTGGTCGTTCTTCTACCTGCTGGCCGCGATGTTCATCCCGTTCCCGGTGGTGGCGCTGCCGCAGGTGAAGCTGACCGGCATCGTGGGGCTGGACAACCCGCTCGGCGTGGCGATCCTGCACATCGTGTTCGCGCTCGCGTTCAACACGCTGCTGTTCACGGCGTTCCTGCGCTCCATCCCCCTCTCGCTCGAGGAGTCGATGCGGGTGGACGGCGCCACCACCTGGCAGGTCTTCGCGCGGCTGATCTTCCCGCTGCTCGCGCCGATGTCCGCCACGGTGGGGATCTTCGCGTTCCTGGGCTCGTGGAACGACTTCATGATGCCGAGCCTGATCACCACGAATCCCGAGCTGCAGACGCTCCCTGTGCTGCAGCAGATGTTCCAGACCCAGTTCAGCAACAATTACAACATCGCCTTCGCGTCGTACCTGATGGCGATGGCTCCAGCGGTCGTGGTCTACATCCTCACCCAGAAGTGGGTGATCTCCGGTCTCACCCAGGGCGCTGTGAAGTCCTGAGCAGGCCCCGGAGCCCTGGTCCGACGGCGCATCGGCCAGGCTCTCACGCACAGGCACCGGCCCTCTCCTCATCACCGAGGGGAGGGCCGGTGCCTGTACCGGTATGGGGCAGGGCCGTTGGCCGGACGGGATCAGGCGGCGAACCGGGGCGGCACGCCGTGGAGCTCGCACCATCGCACGTAGTGCTCCACCACGGTCTGCACGTCGGGGTGCTGGGCGAGTTCGTCGGCGGTCCCGCCGGGAAGCAGGAGGTTCAGCCGGTCAGGCATGACGATCTCGCCGCTGCGCTGGTGCACGGCGACGCGGCACGAGCCGTGCGCGGCGCGCGCGGGTTCGACGGCGCGGACATCGCGCCAGAGGACGACAGGGCGAGCGCCCCAGGTCTGCCGCAGAGACAGGCCCTCGTCGTGCACCGTGACCGTGGTGCGCAATGCGCCGACTGCCAGCAGTGCGACGTAGGCGAACATCGGCACACACACCACACCGACGACGACTCCCGTGATGGCCAGAGCACCGTCGGCGCGAAGCGCCCCCACCACGATCAGCACCAGCGCGGCCCCGAGGGCCAGCAGGGTCAAGATGGCGAGCGAGATCCGTTCCCACAGCATCTTTCGCCCGCGCACGGTCTCGCGCATCGGGCGCAGCTCCGTCCGTGCCGTTCCCAGCGAGTCCCGACCGCCTGGGTTCATCAGGGGTAGGCGACGAAGTCGAGCTCTTCGAACTCGGTGACCTCGCTCTGCCACCGGGTGGCGACGAACTCCTGGTGGGCGTCGCTCTGGTCGTAGGCGGCGTAGGCGGCCTGATCCTCGAAGCTCATCGCGAACTGGAAGCGGTAGCTGCTCTTCGGGCTGACCTGCCGGGAGACGACGAAGTCCTGCACCCCGTCGATCGCGCGCAGCAGGGCCGGTGCGCTGGTGAGGAACTCGTGCTCCTCCGCGGAATCGGGAGCGTGCACGAGGGTGAAGGAGACGGTGTGTCGGATCATCGCATCAGCCTACTGAGATTGGCCTGTCGGATCACCCCTCGTTCAGGGCGGGTCCTCACCGCACTCGTCGTCCGGAGTCGCGTCGGCTGTGCTGGCGCCGTCCGGTGCCGGATCGGCCATGCGGGAGCCGCCCGTCGCATCACGCCAGGTGCTGCGCTCCGGCTCGATGAGCGGGGACGGGGTCGTGGTCCGCGTCGTGCCGCCGTACCCGGTCCAGGCGACGCGATGGCCCGGCCGCTCAGGATCCTCGACGCGCTCCACGGCGAGCGCGTCCTCCTCCTTCTGGTTGCAGTGCGCGCAGGCGTCCTGCCCGTTGTCCAAGCTCGTGGGGCCGCCTCGTGCAGAGGGAGTGACATGGTCGTGCTGACGGATCGAGGCATTGCAGAAGGGCCCTCTGCAGGACGTATCGCGCCAGGTCAGGAAGCGAGCCATGGCCGCTGGGAAGGCTCGGGCGCGGGAGTCCTTGGCGACCAGCTCACCGGTGGCGGGGTGTGTGTACAGCCGGCGGATCACCGCACGGATCGCGGGGCCGTCTGCACCGAACGGGTCCTCCTGGGAGTGGGCGGGATCCGCCGTGACGGCGAGCAACTGGGCACGGACCGCGTCCGCCGGGACTGCGCCGTATCCCTCGATCTGGGCGACGTCTCCGCTGCCTGGGTGGAAGAGCGCTCGGTCGGTGATGATCACGCCGACATCGAGCGTCACCTGTCCTGCGCCGTTCTCGGGCGCGAGCACGGCATCGTGCAGCACATCGGCCATGTGCGCGCCATGCGGACCCTTCTTCCCGGCGACCACACGCCGCTCGGCCTCGAGCGTCAGCCTCTTGTGGATGAGGCGCGCTTCGATCGCCGGCATATAGGCGCTGATCGTGGCCATCCCGTGGGCACCGGGGGTGAAGGTGACGTGGCGCTGCTTCCGGGCGCGGCGGTGCCGGAGCGCCTCGCCCTCGGGATCCAGGCCCCCGATTGCCAGCGCGACAGCCTGCTTCCATCGCCGCGTGCCCGCTCCGTCGAGGTCCGGCAGGCGCTCCCCGAGGAGCGCATCGACCTGCGCGCGCTGATCATCATCCAGAACACCGGTCGCCTCGGCGGCCGCGTAGACGGAGTCCGTTGCGGCCTGCCCCGACGCCATCGCCTCGAGCAGGGTGGGCATGGACTCCACGAGCCGCCGCGCGGAGGCCATGGTGCGCCCGGCGCCCGACGGGGATCTCCTGGTCATGAGCGAGATGTCCCGACGGGTCTTTCCGTCAGCCCTGCCGTGCAGCTCCTCGAGCGGAGGCATCGCGGAGAGCTCATGGCCCACGGAATCCTGCGCACTGCGAACCTGCTCGTGCCTGGTCGCGTCCCCGATGGAGACCAGGGTCCGCGCCTCGACCGTGTCGAGGGCGGCGCGCACCTCCTGCACGCTGCGCAGAAGATGCACGAAGGTGTCCCGCCCGCGTTCCTCCACCGCGAACATCGCCTCGGGACCAGAGGCGATCGAGCCGAGGAGGAAGCCGACGTCGCCGAGGAATTCGGCCATCGCCCGCGGGCCGCCGGCATGCAGCTCAGCCAGATGCGCCGATGGGCTCGTGGGCCCCTCGGCGGGTTCTGGCGGTGTCGGCATCAGCATGGTTCCATCGTCCAGGAAGCCTGCCGCAATCGAAAGTCTCTTCGAGAATTGTGGATAACTTCAAGGAAACTACCGACCGGTCATCGTTTTCACCATCGTGGCAGGTCGGGGAGATCTGCCGCTCACCTGCGCAGTGCATCTGGAGAGACCTTTCCTCCCCAATTAGTTGACCTCGAGGGTTCGCAGTGACTTTCCGGAGAGAATCCCGCGGAGGTGGCGTGGGGGCCGTTGGACGCGCGGTTCGGCACGCATGGTTCGGCACGCACGGATCAGCACCCGCGGTGCGGCGCACGCGGTAGGGCGCACGCGGTGCAGCGCACGCACGGTTCAGCGCAGTGCGCCCACCTCGGCGACGGCCCGATACAGAGCGCGGTGGCCGCGGCGGAAGCGGGCGTGACGGCGTACGGCCGACGGGTCCGGATCCACGGTGCGGCCGCCCTCCCGTTCGGCGAGGGGGCGCATCGTGTGCTCGAGCTGCAGGGCGTCGGCCGCTGCGAGGGCGCATCCCAGCAGCGCCGCGTCGGCGTCCTCGACGACGCGCATGGGGCGGCCCATGACGTCGGCCAGGATCCGCAGCCACGGCTCGGAGGAGGCGCCTCCCCCCGCGACGGCCAGCGGCCTCGAGGCGGACGATGACACAGCAGGTGAAAGAGGCGAGGCGGGGGATGCCGGGGATGCTGGGCCAGCATCCACCGCGGAGCCGCTCGCAGCGGCCGCGCTCTCGACGGCGGCATGGGCGAGTGCGTGCGCAACGCCCTCGAGCACGGCCGCGTACATGTCGATCGCGCCGGTGCTCGGACCCATGCCGATGATCGCCGCGCGCAGATCCGGCTCGCGCACCGGGTAGCGCTCCCCATGGATCGACGGCAGTGCGAGCAGTCCCGTGGGTCCGCGACCGTGCTCCCCCTCGCGGTGTTCGAGCAGCTCATCGGCCTCTTCGGGCGTGATCCCGGACAGCAGTGCTCCCCGTGCCCACTCCGCCGCCACGCCGGCGGCACGCAGGGCCGAGATCCTCAGGGTGCGCGGAGACGCGGAGGGTGACGGAGGCGAGCAGGGCGACGGGGAGGAGGACGAGGTGGAGGGGAACGAGGACACGGAGGGCGAGGCGACAGAGTCGTCTCGCCCTCCGATGGCCAGGTGGTGCGAGACGCCGGGGGCGAGTTCGTCGGTGCGCGGCGCGCTCACGGGACCGTTGGTGCGCGGCGAGCTCACGGGACTGTCGGTGCGCGGCGAACTCTCCGGACCGCCGACGAACGCCTCGTCGCCCAGCCCTTCGCGACCTGCACCGTCCCCGGCTCTCCGAGCCTCCGGGACCACGGCTGCCAGCCATCCGCTGGTGCCGAGATAGGCGTACTCGTCGCCCGCGTCGAGGCCGACGATCCCCAGCGTGGTCGCGCCGGCATCCCCCGGTGCGAGGATCACCGGCATCCTGACGGGCAGGCCCAACAGCTCAGCAGAGGTCTCGTCGGTACGGCCGACGATCTGGCCGGTCGCCCTGGTCAGCTCCGGCAGCATCGCCCGGCTCAGCCCGGCGGCGCGTGCGACCGGCTCGCTCCAGCGGCGGGTCCGGGCGTCGAGCAGCCCGGTCGCGGAGGCGGTGGTCGCATCGCACCAGGCCCCGAGGCCCAGGGCGTGCACGAGGAAACCCGCCGGGCCGAAGACGACGCCCCGGGCGCGGCCGACGACCTCCGGCGAGGTGCGCGAGAGACGGCGGAACATCGCGGCGCAGCTGGTCGCGTCCTGCTCGTTGCCGGTGATCTGGTCCCAGTCCGCGCCTGCTGAGTCCCTGCCCTCGCGTCGCAGGATCGTCCCGATCTCTGCGGCCTCGGCGACGGCGCGGGTGTCGCTGTAGAGGATCGCGGGAGCGGGGTCCCCTTCGGTCAGGAGCACGAGGTCCTGCATCTGCCCGGTGATGCTGAGGGCGACGGGCTTCTCGTCCGTTCCGTGCAGCAGCTGCGCGATCGCGTCCCGGGCGGCACGGAGCCAGTCGGCCAGGTCCTGCTCGGCGCCGCCGTCGGCCGTGACGACCGTGGGATACCCGCTGCTGGCCTGCGCTCTCGTCGTGCCGTCGAGGGTGAGGAGGGCGGCTTTGGCGGCAGAGGTGCCGAGGTCCAGGCACAGCAGGGAAGGCATGGGATGAGGGTAGGCCGCGGGCGCCGTGTCCGCCCGACGGGCCCGGTGCCCGGACGCGGCGATCGCTGCAGCCGGTCCGACCGACGCGACGGGACCGACCTCGTTCCCTCAACGGACAGCATCTGTCCTCGCGGTGATGGACAGTAGCCCCAACCCGAGCTCGCGCACGAGCTCCCGCTCCAACCCCGTGTCGAACTCCCACCACGCTCAGACGGAGGGCCCCATGAGCAGCACCATCCAGATCACCTTCGACGCCCGCGATCCACGCTCGCTCTCGACCTTCTGGCGCGACGTGCTCGGCTTCGTCCATCCGCCGCCCCCGGGCGTCGAGCTGCAGGACGGCATGGATCCGCTGGTCGCCTGGGACGAGTTCCTCGAGCGAAGCGGCGTTCCCGAGGAACAGCGCAACAGCGCCTCCGCGCTCGAGGACCCGGACGGTGCCGGGCCGCGGATCTTCTTCCAGCAGGTTCCGGAGGGCAAGACGGCCAAGAACCGGGTCCACCTGGACGTGCGCACCGCCTCGGACCTGCACGGGGAGGAACGGATGGAGGCCCTCGAGACTGCCTGCGAGCGTCTGGTCGCGCTCGGTGCCCATCGGCTCGCGCGCCATGAGCCCGCACCACCGATGAGCATCGGCTTCCTCGTCCTCGCGGACCCGGAGGGCAACGAGTTCTGCCTCGACTGATCGACGCCCTCGGGACCTGCCTTGCCCTCCGCGCGGCACGCCGCCCGGCCGCCGCTCCACGAGGTGCGGCAGACTCGTGCGATGGACAGCACCGACCTCTCCCACGGCATCGCCGCGCTCAGCCTCTGGATCGACGAGGGCAACCGGGGCCGGGACCCCGAGGCCGCCACATGGGCCCGGCTCGCGAAGATCACCGAGGAGGCCGGCGAGGTGGTCGCCGCGCAGATCGGCGCCACGGGCCAGAATCCGCGCAAGGGCGTGACCCACACCGAGGCGGACGTGCAGGAGGAGCTGCTGGACGTGGCCCTCACGGCGCTCGCCGCGCTCGAGCACCTGCGCGACCATGACGAGCGCTCGATCGAGCTGCTCACAGACAAGCTCGGCCGCACCCTGCAGCGCGCTGGCCTGCACTGATGACCTCCGGTGCGGCGCGGCCCTCGACCGGCCGCGCCGTCACACGGATACTGGGAGCCACCGCACCCGCCAGGAGGCATAAATGCTCGACGAGGACGATGCGACAGCACACGACGCCACCCACCGCTCCGCCCCGCTGACAGCTCTCGAGCTCCGCGCCCGCGCCGAGATGACGGCCCCTGCGGGCACGGGACGCCACGGAGCCAGACATCGGGCCGACGACTCCGCACCCCACGGGGCCCTGTTCACCCGCCTCGACGACCTCTCGGAGGCGGCCCGGGAGGATCTCTTCGGCCCGCCCGTGCAGCATGCGCTGTACGTGTACTACGCCGAGGGGCCGACGCTCGTGGGCGCCGTGCTGGATCCGCCGGTCGCCGTGCACGCCCCGTCGGCGAGCACTCTCGACGCCAGGATCCGCACCTACGTCGCGGAGCACCGCGGGGTGGTCGAGGCCGACGTGCAGACCTTCGGCCGACGCGTGGAGCGCGATCACGCACTGCGGATCCTGTCGGCCCCGAGGAGCTAGCGACGCGCGGGGGATCGCAGGCGAGGAGCGTCCGGCCCAGGCCCGTCCCCGTCGCGTCCACGCAGATCATCGACCGGCAGCGCCCGTGACCTGAAGGGTCCCGACGTGCGGCTCAGCCCCAGAAGCCTGCGGTGCCCCAGCAACCTGCGGAGCTCCGGAGACGTGCGGTGATGCGGGAGCCTGTGGCGCCTTGGAAGCGAGCGGGACCCGGGAGACACGCGGAGCCTGGACCCTCGACAGCGCTGTCAGGAACAACCCCGCGGCCAGCAGTGCCGTGAGCACCGTGGTGCCCGCCAGCAGCGGGACCAGCACGCCGGCGAGCGCGAGCAGCACGGCCTGCTGCGCCCGGGACGACGAGGTCGTGGGGTGGTGGAGCCGGCGGCGCTCCATGCCTCCGAGCGCCCAGGCCACGGCGGCGGTGAGCACGAGGGACAGCACGAGCCACGAAGGCCGCAATGTCCACCACAGCACTGCGGAGGGATCCGGCAGCAGCAGTCCGCCGTGCTCGGCGAGATAGGCCGAGACCCCTGCCATGGTCAGCAGAACCGGCAGGTTCCACAGGTAGATCGTCATGGTGCGTGCGGTGACGAAGGCGGTGACCGCGCTGAGGCGTGGGCGCGCGATCAATGCTGCGAGCGTCGGCCGCAGGAGCGTGAACGCGGCCGTCTGCGCGACGCCGACCAGGAGCAGGGCCGAGGTGGGCGGGTTCATCTGCGCGATGAGGTCGGGCGAGAAGATCCCGAGCGCGAACGCTCCGGCCAGGAGCGCGACCGCTCCCGCACCGATCCGCACGCGGGTCACGGGGCGCAGCGCGTCGAGGCGTCCTTCGGCGAGGAAGAAGCCCAGCTGCTGCAGGGCGAGCCAGACGAAGGCGAGGTTCGCATAGCCGACGGCGTCCACTCCGGTCAGGCTCCGCAGGGCGTCGACGCCCAGGGCGCCTGCCCCGAGCACGGCAAGAGTGCCCAGAGGCGCCCGCTCATGGGCGCGGAGCAGCGTGGGCAGGACAGCCTGGCTGCCCAGGAACACGCCGAGGAACCACAGCGGCTGGCCGTAGCGCACCCCCGCCTCCAGGAGCAGCTCCGGCGGGACGCCGCGGACCTGCAGCACGGCGAGCACGACGGCGACCACGGAGATCGTGACCACGGCGGGCAGCAGGAGGCGGTGCACGCGGCCGACGACGAAGTCCGTCGCGGTGCCGCCCCGATCGCGGAGCCGCCGGAAGGCCAGCATCCCGGAGAAGCCGCCGATGACGAAGAAGACCGGCAGCACCTGCAGCAGCCAGGTCACCGGCGGGTACCAGGACGCCCCGACGGTCGCGTACTCGAGCACCGGGCCGTGCGGCCCCACGGTGACGCCCATCTGGAGGCCGTGGAGCAGCACGATGGCGACGACGCACAGCGCGCGGACGAGGTCGATCACCGGGTCACGCCCGGTGGCGGCAGTGGGTGATGTCGGCGCGGTTCTCGGGCTGCGGGACGCCTGGATGATGGTCATTGATCGCTCTCCTCGGTGATACCGAGGACGTTAGGGACGAGATGGCGGGGCGCGCATCACTCCAACGGATGAAGCGCTCCCCCTACACCGGAGTGATGGGGACGGCCCGAACACACCCCTGTGCGATCTCGTCCGGGGCCTTGCCAGGCGCGCTCCGACCACGTTGACTCTGTGGTGCACCGCACACAACGCGAAGGAGGAACTGTGGCTGGCTACGACGTGGACTCCGGATACGACCCGGATGGGGGCTACGACCCGGACAGCGGCTATGACCCCGATGGGGGTTACGACCCCGACGGCGGCTATGACCCCGACGGTGGGTACGACCCCGACGGCGGCTATGACCCCGACGGTGGGTACGACCCCGACGGCGGCTATGACCCGGATGGGGGTTACGACCCCGACGGCGGCTATGACCCCGACGGTGGGTACGACCCCGACGGCGGCTATGACCCCGACGGTGGGTACGACCCCGACGGCGGCTATGACCCGGATGGGGGCTATGACCCGGACAGCGGCGTGATCTGAGCTGATCCTGTGCGCGGCGTCCGCATCTCACGGGCGCCGCGCCACGCTGTCCGCTGCCGCACGGTGTGCCTCACAGAGACTGCATCGCCTCGCGGATCACGGCTCGGTCGTCGTGGGGAAGGCGACGGGTGCCCACCAGCTGCTCGGTCTCGTCGCCCTTGCCCGCGACCAGCACCGTGTCCCCAGGGCCGGCCATGAGGAGCGCCGCGATGATCGCGTCCCGTCGGCGCGGGATCTCCAGGCACTCGGGGCACCCGGCACGCACCTCGCGGCGGATTCGCCCCGGCGGCTCACGGCGCGGGTTGTCGTCGGTCAGGATCACCAGATCCGCGAGGTCGGTGGCGAGGGCGCCCATCTCCGGTCGCTTCGCCCGGTCCCTCTCCCCACCGGCACCGAACACCAGCAGGAGTCGGCCCTCCGTGCGCTCCCGCACCGTGAGGAGGGCGGTGCGCAGTGCTCCGGGGTTGTGCGCGGTGTCCACCATCGCGGTGACGCCCCGGCGCTTCGCGATCACCTCGAGCCGGCCCGGCGGCGGGGCGACGTCAGCCAGAGCGGTCGCGACCACGGCCGGGTCTCCCCCGGCACAGACGACGACCGCTGCGGCGAGCAGCAGGTTCGTGATCGCGATGGCGTGCACCGTGGGCAGCGTCGCCGCATAGGCGTCTCCCCCGAGGGTGAGGACGCCGGTGACGCGCCCGTCGAGCTCCTGCGCCGGCGTGAACGCGAGATCCCCTCCCTCACCGACCACGAGCAGGCGTGCCCCGCGCCGGGACACAGCCGCCTCGACCAGCTCCCGCTGGGCGCAGTCCGCGGCGATCACGGCGATCCCGTCGGCCCGCAGGTGCTGCTCGAAGAGCGAAAGCTTCGCCCCCCAGTACGCCTCGACGCTGCCGTGGACGTCCAGATGGTCGCGCTCCAGGCCCGTGCAGACGGCGACGTCGACCGGGACCCGCTCGAGGAGCCCGTCGGCCAGGATGCCCACGAAGGCCTCGAGCGAGAAGGCCTGTGCACCGGCCCGGGCCTGGGCATCGATCATCTCGGGGAGGTAGTCCGGGGAGCGGCGGGGGCGCGCCGTGTGCAACGCGCCCTCGACGTCGGTGATGCCGGTGGAGTCGTACCCGGCGGTGCGCCATCCCACCGCGCGCAGCAGCTGCACGGTCGCGGTCGCGACGCTGGTCTTGCCGTTCGTGCCGGTCACTGCCGTGATCAGCGGGCGGCCGACGGGGTGGTTGACGGGCTGGATCATGGGACTCCCGAGCTGGGTGCCGACGAACTGGGGGCCGACGAGACGGACTGCGCGGCCGACGGATTGAGTGGCGGACGAACAGGGCGGCCGACGGGGCGATTGACGAACAACTGGGTGCCCGATGAACTGGGTGCCCGATGAACTGGGTGCCCGACGACGGAGCGCGCAGGGCTCCATCCCATCACAGGGCCGTGCCCCGGGCGACGGAGTTCAACAGACCGCCTGCTCTCCGATCGGGCTCCCGGATCAGCGTCCCGGTTCAGTGTCCGGCTCAGACCCCCGAGAAGAACGGAGCGCCCGGCGCCTGTCCCTGCGGTGCCTGCCCGTGGGAAGGCTGTCCTGTGGGTGCGTGCCCGTGGGAAGGCCGTCTCGTGCTGGGCGTCCCGTCGGCGCGGCGCGTCCGTGCCGAGCGGCGGAACCAGTTCACGAGCATCCCAGGCACGAACCGATCCACGAACGGGGCGCCGAACCGGGCGAGCACCTCGACCAGCAGTCCGATGAAGAAGGCGACCACGGGCGTCCACGGGGCGAGGCCCACGCTGATGCCGAGCTCGCCCACCATCCCCATCTCGGCCTGCATGGTCGTCCAGACCAGCGCGAGCAGAACGGCCGAGCAGCCGAAGTAGGCGAGCGGAAGGGCGACCCAGGAGACGACCAGCGCGAGGATGTTCCCCGTCTCGATCTCACGGTCCCGGTTCCACAGCAGCGCGACCACCACCGGCATGAGCAGCGCGATCAGCACCAGGGGGATCCACAGGTACCAGGGCAGGTCGAAGAACCACAGGAAGTCGTTGCCGCGCTCGACCCCGAAATCCTCGACGCGGAATTTGTCAAGGTGAATGAGGCCAGTGGGAGTCAGGCGGCGGTCTGGTAGGC
>NZ_JABUXW010000069.1 GCF_014897585.1 Brachybacterium tyrofermentans | reverse complement strand
CGTCGCTCCCGGTGTCGACTCGTACAGGTCAACCGCCTGCTGGCGAAACTCTTCGGAGTAGTTCTTCCTGGCCATGGTTCATGATCTCGCTTCCCCAGCAGATGCTGGAATCAGCGTGTCCACGAACAAGGGTCAGGCCCCGACACGCCACTGCCCCCGATTGCTCAGGTGTCACAGGTGGTGCTGTTCCAGAGGTACGCACCGAACCGCGTCAAGGTCGAGGCATCCCGGCAATGACGCGTCGAAACATCAAGAACACGCGCCGAAACGTCAAACCCCGCCACCGGGTCAGCGTGCGAGGTGACGCCCTGACGATTGGCCAGCGACGGCGCTCGGCGACGAGTCAGAGGTGAGAGCATCCTCGCGTTCCTGCAGCGCATGCTGCAGATAGCGGTTGATGACGGTGTGGTTCGTCCCGTCCGCGCCACCCGTCAGGGGCACGTGGTGGAACGAGTACGCCGGGTACGGCGTCGCCTCCCGCAGCGCCTCCAACCACGCATCCACGTCCTCGGGCAGCACCCAATCCTGCGGAGGAGGATTCGACTGAAGGAACTCCGTCGCCCCGGCATATGCCTCAGAGTCTTCGAGCATCTCGTGGATCGTGACCGCGACCGTTCGCGCCAGCGTGACCGGGTGCCGGCCTGCGATCACTGTCGGATCGACCTCCGGATCATCGGTCCAGACGATCACCCCGAGAAACAGGGCACCCGGCGGGCTGGTCGTACTCCGTTGCGCTGTGGTGCCCGCAGGCGTCGATGCTGATGGTTCTTCCGGGTCAATGCTGCCCACGGTGGATCCTTCCTCCACAGGTTCGCCGCGCACGATGGCGCGGTCGGCGTACCTGTGAGGTAGGGACCCAGTTGGCGGCCACTGGCATCGGGCAGTCGTCTATCGTCGGTAGATTTGCCGATACTGCTGTGGGGATAGATCGTGTACCTGACGGAAGGCACGTGCGGCGTGGCTGGGGTCGGTCCATCCGACGCGACGTGCGATGGTTTCGACGGTGTCGCTGCTTGAGCGTAGAAGATCGGCCATGCGTCGTGAACGTTCGTTGCGAAGGAACGCTGCTGGGCTTGTGCCGACGTGACGGGTGAAGAGTCGGGCGAGCTGCGATCGAGAGATCGCGGCCTCGTCGGCGAGAACATCCATGGTCCACGCGCGGTCAAGATCGTTCATGAGCAACGCGATTGCGTGGCGCACCGCGGGGTGTTCGGGCGAGTGTTCGGGGACGGGTCGCGTGAGGATATCGAGCAGGTCCACTGCCAGACTCAAGCGGCGAAGTGTCGGCAAATGGTGCCGTTCACCGTCGATCAACCGTTGCAGGGAAGCATTCACGTGCGGGAAGACTGTGGAAGGCACGTCGAGCACGGTCGGGTCTGACCGGTGACTATCTGAAAGCACGAGAGGAGCGGGAGCGCTGGGCTGAGAGGTCCAGCGCTCCTGCTCCTCAAGGAATGCCGTGTCGATGTATGCGGTGGTGGTGGTGACGAGACCGGCGGGTTCTCCCGCATACCAGCGGCCTGGAGGGAGCAGCACGACCTGCCCTGCGGCAAGATCGACTTCACCGGTCTCGTGCCTGAGCGTGGTGGTGCCCGAGTTCACGATCATCACCTTGGTCGCGTCGACAGCAACCGGACCCGTCGCGGCGGAGTGGAGCACGCGCTTTACCGTCAGCGGAAAGGGATTTACACGCGCGCCCAGAGCCTGCGCTCGTGCTTTCGGGGATGCTGGCATCGCATCAACGCACCGGGTTTTGGCCTTCGATGAGTCGAGCGAAGCGGAGGATGTAGTCCTGAACGAACTGCACGGTCGATTCCTGCGAGATGTTCCCGTCCTCATCGAGAAGCGTGGGTGATTGAGAGAGGAAGACCTCGGGCTGTCCGGGGGTGGGCATGTCGAAGTATGAGAGCGCGAGCCGGAGGTTCTTCTGCGAGCTGTACCCGCCCATGCGGCCAACGGAGTGGCTGATGATCCCGGCAGGCAGGTTCTTCCAGGCGACATCGCTGTTGGGTTTGGAGCCGATGTCGATGGCGTTTTTCAGGCAGGCGGGTATGGTGCGGTTGTTCTCTGGTGTGACGAACAGGACACCGTCGGAGGCTTGGATGATCTCCCGGAACTGCGTGTACTCCGGCGGGGTGGGTTTGTCGGTGATGTCGGGGTCGTCGTAGTCGAAGTCGTAGAGAGGAAGGTCGCGGATCTCAACGATGCGTGCGTCGTAGCCGTCGGGAAAGTATCCGATGGCGTTGTGGGCGATCTTGCGTGCGTAGGAGCCGTGGCGCAGACTGCCGACAAGGACGGAGATGCTCTTACTCAAGGTGTGGTTCTCTTTCTCTGAGGCGTAAGTGTGGGAATGACGTTCGGTTAGAAGTCCCAGTCGTCGTCGTTGGTGTCTACGGCTTTGCCGATGATGTAGGAGGATCCGGAGCCGGAGAAGAAGTCGTGGTTCTCGTCTGCTCCGGGGGCGAGGGCGGCGAGGATTTCGGGGTTGACTTCGGTCTCTTCTGGAGTGAAGCGGGCGGGGTAGCCGAGGTTCATGAGGGCTTTGTTCGCGTTGTAGCGGACGAAGACGGCGACGTCGTCCATGAGCCCGAGCGGCTCGTAGAGTTCGCCGGAGTACGCCAGTTCGAGTTCGTAGAGCTCTTCGAGGAGCGCATAGGTGAACTCGCGCATGTGTTCCTGTTCGGCTGCGGTGTGGGTTTCGAGGCCGCGCTGGTATTTGTAG
>NZ_JABUXW010000068.1 GCF_014897585.1 Brachybacterium tyrofermentans | reverse complement strand
AAGATCGGCAACGACGCCGACCGAGCGGACCTACCGACCCCATGAAAGATCGAGGTTAGGCACAGCTGTCATCATGTCAGCGGGGTGAGCGTGCACCAATACCGCTTGCAAGATCAGACTCGCCGCCTGGTACTGCCACATTGGGGTACGCCCTTCCCACTCAGCAGCGACCGTGCTGACATCAATATTCAACCCGGAGTGCTCGGGTGCGGTCGCGGTGTACTCGCGGCGGGTGGCTTCGATCCGTTCCGCGATCCGTGCGCGTTGCCGCACCCACATGGCTTTGTCAATCAGCCCGTCATAATAGTCATCATCGAGCCGCGCCAGACGCTCCCGATCTTGGTCGAGCGTCGCCGCGAGCCCAACCCGTGCCGCAAGGTCACTGCCAGAGGTTCGGCGCACCTTGGGGTGGAGGGTGATCTGCTCGAACGTCGCCAGCACCGCTTCCTCGACGAGCTTGGCCATTTCAGCAGAGCGAATCGAACGGGTGCACCCGCCCGGGGTCGGCTGTAAGCACTGGTACACGCCGCCCCGGTGAATCATCGACGTTCCGCACAGTGAGCAGCGAATTAGCCCCGAGAACGGGTACATCCGCACCGCCGCACCCGTACCGGGTTGGTGAAAGTTCCTGGCTTTCTTGCGTGCGTCAAGGACATCGGAGACTTGCTGCCAGGTGTCCTCATCCACAATCGCGGGCCACGCCGCCTGCACTTGCATCTTCGACGTCTTCGCGCGACTTCCGTCCGGCATCACAGGCCGGTACTCGCGCACTCCCTTGTTGGAGGGGTTGTAGAGCACCATCTTGAGTGTCCGATCCGACCACGCACACCCGTGAGTGGTGAGGATGCCTTGTGCGTTCCAGTCCTTGCGAATGCGATACAGGGATTCACCGGCCAGCACCCGCTGGTACGCCTCGACCACCAGCGGCCCGGTCACGGGATCGATCACGAGCGCGCCTGCCTCTGCCCGGTATCCGAATGGCACCCTGCCGCCGTGCCAGGCACCTTCGATGGCCTGCTGCTTCGCCGCCCTCGCCACACGTCGGGCGGTGTCAGCGGACGACTTGTTCGCCATCGCCACCAGCACCCTGGCCATCGCCACATCAGAGTCCGTGTCCAGCCGGAGCGAGCCTGTCACGGAACGCACGGTGAACCCGCCCAGCACCTTCGCATCAATGAGGTCTTCCAAATCGCGCGGGTCGCGCACCGCGCGATCCAAGTCGTAGGCGACCATCACCTGCGCGTGCCCGTCGGTGAGGTGTTTCAACATGGTGCGAAACTGCGGGCGGATCACCCGCCGCACCCGCTCACCCGACGGGAGCGTGATCGTGCGCTGCTTGAACGCCGACGTGTCATTCTCACGAAACACCGCTGCGACTTCCCACCCGTGGGCTTCTGCATAGGCACGACAGTCGGCTTCCTGCCGATCTACGCCCCGTTCGCTGCCCTCTGGGTCGTCGCTGATTCTGACGTACACCACCGCCTGCAACGCATCCGTGCTCTGTTTCTGCTCGTTGTGGCCCATCTCTCGGCCCCACCTTCCTACTCGTGTGAGAGGTAGGTGCGTTTACAGAACCTCGGCTACGCCGTCCCGATGCTCCCCCTGCAGGACTCAGCGCGGATCACCGTGGCCAACGCCCTGCAGGTCGAGTGGTCCGAGATCATCCCTCCAACGACATCGCTGTACATCATGGGCAACCCGCCCTTCCTCGGCGACAACACCCGCGGCGCCGACCAGCTCGCCGACCTGCGCAACGCCTGGGGCGGCGACAGAGTCCTGTCGCGAATGGACTACGTGACCGGCTGGCACGCCAAGACACTCGCGCTATTCACCAACCCGCAGTACCGGGGCGAATGGGCCTTCGTGACCACCAACTCCGTCACCCAAGGGGACCAGGTCCCCCGCCTGTACGGCTGGATCTTCGAGGCCGGCTGGCGGATCAAGTTCGCTCACCAGACCTTCGCCTGGTCCAGCGAGGCCCCCGGTGCGGCTGCCGTGCACTGCGTCATCGTCGGCCACACCCAGCACTCGAAGAACAAGCCCCGCCTGTTCGAGTACGAGCAGCCCAAGGCTGCGGCCGCAGAAGTGCCCGTCAAGGTCGGCATCAACGCCTACCTCCAGGACGCGAAGAACATTCTGGTCGAGAAGCGGTCGAAGCCTCTGAGCCCATCGCTCGCTGTGGTCGAGTACGGATCGAAGCCGACGGACGATGGGAATCTGATCATCGAGCCTGATCAGTACGCGGAGGTCATGAACGATCCAGTGGCAGCGAAGTACGTCCACAAGTACGTCGGCGCCCGCGAACTCCTCCACGACGAGGACCGCTGGTGCTTGTGGCTCGATGGGGTGGATCCCGTGGACCTAAGCCGGTCTCGCACCCTACGAGACCGCGTTGATGCAGTTCGGAGGTTCCGCGGCGCGTCCAAAGCCTCTGCTACTCGCGAATATCCTCATCACCACCTCTTCCGACAGCTCGCCAAGAAGGATGCCGACTACGTGTGCGTCCCGATTCACGTGAGTGAGGGGCGGCGCTACTATCCGGTCGCACTCTTCGGCGCCGAGGTCATCGCAAGCAACGCAAACTTCGTCCTGAGCGACCCCGATGGATTCCAGTTCGCCATCATGTCCTCGAGCATGTTCATCACCTGGCAGAAAGCCATCGGAGGCCGGCTCGAGTCGCGACTCCGGTTCGCTTCGACGCTTACCTCGATGTTTCATCGGGGTTGTGAGCGGGGGCGACCGGCGTCGTTGCCGGTGTT
>NZ_JABUXW010000067.1 GCF_014897585.1 Brachybacterium tyrofermentans | reverse complement strand
CTGACAGCCTGACCCCTCATCGAAGGATCGCTACACCACTACCTGGGACTTGACCGCTCGCCGCGCGCGTTGACGAGAACCTGGTGCCGGAACACCTGCTGCGAGTCCACGTTGGACCACTTGCCGTCCTCGCCCTGAACCTTCGCGTTCAGCCAGAGGTGGCGGTGCGCGTGAGGGTCCAGCGACCGGGAGCGCTCGTGGTCCAGCTCGACCACCTCGATCTGCGCGAGACCGATCCGCTGCTTCCCGCCGGCCCCTCGGCGGGTGGACAGCTCATCGCTCCACGCGGTGACCGTCTCCTCGGTCACGCGGTCCATCAGAGCGTCGAACTCCTCGCGCAGCTCCGGGTGGAGCACGGCGGCGAGGGAGTACGACTTGGGCGCGTTGATCGTGGCGTCGTAGAGCAGGTGTGCGTCCGGGGAAGTCATCGCACGGCCGCGCTGCTCGCCGGTCTGCGGGTCCGCGCCGTCGATCCATGCGCGCAGCTGCTCGGCGTCGAGGCGATCGCGCTGGATGCCCTCGGCGGCGGCGGTGTGGCGGACCACGGTGGGGGCGTCATCGGGGCCGTACGCGACGGCCGCGTCTGCGCCGGCGGAGACCTGCTGCTCGACCTCGGCGGCGTCGCAGCCGCCCTGGAGGGCGTAGGCGGTGGCATGGCGGATTCCGTGGCCGTCAACGCCACGTCGCCAGACCTGAACTCCTCCGCGCATGCGGCCAGCGTAGCGCACCAACCACGTAGTGCTTGCGTGCATGGTTTTGATTGGTGAGGAAGCTGGTAGGCGACGTGGGGGCTTTGAGGGGCGTCGAGGAACGGCGACGGGGGATCGGGGAACAGCGATGGGGTGTCGAGGAACGGCGACGGGATGGGTGCGGGGGCGGCGGCTGCGGTGGCAGCTGTCGTGGCGGCGGCGCTTGTCGAGAGGAAGGACAACGACGAGGAGACAGTGATGCGTAAGCAGAGGAAGTATCTGGATCGGGGACGGAAGATCGAGCTGGAGGGGCGACCGTTCGAGGTGGACTGGATGACGCTTCTGGGAGCGGGCCGGTCTGCTGTCCAGAGGGGTCGCGCGGACGAGGCCGCGTTTCTCTCGGAGGTCATGTGGGAGGACGTGGATCCGGCGGTGGTCACCCACCGCCCCGCTGCGCTGGACTACCCGCTGATGCGGCGGTGGCTCGACGTGCACGAGGACGAAGCGATCGACTACCTCATGGATGAGTGGGGCCTCGCCTTCGATGAGCCGGCCCCGGAGAACGCAGGCCAGGCAAACGAGCTGCTGGAGCTGGAGGACTGCATCACGGCGGGCCGGGGGGCACACATGCTGAGCGCCTATCAGCGGTCCGTGCCGGAGGGGACGGGGACCTGGTTCGTCGGGTACTGCTCGGATTGTCTGAGGGCGATCCTGATGTGGATTGATGATGCCGACCTGAGTAGTCGGTGGTGGCCGTTCTATGACCAGGAGTCCGCATGAGCACCGACGACTCGGAGCCCATCACTGAGGGGGTCGATCCTCGCCAGGGCGACCTCCTGGAGCTGCTGGAAGGTGCTGCGGATACGCCGCCCAGATATCACTATGCGAGACAGCGATCTGAGAGCTCTGTGGATGAGATTCGGGGCAGCGTCGGAGCCGGAAGGTAGGTTGAACAGATGGGCGGCGATGGGTTCAGTGACACCGGCACGATGGTCTTCGTCATCACCATGTTGGTGGTCAGCGGGGGCCTCGTCTTGGCGGTGCTCGGTACTGCCTTGTTCGGGGGCCGGCACAGCTTCCTCAAAGCGTGCGGGGTGTTCCTCGGTGGGGCTGTCCTCGGGACGCCGGTCCTCATCGTGGCGACGGCGGTAGCGATGTACATCTGAACCGCGCCGTCCCTCCCAGACACAAGTGACCCCCGCCCTCGAACTCGAGGACGGGGGTCACTGCTGTTGTGTCACAGGGCGATGCGGCTGCGCGGGGCTGCTGCATCTAACCCGCTCTGCCGGCGGCCGCCGGCGCTGGGGTCCAGGGCCTTGATCTTGTCCGGGCGGTATCCGCTCCAGTGATCCTCCTCAGTCACCACGACCGGGGCGCGCTGGTAGCCCAACTCCTTCACCTTCGACACAGCGTCGGGGTTCTGGGTGAGGTCCACGGTCTCGTGCTCGATCTTGCGGCTGTTGAGATCGCGCTTGGTCGCGTCACACTGCACGCACTGCGGCTTGGCGTAGACAAGCGAGCAGAGATGCATTGGATGAATCAATGGTCTGGTTGTTGACTCGGCCTCACCGCGCACCGCGGGACCGGTTCGACGTGACTGAGCGGCTTCGCTGCCGCGTGGCTTTCGGCGGATCCAACCCTTTCTTTGCCTGGTCAAGAGCCTAATCGGGGCTTGCTGCATGCTGCGAACACCGCTCCGGAGGAAACCGTCCGATCGCAGACCTCTCGTTGCGCTGACAGACTCCATGATACGTTCACAGCATGTTTGATGCAGTAGAAGGAATCGTGAGGTGTGGGTGGTGACCCGTGAGGTCCGGTCCCTGGCTCCGGTGTTGCTGCTGGACCCGGCTCGCTCGACGTTCGATGAGATGCTGCGCCGGTACGCCGTGTCGATGCGTTCTCGCGGACTGTCAGAAGGCACGATCCGGGTGCATCAGTTTGGCGTGAAGCGGTTCTTCCGTTTCGCTGGGACCTATCCGTGGGAGTGGCGGCCGCAGGACGTCGAGGACTTCACCTCGTCGCTGCTGTCTCGCCCGGAGCCGTTGGCGCACTCCACGATCCGGGGCTACCACCAGAGAGGGTGTTTCATTAGCTGTGTAAGGGTCCGGTCTCTAACCGAGGTGTGACCTGC
>NZ_JABUXW010000066.1 GCF_014897585.1 Brachybacterium tyrofermentans | reverse complement strand
TCCCGGACGTCCGTGCCGGCGTCCTGCCCACCGAGAAGGTCGCCGTGATCGAACAACTCCAGGACGAGGGACACCGAGTCGCCATGGTCGGCGACGGCATCAACGACGCCCCCGCCCTCGCAGCCGCCGACCTAGGACTCGGAATCGTCACCGGCACCGACGTCGCCCTCAAGACTGCCGACATCATCCTCGTCCGGGATGACCTCTACGCGATCGCCGACGCCATCACCCTCGCCCGCGCCACCAACCGCACCATCCGCACCAACCTCATCTGGGCCTTCGCCTACAACATCGCCGCCATCCCGATCGCCGCGATCGGACTACTCAACCCCCTCATCGCAGCCGCCGCGATGTCCCTCTCCTCCGTCTTCGTCGTCCACAACAGCCTCCGCCTCCAAAACATCCAAACGCTCCGCCCTTCCGCAGGCCCGGCACCTCGGGGGCAAGGAGCTAGGTCGGAGACGACCACGAACGCGCGAGCCGAGATGCATCAATGATGCAATAGATGCAATACTGGAGTGGTGGACATGGGCATCCGTGGAGTGTCTCCGCTTCGACAGCTCCGCAACGTGCGGGCGCTGGATGAGCATCGCTTCGTGTTCGAGGCGATGCTCTCGGGCTGGGCTGATCAGCAGATCAGTCGAGGCCTGACTGAGCGGACGATCGGCGGTCGCGAGCTGGTCGTTAGGAGGTTTGAAGAGTTTGTTGGCCGCTACCCGTGGGAGTGGTCGCCGGGGGACTTGGAGGACTTCACGACCCGGGCGAAGTCTGGGCAGAGTCCGGCGACTCCCTCGACGATCCGGGGGTATCACTCCATCATCCGCCTGTTCTGCGACTACCTCACCGATCCTCGGTACCGGTGGGCGGCGGACTGTGAAGAACGTTTCGGAACCGCGCCACAGCAGATCTGCCACGAGTGGAACACGCTCGCACACCTGGTCGATTACGAAGGCCGCCCACAGCGGCGAGCACTCACCTACGACGAGCTCGAGCAGCTCTTCGCGGTGGCCGACCACCGCGTCGAGACAATCCTTCGGCAGGGTCGAAAGGGTGCCCTCGCCGCGCTGCGTGACTCCCAGATCTTCAAGACCATCTACGCCTACGGACTACGCAGGGCCGAGGCCGTCGGTCTGGATGTAGCTGATCTGCGGCCCAACGGTGCTGCCCCGCGGTTCGGACGCTTCGGGGCGGTCGACGTGCGCTGGGGCAAGGGCTCTCACGGCTCAGGCCCGCGTCGACGTTCGGTGCTCACGCTCCCTGAGCTGGACTGGATCACGGAAGGTTTGGCCCAATGGGTCGACCAGGCCCGGTCCCGGTTCACTGCGGACTTGTCGGGACCGCTGTGGCCGACCGAGCGAGGCACGCGCGTCTCTCTGCGCTACATCGACCTGCGCTTCGCGCAGCTCCGCGACGAAGCGGGGCTGCCGCCGGAGCTCAGTGTCCACGCCCTGCGCCACACGTACGTCACCAACCTCATCGAATGGGGATACGCCGAGAAGTTCGTGCAGGACCAGGTCGGGCACGCCTATGCCTCGACAACCGCCATCTACACGTCCGTCGGTGACGACTTCAAGAACCGCATGATCAACCAAGCCCTCTCCCGGATCTATGGAGGACCCGATGCCGACGACTCCCGACTCTGACATCCCGATCACCTGGAATCTACGCCCGATGATGGCTGCGGCTGGGATGTTCCAGACGACAGATCTGATCGCACCGTTGCGCGCCCAGGGAGTGCAGCTCTCGCGCGAGCAAGTGTTCCGGTTGGTGACGAAGACGCCCGAGAGGCTGAACGTCGAAGTGTTCGCCGCCCTCTGCCGGATCCTCGAGTGCACACCCAACGATCTCATCGAGATCCCGAAGGTCCAGAGCGTGCGTCCTCGCCGAGTTGCTGGCGCTCCAGAGGCCTCCGGGCCTGCGATTGGCGAGCTTCGCCCCATCCCCGCCAAGCTGCACCGCCCGCACGAATGACCCCGCCTGGGAGCACACGTGGTCACCAGGTCGGCTGCGACGAATGTGCTCGCCATGTCGCAGCCCGTTACTCGATTCTCGAGCAGCGAATCTGCAACGCCTGCTACTCAAGACTCCGCCGACATCCCGGATCCTGTCCCGGGTGCGCTCAGGTCAAGGTCCTGGCCTTCTACGACTCGGAGCGACGCATCGTCTGCGCGCCCTGTGCTGGCGAACCTCCGCGGTTCGCGTGCATCACTTGCGGAAGCGAGGAACAGCTCACTGGATCTCAGTGCGGCACCTGTCGACTGGCCGAACGCCTCCGCGAGGTCCTCGCTGACGAGAACGGCGATATCCATCCTGGCCTCGCTAGCCTCTACGGCCACCTCATGGCTGCACGTGACCCGCGCGCGGTGGTGCGATGGCTGCGAAGATCGCCGATCGGAAAGACTCTGCGTGCCATGGCTACTGGCGAGGTGCAGATCAGTCACGACACACTCGACGCCCTCCCACTCTCGCCTCGCGTGCGGTATCTGCGCCACATGCTCATCAGTGCCGAAACCCTCCCCACGATCGACGTCCGGCTCAACGACCTCGAGATACTTGCTGAGCATCTCGTCAACGACCTCCCCTCCCACCACGCGCAGATCATCAACCAGTACTTCCGTTGGCAAGTCCTCCGCCAGACCAGGCAGCGGCGCGCGCAAAAGCCCCTGACCGTCGGCATGTTCAACGCTCGATGGTCCGCGTTGCGCAAGATCGCCTCCTTCCTGGTCTGGCTGGATGATCAGGGAGTTCAGATGGGGACGTTGGACCAGCGCTCCGTAGATCGATTCTTCACCCATCACCGCTCCCAGGGAGCGGTCGCCACCTTCCTCAATTGGGCGATCCGGCAGAAGCTGACCAGACCCCTCATGCCGCCTCATCGCCCGCAAGCTCGGCCCGCCCCCTCTGTCCCGGAGGACACCATCTGGCGGAAAGTCGATGAGCTTCTCGATGACACGTCCATCCCGTCCGCAAGCCGCATCATCGGCTTGCTGGTGCTCGTCTTCGCGCAACGGATCAGCGACTGCGTCCGCCTCCGCCAATCAGACGTCTCAGGTCACGAGACGACTTTGAGCATCACCTTCGGGCGCACGCCTCTCGCTCTGCCCGAGCCGATCGCCGAACTCCTCCGCCGCTACGTTAGCGAGCTCGAGGAACAACGGACCTTCGTCGGTGGAGGCCCCGATTGGCTCTTCCCTGGAACAACGCCCCATCTCCATGTCAGCGAAGCGATCGTCACGCTCCATCTCGCACCGCACAAAATCGATGCTCGCAGGACGCAGAACGCCCGTATCGATCAGCTCGTCCAGACCGTGCCCGCCAGCGTCGTCGCAGACGGGGCCTGCCCCTTGTTCGTGGACACGCTGATTCCAGCATTTGCTGGGGAAGCGA
>NZ_JABUXW010000065.1 GCF_014897585.1 Brachybacterium tyrofermentans | reverse complement strand
GAGGTTCACTCGAAGGATCACACGGTGACCGCGTCCTCGTCAGAGACGATCACGGGGCCACCGCGCTACACCACTATGCGGGACTCAACTCCGAAATGTTATGACGTGACCCAGCGGAAACAGGGGGGCGCAGCAGAGGAACCGTGATGTGATCGACTATCACTGACGAGGCGGTCAGGGAAATGCGGTGAGGAAGCTGCTGAAGGACCTGACCGTTCCCCTCGTTCCTGCATGACCCACTGAGGAGAAGACCCATGAGGATCGGACGACGGACATTCGCCACGCTGGGCCCCATCGCGGCGCTCGGACTGCTCGCCGCCTGCGGGAGCGAGGACGAGGGCGGCACCGGCGGAGGAGGCGGTGAGGGTGACTTCGTCACCGATCTGACCTTCGGTACCGGCGGCACCGGTGGTGTGTACTACCCGCTCGGCGGCGAGTACGCCACCATCTACGAGGACAACATCGAGGGGCTGACGGTGAACTACACCGACAGCGGTGCCTCGGTGGAGAACATCGGCATGATCTTCCAGGAGGAGTGGCAGCTCGGGATCGTCCAGAGCGACACCGCCCAGACCGCCGTCACCGGCACCGGGGAGTTCGAGGGTGCCAAGGTCGACAACATCGGCTGGATCGCAGCCCTCTATCCCGAGGCCGCGCACATCGTGACACTCGCGGGCAACGGGCTCGAGAGCCCGGCGGACCTCAAGGGCAAGCGGATCGCCGTCGGCGACGTGGGATCCGGGACACGCGCCGTCTCCGACGCGATCCTCAGCGTCTACGGGATCGAAGAAGGCGATTACGAGGCGTTCGAGCAGGACTTCGCCAGCTCGCTGGACCTCCTTCGCGACAACAACATCGATGCCTCTGTGTTCGTGGTGGGCACTCCGACGGGCTCCCTCGGCGACCTGGCGGCGACCAATGACGTGCAGCTCGTCTCGATGGACCAGGACAAGGCCGAGGAGGTGGCGAGCGAGAGCTCCTTCGACGTCTACACGATCGAGCCCGATGCGTACGACTTCCTGGAGGAGCCCGTGGTCACCCTGTCCGTGGCCGCCACGTTGATCGCCTCGATGACCCAGGTGAGCCCCGAGGTCGGCTACGACATCACGGCCGCCACCTTCGAGCACGCCGGTGAGATCACCCTGCCCCAGGGCGGTCTGATCAACCACGACTTCGCGCTCTCGGGTCAGGGCGACGTGCCGCTGCACCCGGGCGCCGAGAAGTACTACAAGGAACAGGGACTCCTCTGAGATGAGCTCGGCAGACCACGAGAAGGAGCCGCGGTCCACGGAGCCGGCGACCGCCCCCGCCGAGGTGGCTGACGCCGAGAAGAATGCGCAGGAGGTGCTTCGCGAGCACGACACCGCCAGCCGGTTCCGCATGAACCTCGGGGTGTGGGCATGGGGAGTGGGCGGCCTGTCGGTCGCCCTCACCCTGTTCCACCTCTACACCGGTCTGTTCGGATCTCGTCCTTCGCTGATCCAGGGGGCTATCCACCTCGGCGGTGCGACGTCGATCATCTTCCTGCTGTATCCGGCCAGCAAACGGCTCTCCCTGACCCGGCGCGGCGTGCCCTGGTACGACCTGATCCTCGCCGTGGTCGCGTTGGCGGTGAACCTCTTCATCGTCGTCGATTACGACCACCTGACCAGCAATATGGTGCAGATCCTGGGGTTCCGCGACCTCGACTACGTGATCGCGACCCTGGGCATCGTGCTGGTCCTGGAGGCCACCCGGCGCTGTGTCGGGCTTCCGATCGTGCTGATCGCCCTGGCGGCGATCGGCTACGCCGTGCTCATCGTCGGGCAGTCGTGGGAGAACTACGTCGTCGGCACCTTCTTCACGGCGCGGTCCGGCATCTTCGGCACGCCCATCCAAGTCTCCTCGACCTTCATCTTCTTGTTCCTGTTGTTTGCCGTCGTGCTGATCCGCACCAACATCGGAGCATTCTTCAACGACCTGGCCTTCCGTGCGACGGGCCGTTTCACCGGTGGTCCCGCGAAGGCGGCCGTGGCGGCCAGCGGATTGCAGGGCATGATCTCGGGGTCGTCGGTGGCCAACACCGTCGCCTCGGGCTCGTTCACGATTCCGATCATGAAGAAGGCCGGTTTCAAGCCTCACTTCGCGGCGGCGACCGAGGCGACAGCCTCCACCGGCGGCCAGATCATGCCGCCGATCATGGGCGCGGCCGCGTTCATCATGGCCGAGTACACCGGGATCCCGTACAACGAGATCATCATCATCGCCATCATCCCGGCGGCTCTGTACTTCCTCGGCGCATTCCTCTCGGTGCACTTCGAGGCCAAGCGCACCGGGATCAAGGGCCTGCCCGTCTCCGAGCTGCCCACGTGGAAGTCGTTGATCACGCGGATCGACCTGATCCTGCCCCTGATCGTCATCGTCTACATGATGCTGTCCGGGTTCTCTCCAGCGCGCGCCGCCCTCTGGGGGATCGGCGTCGCTTTCGTGCTGAGCTTCGCGCGCAAGTCCACGCGACTCTCGTTCACCGGGATCATCAAGACCCTCGAGGCGGCCGCGCGCACCGCGCTCCCCGTGATCGCGGCCTGCGCCACGGCAGGCATCGTCGCAGGCACCGTGACCGGAACCGGCCTGGGCGGGCGCCTCGGCAACGCCGTCATCGACCTCGCGCAGGGGAACTTCCTGCTGGTGCTGTTCTTCACGATGATCGTCAGCCTGGTGCTGGGCATGGGCCTGCCGACCACCGCCAACTACGTGGTCACCGCGACCGTCGCCGCACCGATCCTCTACAACAACTTCGACGTCCCCCTGATCTCGGCGCACATGTTCGTCTTCTTCTTCGGCATCCTGGCCGACATCACGCCGCCGGTGTGTCTCGCGGCCTATGCGGGGTCCGGCATCGCGAACTCGAACCCGCTGAAGACCGGTGTGACGGCACTGAAGCTGGCGATCGCCGGCTTCCTCATCCCGTTCGTGTTCGTCCTCGAACCGGCGCTGCTGCTCGAGGGGACCATCGGCGAGCTGATCCCGGCTCTGATCACCGTGGTCCTCGGGATGACAGCGATCGCCGGAGGTTTAGCGGGGTTCCTCGTGGCCCGGGGGAGAGCGCTGGACCGCACCTTGCTGATCGTAGGGGGTGTGCTGATGGTGTATCCCTCGATCGCGGTCTCTGCGGTGGGCTTCGTGCTCGCAGCCATCGCCGTCGTGCTTCAGCTGATCCGGCGCCGAGCCGATTCGGAGACCCCGGGGCCGGCCGTGGCCACCGCCTGACCGCGGAACTGCCCGGGATCCGACGGCATCGGATCCCGGGCCCTGTTCCATCGCAGAGGACCGCATCGCAGAGGGCCACGTTCGGGCGATGTCGCCGCCGACGTGACGGACTGCATGCGCGCAGCTCCCGCGACGCAAAAGGTTCCAACTTGGCGGCACCTTTGTCGTCACGGGCAGGGTTTTCGCGGGCTGGGTCTGAGGTGCCGCGTGGTTTTCGGACAGTGGGCCCTCTTACGATGAGGGTGCTACTG
>NZ_JABUXW010000064.1 GCF_014897585.1 Brachybacterium tyrofermentans | reverse complement strand
CATGTGTTCCTGTTCGGCTGCGGTGTGGGTTTCGAGGCCGCGCTGGTATTTGTAGCCGGAGTAGTAGCCGTGCACGGCCTTGTCGCGGAGGATGAGCCGGATCATGTCGGCGGTGTTGGTGAGGGTTGCGTGGACGGAGAAGTGCAACGGCAGGTAGAACCCGGCGTAGAGCAGCAGCGAGGACAGCAGCGTGGAGGAGACCTTCCGTTTGAGCGGGTCATCCCCGTAGTAGTGCGCGAGCACCTTCTTGCACCGTTCCTGGAGCAGGTCGTTGGCGACGGCCCACCGGTACGCGTCGTCGATCTCTGGGGTCGAGGTGAGCGTGGAGAAGACGGAGGAGTAGGAGCGTGCGTGCACGGACTGCATGAACGCGATGTTCGTGTAGACGGCCTCTTCGTGTTCGGTGCGGGCGTCTTGGATCTGGCAGATCTCGCCGACGGTGGCTTGTACGGTGTCGAGCATGGTGAGCCCGGTGAACACGCGCATGGTCAGCGTGCGTTCCTCCTGGGTGAGTTTTTGCCAGGCGGGGAGGTCGTTGGAGAGGGGCACTTTCTCGGGGAGCCAGAAGTTCGCGGTGAGGCGGTTCCATACCTCGAGGTCTTTGTCGTCTCCGACGCGGTTCCAGTTGATGGGCCGCAGGCGGGCTGCCGGGTCGTGCCGATAGCCCGGCGGAGTGACGGAGATCTCGGTGATGGGGCGGGTGATATCGGTGAGGGTCATGGGTGTTCCTTCGGGAAGATCGGATTCTGGGGTTACAGCGCGCAGGAGACGCAGCCTTCAATCTCGGTGCCTTCGAGTGCGGGCTGGCGGAGGCGGATGTAATAGAGGGTCTTGATTCCGGCACGCCAGGCGTGGATCTGGGCTTTGTTGATGTCGCGGGTGGTCGCGGTGTCGCGGAAGAACAGCGTGAGAGACAAACCCTGGTCGACGTGGCGGGTGGCGGCGGCGTAGGTGTCGATGATCTTCTCGTAGCCGATCTCGTACGCGTCCTCGAAGAACTCGAGGTTGTCGTCGGTCATGTGCGGGGCCGGGTAATAGACGCGGCCGAGCTTGCCTTCTTTGCGGATCTCGATCTTCGCCGCGATCGGATGGATCGACGCGGTCGAGTTGTTCACGTACGAGATCGATCCAGTCGGCGGGATCGCCTGCAGGTAGGCGTTGTAAATGCCGTGCTGCCGCACGGATTCCCGAAGTTGCGCCCAGCCGTCGCGGGTGGGGATCGCGACGCCTGCCTCGGCGAAGAGGGCGCGGACACGTTCGGTGGCGGGCCGCCACTCGCGCTCGGTGTACTTATCGAAGTGCGAGCCGTCGGCGTAGGTGGAGGTCTCGAACCCGGTGAAGGTCGTGCCGCGTTCGATGGCGATCCGGTTGGAGGCGCGCAGGGCGTGGTAGGTGACGGTGAGGAAGTAGATGTCGGTGAAGTCGATGCCCTCCTCGCTGCCGTAGCGGATGCGTTGCGAGGCGAGGAACCCGTGCAGGTTCATCTGACCGAGACCGATCGCGTGCGACGCGTCGTTCCCGGCTGCGATCGAGGGGACCGCGTCGATGTCGGTCTGATCCGACACACTCGTCAGCGCCCGCACTGCGGTCTCGACGGTCGCGCCGAAGTCCGGTGAGGCGAAGGCCTGGGCGATGTTGAGGGAGCCGAGGTTGCAGGAGATGTCCCGGCCGACCTGCTCGTAGCCGATCGCCGCGTCATAGGTGGAGGGCGTGTTGACCTGGAGGATCTCGCTGCACAGGTTCGACATGTTGATGTGCCCCTGCAGCGGGTTGGCGCGGTTGACGGTGTCCTCGAACAGCACGTAGGGGTATCCGGATTCGAACTGCAGCTCGGCGAGGGTCTTGAAGAACTCCCGTGCGCTGATCGTGGTCTTCCGCACCCGCGGGTTCGCGACCAACTCGTCGTAGTGGTCGTTCACGGACAGGTCCGACAGCGGTTTCCCGTACTCGCGCTCGACGTCGTAGGGGCTGAACAAGTGCATGTCCCGGTTCTCCTTCGCGAGCTGGAAGGTGACATCGGGGATCACGACGCCGAGCGAGAGCGTCTTGATGCGGATCTTCTCGTCCGCGTTCTCCCGCTTCGTGTCCAAGAACCGCAGGATGTCCGGGTGATGCGCGTGCAGATACACTGCGCCCGCACCCTGCCGGGCCCCGAGCTGGTTGGCGTAGCTGAAGGAGTCTTCGAGGATCTTCATCACCGGGACGACGCCGGAGGCCTGGTTCTCGATCTGCTTGATCGGTGCTCCGGTCTCGCGCAGGTTCGTCAGCAGCAGCGCGACTCCGCCCCCGCGCTTGGAGAGCTGCAACGCAGAGTTAACGCTGCGTCCGATGGACTCGAGGTTGTCCTCCAGGCGGAGCAAGAAGCAGGAGACGAGCTCGCCGCGCTGCGCCTTGCCCGCGTTCAGGAATGTCGGGGTCGCAGGTTGGAACCTGCCCGAGAGCATCTCGTCCACAAGCCGGGTCGCGAGGGCTTCGTCGCCCTGTCCGAGGAAGAGCGCGGTAGCGACGACGCGCTCCTCAAAACCTTCCAGGTACGTGGTGCCGTCGAACGTCTTCAGGGCGTAGGAAGTGAAGAACTTGAACGCGCCGAGGAAGGTCTGGAAACGGTGCCCGGCCCCGCGAGCCCGCTCATGCAGGTCGGTGAGGAACTCCGGGGCGTACGCGTCGAGGAACGCCCGCTCGTAGTAGGCGTTCGCGACCAGCCACTCCAGGCGCTCGGCCACGCTCGGGAAGGTTCTCGTGTTCGGGATGACGTGCTGGCGCAGGTACTCGTCGGCGGCTTCCTTGTCCTTGTGGAACTGGATCGACCCGTCCGGGGCGAACAGGTTCAGTTGCGCGTTGAGGGCGTGGTAGTCCTTCCGCGCACCGATCCCGGTGCTTGCCGGAGCCTCTGGGGAGATGATGGTCATGCGGTCTTCCTCTCAATGGATGTCAGATTGTCGGAGGCCTGGTCCCAGAAGCGGGTCAGGCCGATGTTCACGTGTTCGATGTCGCGCTGGGTGCCGAGCAGCTCGAAGCGGTACAGCTCCGGAACCTGGCATTTGGCAGAGATGACAGGGCCGGCGAGGCAGTAGTGCTCGCCGAAGTTCGTGTTCCCCGCCGTGATCACCCCCCGGATCAGTGCCCGGTTCGCGGGGTCGTTGAGGAACGAGATCACCTGCTTCGGCACCGCCCCGGCACGTTCCCCGCCGCCGTACGTGGGGACCACGAGCACGAAGGGCCGCGCGACCCGGATCAGCCCCTCCACTCGTGGCCGCAGCGGGATACGGACCGCGGGCTGGTCGAGCCGGTCGACGAAGCGGCGGGTGTTCTCCGACACGCTTGAGAAGAACACGAGATCAGGCGACTGGGCGGCGGCGAGTTCGCGCACTGAGGGCGCTGCGCGCCGGGACTCAGGTGGGGGTGGCATAGCGATCCTCCTCGCTCTCTCTGGCTGTGACGCGCCACGCCACCAACCACTACATGTTGTGCCTCACCGATGTTTGGAGCGGCGTATCTAGTAATAACATCGATGTGGTTCACTTGTCTACGCCACGCCCAGGTTTGGAACTACGGCAGGCCGAACAATAGGATGTGTGGCATGGGACGAACGCACGTGGACGAGCGCAATGAGGGTGCGTGGCTGGAGGCCATCACCTTGTTTCAATCCGTGCGAGACGCCGACCATGACGCTGCGGCTCGCCTGTTGCGAACGTCTTCCGACCCCGAAGCGGTGATGCTGAACCTCCTGCGCATGCTCGGCGTGTACCTGCGCGGAGAAGCAGAGGGTGTTTCATTAGCTGTGTAAGGGTCCGGTCTCTAACCGAGGTGTGACCTGC
>NZ_JABUXW010000063.1 GCF_014897585.1 Brachybacterium tyrofermentans | reverse complement strand
TCGCTTCCCCAGCAAATGCTGGAATCAGCGTGTCCACGAACAAGGGGCAGGCCCCGGTCATCCGGTACATCGACGGCCCTCGTGGTGCGGTGTGCGGAGCGGATCGTCGCCGTGATCTCCTGCGGCTCGAGCCCGGCGTCGATCGCGGCAGGCTCGAGCAGCGCGAAAGTGTCGGGTACGGGCAGGCCAGCCTCAGCAAGTCGGCATGCGGCCCAGAACAGTCCCGCGTTCCGGTTCCCTTCTGGCAGTGCGGCGACCCAGGCTGCGAGTTGCTCTACCGGCCGCTCCCGCAGTACCGCCGGTTTGGCCGGGTGGTGTGTTCGCTCGGGCTGGGGTGTCAGCAGCTCGCGGATCGCATCCGCATCGACGGGGCGCGGGTTGCGGCCGTGGGCGATGGTCTCGTAGCGAAGGTTCCCGCGGTCGGTGGTGATGGTGGAGGGTGGGGCGATGATGTATCCGCCGGTGCCGCGGAAGTCCACATGCGCCCGACTTCGAGACCACGACACCCGCGCCACATCTGAATCTGCCGGGTAGTACAAATGCAGGCCACCCGATGGGGAACGCACCGCCTGCCCCCACCCGTCGATCAGCCCCTCCCGCCGCAGGGTGCGGAGAATCGGGTATCCGGTGCCGGTGGCGTGCACATCCACGTCCAGCACGCCGATTACGGTCCCGGTGGGGATGCCGATATTCGCTTCCGGATGCCGTCCCCACCAGGCGGCGATTTGCGCGGGGTCGGTCGTGGCGTCACGGAACCCATGCGTCGTGAGCGGGCGCTTCTGACCCGGCACACAGGGGAACACCGGGATACCCGCGGCAGCATAGGTGGCGGCGGCTTCTCCGAGGTTCTTGGGGAGGCTGGTGGGCAGCGGCCAGGCGGTGGCGTCGGTGATGATCATGTGCACCTCCTTTAGGACACGGCACGGGCCTGGGGCTCGTGCGCGGTATCCACAGGGAAGGTGCGTCAACAAACCGTGCTGGCCGCAGATTCTCCGCTCTGAGCATCCCTTCTGAACCTCAACCCCTACCCGAGGTCGCGTGGTTGCCGCGAGCGTTTCCGGGCAGGATGCGCCATTTCGTCAAGAACATGCGCCAAATCGTCAAACACACCGACCCCCAGCACCACCGATCGGGAATGCCCCTCTGCTACAGGTTCCGGCCGGGACCACGGCCTAGCGTGGGTGGCTCGGGGCCGTCCGGGTCCGTGTCCAGGTGCTGTTCTCGTTCGGCGAGCAACTCGCTCAGCAGCGCCCCACGTTCCAGCCTCGTCAGCGCCTGCTCAGGAGGGCGAATGTCCGAGGGTGTGGCAGCCGTCCGCCCGGTACCGAGGACCGCGGCGTTGATCCGGGCGAGGATTATCGCGGGGTCGTGCTGTTCGGTGTCCTGCTCCAAGATGCGGGCGATCTCGTTCACCACGGCACTGTCGTGCTCGGCGGGTGCGAACGCCGCCGACGCCATCACCCCATCCCCGACCGGGACACGGCCGACGACGAGCCGGAACTGGCCAGTCCGGTCGTACCCTGTCGCGTCATACACGCCTGGCGGCATCCAGTCGTGCGCCTGCGACGCCTGCCCGGCGTATAGCTCAGCCCCAGCCGGGTCGTCAGGGTCGACGACGCGGATGTCGGGGTCGGCAGCGAACAACATGGCCGACAGTTCCTCCCGCTCCCGCCGGTCCAACAACGGTTTGCCTTCCCCGGCGGTCTCTCGCTCCACGAGTACACGGAGGGTTTGCAGGGCGATCAGATCCGAGGGCACCCACTCACGGTGAAACCGCTCCGGAAGGAACATCGTCCGTGGGCCACCTTCGGCAAGCAATCCCTGCAGGCCGTGTTCACGGCGGAGTGCGGTCGCGGTGAACTCGGACCGCCACTGGGCATGGTCGGACCGGAACCGCATATCCTCGTACTCGCCCTCGAACGACGGGGCAACCGCGACGAGATAGTCCTCCTTCACCGGCTCCACCGGCAACCGCTCCCGCTCCAGCAGATCCACGAGACCGTCCCGGACCCGCTCTGCCCGCTCCAACCGATCCAACGCCTCCGGGAGACGTGACGCCTGCACCGCGAGCGAGAGACACTCATCCCGCCACCGCTCATGCGCATCCTCGAAGCCCTCGCGGTCGGGTGTGCCGTCTGGGAGGCGGAAGTCACCGGCGGCTGGTTCGGGTGGGAACATCTCCGCCACGATCTCCGGGAACCCCGAGCCGTCGAACGGCTCCCACCCTGGTGACGGCACCACGCGCGCGGCCGGCGAATGCGAGGAGTCGACTGCGGGTTCCCAGGAGCGGATGTGTGGGACGTGGTCGCCGAAGTCTTCGCCGAATACTCGGTCGCCGTCTGTGCGGAGCTGGTTGGGAGGACCGGCGAGCTCCTCGATCAGTACCTCGTCGACCATGTGCTGCGCCTCGGCTTGGGTGCGGGCGAGGACATCGAAAGCGATCACCACCCGATGCGGGCGCGGCGGCTCAGGCGAATATCCCAACGGCGGGATCGCGATATCGGACATGATGAAAAGCTCCATTCACACTCGGATAGACAGGACGGGGCCTACCCCCGGTTCGTGGACACGGGGGTTGTTTACGCTGCGAGCGCGAGTTTATCGGTGTAGGCGCGTTCGTAGGTGTTCGGGGACTGGTAGCGGCACCAGGAGTGGCGGCGCTTGGTGTTGTAGCGGGTCAACCAGCGGAACATCGTTCGACGGCAGGACAGCTCGTCGGTGAAGCACGCGGCGTCGCGGAGGACCTCGCGTTTCGCCGTCGCGTTGAAGGACTCCGCCATCGCGTTGTCGGCGCTGGAGCCGACGGCTCCCATCGACTGGGTCACGCCGAGCCGGGCGCAGAGATCGGCGTAGGCCTTCGAGGTGTAGACCGAACCGTGGTCGCTGTGGAAGATCGCTCCTGCCAGAGATCCACGGGTCGCGGTGGCGGCCTTGAGTGCATCAGCGACGAGGTCGGTTCGCATGTGGTCCGCGATCGCCCAGCCCACCAGGCGGCGGCTGTAGCAGTCGATCACCGTGGCGAGATACAGGTTCCCACCCCCGCCGGTCTCGGACAGCGGCAGGTAGGTGATGTCACCGACGTAGCGCCGGTTCGGCGCCTCGGCGGTGAAGTCCCGGCCCAGCAGGTCAGGAACGACCTGGTCGGCAGGCTCCGGCACCGTCGTGCGGTGCCGGCGCTTCTTGACGAACCCGGCGAGGCCAGCGGTCCGCATCACGCGGGCGACCCGCTTGTGGTTCACGCGGTCCTCGAGTGCGGCACCGTCGTTGAGCTCGGCCGTGATCCGTGGGACACCCTGAGCGTCGTCCTTGGCGTGGATGATGCGGATCCGCTCCAGCAGCTCCGCATCGTGGGCGGCTCTCTCGGCCCGTGCCGGGGCGCCTGCCTGCCAGGCGTAGTAGGAGGAACGCTCGATCTCGACGAGCTCGCACAGTCGCTTCACCGGGTAGGTGGCGTGGTGGTCGGCGACGAACTGGAAGCGACTCACCAGCGCGTCTCCCCAGCGAAATACTTAGCGGCTTTCTGGAGGATCTCCCGCTCCGTGGTGAGCTTCGTCGTCTCCGCTCTCAACTGGGCGTTCTCTGCTTCCAGGCGAGCGACGCGTTGCTCGAGCGGCTCATTGGGATCGGCCGTGCTGGGCGTCGGCGCGGACCGCAACGGACTGTCGGTCAGCGTGCCGTCAGCCGCGGTCTTCTTCCCACTCCCGTGGGTCTCGAGCCACTGCCGCAGCGTGCCTCGGACGATCCCGAGGTCCTCCGCGATACCGCGGAGCGTCGCTCCCGGTGTCGACTCGTACAGGTCAACCGCCTGCTGGCGAAACTCTTCG
>NZ_JABUXW010000062.1 GCF_014897585.1 Brachybacterium tyrofermentans | reverse complement strand
AAGATCGGCAACGACGCCGACCGAGCGGACCTACCGACCCCATGAAAGATCGAGGCTAGCAACCTCCGCCGCAGCCGCCCTGGCGGCCACCTCACTTCTCGCGGCGCCCGCACTAGCCGAAGGAAGCTTCACGAGCAGTCTTTCTAGTTGGATGGTAGGGAAAGACACCCGCACCTGGTTCGACAACGATCATGACTCTGCCTCTACCAATATCACCATGGGCGGATGTCGGACGACAAACGGCGCGTCACCCGGGAGGATGCAGTTTAAGTTGATCAAGCACCGAACTGCACTGCCCGGGAAGGCAATCGCCACCAATACGATGTCGTGCAGCTCATCGAACGTCACCACGCGGTACGGAGCGCAGGACCGCTCCTATTACCATATCAATTTTGCCGGCGTGGTTGACGGCCCGACAAGGTACTACAGCGCGAGCACCTTCAAGGTAAGCTACTGAGGACACAAGGAACTGGTGACCAGATTGACTCTACACCCCGCACTTCATGTCGATTTGGTGACCTTTCGCTATAAGCGCGCAAGTGCGACCCTCCGGGACTTCTCGTGGACTTTCCCGGCGGGTCGCACTCTGCTATTAGGACCAAATGGCTCTGGGAAGAGCACGCTACTGAGGGTCATAGCTGGTCTACTAAAGCCGAGCAGTGGGCGGGTTGCATACTCTAGTGACACGAATGCCCAGATGACGAAACTGCCAGCACGGCAGATCGGCTACCTCCCGCAGGAGAGCCCTCGCGTTCGCGGGCTTAGCGTCCAGCAACAGGTAGAGTATTCAGCCTGGCTAGCAGGACTCAACTTAAACCTTTCGAAGACGTCTATTGAGGCGATCGATAGAGTCCATTTGCTCGATAAGCTGCGCACACCAACAACATCTCTGTCGGGCGGCGAGGCTAGGCGCTTGAATCTCGCTTGCGCTATAGTGCATTCTCCAGACGTCCTTCTACTCGATGAGCCGACAACTGGACTGGACCCCGTAGAGCGGATAAATCTCGCCGAAATAATCGGCAACAGGATGGGCGCAGAGAACATCATCACAGCCACACACGAAGCGGAAGCCCTCATGGATGTTAGTACCGATATTGCGATCCTTGTCGGTGGCAAGATTACTGACTCGTTTCCTGCAACGAACAGCACAAGTGAGTGGTTAGATCGATACCGGTCCGCACTATCCCGGGAGAACCATTCGTGAACCGCGCACTCTCCGCAGTCCGGGTGCTTGGACTTGCGTGGCTTATCCCGCTACAAGTAGTCGCCATCGCGGTTTATCGATCTGGGACCTTCTCTGTCGAGGAGGGTTATTCGCCAGCAGAGCAAGCACTCGGGTCCGAGTCTTTCATTCTCTGCATCCCCTTAGTGGCGCTCGCGGCCGCGATTGCCGCGAACAAGCTTGACCGTTCCGGTTTCCTTGATCGTCCGCTAGCCCGCCCTCCCCTGCTCACGTTGGGCATGCCACTGCTTGGGATATTCGTACCATCTGCGGTAATGGCAGTTGCCGCCCAGGCATTTTCTCTCCGCAATGCTAGCGATGTCAGCGTGAGCTTTATCCTGCTGTTGACTCCCGTGCTCTGGGCGGGAGCATCAACCCTCTTCGGGTGGCTGGTTGGCGCCAAATTGCCACTTAAGTTTGCCGCCCCGCTCAGCGTCTTGGTCCCATATGCCATCGTAGGCTTTCCCCCAGCGATGGATCCAGCCTGGATGCAGCACACCATAGGAATGAGCACTTTGTGCTGCGGTGTGAGCGAGGTCCCCAGCTGGAGGCCTCTCTTGGCAGCATTTCTGCTTGCTGGTGGCGCCTCTCTTGCCATGTGGGTTGCGATCACAAGGCGACTAACTCGTTCGATAGCCGCAATTGCCATTACAGGCATTATCATTCCGGCATTAATGGCGGGATTTAGTGCGATAGTGGCTATGCCGCTTGGGTACCAGGCGACCAGCCCCAGGGATGGCAATTTGCTGTCGTGCAAGGATTTTGGGGTCGAGGTCTGCTACTGGCCCGAGCACGCTTTTGAAGTAGAGTCTTCTGAGCCTGAGATTCGTGCAGTCATCGAGGTGGCCCGGACGAACGGATTACTAGTCCCGGACCGGCTAGTCGAGCTACCTGAGGATAAGGCTCAATGGCCTGCCGCTCCGCTCCTTATCCGAGAGAATGATTCCCCCGTCGAGGTGCAACGAAAAGTAGCATGGGCAATGATGCCCATCCCTTCTGTTGAATGCCAAGAGAAGATGGCTTCGTCTGGCATGGGGGAAAGCTCCTTAACCTATGTGGCGGGCAGTGAAGTTCTCGCCGTATGGCTTGGCGAAGCAGTGGGAAACCCGCTTCCATCGGATATTATTTCACCAGACGTTCCTGACATTGTGGACGGCATTAGCGGTGACACTGACGGCGGGGCAGGTCGGCTCCGAGAAGCTCAGGAGTTAGTCACTAGTTGCTCGGTCGACAGGGCGGTCCTCTGAAGTGTACTTATTGGTACGAAGTCGACTGAGTGTCGCGCTGTCGGTCGCCTGGGCGGCAACGATCGGAGTTATTGCACTTCTCCCAGCAATGACAGTGCCTCTTCCGAATTTGAGTGGATCTGCACCGCTGGTTACTCTTTTCGTGCCCAGCCTGTCGGCCGCCTGCGTCACGACGTTAGCGGCAACACCGTTGACTGATTTGGAACGCCTTTCGGCGCGCCCAGTAGTTGGCTATATCGTCGCCCTAATGGTCGGCGTTAGTATTTTTTTTCTGATCGCCATGACTGCACTAGGAGTGACTGGCGACGAAGAGATGGCCTTAATAGCAACCAGGTCTTACTGTGCATACTTGGGGATTGGGCTTATCGGCGTTACCCTTGTGGGCGAGGTTGGCCCGGCAATGCCCGTTCTTGCAGCTGCGACGTTAGGAGTTGCTGCGTCTCCTGGCGGCTCCTTTATTTTCGCTTGGTCGGTTTCTAGGGAGTTGCCGATGCACTTCTGGGCGGCTCCTGCGATTTTGCTCTTCAGTGGACTTCTGTTTTTCTTTTTCGCTAACCGAGACAGTCGCACTTGGCGAGTGGAGAAGACCTCAGGCGACAGGCCTTGAGGGCGCAAGGCGCGATGCGTCACAAACGGCCCAAAGCGGCCGCCCCCCCCATTAAGGGCGCGAGCTGTGCTCTGCGAGCAGAAAGTTAACGACACTGAGGGTCAAGTCGCGAATAAAAGTCGCCTCGGGCTTACTCATCGTTGTCAATACTGTTCGACCGTGCCCCGATCCCTGATCGTTGCGGACCTTCCGCACGGCCTCCGCGATCTTAGGGACGCTCTGGTTCAGTGTGGCCAGCGCTTTGGAGGCTTCGCTGGTTGCGTCGGCAGGGCGCGTGCTGATCCCTGCCAGCTTCATCGCCCTATTGACGAGAGCTTCCAGTGACTCATCGGGCTGGTAGCTCTGCTGCCGTTCCTCCAGCACGAACTTAGCTGCCGCCTCCAATGAGTCTTTCGCAGCACCGACCATGAGCGAGATGTCATCACCGGAGTTCCGTAACCGCTTCAGTTGCAGCTCTAGCGCCTCTCGACCTCCTGCCTGCACGTCGATGATCCCGAGTGGAGCAAGGGTGCCCGTTTCGCTCAGTTCCCACCCGACGTGCGTCAGGCTCCTGCGCAGCTCCGCCACCATCTGCTGCAAGTCGGGGGAGTGCGGGGCTCTTGAGAAAACCCCCTTCGTCATGAGCGACATTGTTAGGGCGCGGATCAGCCCGTTTATCTGGCCATCCTCGGCTGCATCAAAAGCGTTGTTGATCCGTCGCGCTTTCGAGATTGAGTTGATCCCTGTCCCCGGCGGAGACTGCGGGGACGAGACTTGGGCGCGCCGGAAGGCCACATCCATGTCGGCATGAGTCGGCGGCGACTCCGTTCCGAAGATGTCAGCGAACGCCGCCGCTACTGTCCACACGTCATCTCTGCTCATCCCGCAAGTATGCCCATAGGGGAGGGAGCTAGGCCCCTGCTCGCTGGCTTGTTGCGCTGACCCATGCGGACGGGCCGATCCAACGCCACGAGAGACTGCACCATAAACGGTCGTTGAGAGCACGCCCAGCGGTCACCCGCGCCGGCAGCCGTCAGGGACTGCCGCATGATCAGGTGACAGTTGTGGTGTCAGGCCGCGAGGCTCACGGC
>NZ_JABUXW010000061.1 GCF_014897585.1 Brachybacterium tyrofermentans | reverse complement strand
GAGATATTGTCAAGACCTGTGGATGAGGAGTTTCAAGCGGCTTGCTGATCCGCCTCGGATTTGTGGGTGTCGGGGTGGTCGGGTCGCTCGACCAGGAGGCCCTTCTCGAACGTCGCTCCGGCGCGGACGAGGGCGACGAGGTGGGGGGCGTTCACGGCTCGCCAGCAGTCTTGGGCGGACTCGATGAGCTTGAAGGCCATCGCCACGCCGGCTGCCCGCGAGCCGGGCACCTTGGGGGCCCGCGGACGAGATTGGCCAGCGTCTGAGCATGGGCGAGCATGGCCTCATCGAGGATGGGCAGACTCTAACTTCAACGGGCCAGACGAACTCGCCAGCTACCTCCTACACCTGGCAGGCACCAACGACAGCGGCCCCCTCAGAGACGCACTCGAAACCTTGACAGGGAAGCACCCAGCCGCCGCAGGCTACCCCACACCCCTGTCCGAGCAGGAGCACGTATCCCCCGCCGACTGAGAATCGTCAGCGGGCGATGCACTCAGTAGATAGCTCCGACCATGTGGTCTTGACCACAAGCTTTTGATATGAGACGGTCGTTTTCCGTCCAAAGTCTAAGGAGAGCGAAGATGGAGAGACGAGCACTTCTGGTATCTGGCGCAGCGCTACTTGCGGCTGTCGCTGTTCCCACGGGCGCCATGGCGGAACCCCGCCTCGCGACCACGCCTTCGAATTCAGATATCGACGACGCGCAGATCCCAGCCTTCGCTGGCGGTAAAAAATCGGGCGTAGTAACCGATACATACGAGGTCGAGGGCGAAGGCGTCTACTCGATCGAGATGAATCTCGATACCGGTGAGGGTGTGATCACCGCTCCAGATGGATCGACCAAGGCCGTCGACGGGGAGAGCCTCGCCACCCAGGCGCAGGAGTACCTGGAGCGGGGTCAGAGCGAAGGCAAGACAGTCGCAGCTCCGACCGGCGGCATGCAAACGATGGGCCTCAAGGAAGACGTATGTCCCTACCTGGTGGGGGCGATCGCTGGTGGCCATGCAGCTGCGTGGAGAGCGGCTCTCGTACTCGTTGGCGCAAATCCTGCTATCGGAATCGTCATGGGACTCGGTTACGGCGCTTTCTGGATCTGGGTCTCCACCAATTGCCCATCGTGATCGGGTGAGAAAATGGCCAGAGAATCTAATTCAGGTCCGGCCCTGCAACTATGGGCGCTTGTACGCTATGGAGCTCTTGTTGTCCTAATTGGCGGGATAGTGGTTGTCTCGTTCCAGCTGGTTACGGGTTCGTCGTTGTCGTGGGGTTCGACTGGGCCAGCTTTCGTCGTAGTCGGGGTTGCAGGGGTCGCTTTTGCGTATATATTGAGGGCCACAGGTAGCCACGGAAGAAAATAACCGTTAGCCGAAGATGGCGAGGGCCCCCAATGTTCGCGGCAGCTCAGCGCTCAAATAGCGTGCGAGATATTGTTAAGACCTGTGGATGAGGAGTTTCAGGCGGCTTGCTGATCCGCCTCGGGTTTGTGGCTCTTCGCGGTTCGTGGTGAATGACCCTGCAGTGGCGGGTATTCACGCTACGGTTCTCGCGGCGCTGGTCAGCAGGATACGGGTCCGGTAGTTCTCGGCGTTGCGGAATCCGCGGCCGGTACGTTTGATGTTCTTGATGCCGGTGTTCGCTGCCTCGACGCGGGCGGTGGTCGCGCCGGTGACGATCAGGACTTCAATCGCGTCCCACCAGGCCACGACGGTGTCGTAGAGCTTGGTCGCCTCGGGCATGTTTGCGATCTGGGCGAAGTAGCCCATCCGCATCCGTTCGTCCCAGGCCTGGGCGAGGGTGTCGGTGGTCAGCAGGCGCCGGAGCTGTTCCTTGATGCCCCAGGCGGCCGAGAGCTCGTCGGTGGGATCATCGGTGCGGAAAACGTGCTCAAGCCGTTCCCAGGCGCGAGGGGTGAGGGTGTCCGCGCCGCGCAGCAGCAGCATCCTGTGGGCCCAGGCCGGATCGTCCTTGCGGCCCCGACGACCACGGTGGGTGCGTGTCAGGCGCTGACGGACGGTGGTGACCATGCCGTTGCCCAGTTTCACGAGGTGGAACTTGTCGACCGAGACTGCGGCCCGGGGCAGGTAGTCCCGTAGTGCCTTGCGGAACGCGGCTGAAGGGTCGATCGCGACGATCTCGATCCGCTCCCGCCAAGGCTCTGAGCGCTGGCCGAGCCAGTCACCGACCGCAGCGGAGTCGCGTCCGTCGACTATGCCGAGCACCTGCCCGGTGGCCAGGTCGACCAGCGTCGTCATCCACGGTTCGAACCGTCTCCAGGCTCCCTGATCGGTGCGGAACCAGCGCACCGTGCGGTAGCGGTGCTCATCGATGCCCAGGCGCGTCACCGGGACGTCGTCGACGGCAGGCAGGACGACGGCAGCAGCCGCCAGGGCGGCCTGGACCAGCCACCACGAGACGCCGTGGGCCCGGGCCACCTCCGAGGCTGCTCTGCCGGACGTGATCACGGCCGAGACGACCTGCTCCCGCAACCGGGTCGTCGAGCGTGCGTATCGCGGGACCTGCTCGGTGGACTCCCAGAACGTGCCCCTGGTGCAGGCCGGCTCGAGGCAGAACCAGCGCCGCTTGGCCCACACCACCTCTATCGCCCCAGCAATCGGGACGTCCCGAATATGCTGGTCCCGGCGGGAGTGGACCTTCGTCGCGAGCACCCCGCAGGACGGACAGCCTGGCGGGAAGGTCGAGGCGACCACCACCCGCCGGTCCCCATCGGGCAGGTCGATGACGTCGATGACCTGGTAATTGGGCAGGTTGAAGATCGTGCTCGCAGCATCGCGCTGCGAACCAGTATTCTCATGCACAGGCTCGTGGTCCTCTGGGATGTGGATGTCTTGACAACACCCATCACAGCAGGGCCACGAGCCGTTCTACGCCAACGACGCGACGCTCCCCATCACCACGAACCGCGAAGAGCCGGGTTTGTGGGTGTCGGGGTGGTCGGGTCGCTCGACCAGGAGGCCTTTCTCGAACGTCGCTCCGGCGCGGACGAGGGCGACGAGGTGGGGGGCGTTCACGGCTCGCCAGCGGGCTTGGGCGGACTCGATGAGCTTGAAGGCCATCGCCACGCCGGCTGCCCGCGAGCCGGGCCCCTTGGTGACCCGCTGACGCAACCGGACGGTCGCGAAGGTCGACTCGATCGGGTTCGTGGTGCGCAGATGGACCCAGTGCTCAGCGGGGTAGTCGTAGAACTCCAGCAGCACGTCGAGGTCGTCGGCGATCTTCGCGACCGCCTTGGGCCACTTCGCGCCGTAGAGGTCGGCGAACACCCGGACCGCGGCCTCGGCATGCTCGCGGTCCTCGGCCTGCCAGATCTCGGCCAACGCCTTCTTCGCGCCCGGTTGAGCAGACTTGGGCAGCGCGTTCAGGATGTTGCCGATCTTGTGAAACCAGCAGCGCTGCTCGCGCGTGGTGGGGAACACGTCCCGGACCGCGGCCCAGAAGCCCAGCGCCCCGTCGCCGACCGCGAGCACCGGTGCGGCCATCCCGCGCCGCTTGCACGAGCGGAGCAGGTCGGCCCAGGACTCGGTGGACTCGCGGTGCCCGTCATCGAGCGCGATCAATTCCTTGGTGCCGTCGGCGCGGACCCCGATCATCACCAGCAGGCACACCTTGTCCTGTTCCAGGCGGACCTTGAGGTGGATCCCGTCGACCCACACGTAGACGTAGTCGGTGCCGGCCAGGGAGCGCTGGTTGAACGCCCGGGCCTCGTCCTGCCAGTCCTTGGTGAGCCGGGTGATCGTTGCCGCCGATAGGCCGGCGTCGGAGCCGAGGAACTGCTCCAGCGCCGGGGCGAAGTCGTTGCTGGACAGACCGTGCAGGTACAGCAGCGGTAGCACCTCGGCCACCCGCGGCGACTTCCGGGCCCACGCGGGCAGGATCGCCGAGGCGAACCGCTGGCGCTGCCCGGTGGCCTCGTCAGTGCGCTTGTCGTTGACCCGTGGGGCTCGCACCGACACCGCGCCGGCGGCGGTGGTCACCTCCCGTTCGGCGTGGTAACCGTTGCGGACCACCAGGCGGTGGCCGTCCTCGTCAACCTGGTCGGCCGCGGCGTCGACGTAGGCGGCGACTTCAGCCTGCAGCGCCGCTGCGAGCATCTGCCGGGCACCATCGCGGACGATCTCATCGAGCAACGACCCACTGGACTCGGTCGCGTCGTGGTTGGGCTCGCTACCGTCGCGGACTATCTTGAGCATGGGCGTACCTTCCCGAACCAGCGCTCCAACGCCGGTCCTTGATCAGAACTGCTTCGTCTAGAAGATCATCCTCGGGAAGGTGCGCCCCTTGCACGTCACCCCGCCGAGAACCATCCACAGGTTCTGATCATTCCTC
>NZ_JABUXW010000060.1 GCF_014897585.1 Brachybacterium tyrofermentans | reverse complement strand
GCAGGTCACACCTCGGTTAGAGACCGGACCCTTACACAGCTAATGAAACACCCTCGGACCCGGAGCCCTTCGTCACGCCACAGGCGTTGGATCTTCTTGTGGTTCACCACCCACCCCTCGGCGCGGGCGTCGTGATACGCCCGCCGGTACCCGTAGCGGGGATGGTCCTTCGCCCAGGCGCGCAGCCACTCCCTGAACGCCCGATCCGGGTCCGCGACCGTGTCGCCCTTGAGCGGTCGCCGATACGCGGAGCGGCTCAGCCCGACCAGACGGCACGCCATCCGTTCGCTCACCCGCAGCTTGCGCTTGAGGTGATCGACGGCGGCGCGGCGCCTGTCCGGGCTTAGAAGTTTCCCTCAGCCAGCTCCTTGAGCGCGGCCTTCTCCAGCTCCGCTTCCGCGAGCAGACGCTTCAGGGTCGCATTCTGCTTCTCCAGCTCCTTCAGGCGCTTTGCGTCGTCGGCCTTGAGGCCGCCGTACTGGTTCCGCCACCGGTAGTACGTCTGCTCGGACACCACGAGCTCCCGGCACACCGCCGCGACGTCCTGACCGTCGGCGAGCATCCTGTCGGCCTGCCCGAGCTTACGGACGACCTGCTCCGGGGTGTGACGCTTCCTGCTGTTCGTCATGATCTGACCAGTCTCCCTGCCCGCGACCGCGGACAACAGGACGACTCTCATAACGACTGGACCTACGAAACGGGGTCAGCCCAGGGCCTTTGCCCGCATATCTCATGTGCAGGTCTCACTCCCCGGCGGCACGAGCTCGCGCGGAGCGTAAGAGAAGATGCGTTTGGCCTCGGGCTGTGGTCACGCTTTCGCTGTCGATCGCGAAGACTTCGAGAACCCGAGACTTCGTCAGCACGGCGTCGGGGTGTCCGTGTGCGCGCAACTGCCCCTCGGCGAGGAGGAGCATGTCGTCCGTGTAGCGGATCGCGAGGTCGAGGTCGTGGAGGGCGCAGAGGACCGTTACCCGAAGGTCTTGCAGGAGCTCCATGAGGGCGAATCTGTGCTGGACGTCGAGGTGGTTCGTGGGCTCGTCCAGCACCAGCAGAGTGGGGTCGTGACGGAGGGCTCGTGCGAGAAGTGCGCGTTGCAGTTGTCCGCCGGAGAGAGCCGCGACTGGTTCGGTCGCGAGTTCGTCGAGTCCGACGCGCGCCAGGGTGCGATTGACCTGGTGCGTGGAGAGTTTCTGAGGGCCCAGAGCGACGAGTTCGGTCACGGTGACGTCGGGAAGGGGCCCCGTGTGTTGCCGGAGAACTCCGATCTTCCGAGCCCTGTCGCGAGCGCGCATCGTGCTGATGTCTTCACCGTCGACCGTGACGGTGCCGGTGAAGGCCGGATGGTATCCGGTAAGGAGGCTCAGGAGAGTTGACTTGCCGCATCCGTTGGGTCCGACGACGGCGACGATCTCACCCGCTGCGATTGTGGCGCTGACGTTGTCGAGCGCGCGCCGTGGTCCGTAGTTCACGGACACGGCGTTGAAAGCCACTTCGGATGGCGTCGTATGCGATGAGCTCATGAGAGGGCCATGGCGCGATTCTTGCGCATGAGGAGGATGAAGATTGGCACGCCGATCGCCGCGGTGAAAATCCCGACTGGAAGCTCTGACGATGCTAGCACGGTGCGCGCGGCGAGGTCCGCCGAGCTGAGCAGGATCGCCCCCAGCAACGCAGACACGGGAATGACGCGCTTGTGCATACCGCCCACGAGGAGACGGGCGATGTGCGGCACGATGAGGCCCACGAAGCCGATAGTCCCCGAGACGGCGACTGCGGCGCCGGTCATCAGGGAAGCGAGAGCGAAGACGAGCACCCGGGAACGCCCCGGATGCACCCCTGACGCGGCCGCTTGAGCGTCTCCGAGGCCGAGGAGGTCAAGGCGCCCGCTAGACATTGCGACGAGAACGATCGCGACGATGATCACGGGGCCGATGACGAGCAGCAGTCGCCATTGGGCGCCTGCCAGACTCCCGAGAAGCCAGAACATCACCTGCTGAGTGGCATCGGAATTCCCGGATCGGATGAGGAGAAAGGACATCACCCCTCCGAGAAGTTGACCGATCGCGACTCCGGACAGCACCAGTCGGCCTGCGGACATCCCCCAGCGTGAGGTCGCTGTGGCCGCGACGATGATTCCGGTCGCAGCGGCACCGACGAAAGAGGCGACCGGGAGCAACAGCACTCCGAAGGTGGCAACACCGACGGAAGTGATGACCAGGACCGCCGCGACCCCGGCTCCGGAAGACAGGCCGAGGACGTAGGGGTCGGCGATGGGGTTGCGGACGAGGACCTGTGCGCACGCTCCGGCGACTGCCAGGGCGGCGCCGACCACTGCGGCCTGCAACACGCGCGGCATGCGTAGTTCCCAGACGATGAAATCCAGGGAGCCAAGCTCGGGTTTGCCCGCCACGCGCCCGGAGATGACCTCGATCACCTCTCCGGGGGCGATCGATACCGCGCCGACACCGACGCTGATCACCATCACTGTCAGAAGCAGGAAGAGGAGCCCGATGAGGATGGCGGTCAGAGGGATGGCGCGCAGGGCCCCGGTTCGGCGTCTGCGCGTCTCTTCAGGAAGCACTCGCGACCGCATCCGCGATGATCTGGACGGCGTCCGCATTCAGCAGGCTCGGTGACAGGAGGATGCGCTGCGGCACCACGACGACGTTCTCGTTCTTGACGGCGTCGGTCTCGGCCAACAGCGGGCTGGCCATGATGGCCGCCTTCAGGTCCTCATCGCTGGAATCCGCGAAACCGGACACCACCACGATCACAGCCGGGTTGGCCTCCGTCACCGCCTCCGCAGACAAGCTTGCGAAGTCCTGGAGCTGGTCACGGGCGATGTTGGTACCGCCGGCCAAGGTGATGATGCCGTTCGCTAAGCTTGATCCGCCGTTGGTGTTGATGCCCGCGCCAGCGTCGGGCACGGAGGACAAGCTGAGCACGGGCACGTCTGCGTCCCGCGAGGCCGCCGTCGCGTCTGAGACCTGAGTACGAATCCGGTCGATCAGCTCCTCGCCACGCTCGGTAACGTCGAATGCATCGGAGAGCGCGCTTATATACCTGTACGTCTCATCGATGTTGTCCACCGGGACATCCTGCACCGCGCCGCAGGCGGACAGGGCGGCAGATCCCGCGGACTCCAGCTGATCGACAGACGCGGTGCCGTCGAAACCGCCGAACTCGTACTGCGAGATTCCCGTGACCAGGTCCGGGTCGGAGGCGATCACTGCCTCAGCTGACCCCTGTCCGTCGTCAAGAACGGGCACTGCGTCGAGTTGAGCGCGGATGTCTCCGGAGAAGTCGGTCTTGAAGTCTGGAGCCGCAGTGCCCACAACCGTGTCGCCGAGTCCGAGTTCGATGAGAAAGGCCGCCGCTCCGGCGTCCATGGTCACAACGCGCTCGGGGACGGATTCGAGTGAGACAACCGCCGGGCATGTGGGGTCGGTAACGACGTCGGCGGCGCCGGTGGGAGAAGCCGAGGAGCCGGCGGAGTGCCCGCTGTGGTCGGAATGGTCCATCGACCCGCCACCGCATCCCGCGAGGGCGGCGATCGTCAGGGTGGCGAGGAAAGCAGAGGGGAGGATGCGTCGCGAAGTCACCCCTTAACTCTACATCATGTAGAGATAACGGCCTCGCCGCGAGCTTCTGGATGCCACGGGTACTCCATCACGCTGCAGATTCGGTGAGCGACGGCGCGGGAGTCGAACCGATCTACGAGGTGCAGGGCCATGTCGATTCCGGCCGACACGCCGGCGCTCGTGACGACATCGCCAGAGTCGACCCATCGTTCGCCCGACGAGATGCGCGCTGACGGGTGGGACTTCTGGAGCTGGCCGCGGGCCATCCAGTGGGTCGTCGCATTGATCCCGTCGAGAAGGCCAGCAGCGCCGAGCACCTGGGCGCCAGTGCACACGGACGCCATCGTTGCTCCCTGTTCAGCGAGGCGCGAGATCCGCCCGACCTGTTCGAGATCCCCCGCGAGGATGTCGGCACCGCGACCACCCGGGACTATAAGAAGATCGATGGGGCGGTCGCCAAGGCTACCGTCGACATCGACGGTGAGCCCCTTCGCGCAACGGACCGACTTGCCGTCCAAACTCACCGCACGCACGTCGACGCGTCGGTCACCAAGCTCCGCCCAGAAGCGGAGCACTTCCCAGGGACCGATTGCATCGAGTTCCTCGGCCCCGTCGAAGAAAAGCACGTCGACTGCGAGGTCGCGCGCGTTCGTAGTCGAACCGAGGAAGCTCATCGCATCAACACGAGCGAGTGCGAATGCGCCGCCGGCGTGTAGTACGCCCTCGACCTCGCCGTCCGTGAGCTCACGGTCGGCGACCACGCTCACCGTGGATACGCCACCCTCGACGAGATCGATGTTCACCTCTTTGACGCCGCGCACAGCAATCAACTGCGCGGTGACCGTCTCGACACAACCGTGACAGGTCAAGCCCGTCACCGGGGAGCTCCATGTGTTCGTGCTCATTTTCAACCTTCCGTTAGCTTCGGATGCGACTGCCGTCTCCCAGCCGCACGCGTTCCCTTTCAAATCGGGACTGCCGCATGATCAGGTGACAGTTGTGGTGTCAGGCCGCGAGGCTCACGGC
>NZ_JABUXW010000106.1 GCF_014897585.1 Brachybacterium tyrofermentans | reverse complement strand
GCCACATGCCCTTGGGACAGATGCTCATCAGGTTCGCGGCGTAGTGGGTGCGGCACCGTTGCCAGGACGCGCCGGGGAGGTGCGCGGCGATAGCTTCGACCAGCCCCGCATGCGCATCAGAGGTGACCAGGCGGACTCCGCCGAGGCCGCGGGCGACGAGGTCGGCGAAGAAGCTGTTCCAGGCCGCGCCCGTCTCACTGGTCGCGACCCGCATACCGAGGACCTCGCGGTGCCCGTCACCGTTCACGCCGATGGCGAGCAGGACGACAGCATTGATCACCCGTCCGCCCTCGCGGACTTTCATCGTCAGCGCGTCTGCAGAGACGAACGTGAACGGGCCAGCAGCATCCAAGGGCCGGTGGCGGAACTGCTCGACGTGCTCGTCGAGATCGACTGCCATGCGGCTGACCTGGGACTTCGAGAGCGAGTTGATGCCGA
>NZ_JABUXW010000105.1 GCF_014897585.1 Brachybacterium tyrofermentans | reverse complement strand
GCCACATGCCCTTGGGACAGATGCTCATCAGATTCGCGGCGTAGTGGGTGCGGCAGCGCTGCCAGGACGCTCCGGGCAGATGCGCGGCGATCGCCTCCACGAGGCCGGCGTGGGCGTCGGAGGTGACCAGGCGGACTCCGCCCAGGCCGCGAGCGACGAGGTCTGCGAAGAAGCTGCTCCACGCCGCGCCCGTCTCGCTGGTCGCGACGCGCATGCCGAGGACCTCGCGGTGCCCATCACCGTTGACGCCGACGGCCAGCAGGACCACCGCGTTGATGACGCGCCCGCCTTCGCGGACCTTCATCGTCAGCGCGTCAGCGGAGACGAACGTGAACGGACCAGCGGCGTCCAGGGGCCGGTGGCGGAACTGCTCGACATGTTCATCGAGATCGACTGCCATGCGGCTGACCTGGGACTTCGAGAGCGAGTTGATGCCGA
>NZ_JABUXW010000005.1 GCF_014897585.1 Brachybacterium tyrofermentans | reverse complement strand
CGCGAACAGGGAGATCAAACGTCCGCCCACAGGGAGATCCCGATGTCCCTTGACACCCGTCGACGGCGTGAACAGCTGGCAGATCTCCAGACGGTCCGTCCTCCAGTCCAATCCACTCGTCTCTGTGTCGACTGCGCAGATGCCGGTCTCCCAGATGCATTGAGCAAGTTCAGGAGTGAGGTCATCGAGGATCTGAATCGGCATCTGGTCAGCGTAGACCCGCCCGCCTCGGGGGCATAGCGTGCCCTCTCGCCTGTGGATGACGGAGGAGTTCTGTCGCCCTCGTGCAACCTGTCCGATGCCGAACCAGTCCCGCTCACCACGGGATGGGCCTGCAGTCCTTCACGAAGCAACCGTAGAGATCCTCGCCGCGCACGATCGGGTCGTCCACGCGAGCGGCGCCCTCCACGAGGCCCACCGGGGCGTGGCCAGCCCTCGACGGCGACCCGCAGCACACCTGGAGCCGCGCGGTCTCCTCTGACAGGCCAGGTGCGTCCATCCGGAAGCGGTTGTCCGGGTCTGTCAGACCAGGAAACGAAGCAGTAGCAGCGGTAGGCGCACCACGAACTTCAACACGACCCAGAGCACGTCACCCAGCTCCAGTACCCACAACGCGACGGTGCCTCTGCTGTTCCAATCCCCTCGTCGGCGTCGGCGACTCATGGAATCTCCCTTCCGTGACGGAGCAGCACCACCCTCAGCAGCGCCTCGTAGCCTGCAACACTACGCAGGGGAACCCTTCCGTGCAGGACACCCCGTATCCCCGAGCGAGAGCGGCCGGACCGTCGAGCCACCCGTCACCACGGGCTGGGCTTGTAGTCCTTCACGAAGCAGCCGTAGAGGTCCTCGCCAGCCTCGCCGCGCACGATCGGGTCGTACACGCGGGCGGCGCCGTCCACCAGGTCCAGCGGCGCGTGCCAGCCCTCGGCGGCGATGCGCAGCTTGTCCTGGTGCGGGCGCTCGTCGGTGATCCAGCCGGTGTCCACGGCGGTCATGAGGATCTGGTCCGTCTCGAAGGCCTCGCCGGCGCTGGTGCGGGTGAGCATGTTCAGCGCGGCCTTGGCCATGTTGGTGTGCGGGTGGCCGGCGCCCTTGTAGCGACGGGAGAACTGGCCCTCCATCGCGGAGACGTTCACGATGTAGGCGCGGCGGGCCCCGGCCTGCACGGCGGCACGCATCGAGGCGCGCAGGCGGCTGATCAGCAGGAACGGCGCGGTCTCGTTGCACAGCTGGACCTCGAGCATCTCGAGGGCCTCGACCTGGTCCACCGTCTGCGTCCACGAGTTGGTGGTCTGCAGGTCCGGCAGCAGCCCGCCGGCGTCGACCGCGGTCCCCGCGAGGTGCTGGTCCAGGCTCGCATTCCCGGCACGCAGCGCGAGCGCCGTCATCGAGGCGGCCGACTGCGCCTTCCGGGCGTGCTCGAGGGATTCCCCGTCGTGCTGCGGGACCGACTGGGCGTCCAGCACCCCGGCGATCGATGCGGGGTGGGCCTGGGAGATCCGGTCGAAGGCTGTCATCTCCGGCAGCGCGAGGTCGGTGGGCAGCGGTGCCTCCTCGAGCTCCACCAGGGACGAGTAGGCGCTCGGCGAGCGGCGCACCGTCTGGGCGGCGTTGTTGATGAGGATGTCCAGCGGGCCGGCCGCGGCGACGTCGTCGGCCAGCGCGATCACCTGGGTGGGGTCGCGCAGGTCGATGCCGACGATCTTCAGGCGGTGGATCCAGTCCCCCGCGTCCTCCATCTGGGCGAAGCGCCGGGCCGCGTCCTTGGGGAAGCGGGTGGTGATGGTGGTGTGCGCGCCGTCGCGCAGCAGGCGCAGCGCGATGTACATGCCGATCTTGGCGCGGCCGCCGGTGAGCAGGGCGCGCCTTCCGGTGAGGTCGGTGCGCTGGTCGCGCTTGGCGTGGGACATCGCGGCGCAGTCCGGGCACAGCCAGTGGTAGAAGGCGTCCACCAGGGTGTAGTCGCGCTTGCAGATGTAGCAGCCGCGGGCCTTGTTCAGCTCCCCGGCGTAGGCACCCTTGGTGGCCGAGACCAGCGGGATCCCCTTGGTCTCGTCGTCGATGCGCAGCGGGGAGCCGGTCGCGGTGGCCGCGACCACGGCGCGGTCCGCCTTGCGCTGCTCCCACGTCTTGGTGCCGCGGCGAGACTTCGCCAGGCGCTTCTCGAAGGTGCGCGAGGCACGCTTGAGGGCGACGAGGTCCTCGCTGCCGTCGGCCAGGGCGGGCGCGGCCTGCAGCACGCGCAGGGCGGTGGCGAGCTCCTCGGGGGTGAACTCGGCAGGCGTGCTGGCGCCTGCGGGCGACGCGGGCGACGCGGGCGACGCGGGCGACGCGGGCGACGCGGAAGGATCGTGGTCTGGCACCGGGCGAGTGTATGACCGAAAGCCTCACAACCCCGCGCTGTAGCATCCCGCAGATGGCCAGAATCATGCAGGTCCAGGACAGCGTCGTCGTCGCCGCCGAGGCGATGGAGCTCTACGAGCAGATCGCCGACCCCTCGCAGATGGGCCGCTGGAGCCCCGAGAACACCGGAGCCAGCGTGCCCTCCCCCGGCCGTCCAGCGACCGTGGGCATGACGTTCATCGGCTCGAACCACCGTGGAAAGGCCCGCTGGGTGACGTCCTGCACCGTCACCGAGGCAGACCCAGGGAAGAGGTTCGCCTTCGACGTCACCGCGATCGGGCCGACCAAGCCCCTCCTGAAGGGCAGCATCGCGACCTGGGCATACACCTTCGAACCGGTCGACGGCGGCACCCGGGTCACCGAGACGTGGACCGACGGGCGCGGGCGCTGGCCAGATGTCCTGGCCGCACGGTTCGACCGGTTCGTGACGTCGGGCCAGCTGTTCTCCGACTTCCAGCGCGGCAACATCGCGCGGACCCTCGCCGCCCTCCAGGCCGACTTCGCGGGCAGATCGCAGACGAGGCCCGATCAGGCTGACGACGGCTGACGACGGCTGACGACCGGCCTACTCGAAGTACAGCTCGTGGTGCAGTGCGCACCCGGGGTTGAAGGCGGCCGCGCAGTACGGGCAGTCCTCTGCCTGGAGGTACTGCGCGATGGTCAGCTCGCTCCAGCACACCCCGCACAGCACCGCGCTCTCGTGCCGCGACGAAGCGGGCCATGGGCGCGAAGCATGGCCGGCAGTCTCCTCGTGGCACAGGTGACACGGGTAGTACTCGCCGCAGCAGGCGAAGCGGAGCGCGATCACGTCCAGCGGCGTCCGATAGTGGATGCACCGCGTCTGCGCATCGACCGTCGGCCCGTGCACCACCGGCACCTCGCCCTCCGCCGGATCCGCCCGATCTCCGGGCGCCGCCGGGTCCACCGGCCCCGCCGGGCCGACAGGGCCGACCGGGTCCACCGGGTCGACCGGGTCGGCCGGACCCCGCCGGGTCATCGCACGCCCCTCGCGGTCAGCGCATCCCCGAGCGCGTCCGCGTGCTTGAGCGCGAGGACGAGGAAGGGCATGGCGAAGTGGCGCAGGCTCTGCCCTCCGCCACGTGCCCGCTGCGTCTCGCGCACGTCCCGTGCCAACCCTGCCAGCACGGGCAGGGTGTTCAGCGTGACGGCGAGGACGAGCGCCGCGCGCTGGGGGTCGATGCGCAGCAGGGCGAGCGGGCCCAGCGCCCGCTCGAGCGCGTCCAGCAGTTCGCTGACCGGGGTGGTCAGGGCCAGCAGACCGCTCAGCACCACGGCCGCCGCGACCCGCATGGTGTTCGCGGCCGCCTCCTCCGGCCCGAGGAACAGCAGCTGCCCGGCGACGGTCACCACGAGGATCCAGCGGGTGATGTACAGCTGCCGCACGAGCTCCCGCGGCCCGGTGCCCGGCACCGCGTAGCAGACCACGCACACTGCCGCGGCGATCGCAGCGCTGGTGTAGCTCACGGGCAGCAGGCACACGCCGAGCACGATCATCATGAGCACGGCGGCCTTCGGGCCGGCCGGCAGGCGGTGCCAGAGCCCGGTGCCGGGTCGGTACAGGGTCAGCATCCCAGGGCCTCCTCGTAGGTCGCGATGATCGCGTCGGGCGCGCCCGTGGCGATGATCGTGCCGTCGCGGACGAGCACCACGGTCTCGCAGCGTCGGGCGAGCTCGAGATCGTGCGTGACCAGGAGCAGCCGGTGCCCGGCATCGGCGAAGAGGTGATCGGCGATCCGGCGGGCGTTGCGGGCGTCGAGATAGGCCGTCGGCTCGTCGGCGATCACCAGTCCGGGGCGCCGCACGAATGCCCCGCACAGGGCGAGCAGCTGCTTCTGGCCGCCGGAGAGGTCGTGCGCGGAACGGTCCGCGAGCTCGACGAGACCGAAGCGCTCCAGGGCAGCCTGCACGCGACGGGCCTTTTCGGCGCGCGGCAGTTTCTCCGAGCGCAGGGAGAAGGCGACGTCCTCGGCGACGGTGGGCATGATGATCTGCGCGTCCGGGTTGCTGAAGACGACGGAGACGCCCCGCCGCAGCCGTGAGGCCTCACGCTCCGGATCGAGGCCGAGCACGCGGATCCTGCCGCTGGTAACGGTGACCAGCCCGCCCGCGAGCCGCGCGAGCGTGGACTTGCCCGAGCCGTTCTCCCCCACCACGGCGATCGTGCGGGCTTCCAGCGAGCAGGTCACGCCGTGCAGCACGTCGGTATCGCCCAGGCGCACGCCCACGTTCTGGAGCTCCAGGACGCTCATCGGATCACCTCCACGACGGCGGCGATGCCCATGCCCCCGCCGATCGAGGCGGCGGCGACCCCGAGGGACCCTGCCGGGGCGGCTCCCCTGATCAGCCGGCTGAACAGCCGCACCATGGCGACCGCCCCGCTCGCGCCCCAGGGATGACCGAGGGCCAGAGCCCCGCCGTCGGCGCAGACCCGAGGATCGTCCTCGGCCAGGCCCACACGGTCCAGCACCGCGAGCGTCTGCGCGGCGAAGGCCTCGACGATCTCGATCGCGGTGAGATCCTCGAGACCGAGGCCTGCGAAGACGAGAGCGGCTTCGACGGCGGGAGCGGCGCCGATGCCCGGCAGCGCGGGGTCGCAGCCGACGACGGCGTGAGAACGGATCGCGAGTCCCGGGGCACGGCCCCGCGAGCGCTGCGGGACGAGCAGCAGGGCTGCGGCGCCGTCGCTGATCCGGGTCGAGGTCCCTGCCGTGAGGGTGCCGCCGGGGAACAGCGGCGGCAGCCGTCCGAACGACGGCGCGGAGGCGCGCAGGGAGTCGTCGGCGGTCACTCCGCCGACGGGGACGAGCTCGGCGTCGAACCGGCCGGCGCCCTGGGCGGCGCGTGCACGCCGGTGGCTGCGGGCGGCGTGCGCGTCCTGGCGGGGCCTGCTGATCCCGTCGGTCGCGGCGAGGGCGTCCGCGGCGCGCGGCATATCCGGGTCGGGCCAGCCGTCCGGGGTGAACGGTGCGCGGTCGTAGGGCACGCGGTCCCGGGAGCGTCGCGGCGCGGTCGAGGCGCTCTCGACGCCGCCGGCGAGGAAGGCGCGCTCGTCCCCGGCCTCGATCGCGCGCGCCGCGTCGATCACGGCGGCGAGGCCGCTGCCGCACTGGCGGTCCACGGTCTCCCCCGGCACGTTCACGCCGAGTCCCGCGGCGAGAGCGGCGACCCGGGCGGGGTTCCCGCCCGGGCCCATGCAATTGCCGAGCACCACGTCCGCGATGTCGGGCTCGGTTCCGAGGGCGGCAGATGCCTCATGCACGGCGGCGCGCAGGACCGGCGCGGCCAGCTGCTCGACGCCGTGGGCGGCGAGGGCGCGGCTGCGGGTGCCGATCGGGGTGCGCCGCGCAGCGACGACGGCGGCGTGATCACGCACAGCGCCTCGCCTCCCCCGCCTGCACGCGGCGCAGCGCCTCGGCGCGAGCCGGCTTGCCCGACTCGGTGCGGGGCACCGGGCCATCGAACCAGATCCGGGGACGGTGGGACGAGGTGAAGCGGGTGGCCGCCAGGGAGCGCAGCTCGCGGGCCGTGGGGGCGGCGGCGCCGGGCTCCGGCTCGATCATCGCGGCGACGAGCGCGCCGATGCCGTCGGTGGGCAGTCCGAGCACGACGGCGTCGGCGATCCCGGGGAGCGTGCGAAGGCCGGCCTCGACCTCGTCCGGGATCACGGTGGCCGAGGCGGTGAGGATCGCCGCGTCCCTCCGGCCGTGCACGGTGAGCACGCCGTCCTCGAGGGTCGCGAGGTCGCCGACGCTCATCCAGTCTCCGGCGGTGCGCACCGGGCCCGGGCCGCCGAGGTATCCCAGCGCCATGTAGGGCGAGCGGACCCACAGCTCGCCCTCACGGATCTCGACCTCGGCACCGGGGAAGGCACGGTGCCCGTCACCGGTGTCGAGCGCGACGAAGGAGAGCTCGGCCGCGCCGTAGTAGGAGACCACGCGGACCCCGCGGGACTCGGCCTCGGCGCGCAGACCGGCCGGGAGGTGGGAGCCGCCGATGAGCGCCGTGCGCAGGTGCGGGAGATCGCCGGCCGCGAGGACCGCGCTCAGGACCTGCGGCGTGCCATGGAGCACGGTCGCCTCGGCGCGGTCCGCGCTGTCGGGCAGGACCGGTCGCGGGCCGCCCGCGAGCGCGTGCGCGAGCGAGAACAGCGTGAGCGAGGAGGCGGGCGGCGAGGGCAGCAGGATCCGCTGCTCGGCGTCCGCTCCCCCGGGGCTCGCGAGGAGCGCGGAGACGGCTTCGAAGGAGCGCTCCCAGGAGGCGGCGCTGCGCAGCACGATCCGTGGTGTCCCACTGGTCCCGGAGGTCAGCGTCGCCCAGGCGGCTTCCGCCGGGACGGGCCGGGATGCGGCGAGCTCGCGCACCGCGTCCCAGTGCGCCGCCGGCCAGCGGTCGTTCCCCACCAGGGGCACGTCGCCGTCGGCGCGCACCGCCCGGAGACGGTCCAGCAGGCCCTCCCCCGAGCCGCCCAGCACCACGATCTGCGAGCTCACCGCTGCCTCTGCGCGGGCGCGGCGTCGGCCCGGCGAACCGAGCGCCCGGCGGGCTGCCACGTGCGGCGGAAGGCTCGCGGGTAGGCGCGCAGCAGCGTGGCGACGACGGCGGTGGCCAGAGCGGCCTTCAGCAGGTCGCCGGGCAGGAACACGAGGCTCGCCAGGACGGTCTGCTCGAGCGGCAGGCGAGTCACGAGGCTCTGCACGGGGATGCCGACCGCGTAGATCACGAGGATGCCGCCGATGATCGCGGCGAGCGCGACCCGGAGCGCGGAGGGCTTGCGGGTCGAGGCGTGCACGATCAGACCGACCGCGAACGCGCCCAGGATCCACCCGAACATGTATCCGGCCGACGGTCCGACGAACGCGCTGAGCCCACCACGCCCGCCGGCCAGCAGGGGAAGCCCCGCGGCGGCGAGGGCCAGGAGCACGATCATCGACAGCGCGCCCAGGCGGGGGCCGAGCACGGCGCCCGCGAGCATCACGCCGAAGGTCTGTGCGGTGATCGGCACACCGCCGAACACGTTGAAGCTCCCGGGCAGGCCCAGCGCGGCCACGAGCGCGGCGAACACCGCCACCCGAGCGATGTCCTGCGCGTCGAGCGACCATGACCGTCCGTCGGTCCTGTCCTGCTTCTGGGTCCTGTGGGTCCTGTGGGTCCTGTCGGCCATCTGATCACCTTTCTCCTGAACAGCGTTCACCTGAACACCGTTCATCACTATAGTGAAGAGATGGCGACTTCAGGAACTCCCCGCAGGCGGAGCCGTGAGGACGTCGCCGAGATGGCCCTGCAGCTCCTGGACGAGTACGGGCTCCCCGATCTGACGATGCGGAACCTGGCGACGGCGCTCGGCGTGCAGCCCAGCGCCCTGTACTGGCACTTCCCGAACAAGCAGGCGCTGCTCGCCGCCGTCAGCGCGCGTATCCTTGCGCCGCTCGCGGAGCTCCCGATCGAGGACCTGGGTGTGCATGAGGCGGTGCGCGTGCTCGGTGCACGGCTGCGCAACTGCCTGCTCACCTACCGGGATGCCTCGGAGCTGGTCTCCAGCTCCCTGTCCCTCGGGCTGGTCGGGTCACCGGTGCGACCCCAGGTGCTGGAGGTCGCACGACGCCACGGCGTACCCGATGCACTGTCCGAGGTGGCCGCCGAGGTGCTCGTGCACTTCACCGTCGGCTACGTCTTCCACGAGCAGCAGCGCCGCACCGCGGACTCCCTCGGACTCCTGGAGGCATCGGACTCCCTGAACCCCGAGGAGGCCGTCGCCGCCACGAGCGACGAGGACAGCTTCGCCAAGGCGCTCACGATGATCGCCGACGGTCTCGACGTCTCCGTGACGCGGGGCGCGGGGCCCCACGGCTGACGGCGCTCAGCTCATCGCACGCGGAATCACCATCGGCGCTTCAGTCTCGGGATCGGGCATGATCCGGCAGGGCAGCTCGTAGACCTCTTCGACGAGCTGCGCCGTGAGGATCTCGGCGGGCGGTCCGGCCGCGACCACGTCGCCGTCCTTCATGACGACCAGGTGATCGGCGAAGCGCGCAGCCTGGTTGAGATCGTGCAGGACCACCACGACGGTGCGGTCCAGCGTCGAGCGCAGCCGCTCGAACAGCTCGAGCAGCCCGTACTGATGGGTGATGTCCAGGAATGTCGTCGGCTCGTCGAGCAGCAGCACCGGGGTCTCCTGGGCGAGGGCCATCGCGACCCAGACCCGCTGGCGCTGACCACCGGAGAGCTCCTCGACGAGTCGGCCGGAGAGGTCGGCGATGCCGGTGGCCTCGAGGGCGGCGCTCACCGCGGCCTCGTCCTGCGAGGACCAGCGGTCGAACAGCCCCTGGTGTGGGTACCGACCGCGGGCCACGAGGTCGCAGACGCGGATGCCGTCCGGGGCGAGGGAGGTCTGCGGGAGCAGCCCGAGCCGGGTCGCGAGCTCCTTGGTAGGCACCCTGCGTATGTCCTGACCGTCGAGCAGGACGCTGCCGGTCGTGAAGGGCAGCACGCGCGCGATCGCCCGCAGCAGGGTGGACTTGCCGCAGGCATTGGGCCCGATCACCGCGGTGTACGAACCGCGCCGGATCTGCAGGTCCACGTTCTCGCAGATGACCTTGCGGTCGTAGCCGACGCGCAGAGACTCGATGCGCAAGGCCTCTTCGTCCGGTGCGGCGGGCGGGACGGCCGCGAGCCCGGCAGGCACACTGTCCGTCGGCCCCGCCGCCCCGGCGCCCAGCCGGCCGGTGCTCGCGACTCCCGTCGCCGTCTCGTCCACGGTCATCTCCTCGTGCCCTTCCAGCAGTAGCGATGTGGTTCTCCTCCGGGTGCGCGCGCTCATCGCCGCGCTCGGAACTCGACGGCCAGCAGCCAGACCAGGTAGGCCCCGCCCAGGGACACCGTCACGACGCCGACGGGGAAGCCCAGGCGCTGGGCGAGCACGTCGGATCCCAGCAGGACTAAGGAGCCGACGAGTGCGGAGGGCACCAGCATCACGCCGGACCCCCGCACCAGGCGGCGGGCGATCTGCGGGGCCGCGAGCGCGACGAAGGAGATCGGCCCCGCCGCAGCGGTCACGAGCGCTGTCAGCGCCACGCCGAGGATCACGGAGAGCGCCCGAATCCGGTTCGCGCGCAGCCCCAACGAACGCGCGGCGTCGTCCCCGAGCTCGAGCTGGCGCAGCGGGGCCGCGACGGCCACGAGCAGGACGAGCAGCACGGCGAGACAGAGAGCCATCGGCCACAGCTGCGCGTGCCCGAGGGCGTTGAGCGACCCTGCGCCCCAGACGGCGGCCAGCATCGCCGTGTCCACATCGACCATGAGCATCAGCCCGGAGTTCAGCGAGGAGAGCATCGCCCCGATGCCGATACCCATGATGATCAGCCGGAACGACTGCACGCTGCCGCGCCGGATCGCGAGCAGGTACACCACCGCTGCGGTCACGCAGCCGCCGAGCAGGGCGCCGGCGGCGATGTCCAGGTAGCGGGAGGATCCCAGCAGGAGCATCACCACGATCGCGCCGGTGTAGGAGCCGGAGGAGAAGCCGATGATGTCCGGGGATCCCAGGGGGTTGCGGGTGAGCGACTGGAAGATCGCCCCCGACAGGGCGAGCGCCGTGCCGCACAGGACGGCGAAGAGCATGCGCGGCAGCCGCCAGCCGACCACGAGCAGCCGGGTCTGCTGGTCGGAGCGGCCCAGGAGTGCGTCGATCACCTCGCCGATGCCCAGCGGAAAACTGCCCATCCCGAGCGAGGCGATGCCCAGGGCCGCCACCGCCACGGCGAGGATCGCGCAGACGATCACCGACCGCACCGGGATGAGAGCGGAGACGCGCCCGAGACGGGGTACGAGCGCCCGGTAGCCGTGCTCGAGGCGCACGCCCGTCGTGCCTGTCGTGCCCGCGCGGTGGACAGTGCTCACAGCCCGCTCACCGTCCTGCGTCGTGCGAGCAGGATCAGGACCGGCGCTCCGACCACGGCGGTCACCAGGCCCACGCGCAGCTCGCCGCTGGGCATGATGATCCGGCCCACGATGTCCGCGATCAGCAGCAGTGCCGGGGACACCAGGAGGGTGTAGGCCATGATCCAGCGCTGGTCGGGTCCGACGATCCAGCGCACCACGTGGGGGACCATCAGGCCGAGGAAGCCGATCGGGCCCGCGAGCGCCGTCGCGGTCCCGGCCAGCAGCGTCACGGCGACGATCACGCCTAAGCGCACGATGCCGATCCGCACCCCGAGGGCGGCGCCGAGCTCGTCACCGAGCGCGAGCGCGTTCAAGGGGCGGGCGACGGCGAGGGCGATCAGCACGCCGACCGCGATGAACGGGGCGAAGGAGAGCACCACGTCGAGCTGGCGACCACCGATCGAGCCGACGCCCCAGAACCGCAGGTCGTCGAACGCCTCGCGGTCGGCGAGGATGACGGCGCTGGTCAGACCGCCCAGGACGGCGCTGATCGCGACCCCGGCCAGGACCAGCTTCGCGGGCGTGGATCGTCCGCCGCCGATCGAGCCGAGCAGATACACCAGCACCGTCACCGCACCCGCTCCGGCGAGCGCGAACCAGATGTAGCCCAGCGGGGAGGCCAGGCCTAGGAATCCCACAGCGAGGGTGACCGCGAACGTCGCCCCCGCGTTCACCCCGAGGATCCCGGGGTCTGCGAGCGGGTTGCGCGTGAAGGCCTGGATCAGTGCGCCGCACAGCCCGAGGGCGGGGCCGATCACGAGCCCGACGACGGTGCGCGGGATGCGCATCTCGCGGATCATGAGGTGCTCGGCGAGGTCGGAGTCGTAGGCGACCAGCGATTCCCAGATCGTGGCGAACGCGATGTCGCGGGCGCCGACGGCGACACTCGCTGCGGTGACGGCGAGCAGAAGCACGGCCATGAGAAGGAACCCGAAGGTCCTGGTGGAGGTGCTCCGGGCCAGGCCCGACGGGCCCTCCTCCCGCCCGCGCTCCGTCGGATCCGGGTGTGCTGGATCCTCGTGCGACGGATCCCGGTGCAACGGATTCTCGCGCGACAAGGCTGGGAGCGCCGATCCCGAGCGCGACGAGACCTGCACCGCACGCCGTCCTGCCGTGCTAAACGGGCCCGCGGAGTCGGGCGGTGTCGTCGGTGCGGAACTCACAGTCCGACGGCCTCGTACATCCGCTGCACCTCGTCCACGATCTCCTCCTCGTCCAGCTCGCAGGCATAGAGGGCGCGGAGGCGCTCGTGGAACTCCTCGCCGAGCGCGTCGTAGCGCTCCCGCCACTGCTCCGCCTTGTCGGTCCAGTACCCGACGCACTTGTACGCCTCGGCGGGCAGGCCCAGCTCGTGCCGGAGGTAGGAGCGGGCCTCTCGGGTCAGGCGGGTCTCCCCTGCCACCCACACGTAGGTGTCGTGCTCCAGCTTCTCGCGGCGCAGCGTCTCGAGCAGCTGGCTGGGCGTGGCCCCGTTGCCGGTGCCGCACAGCCACCGATAGGTGGTGGGGTCCTCCTCCCCGTGCTCCGTGCGCAGCGCGTTCTCCCGGCCTCGGAGCTCGACCAGCACGGTGGTCTCGACCTGGCGCCCGGTGAGCTCCGCGATCCGGAGCGCAGCGGGCAGGGCGGGCTCGTCGGCGATCAGCAGCTGACGGCGCGCGCTCTCAGGCCGCGCGTACAGCTTCTGCGGTGGGTTCAGCGCGACGCGCTGGCCGGGGACGGCCTGCAGGGCCCAGTCGGCGGCGAGGCCGCCCTCGTGGACCACGAAGTCGATGTCGACCTCCCCCGCCCGGTGCGCGCGGATCGTGTAGGTGCGCATCTCGGAGGGCTCGACGCCCTCGGGATAGTCCCAGCCGCGATCGGCGACGAAGGGCATGCGCACCTCGACGTCGGGTTCGTCGGGGAAGAAGATGCGCACGTACTCGTCGCCGACGCCGGTGGTCGGGTAGTCGAGCATGTCCGGTCCGCCGAGGCTGATGCGGATCATGCCCGGGCCGAGGCGACGCGCTCCGGTGACCTCTGCGGCATGGATCCGCGGCACGTAGGCACCCGTGGGATCCGCGATGGCATCGGCGCTCATTCCGCGGGCCTGACCACGGCGTCACCCTCGAGGGCCTGGGAGATGCCCTCGACGTAGCCCTCCTCGATCGCCCACGGGATGCTGAGGACGGACGGCCCGCTGGTGGCCATGCCCATGACGGGGTCCTCCGTGATGAAGTAGTGACCGCCGGCGATGGGGGCCCAGCGGGAGTACAGGGGGTGCTCGAGCGAGTACTGCGTGTCCTCTGCGGAGTTGGACCAGGCCACGAGCACATCGGCCTCGACGGTGTCGAGCTCCTCGAGGCTCACGGCGACGTTGAAGGTATCGGCGTCCGCACCCTCGCTCGCCGCGGCCAGGGCCGGGGAGTCGACCATCCCGAAGGCGTGCAGCAACGAGACCCGCGGGTCCCCGGAGACGTACACGCCCATCTCGGTGCCGCCGTCTGCCGCGGAGAGGGCGAGGCTGTAGATGAAGCTCGCGCCGTCGAGGCGGGGGTACTGCGCGGCCGCCTCCGTGATGCCCTTCTCGGTCTCTGCGATGAGGGAATCACCCTTCTCTGACTCGCCGAGCGCGGTGGCGACGATGCCGGTCAGGTCCTGCCAGGTTCCCGAGGACCAGGCCCCCTCGCGATAGGCGACCGTCGGCGCGATCTCGGTGAGCCGCTCGTACTGCACCTCGGTGATACCGGAGTGCGGAGCCAGGATGACGTCCGGCATGAGCGAGAGGATCTGCTCGTAGTCGGGCCCTTCCTCCTCGGTGAGGATCGTCGGCAGCTCGGCGGAGAGGACGCCCTCGACCTGGGTGCGGAACCACGGGTTGAAGCCCTCCTCGTCCCCGCCCCAGCTGGTGCTGACGCCCACGGGCGCGGTCCCGAGTGCAGCGACGATGTCATGGGTCATCCACCCGATCGTGACGACACGGGCGGGCTTGGCGGGGATCTCTGTCGTCCCGTAGACGTGCTCGAGGGTCACAGGGAACGCGCCGGCGTCTCCCCCGGACGTGCTGCCGCCGTCGGAGGCGGATCCGGTCCCCGCCTCGCTCGTCGAGCAGGCTGCCAGCAGCGGAGCGGCCGCGAGGCCGAGCAGGAACGAGGAACGGCGCATGGTGACCATGGAGCGACCTTTCGGAGAGGGGCCGGGCGAAGAGCCAGGATAGGTTAGGCAAACCTCAATAAACCTAGAGCGGTCCGCATGTCGAGAAGGGACACGACCTGTCGCGCAGCGGACATCCGCACCCCGAAGCCGGTGGCGTCGATCACGTCCGCCCGCCAGACGTCGGCCCGTCAGACGTCCGTCTGCCAGGCGTCGGCCCCTCGCGTCGGCAGGAAGCGATGCGGCGGCCGGCCCATCGTCCGATGGAAGGCGGCACTGAACGCACTCGCGGTCGCGTAGCCGACGCGCCGGGCGACCACCCCGACAGGGAATCCGTCACCCAGCAGCGCAACCGCCGCAGACATCCGCGCGCACGAGCGCCATTCGGCGAAGGTCATGCCGGTCTCGGCCCGGAAGGCCCGCACCAGGGTGCGCGTGCTCGAGGACGTCAGGTACGCCCAGTCCTCGAGGGAGCGGCCATCTGCCGGATCGGACAGGATCGCGCGAGCGATACCGACGATGCGTGGATCCCTCGGCACCGACAGGGCGAGGGAGACCCGGGGCTCCTCCGTGATCAGCTCGAGGCACACGTGCTGGGCCCGCAGCCGCTGATCCCTCGGCATGGCGAACTGTGCAAGATGGATCAGCATCTCCCGCAGCGCGGCGTTCGCGACCACCGAGGCCACCTGATCGGGAGCCTGGGGCCAGGCGTGAGGATGCACGAACAGCACCGCCAGTGCCGTCGTCTCCGCCCGGCTCGCCCCATGCGGCGTGCCGGGCGGGACGAACAGGCCCTGCCCCGGCGCGAGGCTGCGCTGGACCCCGTCGACCTCGAGGTCCGACGCGACGCCGCGGGCGGCCCAGAACACGGCGTGCTCCCGGTGGACGTGCGGGGATGGGACGCAGGAGGACTGCTCGTCATCGGCGGACACGTACCGCAGGAACCTCGTGGTGAGCAGGTACCCCTCGGGGATCATGCTCCCGCGGCACGGAGGCGCAGGGTCAGCGGGCGCCGCCCCCGCGTCGGGGCCCGCCGGAGGTCGGTCCACGAGGTCGGTCACGGAGGCTCCAGAGAGATGCGGCCCGCACGGGCGGGCGGAAGGCGGGAAGGCGACGGGCAGGCGCTGGACGCCCGGCCCGTCACCCAGGAGGTGAAGTGAGGTGATCCTAAGTCACAGGTGTCCGCTGCTCGACAGTCCTCGTCACCCGCGCGGCGCCTGCCACACCTAGCGTCGACAGGGTGCAGAGCCTCCTCGAGCGTCCCCCGTCCCTGACCGTCGCCAGCATGCTGCGCGTGGCCCTCGCACGCGACGGCCGCGATCGCCGCCTCGCCGCGTGCACGGCGGGCCTCATGCTGCACCAGGCCTGCGAGGCCGCCGTCCCGATCCTCATCGGCGTGGTCATCGACCGTGCCGTGATGCCCCGGGACGGTGCCGCGCTCGTGCTCTGGCTGGGCCTGCTCGCCGCCGTCTTCGTCGTTCTCTCGCTCAGCTACCAACGGGCCTCGCGCGGGATGGTCGCCGTGTACGGCCACGGGGAGCACGATCTGCGTCAGCTCACGGCCTCGCGGGTGCTGCACCACCGCCAGCACACGCCGCGCCCCACCGGAGAGATCCTCTCGATCACCACCAGCGACACCTACCGGGTCGCCGGGGTGGCCTGGAGCGTCGCCGCCCAGGGCGCGACCGTCATGGCGCTGCTGACGAGCACCGCGGCGCTGCTGGTCATCTCGCGCCCGCTGGGACTCGGCGTGCTCCTCGGAGCGGTCCTGGTGCTGTGGGGGATGAAGGCCCTCGCTCGCCCCCTCGAGCTGCTGGGGTTACGGGAGCAGGCGTCGGCGGCGTCCGCGAGCGAGGTCGCCACCGATGCGATGGCCGGCCTGCGGGTGCTGCAGGGGCTCGGTGCGCAGCGCGAGGTCGTGCGCCGCTACCGGCGGGCCAGTGCCGCCTCCCGCGACGGCGCCGTCGCGGCCGCCCGATCGCTGCTGACCTACCAGGCGGTCTCCAGCACGGTCTCCGTGCTGTACATGTCCGTGCTGACCCTGGTCGCCGGATGGATGGCGGTCACGGGGCGGATCACCCCGGGACAGCTCGTGACCGTCGTGGGTCTTGCCCAGTTCCTGCAGGGGGCGCTCGCGCACATCGGCACGTTCGGGGCGAACTGGTCGCACAAGCGGGCCTCCGCCGCGCGCCTGCACGCGCTGATCGCCGAGGACTTCGTCCTGCCCGAGGGCAGCGGCGCCGCGTCAGGTCCACAGTCCCCGGCGGTGCTCGAATGGAAGCCCGACGCGTCCGGCACGGCGGGATCGCTCTTCGTGCGCGCGGGGCAGATGGTCGGTGTGCACGTCGAGGGAGCCGCCCAGGCCCGCGAGATCGCCGCGCTCCTCGCCTTCCGCGTCGCCCCGGACCCCGGGGAGCTGCTTCTCGACGGGGACGACGCGCTGACCCTCGGGCCCGCCAGGTACCGCGTGCGAGTCATCGCTCCCCCGCACGACGCCGCAGTGTTCACCGGCACCCTGCACGAGAACGTCTGCCTCACCGGCGGACCGATCGATCCCGGGCTGGCGTCGGCGACCACCCTGGACGACGTGATCGACCACGTCGGGTCTCCGGAGGCGCCGGTCGGCGAATCCGGGCGACGCCTCTCCGGCGGGCAGCGCCAACGGCTCCTGCTGGCCCGTGCGCTGCACGACGACGCCGAGGTCGTCGTGCTCGATGAGCCCACGACCGCCCTGGACCCCCTCACGGCCCGACGCGTCGCCGAGGGCCTGGCACGCCTGGGCCGGACGCTCGTCGTGGTCACCGGGGAGCCTCCGCTGCTCGCGGCCTGCTCCCACGTGCTCGATGCCCGCACGGTCGCTCCCCGCGCCCTCCGCACCGAGGTCGCCGCATGATGCCTGGACCCTCGCTGCCGATCGCCGATCCGTGCTCCACCGCCCGCACGGTCCTGCGACTCCTCGGGCGGCGATGGGGTGTCCTCCTGGCCACCACGGGGCTGCTGCTGGCCGGCTCGGCCGCTGCACTGGTCGTCCCGCCCGCCCTCGGCCGGATCGTCGACCACGTGATCGCGGGCGGCGGTGCGGGCGGCGTCGCGCTCGTATGCCTCGTGGTGCTCGCCGCGGGGGTCATCGCCGCCGCGACCTCCTGGGCGGGCGGCCGACTCCTGGTGGCGTGCCTGCAGGACGCCCTCGCCGAGCTCCGCGAGGACGTGTTCCGAGCGGCCGTGGGCCTGGACGCGGGGGTCGTCGAAGGAGCGGGCAGCTCCGACGTCGTCTCCCGGGTGACCGGAGACGTCGAGGCGGTCACCGACGCCGTCTCCGGGGTGCTGCCGCGCGTCGTCGGGGCGCTGTTCACCATCGTCCTGACCGCCGTGGGACTCGCCGCTCTCGACCCCTGGCTGGCCGCGGCGGCCCTGCTCGCCGTCCCGCTCCAGACGCTCTCCTCCCTCCGCTTCCTGCGGAGCTCCCGACCGTTGTACGTGCACATGCGGCACCAGGAGGCCGGCCGGGGCCAGGCCCTCATCGAGACCGTGGCTGGTGCGGCGACGGTGCGCGCGCACGGCCGGGCGGAGGACCGGCTGCACCTGATCTCGCAGCGCAGCCTCGATGCCGTGGCCACACAGCTCCGGCAGGCCGCCGTGCGCAACTGCTTCTTCGGCGGCCTGAACACCGCGGAGTTCATCGGTCTCGCCGCGGTGCTGGCGGCCGGGTACTGGCGGGTGGACTCCGGAGTGCTGAGCGTGGGTGCCGTGACGGCCGCCGCCCTATTCTTCCACCGCCTCTTCGGCCCCATCGGCGATCTCCTGACCAGCATCGACGATCTGCAGAGGGCGCACGCGGGGCTCGAACGGCTGGTCGGGGTGCTGCAGGTGGCGCGTCCCGTCCCGGCAGCCAGGGAGATCGCCGACGCCGCGGTCGAGATCGATGCTCTCGTGCACTCCTATCCCGGGCAGGTGGGGACGCGCCGCGCGCTGGACGGCGTGGATCTGCGCCTCCCCGCCGGGTCCACGACGGTGCTGGTGGGGGCGTCCGGGTCCGGGAAATCGACGCTCGCGCGCGCGGTCGCCGGGTCCCTCGCGCCCGTCTCCGGCACCGCCCGGATCGGCGGCGTCGACCCGGCCTCCGCCCGGGCAGGTTCCCGACCCGCCGTGCTGCTGGTGACCCAGGGGGCGCACCTGTTCACCGGCTCCGTCGCGGACAACCTCCGGCTAGCGAGCCCCGAGGCCACGGACCTTGAGCTGATCGCTGCGCTCGAGGCCGTCGGGGCGCGCTGGGCGACAGGCACGGACGCCACGGGCGGTCTTGCGGGTATTCCCGGGGCTGCTCTCGACGAGGCACGCATCCAGCAGATCGCCCTGGCGCGAGTGCTGCTCGCCGACCCTCCCGTGGTCGTGCTCGACGAAGCGACCGCCGAGGCCGGCAGCGATGGCACGCTGGACCGTGCCATCGCCGCGGTCGTGGCCGGCCGCACCGCTCTGGTCGTCGCACACCGCCTCCTCCACGCCGAGCATGCCGACCTCGTCGTAGTGATGGAGGACGGCCGAGTGGTCGAGAGCGGTGGGCATGCTGAGCTGGTGGAGGGCGACGGACCCTTCGCGCGGCTCTGGTCCGCCTGGCACGAGGACCGGCCGTCGCACGCCGAGTCCCCGAGCGCCGGCTGATCGGGCCCTCGTGGTGCGCGGCGGCTCTACCGGTCAGGAACCGTTCGTGGCCCTCGCGCTGACCGCGATCGGAGCGGACTCCTCGCCGGCCAGGTCCACCTCGACGCCCTCGGCCGGCCAGTCGTAGCCGACGGGAAGGTCAGCGCCGCTGAGCGATACTCGTCCCTGCGGTCCGGAGAGGAACACGTAGCACGTGCCCTCCTGCTCGACCGCTCGAGCCCAGCTCACGCCGGGGATCTCCAGCTCGCCGAGACCTCGCGATCCGGCGAGGTGCGCCTTGTGCTGGGCCATGAACTCACCGAGCGCTTCGAGCGCCTTCACCTGCAGCTCCGGCAGGGTGCCATCGGCCCGCGGGCCGACGTTCAGCAGCACGCGGCCGCCCTTGGACACGGCGTCGACCACGTGGCGAACGGCCTGCGCACCGGACATGTACTGGGAGGCGTCCTCGACCTGGTTGTAGCCGAAGGACAGCCCGATGCCGCGGCAGTTCTCCCACGGCTGACCCTCCGGGATCTCCCCGGCCTGGTACTCGGTGGTGACGAAGTCCTGGTGGGCGCCGGCGAACCGATCGTTGATCAGACCCTCGGGCCGCTGGGCGTAGAAGTGCGCGAGCAGCTCCCCGAGCCCGCCCTCGTCGAAGTGGAAGTTCTCGTCGGGCCAGCCGATGTCGTTCCAGAACACGTCAGGCTGATAGCGGTCGATGAGGTCCCGCACGTGCGCGCTGCAGTACTTCCCGTACTCGTCATCGCGCGGTCGCAGCCTGTCGCCCACATCGTCCCCGCTCACCAGCGGATCCGTCGGCCGCACGTGCCAGTCCAGACCGCCGGAGTAGTACACGCCGAAGCGCAGCCCGGCATCCGTGGTGGCGCGTGCGATCTCGCCCACGAGGTCCCGGCGCGGACCACGCTGCACGGTGTTGCGGTCCCCCGTGCCCGGCGCATCCCACAGGGTGATCCCATCGTGGTGCTTGGTGGTGGGCACGACGTAGTCAGCACCGGCCCGGCGGAACAGATCCGCCCACGCGGCAGGGTCGAACTCGGTGGGCGTCCACTGGTCCAGGAAGTCGTCGTAGGGGGCGCCGCCGTGGACCTCCTGATGGTGCTCGGCAGCGGGCGAGCCGTCGATGCGGATGGTGTTGAAGTACCACTCGGCATAGGGATTGTGCGCGAACCAGCCGAGGTCGCTCTCGACCGCCCCGAGCTCGGCGGTGGGCTCCGCCCAGGCGGGGACCGAGTAGGCGCCCCAGTGGATGAAGATGCCCAGCGGGGCATCGCGGAACCAGTCGGGCAGTCGCTGCGGGAGGGCGTCCCAGGCCGTGGAGGTGCGCATGTCTAAAGGCTTGCACGAGCCGCTGCCGACGACAATGCCCGCGAACGCACGAACCCGAATCCGACGAGAGCGCCTGCCACCACGGTGAGCAGGAGACCACCGACGCTCACGCCGCTCTCGAACTGCTCGGCCTGCTGGGCAGACCAACCGGACGTCGCAATGCTCCCGGAGAACAGCGCAGCCAGAACCGTTCCCGCCAGGGCGATGCCGACCCCGTTGGCGACCTCCGTGGTCGTGTCGATGAGCGCAGCGCCGATGGATGTCCGGTCATCCGGCAGGCCGTTCAGAACGCTGACGGCCGAGACGACCCCGACCACGCGGAGGCCGCCCGCGACCAGAGCCAGCGCGATCGCGATCCAGACGTAGCCGAACCCGTTGAGCAGGCCGTAAACGGCGAGTCCTGCCACTACTGCCACCGCTCCCATCCAGGCCGCACGGCTGATCCCGACCCGCTGGACGAGCCGATTCACGAAGGGGCCCAGCGCCAGCAGCACGACAACCTGCGGAAGCATGCCCAGGGCGGCCTGGGTCGGGCTCCACCCCCAGGCGAGCTGGAGCTGCAGAGTCACCAGATAGCTGAGTCCTGCCGTCGCCAGTCCCGCCGCTGTCTTGAAGGCCAGGCCGCTTGCGACGGAAGGGCGCGCGATCACGCCGAGGTCCAGGAGCGGATGCTCGGCAGAACGCTCTCTGATCACGAACAGTCCTGCCATGATCACCGCCGACGCGGCGATCGCCCACGACTTCCACGCTCCCGAACCCCCCTCGACGAAGACCGTCGGCGCGAGAAGCGCCAGCGCGATCGTCGTCGTGGCGAGCAGCGCGCCGAGCATATCGAGCGGGTCATGGTGCAGCTCGGCGGGATCGTCGGCCGCGATGCCTCCCCGGATTCCAATGATGGCGAGGAGCGCGATTGGCGCATTGACCAGCAGCAGCATCTGCCAGGGCGCAACGGTCAGCACGAGGCCGCCGAGCACGGGGCCGAGCGCGAGTCCCACGAGACCGACGGTCGAGATGAGGGTGATGGCTCGGACTCGCAGGCTCTCCTCCTCGAACAGACGGAATGCGAGAGCCATCGAGCCCGGAGTGGTCATCGCCGCCGCGACGCCCATCAGCATCCTGACGACGATCAGCTGTTCGGCGGTCGTCACGACCGCAGTCGCCATGCTCGCCGCGCCGAGCAGCACGAGGCCGATGAGCATCATCCGACGTCGGCCGAAACGGTCTGCGAGCGCGCCGAATGTCAGCATCAAGCCGCCGAAGACCACCGCATAGCTGCTGGTCACCCATTGCAGAGCGATCGTCGATGCCTGCAATTCCCGCCCGATCGTGGGCAGTGCGAGGTTGAGGATCGAGTTGTCGAGCATCTCGACGAGGAAGACGGCGGACAGGCCCGCCAGGGCCATCCATGATTCTCGGAGAGACGAAGTAGAACGCTGTTCGTTAAGCACGAACGCTGTTCTATGTGGCGAACGGTGTTCGTGTCAAGGTATGGTGGCGCCATGAACTCGGAACCCCAGCGGCGACGTGCGGCTCGGCGCGCAAACAGCGACAAACCGTCCGCTCCCCGCAGGGCTCCGATCACCGTGGATCGGATCACCGATGCCGCACTCAGCATCGTCGCCGCTCGCGGCTACGACGCCCTCACGATGCGGAGCGTGGCGACCGAGCTCGGAACGGGCCCCGCGTCGCTCTACGCGCACGTCGTGAACAAGGCCGATCTGGACGAGCTGATCATCAGCCGCCTGTGCAGCGAGATCGTCCTGCCCGATGCGGCGCCGGACCGCTGGCGGGAGCAGATCACCGACGTCTGCGCCCAACTGCGCGACCAGTACCTGACTTACCCCGGCATCTCACGGGCCGCCCTCGCCATGGATGTCTCGGACCTCGAGATCCTGCGCATCAACGAGGGAATGTTCGCCATCCTCATCGCGGCCGGTATCGCGCCTCAAGTGGCGGCATGGACCATCGATGCCCTGTTCCTCTATGTCGGTGCTTACACGCTGGATATCGCTGCCGCACGCCAGGGGTCAGACCAGGACGACTGGCGGCACAGCACGACGGACCGAGCTGCGCTGATCTCCCGGTTCACCGCTCTGCCGACAGACCGTTTCCCCCACATCAGCGATCACGCGACCGAGCTCGTGTCCGGAACTGAGCACGAGCGGTTCGATTTCACGCTCGAGCTGCTCCTCGGGAACCTCGCGTAGGTCCGACAAGTACGGCACGGGGCTGCTCACTCGCGCGACTGAGAGGTCGGCACGGCTCGTGGAGTCAGGACACGTCGGCCGCCGGGAACCGCCTGGCGCTGCGGGCGCGGGCCTTCTCTCGCTCGACGTCACGGTCCTTCGGCGGAGCGGAGGTCACCAGGTCAGCCAGCAGATGCTCGGGGGGTGGGCGATCTCGGCCACGATGCAGCGTCGGCGATCCTCAGCGCCATGCGGGAGAATCTCCCCATGCCTGCTCCGCTCACGATCACCGAGGATTTCCAGCGCGCCCTGGACGCCCTCAGCTCCGGCCGCCACCTCTTCCTCACGGGCCGCGCAGGCACGGGTAAGTCCACGCTGATCAGGCACTTCCTGGAGACCACCGACAGCGCCGCGATCACGGTGGCGCCCACGGGCATCGCCGCATTGAACGTCGACGGCTACACGATCCATCGCCTGTTCTCCTTCCCGATCGGGGCGAGCGAGGAGTTCGTGCGCTCCCCGCGCTACTACCCCGGGCGCTTCGCGGCGACCCTGGCCGCGCTGGATGTGCTGATCATCGACGAGGCCTCGATGGTGCGGGCAGACCTCTTCGATGCTCTCGCCGCCGCGCTCGAGCGCTTCGGACCGCAGCCGGGCGAGCCCTTCGGCGGGGTGCAGCTGGTGCTCGTGGGCGATCTGTACCAGCTGCCGCCGGTGGTGCACGACAGCGAGGCCGCGCATCTCGAGCAGCGCTACGGCACCCCGTTCTTCTTCTCCGCCAACGCCTTCGACCGTTCCGCAGTCGAAGTGGTCGAGCTGACCACCGTCTTCCGCCAGCAGGGCGATGATCGCCTGGTGGACCTGCTGAACGCGGTGCGCGAGGGCGCGCTGCTGGAGGACGCGCGGGCGGAGCTGAACACCCGGACCGACAAGGACTTCGAGCCGCCGATGGAGGAGTTCTGGCTGACGCTGGCGACCACGAATCGCATCGTCACCTCCCGCAATCGCCAGATGCTCGAGCGCCTCCCCGATCCGGTGCACACCCTCACCGCCCAGATCAGCGGCGAGACCGACGGCTTCGAGCAGCCCACGGACGTGCAGCTGCAGCTGAAGGTCGGCGCGCAGGTGATGATGCTGAACAACGATCCGTGGGACCGCTGGGTGAACGGCACCCTGGGTCGGATCACCGCTCTGGGCACGGACTCTGACGGGCCGCTCGTCGAGGTGCTCCTGCGGGACGGGCGCAACGAACAGGTGCGCCCGCACACGTGGGACGTCACGCGCCCCTCGGTCGACGGCGGGCATCTGATCCACGAGGTCATCGGCACCTTCACCCAGCTGCCCATGAAGCTCGCCTGGGCGATCACCATCCACAAGTCCCAGGGGCAGACCCTCGATCGCGTGGTCGTGGACCTCACCGGCGGCACCTTCGCCAACGGGCAGCTGTACGTGGCGCTGTCACGGTGCACGAGCCTGGAGGGCCTGGTGCTGCGGCGGGATGTGCTGCCGCGCGACCTCAAATCCGATACCCGGGTGCGGCGCTTCCTCGCCTCCCCCACGGATCCCAGCGCGCCGGCCGAGGCGCTCGGCGAGGTGTACCTGGCGGCGCTGACGGTGGGCACGATGGGCGACAAATACCGTCCGCGACCGGTGGAGCTCGCGGTGGTGACGGACGACGGCGATGAGGCCACCACCGTCGTGAACCCCACCAGCGACCTCTATGCGGCGCGCACCGAGTTCGGGCTGACCACCCGCGACGTGCAGCTCGCCCCGGTGCTCGCCGAGGCCTGGCCCGCCCTCGCTCCCCTGCTCGCCGGGCGTGTGCCCGTGGGCCCCCGCATCGACGAGCAGCTGGCCTGGATCGACTTCGAGCTCAAGCGCAACGGCGTGGTGGACCCGATGCCGCTGGGCATCGACCTGCCCACCGCCCAGCTCACGGCCGACGAGCGCTCCGCGCTGAACGCCCCGTCGGCCCTGGAGCGGGCCCGGGCCGTGCGGGACGCGGTGCAGCGGCTCCGCGCAGGGGCCCCCGGCCCCTCCGCGTGGCAGCCGCCGGTCGGCACCGCGTTCCCGCCGTTCACCCACGGCACCGGCTATCTGCTGGCCCGCACGCACGGGGAGAGCGGGACCGTCGGCCCCGAGGGCTTCGTCGTCGGCGGGAATCTCTCGGCCGACGACGACCCTGCGCAGGTGCTGGCCGATGCCCTGCGCACCGCCTGGGAGCGGGTCATCGATCGGGACGACGCGGTGGTGGAGAGGCTGCGCGGCGCCGAGGAGCACTTCGGTGTGCGGGTCCTCCCGGAGGACCTCGTGCTCGAGGGCCCGCCGACCGCCGCCGAGGTGCTCCGGCCCGGCGTGCGCGTGTGCTTCACGGGAGAGGTGGTCCACCCTGAGCACGGCTATCTCGACAGGTCGACGATGGAGCGCTTGGCGGAGCAGCGCGGCCTGCATCCCGTCGCGAACGTCACCAAGACGAAGACCGACGTGCTGGTCGTCGCCGAGCGCGGAACCCAGTCCAACAAGTCGAAGAATGCGGCGAAATGGGGCAAGCCCGTGTTGGACGCAGAAGAGTTCATGACCTGGGCCGATGCTGCTCACTGAGACAGATTCCCGGGGGTCGTTCCGAGGGGACCCGGCCGCGTGCGAAGCACCTCTTCACGCCCTCCGTGGCCGTGTCGCGGCCATCTCACGAGCGGCGTTCGGCGCGGGCCCACCGCGCGGCGCGGAGTAGTGTGCAGCGAGATTTTGATCGACGAGGAGCGCCTCGCCGATCGTCCGATGACCACCCGGAAGGATGTCGACCATGGGTACAGCCCGCGTCAGCGTGCAGGAGGCGTGGGATGCCCTCGCCGAAGGCAACGAGCGGTTCATGCAGGGCGAGCTGCGGCACCCCGAGCAGGACGCGGCGCGACGCAGTCAGCTGACCGGCTACCAGGCCCCTGATGCGGCGTTCCTGGGCTGCTCGGACTCCCGTGTCGCCGCCGAGATCCTCTTCGACTGCGGTCTCGGCGATCTCTTCGTGGTGCGCAACATCGGCCAGATCGCCAACGAGAACACCGTCGCCACCATGGAGTTCGCCGTCGCCGAGCTCGGTGTCGCCGTGATCGTAGTGCTCGCGCATGGCTCGTGCGGCGCGGTGAAGGCCGCGATCGACCAGACCACCGCCCACCCGAGCACGGTCACGCCCGCGATCCGTCGCGAGCTCGAGCTGATCCAGCCGGCCGTGCAGCGCGAGTGGCTCGCCAGCCACCAGGACACCCCGTACGTGGACATGGCGAAGATCGACGCCGACGCCGTGGGCCGCCGCCACCTCGACGAGACCATCCACGCCCTCATGCGCTCCTCGCGGGTGATCAGCGACGCCGTCGCCGCCGGCGAGCTCGGCATCGTGGGCTGCCAGTATCAGCTCGAGGAGGGCCGCGTCGCCCCGATCACCTCGGTGGGGCGCCTGGACATCCGGCGCTGACGGACGACGGCTGCCGGTCCTGCCCGGCAGCCCCATCCCTGCCCCGCTCGGCCCCACCGTCCGGTCGGCCTGCCTCGCCTTGCATAATCCTGGCCAAGCTCGGAGACTCGCAGTTCATCACTGTCGAGCCGAACGAGGTCTCCATGTCCCAGCAGGTCCAGCGCACGGTCGAACTGCTCGACAAGTCGTTCCCGGCGGGCCTCGTCGGCCGCCCGATCACCGCGCTGGAGGCGCCGCTGGCGGATTTCTCCACCCCGCTGCTGGTGCTCGACGAGCAGGCGATGGCGCACAACCTTCAGGTGATGGCCGCGTGGACCAGCGAGCGCGGGCTCGAGCTGATGCCCCATGGCAAGACGACGATGGCCCCCGTGCTGTGGCGCCGTCAGCTCGACGCCGGCTGCACCGGGATCACCGTGGCCACCGGCTGGCAGGCCGATGTGGCGCTGCGCGAGGGCATCCCCACCGTGCAGCTCGCGAACGCCTGCACGGATCCGGCATTGCTGCGCCGGCTCGCTGCACACCTGGCCGAGCATCCCGAGCAGGAGCTCGTGTGCTGGGCGGATTCGCTCGCCACCGTCGACCTGCTGGAGCGCGAGCTGCCCGACGGCTCCCGCCTCGGCGTGCTGGTCGAGCTCGGGGCCGACGGGGGCCGCACCGGTGCCCGGGACGAGGCCACCGCCGTCGCGATCGCCGAGCGCATCGCCGCCTCCACCACGCTGACCCTGTACGGGGCCGCGGGATACGAGGGCGCGCTCGCCCATGACCGGGCTGAGGAGTCCCTGCGGGTGGTCGGCGCCTACTGCGACGCTCTCGCCGCGCTGGTGGAGCGCCTGCGCCCGCTGATCGACGGGACCCCGTGGGTGAGCGGCGGCGGCAGTGCCTACTTCGATCTGGTCGCCGCGAGCTTCGAGACGCTGACCGACGTGCGGGCGATCCTGCGCTCGGGCGCCTACATCGTGCACGACTCCGGTTTCTACCGGGGCATCTCCCCGCTGGACACGACGCGCGAGGTCGCGACGGAGCAGGCCCTGCTGCCTGCGATGCGCGCCTATGCCCGGGTGGTCTCGATGCCGGAGCCCGGCCTCGCCCTGCTCGACGCCGGCAAGCGCGACGTCCCCTTCGACGAAGGCCTGCCCACGCCGGTTGCCGTCGCGAGCCGGCTCGGCGGCGCGGAGCGCCCGTTCACACCCGAGGCCGCCGCGGAGATCACCGCGCTGAACGACCAGCACACCTTTCTGCGCTACACGGGCGATCCGGGCATCGCGATCGGTGACGTGGTCACCCTGGGGCTGTCCCACCCCTGCACAGCCTTCGACAAGTGGCGCCTGATCCCCGTCGTCGACGCCGACGGCAGCACCGTGCTCGAGGCGGTCGAGACCTTCTTCTGAGCCGCCCGCCCGCTACAGGTCGGTGAGCGGGCGTCTGCAGCGGGCAGCCGGGAGGGCCGCCGGACCCGCAGCTCAGAGGACTTTCGGAGCACCGCCGTTGCCGTCCGTCACCAGGACCTCGCCATCGCGCAGTCCCCAGAACGGCTCTCCTGCCGTGGAGTAGCGTGCCGCGACCTCCCCGAGCAGCGCAGTCTCCGGATGTTCTGGTGACTCGAGGTGCGGGACGACTGGTCGATCGAGGATTCCCAATCCGTCGTATCGCACGGTGCCGTGCTCCGCGATGCAGTCCTCCACGGGGTCGCAGTGCTCGAGCCCCGCGAGACTCGGGGCGAGCACGCACGCACCGGCGCTGAATCCGGCGTAGACGAACGCATCCTGGCGCAGGCCCTCGATGATCACCTCGTCCAGGCCGGAGCGAGCCATCGCCATGCGCGCCGTGAAGACATTCCCTCCGCGGATCCACAGGAAGTCCGGCTCTCCGACCTCGTCAGCGATCGTGTCCGGGTCGTGCTGGCGAAGATCGAGGTCGGTCGCCAAGAGTCCGAGCTCGGCAAGCTGCGCGATCTGTCGGCGGGTATCAGCTCGGCGGCGTTCCTCGTCGTAGCCGTCCAACGCATTCGAGACCACTCGCCCCCGCCGCTGCCCGCCGACCAGGCCCGCGAGCACGTCGCCGTGGAGACCGATCTGGTACGACGACAGATAGAGCCTCATGCGGTGACCTTTGCGCGATCCTGCGCGCTCCGCACCTGAACACCGCCGACGAATAGGCGGTCAGCGTGAGCGTTCCTGCTCGTGGCCTCGCGGGAGGAGTGCGAGCACGCCGGCGAGCAGCACTGCGAGGAGCATGACGATGTTGTGGCCGTATTTCGCCGCTGCCGTCACCTCACCCGCCAGCGGGTAGTAGGTGAAGGCCAGCAGCCCGCGCTCGAGGAGAAGTCCGAACGCGACGGCCGCCATCTGCCGCCCCGTCCACCAGGACCGTCGGGAGGCCACGAGCACCCCGGTGCCGAGCGCCGCGGTGACAGCGATCGACAGAGCGGTCCCGAGCCACGTCGGCGGCATGAGATCCGGAACGAGCCCGGCGACGAGGCCCACGATGATCGCCATCCAGATCGGGACCCGTCGGCGGCCATCGCGACACTCGGCCGGCGAACCGGCCCCTCGGGACCTGCGCCCGCACAGCACGGCGATCCCCACCAGAGCGGTGACCACCGCCCCTGCGCCGAACAGCTGGGCCACGCTGCCGGAGTGCGAGGACTCGTCCCCGAGGATCATCAGCGCCGCGAGCAGATAGGCGAGCGCGGCGATCGTCGTGCCGACCCGGCCGAGCCAGGGCGTGCGGGCCCGCCGTGGGGACCAGGCCTCGGCGAGCGCCATCGGTGCCGCGAAGCTGTAGACCAGGTGGCCCATCAGGAACGAGTAGGCGTTGAATCCGCTGAAGCCCAGCGCGGGGATCAGTGTGGGCTCGCGGTTCTCGGCCCAGCCCGCGTACCCGCCGTAGTCGGCGGAGAACAGCGACTGGTCGATGAGGCATGCCTGGGTCACCCCCAGCGCCGCGAACAGGCAGAGCATGCTCGGCCAGCCCCAGCCCCAGCCGAGGCGTCGTGCGAGGTCGCGGGCGAGCAGTGCCGGAGTCCCGTAGAGCGCTGCGAAGAGCACCAGGGAGAACGCCACGCCGCCGAGGTCACCGGTGGTCTCGGCGTACGCGGCCAGCAGCTCCGCACCGATCCCGGCCAACGCCAGCACCGCGAGGATCTGGATGGTGCGGCCACCGCGATGGGTGGGGGCGTCTCGTCGGGCCCTCTCGGGGAGTGTCTTCTCGGAGTGAGGCATACCCGCCACGCTAGGGACGCGCTCTCTGCTCCGCATCGGCCGCGTGGCGGGTTCGCAGCTGCTCGTGCATCAGCTGATCGGATGGTCGAGCCGGCAGTGCACGGACCGGGACGTACGGACGGCACACCCCGTCAGGCCCGCCCCACTCCCCCGGGATCAGCCGCGGCGGATCTCGTCGAGATAGCCGTAGACCGTCACGCGGGAGACCCCGAGCCGGGCGGAGACGAGATCGGCGGCGCGCTTGATGCGGAAGGCGCCGCGCTCCTCGAGCAGGCGCAGCACCTCGATCCGCTCGGGCTTGGTCAGCGCCGGCACGGGCTTGCCGACATGCGCGATGGACTCGTCGACCATCTCCTCGAGCACACTCGAGATATCGGGTCCCACCAGCTCCTTCGGCCGTTCGGCGACGTCCTCGCGGGCCGTGGGCAGGAGGGCGTCCAGAGCGGTCATCGCGGTCTGGACCGGCGTGAGATCGACGTTGATGCAGAAGGCGGCGATGACGTTTCCGTCGTGGTCGCGGTAGTAGGTCGAGGAGCTGATCAGCTCGCGACCGTCGGCGGTGCGGCCGCGGTAGCCGTGGGCATCGTGGTCGGTGCTCTGGTCACGCAGCACCTCGACACCGAGGTTCGTCGATGGCCCGCCGACGGTGCGACCGCTGAGGTGCCCGTTGACGATCGCGGCGACGGAATGGTCGAGGTCGCCCCGGCTCAGGTCGTGCAGCACCACCTCGCAGTGCAAGCCCACCACCGACGTGATCGCCTCCATCAGCGGGGTCAGCGTGCGGTAGGCGTCCTCGAAGGTCGCGAAACGGGCCCGGGGCAGCCCGCCGGCAGCCGTGCTCGCCGCCGCGCCCGGCCCGGCGCTCGGAGCCATGCCCGCCCCCGTCCCCGACTCGGCAGCGGCGCCGGTGCTCGGCCCGGCGCTCGACGTGGTGCGTGCGGGGGTGCTCGGTCTGGTGCGCTCGGCCGTCATCTCCACATCATGACACCCGGGGTAGACATAATCTCTGTCAACCATGTATACAGTCAGTCAACTATTGCTCGTCGAGGAGGACAGCATGTCGTCGATACCAGGCGTCACCGTGCAGCCGGACGCCCCGATCCCCGGAGATCAGGGCCCCGCCGCCACGCTCAGCAGCACCCAGAAGCGCACCATCGCGGGCGGCGCCATCGGCACGCTCATGGAGTACTTCGACTACTACCTCTACGGGCTCGCCTCGGCGGCGGTGTTCCCCGCCGTCTTCTTCTCGTCGGACTCCGCCTTCGTCGCGCAGCTGTCGAGCTTCGCGACCTTCGCCGTCGGATTCCTGCTGCGCCCCATCGGCGGGCTGGTGTTCGGGTACATCGGCGACCGCTTCGGCCGCAAGCTCACCCTGCTGATCACCGTGATCGGCATGGGTCTGACCACCGCCGCGATCGGCCTCATCCCGTCGGACGCCGCGATCGGTCTGGCCGCCCCGATCCTGTTGGTCATCGCGCGCATGTTCCAGGGACTGTTCGTCGGCGGCGAGATGGGCGGCGCGGCGACCATGGTCGTCGAGCACGCCCCCGTCGGCCGCCGCGGCCTGTACGGAGCGCTCCTCATCAGCGGTGCCGGCATCGCCAACGTGGCCTCCGCCGGCATGATGGCGGGCCTGGGCCTGGGCCCGGAGTCGTTCTTCATGACCTGGGGCTGGCGCATCCCGTTCCTGTTCGCCCTGGTGCTCGCGATCATCGCGGTGCTCCTGCGCCGCCACCTCGAGGAGTCCGAGGAGTTCACCCAGCACACACGCGACGTCGCGGACAAGAAGGTCGCCGCGACCTCGCCGCTGCGCGAGGTGGTGCGCCATCCCAAGAATGCGATCCTCGGGATCCTCATCGGCCTGCCGCAGTCGATCGCCGGGTACGTGGTGCTCACCTTCGGCCTCGCGTTCATGGTGGCCGACGGGGTCCCCGCGCAGGTCGGCTTCATCGGCACGATGATCGTGGGCGCCCTGCAGATCGTGATGGCGCCGCTGTACGGCGCGCTCTCGGACAAGGTGGGTCGCCGGCAGGTCTACATCGCCGGCTGCGTCGGTTTCGCGGTCCTGGTGTGGCCCGCCTTCGCGCTGTACGGCACCCACCAGCCGGTCATGATCTGGCTGGGCATGATCATCGGCTTCGTAATCCCGGGCATCGCCATGCAGGGCACCTTGCAGACCATGCTCACCGAGATGTTCGACGTCGAGCAGCGCACCACCGGTGTGAACATCGGCTACCAGCTCTCCAACACCCTCGGCGGCGGCCTCGCCCCGCTCATCGCGACCGCGCTCGTGGGATGGGCGAGCGGCTCGATCTGGCCCGTGGTCGTCTACGTTGTGGTGATCTGCGCGATCGGCGCGGTCGCCACCGCGACCGCCTCGATGCGCCCCGATACGGCCGACGCCGGCCGCCTGAACGCCCTGGAGGGAGCCCGATCGTGACCAGACTGCTGATCCGCGGGGGACGCGTCGTCGAAGAAGGCTCCGTGACCGCTGCCGACGTGCTGATCGAGGGCGAGCGCATCGTCGCCGTGGGCCGCCTCGATCCGGCCGACGCCGCGGGCGCGCAGGTCCTCGAGGCCGACGGCCGCCTCGTGGTGCCGGGCTTCGTGGACGCGCACTCCCACGCCGAGGGCGTCGTCTTCGACCCCGAGGTGCAGCTGGCCCTGCTGCGCCAGGGCGTGACGACCGTAATCGGCGGACAGGACGGCGTCTCCTACGCGCCGGGAGACGGCGCCTACGGTGCGCAGTACTTCGCGGCGATCAACGGCCCGCACCCCACCTACCGCGGGCCTCGCGTCGCGGATCTGCTCGCGACCTATGACGGCGCAGCCCCGCTGAACGTTGCCTACCTCGTTCCCGCCGGCACCGTGCGCCATCAGGTGCTCGGCAGCACGGACCGCCCTGCGAGCGCCGAGGAGATCGCCCGCATGGTCGAGCTGGTCGCGCAGGGCGTGGCCGACGGGGCGGTGGGGCTCTCCACCGGACTCGACTACACGCCCGGCCTCTACGCGGGAGCGGACGAGATCGCGGCGCTGTGCGGTCCGCTGGCCGCCGACGGCCTGCCGTACGTGACGCACATGCGAGGCGGCTACGAGGACAACTCGCAGGTGGGGGTCGAGGAGGTGGCCCGGATCGGCCTCGACGCGGGTGTGCCCGTGCACGTCTCCCACTTCCACACCCGGGCCGACGAGGCGGACCGGCTGATGGCCTGGCTCGAGCACCAGGGCGTCGACGCGAGCTTCGACGCCTACCCGTACACGCGCGGCTGCTCGATCCTGGGGATGACGCTGTTGCCGCCCGCCGTGAACGCCATGGACCCCGAGGAGGCCGCGACCCTGCTGCGTGATCCGGCCGAGCGGGAGCGCCTGCGCCGCGACTGGTTCCCGGGGGTCGACGCGTATCCGAGCCTGGGGCCGGAGTGGCCCGAGCTCATCACGATCGCCCACACCGTCGCCCCCGAGTTCGCCTCGGCGCACGGCCTCACCCTCGCCGAGCTCGCGCAGCGTCGCGGCATCGACCCCATCGACGCCGCCCTGGATCTGCTGGCGGCCTCCCGCCTCGAGGTGAACGTGGTGATGGCGGTGCGCGACCAGCGGCCGGTCGAGGACCTCGGCCGCCTGATCGCCCATCCGGGACACCTGGGTGGCTCCGACGGGATCTTCATCGGCGCCCATCCTCATCCGCGTTCCCGCGGCACCTTCGCCACCTACCTCGCGACCTATGTGCGCGAGCACGGCTTCCTCACCTGGCCCGAGGCGATCGAGCACCTCTCAACCCTGCCCGCTGAGCGGTTCCACCTCGGCCAGCGCGGCCATATCCTGCCCGGGCACATCGCCGACATCGCCCTGGTCGACGGGGACGCGGTGCGCGCGACCGCCACCTACGACGACCCCACCGCCCTGGCCATCGGCATCGACGACGTGCTGGTCGCGGGCCGTCCGGTCCTCTCCGGCGGCCGGCTCACCGGCGACCTCCCCGGCAGCGGCCTGCGCGCCGCACCGGGCCCGCGCTCCCCCGACGCCCGTCCCGCGGCCGGCTTCCGCGCCGAGCCCGACCCCCTCCGCTCCGGCGGCCATGACTCCGACGGCGGATGAACGACCGCCCGTCGGCCCCGCGGGGCCCGTGCCCCGCACCTGACCGTGATCACCCACGACCTCGAGGAGAACGATGACCAAGGAAGCCCTCCACACCGACAACGCCCCGCAGCCCGCGGGCCCGTACAGCCAGGCGATCGTCAGCGGCGACCTGATCTTCACCGCCGGCTTCGGCCCGCAGGATCCGGCCACCGGCGAGGTCTCCTCCGACGTCGGCGAGCAGACCCGCCAGGTGCTGCGCAACATCCAGGCGGTGCTCGCCGAGCGCGGGGCCACCCTGGACGACGCCCTGAAGACCACCGTGCACCTGGCGGACCTCGCCGACTTCCAGGAGTTCAACGCCGCCTACCGCGAGTTCTTCTCCGAGCCGTTCCCCGTGCGCACCACGGTCGGCTCGCAGCTCGCGAACATCCTGGTCGAGATCGACCTGGTGGCCCGCATCAGCGCCTGACCCGCCCCTCGAGTGCGACCGTGGAGCACGTACGCAGCACGGAGAACGCCTCCTCGGCCGCACTCGAGGTCACCGACTCTGCCTCCGCCCGCTCCCGGAGGCGGGTTTGGCGCGATGATCTATGGTCAGGATCTAGGGGTGCCACCGGGTGCCCAGGATCGGACGCACGTGCTGCCACGCCAGAACGACCAGATCACCCAGGACATCGAGAGCGACCGGAGCGGACCGACGACGGACCCCGCGTTCACCCTCGGAGTCTTCGGATTCTCCCGCAAGACGGACGAGTGGCGGGTGCCGATCCACCCCGCGCACCTCGGCCGGATCCCCGCCGAGCTGCGCAGCAGGATCCTCCTCGAGGCGGGCTACGGCGAGCGCTTCGGCATCCCCGATTCCGAGCTCGCCCCGCACGTGGGCCGGATCTGCAGCCGCGCCGAGCTGTTCGAGCAGGCCGACATCCTCGCGCTGCCCAAGCCGCAGCACGAGGACATCCGCGCCATGCGCGAGGGCCAGATCCTCTGGGGATGGCCGCACTGCGTGCAGGACCGCGACCTCACCCAGCTGGCCATCGACAAGCGCCTCACGCTCATCGCCTTCGAGGCGATGAACCACTGGAACCAGGACGGTTCGTTCAACCTGCACGTGTTCCACACCAACAACGAGCTCGCGGGCTACTGCTCGGTGCTGCACTCCCTGCAGCTGCTCGGCTCGACGGGGAACTACGGCCGCCGCCTCACCGCCACGGTCATCGGATTCGGAGCCACCGCCCGCGGTGCGATCACCGCGCTGGGCGCCCTCGGCATCACCCAGATCCGAGTGCTCACCAACCGCGCCGTCGCCGCAGTCGCCTCCCCGATCCACTCGGTGGACATCGTCCAGTTCGCCCATGAGGACGAGCCCTACATGAGCGCGGCCATCACCGACGAGGGCCGGGTCCCGTTGGGCCCGTTCCTCGCCGAGAGCGACATCGTGGTCAACTGCACCCTGCAGGACCCCAACGCCCCGCTGCTGTACCTGCACGAGGGTGACCTGCAGCAGTTCACGCCGGGCAGCCTGATCATCGACGTCTCCTGCGACGAGGGCATGGGCTTCTCCTTCGCCCGGCCCACCTCGTTCGACGAGCCGATGCTGCGCCTGGCGGGCGGCGTGAACTACTATGCGGTGGACCACAGCCCGTCGTACCTCTGGAACTCGGCGAGCTGGGAGAACAGCTCGGCGCTCCTCCCGTTCCTGGAGACCGTCATGGCCGGCCCCTCCGCCTGGGCGGGTGTGGAGACCATCGACAGCGCGATCGAGATCCAGGACGGCGTGATCCGGAACCCTGCCATCCTCGAGTTCCAGGACCGCGAGGCCGCGTACCCGCATCGCTGAGCCGATCGGGTCACGACGAGAGGGTCACGACGAGGGCCGGGCTCGGCGCTCGCTCCGTCTCGAGACGTGCGATCAGTGAGGCGATGCGGCGGGCCGCGGTCGCCTCGCTCGGCGCCGTGAGGATCGGGTGCAGCGCCGAGTAGCGGGCGGTGCGACCCAGCCGCGCGAAGGCAGCCTCTGCGGAGGGCGACGCCGCGAGCGCCGCTGTCAGCTCGGCAGGGGCCTCCGCCGTGGCGGGACCGGCGTAGGCGCGTCCCCAGCGTCCGTCGGCCCTGGCCCGGTCGACCTCGCGGACACCGCCCTCGCGCAGCCGGCCCTCCGTCGCGAGCCGCGCGATGAGCTCGACATTTCGCTGGGACCAGAGCGATCGAGCACGGCGCGGTGTGAAGCGCTGGCGGAAGCTGAGCTCGTCGAGCGTCCTGCGCTGACCGTCGATCCAGCCGCCGCACAGGGCCTCTTCGAGCGCCTCCTGGTAGGTGAGCGTCATCGGCGCGACCTTGCCCTTCTTGGCGAGCATCAGCCACACCCCGTCGGACGAGCCCTCGTTCTCCATCAACCACTCGTGCCACGCCGCGAGATCAGCGAGGACGAGCGGATCCGGTGTCTGCTCTGCGGCCATGTTCTCAGCATGCCCGCTGACGAGGACAGGAGCTGTCCGCCACACGCCGCCTCTGCCGGTCTCGGCGCCTGGAGGACCGCAACCTCCCGTCGAGGGGCGCACTACAGTTCTCGTGGGGACAGTGCGACGGGGGCCGCCAGCAGTTGGGGACCGTTCTCCGCGCGTGGACCGAGGTGCGTGGACCGCGCACCAGCCATCGACGTATGAAGGACGTGAATCGCGCTATGTCGCACCCATCCGACGGGGACCGCTTCGACTCGCCGTATCCGGAGCAGAACCTCTCCGCCGACCAGCCCTGGGCCGATTCCGAGCAGCAGGCCTCGCCGTACGGGGACCAGCAGGCCTCCGGTGCAGCATCGGGCTCCGAGATTCCCAGCCAGGCGGCGCCGGTCTACAGCCAGGGCTCGCCGGCGTCTGGCCAGGGCTCCCCGGCGTACGGACAGGGATCACCCGCCTACGGCCAGGGCTCGCCGGCCGCCGGCGCGCAGATCCCTCAGGACCCGTCCTGGGTCCCCGCACCGAAGCAGGACGGCGAGGCGGGCTTCTTCCGCGCCCTGTTCGACTTCACGTTCACCCACTTCATCACGGTGAAGTTCTCGGCCTTCCTGTACATCGTGGCGTTCGTGGTCGCGCTCCTGCTGTGGCTGGGACAGATCCTCTGCGGCATCATGTTCGGCGCGATGCTGGGCAGCTTCAACAGCTTCTACGGGGAGTCGAGCTTCAACGCCGTGCCCCTGATCCTCGCGATCGTGTTCGGCTGGATCCCCTCGGTCATCGCGCTGATCGCGATGCGTCTGGGTCTCGAGTTCAGCGTCGCGACGGTTCGCACCGCTCAGAACACGAAGAAGATCGCCGAGCAGGCGCAGGCCGCCTGAGGCCAGGGCGGGCAGACCAGGAATACGGGCAGGTCAGCGGCGCAGTCCTGCCCCGATCTCGGCGAAGGTCTCTCGCGTCGTCTCGTCGTTCCAGGACCACACGTCATCGCCGCGCAGCACCACGTCGGCGCCGCCGTCGCAGTAGATGGTCTGCCCGGCGCAATGGCTGTTCTCGACCGAGGTCAGCCAGATCAGCAGGTTCGCGATGGATTCCGGACCCTGATGGCCGTTCAGCGGCATGGGCACATACGCATCGGTCATCGTCCTGCCCGTCTCGCTGGCCAGGAGATCCGTCGTCATCGGGGTGACGACAGTGCCGGGGGCGACGGCATTGACCGGGATGCCGGCCCCGGCCCAGCGGGCGCTGGGCGCCTCGCGCCGCACCCAGCGGGAGATGGCGCGCTTGGACGAGGGGTAGATGACGTTCGCGAGGCGGGCGTCCTCGGCCATGCGGGTCGCGATCTCGTGAGCCGCGATCTCGTCATCCGCGAGCAGCGCGTCCACGAGGGCCGGGACCACGGGCTGCATCGAGGCCATCGAGGACACCAGGGAGACGCGGGGTGCCTCGGAGCGGGCGAGAGCCGGCTGCATGGCCTCGAGGAACTCCGTCATGCCGAAGTAGTTCACCGTCGCCGTGATCGGCTTCGGGATCGACAGGCCCGCGCAGGCGATGACGGCGTCGACGGTGGCCCCGGCGAGGCGGGTGGCCTCCTCGGCGGCGGCGACGCGGCCTTCAGGCGTGGAGAGGTCGCCGGAGACCTCGACGTCGCGCAGGTCGACGCCGATCACGGTGTCGCCGCGCGCGGTGAGGATCTGGGCGGTGGTGCGGCCGATGCCGGAGTCGGCGCCGGTGACGACGTAGGTACGGGACATGGTGGGGTCCTTTCGGGACGGTGGGTCAGCGGGTCTGTGAGCCAGGGCGGTAAGCCGGCGGGCGAGCAGGTCAGTGGGTCGATGGGCCCGGGGTCAGTGGGCGGATTCTGACGTCGCGGACGTCATCCGGCCCACGGATGGAGCACCCTCCGCGGGGGCCAGGAGCGCGTCGGTGAAGCGGACGAGCAGGGTGGACAGGGTGCGCACGTCCTCCGCCTCCCAGTCGGAGGTGGCGTCGGCGAGCATCGCGACGCCCGCGGAGACGAGCTGCTCGTAGGTGCGGCGCCCGTCGGCGGTCAGCGCGATGCGCGCAGAGCGGCCGTCGGACGAATCCGGGGTGCGCTCCACGAGACCGGCGGCCGTCAGGCGCGCGATGAGCTTCGAGGTGGACGGGCGCGTGAGGTGCAGGTCATCGGCGATGACGCTGGGGCGCTCTGCACCTCCCGCGATGCCGAGCACGTACAGCGCACGCACGCCGACGGGGTCCAGCGAGACCCCGCACTCGGCGGTGATCCGGCGCTGGAACTCGAGCGAGGACCACTGCGACATCAGCGCGGTGAGCGCCGTGAGCGTGGTGCGGTGCAGAGCGAGGGTCGGCGCGTCCATGGCGGACACCGTACGCCCATGTGATTGCCTCAGGCAACTACATCGTCGCCTCGAGAACCGCATCGCCTCGCCCCAGCAAGCCTCCGTGACTCCCGTCCACACCAGTCGCACCATGGTGGAGTTGGAGCCGTCACCCTGATACCCTTGAGGCAATAGTTCAGCCCGCCCAGCTACGTCTGGTGTGGGCTGGATCTATCTTCAGGGGAATCATGGCGACAACGACGCCGTTCACAGACATCCCAGGTCAGCTGGCGATCTTGCGTGGCCGCGGCATGTCTGCAGACACGAAATTAGCTTCGCAGTGGCTATCGAGCGTCGGGGACTACCGCCTCAGCGGCTATTGGTACACCTATCGTGGACACCACGCTGATGGCACTCCAACCGACCAATTTCTACCCAACACCTCGTTGGCCGACGTCACCATGCTCTACGAATTTGATCGCAAACTGCGCACCCTGATCCACGACGCCATCGAGCACGTCGAGATCGGAGTCCGGAGTCATGTGAGCTACCACCTTGGCTCTTCTGACCCACTCGCGCACGAGAACAGCGTGCTTTTCCGGCCTTCCTTCGATCACTCCCGCTGGATCGACGTGGCGCGGCGGCGGATTGCACGCGCCCGAGTCCACAGTGAACCCATCCGGCACCACCTCTCCCGCTATAGCGGGAGCGTGCCGATCTGGGTTCTTACCGAAGTTCTCGACTTCGCAGACATCTCAAAACTCTACGAAGGCATGCACTCTCGCGACCAGTGGGCTATCGCCAACCGACTCGGCGTCACCATCGACCTGTCCACCCTGTCGAAGAACCAGCAGCAGAGAGCCAAGAAGGAACACCCGCTCGCGAGGTGGCTCGAGCATCTCTCCATCTTGCGCAACTCCATCGCTCACCACGCACGGGTGTGGAACCGTTCATTCACACCAGCCCCAACTGCCGCTCTCCGAACGATCCCGACACTATCGTCGTTGCCCCGCGGCCAAAGCGAACAACTCTATGGGGCACTTGCCCTCCTCGCCCATCTATTGGGCGGTCTTGCCCCAGGCTCCACCTGGAATCTGACAGTGCACTCCCTGGTCGAGGACGAGTTTGAGCACATCGAGGGTCGGACAACGTCAGAGATGGGCTTTCCCAGCGATTGGAAGCACTATGACCAGTGGTCAATGCGTTGCGGAGACTAGTGACACGTCCATGTGGGCTGCGCTGCTGAGAGAGAATGAACCATGGCCCCGCAGCTCACGATCACCGAGGACTTCCAGCGCGCACTGGACCTGTTGGACGCCGGCAGCCACCTGTTCCTTACCGGCCGCGCCGGAACCGGCAAATCCACTCTGATCAGGCGTTTCCTGGAGACCACGGACCGCAACGCGCTCACGGTCGCGCCGACCGGGATCGCCGCCCTGAACGTCGAGGGATACACGATCCACCGCCTCTTCTCCTTCCCGCTCGGAGTGAGCGAGGAGCTGGTGCGCGGGCCCCGCTACTACCCGGGCCGGTTCGCCGAGACCCTCGCACAGCTCGACACCCTGGTCATCGACGAGGCGTCGATGGTGCGCGCCGACCTGTTCGACGCCCTCGCCGCCGCCCTGGAGCGGTTCGGGCCGCACCCCGGGGAGCCGTTCGGCGGGGTGCAGCTGGTGCTCTCCGGGGACCTCTACCAGCTGCCGCCGGTGGTGCACGACGCCGAGGCGGAGCACATCGAGCACCACTACGGCACCCCGTACTTCTTCTCCTCACGCGCCTTCGACCGGGACTCCTTCCCGGTGATCGAGCTGTCCACCGTGTTCCGCCAGCTCGGGGAAGACCGCCTGGTGGACCTGCTCAACGCCGTGCGCGAGGGGACGCTGCTGGAGGATGCGCGCGCCGAGCTCAACGCCCGCACCGACCCGGAGTTCGAGCCCGAACCGGACGAGTTCTGGCTGACCCTCGCGACCACCAACCGCATCGTGCGCTCCCGGAACCGGCAGATGCTCGAGCGCCTCCCGGACGCCTCGCAGACGTTCACGGCGGAGATCACCGGGGACACCGACGGCTTCGAGCACCCCACCGAGGACCGTCTCGATCTCGCTGTCGGAGCCCAGGTCATGATGCTGAACAACGATCCGTGGGACCGCTGGGTCAACGGCACGCTGGGCCGCGTCACCGCGATCGGCCGCGACCGCGAAGGCCCCGCGATCGAGGTGCTGCTGCGCGACGGCCGCAGCGAGCAGGTGCGCCCCCACACCTGGGACGTGACCCGCCCGGTGGCCGAGGGCGGCAGCCTCACCCACCAGGTGCTGGGCACCTTCACCCAGCTGCCGATGAAGCTGGCCTGGGCGATCACGATCCACAAGTCGCAGGGGCAGACATTGGACCGCGTGGTCGTGGACCTCACCGGCGGCACCTTCGCCAACGGCCAGCTGTACGTCGCGCTCTCGCGATGCACGAGCCTCGAGGGTCTCGTGCTGCGCCGCGACGTGCTCCCGCGCGACCTCAAGTCCGACCCCCGCATCCGCCGCTTCCTGGCGACCGGCGAGGACCGCGCGAGCTCGCTGGGCGAGGTGTACCTCGCGGCCCTGATGGTCGGGAACGTCGGCGACCGCTACCGGCCACGCCCGGTGGAGATCGGCGTGGTCACGGCCGACGGGGACGAGGCGACCACCATCGTGAACCCCACCAGCGACCTGTTCGCCGCCCGCACCGAGTACGGCATCACCACCCGCGACGTGCAGCTCGCCCCGGTGCTCACCGAGGCCTGGGCGGCGCTGTCACCGCTGCTCGCGGGCCGCATCCCCGTCGGCCCCCGGATCGACGAGCAGCTGGGCTGGATCGATTTCGAGCTCAAGCGCAACGGCGTCGTGGAGCGCATGCCGCTGGGCGTCGACGTGCCGGCCACCGGTCTCACGGCCGACGAGCGCGCGGCCCTGCGCGCCCCCACCGCGCTCGAGCGGGCGCGGGCGATCCGCGACCTCGTCGAGCGCCGTCGCGCGGGAGTCGCCGGAACGGGGGCCGACGGCAGCACGACCACCCTGACCGCCGCTGCCGACGCGGGCACCCCGTTCCCGCATCTCGCCCGCGGCCGCGGCTATCTGCTCTCCCGCAGCAGCGGTGAGCTCGGGAACCCCGGACCGGACGGCTTCGTCGTCGGCGGCAACCTCTCCGCGCAGGACGACGCCGCCCAGGTCCTGGCCGAGGTGCTCGAGGCCGCCTGGGCGCGGGTGGTCGCCCACGACCAGGACGTCGTGGACCGCCTGCGCGACGTCGAGACCCATTTCGGCGTGCAGGTCCTGCCCGAGGGACTGGAGATCGCGGGACCGATCGACCTCACGGAGATCCTCGTGCCCGGCGCCCGGGTGTGCTTCACCGGCGAGGTCGTCTCCGCCACGCACGGATCGGTGGATCGCTCCGAGATGGAGCACCTCGCGCGGCAGCGCGGGCTGACCCCGGTCCCGAACCTCACCAAGACGCGCACCGACGTCCTGGTGGTCGCCGAGCGCGGCACCCAGTCGAACAAGTCGAAGAACGCCGCCCGCTGGGACAAGCCCGTGCTCGAGGCCGAGGAGTTCCTGGCGTGGGCGCACGGCGCGGTGTGACGCCCATCGTCCCGAGCCGCACAGCCGGGATTCCTCGGCCGACGACGGCCCGAACAACCTACCGATAAGTACGCTTCACCCCTCCTCGGGATGATCAGCGCATCCGCCGAATCTGTCACGCGGGAATACGCTCACCAGTTCAGGTCACGATTCGCACCAGTTGCTGCAACTGACGGCAACTGGTTTCAGCGGGCAGGTGAGCATCGCATGCTGTGGCAACCCCGAGGACGCAGCCGTCCCGGGATGCATTCGGGAATTCCCGGTGCATCCTGCGGACCCGCCGCAGCCACGAATTCGAACAATGCTGTTTGACGCCGCTTCATGCGGACTCCGAGAGGAAACAATGGGCAATACCCCTATGGGCGATGATCTCTCCGCCCCCGGCACGGTGACCACCGAGACCGGCACGATCCTTGCGCGACCCACGAACCTCGACCCGGGCGTCGCCATCGTCGAGAGCGACGGGCGCCGCCCGGACGCGACGGGCACGAAGGGCACGAAGGGCACCGGCAAGGCCATGGCCGCCATGGGCTTCTCGCAGGCCGTCGACAACTCCGAGGGCGGGTTGATCACCACCTTCTTCCCGCTCATCGGCGCCGCCTTCGGAATCGGCGAGGGAATGCTCGGTCTCCTGAGCGCGATCAGCAAATTCGCCCGCATGATCTTCGGCCCGTTCTGGGCGATGATGGCGGACAAATACGGCCGCAAGAAGATCCTGATCCTGGTCACCGGCGTCTGGGGCCTGTGGACCGTCGCCGCCGGATTCGCCCCGAACTTCACCTGGCTGCTGATCCTCTACGCGATCTCCGTGGTGGGCACCGTCGCCTCGGAGCCGATCATCAACGGCCTGCTGCCTGACCTGTTCAAGCAGTCCCAGCGCGGCAAGGCCTACGGCACGATCCGAGCGATCGGCGCCGGCGTCGGCATCCTTCTCGGCCCGGCGATCGGCCTCTTCGCCCGCGGCGACGACCCGAGCCCCGACGCCTGGCGCTACGCCATGTGGACCATGGGCGCCATCTCCATCCTCTCCGGCGTGCTCATCGCGATGTGGGTCAGGGATCCTCGACAGAACACGGCCTGCGACGACATGATGGCCGAGGCCGGGACGTTCAAGATCTCCGACGGTGTGAAGCTCTTCAAGATCCCCACCATCTACCTCATGGCCGGCATGGTCGTGCTCGTCACGAGCCTCGTGCTGCTCGCCTTCTACCCGAACTTCCTGGTCGTCGAACGAGGGCTCAGCGTCTTCGAGACCACTTTGACCATGTCCTGCTTCTCGATCGGCGCAGTGTTCTCCGCCTTCCTCGGCGGCCGCCTGGCGGACCTGTTCGTGCGGAAGTACGGCGAGAAGGGCCGCATCATGCTGATGCAGATCTACCTGGTCTCGTTCGCCGCGACCGTCGCGATCGCGACCCAGCTCCCCTACGAGGGCTTCGGCGCCGCCGCCCCGATCACCTTCCTGCTGGGTCTGGTGTTCTCGATCGGCTTCTCCGGCTGCGTGCTGCCGATGGTCTCCAACGTGGTGCCCACCCAGCTCAACGCCACCGCCTTCGCGATGCTGTTCTCCCTCATCCAGGGCGGCGTCACCGCCCTCATGGCCCTGGGGCTCGGCTTCGTCGCCGAGGCCTTCAGCAGCCAGACGATGTTCCTGTGGTTCGTCGTCGTGCCGTACCTGCTCAACGCCCTGTACTGGACGCTGTTCTACAGGGTGTACCCCCGGGACGTGGAGCGCCAGCAGGAGCGCAGCGACCAGGTGGCCGCCGGCAGCTTCTGAGCCGGCAGCTTCTGAGCCGCCACCTTCTGAATCGGCACCTTCTGGGCCGACATCGGCGCGGACGACCTGCGGGGGAACCCGCGGAGGTCCGCGCCGATCTGCGTCCGGCCCGGTCCAGCCGACCTCATCCAACCGGCCTCTGCTGCCCGGCCTCGACTATGAGGTTGATGGCGTCTCACGGGCGGCCCGCGCGGAGGCGACGTCGTCCACGATGACGGCGATGTGCAGCATGCTCGCGATCAGGGAGCCGTAGAGCGGCCAGGAGCACCGCGGCAGCTCGGTGTTGTCGGCCAGGTCGAGGGCGAGGCCCGAAAGCCGGTCGGCGATCGGCTCCACCTCCGCATCCGGATCCGCGATCGACCGGCCCGCGTCGCGGACGATCGCGACCCAGCGCTGACGGAAACGGTCGTCCCACTCGCCCTCGGCATAGGCGCCTTCGCGGAGCGTGCGCGACAGGTGCCGGAGGTGCGAGATCCCTTCCTCGACCCGGGCCAGGATCTCCTCGTAGGAGGCCTCCTCGGCATCATCCGCCGGGGTGCCGCGGTGACGGCGGAGGAGGGCACCCGCGCGCCGGGTGCGGGGGTTCCCCCGTTCGCTCTCGCGGGCGAAATGCACCTCCTGCCAGGCGCTGGCGAGCTCCCGGGACATCGACCGGGTCTCCTCCACCCAGGCGTCGGCCCGCTCGGTGTCCCAGGCGGTGGCGAACTCGTCGGCCATGTCGACCAGTACGCCGCCCATCCGGCGGTTGATGCTGTCCACATATCGCGCCGCCTGCTTCTCACGCAGCGGCGGGATGATCAGCAGGTTCACGGCGATCCCCACGGCGACGCCGAGCCCGATCTCCAGGATCCGGTCCAGCAGCAGCGGCTGCTGCTGCCCGAAGCCCGCGCCCAGCACGAAGATCGCGGTGGTCGCGATCGCGACCCCTTCGTCCCGGATCCACGGCACCAGCGCCAGGACCATCCCGACGGCCAGCGCGAGCGCGAAGGTGCCGACGCTGACCCCGAGCCAGGCGCCGATCACGAAGGACAGCGCGACGCCGAGGATCGAGGCGACCAGGGTCTGCAGGCCGCGGGAGACGGATCGGTACACCGTGACATGCACCGTGAGCAGGGCGGTCCACGGGGCCAGGAAGGGCATCTGCGAGTCGAGCACGTCCCGCGACAGCCACCAGGCGACGGTGCCCGCGATCACCGCCTTGGCGATCTGCAGCCAGCCGGTGACTGCCTCGGGCTGCACCGCGGCGGCCCATAGCTTCTGCGCACGTTCCTGCCAGGTGGCGACCATCCTCCGACGGTCTCACACGTCGCGGGCGGTGAGCTCCTCGGGCGGGGCCTCGGTCTCGAGGTGCCGGGCCATCGCCCGGAGGAACTCGATGGCGGCCGGTCGGGCCGACGGCGGCACCAGGTGGGCGATCTCGAGCATCCGCTCGTGCATCCCGCCGAGCCGCTCACGGACCTGGGTATGGGCGTGGTCCGTGGCCACGACGATGCGGGAGCGGCCGTCGTAGGGGTGGGGCACGCGCTCGAGGTGGCCGGACTCGGTGAGCCGATCCAGCAGCTTCGAGGTCGACGCCCCCGAGATCCCCAGGTGCCTCGCGAGCGCCTGCGGGGTCGCGTGATCGTCCCCGGCCTCGTGCGCGATCACGTAGCGGAGCGCGGAGAGGTCCGTGGTGTTCATCTCCATGCCGGCACTCATGCGCCGGCGCATGTCGTGATCAGCGGCGCGGAATCCTCGCAGGGCCGACAGGAGGTCAACGGCCGAATCGTCGCCGTCGTACCAGTACGAACCGCTCGAGCTCCCGCTCGTCTCCCCCGCGCTCTCGACCATCCTCCGATGCTACAGTCAATTTATATAGATAGGCTAAGCATCTCAGGCCGAGCACCTGACGCCGAGCACCGACGAGGAGGACCATGATCGAGACCGCAGGCGAGAGCGCACGGGCACCCGAGGACATGGTGTCCAGCGACCCCTGGGACCACGTGATCCTGATGGACGAGGACCGGACCCCCCTGGGGCTCGCCCCCCGCGCCACCGTCCACACCGCCACGACACCGCTCCACCTCGCCTTCTCCTGCCACGTGGTGCGCGAGGACGGCCTGGTGCTGCTCACCCGTCGTGCCCTGACCAAGCGCACCTGGCCCGGGGTCTGGACCAACTCGTTCTGCGGGCATCCGCGCCAGGGAGAGTCCTTCGCCGAGGCGGTCGGCCGCCACGCCCTCCATGAGCTGGGCCTGGAGGTGCACGGGGTGCGCGAGGCGCTGCCGGACTTCCGCTATCGCGCGGTCGACGCCTCCGGAGTGGTCGAGAACGAGATCTGCCCCGTCTTCGTCGCCGACGCCGCCGGTGACCCGACACCGAATCCCGAGGAGGTCATGGACCTGCGCTGGGTCGCCCCCGGCGACATCGCCGCGCTCGCGGACCTCGCGCCCTGGGCCCTCAGCCCGTGGATGGTGTCCCAGGTCCCCGATCTGCGCGAGAGCCTCGTCCCGTCGGCCGCGCAGTCGTCGGTCCCGGTTCCCGGATCTGCGCCTGCGGGCAGATCATGAGCGCCCGCGACCACGGCGCCGTGGACCGGGAGATCGCGCGCCTGCTCAGGGGCGGCGCCCCCTCCTCGACCGCCGACCACCGCGACCTGTGGGACGCCTTCGCACGGGCTGCCGACGGGGGGAAGCGGTTCCGACCGGCGCTGCTCGCCGCCACCCACGGCGCTCTCGGCGGCGTGCGTGAGGAGGCCGCGATCCAGGTCGCCGCCGCCCTCGAGCTGCTGCACACCGCCTTCGTGGTCCAGGACGACGTGATCGACGGCGATCCGACGCGACGCGGCGTGCCCAGCCTGCCCGGCAGCTTCGCGCAGGAGGTCCGACGGCACGGGGCCTCCGCCGCCGGCGCCCGCCGTTATGGCGACGCGGCCGGCATCCTCGCCGGCGACCTCGGTCTGCTCGCGGCGTTCCGGGCGATCGCCCGCTGCGAGGCCCCCGCCCCCGTGGTCGACCGCCTGCTGGATCTCGTCGAGAGCACCGTCCACGCCTCCGCGGTGGGCGAGCTCGCCGACGTGCGCCTGCAGCTGAACCTGCGGCCGGGCCTGGAGCCCGATCAGGCGGAGCAGTCCGCAGCGCTCCGGGACGCCCTGGCCGTCGCCGAGTTCAAGACCGCCGTCTACTCCTTCCAGTTCCCCCTCCACGCGGGTGCGCTGCTCGCCGATGCCGACGATCCGACCCTCGCCGCCCTCGACGAGATCGGTGGCCTGCTCGGCATCGGCTTCCAGCTGTTCGACGATCTGCTGGGGCTGTTCGGCGAGGAGCGCCGCACCGGCAAGAGCACGCTCGGCGACCTGCGCGAGGGCAAGCGCACCGCGCTCATCGCCCACGCGACCACCACCGCCCAGTGGCCCCAGCTCCAGCCGCTGCTGGGCCGGCCGGACCTCGAGGCCGAGGACGCCCGTCGCGCCCGCACACTGCTCACCGACAGCGGTTCCCGCGCGTGGACGGAGGAGCTCGCCCGCTGGCACCTGACCAGCGCCGTCTCCTCCGCGATCCGCCATCGGCTGCCGGCCGCCCTCGTGCACGCCCTGAGCACAGCGACCGAGGAGATCCTGCGGACCGCCGACCTCATGCTCCCCTCGCAGCCGCCGTCGACCCCGGGCGCGGGGTCGGATCCGACGGTGGCCCCGTCGGCCGATCGCGCCGAGAAGGACACGTCCCTGCACGGGCCCACCGCACTCGGAGCCTCCGCTCAGGGAGCCCCGGCGCACCGCACCCCGGCGACGACAGGACCCTCCTCATGAGCACCTCGGATCGCAGCACCTCCGACCGCACCACTCCTGGGCCCCAGGCCCCGCTGGTCCTGGTCACCGGCGCCACCGGCTACATCGGCGGCAGGGTGATCCCCGAGCTGCTCCGCGCCGGCCTGCGGGTGCGCGCGATGGCTCGGCACGCCGACCGGCTCGACGGGCGCTCCTGGCGGGACGACGTCGAGGTGGTCGAGGCCGACGTCATGGATGCCGCGACGCTGGCCGATGCCCTGGACGGCGTCGACGTCGCCTATTACCTGATCCACGCCATGGGCTGCGGCAAGGGATTCGCCGACCACGACCGCACCGGGGTGCAGAACTTCGCGGACGTCGCGGCACGGTCCGGGGTGCGACGGATCGTCTACCTCGGCGGCATCCATCCCGAGGGTGAGGAGCTCTCCGCGCACATGGCCTCCCGGAAGGAGGTCGGGGACGTGCTCCTGGCCGGCGAGGTCCCTGCCGTGGTGCTGCGCGCCGCGGTGATCCTCGGCTCCGGCAGCGCCTCCTTCGAGGTGATGAGTCACCTCGCCGAGCGTCTCCCGGTGATGATCGCCCCGCGCTGGGTCCACAACCGCATCCAGCCGATCGCCGTGCGCGACGTGCTCCACTACCTCGTCGGCGCAGCCCGCCTCGAGGGCGCACCGAACCGCACCTTCGACGTCGGCGGGCCCGACGTGCTCACCTACGCCGGCCTGCTGCGGGCCTACGCCCGGGTCGCCGGGCTGCGACCACGCCGGATCCAGGCGGTCCCCGTGCTCACCCCGCGCCTGGCGAGCCACTGGATCGGCCTGGTCACGCCGGTCCCCACCGGGATCGCCCGCCCGCTGGTCGAGTCGCTGATCCACGACTCCGTCGCGGCGGAGTCCGACCTCCGTGGGCTCATCGCCGATCCCGAGGGCGGGCTCACCGGGGTGGACCGTGCCATCTCCCTCGCCCTGACCCGGATCCACGAGCTCGACGTGAGCACCGCCTGGCACTCCGCAGCGCCGGCCGGGGCTCCGTCTGCCCCGCTACCCGAGGACCCGCAGTGGGCCGGCGGCATCGTCCGCGGCGACGAACGCAGCCGGCGCGTCGCGGCGACCGCGGAGACGCTGTGGTCCGTCGTCGAGGGCATCGGCGGCGCGAACGGCTGGTACTCCTGGCGTCTCGGCTGGGTCGCCCGCGGGCTGATGGACCGGCTCGTCGGCGGTCCGGGACTGCGCCGCGGTCGCCGTCATCCGCAGCGCCTCTCGGTGGGCGATGCCCTGGACTGGTGGCGGGTGGAACGGATCGAGCCGGGCCGTCTGCTGCGCCTGCGCGCCGAGATGCGCGTCCCGGGTGAGGCCTGGCTCGAGCTGCGGGTCGAGGCCGAGGCCGACGGCGGCTCGCGCCTGCACCAGCGCGCCATCTACCACCCGCGCGGCCTGCTCGGGGACGCGTACTGGTGGGCCGTCTGGCCCTTCCACGGCATCGTCTTCGGCGGCATGCAGCGCAACATCGCCCGCGCCGCCGAGGGTGCCACCACCAGTGCTCCCACCGCCCACCCCCGCACCTCCCGTCGACCCGATCAGGAGTCCACCTCATGACGATACTCCGCCGCGGGGCCGTGACCCTCGCCTTCCTGGCCGCCATGGTCGGCACCGCCATCGGCGTGGGTGCCGTCGGCGGGGACCCGATCGCCGAGGCCGCGGGCGGGCTGCTCGCCGCGGACTCCACCCATCTCGCCCCGGCCTCCTCGGCGTTCTCGATCTGGTCGCTGATCTACCTCGGCCTCGGTGCCTACACCCTGTGGCAGTGGTGGGACCCCCGTGATGAACGCTTGATCGCTGCGCCGGCCATCGCCTCGCTGCTGCTGAACGCCGCCTGGATCCTCGTGATCCAGGCCGGCTGGGTGTGGGTCAGCGTGCCGGTGATCGCCGTGCTGCTGGGTGTGCTGGCCCTGCTGTTCCACCGGATCACGGTGCACCCGGCCCGCAGCCTCCTCGAGCGGGTCGTCGTCGACGGCACCTTCGGCCTGTATCTCGGCTGGGTGAGCGTGGCGACCTGCGCGAACATCGCCGCGGCGCTGAAGGGTGCCGGCTTCCTGGGCTTCGGGGTCCCGGAGGTGCTCGCCGTCGTGGTGCTCGCGGTCGTCGCCGCGCTCGGCATCGCCCTCACGGTGGCGGGGCGGCGCCCTATCGCCGCGCCGGCTGCGATGGTCTGGGGCCTGGCCTGGATCGCCGTGGGCCGGGCCGCCGACGCCCCGCACTCCCCCGTCGTCGCGAGCGCCGCCGTCACCGCGGCTGTAGTGATCACGATCGCCGCGGACACCGGGTGGCTGCGCGACCGACGGGCACCGGACGGGACCGTGCGATGAGCACCCTGCGCCCGCCCGAGGCGCCCGGCGCCCACTACAACCGGGTCGCGCAGCGCAGCGCGTGCACCGTCATCGCGGGCTACTCGACCTCGTTCGGCTGGGCCGTGCGGCTGCTGGAGGAACCGGTGCGCACGCATGTGCGCAGCATCTATGCGCTGGTGCGCGTGGCCGACGAGACGGTGGACGACCCCGACCCGCTGCTGCCGAACACGCTGCGTGCCCAGATGCTCGACGACCTCGCCGCCGAGACGGCGCGCGCGGTGCAGCGGGGCCGTTCCACCAACCTCGTGGTGCAGGCTTTCGCGATCACCGCCCGACGCCACGGCATCGGCCCCGAGCTGCTCGACCCGTTCTTCGCCTCGATGCGCGCCGATCTGGCCGTCTCCGAGCACGACCAGGCGAGCCTGCAGGAGTACGTGCACGGCAGCGCCGAAGTGGTCGGGCTGATGTGCCTGCGGGTCTTCGTCGCCGGGGACGACGCCGCCTTTGCGCGGCTGCGGGAGCCTGCGCAGAGCCTGGGCGCCGCGTTCCAGAAGGTCAACTTCCTGCGCGACCTCGCTGAGGATCACGACCAGCTGGGTCGCACCTACTTCCCGGGGCTGGACCCCGAGAGCTTCTCCGACGCGCATCGCGACCAGCTGCTCGACGACATCGACGCGGATCTCGACCGCGCCGCCGCCGCGATCCCCCACCTGCCCGGCGGCAGCCGTCGGGCCGTGGCCGCCGCGCACGGGCTGTACAGCGCGCTGTCCCGCCGGCTGCGGGCCGCCCCCGCCGCGGAGATCCGCCGCACCCGGGTACGGGTCCCCGATCACGAGAAGGCGCAGATCCTCGCGCGCGTGCTGCTGGGCCGGCGCGCATGAGCGCCTCCGAGACTCGCCCCTCCATCGCCAGCGCTTCCGACCCCCGCACAGCGGTCGTCATCGGCGGCGGGATCTCCGGACTCGCGACCGCCGCCCTGCTGGCCCGCGACGGCTACCAGGTGGACCTGGTCGAGGCGCGCGAGGAGCTCGGCGGCCGCGCCGGCTCGTGGGAGCGCGACGGCTTCCGCTTCGACACCGGCCCCTCCTGGTACCTGATGCCCGAGGTCTTCGACCACTTCTTCCGCCTCCTCGGCACATCGTCCGCCGAGCAGCTGGACCTGCGCCCCCTGGACCCGGGCTACCGCGTGCTCTTCGAGGGATACGAGGAGCCGCTGGACCTCCACGCCTCCGCCGCCCGCAATGCCGACGCCTTCGAGAAGATCGAACCCGGCGCAGGACGCCGGCTCGCGGAGTACCTCGACTCCGCCGGGAACACCTACGACCTGGCGCTGAAGCACTTCCTGTATACGTCCTTCACCTCGCTGCGAGGATTCCTGGACCCGGCCGTGATCACCCGGGCACCCCGGCTGCTGGCGCTGCTCGCCGAGCCCCTCGAGCGGTTCGTCGCCCGGCGCTTCCGGGATCCGAGGCTGCGCCAGGTGCTCGGCTATCCGGCGGTGTTCCTCGGCTCCTCGCCGGACCGCACCCCGAGCATGTACCACCTGATGAGCGCCCTGGACCTGACGGGTGGGGTGCAGTATCCGCAGGGCGGCTTCGCCACGCTGATCGATGCCGTCGTCCGTCTCGCCGAGCGCGAGGGCGTGCGCCTGCACACCGGCACCCGCGCCACGCGGATCCTCACCGCTCCGAGCGCCGCCGAGCGCGGAACCCGGGCCCAGGGACCCGGGGCGCTCCGGCACCCCCAGAGGCTCCGGAGACCCGAGGTGCAGGGAGTCGAGGTGCGAACGGCCGACGGGGACCACCGCACCCTGCGCGCCGATGTCGTCGTCGCCACCGCGGACCTCCATCACGTGGAGACCGCTCTGCTGCCGCGCCCGCTGCAGACCTATCCGGAATCGTGGTGGCGGCGGCGCACGAGCGGCCCCGGCGCCGTGCTGGTGCTGCTCGGCGTGCGGGGCGAGCTGCCGCAGCTGCAGCACCACACCCTGCTCTTCACGCGCGACTGGCACGAGAACTTCGGGGCGATCCGCGAGGGACGCGTCCCCTCCCCGGCCTCGTCCTACGTGTGCCGACCCTCGGCGACCGATCCGTCGGTCGCCCCGCCCGGTCACGAGAACCTGTTCGTGCTGGTCCCCGTGCCGTCGGACCCGTCGCTGGGTCACGGCGGCGAGGACGGGACCGGCTCCCCCGCCGTCGAGCGCATCGCCGACGAGGCGATCGCCCGGATCGCCGAGCAGGCCGGGGTCCCCGACCTCGCCGAGCGCATCGTGGTGCGCCGCACGGTCGGTCCGGCCGAGTTCGCCGAGGATCTCGGAGCCTGGCGGGGCAGCATGCTCGGCCCGGCCCACACCCTGCGGCAGAGCGCCTTCTTCCGCGCCGGCAACGCCTCCCGCCGGGTGACCGGGCTGCTGTACGCGGGCTCCAGCACTCTGCCCGGCATCGGCCTGCCGATGTGCCTGATCAGCGCGGAGCTCATCGCGAAGAGGCTGCGGGGCGACCGCTCCTCCGCGCCGCTGCCCGAACCTGCTGCGCGGACGGCCACGAGCAGCGGGGTCGACGCCTGATGGCCGGGCTGTACCTCGCCGCGCTGCTGGTCCCCTCGGGATGCATGGTGCTGCTGGACCGTCGCTTCCGCCTCGTCCTGTGGAGCACGCCGCGGAGCTCCGCCCGGGCCCTCGTGCTCACCCTCGGAATCGGGATCGTCTTCTTCCTGCTGTGGGATCTCGCCGCGATCGCCTCCGGCCACTACCGCACCGGTCAGAGCCCGGCGATGACCGGCATCGAGCTCCTGCCCGATCTGCCCCTCGAGGAGCTCGTGTTCGTCAGCTTCCTCGCCTACACGACGCTCGTGCTGTGGGGGCTGCTCGCCCGCGCGATGCCCCGGAGGAGAGAGAGCCGGAGGAGGGCGGGATGACCTACGCCCTGCTCGCCGCCCTCTTCCTCCTGCCCCCGGTGCTGGTGACGGCGCTCGCCGCCGTGGTGCGTCGGCCCGGACCACGCTGGTGGGCGGTGACCGCCGGGACCGTCGTCGGGCTGCTGCTCCTCACGATCGTGTTCGACTCCGCGATGATCGCGGCGGACCTGTTCCGGTACGACGAGTCCCAGCTGAGCGGGCTGCGGATCGCGCTGGTCCCGGTGGAGGACCTCGCCTGGCCGCTCGCCGCCGGACTGCTGCTGCCCTCGCTCGCCCTGCTGCTGAACCCCCTCGAGAAGGACCGATGACCACGACCACCGATGCCCCCGGTGCAGTCCGCCAGCTGGTGGGCTCCTCCCGCCCGCTGAGCTGGATCAACACCGCCTATCCGTTCGCGGCGGCTTACCTGCTGGCCGGCGGCGGCCTCACCGTCGCGCTCGTGCTCGGCACGGCCTTCTTCCTCGTGCCCTACAACCTGCTCATGTACGGCGTCAACGACGTCTTCGACCACGAATCGGACCTGCGCAACCCCCGCAAGGGCGGCGTCGAGGGGATCGTGCTGGACCGCCGCTGGCACAGGCTCACCCTGTGGTCCGCCGGGCTGCTCGCCCTGCCCTTCGTCATCGCGCTCCTGCTGCTCGGCTCCCTGGCCTCCGCCCTCGTGCTCCTGGTGGTGCTGGCAGCGGTGGTCGGGTACTCCGCGCCGGGGCTGCGTCTCAAGGAGCGTCCGGTGCTGGACTCGCTCACCTCGTCGACGCATTTCGTGGGCCCCGCCGCCGTGGGCCTGGCCCTGTCCGGCGCACCGCTCACCCTCGCCGCCCTCGCGGCGCTGGCCGCGTTCTTCCTGTGGGGCATGGCCTCGCACGCCTTCGGCGCCGTGCAGGACATCGTGCCCGACCGCGAGGCCGGGATCGGATCGATCGCCACCGTGCTCGGGGCGCGCACGACGGTTCGCCTCTCGCTGGCCCTGTACACCGCCGCCGGGCTCCTCATGCTCGCCGCCGGATGGCCCGCACTGCTGGCAGGACTCCTGGTCATCCCCTACATCGCGAGCATCTGGCCGTACCGCTCGCTGTCCGACGAGCACGGCGACCGCGCCCGTCCCGGCTGGCGGCGGTTCCTGGGCCTGAACCTGCTCACCGGGTTCCTGCTCACCCAGCTGCTGATCTGGATCGCCCTGCGGAGCTGACGCCGCGCCCCCGCCGCTTCGTCATCCCGCCGCCCTTCGATCGTCGACCCTCGACCGATCGGTCCACCCCGAAGCCGGACCATCCCGACTACTTCACCCAGTGGAAGAAGGAGAAGAACAATGCGTGAGACCGTCGGAGAGAAAGTCTTCCGCACCGTCGTGCTCGTGGTCCTCACGGTGTTCGTCGTGGTGCCGCTGTACGTCATGATCACCACCTCGCTGAAGCCGCTGGGCGATGTGCAGGCCGGGTTCTCGTGGATCCCCACCACCCTCACCATCCAGCCGTTCATCGACATGTGGTCGACGGTGCCGCTGGCGAAGTACTTCATGAACTCGCTGATCGTCACCTCAGTCGCGACCCTGTTCAGCGTCGGTGTGGCGACGCTCGCCGCCTACGCCGTCTCGCGCTGGCGCTTCCGCGGCCGCGGCCCGTTCATGACCACGGTGCTGTCCACCCAGATGTTCCCCGGCGTGCTGTTCCTGCTGCCGCTGTACCTGATCTTCGTGAACATCGACGCGACCTTCGGGATCCCGCTGGTGGGCACCCGCATCGGCCTGATCATCACCTATCTGACGTTCTCGCTGCCCTTCGCGATCTGGATGCTGGTGGGCTACTTCGACGGCATCCCCCAGGAGCTCGACCAGGCCGGCAAGGTCGACGGCGCCAGCAACCTCACCATCCTGCTGCGCATCATCCTGCCCGCCGCGCGGCCCGGCATCGTGGCCGTCGCGATATACGCCTTCATGACGGCCTGGGGAGAGGTCCTGTTCGCCTCTGTGCTGACCACGGAGGAGACCCGTACGCTCGCGGTGGGGCTGCGGCAGTACGCCACGCAGACCAACGTCTACTGGAACCAGGTCCTCGCCGCCTCGCTCGCGGTGTCGATCCCGGTGGTCGTCGGCTTCCTCATGATGCAGAAGAACTTCGTCGCGGGCCTCACCGCCGGTGCCGTGAAGTGACCCGCCCCGGCGAGACAACCCGCCTCGGCCTCCCTCCGGAAGGAACCCCATGGAGATCTCCGTCCAGATGTACAGCGTGCGCGAGGCCCTCGCGTCCGATTTCCAGGGCACGGTGGCGCGCCTGGTCGAGCTCGGCCTCACCCACGCCGAGCCGTTCCGTCTGCTCGAGTACCGCGATGAGCTGGTGCGCGCCCGCGAGCAGCAGGCGATCGACTTCCCCAGCGCCCACCAGTCCTTCCTGGGTGAGGACACCGACTTCGCCGCGGTGCTCGACGCCGCTCAGGCCGTGGGCGTGCAGTATCTGATCGACCCGTCGTGGAAGGCCGAGGACTGGGCCGACGCCGGGACGGTCCGCGCCGTCGCCGCGAGATTGAACGAGCGAGCCGAGCAGGCGTCGGCCGCGGGCATCCGCGTCGGCTATCACAACCACCACATCGAGCTCTCCTCGCAGCTGGAGGGCCGCAGCGCCCTCGAGCTCTTCGCCGACGAGCTCGATCCGCGGGTCGTGCTCGAGGTCGACACCTACTGGGCCGCGGTGGGCGGGGCCGACGTCCCCGCCCTGCTCGGCGCGCTCGGCGAGCGCGTGCAGCTCGTGCACCTCAAGGACGGCGACCTCTCCACGGACGCCTCCACGCAGCTCCCCCTCGGTGAGGGTGCCATGCCGCTTGCCCAGACCCTGGACGCCTCGGCGCACGTGGCCCTCGGCGTGATCGAGTTCGACGCGTACGCAGGGGACATGTTCGACGGCATCGCCGCGTCGCTCGCCCACCTGAACAGCGCTGTCTGACCCGACGTACGGCCCCCGCACCATCCACGCCCCGCACCCCGGGGCCCGCTCTCCCGCATCACGAAGGATTGTCTCCATGACCTCCCAGGACCAGACCGGCCCCGTCGGCGTCGGCATCATCGGCGCCGGCACCATCTCCGGCCAGTACCTCGAGAACCTCACGTCCTTCCCGGACGTCACCGTGCACATCATCGGCGACCTCTACCCCGAGGCCGCACAGAAGCGCGCCGAGGAGTTCAACGTCCCCGCCTTCGGCACCACCCAGGACGTGCTGGACCACCCCGAGGTCGAGATCGTCATCAACCTGACGATCCCCACCGCGCACGCCGAGGTGTCCCAGGCCATCGTCGCCGCGGGCAAGCACGTGTGGACCGAGAAGCCGATCACCACGGTCCCGGCCGACGCGACGGCCCTGCTCGAGGCGGCCGAGAAGGCGGGCGTGCGCGTGGGCGGCGCTCCCGACACCGTGCTCGGCGCCGGCATCCAGACCGGTCTGCGCACGCTGCGCGAGGGCTCCATCGGCGCTCCGACCAGCGCCCTGACCCTGTTCCAGTCCCCCGGCCCCGAGTCCTGGCACCCGAACCCGGCCTTCCTGTTCCAGGAGGGCGCCGGGCCCCTGTACGACATCGCGCCGTACTACACGACCACCCTCGTGCTCGCCCTCGGCCCGGTCACCTCGGTCAGCGCCGTGGGCTCCAAGGCCCGCGAGCAGCGCACCATCGGCTCGGGCCCCAAGGCCGGCGAGGTCTTCGACGTCACCGTTCCCACCCAGGTCGCGGCTCTGCTGCGCTTCGAGTCCGGGCAGAACGCGACCGTGCTGCTGAGCTTCGACTCCCCGCACACCCGCACCGGTTTCGTCGAGGTGTACGGCACCGATGCGACCCTCGCGTTCCCGGACCCCAACGTCTTCGACGGCGACTCGGCGCTGACCGAGTACCGCGGCGAGACGGCCACCCCGATCCCCGCCACCGGCGCCGTCACCGGCCGCGGGCTGGGCGTGCTGGAGATGGCCCGGTCGATCCGTGCCGGCGTGCCGCACCGGGCCCAGGGTGCGATCGCCGCCCACGTCCTGGACGTCATGGTGGGCATCGAGACCGCCATCACCGAGGGGTCGATCGTCGAGGTGAGCTCCACCTTCGCCGAGGTCGAGCCAATGCCCGCCGACTTCGACCCCTTCGCCACGACCCTCTGAGTTCTGCTGATCGAGCCGTGCATTACCTGCGTTCTGCCTCCCTGGAACGCAGGTAATGCACGGCTCGATTCAGGTGGACCGACCTGCGCCGGTCAGCCGAGCAGGATCCCGGCGATCGCGGCGCTCATGAGGTTGGCCAGGGTGCCGCCGAGGATCGCCTTCAGGCCGAGCTGGGCGATCTCGGAGCGTCGGCTCGGGGCGAGGCCGCCGAGCCCGCCCAGCAGGATGCCCAGGGAGCTGAGGTTCGCGAACCCGGTGAGGGCGAACGTGGTGATCGCGGCGGTCTTCGGGCTGAAGCTGCCGATCTCGGGTCCGAAGCCGGCGAAGGCGACGAACTCGTTGACCACGACCTTCTGCCCCACGTAGCTGCCGGAGCTGACGGCCTCGCCCCAGGGCACGCCGATCATGGCCATGATCGGGGCGAACACCCAGCCGAGGATCTGCTGGAAGGTGAGGTCACCGGCCCCGAACCAGCCGCCGACCGTGCCCAGCAGCAGGTTGATCAGGGCGATCAGGGAGATGAAGGCCAGCAGCATGGCGCCGACGGTCGCGGCGAGCTTGAGCCCGTCGGCCGCTCCTCCGGCCGCGGCGTCGATGACGTTGGCGTACTGCATCTCCTCGAGATCGTCCTCGGTGGCGTCGGCCTGGTCGGCGTTCTCATCCTCGGCCGACGAGGACGAGGCCACCGTGTCCGCGGCCGCGCCGTCGGCCGCCTTCGCGCCCCGTCCCCCGGAGCGCTTGTTGCTGGCCTCGACCAGGGCAGCTTCCCGCGCCAGGGCGTCGGGGTCATCCTCGGGCACCAGGATCTTGGCCATGAGCAGGGCACCCGGGGCGGCCATGAAGCTCGCCGCGATCAGGTATTCCAGCGGCGCGCCCAGCAGCGAGTAGCCCACGAGCACGGAGCCGGCGACGGTCGAGAGCCCGCCCACCATCACCGCGAACAGCCCGGAGCGCGAGAGCCGCTTGATGTAGGGACGGATCACCAGGGGCGCCTCGGTCTGGCCCACGAAGATGTTGGCCGCAGCGTTCACGGACTCCGCGTAGCCGGTGCCGAGCAGCTTCCCGAGGCCGCCGCCCAGCAGCGCGACGAGCTTGGGCAGGATCTTCCAGTGGTAGAGCACCGCGGTGAGGGAGGCGAAGAAGATGATCACCGGGAGCACCTGGAGGGCGAAGACGCTGCCCTCTCCGTCGGCCGGGATCAGGGGCCCGAACAGGAAGGAGATGCCCTCGGCGGAGGTGTCGATGACGGATTGGAAGGCGGCCGAGACCTTCCCGAGCGCCCATTGGCCGGGGCCCCAGTACAGGACCATCACTCCGAAGGCCACCTGCAGGGCGAGGGCACCGATCACGGTGCGCAGCCGGATCGCCCGGCGGTTGCTGGAGAGGGCGACGGCGATCAGCAGGAGGCCTGCCATTCCACCGAGGCCCCAGAGCAGGTCGACCATCACGCTCACCTCATGACTGCAGATCGGGAACCGGGAATCGGGACCAGAGCCCCGATGCGCGCGCCAGTGTAGGGGCCGACGCCCGGCGGCCCAACCGTCGCCGGTGACAGCGCCGATGACCGAAGATGGACCGTGCACGGATCCCCCGGATCCCCGATCGACCCGCACCCTTGGAGCACTCATGGACCCGACGCCGCACGGCACCCCGCACCGGGAGGCGCTGCTGGCGCACCTCACGGAGTTCCTCGGGGATCAGTACGTCATCGCCACCGACACGACGGTTCCCGGCAGCGCGACAGGTCCCGATGTCTCCTCGGGGCTCCCCGCCCCGATCGACCTGGCCGTGTTCGCCCCGTCGGAGCAGGTTCCCCACGCCACCCTGGTCACGCTCGGTCTGTCCGAGAGTCCGATGCGCACCGAGAGCGGCGAGGAGTACCGGCTCGAACTGCTGATGGGTCTTCCCGCAGGATGGCCGGGCATCGATCCTCCCCAGCCCGAGCTGCTGGAACAGAACCCGAACTCCTGGCCGCTGCATCTCCTGCGGGACACCGCGCGGATCCCGGGTGAGGACGGCTCCACGCTGGACTGGGGCCACAGCATCACGAATCTGGGCACGTGCTACGACCCGTCGGTCCCCTTCACCGGGGCGCTGATCGGCCCGCCCTACGGATACCCGCCGCAGCTGATGAACGCGCCGACCCCCGCCGGTGGCGTGCAGATCCTCGCGGTGCTCCCGGCCACCGACGAGGAGCTCGCGCTGAGGGTCTCCGTCCCCTCAGGTGGCGACATGGTGCTGGACCGCCTCGAGCGGGCCGGGGTCACCGCGGTCCTCGATCCGGCGCGCGCATCCGTGACCGACGGGCCGGCGCCGTGGCGAATGCATGTGCTGCTGCGGGAGCCGGCCGAGCATCTGGGTCAGGTGCTCGAGGGGGTGCTGCCGAACATGGCGGAGCAGCTCGGCGCGCAGGGCATCGACGAGTTCGTGCTGCCGATCGGTCCCGAGCCGCTGCGCTGGCGGGTGGGCGGGCGCTTCGCCCCGTCGGCCCTCGCAGACGACCTCGAGCTCGCCGCGCTGCCGGAGCAGGAGCTCGCCGTGCTCCGCGAGGCGATCACCAGCCACGCCACGGTGCTCACGCTCTCCCCGGAGCGCCCAGGCGACGGCGCGACCGTGGCCGGCGCAGCGGCGATGGCGCAGCTGCTGGTCGAGGCCGGAAAGGCCCTCGCGATCTGGATCCCCCATCAGCGGCATCTGACCACCGCCGCACAGTTCTCGGCAGATATCGCGGCCGGGCTGCCCACCACGTGCCGGGTCCACCCCGAGTCGGCGCTGGTCAGCATCGGCGCCGACGGACCCGGCGCGGACGACGCCGCACGGACCGCCGGGCTCGCGGCGCTCGGCGGCGCGGAGGTGCGGTTCGCCGCGCCCGAAATGACCACGACGCAGAGGATCGGCCGTCTGCACCGGATGATCGCCGACTGCGTCGAGGAGGTCGGCGTCGTCCCGACGGCGGGCCAGCAGGCACGCGTGGACGGCACGACCTACGAGCTGCGACTCGACGCTGCGGCGGGCACAGGTACGAGTACGGATGCGGGCACGGGTCCGGGAGTCGGGTCGGAGGTCCCGGAGCAGGTCCTGCAGATGGTCCCGATCAGCCCCCGGTAGGTTGAGCCCATGGACGCCGACCACCCCCTGCACGTGCGGGCCGACGACACCGCCCCGCCGGATGATCACCTGGTCGCCGAGCTCACCGAGCTGCTGGACTCGGTGGCCGGCCTCGAGGCGATGGCCGAGCGCATGGCTCTGCTCGCCGACCCGCGCCGCCTGCGGATCCTGTTCTGCGTGCACGCCCACCCCGGGGTGCGCAGCTCGGACATCGCCCGGGCCATCGGGGCGAGCGACTCGACCGCCTCGCATGCGCTGGCCCTGCTGCGCGAGGCGGGATGGGTGCGGGCACGACGCGCGGGCCGCGAGGTGCGCTACGAGCTGGCCGACGGGTTCGCCCACTCCCTCCTGCACGATCTCGGCTCCGACCACCTGCCCGGCATCCACCACCACGTGCACGCCTCCGAGGCCTGAGCGTCGACAACCAGCGGCACCGCCCTGCTCCCTGAGTGCCGGATACTTGTAGAGTCCTTCAAGTAGTTCTTCGGACGGTGAGCGGACAGCAGGAGGTGCGGCCATGGCGACCACGACCGGCGCCCGTCGTCCCGACCTCACCGACCCGCTCGGCGTGCGCTCCCGCGCCCGGCGCTCCGCCCTGGTGCTCCTTCTGCTCGCCGCGGCCACCCTGCTCAGCCTGCTGATCTGCCTGGGCATCGGCCCGGTCCCCATCGCCCCCGGCACCACCGCGCAGGTCATCGCCCAGCACCTCGGGCTGACTCCCGCTCCGGCCACGGGATCCGCCGCGGACTCGGCCACCGAGGCGATCATCTGGACCGTGCGCCTGCCCCGGGCCCTCATGGGAGCCGCCGTCGGCGCCTGCCTCGCGATCAGCGGCGCCGCCCTGCAGGCGATGGTGCGCAACATGCTCGCCGACCCGTACATCCTCGGCGTCTCCGGCGGCGCCTCGACCGGAGCGGCGGCCGCGATCCTCTTCGGTGTGGGCGCGGCGATGGGCGAGTACGCGCAGTCGGTGCTCGCCTTCGTCGGGGCCCTCGGCGCGGCCCTGCTGGTGTTCGCGATCGCGCGGGCCGGCGGGCGGGTGACCTCGCTGCGCCTGCTGCTGTCCGGGGTCGCCGTCGGCTACGCGCTCACGGCCGTGACCAACCTGCTGATCTTCTCCTCGGACTCCGCCGAGGGGTCGCGCTCGGTGATGTTCTGGATGCTGGGCTCGCTGTCCCTCGCACGCTGGAACGCCTTCCTGCTGATCGCGGTGCTCGCCGCCGGGATCGGCACGCTCATCATGCTGCTGGGGGCGCGGGTGCTGGACGCCCTCAGCGCAGGCGACGAGATCGCCCACGGCCTGGGCATCTCCCCGGACCGTGCCCGCATCGGCTTCCTGATCGTGGTCTCGCTGTGCACCGCGGCGGCGGTCGCCGGGGCCGGCTCGATCGGTTTCGTCGGCCTCGTGATCCCGCACCTCGCCCGCCGCCTGGTCGGCGCCCGGCACCGGGTGCTGATCCCGGCGAGCGCCCTGCTGGGCTCGCTGTTCCTGCTCTGGGCCGACGCCACCGCCCGCATCGTCATGCAGCCCCGCGAGCTGCCCATCGGGGTGATCACCGCGGCGATCGGCGCACCGTTCCTGCTGATCCTCGTGCGCCGGATGTACGCCCGACAGCACTGAGCGCCCCACTCCATCCCTCTCCCCCGCCCCAGAAAGAGGTCCCCATGGATCTGTCCGCCGCCCGCCGTCCGTCCGCCGGCACCCTCAGCCGCCGCTCGGCGCTCGCAGGGCTCGCCGGAATCCTCGGGATCAGCGCGACGGCCTGCAGCTCGGGGACCGCCGGCGGCTCGACGTCCGGCTCAGAGGGAGCCGCCGGCTTCCCGCTCGAGCTCGCCAACTGCGAGGCCACGCTGACCTTCGACGCCCCGCCGCAGCGGATCGTGCTGCTGGAATCCGCGCCCGTGACCACGCTGGACGGGATCGGGGTGCTGGACCGGGTCGTCGCCCGGGCCGGGGTGTTCCCCCCGGGGTACTACGACGAGGAGCTCGACGCCCGGGTCGAGGAGATCCCGACGCTCTCGGACGACATCGACGCCTCGGGCCACCTGCAGATCTCCCAGGAGATGGTGATCGCCCAGACGCCGGACATCGTGTTCGGCCTGCCCGACGGCGTGACCCGCGAGGCGATGGCCGACGCCGGCGCGCAGGTGGTGGTCCAGGACATCTACTGCGGCACGGACGACGAGCGGGCGAGCTTCGAGACCCTGTACTCCACGATCGCCACCTACGGCCGCATCTTCGACCACGCGCAGGAGGCGGAGGACCTCACGGCTGCGCTGACGGACCGCGTCGCCGTCGTCTCCGAATCCGCCCAGACCCTCCGCGCCACGACGGCCGCGGTGCTCTACCCCTCGCTCGGCGGCGGTCCGCTGTACACCTACGGCGCGGGCTCGATGGTCACCGCGCAGCTCGATGCGCTCGGTATCGAGAACGTCTTCGCCGACACCGCCGAGAGGGTGTTCGAGATCAGCTCGGAGCCGCTGCTGGCCGCCGACCCGGACGTGCTGATCGTGCTCTACCAGGGAGAGGGCGACGGCAGCGACGTCACCGCGGAGATGACCGCCCAGGATCAGCTGACCGGGCTGCGCGCGGTGCGGGACCAGGCCGTGCTGCCCCTGCTGTTCAACTTCGCCGAACCGGCGTCCCCGCTGGTCGTGGACGGGCTGGAGAGGATCCACGAGTGGCTGCTCGAGATCGAGGGATGACGTCGGCGGCCGGCGTTCCCGATGCATCGCAGGCCCCGCCGATCCTCGAGGCCCGCGGCCTCACGCACACCTTCGGGACCGAGCCCGTGCTGCGCGGGGTGGACCTGTCGGTGTCGGCCGGCGAGATCGTCGGCCTCGTGGGCCCCAACGGCAGCGGCAAGACCACCGCCCTGCGAATCCTGCACCGCGAGCTCGTGCCCGACGCCGGGTCGGTGCTGCTCGGAGGCCGCGAGCTGGGCGGCTACTCCGGGCGCGAGCGGGCACGACGCATCGCCGTGATGGCCCAGGAGATCACGGGCGAGGTGCCGCTGACCGTGGCGGACGTGGTGCTGCTGGGCCGCGTCCCCCACTCCAGCACCTTCGGTTCGACGTCCGATGCGGACCTGCAGATCGCGACCCGGGCGCTCGAGGACTCCGGCGCCCTGCACCTGGCCCGGCGGGAGTTCGGGCTTCTTTCCGGTGGGGAGAAGCAGCGGGTGCTGATCGCGCGGGCGCTCGCCCAACGACCGCATCTGCTGCTCATGGACGAACCCACCAACCATCTCGACATCGGCTCCCAGCACCACGTGCTGCAGATCGTGCGCACCAAGGGCGTGGCGACCATCGTGGTGCTGCACGACCTGAACCTCGCCGCCCGCTACTGCGATCGGGTCATCGTGCTGGCCGACGGCCTCGTGCACTCCGCGGGCCCGCCCGGCGAGGCACTGCCCGCCTCCCTGGTCAGCGCCACCTACGGGGTCGCCGCCGAACGGGCCACGGCCGACGACGGCACCGCGCAGTTCCTGTTCCGCGGGCAGGAGCCGCCCCCCGGCCCTGCCGCACCCGGCCCGTCGGCCGCACCTGCCGCACCCGGCGCACCCGGCGCACCCGGCGCACCCGCCAGCCCCCTCTTCCCCACCGCCTCCACCCCCGAGGAGCCCGACGTTGACGCCCACCGCCGACCCCGCCCAGGCCCGCTGGAACGACTACTGGACCCGATACGCGGCCGAGTACGACGAGCACCAGCTGTGCCGCCTCGCCCACCCCGAGGAACGTGAGACCTGGTCCCGGGTCTGGACCGAGGTGCTCCCGACGGGGGCGTCCACGATCCTCGATGCAGGAACCGGCAGCGGGAATATGGCCCTGCTGCTCGCGGGCTCGGGCCACACGGTGACCGGGATCGACCTGGCCACGGGCATGCTCGAGCAGGCGCACGCCAAGTGCGCGGACCATCCGAATCCGCCGACGTTCCTGGTCGGGGACGCCGTGGATCCGCCCTTCGCCCCGAGCACCTTCGACGCGATCGTCTCGCGGTACCTGCTGTGGACGCTGCGCGATGCCCCCGCGGCGCTGTCCCGCTGGTACGAGCTGCTGCGCCCCGGCGGGGTGCTCGTGGCGGTCGACGCCGCCTGGTTCCGGGGCGAGGAGGAGCTGCCGCGCGGGACCGAGCGGCAGGACCACTTCGCGTCGGCCTACGACGCGGAGGCCTTCGAGCGCCTGTCCTTCGGACGCGCCGGCACCGAGCAGATCATCGCCGAGTGGGAGGCGGCCGGTTTCGCGGACGTGCGCGCCGATCCCCTGACCGAGGTGCTCGAGCTGGATCGTGCCCACGGCGTCGCCCCCGGCCACTCCCCGCAGCTGCAGCGACGCTTCAGCGCGCGCAGACCCGACTGACCACCCCTCGCGCGACCGCGCTATATACAACACTGTGTCTCACACACTATGGTGTGAGACATGAGCGAGTCCTTCGACACCCACCTGCAGGAGCTGAGACGCGGCACCGTCGTGCTCGCATGCCTGCAGCTGCTGCGCACCCCCGGCTACGGCTACAACCTGCTCGAGCAGCTCGCGGCGCACGGTGTCCTCACGGACGCGAACACGCTCTACCCCCTGCTGCGTCGGCTCGAGAAACAGGGCTTCCTGACCAGCGAGTGGAACACCGAGGACACACGGCCCCGCAAGTTCTACGTCACCTCGGCGGAGGGCATGAGCCTGGCCGACACCCTCAGCACGGAATGGCACGACCTCACGCGATCGATCGCATCCGTCACCGATGACCCGGGCACCCCGGAGGAGAACTGACATGGCCACCTCACTCACCGAGCGCTATATCAGCGCCACCATCACCTCCCTCCCGCCGGACGCGCAGGACGACGTGCGCGCAGAGCTCGAGGGCTCCATCGCGGACGCCATGGAAGCTCGCCTCGACCAGGGCGAGGAGCCGACGTCGGCCGAACGCGAGGTGCTCACCGAGCTGGGTGACCCCGCCGCCCTCGCAGCGGGCTATGCCGACCGTCCGCTGCACCTGCTGGGCCCCCGCTACTACCTCGCCTGGAGGCAGCTGCTGAGGACCCTGCTGATGATCGTGCCGGTGTGCGCTGTCCTCGCAGTCGCCCTCGCACAGGTGATCGCCGGCGCCTCGATCGGCGCGATCATCGGGCAGGCGATCGGCGTGGGGGTCACCGCCACGGTGCATCTGGTCTTCTGGGTGACGCTGGTGTTCGTGCTCCTCGAGCGTGCCGGCGCGGACACCGGCCCCGGCTGGGACGTGGATCAACTGCGCGAGCCGACCTCGACGGGGACGGGCCGGGCGGACCTCATCGCCTCCCTCATCCTGGCCGCGGCCGGCGTGGTCGCCCTCCTGTGGGACCACTTCATCGGCTTCCTCAGGATCGACGGGGAGTCGCTGTCGATCCTGAACCCCGGGCTGTGGCCCTGGGCGATGGCCGGCCTGCTCGCCCTGATCGCCCTCGAGGCGGTCCTGGCCGTCATGCTCTCTGCGAACGGTCGTTGGACCGTGCGGCTCGCAGTGCTCAACACCGTGCTCGCCATGCTGGCCATGACTCTGGTGCTCACGTTGCTGGGCAACGGACTCCTGCTGAACCCCGACTTCCTCCAGACGGTGTTCATCGACAACGGCGTCGAGCCGGACTCGATGCGGGTCCTCGGAATCCTGACGTGGTTCATGCTCGTGGGCATCCCGGTGTGGGACATCCTCGACGGCTGGCTGAAGACCCGGCGCGACGCACTCCGCTGACCCCGGGTGACCCGCGGCGTCCGCGCTCAGAGCTCGGTGGTGGCGGTGCCACCGGGTGGGCGCTCCCCGACCACCTTCGCCTTGAGGATCTGCGCGAGCCCAGCGGCCTTGCCCCCGGGCAGGCCCCAGAACTGCGCGGATTCGCCGCTGACCCGCAGCAGCCCCAGGTCCGGGTCGTCCGGACCGTCGGGGAAGTAGGCGGCCGCCCGCTTGGTCCACAGCTGTTCCACCAGAGAGCGGTCCTCGACGAACTCGGCATGTCCCGCGACCGACAGCCACGACCCTGCCTGCGAGATCGAGAGGTTCACCTGCGGTCCGCTGCGCAGCGCCTCGGCCTGGCCGCCGCGCAGTCCGACGAAGAACCAGACGTCCGCGTCGTCGGTCACGCCCTGGATGGACAGGGGGTGAGACAGGAGCTTGCCGCCCGGGAGCGCCGTGGTGAGCATGACGAGGTCGGCGTCGCGGAGCGTGTCCACCACGTCCTCCAGGGCCAGGGTGTCGTCGGTCATGAGGGGTCCTCCCGCGTCGCCGGTGCTGTCCCGGCCGACGGTACTCGCACCCTCCGATCCCGGGTACGGACCCGACCGTTCGGTACCGATACGGGCCTGGTCGCACGGGTCTCCGACGCACCGGCATCCTGCGCGCGCCCATCCCGCCTGCGACGATTTCCTGCTAGCACGCCCCTGGCCCTTCGACCACCACGCGCGGTGGTACCGGGGAAGGTCGGAACGACCCTCGGCACGGGCCCCGCAGTGCCGTATTTTGACGAACGTGACCACACACCTCGCGCAGTCCGCCCAGGATCCCGGCCTCGGCACGCCCGGCGCTGTCGCCCCCGGCATCACCGTCGGCGTCTCCGCCGCCGTGGGCCGCACCCCGCTGATCCGTCTCGACCACCTGTTCCCCGACTCGGGCGTCGAGATCCTCGCCAAGCTGGAATCCGTGAATCCCGGCGGCAGCACCAAGGACCGCCCGGCGCTCGCGATGGTGCGCGACGCGATCGCGAGCGGCCGCCTCTCCGCCGGCGGCACGGTCGTCGAATCCAGCTCCGGCAACCTCGGAGTGGCCCTGGCGCGCGTGTGCACCGCGCACGGCGTGCGCTTCGTGTGCGTGGTCGACTCCCGTACCAACACCACCACCGTGGCCACCATCCGCGCACTCGGCGGGGAGATCTCCCTGGTCTCCGAACCGGATCCCGAGACCGGCGACCTGCTCACGGCCCGGTTCCGCCGGGTCGAGCAGCTCCTGGAGCAGATCCCCGGCGCGGTGAACCTGTTCCAGTACGGCAACCCGGCGAACCCCGGCGCCCACGCAGCAGGCACCATGCGCGAGATCGCCGAGGCCACCGACCACCGGCTCGACGCGCTGATGGCCGCCGTGAGCACCACCGGCACCATCGCCGGCTGCACCGCCTACATCCACGACTCCGGCATGGCGACCCGCACGATCGCGGTCGACGCCGTGGGCAGCGTCCTGTTCGGCGGCACCGCCGCCCCGCGCCCCCTGCCGGGCCTCGGGGCGGGCGTGGTCACCGACATCTCCCGCACCGTCGAGCCGGACCAGGTGGTGCGCGTGAGCGGTGCGGACTGCGTGGTCGGCGCGCGACTGCTCGCCCGCCGCGAAGGGATCCTCGCCGGTGCCTCCACGGGCGGGATCGTCCACGCGCTGGGCACGCTCGTCCCCCGACTGGAACCCGGCACACGGCTCGCATTCATCGTGCACGATGGCGGAGTGCCCTATCTCGAGACCGTCTACGACGATGCCTGGGTCCAGCAGACCCTCGACGCCGATGCCGACGCCCTGGCCGCAGCGACCTCGTCCCTGCTGGCCACTGCCGCGCGTGGCTGAGCGCGCCCCCGGAGCGCCCCTGCGCCTGGTCGTGATCGGGGCCGGCCCCAAGGCCCTGTTCGCCCTCGAGGAGCTCGCCGCGCTGCTGGTCGGTCACCCGGAACCCGTCGGGCGCCCTGGGGCCGGCTCCCCGCGAGAGCTCCTGGAGATCACTGTCCTCGACCCCGGCGAGCATCCCGGCACCGGAGCCGCCTACGACCTCTCCCAGCCTCCCGAGCTGCGGCTGAACGTCGGCTCCGGGATCCTCGATGCCCCGGCTGCCGGCGCCTTCGCATCCTTCCCGGACTGGGCGGCGCGGGAGCATCCGGAGCTGGCCGAGGAGCCGTACCCGCCGCGCGCCGTCGTCGGCCGCTATCTGACCGAGCGCTGGCAGCGGATGCTGGAGTCCCTCGCCCCGTTCGGGACTGTCCGCCTGCTCCGCGACCGCGCCGTCGCCGTCCATCGGGACGCCGACGGATGGCTGGTCTCGCGAGGGGAGGGCTCGGCGCCGCTCGCGCCGGCCGACGCAGCTGAGACCCCCGCAGCTCCGGCTGGCGAGATTCCCGCCGACGAGGTGCTCGTGGCGACCGGCCACGCGGCGGGGCACGACAGCTCCCTGGCGACCGCGCGGGCCTCAGGCCGGTGGTCTGCTGGGCTGCCGCTGCGCCCCGCCGTCCTGCCGGTCGGGACCATGCTCGCGGCGGCTCACGTGCCACCCGGGTCCCGGGTGGCTGTGCGGGGTGGGGCCCTGACCTTCATCGATGCTGCCCTCACGCTCACCGTCGGCCGCGGCGCCCGCTTCCACCCCGATTCCGCCGGATCCGGGCGGCTGCTCCACGAGCGCAGTCCCGAGGAGCCGTCTGCGATCCTCCCCACCACCCGCCACGGCCTGCTCCTGGAGGCGAAGCCCGATCCGGGAACCGCCCTGCCCGACGCTGCTGAGGCGGCGATCGAGGAGGGCCGACGCCAGCTGGCGTACGAGACCTCCCTCTCCGGCTCCCTGACCCCGGATCAGGTGCTCGAGATCGTGCTGGGCGTCGCCGCTCGGTTGCTCGACGATGTCGATTCCGATGTCGATGTCGATGTCGATGTCGACACCGGCTCGGCGCCAGCCCTCGCCGTGCGCCGCACGCTCGGCGAGGGCTCCGATCCCGAGCTGCCCTCCGGGCCAGGACGCGCCGCGGAGGCGCTGCGTCGCAGCGTGGCCGTCGCCGAGGGCAGCCGGAAGCCAGGGCCCAGCTGGGCCCTCGGCCGCGCCTGGGTGCTGATGTATCCCCAGATCACCGCGGCGCTGCGAGACTGCACGGTCGACGAGACGGCCTGGTCCCGGTTCCGGGAGGCCGAGCTGGTGCTGGACCGCTTCGCCTTCGGGCCGCCCCTGGACACCGCGCGCGAGCTGCTCGCGATGGTCGACTCCGGCGCGGTGGACCTGTCCTGGGTCGACGCCGGCACCACGATCACCGCGCAGGGGATCCAGGGCCTGCCCGCCGGCTCTGCCTCGGCCGATGTCGTGGTCGATGCGGTCCAGCCCCCTCCTGGCCTGGTCGGCGTCTCCGATCCGCTGGCGCGACACCTGCTGGAGACGGGCCTGGTGTCGGTGCGTCCCGGCCGTCGCGGCGCGGTCATCGACCCCGACGCCACCGCGATCGCGCCCGACGGGAGTCGCGTCGAGGGACTGGCGCTCCTGGGCCGGCCGACGGAGGACCACGTGATCGGCCACGACACCCTCAACCGCCATCTGCATGCCGAGCCGGGGCTCTGGGCTCGCCGCCTCGGCGCTCGACTTCTCGGCGCACGCCGTCCCAGCCCGCGCCGTCCCAGCCTGCAACGACCCGACGTCCCCGACGTTCCCGACGATGCGGATCTCCGGTCCGGCTGCCAGGGCCTGCCTCCGCTGACCGCGCGCCTGGAGCCGTGGATGCGCGAGCTCCTCGCCGATCCCGTCGCCTGCCGCGACCTGCTCGAGGATCACGGCAGCCCGCTGAACGTGCACGACTTCTCGGCGCTGCCCCGCAATGCCTCCGAGCTGTCGGACGCCGCCGCAGAACAGGGCGTCGACCTGCGCATCTTCGTGGCGCGCAAGGCGAACAAGACCCTCGGTCTGATGACGGCGGCGCAGAACGCCGGGCTCGGGCTCGACATGGGCAGCGAGCGCGAACTGGAGCAGGCCCTCGAACTCGGTGTCCCGGCACAGGACATCGTGGTCACGGCGGCCATCAAACCGGCCCCGCTGCTGCGCCTGGCACTGACCTCCGGGGCGATGCTGGTGCTGGACAACCTCGACGAGGCCGCCGCGGTCGACGCCCTGCTCGCCTCGCCCAGCTCCGTCCCGGCCCCCACCCGTCGGCCCGTCGCCCTGCGGCTCGCGCCCACGCCGAGCGAGACCGTCGGCCCCACCCGGTTCGGAGAATCCGCGCGCACCTGGCGCGAGTGGGCCCAGTCCCGCGACCCCGTCCAGGACGCTCTGCGCCTCGACGGCATTCACTTCCACCTGCACGGCTACGACCCCCTCGCCCGCGCCCATGCCCTCGCCGAGGCGGTCGGCCTGGTCGATGCCCTGCGTGCGCTCGGTCACCGACCTCGGTTCATCGACATCGGGGGTGGGATCCCCATGTCCTACCTCGACGACCCCGAGGAATGGGCCACCTTCTGGAGCGCGCACGAGGACCGGACCGGCACAGCGGATAGCTCGCTGACCTGGCGCGGGGAACCGCTGCGACAGGTGTATCCGTATCACCAGGACGTGGTGCGCGGCCAGTGGCTGACCACCTTCCTCGCCGCCGAGGTGGACCCGGGGACCACGGCCGCCGACGCCCTGCGCGAGCGCGGCCTGGAGCTGCGCTGCGAGCCCGGGCGCTCGATGCTCGACGGCTGCGGCATGACCCTGGCCCGAGTCGTCCAGCGCACCTCCACGAGCGACGGGATCCCGCTGGTCGGGCTCGAGATGAACCGCACCCAGTGCCGATCCACCTCGGATGACTTCCTCGTGGACCCGGTGCTGGTCCGCGCCGGCGCCGTGCCGCCGCAGAGCACATCGGAACCGGTGGACGCGTTCCTGGTGGGCGCCTACTGCATCGAGGCGGAGCTGATCCAGCGTCGACGTCTGCGCTTCCCACACGGGGTCCACCGAGGAGACATCGTGGCCCTGCCCAACACCGCCGGCTACCTCATGCACATCCTGGAGAGCGCCTCGCACCAGATCCCGCTGGCCTCCAACATGGTGCAAGGCCCGGACGGTTGGCGGCGCGACCGGATCGACGCCGTCTCCCCGCTGCGCCCCTGGGCGGACCCTGCGAGCTGACCCGCTCTCATCCGGCCTGCTGCCCGGCATGTCGGTCCGGCTGCCGCCCGGCATCTCGTTCCGGCTGCTGCCCGGCATGTCGGTCCGGCTGCTGCTCGGCGCGGCGGGTCGCCGCCCAGCTCGCGAGCAGCCTCATCCGCTCCTCGGACTGCGAGCCCGGCTCGGCGGAGTAGACGATCATCGCGCGACCCGGCTCCGCCGTGAGCACGAGCTCCTCGTAGGCGACGGTCAGCTCGCCGACCACCGGATGCTCGAAGCGCTTCGTCCCGGACCCGTGGGTGTGCACGTCGTGCGCACCCCACAGCCGGCGGAAGGTGTCACTGCACGTGGACAGCTCACCCACCAGGTCCTGGAGCGTCGTGTCGTGCGGGTCCTTCCCGGCTTCGACGCGCATGCTCCCCACGCACATCTGCGCGAACCGCTCCCACTCGGGATAGAAGTCCTTCGAGGCCGGATCGAGGAACTGGAAGCGGGCGAGGTTGGGGATCCGTCCCGCCGTGCCGTCACCGATCAGCGGCGAGTAGAAGGCGCGGCCCAGCTCGTTGGTCGCCAGCAGGTTCTGGTACTGATCGCGCACGAAGGCGACGCCGTCGGTCAGGGAGTCCAGCGCCCACTGCAGGGCGGGGCGCACCGGAGCGGGGGTCGCGGCGCTGCGCCGACGGGGCCGGCCCGACGTCGGGATGCCGTCCGCCGCGCGGGCCAGATCCAGCAGGTGGATGCGCTCCGTCTCGTCGAGCTGCAGGGCCGTGGCGACCGCATCCAGCACGGAGGCCGACGCCCCGGCGATCGCCCCGCGCTCGAGCTTGGCGTAGTACTCGACGCTCACCCCGGCGAGCATCGCGGCCTCGCTGCGACGCAGCCCCGGCACCCGACGGGACCCGCCGCCCGCGGGCAGCCCTGCGGCCTGCGGCGTCACCTTCGCACGGCGCGACATGAGGAATTCGCGAACCTCGGCTCGATTGTCCATGCCGCCACCTTAGGACCGCGCGAGCCGCGCCGCCCGGCCGGAGAGGTCCCCTGCCGGTACACCCCTCGGCAGGGACTCCCCCAGGCCGCGTGCAGGTCGTGGAATGGGGTCATCACCCGAGCGATCCCGGTCCCCGGACCGGACCTGATCGGACGGGAACGACCCAGCACGAAGGAGCACCCCATGCGCGCAGTCATCATGCATGCCCCCGGCGACGTCCGCGTCGAGGAGCGCGAGGACCCTCGGATCATCGATCCGACGGACGCGATCATCCGCCTCACCGCCACCTGCATCTGCGGCTCGGACCTGTGGCCCTACCGCGGCGCCGACCAGCCCGATCACCAGCACATGGGCCACGAGTACGTGGGCGTCGTCGACGAGGTCGGTTCCGCCGTCGAGACCCTGGAGGTCGGGGACTTCGTCGTCGGCTCCTTCGTGATCTCCTGCGGCACCTGCGAGATCTGCCGCGCGGGCCACCAGTCCCGCTGCGTGAACGCGGTGTTCGTGGACGGCGCGATCGGCACCCAGGCCGAGAGGGCCCGGATCCCCTTCGCCGACGGCACCCTCGTGGCGACGCCCGGCCAGCCGGACGCCGCGCTCATCCCCTCGCTGCTCGCCGCCTCCGACGTGCTCGGCACGGGCTGGTTCGCGGCCGACGCCGCCCAGGCCGGTCCCGGGAGGATCGTCGCCGTGGTGGGCGACGGCGCCGTGGGCCTGATGGGCGTGCTGGCCGCGCAGCAGATGGGCGCCGAGCGCATCATCGTCGTCAGCCGCCACGCCGACCGGCAGGCGCTGGCCCGCGAGTACGGAGCCACCGACATCATCGAGGAACGGGGCGACGAGGGCGTGGCGCGTCTGAAGGAGCTCACGGACGGGCTCGGCGCGCACTCCACGATCGAGGCCGTCGGCAGCCAGGAGTCGATGATGCAGGCGATCCGCTCCACCCGCCCCGGCGGATCCGTGGGCTTCGTGGGCGTCTCGCACGACGTGCAGATCCCCGGTGACGAGCTGTTCTTCTCCGCCGTCCACCTCCACGGCGGCCCTGCTCCGGTGCGCCGCTACCTGCCCGAGCTGATCCAGCTCATCTGGGACCGGGTGATCGATCCGGGGAAGGTCTTCGACCTGATCCTGCCCCTGGCCGACGCCGCCGAGGGCTACCGCGCCATGGACGAGCGCCGCGCCACCAAGGTGCTGCTGACCCTCTAACCCCGCCCGCCGGGGACCAGCATCACCACCTCGACCCCACACCCCACCCCGAGAAGGGCCCATGACCGCCACGATCCCGCCAGCAGCCCCCTCGCCGGCACCCTCCCCGGACGCTGCGTCCAGCACCGCGTCCCCGCACGCACTCGCTCCCGCTCCCGCGAAGCTCCCGGCCGTCACCTACGTGCTCACCGCAGGCACCTTCCTCATGGGGACCACCGAGTTCGTGGTCGCCGGGCTGCTGCCCGCCGTCGCGGCCGACTTCTCCGTGAGCATCGCGGCCGCGGGCCTCGCGATCACGGTCTTCGCGATCGGCATGATCGTCGGGGCCCCGACGATGGCGCTCGCGACGCTGCGTGTACCGCACCGGGTCACCCTCACCGCGGCGCTGCTGGTCTTCGCCGTCGGCCACGCCATCGGCGCCCTCACTCCCGACTACGCGGTGCTGCTGGGCACCCGCGTGCTCACGGCGATCGCCACCGGAGCGTTCTGGGCCGTGGCCTCGGTCGCCGCCGTGAACGCCGCCGGTCCCCGGGCCAGCTCACGAGCCCTGGGGATCGTGCTGGGCGGCGGCATGCTCGCCAATGTCCTCGGGGTGCCGCTCGGGGCCTTCGCGGGCCAGGTCATCGGCTGGCGGGGCACCTTCTGGGCGCTCGCGCTGCTGGCCGCGGTGCTCTCCGTGGTGATCGCGCGCAGCGTGCCAGGCACCTCCCCGGCCGACGAACCAGCGCCCGCACCGTCGGCCGACGGGCCCGCGCCCGCCCCGTCGATCCGAGCCGAGCTCGCCGCCCTGCGCTCCGGGAGGCTCTGGCTCGTGCTCGCCACCTGCGCGATGGTCACGGGCGGCGTGCTGTCGATCTACAGCTTCATCTCCCCGATCCTCACCGACGCAGCCGGCCTCCCGCAGGCCTGGGTCCCCGCAGCCCTCATGGGCTTCGGCATCGCCGCACTGATCGGCTCGGTACTCGGCGGCCGGATGGGTGACACCCATCCCCTGGCCACCCCGCTGGTCACGAGCATCGCGACCCTCGTGGTCGCCCTGGCCCTGCTCCAGTTCGCCGCGGTGCCGGCTGCGGCGCTCGTGCTGTTCGTGCTGCTCGGACTCGTCGGCCTGTCCGCGAATCCGGTGCTGGTGGGCCTGGCGAACCGTTACGGCGGAGAGTCCTCGACCCTGGCCACGGCGATGCCCACCTCGATCTTCAACCTGGGCACGGCGATCGGCACCGGCATCGCCGGGGCCGGCCTGGCCTCGGGGCTGGGCACGCGCGGACCGCTGCTGGTCGGCGCCGTCGGCGCGGCCCTGGTGCTGATCCCTCTGGGCCTGCTGATCCTCCGTGAGCGGGGTACGCAGCTCGCACGCTGACCTCCCCCGCCCGTGCGGAGTCCCTCGGTCGCACGGGACTCCTCGACCGCCCAGGAATCATCGGCTGCACGACCGCTGCTCGCCATGGTCCCTGTAGGACGGAGGCGAGCTCTGCTCACATCCGGCGGGAATAAACTTGCGGACCGTCCCGTTGTAGGAGACTGTAGCGGTGGTGGACAGCTGGAGTCCGCGGCGAAGACCGGTGACCGAACACCGATCTGAGCGCCTCATGGACGAGTAACTCCCGGCTCAACAGCTGCTGCCACCGAAGCGATGCGCGCGACCTTTCCACACCGCGCGACCGTGCAGCCATCGGCCCGACCTTGCGGAGAACCGCAGAGTTCAGGCCTGCAGCACGTGCGCTTCCGGGCCGCCGCCCACCAGGGCAGGCATCCCGGTGACATGACACCTCGCTGGTGAGAGTCCAGCACCCACATCATCGCGTCGGCTCCGGTCGACGTCGCATGCGTCAGCTATCTGCTGGCGCCGAAGGAGAACACCATGACAACCCTCAGCACCACCTACAGCCCGACCACCCCGGCAGCACCGACGGCCCCGAGCGCCTCTCAGCGCTCCGGCACCCGCACGGTCGTGTTCCGCGACCAGAGCGCCGGCGTGCGCTACCTGACCAGGTCGGATCGCCCGACGGACCTCTCGACGACCTGGGAGGACGGCAACGTCTACCCCGTCATCGAGGTGGATCTGTCCTCCGCGGCCCATCTGGCCGGCCATCGCCGCACCGGCACGGCCGGTTCTGCCGGCCGCTCCGGTCGCGCCCGCCGTCGCCGCTCGAAGAGCGCCGCCGCCCGCAGCTGACCCCGCAGCCGGCGCAGACCCGGCATCTGCCACGCATCGGCAGCGGCCGATCACCTCGAGCCGTGCACTCCCTGCTCAGACCATGGTCTGAAGGCAGGTGGTGCACGGCTCGATCGTCGTTCCCCGTTGTCCCGACAGCGATGCCAGGGGTGAGGCGGACAAGTGACTCAGGCGGTCAGGCGGTCAGGCGGTCAGGCGGTCAGGCGGTCAGGCGGCGGAGCGTTCCCGGTGCGCCGCCACCGCCGCCTCGGCATCGGCCATGACCAGCATGCCGTTGATGTGTCCCCCGGCGAGCGACCCGGCCGCGGCCGACGGCCCCACCTGGGCGCTGGGATCGGTGACGTTGCCGGCCACCCAGACCCCGGGCACCTCGGTGGCTCCGGCGAAGCCGCTGGAGATCTTCTCGCCCATCCCGCCGGGCACCTCCTCAATGGCAAGACCCAGCGCGTCCAGGCCCTCCAGCCGCGGGTGCATCACGGTCGCTGCGACGAGCACGGTGCGCGGCACGACCTCTCCGCCGACCAGCCGCACCCCCGCGACGGAGCCGTCGTCGGAGGCGACGATCTCCTCGATCCCGGTCTCGATGACGGGGATGCCCCGGGCGGCGCAGCGCTCCCGGGAGTCCTCGTCGAGCTCGAACCCGTGGACGAAGACGGTGATGTCCTCGCTCAGCTGACGGAACATGAGCGCCTGGTGGAGGGATGCCGGGCGGGTCGCGATGATGCCGATGGCTTCACCGCGCACCTCATAGCCGTGGCAGAAGGGGCAGTGGACGAGCCCGTGCCCCCAATGCCGGGCGAGGCCCGGGATCTCGGGCAGCTCGTCGCGCAGCCCGGTCGCGACCAGGAGCCGGCGGGCCGTGAGCCGGCGACCGTCCGCGAGATCGACAGTGAAGCGCAGGTCCCCGTCGGCCGACGGCTCCGCGGCCTGCGCGGAGGTGACCTCGCCTGGCACGATGATGCCGCCGTACCGGCGCACCTCCTCGCGCCCGCGCTCGAGGTACTCCGCCGGCGGCGTGCCCTCGTTGCCGAGCAGGCCGTGGATGCCCTCGGCCGGGGCGTTGCGAGGATCTCCGCTGTCGATCACGACCACCGAGCGGAGGGAGCGGACCAGCATGAGCGCGCTGTTGAGACCGGCGGCGCCACCGCCGATCACGACGACATCCACGAGGTCGCCGAGGGCGTCGAGGGCGTCGGGCACGGACGAGTCGGACAGGGAAACGGGAGCGGGCGTATGTGGTGACGTCATGCTCCCGACGCTAGACAGCGTTGCCGCACATGCATAGACTTTTGCGCATGACGCAAGGAATCAGAGATGTCGACAGCCTCGTGCGCCAACGCCTTCGTGCTCTGCGTCTCGCCCAGGGCCTGTCGCTCGGGGACCTCGCGGAGCGCGCACACCTCAGCCCCTCGACGCTCTCGCGGATCGAGAACGGGCAGCGACGCCTCGCCCTGGATCAGCTGGTGCTCCTCGCACGCGGCCTCGACACGAGCTTGGACGAGCTGGTCGAGGTCCAGGAGGACGAGGTCGTCTCGAACGCGATGATGGACCGCGGCCTGGACTCCCTGCACTGGTCGGTGCGTCGCTCCCCCGGCACCACCATCCTGCGCCGCCGCGTGACCGGGCCGCCGCCCGCCACGGATCGGGCGCGAGCCCACCCTGGCCAGGAGTGGCTCGTGGTGCTCTCCGGAACGCTCACCCTACTGCTGGGCGATCGGCGCTATCGGATCGAGGCGAACCAGAGCGCCGAGTTCGACACGATGCTCCCCCACGCCTTCGGCGCCGAGGGCGGGCCCGTCGACGTGCTGATGATGGTGGACCGCGCCGCCCGACGCGAGCACCGCGAGGGCGACGACGACGCGGGCTGACAGCGGGCAGAGAGGCCCCACTCGCCGTCGCTCTTGACACGCGCGAAGTTCGCAGTGCAGGATCCTCGTCATACGAATAACGTCCAGCGGATCACACTGGCGCCGCTGCGCGGACGCAGCCGAACTGGCCGACACGGCCGACGCAACCGACGCACGACGAACCGACGCACGACGAACCGCACCGAGTTCACATCCGCATCCGACCCCGAGGAGGGGCCATGGCACAGCGCCCCACCATGCATGACGTCGCCGCCGCCGCCGGCGTATCGCAGGCCGTCGTGTCCCTCGTGCTCAGCGGATCGTCCGCCGGTCGGGCCTCCGAGACCACGGCCCAGCGCGTCCGAGATGCCGCCGCGAAACTCGGATACCGCACGAACCTGCAGGCCAAGAGCCTGAAAACGGGCGTCACGGAGATCATCGGGCTGGTTGGCGACGAGGTCGCCACGTCACCGTTCTCCGGCATGATGATCAAGGGCGCGCAGGACCGCGCCTGGCAGGATCAGCACACGCTGATGACCGTCGATACCGGCGGTGACGACGATCTCGAGCGCGCGGCGATCGAGACGATGCTGTCCCATCGGGTCCGCGGAATCATCTACACCGCGATGTACCACCGTGAAGTGACGGTCCCGGCCGCCGCCCTCGACACCCACGTCGTCTGCCTGAACGCTCGCGATCTCGACGGTCGAGCTCCCAGCGTCATCCCCGACGAGGTCACGGGAGGCTACGAGGCCACCCGCAGCCTTCTCGACGCCGGCCACACCCGCATCGCCATGGTCAACATCCACGACACGCTGCCTGCAGCCCGAGGTCGACGTGAGGGATACGAGCGGGCACTGCTCGAGGTGGGCATCGAGGTGGACCCGGAACTGGTCTACCAGGGTGAGGGCATCCAGCGCTCCGACTTCGAGGCCGTCCGCCACCTGATGGCCCTGCCGGCGCCGCCCACCGCAATCTTCTGCGGCAACGACCGCAGCGCCCTCGGCGCCTATCAGGCACTGGCCGAGCTGAGCCTCCACGTCCCCGGCGACGTCTCCGTCGTCGGCTTCGACGACCAGGATCTGCTGCGCGACTTCTTCCATCCGGCGCTGACCACCGTCCGCCTCCCCTTCGCCGAGATGGGCGACAAGGCCGCCGCCCTGGCGCTCGACCCCTCTGCGCCGGCGGACGTCCACCTGGTCCACTGCCCGGTCATCCACCGCAAGTCCGTTGCCCCGCCGAAAGGACGATGATGTCGCACTCGCTCACCGCCACCGATGTCGGAACCACGTCGCCGACCGATTCCGACCCCGGCGCTCCACCTCAGGGAGCATCGCCCGGGCCTCCGCCCCCGCGCGCCAGAAAGCACCTCCCGACCCGCATTTTTCAGGCCTGGCAGTTATACGTATTACTCGCCCCGGCGCTCATCTACCTCGTCGTCTTCAAGTACTGGCCGATGTACGGGGCCCAGATCGCGTTCCGCGACTACAACCCGGTCGACGGGTTCTTCTGGAGCCCTTGGGTGGGGTTGGACCACTTCGTCGCCTTCGTGACCTCGTTCCAGTTCGAACGGCTGGTCGCCAACACGCTGACGATCAACACCGTCGGCCTGCTGGTGGCGTTCCCGGTCCCGATCATCCTCGCCCTCATCGTGAACCAGCTGCCCAGCGAGCGGTTCAAGCGGATGACGCAGACGATCCTCTACGCGCCGTCCTTCATCTCCGTCGTGGTCATCGTGGGCATGATCCACCTGCTGTTCTCCCCCAGCTCCGGCATGGTGAACCACGCGATCTCCCTGCTGGGCGGCGAACCGATCTTCTTCATGGGGACGCCTGAGTGGTTCCGGCCCCTCTACATCGGCTCGGACATCTGGCAGAACGCCGGCTTCTCGATGATCATCTACCTCGCGGCGCTGACGGCCATCGATCCGTCGCTGCACGAGGCGGCCCGGATGGACGGCGCGAATCGTTTCCAGCGGATCCGGCACATCGACATCCCCGGGATCCTTCCCGTCATCACGATCCTGTTCATCTTCGCCGTGGGGAACATCTTCAACCTCGGGTTCGAGAAGGTCTATCTGATGCAGACGGACCTCAATCTCCCCACCTCCGAGGTCATCAACACCTACGTGTACAAGACCGGCCTGCAGAACGCCCAGTTCAGCTACTCAGCAGCCATCGGGCTCTTCAACTCCGTCCTCAACCTCCTGCTTCTCCTGACCTTCAACTGGGTCGCGAAGAAGGCCAACCAATCGAGCCTGTGGTGATGAACATGTCGAGCACCCTGTCCCCCGCGAAGAACTCCCCGCGCAGGGAGCCCTTCCACCGCCGCATGGCAGATCCTCTGTTCGGCGTGGTCACCTACGGCCTGATCGCCGTGGCGATCGTGCTGATCGTCTATCCGCTCTACTTCATCGTGATCGCGTCGATCTCCGACCCGAGCCTCGTCCAGCAGGGCAAGGTCGTCCTCTTCCCCCGGGGGATCACGTTCGACGGCTACCTGACCATCTTCGGGACCTCGACCATCGTGCGCGGGTTCGCGAACTCCGTGCTGTACACGGTGGTGGGCACCGCGCTCAGCGTGACCATGATCCTCACCGGCGCCTACGCCCTGAGCAGGAAGGACATGCCCGGACGCAACCTCTTCATGATCCTGTTCGTCATCACGATGTTCTTCGACGGCGGCATGATCGCCCGCTACCTCGTGGTGAAGGAGCTCGGCATGCTCAACACCATGTGGGCGGTCGTACTGCCCGGCGCAGTCGGGGTCTGGAACCTGATCATCGCCCGCACGTTCCTCCAGCAGAACCTCTCCCCAGAGCTGCGAGAGGCCGCCCAGCTCGACGGTGCCTCCGACTTCCGTTTCTTCTTCGGCATCGCGATCCCGCTGTCCAAGCCGCTCATCGTGCTGATGGTGATGATCCATCTCGTCGCGAACTGGAATGCGTTCTTCGACGCGATGATCTACCTCAACGACGAATCGAAGTATCCGCTGCAGCTCATCCTGCGAAATGTGCTCATCCAGTCCCAGGCCTCGGCCTCCGGGATGGACATGGCCTCCATGGACAGCACGGCCGCCGCCCAGAAGATGGGCGAGCTGCTCAAGTACTCGATGATCGTCGTCTCCACGATCCCGCTCCTGATCGCCTTCCCCTTCCTGCAGCGCCACTTCATCAAGGGCGCCACGCTCGGCGCTCTGAAGAGCTGACCCCGCATCCCCTCCCTGCATCACCCCCTCACTGCATCACCGTTACGAAGGAGTACCGCCATGCTTTCTCGCCGTCATTTCACCCTGTCCGCCACCGCTCTCGGCGTCACGATGCTCGGGGTCTCGGGCTGCTCCCGACCCTCGGAGCGCACCACCGAGGATCTCTCCTCCGACGTCGGCATGACTGACTCCGGCGTGCCGATCGTGACCGAGGAGCTGACCCTCGCCTTCGGCGGCGCGAAGTCCGCGCTCGCCCCGGACTTCGAGACGATGGAGCTGGTCAAGACCTGGAAAGACGATTCCGGCATCGAGATCACCTGGAACAACGAGCCCGACGAGGTCTGGGGGGAGAAGAAGAACCTGTTGCTGGCCAGCGGCGAGCTTCCCGACGCCCTGTTCAACACCGGGCTCTCCGATGCCGAGGTCGCCAAGTACGGGGCCAACGGCACCCTGATCGCCCTGGAGGACCTGATCGAGGAGAACGCCCCCACCCTGGCGGGGATCCTCGCGGAGCGACCGGACATCAAGGCCGCCATCACGGCATCCGACGGGCACATCTACACCCTGCCCTCCGTCGAGGAGATGGGCCTGGTCGAGTTCCCTCGCATGCTGTTCCTCAACACGGACTGGCTCGAGGAGTTCGACCTGGAGATGCCCACGACGGTAGAGGAGTACCACCAGGTTCTGCTGGCCTTCAAGGAGAATGTGCCCGGTGGCGTCCTTCCCCTGTCCTTCCTCGAGGTCAGCGACATCGCGGACCTGATCGCGGCGATCGGCGGGCAGCCCGACAACCCCGATCACCGCATCGTCCAGGACGGCAAGGTCATCTACACCGCGAACACCGAGGGCTTCCGCGACGCGATCGCCGAGCTCCACACCTGGTACGAGGAAGGACTCATCGACCAGGAGTCGTTCTCCCAGGACTACGTCAAGTTCGTCTCCAAGGGCAAGGCGGATCCGCAGACCCTGGGATCGTTCTACTTCTGGGAGATCCCGGAGGTGGTCGGCCCCGAGCGCGCGGACCAGTACGCGATCGTGCCGATCTTCCCCGGCCCCGACGGCGTCCAGCGGGCCAGCGTCGCCAACAACCAGGAGATCAACCGCGGCGCCTTCGCGATCAGCCGCACCAACGAGTACGCCGCCGCCACCCTGCGCTGGGCGGACATGCTCTTCGACCCGGTCATGAGCGCCCAGGCCAACTGGGGCCCGATCGGCATCTCGCAGGAGATCAACGACGACGGACTGCTCGAGCAGATCCCCGTGGGCGAGGGCGAGACCGAGCAGGAGCGTCGGGTGAAGGTCGCCCCCGGCGGCCCGAAGATCATCACCGCGAAGGACTTCGAGACGGTCGTGCTCGCGGAGCCCCGGGCCGCCGAGCGCCAGGCCCAGATCGCCGAGCACTATGAGCCCCATCGCGCCAACGAGAAGTACCCACCGGTCATGCTCTCGGTGGACGAGTTGAACCGGATCAGCACCATCGAGACGGACATCAACACCCTGGTCACCGAGAAGATCGCCACCTGGATCGTGAAGGGAGGCATCGAGGACCAGTGGGAAGGCTACGTCGCCCAGCTGGAGAGCATCGGCCTTCCCGAGGTCGTCGAGGTCTACCAGACTGCCTACGACCGTTTCACCTCGAACACCTGACCTCGAACACCCGATCACCCAGACGGCTCACCACCACGCTCCGCTCTGGACGCGGTGTCCCCAGCCGGCCCCACGACAATCGACTGAGAGACCATGACCATCACCTCCCCGTCCCGCCAGCGCACCGATCAGCATCGCCCGCAGTTCCATCTGACCCCCGAGGCCACCTGGATGAACGATCCCAACGGGCTCATCCACCACGACGGCGTCTGGCATGCGTTCTTCCAGAACAACCCCTTCGGCAGCACCTGGGGGAACATGTCCTGGGGCCACGCGGTCTCCGATGACCTCGCGACCTGGACCCACCTGCCGGTCGCACTCCTCTGCTCCGAGACGGAGATGATCTTCTCCGGGAGCATCGTCCATGACGCCGCGAACACCTCCGGCCTGGGGGCGCCGAGCGAGGACGGTCCGCTCGTGGCCTTCTACACGAGCGCGTACACGCCGGAGCATGCGACGGCTCCCGGCATCCAGGCGCAGTCGATCGCCTTCTCCCTCGACGGCGGCACGACCTGGGACTTCTACGCCGAGAACCCAGTGCTCACACGAGATTCGGAGAACTTCCGGGACCCGAAGGTGTTCTTCCATCCCGAGAGCGGCCGCTGGGTGATGGTCACGGTCGAGGCCCTGGACCACGCCGTTCATCTCCACACATCCACCGACCTGCTGTCCTGGGAGCCTGCCTCGACCGTCACGCACCCGGGGCTCGACGGCGGCATCTGGGAGTGTCCGGATCTCCTGCGGGTGCAGGTCCCGGGAACTGACCGGGCCCCCGGGCGGGAGGCATGGGTCCTGGTGATCAGCACCAACCCCGGTGGACCGGCCGGTGGATCCGGCACCTACGCGCTGATCGGCGACTTCGACGGGACCCGCTTCACGAGCGACGCGTCGCCGGTCCCCCTGGACCTGGGGCAGGACTGCTACGCGACGGTGTCCTTCTCGGGCGTGGACGGCGATCCGGTGCTGCTGGGCTGGATGAACAACTGGGCCTATGCGGAGCAGACTCCGACCGCGCCGTGGCGCTCGGCGATGACGCTGCCGCGGACCCTCCACGTGGAGCCGGCCGCGGACGGGACGCTCCACGTGGTCCAGCACGCGATCGTCCCGGGGGGTCTGCGATCCGTGGATCTCGACGCCGCGGTCGACGGGGAGCCCGTCCAGCTGGACGCGGACGAGCCCTTCCTTCTGCGAGGAACCCTCTCCCCGCAGGGGGCACGACGGATCGTGCTCCGGTTTGGTGCCGGACCGGCGCAGCGCGAGCTCGTGCTGGGCCTGGACCCGGAGGGGCACGTGGTCCTGGACCGCAGCCGCGCGCACCTCGAGCCCTTCGCTCCCGACCATTCCCGGTCACTGCCCTACAGCCCCCTGGCAGGAGCCGAGGGCGTCGCCTTCGACCTGGTCGTGGACCGCTCCTGCGTGGACCTCGAGCTCGATGGCGGCCGCGCCATGGTCTCCCAGCAGATCTTCCCCGCTGCCGATACCGTCGCCGTGCTGGTCGAGCGCTCGGCATGAGCGACCTGACCGTGCTGGTCGTCGGCGAAGCGCTCACCGACGTGGTGATCGGGGCCGACGGCGCCGAGGAGGCGCGTCCGGGCGGCAGTCCGGCCAACATCGCCGTGGGGCTCGCGCGGCTCGGGGTGGCGACCGATCTGCTGTGCCGGATCGGGCCGGACGCCTACGGGGACGAGCTGCGCAGCCATCTCGAGCAGGCGGGCGTCGGCCTGGTACCAGCCATCTCGGCCGGGCCCGATCGCACCTCCACCGCCGTGGCCCGGATCGGCCCCGACGGTGCGGCGATCTACTCCTTCGACATCGACTGGGACCCGGGCCCGATCAGCGTCGGTGAGGTGCGGGCGCTTCATACGGGGTCGCTGGCGATGGTCCTGGAGCCCGGCGCGTCCGAGGTCTCGGCCGCACTCTCCGCGGCCACCCCCTCCACCCTCGTCTCCCTCGACCCCAACATCCGGCCGTCCCTCTGCCTCCCCCGGGACGAGGCGCTGGCACGGTTCGAGGTCGCCATCGGCCGCGCCCACCTGGTCAAGATGAGCGACGAGGACCTCGAGTGGCTGTACCCGGGCGCGTCACCGGGCGAGGTCGCGGCAAGGATGCACGGGGCCGGGGTGCGACTGTTCGTAGTCACCCTCGGTGCGTGCGGATGCTTCCTCAGCACCGCCGAGTGGTCTGGCCGGATGCCGGCCGAGCCGACATCGATGGTCGACACGATCGGTGCAGGCGACGCCTTCATGTCCGGGCTGCTGTACGCCGTGCTCTCGAAGGACGGCGACGAGTCCGTGCGCACCGGTGACCTGCGCCGGCGGACGGTCGAGGGCTGGGCCCGCATCGCGCTCCGCAGCGCCGCGCTCACCGTAGGGCGTCACGGCGCCCAGCCCCCGCACCTCGCCGAGCTGCGGACGCGAACCTGAACGCCGACGCGAACGCAGATGCAGACGCAGGCGCAGGCGCAGACGCAGACGCAGACGCAGAACGCTTCCTGATGATCGCCCCGTCCGCCCGCGGCCGGGGCGCATACTGAGAGCGACGCCGCCGCTTCGACGACGCCGTACCTCGGGTGGGCGGGTCCGATCCCGCTCCAGGAAGGATCGTCTGATGAGCGAGCAGCCAGTCATCCCCCCGCAGGCCCCGACCGTCGCGCCATCCGGTCCCCCGCCGACACCGCAGGCACCGTCGGTTCCCCCGCGGATGCCGCAGGCATCGTCGGGTCCGCACCCCGGACCGGCCCCGTCGCTGACCGCGGCTCCATCGTCAGGCACCGCGGGCACCGCCCGCTACCCCTGGTACCTGCGCTTCGCGTGGATCCTCGCGCTGGTGGCCGGGATCATCGCGTATGTGGCGACGTTCGTGATCATGCTGCTGACCCGGAACCCCACGATGCTGCCCACCGTGCTGCTGGTCGGCGCCGCGACCATCCCCCTCACGGTCCTGCTGTTCGCGCAGTCCAGCCGGGTGGGCCCGCTCGTGCCCACCCGCACCGTCCTGGTGACGGTCGCGCTGGGCGGGCTGTTCGGGATCTGCGCCGCCGGCCTGGAGGAGACCATCGCCGGCCTGCTCCTGGGCAAGGCCTCGATCCTGCTGGTCGGCGTGATCGAGGAGACCGCGAAGCTCGTGGTCCCGTTGATCGTGCTGGGCCTGGCCCATCGCAGCACCCGGGGCGGGGGCGTCGTGATCGGCATCGCGGCCGGCACCGGGTTCGCGGTCCTGGAGACCATGGGCTACGGGTTCAACGCCCTGCTGTCCCGGAGCGGCGGACTCGGCGCGCTCGACTCGACCCTGATCCTCCGCGGCATCCTCGTGCCGGCCGGGCACGTGGCCTGGACCGGCGCGATCTGCGCGGCCCTGCTGACGCTCACGATCCTCGCCCATCGCGCCTTCGTGCGGCGGGCCCTTCCGCCCGCCGGGAAGGTGGCCGCCGGAACCCGTTCGACTGGCGCGGAATACACCATCCCCTCCCCTCGTTGAAAATTCACGTCAACGGCTCTCGGCACGAGCGTCGGTCGACCGGCACCGCACCCCACCAGGCCGCGTCCGCCAGCAGGCGAGGAGAACACCATGAAGAAGAACATCCACCCCGAGTACCGCCCCGTCGTCTTCCGTGACGCGAGCGCCCACCACTCGTTCCTCACCAACTCCACCCGTACGTCGTCCACCACGGTGACCTGGGAGGACGGCAAGGAGTACCCGGTGATCGACATCGAGATCTCCTCCGCCTCGCACCCCTTCCACACCGGCCGCGCCGCCGTGCGCGACGCCGCGGGCCGGATCGAGCAGTTCCGTCGCCGCTACGGCCGCACCGGGGTCCTGACCGCCTGACCGCGTCCGGTCAGACGGTCGCGTCCCGGGCCCCCAACCACGGCGCAAGGTGATCCTCGGCGCCGAGCCACGGGGCAAGACCGTCGGACCACTCGTCCGCCGTGAGCAGGCTGCGCCCGAAGGCCCCGCGCACCCGCTCCCGATCGGCCGGGTCGACGCCGGTGACCACCAGGCGCGTCGTGGGCAGCTCGAGACCCGCCTTCCACACGGCGCCGACGGAGACCTGACCGCCGGCGCCGTCCCATTGGCAGATGCTGTCGGGCCGGTCAGGGACCCAGAACCGACCCCGGCTGCGCAGCTTCCCGGATCCCAGGTCCTCGATGTTCTCGAGCAGGCGCTGCGGATGGAACGGTCGCCGGGAGGTGAGGTCGAGCGTCCAGGTGCCGTGCGCGGTCAGGCCGCCGTAGGGCTCGACGTATCGCATGTCGCGTCGGCGCAGGCCGACGAGATGATCGAGGTGCCCTCCGAGAACCTGGTCGAGCCCGACCTCGTGCGGCCCGGCTGCGAGGATCTGATCCGGGGCACGCAGATGCTCCAGCAGCTCAGCGCCCTCCGAGCGAGGATCTCCGTCCACGACGAGCAGGTCGGAGTATTCGATCTGCGCGGCGAGCGCCTCGCCGACGCTTCGCTGGTCCCCGTCGGCCCATTGCACGCCGCGCTCGGCGAGCGTGGCGTCCCCGAGCAGATCATCCAGTGCGGAGCCGGAGGAGAGCACCGCAGCGGCACCTGCGAGATGCCAGCGGTCCTGATGGGGCTGCAGAGTTCCCACCACGACCGTGGGATCGGCGCTGAGGGGAGGTGCGAGCAGCACACCGGCGCACCGGGGATCCCCCGCGAGACGGGCCAGGGTCGGCACGGCGTCCTCGCGCATGGCGCAGGAGACGCACGGGTGCTCGAGGTGGATGACCTCGTCCTCGATCACACCGTCGGCCCGCAGGATCAGGCGGCGCAGTGCGGCAGAGGCCGCATCCACCTCGTAGCGGAGCTCGACCACGCCCTGGCCGTCGAGCAGCAGGCTCGCGACCAGCGCATCCCGGAGCACCGGATCGATGGCCGTGACCACGGCGACAGGCAGGGAATGCCCATCACCCCGCGGTCGTTGAAACTGATCGAACCCGTGGACGTCGGTCATGCCGACACCACCTTCCTTACTTGACGATAACGATTCTCATTAATAGTATCGCTGAGCATGTCCCAGCACTGTCAAGTCACCGGAGCCGCACCGAGCTTCGGGAAGTCCATCTCCCACTCGCATCGACGCACCTCGCGCCGGTTCGACCCCAACATCCAGCGCAAGCGGTTCTACGTCCCGTCCCTGGGCCGCACCGTGAGGCTCCGAGTCTCCGTACGCGGCCTGCGCACCATCGATCGCCGCGGGATCGAGGCCGTCGTGGCCGAGATCCGTTCCCGCGGCGAGAAGATCTGAAAGGAGCCATACCCATGGCCAGGAAGAACGACGTGCGCGGCACCGTGAAGCTGCGCTCCACCGCCGGCACCGGCTACACGTACATGACCAGCAAGAACCGCCGGAACACCCCGGATCGGCTCTCTGCCCGCAAGTTCGATCCGCGCGCTCGCGCCGTCGTCGAGTTCCGCGAGGAGCGCTGATGGCGAAGACCTCGAAGATCGCCGCTGACCAGCGCCGACGGGGGACCGTCGCCCGGCACGCCGAGCACCGCGCCGCCCTCAAGGCCGCGATCAAGGACCCGTCGACGACCCTCGCCGAGAAGGTCCAGGCCCAACGTGCCCTGCAGCGTCTACCACGGGACGCCAGCCCCACCCGCCTGCGCAACCGCGACGCGATCGACGGCAGGCCCCGCGGCTACCTGCGGACCTTCGGGCTCTCGAGAGTCCACTTCCGGGCCGCAGCCCACCGCGGTGAGCTGCCCGGCATCACGAAATCCAGCTGGTGACCACGACGCGCCGCGGTGAGGAACCGGGCCCGTCCGGTCGCCTGCCAGCCACAACAACAACAACCCCAACCACAACGTTCCGGTGAGAGATCACCCGGAGAGGACTCGACCATGAAGACAGCTATCCATCCCGAGTACCGCAGCGTCGTCTTCCGCGACGCGAGCGCCGACTTCTCGTTCCTGACCCGCTCCACCCGTACCTCCGACAAGAGGGTGACCTGGGAGGACGGCAGGGAGTACCCCGTGATCGACGTCGAGGTCTCCTCGGCTTCCCACCCCTTCTACACCGGCAAGGCGACCGTGCTCGACACCGCAGGCCGGGTCGAGAAGTTCCGTCGTCGCTACGGGAAGTCCGCCCCTCAGCCGGCCGCCGCTGACGATGCCGGTGCCGGTGCCGCAGAGACTGCGGGTGCCTGATGAAGGTTCGCTCCTCGCTGCGGTCCCTGATCCGCAAGCCCGGCGCCCAGGTGGTGCGTCGCCGCGGCCGGATCTACGTGATCAACACGAAGGACCCCCGGTTCAAGGGTCGGCAGAAGGGCTGATCCGACGGGCAGGTCCCGATGCCCGGCACCCTTGATCGAGCCGTACGTTCTGTGCAGACAGGCCTCACTCTCCGTACAGAACGCACGGCTCGTTCTGTCGTCAGGACGGGTCGGTGGCTCTCTGTCGTCAGGACGGGATGAGGTTCTCGCCTGAGCGACGGCGGGCTGATCTTGTGCTCCCCTTCCTGCCCTTGACCCCGCGCACTACCGTAGAAGCACGCCCATACCGGACGTGCCGAGGAAAGGCGCCTCCCATGACGACACCACCAGCGACGACGGAGTCGGCCACGTCGCAGTCATCGACTGCAGCGACGGAGAAGGGTCTGCCGCTGCTGGAGACAGACGTGCTCGTCGTCGGCGCCGGGCCCACCGGACTGATGGCCGCCCTGGTCCTATCCCGGCGCGGGGTGCCTGCCCTCGTGATCGACGCCAAGGCCGGACCCACGCGGGAGTCGCGAGCGATCGTGGTCCAGGCGCGCAGCATGGAGATCTACGACCAGCTGGGTCTCGCGCAGGAGGTGATCGACGGGGCCGTGGCCGCGGAGGGCATGCAGATCCGTGCGGAGAGCGCGTCGGGCGGTCTGCTGTCGAGCGCGAGCGGCGTCGACATCGAGCGCATGCAGCAGGGTCAGACTCCGTTCCCCGGAGTCCAGGTCTTCGAGCAGTCCCGGAACGAGGAGCTGCTGGCCCGGGTCCTCGCCGACGAGGGCCGTCCGGTCCTGTGGCGGCATGCGCTGGAGTCGCTGGACGCACCCTCCGGAAGCCCGGTCGAAGCACTGGTCAGCAGCCCGGACGGGCCGCTGCGGATCCGGGCGCGCTGGTGCATCGGCGCCGATGGGGCGAGCTCGACCGTGCGCCACGAGCTGGGCCTGCCCTTCGACGGTGTCACCGATGACGCGACGTTCTGCGTGGCAGATCTCCACGGCGTCACCGGGCTGCCCGACAAGTCCCTGGCCGCCCGCTTCGGGGACGAGAAGTTCGCGGTCCTGTTCCCGCTCGGGCCCGGCGGCCATGTGCGGCTGATCTGGCTGCACGGCGATGAGCATCCCGAGCAGGAATCTGCCCTCGCGGAGGCCCGCGCCGACCTCGACATCGACTACGACAGGGTCGACTGGTTCTCCACCTACCGCGTGCACCACCGCATCGCCCCGCGCTTCCGGCAGGGTGCCGCCTTCCTCGCCGGCGATGCCGGGCACGTGCATTCACCCCTCGGCGGCCAGGGCATGAACACCGGCCTGCAGGATGCCCACCACCTCGCGCACCTGCTGGCCGACGTCACCTCCGGGCGGTGCACCGAGGCGGCTCTGGACCGCTACGACAGCGAGCGTCGACTCGTCGCGACGACCCTGATCACCGCCACCGACCGCGCCTTCGGGCTCGTCGCCCGACCCGGCCGCGGCACGGCCTTCCTGCGCCGACGGGCCCGGGATGTGATGGCCGAGCTCGCGCCGCGGCTGCTCAGCACGCGTCTCGGCCCCTACGTCGGCGGCCTGCTCGGCCAGTACCGGATCCGCTACCACCCGGTGCCCGCGGAGGCGCCGGTGCCGCAGTGGGCCACCGATCCCGCCGTCGGCCTGCGCCTTCCCCCGACCGCGGAGAACGCCGAGGCCCTGCGCGCGATGAGCTGGCAGCTCCACACCTATGGGGCCGACGCCGGCCGGCCGATCGACGTCCCGACCTGGGTCGATGGACCGCTGCACTTCTCCCCGGACCCGCAGGCCCGGCTCCGCACGGATCGGCTGTATCTCGTGCGGCCCGACGGCTACGTGGCCGCGTCGCTCCCGGTGCACGCCGGCTCCTCCGCCGTCCATGAGGTGCGAGCGGCCCTCGCGGCCTACGACGTCATCGCATGACCGGTGGGCCCGGCGTCGAACGGCGGGCTCGACCTCGGTGCGCCGGGACGAGAGCGCACGACCCCACACATAGGGTGCCGGGATGGACCTCCACGACATCGCCGCCCGGATCGAGAAGCTCTCCACCCAGTACGCGGAGGTCTACGGCATCGAACGCTCCGGCGAATGGGCGCTGCTCAAGCTCACCGAGGAGGTCGGGGAGCTCGCGCAGGCGCACCTGACCGCGACCGGGCAGAGCCGCGACCGCGGGCTGGCGGCCGATGCTCAGCGGAAGGTGCTGGCCGACGAGGTGGGCGACGTGCTCGGCATGTGCCTGGTCTATGCGCAGCAGATGGGCATCGACCCGGTCGAGGCAGTCACCGAGAAATGGTTCCAGTACGAGCGCGCGGTGCCGGCGCGGGATTCGGCGGGCACGGGGCCGACGGGGACGGCCGCGGCCACAGGCGTCGGATCAGCCGCGACCACGGGTGCCGGACCGGCCGCGGCCACCGGCGTCGGACCGGCCGCGACCACGGGCGCCGGATCATGAGCCTCGCGGTCTCGATCAAAGCCGTCCTGCTGGACGCCGACGGCCGCGTGCTGCTGGGACGGAACCCGCGTCAGGAATGGGAGCTGCTGGGCGGCCGGCCCGACCCCGAGGACGCCTCGCCCCAGGACACGCTGCGGCGCGAGCTCCTCGAGGAGGCCGGCCTCGCGGTCGACGTCGGCCCGATCCTGGACTCGTGGATCTACGACCTCGGCGAGCTGGGACGGGTCTGCATCGTCACCTACCGCGCGACCCTCCCCGACAGCTCGTCGCTGCAGGTCAGCGAGGAGCACTCCGATCTGCGCTGGTTCACGGCCGACGAGGTGCTCACCGCCCCGATGCCGCAGGGCTACAAGGACTCCGTACGCAGGGCGCGTTGACGGGACGGCGGGCTCCCTGACGGGACGGCGGGCGCATTGACGGGCCGGCGTCAGGCCTTCAGCCCGTAGTGGTCGGCGACCGTCCGGGACAGATCCTTGGCCTCCTCGGCGGTCGGCGCCTCGGCGAACACCCGGATGACCGGCTCGGTGCCGGAGAAGCGGATGGTCAGCCAGGAGTCGTCGGCGAAGTACACCTTGCAGCCGTCCTCCCAGGAGGTCCGGTCGATCTCCCGCTCGAAGCCGGGCAGATCGTGCTCCTCGAAGATCCGTCGCTGCAGCTCGTCGCGGCGCGCGGGCGTGTAGCCGTAGGAGGACTCCTCCATCACCAGCTCGCCGTAGCGCGCCACGAGGTCCGCATAGATCGCCGAGAGCGTCTTCCCGGAGCGGGCCACCATCTCCACCAGCAGGCTGCCGGCGTAGATGCCGTCCTTCCCGGGGATGTGGCCGCGCACGGTGAGCCCGCCGGAGGACTCGCCGCCGATGACGGCGTCCGTCTCCGCCATCTTCGAGCTGATCCATTTGAAGCCCACGGGGACCTCGTGGCAGACCTCGCCATGAGCGGCGGCGACCCGATCCAGCAGGTGCGTGGTCGAGAGGTTGCGGACCACGGGCCCGCTCCACCCCTTGCCGGTGAGCAGGTACTCGTACAGCAGCACGAGCACCTGGTTGGGGCTGAGGTAGTTCCCGAGGTCGTCGATGATGCCGAGCCGGTCCGCGTCGCCGTCGGTGGCGATGCCGAGGTCTGCACCCTGATCCAGGACCGCCTGGCGCAGCGGCGAGAGCGAGCCCTCCGCGGGGGACGGCATGCGGCCGCCGAACAGCGGATCGTGGCGGGCGTTGATGACGGAGACTTCGCAGCGGGCGCTGACGAGGATCGTCTGCAGGCTGGTCTGGGCCACGCCGAACATGGGGTCCAGCACCACCGAGAGGTGGGCGTGGCGGATGGCGTCCAGATCCAGCTGCTCGATGATCGCGTCGAGATACCAGTTGATCGAGCTCTGCTGGGTGACCAGCGGGCTGTCCGCCACCTCGTGCGGGGCCAGGGAGCGCACCGCAGCCGGGTCCAGGGTCCTGACGTGCGCGGTGATCTCGTCGGTGACCTCGAGCTCGGCATCGCGACCACCCTCGGTGAACACCTTGATGCCGTTGTACAGAGCGGGATTGTGGGAGGCCGTGACCGTGATCCCGTAGGCGCTGCCCTTCTGCTTCACGGTCCACATGCACATCGGGGTGGGGACCGGGCGGGTGATCACGGTGACCGGCACGTCATTGCCGGCGAGCACCTCGATCGCCCACCAGGCGGCGACATCGGAGAGGAAGCGACGGTCGTAGCTGAGCACGACTCCGCGCTCGACCACTCCCTCGTCATGCATCCTGTCGGCGAGCCCCTGCGCGAGCAGGCGGACGTTCTCCCGGGTGAACTCGTCGCCGATGATGGCGCGCCAGCCGCCGGTGCCGAACTCGATCATGGGAAATCCTCCTGGGGTAGCGGTGTTCTCCGGGGTCGTCGCGATGCGCTCAGACCGCGACTGTCCGGGTGTTCTGGGGAGCCTGCTGGCCGCCGTCGAAGTACTCGACGACGTCGGCGGGGACGGGCGGGATGTCGTAGGGGACGCCGCCGTTCCGGATCGACTCGGCCCCGTAGACGCCGGTCGCCACGGCCTCCCGGGCCGCGATGACGGAGACGTCGGTGATCCCGCCCTCGCGGGCGAAGCGCAGGAACTCTGCGACCAGGCTCGGGTCGGCGCCACCGTGGCCGCCGTCGGCCCGCGCGATGACCTCGACCGCGTCGGGGCGGCCGGGCCCGGAGCGGCGGGACTCCCAGATGTGGATCTGGTCGCCGCTGCCGTCTCCCATGTTCTCGATCCGTCCGGCGTCGCCGATGACGGTGTAGTTGCGCCAGTAGTCGGGGGTGAAGTGGCACTGCTCGTAGGAGGCGAGCACCCCGTTGTCGAGCGTCATGCTCAACATCGAGATGTCCTCGACGTCCACGACGGGGTTGAGCTCCTTCTGCTCCGTGGGCGGCCAGTTGTCCTCGTCGTACCAGTCCCACATGCGACGGTCGGAGTTGTCGCGGCGATCGGTGACGTCTCCGTAGACGGCGAGGTCGCCGATGCCGGAGACGCGGCGCGTGTAGCCGCCGGCCAGCCAGTGGATCACGTCGATGTCGTGGGCGCCCTTCTGCAGCAGCAGAGAGGTCGCCTTGGAGCGGTCCGCGTGCCAGTCCTTGAAGTAGAAGTCGCCGCCCGTGCCCACGAAGTGGCGGCACCAGATCGCCCGCACCCGGCCGATGCGCCCAGAGTCGACGATGGCCTTCATCTGCCGGATCACCGGCATGTGGCGCATGTTGTGGCCGACGAACAGGCGCGTGCGGTTCTCCATCGCGAGGGCGAGCATCGCGTCGGTGTCCTCGACCCGGATCGCCATGGGCTTCTCCGAGAAGGTGGGGATGCCGGCGGCGAGCGTCTTCAGCGCGACCTCGGCGTGGGCGAAGTCGGGGGTCAGGATCATGACCGCGTCGACCTCGTGCTCCGCGAGCAGCTGGTCGACGTCGTCGACGGTCGCGACGTCGTCCCCGAACAGCTCGCGGGCCGAGTCCTTGCTGCGAGGCGTCGGGTCGGCCACGACCGTGACGCGGGATCCCTCCCCCGGCTGGTGGGCGTGGCGGGCGAGGCCGCCTCGGGCGCCGAAGCCGACGACTCCGATCTTGAGGTCAGACATGAAGGGAACCACTTTCGATGAGGTGCATGACGCGCTTCGTCCCATCCTCCCCCGAGCAGGGTCGGCGCGGGAGGCGAACGCTCCACGAGTTTGAACCGATTTACAAAGTAGGTGAAAGCATTTACTCTCGATCTCACCCTGTCAAGGTGCCGATGCCGACGGGTGAGTGCCGCCTCCCCGGGGCGCCGACCGAGAGGACCGATCTCGTGACCACCTCGACAGCGCAATCCCCCGCACCGCCCCCGCAGGTGGTGAGGGCCGCTCGGAGCACATCGTCCGCGCCCCGGAGACCACGGGGCACCTTCCGCAACCGGGTGCGGAAGGACTGGCAGATGCTCGTCCTGATGATCCCTGGGGCCCTGTGCCTGCTGCTGTTCTTCTACGTCCCCATCCTCGGCAATGTCATCGCCTTCCAGGACTACTACCCCTTCATCACGATCCCCGAGGCCGAGTGGGTAGGGCTGTGGAACTTCATCGACCTGTTCAACGACGAGCAGTTCCTGATCGCTCTGCGCAACACGCTCGTGCTGGCGGTCGTCCAGCTGGTGCTGTTCTTCCCGGTCCCGATCGTGCTCGCGCTGATCGTCGACTCGGTGATGACGCCGCGCTTCCGCAAGGCCTTCCAGTCGATCGTCTACCTGCCGCACTTCCTGTCATGGGTGCTGGTCATCGCCCTGTTCCAGCAGATGCTGGGCGGCGCTGGGTTCATCAACCAGTTCCTGGCCTCCCATGGCATGGACACGATCCCCTTCATGACCAACCCGAGCACTTTCCCCCTGCTGGTGACCCTGCAGGTGGTCTGGAAGGACGCCGGATGGGGAATGATCATCTTCCTCGCGGCGCTCGCTTCCATCCCGGCCTCGTTGTACGAATCCGCCGCGACGGACGGCGCAGGACGCCTCCATCGCATCTGGCATATCACGCTTCCCGGCATGCGCCCGGTGATCGTGCTGCTGCTGATCCTGCAGCTCGGGTCGATCCTCACCGTCGGCTTCGAGCAGTTCATCCTCCAGCGAGACGCCGTCGGCCCCGATGCCGCCGAAGTGCTCGACACGTACAGCTACTACGCGGGCGTGATCGACGGCAGCTGGTCGATGGGCGCGGCCGCCGGCCTGGCCAAGGGAGTCGTGGGCACGGTCCTCATCCTCGCCTCCAACAAGATCGCCCACCTGCTCGGTGAGGACGGCATCTACCGCGGGAGCAGCAAGTGAGCACATCGACCACGCACCCCCTCGAGAACTCGACACGCTCCGCGCTGCCGGACGAACGGGGATTCCACCGACGGCTCTGGGACCTGATCGGCGGACGCTCGGAACGGCCCGCATGGATGGAGAGGCCCTCCCCCTCGCTGACCCTCCTCAAGACCCTCGTGATCCTCGCGATCTCGATCTCGATCCTGGTGCCGATGCTCGTCGTGGTCTCCACCTCGCTCGCCTCGGACGCAGAGATCCGCGAGGCCGGCGGCTACGTGCTCTTCCCGACCGAGCCGACGCTCGAGGCATACCGCACCATCTTCGCCAGCCCGCTCATCTTCCGCTCGCTGGGTGTGAGCGTGCTGGTGACGGTGGCTGGAACGCTCATCGCGCTGTTCGTGACGATCACGATGGCCTACGCCCTCAGCCGCCCGGTGCTGTTCGGCAAGCCGATGCTGTTGGCGATCGTGCTGACGATGTTCTTCTCCCCCGGGCTGATCCCGCTGTACCTCATGATCAAAGAACTGCACATGCTGGACAGCCTGTGGTCCCTGATCCTGCCGACGGCATTCGCCGCCTTCAACTTCATCGTGATGCGCTCGTTCTTCATGGCGCTGCCCCAGGAGCTGCTCGAAGCCGCCCGCATCGACGGGGCCAGCGACTTCCGGATCCTCTGGCAGATCGTCATCCCGCTGTCGAAAGCGGTGATCGCCGTGATCGGGCTGTTCTACGCGGTGGCGTACTGGAACGCCTTCTTCAACGCGATGCTCTACATCAACGACCAGGAGCTCTGGCCGATCCAGCTCATCCTGCGCAGCTACGTCATCCAGGGCACATCGATGACTGCGGACCAGCTCGGCGTCCAGCAGACCGCCGCCCCGCAGTCGATCAAGATGGCCGTCGTCGTCGTGGCGCTGGTCCCGATCCTGCTGGTCTACCCCTTCCTCCAGAAGTACTTCTCCAAGGGCGTCATCACCGGCGCCGTCAAGGGCTGAACGAACTGCCCTCGAGAAAGGCACCCATGAGCCCCGAACCCCGACGTCGCCACGTCCTCGCCGCCGCCGGAGCACTCACGCTCGGAGCCGGCGCCGCCTCGTGCGGCCCCCGGCCCGAGCCGGAGCTTCCCGACGTCCCGGACATCACCCTGCCGACCTATCAGCCGTTGGAAGGACTCGCCCCGGATCTGGTCGGCAATGCCGATGGTCTCCATGACGCGTACCTGACGGTCCCCGAGCAGCTGATCTCGACCACCTCAGGCAGACCCATCACCTCGGGCACGATCTCCGGCCTGACCCAGACCTTCCAGACCCCTCCTCCGCCGATGGACCGCAACCCCTATTGGAAGCGCCTGAACTCGGCGATGGGTGGCGTGCTCGATCTCGACGTGGTGGTGGACGACTATCCCTCGAAGTTCGCCACCACCCTGGCCTCGGGCAATCTGCCGGATCTCATGTGGGTGCCGCCGAACCAGGGCATACCCAACATCGGGCCGATGCTCGATGCGGCCTTCACCGATCTCACCGACTACCTGGCCGGCGACGCAGTGCTCGAGTACCCGAACCTCGCCGCTCTCCGGCAGGACTCCTGGCGCACCGCGGTGGTCAACGGGAGGATCTGGGGAGCTCCCATCCCGTCGACACCCTTCGGCCAGGTCTACGTCGGCAATCCGGAGGTCTGGCAGGAGGTGGACGGATTCACCGCCGAGAGCGCAGCCCAGTTCCTGGAGAAATGCCAGGAGCTGTCGATCCCGGGCAAGCGCTGGGCGCTCGAGCCCTTCCTGCCCAATGCGTTCCATATGATCGGCGAATGGTTCGGTGTGCCCAACGGATATAGGGTCGAGGAGGACCGCAGCCTCACCGCCGCGCAGCAGACCGACGAGTACCTCGAAACTCTCGAGTTCGCTCGTGAGCTGTTCGCCGCAGGGGCGTTCTATCCCGACCTGAACCTCGCGGAAGCACCCCAGCTGCTGACCAACGGCACCCTTGCCGCGATGGTCTCGGTGGGGCCGCGCGGTGCGGCGGAGACTCGCCTGAACAATCCCGATCTCCTGGGCGACATCCTGATCCCGTTCCCTGCCGTCGACGGGCGCATCCCCACCTATGACATGGGGTACGGCACTGTCGGTTTCACCCCGTTCCGCAAGACTGCTGACGAGGCCCGCATCCGCGAGCTGCTGAGCGTGGTCGATTATCTGTCTGCTCCCTTCGGGACCACCGAGTACATGCAGGTCAACTGGGGCACCGAGGGCAAGGAGTACACGGTCGAGGACGGCAACTACGTGTTCACGGAGGCGGGGGCCCAGAACGTGCCCGGCCTGCAGAGCGCCCTGCAGATCATGGCTGCGGGCGAAGGCGTCATCTACAACCCGATCCCCGAGGACACCCGCTACATCTACGAGTGCGAGCAGGAGCTGCTGCCCCTGGCGCAGAAGAGCCCGATCAAGGGCCTGTACTCGCCGACCAACTCGCGTCTCGGCACCAAGATCAAGACCCGCCTGGACGAGGCGCGCGACGAGGCGATCCAGGGCCGCGGCACGATCGACGACTTCAAGGCCGCTCTCCGGGACTGGGAGGAGAAGGGCGGCAAGCAGATCCTCGAGGAGTTCTCAGAGCTGCTGCCGGACGACGTCCCGGTCACCCCCTCGAACCGGGTTTGAGGCGCCCGGCGTCCGGCACCCGGGTCAGGGCTGGAACGGTCCCAGGTCGGCGGTGGTCTCGCCCTCTAGGGCGACGGTCCGGTCCAGGATGTCCTCGGCGTTGACCGTATCGATCCCGGCCTCCGCTGCGGCGGTCTCGATCGGGACCCCGAACTGGATGTTCCGCTGCTTCAGCAGATCCGCCCTGCCCTCCTGATGCAGCCAGCACTTCGCCCAGTGACCGGGTGAGACCTCGACCTTCTCCGGCTCCTTCTCGTTGCAGATGTCCATCGCGAAGGGGCAGCGAGGGTTGAAACGGCATCCCTTCGGCGGGGTGATCAGGCTGGGCGGCTCGCCGAGATCCCCCACCTCGTCGAAGAGGGACTGCTGATCACCCTCCAGGCCACGGCCGGGGTCCGGGGAGGAGTCCAGCAGCAGGCGCGTGTACGGATGCTGCGGGTCGTGGATGACCTCTTCGGAGCTGCCGCCCTCGACCATCTGCCCGGCGTACATGACGTTGATGCGGTCGGCGATGTACCGGGCCGACGCGATGTCGTGCGTGATGTAGAGCAGGGCCAGGCCCTCCTCGTCGCGCAGCTTCTTGAGCAGGTTCAGCACATCCAGGCGGATGGAGACGTCGAGCATCGAGATCGGCTCGTCGCCGAGCATCACCCGCGGTTCGACGGCGAGCGCACGGGCGATCACGATCCGCTGACGCTGCCCTCCGGAGAGCTCATGGGGGTACTTGTCGATGTACTGCTCGGGCGGGGTGAGGTTCACGCGCGTCAGCAGCTCATGGATCCGCTGCTCGACCTGCTTCGCCCCACGGGCCTTGCCGTGGATCTTCAGCGCCCTGCCCAAGATGTGGCGGATCGGCTTCAGCGCGTTCAAGGAGGCGAAGGGGTCCTGGAACAGCAGCTGCACCTGGCCGTAGTACGTCAGCGCCTTGCGCCCCGTGACGTGGCTGACGGGCTTCCCCTCGAGCAGGATCTCCCCGCCGGTGGTCGGGTAGTACAGGCTCAGCAGACGGGCAACGGTGGTCTTCCCGGACCCCGACTCCCCCACCATGGCGACGATCTCGCCGCGGTGCAGCTCGAGGTCGATGCCTTCGACGGCGCGCACGACAGCGCTGCCCTTCTTGCCGCGCACGGTGAAGTGCTTGGTGACGTCACGGGCCTCGAGGACGACCTCACGCTCGGCATCCTGTCGGGGCTGCTCGGTGCGGGTGGATGTCGTGGTCATGCTGCGTGTCCGTTCTCGGAGCGGGCGTCGGAGGGACCGGCGCCCACGGGCTCCTTCTGGGGGTCGTTGAGATGACAGGCCGCGTCGACCTTCTCGCTCACCTGCACCAGCTCGGGTCGCTTCGTGAGACAGAGGTCCATCGCCCGGGCGCAGCGCGGTGCGAAGGCGCAGCCGTCGGGGAGGTTCATGAGGTCCGGCGCCGTGCCGGGGATCCCGCGCATCTCGACCAGCGGTGCGTACAGCGGCGGGAACGAGTCCCGCAGCGCCTTCGTGTACGGGTGCTTGGGGTGGTGGTAGAGCTCGGTCGACGGTCCGATCTCGACGACCTTCCCGGCGTACATGATGGCCAAGCGGTCCGAGAGCTCCAGCAGCAGGGAGAGGTCGTGGGTGACGAACACGATCGCGAATCCCAGCTCGCGCTGCAGCCGCAGCACCTGACTCATGATGGTCCGCTGCATGACGACGTCGACCGCGGTCGTGGGCTCGTCCATCACCACCAGATCGGGGTCGCAGGCCAGAGCGAGGGAGATCAGGGAGCGCTGGCGCATGCCGCCGGACATCTCATGCGGGAAGGAGTCCACCCGGTCACGAGGGATGCCGGAGAGGGCCAGGAGGTCGCCGGCCCGCTCGAGCGCCGCCTTCTCGCTCATCCGCGGATCGTGCTGGCGCAGCACGTCGACGAACTGGGCGCCGAGCCGCTTGACCGGGTTCAGGGCGTCCATCGCACTCTGCATGACGATGGCGAGCTTGTTCCACCGCAGGTGCAGCAGCTCCTTGTCGGTACGGGGCACGAGATCCGTGACGGTCCCGTCGTCCCCGTGGTAGAGCACCTTCCCGCCGACGGTGACCGCCGGCGAGCGCTGGAGGCGCAGCAGCGCAGTGGTGAGCGTCGACTTCCCGGAGCCGGACTCCCCGGCCAGGCCCAGGATCTCTCCCCGGCGCAGGGTGAAGGACGCATGGGAGACGGCGCTGACGGCGCCGTTGAGGGTCAGGTAGTCGACGCTGAGGTCCTGCACCTCGAGCAGGACATCTCCGACATCGCGACGGGTCACGGTGGGCTCCTTGAGAACTGGATGACTGCGGATTCAGGGGTTCAGCGGGCCGGCGGCCCCGGGACGGCCGATCCGTCGGGCGGATGGGCGTCTGCACCACCCGCCCGACGACATCAGGCGATCGGCTTGAGCTTGGCCATGGTCTGCCAGCCCTCCGGGCCGTACGGACGCGGAACGATGTCTCCCTCACCGAGCGGGCTCTGCGGGAAGCCCTCGAAGTTCTTGCCGCTGGCCTCGAGGAAGGAGGCCGAGGCGTTGAACGGCGCGCAGTAACCCTCCTCCACCACGATCTTCTGCATCTGCTGGCTGAGCTCGACGAGCTTGGTCTCGTCGTACTCGACGCGGGAGGCGTCCAGCAGCTCATCGAGCTCGGGATTCTGGATGCGGCCGTAGTTCCCATCGCTCGACTCCCCGATCGGGAGGGCATCCTTGGAGTGGAAGTCGGCGTAGACCGCGGAGAGATGCGGGCCGCCGCCCACCCAGCTCATGCCGATCTCGAACTCGCCGGTGCCGAACTGATCCCAGATCTGTGCGTCCGGGATCTTCAGCACCGCCACATCGAGGCCCAGCACGTCCTTGAGCTGCGCCTTCACGCCATCGGACCAGGTGGACCAGTTGACGTAGTCGGCGACCGTCTTGAAGGAGACCGGGTAGGACTCGCCATCCTTGACCAGCTTGCCGCCCTCGACGCTCCAGCCGCCGTCGGCCAGGAACTTCTTGGCGGCCTCGTGGTCCGCAGCATGCTGGACCCGGTACTCCGAGGCCACGGCCTCGCCGAAGATCTTCTCGTCCATCGTGGTGGGGCTGGTCGAGGAGAGACCGATGTCGAACAGCGAATGGATCTGGTCGGTGTCCAGTGCGGCGTAGACGGCCCGGCGCACGTTCTTGTCGTCGAACGGCGCCTTGGCCGTGTTGAAGATGAGGCTCTCCGTGCCCACCAGCTCCACGGTCCAGTAGTGGTTGCCCTTGGCCACGATCGTGTCCTCGGCGTTCTGCAGCGAGAGGGTCGCCACATCCATCGTGCCCTGCAGGATCATCGACTTGCCGATCTCGGCGCTGCCGTACGGCGTCCAGTTCACGGTGCCGATGTGATCCCAGGCGCCCATGAAGTGGTCGTCGCGGACGGCGAAGGAGACCCGCTGCGGGGTGAACTCCTTCACCACCAGTGGAGAGGAGGTCACGGGATCGGCGTTGGTGAACGATGCGAGGTCCTCGGCGGAGAAGACGTGCTCGGGGTACAGCGGCACCTCCGCGAGTTTGCGATCGCCGCTGATGTCGGCGTTCTCCTCGCTCCAGGTGACCTCTGCGACGAGGTCGTCGACCGCGGTGACCTCGAAGTCGTAGCTGGTGACGGTGGCCTTCTGCTTCTCAGCCTGCTTCGGCAGCTCCATCACCGTGTAGACCAGGTCCGCGGTGGTGATCTTCTCGCCGTCCGACCACGTCGCGTCATCGCGCAGGGTCACGGTGGCCTTCCGGGCCTCCGGATCGAAGTCGATGCTCTCGGCGAGCCACGGGACGATCTCGTACTTGTTGTTCACGTCGGCGTATCCGAGCGTGTCGTAGAGGTAGTTTGAGCCGATCACGCCGTCGGTCGGGGAGAACGGGTTGAAGTTCTCGATGAACGTGGGACGTGGACCGAAGGAGTTGACGTTTATGGAGGCCTTGGCCCCGTCGCCGCCCCCGTCACCGGCAGTCTTGTCGAAGCTGCATCCGGCGGCCGCGCCGACGGCGGCCGCCGCAGCTGAGCCGGCGAGGAAGGTGCGTCGCGTGGAGCTCGTGGTCATGTCTGTACCTCTGATTCGTGCGGAAGGAACATCAGGGAGAACTGCAGGGGGTGGAACAGTCAGTTCGATGCCGTGACGGCGGTGCGCTGCTCTGCGCGTGCCTCGGCCCGCTGACGTCTGAGGAAGGCGCGGACGACCTTCTCGTTGCCTGTCCGCAGCTTCGGGTTGGTGACCTCGTCCAGGCCGAAGTTCACCATCGCCGTCGCGGTGCCGATCACGGCGATCGCGAGGCCGGGGGGCAGGAACCACCACCAGAAGCCCAGGGTGAGCGCGCCCTGGTTCTGGGCATTGGTGATCATCGTTCCCCAGGAGATGACGCCGCCGGTGGAGACGCCCAGGAAGTTCAGCCCGGCCTCGGCGAGGATGCCGGCCATGATCGCGGCCAGGAAGCGCGCGGAGATGATGCCCAGCAGATGCGGCATGATCTCGAACAGGACCAGGCGCCAGGTCTTCTCGCCCAGCAGCTTGGTGGCCATCGAGAAGTCGCGGCCGCGCAGGGTGAGGGTCTGGGCGCGCATGTACCGGGCCATGCCGGGCCACTCGAAGATGCCGATGAGGAAGGCCATCATCACCCAGCCCATCCCGGCCGATCCGGGCCCGCCCGCGGCGGAGATGTACCCGGCCGCGATCAGGGTCAGGGCGAAGGACGGCATGGTCATGAAGACATTCGTGATCGCATTGACGACGGTGTCGTACGCCCCGCCGATGAAGCCGGCCGAGACGCCCAGGAGGGCACCGATCGTGCAGGCCAGCAGTGCGGAGAGAGTCCCGACGGCGAGTGAGCCGCGGGCACCGGCGATGAGCTGGGACAGCACGTCCTGGCCCGAGATCGTGGTGCCCAGGAGGTGCCCGCCCCGCAGCGGCGCGCTGGCGACGTAGTCGTAGTCCACGTCCAGGGGGCCGAAGCCGTACACCTTCAGGATCAGGTCGCCGAAGATCGCGATCCCGGCGCAGAGGCCGAAGGCGGCCAGGCCGATCTGCACGCGGCGGTTGTGGAGGAATCCGGTGAACATGGGAGTGCCTCAGTTCGTGTCGGCCGCGCGCGGATCGAGGAGCACGTAGATCGAGTCGGCGATGAAGTTCGCGACGATCGCGGTGAAGGTCAGCAGCAGCAGGACCGTCTGCATGACCGGGAAGTCGTGCCCGGTGATGGAGGTCTGCAGCAGGTACCCCATGCCGGGATAGGTGAACACGGCCTCGATGAGCACCGCGCCGCCGATCACGCCGCCGATCGCCATCGCCAGACCGGTGACGTTGGGCAGGAGCGCGTTCCGCGCCGCATAGCTGAACAGCACCTTCTTCTCCGGCAGGCCCTTCGCGCGGGCCATCAGCACGTAGTCCTCGGTGACGGTGGCGACCATGACGTTGCGCATCGAGAACAGCCAGCCGTTGAAGCCGATGAAGATCAGGGCGAACATCGGCAGGGCGCCGTAGTACACGACGCTGAGGAGGAAGTAGAAGTTGTTCAGGGACATCGGGACCGACGTGTCGTATCCGCCTGAGACCGGGAACCATTCCAGCGTGATCGAGAAGATCCACAGCAGCACCAGGGCGATCCAGAAGCCCGGGAAGGCGTGGAAGAACGTGGACAGCGGGGCGAACCAGGAGTCGAAGCGGTTGCCGGGCTTCCAGCCCATCACCGCCCCGAGGATCGTGCCGATGATCCAGGCGACGACCGTGCTCACCCCTATGAGGAACAGGGTCCACGGCAGGGCCTGCAGCACGATCTCGGAGACCGGCGTGGGGTAGTGCGCGGTCGAGACGCCGAAGTCGAACTTCGCCACGCCCACCCAGTAGTCGACGTACTGGTGGAGGATGTTCTCGGTCGGATTCCCGTACATGCGGCGCACGGAGGCGATCTGCGAGGCCGACGGCGGCTCGCCCGTGGTCTGCCTGATCTTGCGCAGGATCGCCTCAGCGGGATCGCCGGGCATGAAGCGCGGGATGAAGAAGTTCAGGGTCACCGCCGCCCAGATCACGATGAGATAGCTGCCCAGGCGACGCAGGAAGTACGCCCCGCGGCCGCCAGCTCCACGCCGGCGCCTGGCGCCGGTGACACCGGGCAGGCTGGACTCCGGCCGGAGCGGTTCGTCCAGGGCGACCTCGCGTCGACCTGTCGCAGTGGGCTGCGTCATCGCTGAGCCTCACGGGTCATCGTCGGTTCTCCGGCTTCTCGGGGACGGTGCGCGGACGGTCGTCGCGGAGAGCACCCAACGGGCCTCTGTTCAGCGACGACCACGTCGCGACGTGCGGACGATCACATCCGCAAAAGGATTTACGAAATATAAGCGGCAACCTCTGACATCGTCAACAGCGGACCGGAGAACCGCCGATCCGTCACCCTTTCGTGATCTGGCCTGGAGCATCGCCGCAGATCGGGGCCGACGCCGATCGGCCCGATCTCCCCTGTGGGGCGACCGGGCTGCTCGGGCCGACGGGCCCGCGACGACTCAGATGGCGGGAAGCGTCGCCGTCACGACTGCTCGCGCCGGGACCCTGGCCGCCAGCACCGCGGCGGCACCCACCGGAACCTCAGCCGTCGGCGCGACCGAAGACGTGCCCCTCCGCGAGGGCGAGGCGCGTGGGCTGCTTCTCGAGATCGAGCAGCAGCACCTCGTTGCGGCCGGCGCGCACCAGCGGTGCGGGCACGTAGAGGGTCTGCTGCGGGCCGATGTTCCAGTAGCGGCCCACGCAGAAGCCGTTGACGTAGGCGACGCCGTGCCCGGCTGCGGAGACGTCCAGGAAGGCATCCGCCGCACCATCGGCCTCGAAGGATGCACTGACCAGCACGGGCAGGGCGTCGTCGAGCACGGTGGAGGTGCCAGCCTCGGAGACGTCGTCAGCCCGTGCTGCGCCGTCGGCCCCCATCGCGCCGACCGCCTCGGACCCGGCCGCCAGCTGCGCGAGCTCGGCGCCCATCTCCTCGAGCGGCCAGGCGTCGGCCTCCCAGTCGTTGAGGAAGCGGATGGTCTGCCAGACACCGCCGAGGATGCCTTTGCGCTCCCCCAGCCGCGGGCCGAAGTTCACGCGCCCGAGGTTCTCGACCAGGATCTCGAGGCGCACGGTGCGGCGCCCGCCGTCGGGCAGGAGGCGATCGGCGAAAGGGCTCAGCTCGACCGTGGCGGGATCGGTGTCCCGTGCCTCGTCGCCCATCACGCCGGTCGCGCCGACGTAGATCCCGTCGACGTAGATCCATGCGCGGTCGTGCAGGTCGTAGAGCTTCAGCGGGGAGATGACAGTGCGCCCCTCGCGCACGGAGGCGGCGATCTCGATGTCGCGGCTCAGCCGCAGCAGGCCGCGCTCGAGGCCGAGATCCTCGAAGGAGGGCGGGGTGGGGTGCACATCCGCGACGCGCGAGAAGCGCTCGGTGCCGCGCAGGGCGACGACCTTCTCGATCGGCACCTCCGTCGCTCGCAGGCGGGCGGGGACTGCGTCGAGCCCGAGCCGGGCCAGGTGCTCCTCGAGCGGCGGCAGCTCGACATGGCGGGCGATGACCTCACGGAACGCGCGGAACTTCTCGGTGAGCTCGCCGTTCTCCGCGATCGGGGCGTCGTAGTCGTAGCTCGTGGTGGTGGGCTGGAGCGCCTCGTCATAGTTGGCGCCGGCGCGCAGCCCGAAGTTGGTGCCGCCGTGCGCCATGTAGAAGTTGACGCTCATGCCGTGCTCGAGCATGTCGGTGAGCTCGCCGGCGGCATCACCCCCGGTCCGCTCGTGATGCTCCTCGCCCCAGTGGTCGAACCAGCCGTTCCAGAACTCCATGCACATCTGCGGCTGCGAAGGCAGCTCCTCCTGCGCCATCGTGAGCACCTCGAGCGCGCGCGAGCCGAAGTTCACGGTGCCGAGCGCCCCCTCGACGGTCCCGCCGGTCAGCCACATGCGGGCCGGCCCGTCGGAGGTCACCAGCAGCTCGTCGATCCCGCGGGCGAGCAGACCGTCCCGCAGGTGGGCGAGGTAGGCCGTGTCGTCCCCGAAGCTGCCGTACTCGTTTTCCACCTGGACCATCACGACGTTGCCGCCGCGGCTCGCCTGGCGCTGCGCGATCACGGGGATGAGCTGGTCGAACCAGGCGTCGACGAGTGCGAGATAGGGGGCGTTGCGGTTGCGCAGGCGCAGATTGCGGTCGGCGAGGATCCAGCCGGGGAAGCCGCCGTTCTCCCATTCGGCGCAGATGTAGGGGCCGGGGCGCACGATCGCATCCAGGCCCTCCTCGCCGGCGATGTCCAGGAAGCGTCCGAGGTCCGCGATCCCCTCGAAGTCCACGACGTCCGCCGAGGGCTGGTGCACGTTCCAGGCCACATAGGTCTCCACCGTGTTGCACCCCATCGCGACCAGGCGGCGCAGGCGATCGCGCCACTGGTCGGGGTGGACCCGGAAGTAGTGGATCGCTCCGGAGATCACGAGGTGGGGTTCGCCGGCGCGGAGGAATCCGTCGGGCGTGGGTTGCAGCAGGGCGGTCATCGGTGGTCGTCCTCTCGGTGAAACGTCTTACGTCCAGTGTCGCAGGAACCCCGCGTCCGACGCGCACCGTCCGCCGGGTGTCAGCGCCCGGGTTCGTCAGCTCTCCTGGATCCTCAGCGCTCCTGGATCACTGCGGCGGAGCCTGCGTGGACGGTGAAGGCGCCGCCGGCGTCGGTGCCGGTGAGCAGCTCGCGCCCGCTGACCTGCACCACCTGGTCCCGGTCGGAGTGGTTGAGCACGAACAGGTAGGTGGTGCCGTCCTCGGCGAAGCGCCGCACGGCCTCCACGTCGCGGTGCAGGCCCGACACCGAGGGCTCCACACCCGCGGCGGCGACGATCTCCGCCACGAGGGTCTCGAGCCCCTCCGCCGAAGGACGGGCCGCCACGTACCAGGCCGCGCCGTCGTCCGCCCCGACCCCGTGCCGGGTCACGGCGGGCCAGCCGCGCAGCGGACCGTCGGCCCAGCTGCGCACCACCTCAGCGCCCTCGAGATGCGTCTTCTCGCTCCACAGGTCCGCGTCGGTCCCGTCGTCGAGATGGAGGATCTCCCCGGCCTGCAGCGGGTAGAACTCCTCGGTGCGGACCCCCAGCAGGTCACGGAATGCCCCGGGGTAGCCGCCGAGGTGCACGTGGTCGTTCTCGTCGACGATGCCGGAGAAGAAGGTGATGACCACCTGGGTGCCGGCGCGGGCGGCGTCGGCCAAGCGGTCGGCGTCCTCCTCGTGCACCGAGTACAGGGTGGGGGCGATGACCAGCTCGTAGCCGGTGAGATCGATCCCGGTGGGCACCATGTCCACGCCGACGCCGAGGTCCCACAGCGCGGTGTACCAGCGCAGCAGCTCCTCGTTGTAGCGCAGCGCCTGGGTGGGATGGGAGTCCAGCTCGCTGGCCCACCAGGAGGGGTAGTCCACGACGATCGCGACCCGGTTCAGCACGCGGCTGCCGTGCACGGGGGCGAGAGCTTCGAGCGCCCGTCCCAGAGCCACCGTGTTCCGCCAGACGTCGGTGTCCTGGCCGCCGTGGGGAACCATCGCGGAGTGGAACTTCTCGGCACCGGCCCGGGACTGGCGCCACTGGAAGAACATGATCCCGTCCGCCCCGCGCGCGACGTGCGAGAGCGAGTTGCGCAGCATCTCCCCGCGCCCCTTGGCGCGGTTGCGCGGCTGCCAGTTCACGGCCGACGTGGAGTGCTCCATGAGGATCCAGGGGTCGCCGCCGGCCACGCCGCGAGTGAGGTCCGCGGCCATCGCCAGCTCGATCTGGCCGCGCTCCTGGGCAGCGATCAGGTAGTGGTCGTTGGCGACCAGGTCGACGTCGCCCGCCCAGGAGTAGTAGTCCATCCACTTCGTGGCGCTGGAGAGCATGAAGTTCGTGGTGGCCGGGATGCCCGGGGTGACCTCGCGCAGCACGTCGCGCAGGGCCCGGTAGTGGGTCAGCAGCTCGTCGCTGGAATAGCGGGCGAAGTCGAGCTGCTGCGTGGGGTTCGCGTAGGTCGGTGCGGCACGCGGCGGCAGGATCTCCTCGAAGGAGTCGTAGCGCTGGGACCAGAACGCCGTGCCCCAGGCGTCGTTGAGCGCCTCGATCGTCTCGTACCGGCGCTCGAGCCAGCCCCGGAACGCGAACGCGGCATGGTCGGAGTAGTCGTGCGGGACATGGCAGCCCAGCTCGTTGTCGACGTGCCACAGCGCGAGCGCGGGATGCTCGCCATAGCGCTCGGCCATCACCCTCGTCATGCGCAGCGCGTACTCCCGAAACAGGGGCGCGGAGACCGCGTAGGCCTGGCGCCCGCCCTGGCCCAGCACGGTGCCGCCCTCGGTGACCGGGAGGAGCTCGGGGTGAGTGCGGGTGAGCCACGGCGGCGGCGAGGCGGTCGCAGTGGCCAGGGCGACCTTGATCCCGGCATCGGCGAGGTCGTCCATGACCTCGTCGAGCCAGGCGAAGTCGTACTCGCCCTCGCGCGGCTCGAGCGTGGCCCAGGCGAAGATCGCGACGCTGACCAGGTTCACGCCGGCCTCGCGCATGAGGTCGACGTCCTCGAGGCGCACCTCGCGGGGCCACTGCTCCGGGTTGTAGTCGCCGCCGTAGATGATCCCATCGACTCCGAGCGGCCAGGGGCGTGAAACGGTCATGTCTCCTCCATCGCGAGAACTTTCCGGAATGCCTACTGACCAGGGTAGTCGGCAGGATCCCTGCCGGGTGGGTCTCCACCGGATGCCCCCGTCGGCCGCCACCTCGTCCTCCGCCCCCTCACCCTGCCTGCTCGGAGAAGATCTCCGTGAAGCGCCCGCCACGGGCGAGCAGCTCGTCGTAGCGTCCGCGCTCGACCACGTGACCCTCGTCGACCACGAGGATCTCGTCCATGCCGCGCAGGGTCCATGCCCGATGCGAGACGACGATCGTGATCCTGCCGGCCCTTATCCCGGGCAGCGTCCGCCGTCGACCGGCTGCGGTGGCCGACGGGTCCGTGCCGATCAGGCGCCCCGGCCGACGGGCGCGAGGCGCCGAGAGCCGCCGGCTGCGGCCCGGTCAGCGGGTCTGCGTCGGGTCCCCGATCCAGCCGAGCACCAACGGCGCCCGCGTGGTCCTCTCGTAGGCGACGAACAGGAACGGGGAATCCAGCACCAGCTCGTGCACGTCCGCCGGTGCCGACACGGCTCCGGCGCCGACCGCGGTCGCGGCGGCCGCCTCCATGCCCCCCTCATCGACCGTGATGACGGCCTTCTGCAGGACCGCGGAGATGGCCAGCTCCTCCTGGGTCGTGATGCCGGAGAAATCGGCAGCGGCGGTGAAGGCGTCGGTCATGCCGAGCCCCTGGAGGATCTCCATCAGCGACGCATCCCCGTCGATGTCGAAGCCCGGGAAGGTCAGCTCGGTGGTCGCCTCACCTCGCTCGAGCCCGTCGAGCAGTGCGGCCAGGCCCGCCCCCGGATCCACCGCGGCATCGACCCAGGTATCCAGGACGCTCGCGAGGTCCGCGGCCGGCTGCACCAGGGCGAGCGCGAGGGCGTTCCCGGCGGTGTCCAGCGCGGTGGCGCGGCACAGGTCATCCTCGTACCAGGACGAGGTGGGGCCGCTGAGCATCTCCGCGCTCACCTCCTCGCCCGCGCCGGTGGTGAAGGTGCCTCCCGCCGACGACAGGGGCTGCGGCCAGGCGGCCTTGAGGTGCAGGGCGTTGACCAGCACCAGGCGGGTCGAGGCGTCGAGCGCACCCTCGGGGATGAGGTCCTCGATGAGGTCGTTCGTGGCGTCGGCGACCCAATCGTTGACGCGTCCGCGTCCCTGCTCCCGCTTCCGCTCGTCGGTGAAGTCGACCTGGTAGACGCCGCTGCCGAAGTGGGTCGCCAGGCCTTCCAGGAACTCCTGCTCGACGGCGAGGTCCTCCTGCAGCCAGGTGCCGTTGACGAGCGCGGCGACGGCCGGCTCGGGCTCCTCGTCATCGGCCTTCTCGCGCTCCTCGTCGCCGATGGCGGCGAGCACGCTGGACAGGGTGTTCGCGGTGGCCGCGAGCTCGTCGATGCTGCGGCCGAGCACCTCCTCCATCTGAGCACGGGTATCCCCCGCCGCACCGAGGCCGGCCATGGTCAGCGCCACCTGGGCGGACAGCGGCGAGCAGACGGTGTTCACCGCGGACCTGTCCACGGCCCCGAGCAGGCGGGCGCTGAACGGGACTGTCAGGGTGCCGGCGCCCTCGGCCGGGCCGGGATCGGCGCGCGGCACCTCGGCGGCGAGATCCGGCTCCCCGGCCTCACCGGGGCCGGCCCCCTCGCTGCAGGCCGCGAGGCCGATGGTGGCCAGCGGGAGCGCCGTCCCCGCTGCGAGCACGGCCCGACGGGGGATTCCGGGGCGCGGCACGGGACAGGACGTCAGTGAGGTCATGGGTCCCATCGAAGAGGGCTGACGTCGCGGATGCAAGCACCCCCGGCTACGGAACAGCACCGTTCGCCCCGATCAGGGACCGCCGAACACCCCGCCCCTCTCCCGAACGCCTCCCGAATGCGATTGTGCGCTGCGCTTCCCGGCAAGGAAGCACAGCGCACAATCGCGTCGCGGTGACGCAGGGACGGGGCCGGACCCGGCGGTGGGGCGTCAGCCCTTGATGGAGCCCTCGGTGAGACCGCCGCGCCAGAAGCGCTGCAGCACCAGGATGAGGATCGCCAGCGGGATCACCGACAGCAGGGCGCCAGTGGTGGTGAGCTGGTAGAACTCCGGCAGACGATCTGTCTGGGCCCGCCAGTTGTCCAGGCCCAGGGTGATCGGATACAGCTTCTCGTCGGCCAGCATGACCAGCGGGAGCATGTAGTTGTTCCAGATCGCGACGAACTGGAACAGCAGGATGGTCACGATCGCCGGGGTGAGCTGCGGGAGCGCGAGGCGATGGAACAGCCCCAGCTCTCCCACGCCGTCGATCCGGCCCGCCTCGAGCAGCTCGTCCGGCACCGCGGCGCCGGCGTAGATCGACGCCAGGAACAGACCGAAGGGGCTCACCAGCGACGGGATCAGCACGGCCCAGTAGGTGTTGGTGATCCCGATCGAGGAGAACAGGAAGAACAGCGGCAGGGCCACGGCGGTGCCGGGAACCAGCACACCGCCCAGGACCAGCCCGTACACGAGCTTCCGACCCCGGAAGCGGTACTTGGCCAGGGCATACCCGGCGGCGACCGAGAAGTAGGTGGCCAGCACGGAGCCGACCCCGGAGTACAGCAGCGAGTTCAGGCCCCAGCGCGGGAAGATGCCGCCGTTGGAGGACAGCACCGCCTTGATGTTCTCCCACAGCTGGAAGCTCTCGCCGAACCAGAACCCGCTGGTGCCGAAGAGGTCCTCGGTGGACTTGGTGGCATTGATGACCACCCAGTACACCGGCACGAGGAAGTAGAGCGCGACGATCGCGAGGATCGCGGTGACGAGGATCGTCGTAGTCGGCTTACGACCTGCGTTTCGATTCCCGAGGCGACCGTCACCCCGGGCGGCCTTGGCGGCATTGCCCAGAGGCTTGTTCCGCCTGGCAGTGGTGGTGGTGCTGCCGGCGGGGGCGTTGTCGGTGGAGCTCATCGGCGCTTCTCCGTCCAGTTCGAGACTCCCAGCGCGATGGCCGAGAGGAGGAAGGCGGCGACCGCGATGATCACGGACTGCGCCGCGGCCATGCCGATGTCGTTGTACTGGAACGCGAAGGCATAGGCGGACATGTTCGGGGTGTACTCCGAGGTGATCCCGGCACTCATGGTCTGCAGCAGCCTCGGCTCCGCGAACAGCTGCAGGGTGCCGATGATCGAGAAGATCACCGTGAGCATCAGGGCCGGGCGGATCAGCGGCAGCTGGATCGAGGTCGCGACACGCAGCGAGCTGGCGCCGTCGAGCTTCGCCGCCTCGTACAGCTCACCGGGGATCGCTTTCAGCTGCGCGATGATGATGAGCATGTTGTAGCCCGTGTACGTCCAGGTCACGATGTTCGCGATGGACCACAGCACCATGTTTGGGCCGAGGAAGTCGATGTCGATCCCCACCGCCCCGAGGACGTCCACGATCGGGGACAGACCCGGGATGTAGAGGAACGACCACAGGATCGTGGCGATGACACCGGGGATGCCGTAGGGCAGGAAGTAGGTGGCGCGAAAGAAGCCGGGCCACTTCGCCGAGGCGCTCTCGAGCAGCAGCGCGAGGACCGTGGCAGCGATGATCATGACCGTCACCTGCACGATGCCGAACAGGATCATGCGACCGATGGATGCCACGAAGTTCGCGTTGGTGAGCGCGGCGACATAGTTGTCGAACCACGCGAAGGAGTTCGTGAGCCCTTTCTCGCCGAGCAGACCCGAGCGCGTGACGGTGGTGAAGCTGTAGCCGATCGCCATGATGATCGGCACGATCATCGTGCCGATGAACACGATCAGGAAGGGTGCCAGCAGCACCCACGGAGCTGTCCTGCTTCTCATCGTGCCTCCTCCGCATCCAAGCCCATGTCCCGCATGATCGTGATGATCTCCTTCTGCGAGTTCTCGAGCATGTCCACGAGCGTCTGCTCGCCGGCGACGGCCTGGGTGAAGCCGTCACCGATGATGGCCTGTGCACGCTGCATCATCGGCGCCCAGGTCCAGTCGAGGTTCTGCCCCTCGGCCATCGGGACGATGACCTCCTCGTTGTAGTTCTGTCCGGAGAAGAACTCCGAGGGCTGCTGACGGACCGTGCCGATGTAGTCCTTGGCGGGCGACCAGCCGATGCCGGAGAACTCGATCATGGCGTCGATCCCTGCCGGATCGGTGCACATCCAGGTGAGGAACTCGAGCGCCTCGACGGGATGCTTGCTGGTGGACAGCACCGCGGCCGATGAGCCGCCGTGGCCGCCGGAGGCGTAGCCGTCCTCCCAGCGAGGCATGGGCGCCACGGCCCACTTGCCGGCCCCGCCGGGGACCGTCTCGACCAGCGCATCCGACCATGAACCGCTGATGGAGGCGAGCACGTCGCCGTCACCGGCTGCGGCGTACCACGGCGTCGAGAAGGCGCCGTACCCGGCGCCGATGATCTTCTTGTCCAGGATGTCGTCCCAGAACTCCGCGACCTTCATCGAGGCGTCGCCGACCATGTCGATGACCCAGCCGTCCCCTTCGGGACGGAACCAGGTCGCGCCGGACTGCATCGCCCACGCGATCGGATAGGAGCCATCGGAGGGGTCGAGGCTGATGAGCATCTTGCCGGCCTCGGAGACAGCGGCCGCGGTCTCGCGGAACTCGTCCCAGGTGGCCGGGACCTGCAGCCCGAGCTCCCCTTCGAGAACCTCACGGTTGTAGAAGGTGGCCACCGGGCCGGTGTCCTGGGGGACCGCCCAGTAGGAGTCGCCGACCTTGACCTGGGCGATCGCCCCGGGGTCGAAGGCGTCCGCCTGCTCGGCGAAGTCGTAGCGGGTCAGGTCGACCAGGGCGCCGGCGAGGGCGAACTCCGGGACCTGCCGCAGCTCGACCTGGGCGATATCGGGACCGCCGCCCGCGGCGACCGCGGACAGGATCTTGGCATAGCCGCCCGAGTTGCCGCCGGGGATCCAGGTCGTCTCGACCTTGATCCTGTCCTGGCTGGCGTTGTAGACGTCCGCGACCTTCTGCAGGTCCTTCAGCCAGGCCCAGTAGCTGACGGTGACGGGACCGTCGGATGGGGGGATGGTCGCCTCAGCATTGACGTTGCCGGGGTTCGGCGGGGCGCAGGCCGCTAGGGCAGCGCCCATTCCGACGGCGCCTGAGGCGGCGAGCGCCGCGCGCCGTGTATAGCTCTTCATGAGGGTGGGCTCCTTTCCTCCTCGTCGAGGGTGAACGTTCACGATAACCGGATCCGGGGCGGATCCGGCCCCCAGGTTCGGACCGTGACCTACGGGTGCGTCACATCACATCCGCGATCTTCGGCAACTTCGTGAACGAACCTCGGAAAACTCTACATTGTGATATGCGCGTCGTCCGGCCCCAGGGGGCTCTGCTGGCGGTCGGGAAATAGTTTCACGGTGGTAGCGTGACCGCCCGGTGGCCACGGCCACCCTGCCCTCGTGCCCTTCGGCGCACGTCAGCGGCCCCTCCTCACCCCTTCTTCACCAAGGATCATCCTCATGGTCGACATCCGCCTGGATGCTCAGTGGATCGACTACGCGATCATCGCGTTGTACTTCGTGTTCGTGCTCGGCGTCGGCTGGTACGCCAAGCGCGGAGTCTCGAACTCCATCGAGTTCTTCCTGTCCGGCCGCTCCCTGCCTGCCTGGGTCACCGGCCTCGCCTTCATCTCCGCCAACCTCGGCGCCGTCGAGATCATGGGCATGTCCGCCACGGGCGCCCAGTACGGCATGCCGACCATGCACTACTTCTGGGTCGGCGCCATCCCCGCGATGCTGTTCCTCGGCGTCGTGATGATGCCGTTCTACTACGGCTCCAAGGTGCGCTCGGTCCCCGAGTTCATGCGCATGCGCTTCGGCACCGGCGCGCACCTGGTGAACTCGATCAGCTTCGCCGTCGCGCAGCTGCTCATCGCCGGCGTGAACCTGTCGCTGCTGGCCATCATCGTGAACCGTCTGCTGGGCTGGCCGATGTGGGTGGGCCTCGTGCTCGCCGCCGCGTTCGTGCTCTTCTACATCACCGTCGGCGGCCTCTCCGCCGCGATCTACAACGAGGTGCTGCAGTTCTTCGTGATCGTCGCGGCCCTGCTGCCGCTGACGCTGATCGGCCTGCACCGCGTGGGCGGCTGGAACGGCATGAAGGAGCGCATCGCCGGTGACGGCATGCTCGGCGAGGAGCAGCTGCACTCCTGGCCCGGTCAGGCGCTGTCCGGCTTCGACAGCCCGATCCTCTCCGTCGTCGGCATCGTCTTCGGCCTCGGCTTCGTGCTCTCCTTCGGCTACTGGACCACGAACTTCGTGGAGGTCCAGCGGGCGATGGCGTCGAAGTCCATCACCGCCGCCCGGATGACGCCGATCATCGGCGCCTTCCCCAAGATGTTCATCCCCTTCATCGTGATCATCCCCGGCATGCTCGCCGCGGTGCTGGTCGGGGAGCTGACCGAGTTCAAGCAGCTGGACGTCGCGGGCGATGCCGCCGGGGCCGCCGCCACCGGCGTCACCTACAACGACGCCCTGCTGCTGCTCATGCGCGACGTGCTCCCCAACGGCCTGCTCGGCGTCGCGATCGCCGGTCTGCTGGCCGCGTTCATGGCCGGAATGGCCGCGAACATCTCGGCCTTCAACACCGTGGTCACGTACGACCTGTACGAGCAGTACGTGAAGAAGGATGCGCCTGATGCGCACTACATCAAGGTGGGGCGCTACGCGACGCTCGCCGCCTGCATCATCGCGATCTTCACCGCGCTGATCGCCGGCAGCTTCTCGAACCTGATGGACTACCTGCAGGCCCTCTTCGGGTTCTTCAACGCGCCGCTGTTCGCGACATTCATCCTGGGCATGTTCTGGAAGCGGATGTCCCCGACCGCCGGCTGGGCCGGTCTGGTCGCCGGCACGCTCTCCGCCGTGGCCCTGTGGGCCGGCTCGACGTTCTTCAGCATCTTCGAGCTGCCGGGCCAGGGTCTCGCCTTCGTCTGCGCGGCCACCGCCTTCGTGGTCGACATCATCGTCTCCGTGGTGGTCACGCAGTTCACCGCCCCGAAGCCGGCGCACGAGCTGAAGGGCCTCGTCTACTCCGAGACCCCGAAGGCCGATCTGGTCGACGCCGACGAGAAGAACCTCCCGTTCTGGCGCCGCCCCGTCCCGATGGCGGGCATCGGCCTCGCCCTCGTCGTCATCCTGAACATCGTCTTCGCCTGAGCGCGGACGGAGGAGAACACTCATGAGTGCACACAAGGATCAGAGCCACGGCAAGCGCCGGGCCACCGGGACCGAGCCCGCATCGGCCACCCCGCTCGGGGCCGACGCCGCACCCGCGGGCGCGGACGTCCAGACCGCCGGCGCCTTCGACATCCGCAACTTCATCGGCACGCTGCTGGGCCTCTTCGGGGTGCTGTTGACCCTGATGGGTCTGTTCGCGTTCGACGACGCGGCGGCCGCGAAGACCGGCGGGATGAACGCCAACCTGTGGGCGGGCCTGGCCATGATCGTCGTGGCCATCGCCTTCGTCGTCTGGACGAAGCTGGACCCGATCCGCATGGTCGTCCGCGAGAACGAGGACGGCGCCGAAGTGCCCCGCGACATCGCGCCCCTCGACTGAGCGACGAGCTGACAGGGTCGGCACCGCTCGACCCTCGCCGGGTCCGCTCGACCCTCACCGATTCCCTCGATACGTGCCGCTCATGGCACGGATCGGGGGTTTCGCGCGTCCTGCCCGTCCGGGAGGGCCCCTCCTGCTCCCCGGCCGGGCGGAAGGGCCGACGACACCTGCCCCGCACCGGCCGGAGCGCCACCACCCGAGCACCTCTGACCGCACCGCCCGCGTAGCATCGACGCCGATGCCGTCCCCGACGAAGGAGCACGAGTGAACGCCCAGCCCACGACCCCCTCCCCCGAGGTCGACTCCGACGGGAGCTCCGCGAGCCCTGCCCCCGAGGACCACCTCGTCACGACGCTTCATTCGCTCACCCTGCCGGACGGGCCGCTGGACTACACCGCGACCGCCGGCACCGTGGTGCTGCGGGAGGAGCCCGAGGGTGAGGAGTACGGGCGCGGCGCCGCCTACGCCGAGCTGTTCTCCGTCTCCTATCTCGCCCAGGGCACCGACGATCCGCAGCGGCCCGTGATGTTCGCGTTCAACGGCGGCCCCGGGGCGTCGACCGTGTGGCTGCACCTGGGCCTGCTGGGCCCGCGCCGGGTCGACTCCGGGGATGCCGGTTCCCCGGCCGCTCCCCCGCACCAGCTGGTGGACAACCACGAGACGATCCTGCGCCACGCCGATCTCGTCGTGGTCGACGCGATGACCACGGGCTACTCGCGGCCCGCTCCCGGCGCGAAGCCCGCCCGTCATCACGGCTTGACGGCGGACCGCGACCTGATCGCCGCGTTCGTCATCGACTGGCTGACCCGCAACCAGCGCTGGACCTCCCCGATCCACCTCGCCGGCGAGTCCTACGGCACCACCCGCGCCTCCGCCGTCGCCGCTCACCTCATGGACCGCTACTACGTGGCGGTCGCGGGCGTCGTGCTGATCTCCCCCGTGCTCGACTTCGGCACCATCAGCTTCGACCCGGGCAACGACAGCCCCTACGTGCACTACCTGCCCACCTATGCGGCGATCGCGCATGCCCACGGCAAGCATGAGGGGCGCCTGCTGCAGGACGTGGTCGACGAGGCGGAGGCGTTCGCGGAGCAGGAGTACCCGGCGCTGCTCGCCGCGGGCCTGCGGCTCTCGTCGGAGCAGGTCCAGGAGGCGTCGGCCCGGATCGGCGCCCTCATCGGGATCGACCCTGAATGGGTGGAGCGGGCGAACCTGCGCGTCGAGCACCTGGCGTTCCTCGCCGAGCTGCTGCGTGACCAGGGCCTGGTCACCGGCCGCATCGACGGGCGGTTCACGGCGCCCGCGGGAGCGGGCAATGCGGCGACGATGGAGACGGACCCGTCGATCGACCAGCTCGCCCCGTCGTACACCGCGACGATCAACCAGTACCTGCGCACGGAGCTCGACTTCTCCTGCGACGTGGTCTACGAGATCATGTCCGGCCGGGTGCACCCGTGGAGCTACAAGGACTTCGAGAACCGCTCCGTCGAGGTCGCCTCGGATCTCTCCCGGCTCCTGCGGAAGTCCCCGCACACGACGGTCCTGGTCTCCCACGGCTATCACGACGCCGCGACCCCGTTCCATGCGAGCGAGCACGTGCTCGCCCAGCTCGCGATCCCGCGGGAGGACTACGCCGAGCGGATCCGCATCGAGTACTACGAGGCGGGGCACATGATGTACTGCCACGAACCCAGCCGCCTCGCCCTCTCCCAGCACCTCGCGGAGTTCGTGACCGGCGAGGACTCCGCGGTCGAGACCACGTCCGACGGGGACTGACCCGGCGCTCCCCCGACTCGGCTCAGTCCCCGGCCCGGCTCGGTCCTCGAGCGATTCAGCCCTCGAGCGGCTCAGTCCTCGAGTGGCTCAGTCCCCGAACGGCTCAGCCCTCGAGCGGCTCGAGCTTCCCGAGGGTCTCGTTCAGCGACTCGGTCGAGGCCGGGTGGGTCCAGATCCCGTTCTTCAGCTGCGTGGCGGTGGTGCCGGTGCGCATCGCGAGCGCGACGAGGTTGATGACCTCCTGCGCGTCGACGTGGAACAGCCTCGCGCCGAGGATCTCGTCGGTCCGGGCGTCGACCACGAACTTCACGATCCCGCGCGGATCGCCGACGGCCTTCGGGCGCGGCATCGCCTTGATCGTCGCGGTCTTCTGCGAGGCCACGAGCACGTCGCGTCCTGCGGCGAGCGCCTCGCCGGCGGTGAGACCGACGGCCGCGAGCGGCGGGGTGAGGAAGGTGGTGGTGGGCACGGCGACCCGGTCGGTGGTGGTGCGCTCCCCGTCTCCCTGCAGCTGGGAGAGCACGATCCGGAAGTCGTCGAGGGAGAGGTAGGTCTGCTGAGACCCGCCGTGGACGTCGCCGATCGCGTACACGTTCTCGGCGCTCGTGCGCAGATGCTCGTCGACCACGATCGCGCCGCGCTCGTCAACGTCGATCCCTGCCTGCTCGAGCCCGAGGTCGTCGGTCGCGGGGCGCCTGCCGGTGGCGAGCAGGATGGCGTCGGCCTCGATCCGGCGCTCCTCGGAGCCGACGCGCAAGACGACCACCGCACTGGCAGAGCTGTTCTCACTCGCGGAGCTGCTCCCGCTGGCAGAGCTGTCCTCGCTCGCGGTGCTGTTCCCACTGCCCGCGCCGTCCTCGATCCGTACCGCCGAGGCCTCGTGCAGCACGTGGATGCCGTCGCCCTCGAGCACGCTGGTGACCTCGGCGGCGACGTCCTCGTCCTCGTCGGGCAGCAGGCGCTCACGACGGTTCACGAGCGTGACGTCGGCCCCGTACCCGGCGAACATCGAGGCGAACTCGAGGCCGATGGGGCCGGCGCCGATCACGGTGAGGCGGGCGGGCAGCGGGTCCACGTGCTGCACGCTCGTGGAGTCGTGCACCCGCGGGGAGTCGATGCCGGGCAGGTCCGGCCGGGTCGGGGTGGCACCGGTGTTCACGATGACCACGTCGGCCGAGGCGGTGAGCACGTCGTCGCCGCCGGTGACCTGCACGGTGCGCTCGGCGGTGAAGCGGGCGCGGCCGTCGATCAGGGTGACGGCGTCGAGGTCGGCGAGCATGTGGTGGTTGACGTCGCGCATCTTCCCCACCACGGTGTCGCGGCGCTCGACGGCGCGGGCCCAGAACTGCTGCGCGTCGTCGTCCTCACGGCGCTGCTCCGCGTCGTGGACGAGGGTCTTGGTGGGCACGCAGCCGATGTTGATGCAGGTGCCGCCGTGCATGGTGTCGAACTGCTCGACCATGCCCACACGCTTCCCCGCCCCGCCGAGCGTGGCGGCGAGGGTCTTGCCGCCCTTGCCCCAGCCGATCACGAGGACGTCGAAGGTCAGCTCGGGAGCGTCACCGGAGCCGCGGGCCGGTTCAGAGGCTCGGACAGATTCAGAGTCGCGGACAGGTTCAGTGGTCGAGGTGCTCATGGCCCCACCGTAGCCTGGACCCCCGTACCCCGGCAGGCACTCTGCCCGTCGGGCAGAGTTTTCCCGCCCCTGCCGGAACCAGCAGGTGCACACTGGAGCCATGACCAGCCCGCTCATCGAAGACCACGCCCTGCTGTCGGACCAGCGCGCCACCGCCCTCGTGACCAGGGAAGGGGTCATCAACTGGCTGTGCCTGCCCCGCTTCGACTCCGATGCCCTCTTCTGCTCGCTGCTCGGCGACGACGAGAACGGGCACTGGTCGCTGCGGATCGCTGACGGCGAGGTCCTCTCGCGCCGCTACCTGCCCGGCACGATGGTGCTCGAGACGGTGTGGCGCTCCCCCACCGGGACCGCCACCGTCACCGAGTACATGCCGATCACCGGCGGCGGGGAATCCGGCACCGGAGCCGGCACCGACACCGGTGACTCCGACTCCGCCGTGGCCGACGCCGACAGCACCGGGGGTGAGGCGACCGGGTCCTCGCCGGGCCCCGGGAGCGCCTCCTCCCTCTCCGGGGACGTCGACGACCACGCGGACCTCGTGCGTCATGTGGAATGCCATGAGGGCGAGGTCGAGGTGCTCCAGGAGCTGAAGATCCGCTTCGAGTACGGGCAGGCGGTGCCCTGGGTGCGCCGCGGCGAGGACGAGGCCGGGAACCGTGTGCTGATCGCCGTCGCCGGCGGGGACGGCATCGCGCTGCACGGCCCCGCACTCACTCCGCACGGCCGGACCCACCGGGGCACGCACCGCCTGCGCGCCGGGGAGAGCACGTGCTGGGTGCTCACCTGGTTCCCCTCCTGGCAGCAGGTGCCCGCCGCGCTCGAGAGCGAGACCGCCCTCGAGGCCACCATCGCGGAGTGGACCGGCTGGCTCGGCCAGGTGCGGGTCGACGCCGAGTACGAAGAACCGGTGACCCGCTCGCTGCTCGTGCTGCGGGCGCTGACCCACCGCCGCACCGGCGGCATCATCGCCGCCGCGACCACGAGCCTGCCCGAGGACTTCGGTGGGGTGCGCAACTGGGACTACCGCTACTGCTGGCTGCGCGACGCGGCCCTGTCCCTCGAGGCGCTGCTGGGCCACGGACACGTCGACGCCGCCGCGACCTGGCGCGACTGGCTGCTGCGGGCGATCGCCGGGGATCCGGAGCGGCTGCAGATCATGTACTCGATCACCGGGGACCGGAACCTGCCCGAGCGGGAGGTGCCGCATCTGGCGGGCTACGAGGGCTCGGTGCCGGTGCGGGTCGGCAACGGGGCGGCCGATCAGTACCAGGCGGACGTGGTGGGCGAGGTGATGATCGCCCTCGCGGCGATGCGCGATGCCGGCTTGGAGGAGACCGCCTGGTCGTGGCCGCTGCAGAAGGCACTGGTGCGCTACACCGAGGACCGGATCGACGAACCCGACCAGAGGATCTGGGAGATGCGCGGCGACCCCGCCTACTTCACCCATGGCCGGGTGATGGTGTGGGCGACCTTCGACCGCGCCGTCCGTGCCGTCGAGGATCACGGCCTGCCGGCCACCACGGAGCAGGTCACCCGCTGGAAGCACATCAGAGACCAGGTGCGCCAGGAGATCATGACCCGAGGGGTGGGTGCCGACGGAGCCCTCACCCAGACCTACGGCTCCACCGAGGTGGACGCCTCGCTGCTGCAGATCCCCCACACGGGCTTCCTGCCGGCGAACGACCCGCACATGCTCGCCACCGTGGCCCGCATCGAGCAGGACCTGCGCACCGAGGACGGACTGATCCTGCGTTACCGCACGCAGGGCCAGGACGGTCTGCCCGGGGATGAGCACCCCTTCCTGGTGTGCTGCTTCTGGCTGGTGGAGCAGTACGCCGCCTCCGGTCGCCGCGACGAGGCCGAGGCGCTCATGGAGCAGCTGCTGGGGTGCGCGAACGATCTGCACCTGCTGGCCGAGGAGTTCGACAGCGGCGCCGGACGCATGGCCGGGAACTTCCCGCAGGCCTTCAGCCACCTGGGCCTGATCCGCGCCGTCGACGCCCTCGCCACGACCCGGGACTGACTCCGCGGTCGGTCCCCGCCACGCGGCAAGGCCCTTCCACGCCGTCGGGCCCTGCCACGCGGTCGGGCCCCGCCCGGCCGTCGGGTGCAGACTGGATGGACCACCCGTCGACGAAGGAGCACCCCATGGCTGACCTGCCCACCATCACCGCGTCCCGCATCGCCGAGCTGCTCGAGCGCACTCCGCGCAGCTCCTTCGTCGCCGGTCGCTTCCTCGGCGGCACCGCCTCCCTGGACGTGCTGGATCCCGCGACCGGGCGCGCCCTGACCCAGGTGGTCGACGCCGACGCGCCTGCCGTCGGCCTCAAGGCGCTGGATGCGGCAGTCGACGTGCAGGAGGACTGGGCCGCGACCACCCCGCGACAGCGCTCCGAGATCCTGCGCCGCGCCTACGACCTGTGCCATGAGCGGGCCGACGACCTCGCACTCCTCATGACCCTGGAGATGGGCAAGCCGCTCGCCGAGGCGTACGGGGAGGTCACCTACGGCGCGGAGTTCCTGCGCTGGTTCAGCGAGGAGGCGGTGCGCCTGCCCGGACGGTTCCGCCACGCCCCCGCCGCCGACGAGGCGATCCTGACCGTGGCCCGCCCCGTGGGCCCCACCCTGCTGATCACGCCCTGGAACTTCCCGCTGTCGATGGGCACCCGCAAGATCGCCCCGGCGCTCGCGGCCGGCTGCACCGTGGTGCTCAAGCCCGCGCAGAAGACCCCGCTGACCTCGCTGCTGCTGATGGAGATCCTCGCCGAGGCCGGAGTGCCCGCCGGCGTCGTGAACTGTGTGGTCAGCTCCGATTCGAAGGGGCTGAGCTCCACGCTGATGTCCGATCCGCGGCTGCGGAAGGTGTCCTTCACCGGCTCCACGCCCGTGGGCCGCACCCTGCTCGCCCAGGCGTCCGAGCACGTGCTGAAGGCGTCGATGGAGCTGGGCGGCAATGCACCCTTCCTCGTGCTGCCCTCCGCCGATGTCGAGACGGCGGTCAAGGCCGCGATGCTGGGCAAGTTCCGCAACAACGGCGAGGCCTGCACCGCCGCGAACCGCTTCTACGTGCACTCGTCCCTCGCGGAGGAGTTCACGGCGCGCCTCGCGGAGGAGACCGCGAAGCTCCAGGTCGGCCCCGGGATCGCGCCCGGCACGACCATGGGTCCGATGATCGACGCCGCCGCACTGGAGAAGATCGAGGATCTCGTCGCGGACGCCGTGGACCGCGGCGCCCGAGTGCTCGTGGGCGGTCGTCGACCGGCACCGGCCTCCCTCGCTGCAGGCGGCAGTGCCAGCACGGACAGCACGGACAGCTCAGACAGCTCAAGCAGCGACGGCGGGTACTTCTACGAGCCCACCGTGCTGACCGACGTGCCGCGCGCTGCCCGCGTGAACCGCGAGGAGATCTTCGGCCCGGTCGCACCGATCATCGTGCTGGACGACATCGACGAGATGGTCGCCGCCGCCAACGACACCGAGTTCGGCCTCATGGCCTATGTGGCGGGCGAGGATCTCGGCGAGGTCACCGACGTGGCCGGCCGGATCGAGTCCGGGATGGTCGCGGTCAACATCGGCGTGGCCTCGGATCCGTCGGCCCCCTTCGGCGGCGTCAAGGAGTCGGGCCTGGGCCGCGAGGGGTCTCACGAGGGCATCACCGAGTTCCTCGAGATGACGTACGTGCGCCTGCCCCTGTGAGGGCCGACGACCCCGCGGGGGACGCTGGAGCCCGCTGACCTGACGACGCCATGACCAGGGACGACACCCAGGAGCTCACCTGGATGTCGCAGTATGGTCACGGAACTGGGCGAACCGTGTGACCTGGCTCCCAAACGGAGCGGCGACGCGTACTGTGACCGCTGTGACGACTCCCGCGATCCCGGGGCTCGAGACGACGACGTCCGACGAGCCGACGAAGCGCTCCCGCTCGCTCAACTGGCGGCATATCGGCCTGGCTGCCATCTTGATCGTGCCGAACATGATCCTGCTGGGCCTGTTCACCTACCGCCCGCTGATCGACAACTTCCGCATCTCCTTCTACAACTGGAACATCTCCTCGCCGGACATGCGGTTCGTGGGCCTGGGGAACTACATCGAGTGGTTCACCGACGACACCAGCTGGCAGATCGCCCGCAACACGCTGATCTTCACGCTCGTCGCGGTCATCGGCTCGATGGCACTGGGCCTCGCACTGGCCCTCCTGCTGGACCAGCACCTGCGCGCCCGCAACATGGTGCGCACCATGGTGTTCGCCCCGTACGTCATCTCCGGCGCCGCGATCGGTGTGGCCTTCCAGTTCGTGTTCGACCCCGGCTACGGCCTGGTCCAGGACGTGCTGGGCCGGCTCGGCCTGGACACCCCGGCGTTCTATCAGCATTCCGGCTGGGCGCTGTTCATGATCACCACCACCTACGTGTGGAAGAACCTCGGCTACACCTTCGTGATCTACCTGGCGGCCCTGCAGGGTCGTCGCTCCGACCTCGACGAGGCCGCCGAGATCGACGGGACGCCCGCCTGGCGGAAGTTCTGGCGGGTCACGCTGCCCCAGCTGAAGGGCACCACGTTCTTCCTGTCCGTCACGGTGCTGCTGAACTCGTTCCAGGTGTTCGACATCATCCAGGTGATGACCGAGGGCGGCCCCTTCGGCACCGGCACCTCGACGCTCATCTATCAGGTCTACCAGGAGACCTTCGTGAACAACCGAGCGGGCTACGGCGCCGCGGTCGCGACGATCATGTTCTTGATCGTCCTGGTCGTCACGCTCGTGCAGGTCAAGCTGCAGGACAAACAGGACTAGAGAAGGCCAGGAAGACAAGGACGGAGGTACCCCCATGACGATGACCAACGACGCACAGGCCGTCCTGCCGCCCGTTCCCGGGCTCGAGGACGACGACCCGCCTCAGCTCACCCCCGCGCAGAAGAAGCGCGCCACCTCCCGGCACCTCGCCTTCCAGGGCGGGACCGCCGGGAAGCTCTTGGGCTACTTCGGGATGCTGGCCGCGGTGCTGCTGTTCTTCGTCCCCCTGTACTTCATCGTCGTCACCTCGCTGAAGACCCACGGGGACATCTACTCCAACCCCATCAGCTGGTTGCCCAATCCCTTCGCGCCGGAGAACTACTCCTACGTGATCAATGAGGTGCGGTTCGACAAGTACCTGCGCAACTCGGTCATCATCACGGGGATCCTCACCGTGGTCGAGGTCAGCCTCGGCGTGATGACCGCCTACGGCCTCTCGTTCCTGCGCTTCCCGGGGCGGAACCTGCTGTTCCTGCTGGTCATCGCGTCACTCATGGTGCCCAACCAGATCACCGTCATCTCCAACTACGCCCTCGTGGCCAGCTGGGGATGGCGCAACACCTTCCAGGGCATCATCGTGCCGCTGGCCGCGGTCGCCTTCGGCACCTTCCTGATGCGCAACCACTTCCTGTCGCTGCCCAAGGAGATCATGGAGGCCGCCGAGCTCGACGGCACGGGCTTCTTCCGCACCCTGTTCCGGGTGGTGCTGCCGATGTCCTGGCCCACCCTGGTCGCGTTCACGCTGATCACCGTGGTCAACGAGTGGAACCAGTACTTGTGGCCGTTCCTCATGTCGGACACCGACGCCGTGGCACCGCTGCCGATCGGCCTGACCCAGCTGCAGGACAACGAGGGCCTGACCAACTGGGGCCCGGTGATGGCCGGCACCGTCCTGACCACCGTCCCGATGCTCATCGTCTTCCTCATCCTGCAGAAGCAGATGATCAAGGGCCTGACCGCCGGGGCCGTGAAGGGGTGATGGCCGGGCGCCGAACACCGCGCCCTACCCTCTCCCCCGCCCCCTTCCTCGACCCGGCCGCTATCCGTCGGCCCCGCACCGTCCCCGCACCACCACACGAATCGGAGATCGACATGGCAACGACGCGACGTTCACTTCTCGGAATGGCCGGAGCCGGCAGCGCAGCCCTGGCACTGGCCGCCTGCGCCGGGGGCTCCACCTCCGCCGGCGGCGGCGGTGGCGGCAAGGGCGAGGAGGGCGACGGCTCCATCCAGTTCTGGTCCAACCACCCCGGCAGCTCGAAGGACCTCGAGCAGAAGATCATCGACGCCTGGAACAAGGACAACCCCGACAACCAGGCGAAGCTCATCGACGGCGGCGCCAGTTACGAGGAGCTCGGCCAGAAGTTCAACGCCGCGCTCGCCGGCGGCGGCCTGCCCGACCTGATCGTGGCCTCGGACGTCACCTGGTTCAACTTCGCCTTCACCGGCACCACCACCGCGATGGACGACCTGTGGAAGGAGGCCGAGGTCGACTCGGACGACTTCGTGGACACCCTGCGCGAGGACTACGAGTACGACGGCAAGCACTACGGCATGCCGTACTCGCGCTCCACGACCCTCATGTACTTCAACACCGAGGTGATGAAGAAGGCCGGGCTGCCCACCGACAAGGGCCCGGAGACCTGGGAGCAGTTCGCCGAATGGGCCCCGAAGATCCTCGACGCGAACGGCGGCAAGCCCGCCATCGTCATCCCGGACGGCTCCGACTACCTCGACTGGTTCTTCCAGGGGATCATCTGGACCTTCGGCGGCAACTACTCCAAGGAGTGGACCCCGACGTTCACCGAGCAGGGCTCGATCGACGCCGCGACCTTCCTCCAGGAGCAGGTCGCCGCGGGACACATCGGCATCGAGAAGGACGCCGCCAACGCGTTCTCCATCGGCAACTCCTCGGGGCTGCTGCAGTCCACCGGATCCCTGGGCGGCCTGAAGGAATCCGCGGAGTTCGACTTCCACACCACCTATCTGCCAGGCCCGACGCCCGGCGCCTGCACCGGCGGCGCCGGCATCGCGATCCCCGAGGGCATCAGCGACGAACGCAAGGTGATGGCCATGAAGTTCGCGGACTTCCTGACCAGCACGCAGAACACCATCACGTTCAGCCAGGCCACCGGGTACATGCCGGTGCGGAAGTCCGCGATGGAGGACGCCGAGGAGACGAAGTACCTCGAGGAGAACCCCAACGCCATGACGGCGATCCGCCAGCTGAGCGAGAACACGGCGCCGCAGGACTACGCCCGCGTGTTCGTCAGCGGCGGCGGTCAGCGCATCGGTGCCGGTCTGGACCGCATCGCGATCGCCCAGGAGGACGTCGCGACCGTCATGAAGGACCTGCAGGACGAGACGCAGAAGGTCATCGACCGGGACATCACCCCCAACCTGTGAGCACCCGACCGACCCCCTGAAGGAGCACGAGGAACACCATGGCCACCGTCGAGTACCAGCAGGCCTCCCGCATCTACGACCCGTCCCGCCCTCCCGCGGTCAACCGGGTCTCGCTCACCGTCGCCGACGGGGAGTTCCTGGTGCTGGTGGGGCCGTCCGGCAGCGGGAAGTCCACCGCGATGCGGATGCTGGCCGGGCTCGAACCGATCGACGAGGGAACCGTCCTCATCGACGACGTCGACGTCAGCGAGCTGCGCGCCCGGGATCGCGACGTGGCCATGGTGTTCCAGTCCTACGCCCTCTACCCGAACATGACCGCGCGCCAGAACATGGCATTCGCCCTGCAGAACGCGAAGATGCCGAAGGCGGAGATCACCCAGCAGGTCGAGCGCGCCGCCGCGATGCTCGAGCTCGAGGTGCTGCTGGACAAGAAGCCCTCGCAGATGTCCGGCGGTCAGCGCCAGCGGGTGGCCATGGGCCGCTCGATCGTGCGCAACCCCAAGGTGTTCTGCATGGACGAGCCGCTGTCGAACCTCGACGCGAAGCTGCGGGTGTCCACCCGTGCCCAGATCGGCTCGCTGCAGCGCGAACTGGGTGTGACCACGGTGTACGTCACCCACGACCAGACCGAGGCCATGACCATGGGCGATCGTGTCGCCGTGCTGCGCGAGGGCGTGCTGCAGCAGGTCGACGAGCCCACCCATCTCTATGAGCACCCCGGCAACACCTTCGTGGCCGGCTTCATCGGGTCTCCGGCGATGACCCTGATCGACGGGGCCACGGTGAGCTCCGACGGCCGCGCCCTGCTCGGCCCCGACCACGGCCTGGACATGGACTTGCCCCGTGAGTACGCCGAGAAGACCCCCGGCCAGGTCATCGTGGGCGTGCGCCCCGAGAACTGGGAGATCGTGGGCCACGGCGCCGCGCCGGAGGACGGCGGCGCCAGCATGCCCCTCACGGTGCGCCTGGTGGAGAAGCTCGGCGGAGAGGCCTTCCTCCACTGCCGCGCCCAGGAGACAGAGGGCATGACCGCGTCCGTGCGCGGGAGCCAGCTGGTGCTCCGGCTGGACCACGGCTTCAAGGGCATCGAGCCCGATACGACGATCCACGTGCGCCCCAAGCCCCGCACCAGCGTGTTCTTCCACCCCGAGAACGAGATCAACCTCGAGTACCTCTGACTCGAGTCTGACCGTCGGGTGAACGGGTGTAAAAAGTTTCAGCGTTAAAGTCCGCATTCCTCAGCGATGTGGATCACATGCCGGTACGGTCGGGGAGGAACCTCATCCCCCATCTGCCGCCGGCGCTCCTTCGTGCCCGGCGCGACTAGGAGCCGACGTGCGCCCCCTTTCCCGAACTGTCATCTCATTCTCCGCTCTCGCCCTCGCCTCCGCGGGCCTCGCCGTCGGCGCCGGATCCGCCTCCGCGGCACTGACCACCCACTGCGACGGGGACGCCGCGGACGTCACCGTGCCCGGCGATCTCGTCGTCGACAAGGGCGACTCCTGCGTGCTGGACGGCGTGACCATCGAGGGCGAGGTGACGGTGAAGGCCGGCGCCGATCTGCTCATGACCGACTCGAGCATCGCGGACCGCGTCGTGGTCTCCTCCGAGGGCTACTTCGATGCCACCGGCACCGAGGTGGCAGGAAACCTGATCAGCAAGGGCGGCTACGGCGTCTACCTCGACGACTCCGCCCTGGGCGGGTCCTACACCGGGCGTGCCGTCGACGGAGCCGATCCCTTCCTGTACTCCTACGACTCCTCGATCGGGGGCAAGCTCACCGTGGAGCAGGGCCTCGTTCACCTGCAGACCGTGACCATCGACGGCGCTGTGAGCAGCGAGAACACGCTGTACACCGACATCATCGACTCGACCCTCGCGAAGGGACTGACCGTCTCCGCGAACGAAGAGGGCACCTCCCTGTGCAGCAGCGAGGTCGACGGTGCGGCCACCTTCACCGGCAACTCGGGCGTGCAGCTCGGCACCGGTGGCGGCCTCGTCGACTGCGAGGACGGCAACTACTTCGGCTCCGACGTGACCCTCTCGGACAACCTCGACGGCGTCGACGTCTCGGGCAACATCATCCGTGGCGCACTGACCGGCGAGGGCAACGATCCGGCACCGACCGGCACCGACAACCGCGTGCGCGGGGAGATGGGCGGCCAGTTCACCGACCTCGCACCGGCTGCGCAGAAGGCCCAGGCCTTCGCCGCGACCGCCGGTCCCGAGGCCCACGCCGATGGCCTCGACTCCCAGCGCGCCGACCGTCGCGCCACCGCCGAGCAGAAGGCCGCGGAGGCAGGCCCCGCGAACCTGGGCTGATCGCTCCAGCCACTCCCCGACCGCGGCCGGCATTCGTCTCGGCCGCGGTCGGCCCTCGTCGGCCGCGGTCGGCCCTCGTCGGCCGCGGTCGGCCCTCGTCGGCCGCGGTCGTCCGGTTCGACCGCGGTGTCTGTCAGGGGGCTGCCGCTTAGGCTTCCCCCATGGGCACCACCATCTATCTCACCGGCGAGGCCAAAGCGCCGAGCAACAATCCGATCACATCGCAGTGGGGATTGTTCTTCATCGGTCTCATCGTCGATACTGAGACCCACGTCATCACGGCAGCGGATTGCACCGCCACGCTGACCCTCACCGTCGAGTTCGTTCGCGAACTGCTGGTGGGTCGTTCGTTGCTCGATGACGATTCCCTGGTGGAGTCGATCACCGACAGGTACCACGGGTCCTCGCAGAGGGCGCTTGCCACAGCAGTGCGCAACGCCGCCGCGAAGTACCGCGACTTGTCGGCCGACGTCACCGCCTAACTTCAAAAGCGCCCACCGTCTGCCCGGAACCTCACCGAACCGGATCCCGTCGGAAGCACCCGGATCACGCCTCGCCCGAGGCGGCGATCCCTGGTGCTTCCGATTTTTTGTGCCCGACGGCGGCGACTTCCTGACCGACGAGGAGATCTCCCGTGATCACCGATGGCCTGCTGATGCTCGGAGTCCTGCTGGGACTGTCGTGCGTGCTGATCGTGCTCGAGCGCACGACCGGCTGGAAACTGTTCAAGTTCGTGCCCGGCATGGTGCTGATGTACCTGCTGTGCGCGGCTCTCAACACGCTCGGCGTGTTCGGCGACGACGAGGCGACCCGCGAGCCCATCGCCCAGGTCAAGACCGTGCTGCTGCCAGCGATGATCCTGCTGTTCCTGTTCGGCTGCGATCTGCGCAAGATCATCAAGCTCGGCCCGAAGCTGCTGCTGACGTACTTCGTCGCCGCAGCCTCGCTGTTCCTGGGGATGGTCGGGGTGTACGTCGTCTTCCAGAGCTTCGTGCACACCGAGGCCTGGAAGGTGTTCGGCGCCCTGCTGGCCTCCTGGACCGGCGGCAGCGCCAACATGGTCGCCGTGCAGGACATCCTGCAGGCACCGGAGTCGATCTTCGGCTATGCCCTGATCACCGACACGATCATCTACTCCGTCTGGCTGATGGCGATGTTCGCCTCGGTCGCCGTGTCCCCCAAGTTCAACAAGTGGACCAAGGCGGACACCTCCTACCTCGACGCCCATGAAGGAGCCTATGAGACCGACAAGAAGCCGGTCACCGCTGCGTCGCTGTCGATCGTCGTGTTCGGCTCGATCTTCGTCTCCACCCTCGCGATCTGGGTCGGCGGGCTGCTCCCGGAGTGGGGCACGGTCGTCAACGCCACCACCTGGACCATCCTCATCGTCTCCGTGCTGGGACTGCTGATCGCCCTCACGCCGCTCGGCGAGACCGCCGGGTCCAGCGAGGTCGCCGGCCTGATGCTGTTCGTGGTGATCGGTCAGATCGCCTCGGGCTCGGACTTCTCCGCCCTCACCCAGGCACCGATCTACCTGCTCATGGGCCTGCTCGTGCTGATCATCCACGCCGCGATCATGGTGGTCTACGCGAAGCTCACCAAGACCGAGCTGTTCTCCCTGGCCGTGGCCTCGACCGCGAACATCGGAGGCATCGCCTCCGCGCCCGTCGTCGCCGCGGCCTTCAACCGTCAGCTGGTGCCGGTCGGCGTGCTGTTCGCCCTGATCGGCTCGTTCCTGGGCACGTTCGTGGGCCTGATGGCCGCCCAGCTCATGTCCGCGCTGTGAGAGAGGGGAACCCGATGACCCAGGAATCCACGCCCCGCGATGCCCCGGCACCACAGCTGAGCACGCCCCTGGCCGTGGTGGCGGTGCGCTCGCACCGCCACCGGGCCCCGCTGCTGCGCCCCTTCGTGACGGCGGCGCGCCGCACCGAGGCGGTCGAGTACGTGGTCGCCGAGGTCGAGCTGGCCGACGGCACGATCGGCCAGGGCAGCGCGGCGGAGACCGTCGCGGTCACCGGCGAGACGGCGAGCACCATCTCCGCCGCCCTGCAGGGGCCGCTGCGCACTGCGGTCGTCGGCGCCACCGGCACCATCACGGAGCTCTCCGCCCGGGTTGCCGGCGCGCTCGACGGGGCCACGAGTGCGAAGGCCGCGCTCGAGGTGGCCCTGCACGACGCCTGGGCCCGGAGCCTCGGGGCGCCGCTGGTGGAGCTGCTGGGCGGGCGCCCCGGAGATCGTCTGCTCAACGACATGACCATCTCCCTCGAGGACCCCGAGGTGATGGCCGGGCATGCCCGCGAGGCCGTCGCCGGGGGCGAGCAGATCCTCAAGATCAAGCTCGGCCACGACATCGAGGAGGACAGGCACCGCCTGGCCGCGGTCGTCGAGGCGGCCCCCGGGGTCCGGCTGCGGCTGGACGCCAACCAGGGCTGGGTGCCGGAGCAGGCCATCGACATCATCACCGGGTTCCTCGCGGACGGTCTCCCGATCGATCTGGTCGAGCAGCCGGTGGCCGCGGCGAACATCGAGGGCCTCGCCCGGGTGTCCGCCGCGGTCGAGGTGCCGATCATGGCGGATGAGTCGGTGTGGAACGTCGAGGATGCCCGACGCCTGGTAGAGGCCGACGCCGTGGACATGCTCAACATCAAGCTCGCCAAGACGGGCGGTCTGCGCGGGGCCCTGGCCATCGCGGACGTCGCCCTCGAGGCGGGGGTGGAGTGCATGGTCGGCGCCATGATGGAGCCCCGTATCTCGATCACCGCCGCCGCCCACCTCGCGATCGCCCACCCGGCGATCACGATGATCGACCTCGACCCGCCGTTCTGGTTCGCCTCCGATGTCCCTGCCGGCGGCTACGTCCAGGAGGACGGCTGGCTGCGCCTGCTCGGCGGGCCGGGCCTCGGGCTCGAGCGCCTCCGAGCCGACGTCGATCCGTCCGGAGGTGATCAGTGACCCGCGCGACCACCCGCGCTCTCGACCGATAGCCGATCGCCCACCCATCATCCCGTGACCTGCGGCCCCCGCTCGGGGACCTGTCGAAGGAGACTCCAGATGTCCACGCACACCCCCACCGTCCGCCTCACCCGCCGTGACGGCCTGCGCCTGGCCGCGACCGGCACCGCCGGCCTCGCCGTCGCCGGCCTCGGCGCCGTCGCCCCTGCCCTGGCCGAGGTCCCCGCCGCACCGGCCGCCGGGCCGGCGACCCTGCCCGAGCCGGGCGCGGGCCTCACCCCCGGCGCCACCGCGCACGTCGCGGTCACCGCCACCACGCTGTGGGTGGAGCCGGGCTCGAACCGTCCCGGCATCGATGACCCCTCGCTCACGAACCCCGTCGACCTCGACGCCTGGAACGCGAACATGCAGGACACCGAGCCGCGACGCTGGCTGACCGGCGAGCTCGAGTCGCAGGCCGTGCTGGGCAGCGAGGTCATCGTCGACGAGATCGACGGCGACTGGGCGCACATCGTGGTCACTGCACAGGGCACCCCGCGCGACGCCCGCGGCTATCCCGGCTGGGTGCCCACCGTGCAGCTCGTGGTCGACGAGGACTTCGCCCAGCAGGCGGCCTCCGCACCGACCGCGACCGTCACGGCTCTGACCAGCACCCTCACCGGCACCCCGTCGGGCAACCACCCCGGGATCGACGTCTCCTTCGACACGATCCTGCCGGTGCTCGGCCGCACCGCGAAGGCCGTGAAGGTCGCGGTCCCCGGCGGGCGTCACGCCTACCTGCCCGCCGACGACGTCGTGGTGCGCGAGCACGGCGAGCAGCCGCCGCTGCCCACCGTCGAGGACATCGTCGCCACCGGCGAGCGGTTCCTCGGGCTGCGTTACCTGTGGGCCGGCGTGAGCGCCTACGGTTTCGACTGCTCGGGCTTCACGTACACGCTGTTCCACCACCACGGCATCTCGATCGACCGCGACGCCGGCGATCAGATGAACCACTCCGGCCTGGAGCCGGTGGAGCGGGAGGACCTGCAGCGCGGCGACCTGGTGTTCTTCGCATCCGAGCCGGGTGGCGACTCGATCCGCCACGTGGCCCTGTACATCGGGGACGACCTGATCATGCAGGCCCCCAACGCCGCGCGCAGCGTCGAGATCATGTCGCTGACCGAGTACGACCCCATCGGCGAGTACGCCGGCGCCCGACGGGTGGCCCTGGCCGGCTGAGCCGCCGAGTCGCGATCCCCACGTCGACACCAGCCCTCAGCCACCCCCTGGCCAAGCCCACCGCTGGCCCGGCCCGGCCCGTCGCAAGAACGGGACCTACAGGCCCGTCGCAGGAACGGGACTTACAGGCCCGTCGCGACAACGGGACTTATACGTGCAGCGAGCCCGCATATAGGCCTCGTGCCACGTATACGTCCCGTCGATGCGGGGGCTCCGCCCGAACAGGGCCGGTCGGGGCGGGGCGCCCCGCACTCTTCGGTCAGTCGACGATGAGGTCGTAGCGGAACGGGTGGTAGTGCGCGAGGTCGTCGTACGGGTAGCTGGCGGTCCGGGAGGTGGTGCCGCCGGCCCCGTAGGACTGCTCGAGGACGTTGTAGCCGCCGTCGACCCAGCCGTTGAACAGCACCACATGCCCGACGCCGCTCTCGGAGTCGGCGTTCTTCTGCAGGATGAAGTCGCCCGGGAGCAGATCGTCCTTGCTGATCGAGTGCGAGATCTCGTAGCCGCCGTCGGGGTGCAGCGTCTCGGTGGTCAGGCCCGTGGGGTTGTCGTCGAAGCGGACGGCCAGGGCCATCGACACGAAGCCCGAGCAGTCCATCCGCCACAGGATGTCGGAGTCCTCCTCGGGGCCGATGTCGAAGTTCTCCATGCTGTACGCCCTAGGGTCGTCCACCCAGAACATCGCCCGCTCGATGACCCGGTCGCGGGTGATCTTCTCGTTGTAGCCGGGGACCGGCGCTGCCGAGGCGGAGGGCGCGAGCAGCGTGGGGACGGCGACGCCGGTGACAGCCGCGGCGCCGGCGATGCCGACGCCCCGGAAGAAGCTCCGACGGCTGGGGGTGGTGAGTGCTTGATCGGTCACGGTCAGTACCTCCGTGTCGTGTGCACGGTCCGTCCTGAGGTCCGGTCTCCGGTCGATCGGACGACGGTGCCGTGCGTGATCGGGCACCTCCACTGTGACCACGGGCACACCCCGGAATGCAACCCCTGGGCGCTTCATCGCGGGATTTTTTACTCGCCGTTCATCGGCCGACGTGCCGCTGGGCGGGTGCCCCGACGAGGGGATGCGCACGACGGCCGACGAGGTCTGGGCAGGGTGGCCTGCCGGTTCAGGCGGCGACGTCGGGCAGCAGCTCCCTCACGAGCGACGCGATCTTCTCGTCGGCCGCCTCCGGGGCCAGCCCCGCGGTCATCACCGCGAGGACCCTCAGCTCATTGGAGTCGGGATCGCCGACGAAGGCGACGTCGTGCCGGTACCCGTCGACCCAGCCGGACTTCGAGCCCCAGTCGACCCCGTCGGCCAGCGCCGAGGCGATCACCGGGATCCGCTGCGCCCGCAGCACACTGCGTGCGAGGTCGACGTGGGCTGGCGTCGACTCTGCACTGCCGTCCTGCTGCACGAGCGCTCGCATCGTCCGGGCGAGGTCCGCCGCGCTGGTCTCGTTGGTCGCGCCCGTCGCGAGCGCGCTCGCGTCACCGATCAGGCGCTCGACCCGGGTCTCCTGCAGGCCCAGGCTCGCGATCGCCTCGGCCACCGCCTCCAGGCCCACGAGCTCGACGAGGTGGTCCGTGGCCTCGTTGCTGGAGCGGTCGATCATGCGCTGCAGGAGCTCGCGCACGCTCACCTGCTCCCCGTCGGCCGGATGTGTGGGGTCGAGGTGGTCGCCGCCGAGGGTGAAGGTCGTTGCGTCGGCCCCGGTGAAGCTGCGGGTCGCGGTCACGGCATCATCGAGGTTCAGGTCTCCGCGGTCTGCGGCCCGGAGCACGGCCAGCATCACGTGCAGCTTGATGGTGCTCGCGGCGTAGTAGGGCTGCTCGGCGCCCTGTGCGGAGATCGCCACACCCGCCGCATCGAGCAGGCAGTGGGAGATGGAGACCTGATCAGGGGCGGCAGCGGTGGGGATCGGCATCCTGCGACCTTACGTCAGCGTCTCCCGGCCGGCGCCTCATGAGCGCAAGCACGCCCCATCCCAGGTATCGCCGCTGGTAACGGGCATATTGCACGGGAGCCGTCTCGAGCTCGGCGCGCAGCTCCGGGACCAGCTCGTCCTCGGGGTTCTCGTCGCAGAAACGGCGGATGCTCAGCCACTGCGCGGCGACGTAGCGAGGGGGTTTTCGCGGTCGGGCACCCGCTGGCCGGCGGGGTCAGACCTCGCGGTCGCGTGCCAGGGGATCGTCCTCGGTGAAGGGCTCGTCCTCGAAGGCCTCGAAGGAGTCGTCGCCGCCGTCGAGCGCCCGGTCGTCGTCCGCGTCGTCACCCTCGGACAGCATCTCGTCGCCGTCACGGTTGCCCTGATCGGCGGCGGCGGAGTCCTCCTCGCCCAGCTCGCGGGGGAAATCGGCGGCGTCATCCGATCGGGCCGCGCCATCGCGCTCCCGATCGCGCTCCAGCTCGAGGATCCGGTCGGCGCTCTCGACACCGTTGGGGCCCGTGAAGTCGCGCGCCTCGTCGCCGGGGTCGGCCTCTGCGTTGTACTGGTTCTCGCTCATGGGATCCTCCGGCCGTGGTTCGACTTCGTGCATCGGATTTTACGCCGCCGGGTGGGCGGCAGGTCCCGCGCCATACGACGGGTTCGCCGACAGCGGGCAGGAGGAGCAGTGGCCGACCAGCTAGCCGGCACGGTGCGCAGGGAGGGCCGGCCGACACCACAACGGGACGACCGGCTCCTCCCGGGTCACCACGGACCCATCTCGATCAGGTCACCTCGATCGCCTGCGCGGGTCAGTCCGCGTCGACCATGGCGCGCCGCCAGTCCCGAGATGCCCCGCCGGGGCGCCGCGCGATCGTCTGCACGACCACAGCGGGCGACTGCTGGGCAGGACATATCGCGAGCCAGCGGCCGTCCGGACCGATCACCCCTGCAGGGGCGTACGGCGCGTTCGACGTCGGCACGCTGTAGCCGATCGATAGGCCATGGTGACGGGCAGCCGCGCGTGCGGAGATCGCGAAGGCGTCACCCTCCACAGGATCGCCCGGCCCTTGCGAGCACAGCAGGACGGCATCGGCGCCCGCGTCCTCGTAGCCCCGGAATACATCCTCGAACAGCACTTCGAGCCCCGACGCCAGGCCCAGCACGATCCCGTGGATGGAGATCGTGACGGCCTCGGTACCCTGCTCGTACATGAAGGCGCCCTTCGTCCGCGAGAGGCGCCGTTCGTCGTACTGCGCATGGACCCTGCCCTGTGGATCGATCACCAGCAGGCTCGTGCGGGGACGGCTCGCACCTTGGGCGCGGGTCTGACTCCCGATGACGGTCCACAATGCGAGTTCCTTCGCCGCTGCGCGCACCTCGGCGAGCTCCGCCTCCAGGGCATCCCAGGCGAAGCGGGTCCACTCCGACTCGGTGATCTCCTCGCTCGAACGGGACAGGGCCACCTTGTCGGGGAAGCTGAGCGTGGCCTCGGGGAACTGGATGAGGTCGGCACCAAGATCCCCGGCGCGGCGCATGAGCGAGCGGACCTCCTCGCCCGCGCAGTGGAAAGCATCGGCATCGGAGGGATGGTGCTGAGGGGTGGTCTGCGCCGTCGCGAGGCGTAGGGCGCGATCGGTGGTTGGATCCGTGGCATTCGTCGGATCCGGAGTGATGGGTTGGGTCGGCACGGTGTCTCCTGGGGTGGAGCGGAGGTGCCGGAGGGCTGCCGTATAGGACTCTCCCGTGCGCGACATGCGAGCGCGCACGCGCTTCTTGAGTGCTCGGTCGGCTGCCATCCGTACTCCCGCAATGCCTCGCATCGGCTCCCCAGCGGCGACGACCCGAGGCACGGGTGTTCATCGACAGCGACCGGAGACCGGGTCCCTTTGCCTCGTGGTGCCCTCTACCGAGGTGCGGGCCCGTGCTGGGGACGGGCGATCGAGGTTCGGCGTCGGACACGCCACGTCCAGAGTAGCCCGCATCCTCGGAGATCCCGGGACGACATCGGGCCCGGCCCCTCCCGCTGCTGCGAGAAGGGCCGGGCCCGATCAGGGGACTCAGGCGCCCTGGTGCGCGATCATGTCGTTCGGGTTGCCGCCCTGACGGCCGGCGTCGCCCTTGTGCAGGCCGGTGATCTGGGCGATCTCGTCGTCGGTGAGCTCGACCTCGAGCGAGGCGAAGTTCGAGACGATCCGCTTGGGGGTCTCGGACTTGGGGATCACCACGTTGCCCAGCGCCAGGTTCCAGGCGATCAGCACCTGGCCGGCGTCGGCCCCGTGCGCCTCGGCGATCTTCGTGACCACCGGGTCGGTGAGCTCGCCGCCGCCCTGGCCCAGCGGGGACCAGGACTCGGTGAGGATCTGCTTGGAGGCGTGGAACTCGCGCAGCTCGGGCTGGTTGAAGTAGGGGTGCAGCTCGATCTGGTTGAGCACGGGCAGCACACCGGTCTCGGCCTCGATCTTCTCGAGGTCCTCGACGCGGAAGTTGGAGACGCCGATGGAGCGGATGCGCCCCTGCTCCTGCAGCTCGATGAGAGCCTTCCAGGTCTCCACGGCGAGGCCCTTGGAGGGCGCGGGCCAGTGGATCAGGTAGAGGTCGAGCTCGTCGAGGCCGAGGTCCTCCATGGTGGCGTCGAAGGAGGCGAGGGTCTTGTCGCGGCCCTGGTCCTGGTTGGGGACCTTCGAGGTCACGAACACGTCGTCGCGCTTGAGGCCGGCGGTCTTCAGCGCCTGGCCCACGCCGGCCTCGTTGTTGTAGCCGCGGGCGGTGTCGACGTGGCGGTAGCCGGCCTCGAGTGCCTGCACGACGACGTCGGCCGCGACGGCGTTCTCGACCTGCCACACGCCGTAGCCGAGCTGCGGGATGGACCGGCCGTCGTGGAAGGTGACAGAGGGAGAGACAGGCATGATGCTCCTCGTGATCGGGGTGGGCGGCACCGAGCCGCCGGGCGGACCCTCCCAGGCTAACGCTTTCCTCCCCGTCTTGACCAGCGCTTTCACAGGTCCACGCCGTTCCCGCGAGCGGAACTGCGCGATCCGGTGCGGTCCGCTCGACGCAAGGCGAGGTCAGGACGCGAGGGGCGGTCAGTGGGACTCGCGCGCGACCTCGGAGCCGCTCGCGCCGACGAGGAAGTCGAGGTCGGCGCCGGTGTCCGCCTGCTGCACGTGGTCGACGTACAGCCGCTCCCACCCTCGGGTCGGCGCGGCGAACGCCCCGGTCATCGCGGCCGACGGCTCACGCGCCGCGAGCTCCTCCGCACTGAGCTCCACGTCGAGGCGGCGCCCGGCCACGTCCAGCACGATCCAGTCGCCGCTGCGCACGAGCCCGAGCGGCCCGCCGGCGGCGGCCTCAGGGGCTACGTGCAGCACCACGGTGCCGTAGGCGGTGCCGGACATGCGGCCGTCGCAGATGCGCACCATGTCCCGCACGCCCTGCTCGAGGAGCTTGGTGGGCAGGGGCATGTTGGAGACCTCGGGCATGCCCGGGTAGCCCTTGGGGCCGCAGCCGCGCAGAATCATCACGGAGTCCGCGTCGACCTCGAGCTCAGGGTCGTCGATGCGCTCGTGGAAGTCCTCGATGCTGTCGAACACGAGGGCCCGCCCCCGGTGCTGGAGCAGCTCGGGGGTGGCGGCGGCGGGCTTGATGATCGCGCCGTCGGGGGCGAGGTTGCCGCGCAGCAGGGCGATGCCGGCGTCGTCCTGGACCGGGGTCTCGCGCACGGAGATGACCTCGGGATCGAAGATCTCCGCGTCGTCGAGGTAGTCCACGAGCGGCTTCCCGGTGATGGTGAGCGCCTCGGGGTCCAGCAGGTCCTTGACCTGGCGGAGCACGGCGAGCAGGCCGCCTGCGCGGAACAGGTCCTCCATGAGGTGGCGCCCGGCGGGCTGGAGGTCCACCAGCAGCGGCACGTGGGAGCCGATGCGGTCGAAGTCCTCCACGCTGAGCTCGATGCCGAGGCGGCCGGCGATCGCGAGCAGGTGCACCACGGCGTTGGTGGAGCCGCCGATCGCGGCGAGCGCGACGATCGCGTTGTGGAAGGACCCCTTGGTGAGGAAGGTCGACGGGGTGCGGCCCTGTTTCACGAGGTCCACGGCGAGGCGTCCGGTGAGCTGGGCGGCCTCGCTGAGGCGGGCATCGGACGCGGGCGTGCCGGCGATGCCGGGGACGATCGTGCCCAGCGCCTCGGCGACCAGCGCCATCGTCGAGGCGGTGCCCATCGTGTTGCAGTGCCCGGCGCTGCGGATCATCGCCGATTCGGAGCGGGCGAAGTCCTCCTGCGAGAGCGTCCCGGCCCGCACCTCCTCGCTGAGCTTCCACACCCCGGTGCCGCAGCCCAGCGGGGCGCCGCGGAAGGTGCCGTTGAGCATCGGGCCGCCGGGCACCACCACGGCGGGGATGTCCACGCTCGCGGCGGCCATGAGCAGGGACGGGATGGTCTTGTCGCAACCGCCCAGCAGCACCACCCCGTCGACGGGGTTGGCGCGCAGCATCTCCTCGGTGCTCATCGCGGCCATGTTGCGCCAGAGCATCGCGGTGGGGCGCACGTTGGTCTCGCCGAGGGACACGACGGGCAGCTCCTGGGGCACGCCGCCGGCCTCGAGGATCCCGTTCTTCACGAACTGGGCCACGCCGGTGAGGTGCGCGTTGCAGGGGGTGAGGTCGCTGGCGGTGTTGGCGATCGCGATCTGCGGGCGGCCGCGGAACGAGTCGTCGGGCGCTCCGCGGCGCATCCAGGCTCGGTGGATGTAGGCGTTGCGGTCCTCGCCCGCGTACCACTGGCTGCTGCGGAGCTCCATTGCTGATCCTGTTCCCACGCTGTCGACTACGCTGATGACTGCCTGCAGGTTACGTCACGCCAGGACGCACTCGTCGATGAGTCCGCAGGTGAGAACACTCTTGAGAGGATCCGCCCTGATGCGCGCCTTCGTGATCACCGCACCTGGAGAGGGCTCCGTGCAGGAGGTGGAGGCCCCCCGGGCGGAACCCGGCGAGGTCGTGGTCGACGTGGAGCGGGTGGGCATCTGCGGCACCGACCTCGAGTTCCACACGGGCCACATGGCCTACCTCCGCTCCGGGCACGCGCGCTACCCGATGCGCATCGGCCACGAGTGGATGGGCACCGTCTCCGCGGTCGGCGACGGCGTCGATCCGGGATGGATCGGCCGACGGGTCATGGGCGACACGATGCTGGGCTGCGGGCACTGCCGACGCTGCCTGCGCGGGAACCAGCACGTGTGCGAGGAGCGCCAGGAGGTGGGGATCCGCGGCCATCGTCACGGGGCCCTCGCCGAGCAGCTCACCGTGCCCGCCACCTCGCTGCACGCTCTGCCCGACGCCATCGACCCTGCTGCCGGTGCGATGGTGGAGCCGGGAGGAAACGCCCTGCGCGCCGTGCAGGGGGCGGACCTCTCCCCCGGCGACCGCGTGCTGATCATGGGCCCGGGCACGATCGGCCTGCTGTGCGCACTCTTCGCCCGCGCCGCCGGCGCCGAGGTGCATGTGCTGGGCCTGCCCGGACCGGATCTGGAGTTCGCCCGCAGCCTGGGCCTGGCGAATGCCTGGACCCAGGACACTCTTCCGGATCTGCCCCTGGATGCGGTCATCGACGCCGCGATCTCCTCGGAGCTGCCCGCCTGGGCCCTGTCCCGGGTGGAGCCGGGAGGTCGCGTGGTCTTCATCGGGATCGCCGGGGAGCCGAGCCGCCTGGACAGCCGCGACCTCGTGCTCGGGGACGTCACGGCGGTCGGCGTGCTGAGCGCCTCCCCGGCCCTCGGGGAGACCATCGCGCTCTACGCCGCCGGCACCGTGGATCCGCGCCCGCTGATCGCCGCGACGATCTCGCTCGACGGGGTGGCGGGCGTGCTCGCCGGGAACCGCCCGAAGAGAGCGGGCACGAGCACCGAATCCTGGACGGCCGCGAGTGGCGGCGGCGCTGGCGTCGGCCCGAAGATCCACATCGACCCGCGGCTGCGTGGCGACCTGGGCTGAGGCGAGCGCGGGCCCGGCGCCCCGGCCTACGGGCCCCGCGTCCCGATCTCCAAGCCCACGGCCGTCCAGGGTCGCCGATTACCCCGAAGTGCCTGCCCGGTTACCTGAAAGTGCCTACTTCCCCGCAGAGAGTGACTCTCCTACGGTGAGTGGGGAGCCGATCCCGGCCCCAGCCCACAGGAAGGCACCTCATGTCTCACATCACCGTCATCGGCGGCACCGGCTATGCCGGCTCGGCCATCGTCACCGAGGCCGCAGCACGCGGCCACCAGGTCACCGCTCTGAGCCGCTCGTTCCCTGAGCACCCCACCCCGCAGGTGACCTATGTCCAGGGCGACGCCGCCGCCGAGGCGACGCTGGCCTCCGCCATGGAGGGGCCGACGTGGTGGTCGACGCGCTCGCCCCGCGCGGCCAGCAGGCCGGCACCTGGCGCGCCGCCCACGGCACCATCGCGCGCGTGGCCGATGCCGCGGGCGTGCGCCTGGTCATCGTCGGCGGGGCCTCCTCGCTGCGTCCGGCGCGCGGGGCGGATCGCTTCGTCAGCGACCTCAGCGGCATCCCCGAGGAGCTCCATGACGAGATCCGGGACGGGGCGGCGTTCCTCCTCGAGGACCTCCCCGCCACCCCCGCGACGCTGGACTGGCTCTTCGTGAGCCCCGCGCTCCGCTTCGGGGCACGGATGCCCGGCGAGCAGCTGGGCCGTTATCGCCTCGGCGACGACGTCGCGGTCCAGAGCGACGGGGGCGCGATCTCCGCCGCGGACTACGCCCTCGGTCTCGTCGACCTCATCGAGTCCGGCGACCACCACCGGGAGCACGTCAACCTCGGCCACTGAGCACACGACCCGGCTCGGTGAGGAGGTCGCTCGGGCCGGGCACGGGGCTCGCACGGGCCGGGCACGGGGCGTGCTCAGCCCTTGCTGACCCCGAGCGAGATCGGCCGGCTGGACGGGTCGGCCTCGAGCCAGCGGGCGAGTTCCGGGGGATGCACCGTGTGCTCGCCGAGGCGGTCCAGCGGCAGCCACGCCGTGCCGGCCTGTCCCGGATCGGGCGCGGTGCCCTCCCCCGGCTCCTCGCCCTCGGCGAGTCCGCACCAGTAGGCGACGTTGACCTGGTGGAACGGCGGGATCGGGGCTCCATCGACCATGCGGTTCTCCGTCATGGTCTCGAACAGGCACGCCACCTGGTGCACCTCGACGAGCGCTCCGATCTCCTCACGGCACTCCCGGATCATCGCGGCCACCTGATCCTCGCCGTGCTCCTGGCCGCCACCGGGCAGCGCGAAGACGTGGCTGCCGTCGGGGTCGATGTAGCAGTTCATCAGCACATGTCCGTCGCGGACGATCAGTGCCTTCACTCCCAGTCGCGGTGACCTCATGCCTCGCGCTCCTTGCTGTCGTCGGTGGTGGTGTCGTCGGCCGCACCCACATCGGCCGCGTTCCCGTCGGCCGACTCGCCCGGGCCGACGGCACCCCCGGACAGGTGCGTCATGGTGCGCTCGCGCAGCTCGTCCTCGTCGGCCGCACCCAGCAGGTCCTGGACCGCCGCCTCGTCGCGCAGCAGCCCCATCAGGCTCTGGAGCGCCGCGAGGTGCGCGCGGGCATCGGTGAGCAGGGGCATCGCCACCAGGCGGGCGTCGACCGTGCCGCCGGTCCCGCCCATCTCCCCGAAGGCCACGGGGCGGGCGAGGGTCGCGATCGCCAGACCGGGCACGAGCACGTGCTCGGGATCGGCGTGCGGGATCGCGGTGGGGATCGGCGTGGGCAGACCCGTCGGGTACTGCTGCTCGCGGGTGCGCAGCGCCTCGGGGAAGTCCACGGTAACGGCGCCGGCATCGAGCAGGCGGCCAGCGAGCGAGCGCAGCACGTCCTCCGCGTCGGAGACGTCCAGCTGGGCCACGACCACCGTGAGCCCCAGGGGCACCGGTGGCTCGCCGTCCGCGCCGGGCGCGGCATCGTGCGGTCGTGGATCTGAGCTCATGCAGCCTCCCTCATCGGTGACCTGATTCTGGCACCTGTTCCACGGTGCCATGCGTACGCTGGTCATAGTCGTTCCCGGGAGCATCGTGCCACGACCTTGCCCCGCCCCGATCCGGCAGCATCCCTCCGGGTCCTGCCGGGCCCGCCCGGGTCCGCAGCGCAGGTCCGGATCGATGTCGGCCTGATCCCCCAGGAGGAGACCCCATGCCCGCACCTCGCGACACCTCCGTGATCGTGCGGGCCGCTCGGCTGTACTACGAGCAGGGCCGCTCGCAGACCGAGGTCGCCGCCGAGCTGGAGCTCTCCCGTTCCAACGTCTCCCGGATCCTCACCCAGGCCCGCGACCGCGGGATCGTCGAGATCACCATCCACGATCCCGACGGTCCGCCGCGCCGCGACGAGGCCCTCGAGGTCGCCCTGCGCTCGGCGTTCTCCCTGCGCGAGGTCCATGTGGTCTCCGCGCCGCGCACCCCGGGGATCGTCGCGGTGGCCCGCGAGGGCGCCGCCGTGATCAGCGAGCGGGCCGCGCAGGTGAGCAGCATCGGCATCTCCTGGGGCCAGACCGTCCAGAGCGTCGTCACCGAGCTGGAGGCCCAGCATCTGCGGCCGACGCCGCGCGTGCTCCCCCTGGTCGGCGGGCACAGCTCCCTGGACCAGTTCGACTCCGGCGAGTCCGTGGTGCGCGTGCTCGCCTCCCGGCTCGGAGCCCGCGCCGAGACGCTCTACGCACCTGCCGTGCTCGAATCGGCGACGACGGTGAGCACCCTGCGGGCCGAATCCAGCATCGGCTCGGTGCTCGAGGCCGCCGCCCAGGTGGAGCTCGCCGTGGTGGGCATCGGCTCGCTGGGGGTGCACTCCTCCCCGAAGGTGCTGGACCTGATGGCGCTCAGCGACGCCGAGCGCGCCGCCTTCGAGGCGCAGGACCCGGTGGGCGACGTGTGCGGGCGGTTCATCGACGCGCACGGGATCCCGCTCGGGGCGCCAACCGACCAGCGGGTGCTCGCGGTGACCTTCTCCGAGCTGCTGCGGATCCCCGAGGTGCTGGGCGTCGCCGCCGGCGTCGAGCGGGCGCCCGGCGTGCTCGGCGTGCTGCGCAGCGGCGTCATCGACACCGCCGTGTTCGACACCGACTTGGCCCGCGAGCTCCTCGCCCGCGCCTGAGCGCCAACCGGCCCGTGGACAGACGACAGAAAGCAGCGCGGATGACCCAGAACGCCAACGCAGCACGTTTGCCGGCCGACGTCCTCGACTGGGTCTCATCGCAGATGGGTGACGTCGTCGATGCCCTCGACACCTCGTGGCCACGAGAGACCTCGCGAGTTTGGTGTGTCACCTCGAGCACAGGGCGGGCGTACGTGAAGATCTCCCCCAGCGCTTCCGATTTCACGCAGGAAATCGGTGGCTATTCCTATGCAAAGCGTGCCCTGCCCGAGCCCGAGAGACCCCGGCTGCTCAGCACTCATGACGGCCTCAAGGCACTTCTCAGCTCGCTTCAGCCCGGAGTCGTCATGAGGGGGTTGCCCCTCGAACCAGCTGAGGAGCTGAGTGCCCACACGGAGGCGGGGCGCCTGCTTCGACGCTGGCACGACCATTCCGGCGCCGCACCCGTGGAAGATCGCGATGTCGCCCGCAAACGGGTCACGGAGCTGGCGGACGAGGCTCGGGCATGCCGGCCGAGCATGTCCGAACTCCTCGACCCGTTCCAAGTCAGCCTCCTCACGGCTGCGGCGAACGAACTGCCTGAACTGGCTGAGCGCAATGCCTCCGTCACCTGTCACGGAGACTTCTCCACCCGCAACTGGCTCTGGGACCGCTCCTCGATGCGTCTAGGAGTCATCGACTTCGAGAGAACTGGTCCCGGCTACATCGTCGAGGACATGGTGTGGCTGTACGGCGCCCTCTGGCTCACCCGACCGAGCCTTCGAAGGGCCTTCTTCGATGGATACGGCAGGGCACTGTCTGGGCACGAGGAACGGCTCCTCCAACTCCTCACGGTCCGGCTAGGGGTCTCGTACTGGCACACGGGGCTCACCACCGGCCGCGATGAATTGGTCGAACGTGGTCGCCTCGGCATGGATCTGTTGTCGAAGCACCTCGATCCGGAGGACCGAGTATGACGTCGCGAGTGCTGGTGATCAGCGGCGCGAGCGGCACCGGGAAGAGCACCCTGGCAGAGGCCCTGCTGGAGTTCACGACCGCAGGGTGGATCGGCGTCGAGGCCGACCTCTCTGCCCCTCAGGCCGCCACTTCCGTGGACTTCAGTGATCGCGAGGTGCAGCAACGTTATGCCGAAACGCTTCTGAACTCCGTGCTCGCCTGGCCGGCTGCGGGTTACGACACGATCATCGACGGGTTGCTCCCCTACCCCGTGAGCTCCCACCACCGGGACGTCCTCGATCGGTTGGGCAGCTACGACCTGAAGATTCTCGCCGTGACCGCCTCCGAAACAGCCATCCGGCACCGCATCGAACGACGTGGACGTGGCGACATCGAGTGGTCACTCCAACAGCTGAAGGACATCCATGACGGGGTGCGCGCAGACTTCACGCTCGACACGACGTCGATCAACCTTCACGACACCGCCCCCTTGCACGAGGTGCTCACCTGGATGAATTCACCCCACTCAAGCTCCTGACCCTCGGCTCTGAGGCCGCGCTTTCGCTGGCCGACGACTGTCCGGAAGCGGGACTGTGCGGGCTCCGGCGAGGACCGCCGACGATCAGACCCTGCCGGTGAGGATCGCTTCGAAGTGGGCGGTGAGCTCGGGGTCGACCGGCAGCTCGACGTCATCGAGATGGGTGATCGGGGCGGCGAGACGGGTCGAGGAGAGCAGCCAGGCACCGTCGGAGGTGGCGACGTCCTCGACGCTCATGAGCTGCTCGCGCGCCTCATGGCCCTCCTTCTGCAGCGCCTCGAACAGCGAGCCCACACAGGTTCCGGGGAGCACACCGGCGCTCACGGGAGTGGTGAGGTAGGCGTCGCCGCGTCGCACCAGCAGCGTGGACGTCGGCCCCTCGAGCACGTACCCGTCGGTCGCGACGAACAGGGCGTCCTGCGCCCCGCGGCTCTTCGCCTCGCGCACGGCCGCCATGTTCACCGCGTAGCTGAGGGTCTTCGCGCCCTGCAGCAGCCACGGGCTCTCCTCGAAGACGGTCGTCGCCAGGCCGCGGTCCAGGGTCGCCACGCGGATCCCGGCGCGGTACGGCGCCCAGTCGTCGGAGACATGGGCGTCGATCCAGCAGGTGGGGACGCCGTTGCCCTCGATGCCGCGGGTGTACATGACGCGGATGGTCAGCTCGGGGACGTCGGCGTGGGCCTCGATCGACGCGTCGACCGCGGCCGCGATGGCCTCCTGGTCCGGCGCGGGCAGCCCCAGCAGGGAGGCGCTGCGGGCCAGCCGCGCGAGGTGGGGGCCGACGTTGATCGGCGTGCCGTCGAAGGCACCGATGGTCTCGAAGATGCCGTCGCCGCGGGTGACCACCAGGTCGGTGATCGACAGCTGCGGCGCGGTGGCGTCGGCGATGTGGAACGGGGCGCTACCGTCGGCCGGAGCCCCTGCCGCGCCGGGGACGAGGACGAGAACCGGTGCGGGGGTGTCCGTGCTGGACGAGGTCATGGCGCTGCTCCTGGTCAGGGCGCCTCAGGATCGAGGCGGTCGGACTTCCAGGGTAGACCTGTCCGTGTCCTCCGCGAGGCCCCGTCCCGGAGCCTCTGCGGCGAACCGTCCATCGCGCACCCGGAGCATCTGGTCGTCGGCGAGCACCCAGGGCGCGCGCCGCCCCGACGGGCCGACGGGCGCCCGCCCTCTCGCCGCCCGTACAGTGTCCCCTCGTGACCGGAACCGCCCCGAACGCCTCCCCTTCGCCGCACGTCGACGCCTCCGGCGACAGCGCTCCTCGCGCCGTCCATCGGCCCGCTCCCCTGTGGGCCGTCCCCGCCGCTGTGGTCTGCGGGATGATGGGCGCGATCCAGTCCCGCATCAACTCCGACCTGGCCTCCGAGCTGGACGACGGGTTCGCCGCCGCCCTCATCTCCTTCGGCACCGGGCTCGTGATCCTGCTGCTGCTCCTCGCGGTCATGCCGTGGCTGCGCCGGACCACCGGCCGGTTCTGGCGGGAGCTGCGCAGCGGCGCCTTCCCCTGGTACCTCGCGATCGGCGGTCTCGGCGGCGCGGTCTACGTGCTGGGGCAGTCGTTCTCGGTCGCGCTGCTCGGGGTGGCGCTGTTCATCGTCTGCGTGGTCGCCGGGCAGACTGTCACCGGGCTGGTCGTGGATCGGGTGGGCCTCGGTCCCGGAGGCATCCGCCACCTGACCCCGCTGCGGGTGATCGGGGCGAGCCTCATGGTGGTCTCGGTGGTGCTCGCGATGTCCGGCGGGTTCAGCTCCCAGGCACCGTGGTTCCTGCTCGCGCTGCCGATGGTCGCCGGCGTGGCGATGGGGCTGCAGCAGGCGATCAACGGCCGCGTCACCCAGCACAGCGGCCATTTCCTGGTCGCCACGCTCGGCAACTTCGTGGTGGGCACTGCGGCGCTGGCCGTGGTGGCGCTCGTGCACCTGCTGATCGCAGGGCCGCCCGCGGCGCTGCCGACGAACCCGCTGCTCTACCTCGGCGGGCCGATCGGCATCGTGTTCATCGCGATGGCCGCCTATCTCGCGGGCCCGCTCGGGGTGCTGACCCTCGCGATGACGACCATCGCCGGCCAGATCGTGGGCTCGGTGGTGATCGACGCCGTCGCCGCACCCGGGCACCTCACCGTCACGACCGTCGCCGGCGCCGCTCTGACCCTGCTCGCCGCGCTGATCACGGCCTCCAGCCGCCGACGGGGCTGACGTTCCGGTCGGGGTCTGAAGCCCCGGCCTGGCAGCCAGGCTGTCACCGCCCGACGATCCGTGCGTTCCGTGCGTTTGCGACGCGGATAACGCAAGGAATGCACGGCTCGATGCCCAGCGGCAAGATCGGGTGAGGTCGGGAACTGGCCTCCAGCTCAGCTCGTCGGCGCAGGCCGTCGGGCACGCCGAGCGGCCATCACGTTCGACACCGTGATCAGGACGCCTGCGACGGCGAGTGCCCCGCCCAGCACAGGGCTCCGGGGGATGTGCACCGCACCGAGATCTACCTGGCCGAGGCTGAGCGCCAGCCCCGCCAGGCCGATCGCCAGCCCGATGATGATGCCCTGCACCGCGCGCCAGAGTCGTTGACGACGAGTCACCCAGGCCATGGTCGAACTCCTTCCTTCGTGTGGCCGATCCATCCGTGCGTTCCGTGCGTTTGCGACGCGGTTAACGCAAGGAATGCACGGCTCGATCGGGGCCCGACCGGAGCCGGAGTCAGATCGGGGGTCGGCCCGACGGGAGACAGGGTCAGCTGGTGTGGAGGGTGATGAGGCGGCCGTGCTCGCGCCAGGCGACGCGGAGGTCCAGCGGATCGCCGGGCACCTCCGCGTCGATTAGGTCCACATGGGCCCCCAGAGGGGCATCGCGCAGGTCGGCCACCAGGAGCGCACCCTCGGGCAGTCCGCTGATCTCGGAGGCAGCGGGATCCTGCAGGGGCACGGAGACACCCTCGCCGGTGACGTCCTTGACGGCAGGGCCCTCCGCCGCTGCGTGAGCCGTCCCGTCGGCCTCGTCCTCCTCCTCGTCCTCCCCGACGAGCGCGGTGAAGAGGTACAGGTCGATGAGCTCCTGGGCGGCCTCCGTGCGGGCCACGCCCTTGGGGTCGGACTCGTCGCCGCGCAGCGCCAGGGCGTTCAGCGTGGCGTCGAGGGCGTCGGCGAAGCGCTCCAGGTAGGCGATGAGATCGGGGGCGGCCAGGCGCAGGGCCAGGTCCTCCCCGATGCCGTAGACGACGCCCGGGGCACCGTCGTCGTCGATTGTGAGGACCACGGCCGCCTCGGGCGTCTCGTACAGCGGGTAGAAGGTGGTGGCCGCCCCCAGCAGCGTGTACGGGCCCACGTCGGTGCGGTCCTCGATCACCAGGTTCAGCACCGGGATGCCGCGCAGCTCGATGCCGCTGAGCTCGTCGAGGATCTGCTCGAGGGCGGGCGGCGGATCTGCGGCGATCTCCTCCTCGTTCACGGCGAGGCCCGGAACGAGGGTGACGTCCTGTTCATGGGTGCGGGCCAGCGAGGAGATCCGGTCCAGGACAGGGCGTGCCGTCAGCAGCGGAATCGCGGGGGCCTCGGTGGGCCAGGGCAGGGAGGAGGGCATCGGAGTACTCACCCCGTCATCGTGGCACAGCGCGCCGAGCGCGGACCCTCGTCGGGCGCCGATCCGCGCTGGGCGTACCTCCGACGGCCGGCAGCACACAGTCAGCCGCCGCCCCGCAGCAATGTTCCACGGCCGCCGACGGACGTGCTCAGCCGGCCAGACGTCGGGCCGCGCCGCCGGGTCTGGCCAGGGAGGTCGCGGCCCGGGCACGCTCGGGATGCTCCGCCCGGTAGGCGTCGAGCCAGCGGACGGCGAAGTCCTGCGCGTCGTTAGTCGGGACCAGCGCCCAGACGCTGCCCCCGAAGCCGGCTCCGAAGGCGCTCGCGGCCTGCGCTCCGAGCCCGCGGGCGAGGCGCTGCAGCGACACGGTCTCGGGAACCTGGTTGCGCAGTCCGTCCTCGGCGCCGGCCTGGGATTCGTCGACCAGGCGCCCGAACTCGGCGAGGTCGCCGTCCTCGAGCGCGACCGACGCGGCGGGGATGATCCGCTCGGACTCGGTGAGGAACTGTTCGAAGCGGCCGGCGAGGTAGTCGTCGTCGGCGACGAGTGCGCGCAGACGCTGCGCGGTGGCGGGCCCGCTGGCCACGGCGTCGGCGAGCGAGGCGTCGGCGCGGCCGGTGTCCTCACGCCAGCGGCGCAGGATCTCGGCGACGGCGAGGGAGACGCGGTTGTAGTGGTCCCGGGCGGAGCCGGTCTTCTCGGCCTCGACGCCGCTCACGGCGACCACGAAGGTCAGCTCGGGGCCGAGGTCGATGGTGCGTTCGTGGCGCACGGGGCAGAAGGAGTACTGGACCAGGGCGTCCCGCTGGCCGCACAGCATCGCGGTGTGGTCCCCGCTGCCACCGAAGGTGCCGACGCCGCGGTCGCCGGCGAGGGTGCCGAAGCTCTGCCCGTTCTCAATGGTCCCGAAGTACTCGCCGAGCTGCTCGGTGGTGGTGATCTCGCGGGTGAAGGCGGGGTCCGCGGCGATCCCGGAGAGGTCGATCAGGGCGAGCGCCAGGCCGACGACGAGCGCCGAGGAGCTGGACATCCCGGCCGCGAGCGGCAGGGTGGAGGTCACGGTGACGTCCGCTCCGCGGAGCTGACCGGGGAAGTTCTTCTCGAGCCGATCGGCGACGGTGCGCACGTAGCCGCCCCAGTGCCCGTCGGCCTGGACCTCGCGCTGAGCGGCGGAGCGTGCGTCTTCGCCGAGGTCGATGCGCACGGGACCGTCGGCGCCCTCAGAGCGCACCTCCAGCACGCGGTCCTCGCGCGGGGTCGCGGTGATCGTGTGGCCCACGTCGACCGCGGCGAGCAGGGAGCGCCCGCCGGCGTAGTCGGTGTGCTTGCCGAGCACCTCGATGCGGCCGGGCACGAACCAGCGTGCCGCGGCCCCGGATGCATCGGCGGAGGAGTCGTCGAGGGGCTCGGTCCGGATCCCTGCGGTGAGCGCGGCGAGCACGTCGCTCACAGGCGCACCTCGATCCCGGCGAGAGCGCCCTGCACGGCGGCGACATCGCCGCGCGAGGACATGTCCAGCACGCCCACGGCGGCGGGGACCACGGTGAACGCCTCGCCCTCGGCGACCAGCAGGCGCACGGCGTCGATGACCTCGAGCTCCCCGCGCGCGGAGGGTTCGATGCGGGCGCAGGCGTCGAAGATCGCGGGGGTGAACAGCCAGGCGTTCATCGAGACGGGGGCCTGCTCGCCGTAGGCGGCGAGGGTGGCCTCGTCGGGCTTCTCGACGATGTCACGCAGAGCGCCGGTCTCATCGGTGGCGACGAGAGCGAAGGAACGGATGCGGTCCGAGGGGATGTTCGACCCGGTCACGAGCGCTTCGCGGTCGAAGCCGACGAGGGCGCTGCCGGGGGCTGCGGCGAGCGCGGCCAGGGCCTCGCGCGGGTAGTAGTTGTCGGAGTTCAGCACGATGACGCGCTCGGAGCCGGCGAAGTCGCGGGCCGCGGCGACGGCGTCCCCGGTGCCCAGAGGTTCGGTCTGCACGGCGGTGGTCACGGTGACGCGGCCGCCGCTGCTGGCGGCGGCGTACTCGCGCAGGACGTCATGCTCCGGGCCGATGACCAGGCAGATCTCGGTGACGCCCACGTCGGCGAGCACGGAGATGACGTAGTCGAGGAAGGGGCGGCCGACGTCGATCAGGGCCTTGACGCCGCTCGCGGCCACAGCGGCCTGCTTCTCGTCGAGCTGGGCGGCGTCGTCAGCCTTGCGCATGCGCGTGCCGAGCCCGCGGGCAAGGATCACGGCCCGGGTGACGGCGCTGTTCGCGGCGCTGTCCGTGGCGTTGTTCGCGGCGGAGGGGTCGGCGGGGTTCGAAGAGCTCAGATCAGTCACATGAGGAGTCTACGGGGAGGGACACACGGAGGCCGGAACGTTTCACAGAGTGCCGAGAAGACTGCCGCGAGGCAGGTTCGCACCCGTCCTCCCCACCGCGTCAGTGTCCACATCCGCGGGCGGGCGCCCCTGCCCGGGCGTGTGGTGGTGGTCGACTGGATCCATGTCATCGACTCCCCTCGACGAGGCCGAGGAGTACCTGCGCCTCCTGGCCGCGACCCTGACCGATCCGGCCGACGGCGAATGCCTCCAGTGCTACGTCTTCCGGATGCTCGCCTTCGGGTGCACCGGGTCGCGCTGGACCCGGCGCTACCGCGATCTGCGAGCCCCGAACGCCACAGCGCTGCTGCGGAGGCTGCGCTCCAAGGGCGCAGGCTGCGATTGCGGACTGTTCATGAACGCCTTCGATCTGCGCTCCGAGTTCCTGGTGGTGCCCATCGCGTTCGACCCCGACGGGACTGCGCTGAGATGCGACCCCGAGTATCCCGACCCGATGCCCACCTGCCATGGGGTGCGCCGAGGCTCGACCCAGCCGTGCACGCTCTGGCTCGCGCGGTACCGCTATCGGTACGGGTGGTGGTGACCGTGCTGGCCAGGAGCTCGCCTGATGACCGGGCCCGTCCTCGAAACGACCGTGGATGCCGACGTGCCCGCGACGGCACGGCCGATCGCTCTATCGCCGATCACGTCGCGGCCAGAACCTCCTCGACGGCGAGTGCCGCCGCGTCGAGCTGCGCGGCGGACACCTCGGCTCCGAGGGTGAACCGCACCGCTGTCTGGGCGACCTCCCGCGAGATGCCGAGGGCGGTGAGCACGTGGGAGGGCTCATCGCTGCCGGCCGCGCAGGCAGAACCGCTCGAGGCGACCACGCCGCGCTCCTCGAGGTCCAGCAGCACCGATTCGCCGCTGAGCCCAGGAACGCAGAAGGAGGCATGGGCGGGCAGTCGCGCGGAGCGCCCATCGGGCCCGGTCTCCGCCGCGGGAGGTCCGGTCAGCAGCACCCCCTCGCGGGCGGTGAGCACCCGGGCGAGGAAGGCGTCCCGCAGCGGGCCGATCCGCGCGACCTTCTGCGCCCGCTCTGCCTCGGACAGCTCCAGGGCGACGGCGAGTGCGACGGCGAAGGCCACGTTCTCGGTGCCGGAGCGCCGGCCGTTCTCCTGCCCGCCGCCGTGGACGAGCGGCTCCAGCGGCAGGCGTCCCCGGATCGCTGCGACGCCGATGCCCTTGGGGGCGCCGAGCTTGTGCCCGGAGATCGTCAGCGCGTCCGCGCCGAGGTCGCGGAGGTCGACCCAGCCAGCGGCCTGCACCGCATCGGTGTGCAGGAGCGCCCCGGTCTCGTGGGCCGCAGCGGCGAGAGCGGGGATGTCGGCGATCGCGCCGATCTCGTTGTTCGCCAGGGCGAGGGAGACCAGGGTGGTGTCCGCGCGCAGCACGGCACGCAGGGCCTCGGGGGTGACGATCCCGTCGGCCCCGACGTCCACGAAGGAGACCTCGAAGCCGTGCACCCGCTGCAGGAAGCTGATGCTCTCGAGCACCGCCTCATGTTCGGTGGGCGCGGTGACCAGGTGTTTCCCGCGAGGTGTGGCGAGGGCGAGCCCCCTGATGGCGAGGTTCGCGGCCTCGGTGCCGCTGGCGGTGAACACGATGTCGCTGCGCCGGGCGCCGAGCACGGCGGCGACCCGTCGGCGCGCGTCCTCGAGCCCCCGTGCGGCGGCCTCCCCCACGGTGTGGTGGCTGGACGGGTTGCCGAAGGTGCCGGTGAGGTACGGCCAGGCGGCTTCGAGGGCCTCGCGGCGCACCGGGGTCGTGGCGGCGGTGTCGAGATAGAGCATGTCCGGATCCTCCTGTCGGGCGTGGGGTCGAGCGATACGCCGGGATCAGTTCGCGGCGGCCAGCGTGCTGTCCAGACCGAGGTCGAGGTTCCGCACCGAGTGGGTGAGCGCGCCGGAGGAGATGACGTCCACGCCGGTGCGGGCGATGTCGGCGACGGTGTCGAGGGTGACGGTGCCGCTGGCCTCGACGATCGCGCGACCGGCCACGATCTCCACCCCGCGGGCGAGGTCCGCGAGGGAGAAGTTGTCGAGCATGATGATGTCGACGCCGCCGGCGATCACGGGCTCGATCTGGTCGATCCTGTCCACCTCGACCTCGAGCCGGGTGGTGTGGCCGAGCTGGGCGCGGGCGTGGCGGATCGACTCGGTGAGGTCCAGGCCCTGCTGCTGCAGGATCGCGAGGTGGTTGTCCTTCGCCATCACGGCATCCGAGAGCGAGAACCGGTGGTTCACTCCCCCGCCGCTGCGCACCGCGTGGCGTTCGATCGCACGCAGGCCGGGCGTGGTCTTGCGAGTGTCGGTGATGCGCACCCCGGTGCCTTCTACAGCGTCGACGAACTTCCTCGTCAGCGTGGCGATCCCGGTCATGCGCTGGGTGAAGTTCAAGGCGATGCGCTCGGCCTGCACGACCGCACGCGCCGGGCCGACGACGGTCGCGAGCACGTCGCCGGCGGCGAAGCGCTCACCGTCCGCCACGTGCCCGGTCACCTCGACGGCGGTGTCGGTGAGGCGGAAGGCGGCGGCGAACACGTCGATCCCGGAGAGCACGCCGGCCTCACGGGCGGTGAGCTGCGCGGTCGCGGTGGCATCGGCGGGGAGGAACACCTGGCCGGTGAGGTCTCCCCACGGGGCGTCCTCGAGGAGAGCTGCGGCGACGACGGTATCGATCTGGGTGGTGGTCAGCATGCGAGGGCCTCCTGGGCGGGCTCGGAATCGGCGGAGAGGGCAGAGGTGGGGGCACCGACGAGCTCATGAGCGTCCGTGCGACCACGGGCCTCGGCATGGCCCTGATTATCGGCAGGTCCCTGGGTGGCGAGATGACGGGGATCGTCGAGCCGGTGGTGGGCGCCGACGGACCCCGGCCTGGCCAGGGCGTGCGCGATGAGCAGTCGGGCGAGGTGGAGGAGATTGCGGTCCTCGAGCTCGGCCACCGTGGTGCACGAGGCGGGGTCCGGATCCCCCCAGGAGGCGAGCTGCGCCGCGGCCGCGTCGAGCTGCTCGCCCGTGCGCAGCAGACCGGCATGGCTCCACAGCAGCTCCTGCAGCTCGGCGCGGGTCCACCGTTCCGAAGCCCCGGGACCGGGGGCGGGGCTGGGGCCGGGTCTGGGGTCGGATCCGGCGGGGACAGCCGCATCCACTGGCGCATGGTGCGCAGGCAGCGCTGTATACGGCGAGGCCGCACACCCAGCGCCCCTGGGTGCGATGGGGAGGGCGGTACCCGTGACGGGGAGAGCGGCAGCTGCGACAGGGAGAGCAGCAGCAGCGACAGGGAGAGCAGCGGAGGCCGTGGCGCGGACCTGCTCCACGGCCGTCGCGCCGGCACGGGCTCCGAACACGGCGCCCTCGAGGAGGGAATTCGAGGCGAGGCGGTTAGCCCCGTGCACGCCGGTGCGGGCGCACTCCCCCGCGGCGAGGAGCCCGGGGAGCGTGGTGCGCCCGTCGAGATCGGTGCGGATCCCGCCCATCCAGTAATGGGCGGCCGGGGTCACGGGCACCGGCTCGCTGCCCCAGTCGACTCCGGCTCCGCGCACGGCGGCGTCGATGGTGGGGAACCGTTCCCGGAGCTGATCCGCACCGATGCTGGTCGCATCCAGGAATACGGGCCTGCCGTCCTGGGCGGCCATGACCTGGGCGATCGCGCGGGCCACGACGTCGCGCGGGGCAAGCTCGGCGCGGGGGTCGAGAGCGGGCAGGAAGCGCCGACCGTGCTCGTCGCGCAGCACGGCGCCCTCCCCGCGCACGGCCTCGGAGATGAGGAAGGAGCCGGGGGCTGCGAGCGCGGTGGGGTGGAACTGGTAGAACTCGAGGTCCTCGACCGCGGCGCCGGCCCGCCAGGCGGCGGCGATCCCGTCCCCGGTGGAGACGGCGGGGTTCGTGGTGTGGGAGAAGAGCTGCCCGGCGCCGCCCGTGGCCAGGAGCGTGGCCGGGGCCCGCACCGCGAGCCGGGTCCCGTCGGCCGCCATCAGCTCGGCGCCGACCACACGGCCACCGTCGACCAGCAGATCCACCAGCGTCATGTGCTCGCGCAGGGCGAGGGAACCGCCCGTCGTGCTGCTGGAGCTCTCCGTGGCGCGGTCGTGCACGGCGTCCACCAACACCTCCTCGATCGCCCGGCCGGTGGCATCGCCTCCGGCGCGGAGGATCCGGGGGCGGGAATGGGCCCCCTCGAGGCCCAGCGCATACGGACTCCGGCCCGCCCCGATCCCGGACCCGAGACCGTCAGCAGGCTCGAGATCACCAGCGACGTCGAGGCCACCAGCGGACTCACGGACACCAGCGCGATCGAAAGCGACTCCGCGGTCGATGAGGTGCGCGATCGCGGCCGGGCCCTCGTCGCACAGCACCCGAACTGCCTCCGCATCGCACAGGCCGGCCCCGGCGGCCAGGGTGTCCTGTTCATGCTCGGCGACGGTGTCGGAGGGGTCGACCGCCCCGGCGATGCCGCCCTGGGCGTAACGGGTGGAGCCCTCGGCGAGCTCCGCCTTGGTCACCAGGAGGACGTCCACCGACCGGGCGGCGTGCAGCGCCGCCGTGAGCCCGGCGATCCCGGAGCCGATGACCAGCAGATCGGCGTGCATCAGACCGGCGAGCTGCCGATCCGTGGGCTGCTCGTCGTGCGCGCCCATGCTCAGCGCTCCGAGGTGGTGCGCTCCGAGGTGGCACGCTCGGGAGCAGCCCCGACCGGGGCCGGCTTCGCGGCGAGCATGCGCTCGAGCGCGAGGCGTGCGGGATCGGCGACGTCCTGGCTCACGGAGATCTGGTTGATGACCTCGCCGTCCAGGAGCGATTCGAGGGCCCAGGCGAGGTAGCCGGGGTGGATGCGGTACATCGTCGAGCAGGGGCACACCACGGGATCCAGGCAGAAGATCGTGTGCTGCGGGTGCTGGGCGGCGAGGCGCTGGACCAGGTTGATCTCGGTGCCGATCGCGAAGGTGGTGGGTTCGGTGGCGCCCTCGATGGCCTTGCGGATGTAGTCGGTGGAGCCGGCTTCGTCCGCCGCATCGACCACGGGCATGGGGCATTCGGGGTGCACGATCACGCGCACACCGGGGTGCTCGGCGCGGGCCTTGTCGATCTGGGCGGTGGTGAAACGCTTGTGGACCGAGCAGAAGCCGTGCCACAGCACCACCTTGGCGTCATGGAGGGCCTGCTCGTCGTTCCCGCCCAGCGGCCGGCGCGGGTTCCACATGGGCATCTCGTCCAGGGAGATCCCCATGGCCTTGGCGGTGTTGCGGCCCAGGTGCTGGTCGGGGAAGAACAGCACCCGCTGCCCGCGCTCGAAGGCCCACTCGAGCACGGTCGAGGCGTTCGAGGAGGTGCACACGATGCCGCCGTGGCGGCCCACGAAGCCCTTGATGTCCGCGGAGGAGTTCATGTAGGTCACGGGGATGACCGGCAGGCGGCCGTCGTCGCCGGGCACCTCGCCCCCGTAGACCTCCATCAGCTGCTCCCAGCACTCCTCGACCTGGTCGATGTCCGCCATGTCCGCCATCGAGCAGCCGGCGGCGAGGTTGGGCAGGATCACGGCCTGCTCGGGCCCGGAGAGCAGATCGGCGGTCTCGGCCATGAAGTGCACGCCGCAGAAGATGATCGCCTCGGCGTCGGTGCGGGCCTTCGCGGCGGTCGCGAGCTGGAAGGAGTCGCCCACGTAGTCGGCGTACTGGATGACCTCGTCGCGCTGGTAGAAGTGCCCGAGCACCACTGCACGGTCCCCGAGCTCCGCCTTCGCGGCGCGGATCCGGCGGTCCAGCTCCTCGGTGCTCGCGTCGCGGTACTCCTGCGGGATCTCGCCCTGGCGCGGGGATGCGGCGGGGATCGGATCGGCCATCGAGGCGCCGGGGCCGTAGCCGGGGTCGCGGGCGTCGACGTCCCAGGGGGCGTCGAGCAGCTCGGTGGAGCAGCTGCTGCCGGAGGCCGCGCCGCTGGAGATGTCTCGCAGGGTCAGGTCGACCGACGCGGTGGGGGCCGAGGAAGCGGTGGCTGCCGTGACAGGGGTATCGGTGGTGGTCATGTCGTGCCCTCCGTGGGGTGTGGCCGGTCAGAGACCGGTGAGCGGGCCGTTGTCGGCGAGGTGGATGGACTGGTCGTGCCGGTAGAGGCGGGCGGGGCGATGGCGGCCACCGGTGCGATAGGCATCGGTGGCCACCAGGCGTCCGGAGGACTCCATCTGGCGGCGGAAGTTCGCGGGGTCGAGGGTGCGCTGCAGCACGGCCTCGTGGACTCCGCGCAGCTCGGCGAGGGTGAAGGCCTCCCCGAGGAACGCGGCGGCGATGCGGGAGTACTCGACCTTGTTGCGCAGGCGCCACAGGGCGTACTCGACGATGAGCGAGTGATCGAAGGCGAGCTCGGGGACCTCGTCGGCCACGAACCAGCGCACGTTCACGCCCGCCTCGCCGGCGTCGGCCTCCTCGGGCCGCACGAGCGCCCAGTAGACGACCGAGACGGTGCGCTCGTCGGCCGAATCCGACCGGTCCAGCCCGCCGAAGGCGTAGAGCTGCTCGAGGTACTGCGGGGTGAGCCGGGTGGTCTCGCGCAGGTTCCTCGCGGCCGACGCGGCGAGCCCCTCGTCCGGCGCCAGCGGACCGCCCGGGAGCGCCCAGAGTCCCTGGTGGGGATCTCGGATGCGTCGCACGAGCGGGAGCCACAGGGCCAGCCGACGGGTGGTGGGGTGAGGGCGCAGGGCGAAGATGACCGTCGAGACGGCGAGGTCTGTCCGAGAGCTCATGGGGACGACACCTCCTGTTAAAGTCGCGAGCACCTTTACTGGTGACGAGACATTAGGCTCACCGTGACCAGAAGTGCACGATGTGACGCGATCGTGTGATCGGGGTCACGGAACGGGTGACTTTAACTGTCGCGGCACCACGACCCCGAGCGTCTTCCCGAACCCGACCGTCCATGACAGAATCCGCCCATGGCCAGCGATGACACCACTGCGACCGAATACTCTTCCTCGCGCACCCCGAGGACGCTCCTGATCCTGGCCGCCGTGGTCGTCACCGTTCTCGTGGTCACGGTCTGCGTCATGGCCCTCCGCGCCCCCGCCACCGCCGCGGAGAGCTGGACGGCAAGCCCCGGGAAGCGGACTGCGGCGAGCATGTCCCTCAGCCCCTGCGCCCCGCCGCCCGAGCACTCGGGGGCCGAGCTCGTCGGCGAACAGCGCGGCCTCGCCACCCTGAGCGTCCGCACGGACGAGAACAGCGACACCCTCGCCTGCCTGGCCACACAGATCGACGACGAATGGACGGCGATCACCGTCACCACTCCCTATGACGCCGCCGCCACGATCCCGGCGGACGGTGCGATGGTGCGCAGCGACGCGCTGCTGCAGACGGATCCGACCTCGGTGGATGCCCCGGAGACCCCGTCGCAGCATGTCGTCGCCGGGGAGGTCGGCGACCTGGTGACCGCCGTGACGCTGCAGACGGCGGCCGGCGACACCGAGGCGACCGTGTCCGGCGGCTGGTTCGCCGCCTGGTGGCCCACGAAGGACGAGTACGAGCTGGACCACCCCGTCACCGCCGTGCTCACCCTGACCGATGGCTCGACCCGCACGACAGAGATGACGGTGCCCCACCAGTGAGCACCCCTCCTCCGAACACGCCAGCTCCGGGCGCACCAGCGCTGGGCACTCCACCGTCGAGCGCGTCGCCCCTGGGCGCCACGCCGAGCGACCCGCCCGGCCCGACCGGCCCGACCGGCCCCCGTCGTCGGGCGCGCCGCCCCCTGCTGATCGTGTCGCTCGTGTTCCTGGCGGCGGCTCTGCTCATCTCGGCTCTCCTCGGTGGTTCCGGTGCCGAGCCGGCCTCGGCATCCTGGTCACCCGCTCCGGAGGTCCAGGACCCCGGATCCCCCGTCCCCCAGGCCTGCGCGGGTACGGGGACCAGGACGGCCATCGAGGAGGTGCTGGTCGCCGAACGGCGCGGCATCACCCTGATGGTGGTCGGGCTCGACAGCGCCGGGGACACGTTCACCTGCCTGGCGATCGGGGAGGACGACCCCTCCACCACGGTCCTCACCAGCGGACCCGGCGAGGAGCGCGCCCAGATCCCGGCCGACGGCCTCGTCCCCGAGGGGATGCTGCTCAGCCAGATCGACCCCGCCGCGCAGGACGACGACGACACCGCTCAGCAGCTCGCCGTGTCCGGAGCCGCCGGGGCCGACGTGGTCGCGGTGACCCTGAGAACCTCGGTCGGCGACGTCGAGGCATCCGTGGACAACGGCGCCTTCTCCGCCTGGTGGCCCACAGCCGACACCTCCGAGCTGGACATACCGATCACGGCTGTGGTCACCTGCGCGGACGGCACCTCGCGGACGCTCACGCTCTCCGCCGACGACATCCCGGCCGACAGCACGGACGACGTCTGATCCCCGGCCGCCGAGGCGCCGCAGACCTCAGGAAGCGAGCCCTCATGACCTCCTCCGCCACGGAGTCCACCCCTCACCAGGCCACGCCCACGAGCACCCGCACGCCGAGACGTGTCGCCTGGGCGTCCATGGTCGGCACCTCGCTCGAGCAGTTCGACTTCTACCTCTTCGCGTACTTCTCCGCGTTCTTCGTCGGCCCGCTGTTCTTCGAACCCCTCGGGGCGGCCGGCGCCTCGCTCGCGTCCTTCAGCACCATCGCCGTCTCCTTCGTGATCCGCCCCGTGGGCGCCCTGGTGTTCGGGCACATGGGCGACCGGCTGGGCCGACGCACCACGCTGCTGTGGACCGTGGGTCTGATGGGCGTGGCGACCGCGCTGATCGGCATGCTGCCCTCCTATGCGCAGGCCGGGTGGCTGGGGGCGATCGGTCTGGTGGTGCTGCGTCTCGTGCAGGGCATCTCGCTGGGCGGCGAATGGGGAGGCTCCGTGCTGCTGGCCACCGAGCACGCCCATCCCCTGAAGCGGGCGTTCTACGCGGCGATCCCGCAGCTGGGCTCGCCCGTCGGCTCGATCCTCTCGGCGGCGGTGTTCATCGTGCTCACGCTGACCCTGCCCGAGCAGGCCATGGCGGACTGGGGCTGGCGGGTGCCGTTCTTCCTCGCGCTGCCGCTGCTGCTGGTCTCGCTGTACCTGCGCCGCGCGATCGACGAGACCCCGGTCTTCGCCCGCCTCGAGCAGACCGGGGACCGGGCCCGCCGACCGGCGCTCGCCATGCTCCGCACCCGCCCGTGGGCGCTGCTGATCGCGATCGGCGCCGCCCAGCTGGGCATCGGCTCCTACGCGCTGATGAACACGTACACGATGAACTACGGCTCGGTGGTGCTCGGCTACCCGTCCCTGCAGCTTCTCAGCGCCGCGACCATCGGCGCGCTCCTGCAGCTGCTCACCATCCCCGTGTTCGGGGCGCTCGCCGCGCGCACCAGCTCCGCGCTGGTGGTGGGTGCCGGCGCCCTGGGCACGGCCCTGATCGCCTTCCCGCTGTACTTCCTGCTGCAGTCGGCGAGCTTCGGCGGACTGGTGACGCTGATGGTGGTGGGCGGGATCCTGCCCACCATGTCGTGGGCGGCGCTCGGCGGCCTGATGAGCGACCTGTTCCCGGGACGCTTCAGCTATTCGGCGCTGTCGCTCGCCTATGCGGTGGCCGCCACGGTGGGCGGTGTGGTCCCGCTGGCCACCTCGGCGCTCGGTCTGTGGACGGCGCAGGCCTGGTGGCATCCCGGGATCGTGCTCGTCGCGCTGTCCGCGGTGACGCTCGTCGCGGCCGTGGCCGCCCGCCGCGAGAGCCGACGGAGACCCTCCGCGCCCACCGTCAAGCAGACGGACGGACGGGCCGACGACTTGTCGAGCTGACGACCGGTCACTCCGGTCGTCGGTGAGGTCCCGCAGGTGCAGGCTCCGCCGACGGGCTCAGTCCGTCGGCATTCGCGGCCTGTGCACGAGCGTCACCAGCACCACGGAGATCATCATCAGCAGCAGCCAGGCCACGAACTTCGTGGGCGGCACCAGTTGCCACTGGGCGGACTGGTGCGGATAGATCCAGGCGCCGGCCCAGGTGCCCACGTTCTCCGCGACCCACAGGAAGAACGCGACGCCCACGAAGGCGACCAGGATCGGCATGCGCCGGCGCGACCCGGTGCGCTGATTGCGGAAGCTCATCACGCAGCGCGCATAGAGCAGCACGACGGCCCCCACCAGCACCCAGCGCACGTCCGGCAGGTAGTGGTGGGTGAAGAAGTTCGCGTAGATCGCGGCGGCCACCAGCGCGGTCGCCCAGATCGGCGGGTACCGGGTGAAGCGCAGGTCGAACAGGCGGAACACGCGCACCATGTAGGAGCCCACGGCGGCGTACATGAACCCCGTGTAGAGCGGCACTCCCCCGATCCGCAGCAGCCCGTCGGTCTCGTACGCCCAGGAGCCCATGTGGGTCTTGAAGATCTCCATGACCGTGCCGACGACATGGAACATCACGATCACCCACAGCTCCCTGCCGCCCTCGAGCCGGAGGGCGAGCATCAGCGCCTGCACCGTGAGGGCGGCGAGCACCAGGGCGTCGCTGCGCACCAGCAGGGCATCGTCGGGGTAGACCAGGCGCGCCAGCACCAGGAGCACGAGCATCGCGGCCCCGAACACACAGGCCCACGCCTGCTTCACCGTGAACACGGCGAACTCCAGAAGCCCCCGACGCCATGGACCGGCGTCGGCCGCGAGCGCCTGCGACCGTCGGGCCGCCCAGGCGTCCAGCCGCTCCTCGAGCGGGGTGAACGCCCGAGCGGGCGCCCTGCTGCGCCGTGCGCTGCCGTCCCCGCTGACTCTCATGTCCCCTCTGACCCCTCCGGCACGACTCATGATCCGGACCCTATGCACGTCAGAACCGGCTTCGGCGGGGGCGGTGGGCAGGATCCGGGGAGGAGTTGTGCGCGTGCCCGGCCCGTTCTGCGTCGCGACACCAGCCCCAGGAGCTTGGGTGGGGACGGAGAGGAAACCTATCCTCACCCGGTGGGCCTCACCGGAGCCGCCCTCGCATCCCTTCTCTCCCCGGAGGCCTCATGACCGTCCTCGACCGCAGCGCGATCATCGCGCCGGCGAGCTTCAACCGCTGGCTCATCCCGCCGGCGGCGCTCGCCATCCATCTGTGCATCGGCCAGGTCTACGCGTTCAGCGTGTTCAAGACCCCGTTCCAGAGCCACTTCGGCGTCGGCGAGGTCGCCGTCGGCTGGATCTTCTCCCTCGCCATCGCCATGCTCGGCATCTCCTCCGCCATCGCCGGCACCTGGGTGGAGCGGGTGGGGCCGCGGATGGCGATGGTCGCCGCCGGCGGCTTCTGGGTGCTCGGCTTCCTCGTCTCGGCGATCGGCATCGCGACCGGTCAGCTGTGGCTGGTGTATCTCGGCTACGGCGTGATCGGCGGCATCGGCCTGGGCATCGGCTACATCGCCCCGGTCTCCACCCTCATGAAGTGGTTCCCCGACCGTCCCGGGCTCTCCACGGGCCTGGCGATCATGGGCTTCGGCGGCGGCGCGCTGATCGCCAGCCCGGCCTCGAACAAGCTGATGGCTCTGTTCGGCGGCGGCGTCGAACCCTCGCACCTGGTCGCGGGGCTCACCCCCACCTTCCTCACGCTCGCCGGCTGCTACCTGCTGGCGATCGCGCTGGGCGCCTATGTGATCCGCCTGCCCCACCCGGACTGGGCGCCGAAGGGCTTCGACCCCCGCAGCGCCACCGCGAAGGCGGCGCAGACGACGGGCTCGGTCTCGGCGAAGCAGGCCATCCGCACCCCGCAGTTCTGGCTGCTGTGGATCGTGCTGTTCACCAACGTCACCGCTGGCATCGGCATCCTCGAGAACGCCGCCCCGATGGTCTCGGACGGTTTCGGCATCGCCGCCGCCGCGGCCGCCGGCTTCGTGGGCCTGCTGTCCCTGGCGAACATGGCCGGGCGCTTCGTGTGGTCCACGACCTCGGACTACCTGGGACGCAAGCTCAACTACGCGCTGTACCTCAGCATCGGCGCCGTCCTGTACGTGGTCATCGCGACCGTCGGCTCCGCGTCGCTCGCGGTCTTCGTGCTCTCGGCGCTCGTGATCATCTCCTTCTACGGCGGCGGCTTCTCCACGGTCCCCGCCTACCTGAGGGACCTGTTCGGCGTGTACCAGGTCGGCGCCATCCACGGCCGGCTGCTCACGGCCTGGGCGGCCGCCGGCATCGCCGGACCGCTGCTGGTCAACAGCATCGTCGAGTCGCAGGCCGCCGCCGGTCACTCCGGCATGGACCTGTACAAGCTCTCGATGTGGCTGATGGCGGGCATCCTCGCCGTCGGCTTCGTCGCGAACCTGCTGATCCGCGCGGTCAAGCCCTCGCACTTCGAGGACGAGGCCGTGGTCGCGCAGAAGAAGGAGGCCGACCGCGCGGGCGCCCATGAGGCGATCAGCGGCAACGGCGGCGCCGAGGCGCACGCGAAGGCCGGGGCGAGTCACACGGCGGCCGCCGGAGTGCTCGCCGTGCTCGTGGTCGCCGCTCTCGCCTACGGCCTGGTCGAGACCGCGATCCGCGCCGTGGCGCTGTTCACCGCCTGATCCCGGGACGCCGAGGGGTCCGCGTCCCGACCAGTCGTTCCGCGCCACGGCTCGTGGTACCCGGCAGGCCCTGCGGCGTGCTTGTATTGCCGGACCTGCCCCGTCACCACCCGGAGGTCACCATGGGACGCGAGATCGGCACCACGGAGTACACCCGTTCCCAGCGCACCCGCTATCGCCAGGAGCTGCGTCGGAACCTCGACCTGTTCGAGACCTTCCTGGACACGGCGGAATTCGTCGACGAAGGAACCGTCGGCGTCGAGCTGGAGATGAACCTCGCCGAGGCCGACGGGATGGCGCCCGCCCTGCTGGTGGACACGATCCTGGAGGATCTGGACGACGAGGACTTCGTCCACGAGATCGGCCGGTTCAACCTCGAGGCGAACCTTCCGGTGTCCCATCCCGCCGGCACCGGGCTGCGCGATCTGGAGACCGAGCTGGGCGAGAAGATGGAGCGCGCCGATGCCGCCGCGCAGCGTCACGGCGCCCGCGTGATCCCGATCGGCCATCTCCCCACCATCACCGAGGAGCTGTTCACGGACGACGAGTGGAGGGCACCGGGCGCGCGCTACGAGGCGCTCGAGAACTCCGTGATGGTGGCCCGCGGCGAGGAGATCAACCTGCGCATCGATGGCGAGGGCCGTGGGCTGGATGCCACCTTCGACTCGATCGCCCCGGAATCCGCCTGCACGTCGATGCAGCTGCACCTCCAGGTCCCGCCCGAGCAGTTCGCCGCCGCATGGAACGCCGCCCAGGCGATCGCCGGCCCGCAGGTGGCCCTCGCCGCGAACTCGCCGTTCCTGCTGGGCAAGCGGCTCTGGCACGAGACCCGCATCCCCACGTTCGTGCAGGCCCTCGACACCCGCCCGCCCGAGCTCGCGACCCAGGGCGTGCGCCCGCGGGTGTGGTTCGGCGAACGCTGGATCACCTCGATGTTCGACCTCTTCGAGGAGAACGTGCGCCTGTTCCCGGCGCTGATCCCGGAGTCGCGGGACATGGCCGAGGAGCCGCTGCTCACCGAGGGCGCCTCCCCGCGCCTGCACGAGCTGATGCTCCACAACGGCACGGTATGGCGCTGGAACCGCCCGATCTACGATCCCGGCACCGACGTCCCCCACCTGCGCCTGGAGAACCGGATCCTGCCGGCGGGGCCGACGGCCGCGGACATGGCCGCCAACGCCGCCTTCTTCTACGGGATCCTCCACTCGCTGGTGCACGAGCGGCGCCCGCTGTGGTCGCGGATGAGCTTCGAGCAGGCCGACGAGTCCTTCCAGCAGTGCGCCCGCTGGGGCCTCGAGGCCCGGGTGCGCTGGCCGAAGGTGGGCCGCGTGCGCGTGGCCGATCTGCTGCGCGAGCAGCTGATCCCGCAGGCCATGGACGGGCTGCGGGAGCTCGGGGCCGATGCGGACGTCGCCGAGCACTACGGGAACCTCCTCATCGAGCGCACCCGCACCGGGCGCAACGGCGCGAGGTGGCAGATCGACACCGTCACCTCCCTCGAGCTGCGCGGCGCGAGCCGCCCCGAGGCGCTCGCGGAGATGACGCGGCTGTACCGGGAGGGCGTGGACTCCGGGAAGCCGGTGCACGACTGGCCGGTGCCGGCGCGCCAGCGTCGCTGAGACCCGGCACTCTGCCGGTCGAACCCTGTCGTTCGACTCCTGAGACGACGGTCTCGTATCGCGGATGCGGTCGTACTCTTCGGAGATGACCACCCCTGCCCCGAACCTCACCTCCTCGGACCGCACGCCGACGCCGACGACGACGAAGGAGGACCGCTCCGCGCGCATCGCGGTGACCGTCTTCCCGGTCCTCATCCTCGCCGCTGCCGTCTTCGCCTTCTTCGTGCCCGCCGCCGGCCAGTCGATCGCGCCGTTCACGAGCATCTTCCTCGGCGTCATCATGTTCGCGATGGGCCTGACCCTCACGATCCCCGACTTCGGGCTCGTGGCGCGCCGCCCCCTGCCGGTGCTGATCGGTGTCGTCGCCCAGTTCGTGATCATGCCGCTGGTGGGCCTGGGCGTCTCGGTGCTCCTGCAGCTCCCGCCGGAGCTCGCCGTCGGCGTGATCCTGGTGGGCTGCGCCCCGGGCGGCACCAGCTCGAACGTCATCACGTACCTCTCCAAGGCCGATACCGCGCTGTCGGTCACGATGACCTCGATCTCCACCCTGCTCGCGCCGATCTTCACCCCGCTGCTCACCCTGTGGCTGGCCGGCTCGTACCTGCCGATCGCCGCCGGTGACATGGCGATGTCGATCGTGAAGATGGTGCTGGTGCCCGTGATCGCCGGCATCGTGATCCGTCTGCTGCTGGGAAGGATCGTGGACCGCATCATGCCTGCTCTGCCCTGGGTCAGCGTCGCGGGCATCTCCCTCGTGGTCGTGGCCGTGGTCAGCGGCTCCACCGAGGCGATCGTCTCCGCCGGCGCCCTGGTGCTGCTCGCCGTGGTGCTGCACAACGGGATCGGCTATCTCGCCGGCTACTGGCTCGCCCGCCTGCTGAGGCAGGGCGAGCGCGCAGCCCGCACCACCTCGATCGAGGTCGGCATGCAGAACTCCGGTCTGGCCGCGACGCTCGCGGCGAGCGCCTTCAGCCCCGCCGCGGCCCTGCCCGGCGCGATCTTCTCGATCTGGCACAACCTCTCCGGCGCCATGTTGGCGATGTACTACCGGCGCAGCTCCGACACGCATCCGGTGGATGCCGCCTGACCTGTGCCACACCACCGTCTCCGGACGGAACGGACGAAGCCCGGCGCTCCGCTGCTGCGGAGCACCGGGCCTCGTCGGTGCTGGGTGGGGTCAGCGGGAACGCGGAGGGCCGTCACCCGGGATCTCCGCACGGGCGCTTCCCGTGCGGGCCGGCAGGCTCCCTCGACCTGTGCCGCCGTCGGCCTCGTCGGCGTCCTCGTATGGATCGCGCATGACGGGGACCTCGTCCACCGCCTCGGGTTCGACCACCACCTCGTCGGTGTCGTACTCCTCGTCGTCTTCGCGACGCTCGTACTCCTCCGGAGGCAGCACCTGCTTCCAGTTCCTGGTGCGCATCTTCGGCAGCTCGCCGGCATCCTCCTGCAGGGCTCTGTACAGCGCATACATCTGGAAGAAGCCCATGATGAAGAACGGCAGGCCGACGAGGATGATCGTCGATTGGAGCGCCTCGAGGCCGTTGGAGCCCGAGAACACCAGCAGCGTCGCGGTGATCAGTCCGATCGCCAGGCCCCAGAAGATGCGCTGGCCCAGCGGGTTGTAGTCCTCGTGGCCGTTGGCCATGGAATCCGTGACCAGTGCGGCGGAGTCCACCGAGGTCACGAAGAAGATGATCACCAGGATGATGGCGACGACGGAGACGAAGAACGCCGCCGGGTAGTGACCGAGGAAGGCGAACAGGGCGCCCGGGATGTCCCCCTGGGTGACCACCGTATCGACCAGGCCGCCCTCACCGTTGAGCTCGATGTTGAAGGCCGAGAAGCCGAAGATCCCGAACCAGACCACCGAGAAGGCGGACGGGACGGCGAGCACACCGGAGACGAACTGGCGGATCGTGCGGCCCTTGGAGATGCGGGCGATGAAGATGCCCACGAACGGCGACCAGGTGATGGTCCACGCCCAGTAGAAGACCGTCCAGGTGTTCTGCCAGCCGGTGTTCGCGAAGGTGTCGTTCCACAGGGCCAGTTCGGGCAGGTTCACGATATAGCTGCCGAAGGACTCGAAGGTGCCCTTGAGCACGAAGAGAGTGGATCCCCCGGCGACCAGCACGAACAGCAGCAGCAGCACGGCGGCGACGATGTTGATGTTCGACAGGACCTTGATGCCCTTGTCGAGTCCGAGAGACACGGAGATCAGGGCAAGACCGCACACCACGGCGATGATGATGAGCTGCCAGCCGGAGGTCTCCGGCATGCCGAACAGCTGGTTGAGCCCCCCGTTGATCTGCAGGGTGCCCAGGCCGATGGAGACGGCGATGCCGAACACGGTGCCGACGATCGCGACGATGTCGATGACCTTGCCGACCGGGCCGTGGATGCCCTCGCCGAGGATCGGCTGGAAGATCGAGCTGACGCGAGGCGGCAGGTTGCGCTTGTGGATGAAGTACGCGAAGCACAGTGCCGGGAGGGTGAAGATCGTCCAGGTGTGCAGCGTGAAGTGGTAGTAGGTGAAGTTCATGGCATCTTTGGCGGCTTCTACGGAGCCGGCCTCGATACCGAGCGAGGCGCCGCGCGGAGGGTCACCGAAATGGCTGATCGGTTCGGCGACGCCCCAGAACATGAGGATCGAGCCGATGCCGGCGGCGAACAGCATGGCGAACCAGGCGGCGCCGGAATGCTCCGGCGGCTCCTCGTCGGGGCCCAGCTTCACGCGGCCGAAGCGGCCCACGGCGATGAAGATCAGGAACGCGAGGAACATCGTCACGCCGAGGATGTAGAACCAGCCGAGGTTCGTCAGCAGCCAGTCCGATGCCACGGACACCGCGGCGTTCAGCGGCTCGGTGAAGGCGATCGTCCCGATCACGAAGGCGATGATGATCGCCGCCGATCCGAAGAAGATCACCGGCGATGTACGCAGGTGCAGCGCGTCATGCAATCGATTCAACATCGTTCTCGACTCCTCGTCGTCGTCACGCGGTGTGGTGCACGGCGTGCACCACACGGCGGCGCGTCATCTCGAGCGGCGGTACGTACGGAGAGTCTCCCACGTCACATACCTGCCGGGGGGCGATTCATTCGGTACGTCGTCCCGTGCCTGCCTGCGTGCGGAGTGAAAGGGTCCGCCCGCCGCTCTGGTCCGGCACCACTCCCCTGCGGGCGGTCGGCCACGTCCGGCTCGCGGGGACACCTCCCCATCGCGCCAGGGCCGCGCCCCCGTGTTGACTGTCCTCGCACCCATGGCAGAGGATCCTGCTCCGCCCCGGACCGAGCCCAGGAGGCCGACGATGCCCGCACCCCAGCACCTTCCGCCGGTTCCGCGCACGGCCCTCTGAGCAGATGCACCCTGCCTACGCCCTCGGACCCCGGATCCGGCGCTTCCGGCCGTCGATCCACCTCTCGCACGCCGTCCCGCTCCTGGGGTGCGGACCATCGCTGGGGATCATCTGCATCGTCAGCGGCCTGCTGATCTCGGACGTGGGGTTCGCGGGATTCGGCGTGCTGCTGCTGGTCGCCTTCCCGCCGATCATCGCGGCGCTGGCGACATTCCACTGGTCCGCCTATCTGGACCTGCACGAGAGGGGACTCGTCGTGGGGCGCTCCGTCATCGGCAGGGTGCGGCCGATGTGGTACTCCGAGATCGACCCCTCCACGATCCGGGTGTTCACCAAGATCGACGAGGTCCGGGGGCCCCACCGGTCCCAGATCCTGGCGAACTGGCACTTCACCGGCGGGGCGGATCTCGCGGTGACCTTCCTGGGCCCGCATCTCGCGACAGAGCTGGGCCCGCAGGCTCGCCGCCCCCAGCCTGGGAAGGGCATCGTGCTGTTCGGCTCGCGGGACGCCGTGGAGATCGCCGAGCAGATCCGAGCGGGGCTCGAGCGCGGAGGCTGCCCGCCTCACCTGGCACGCTGGCCACAGCGCTTCGGGATCGAGCGCGTGGAGGGTCCTCACCACCGGGCCGTACAGCAGATCCCTGGCATGGAGCCCACCTGGAAGCCGCCCTACGATGTCTGAGACCTCCGCCCTCGGCTCGAGGATCCGGCGCTGTCGACCGTCGGTGCATCTCTCGCATGCGCTCCCCTACCTGGGCTGCATCCCCGCCGTCCTCGTACTCATGTCCCTCGGGAGCGTGCTCCTCGGTGACGGCGGAGAGGTCGGGACCCTCCTCCTCGTGGCCGTGGCCTACCTGGTGTTCACCGGGTTCGTGTGCGCGGTGCAGTGGTCCGCCTACCTGGACCTGCACGAGAAGGGTCTCGTCGTGGGCCGCTCCGTCCTGGGCCGGCGCCGACCGATGCGCTACACCGAGCTCGACCCCACCACCCTCAGGGTGTTCTCCGGGATCGACACCGTGCGCGGCGGCCTCCACGCCCCGATCTGGGCGAACTGGCACATCACCGGGGGCGCCGACCTGGCGGTGACCTTCCTGGGGCCGCGCAGGGGCAGGAGACTTCCTCCGGTGCCACGGCCGCCGGCGCCCGGGAACGGCATCGTCCTGTTCGGTGCACGGGATGCCGCGCAGATCGCCGCGGAGATCCGGACGGGTCTGGAACGCGAAGGGTGCCCTCCGCACCTGGCCCGCTGGTCGGAGCAGCTCGGCATCGAGGCCCTGACGGGCACCTCCGCCGATGCCCAGGAGCAGATCCCCGGCATGCGCGCCCACCGGACGTCCTGACGCCGCGCCCTGATCCTGCGCCTGGATCTCGCGTCCTGACCCGTGTCGCGCCCGGCCGAACCGGTGCCCTCACCGGGCAGTTCTCCCCATCGCCGTCCGCTCCACGCCCGCTTACGGTGATTCCACACGCGGCGCAGGAGCTCCGCTTCCGACGACGCACCTCAACGTGCCCCCGACCCGGAGGTCATCAGCATGAACACCCCCTTTGGCATCCCGAGCACACGGCAGAGGACGAGCCGCACGCCCCTGGTCGTCGCCCTCGGCTGTGGCTGCGCGCTCCTCGCGATGCTCGTGCTCGTCGGCGGTGGAACCGGAATCTACTTCCTGGCCCAGGGGCCGGACGATGCGCCGCCGACCTCCACGCAGGAGCCGACCGACGATCCCGCCGAGGATCCGACGGGTGAGCCCACTGATGACCCTACCGATGACCCGACGCTCGAGCCCACCGCGGATCCCGCCGACGGCGCCCTCGTGACGCTGTCGGCCTCGGGCACCGGAGAAGGGACCACGCTCGACGCCGACGGGGAGAAGCTGACCTCGAAGAACGGGAAGTTCGTGGGCACCACCGTCACCATCGAAAACGAGGGAGACGAGACGATCGGCCTGGACCTCGACAACTTCCTCTTCCACGGCGACGACGGCTCGACCTATGAGTTGCGCTACGGGGCCTTCTCCACCAGTGGCCCGCAGATCGCCCCCGGGGAGACGGCCACGGCGGATGTCTACGTCGACGTCAGCGAGGACACCGTGCTGGAGTCCGTGAGCTACTCCGACCCCGTCGGCACCGGCGGCGAAGCCATCGAGCTCCCGCTCACCTGAACCTCGGCCGGGGGAACGGCACGGATCACGAGCGTCGCGAAGACCGCGATCGTCGCGGCCACCGCGAGCACCGTCACCCCGGCCACCAGCGGTTCGCTGCGCAGCAGCTGCGGGATCAGGCGCGTCGGCACCAGAGCCGCGAAGGCGAAGGCTGTGAGGGTGCCGAGGTAGGAACCGACCATGAAGCCGCGATGGGTGGGGACGTTCCCCCGGCGGATCGCGGCGATCGCGAGCACCATGCACAGCAGCGTCCAGAGCGACAGCCCGTGCAGCCAGGAGAAGCCGTCCGGCATGATGCCGAAGCTCGAACCGCACACGACCAGCATCGCCACCACCCAGGTGGTGCCGAGCATCCGGTGGGCCCGGTCGCGCCGCCGTCGCAGGATCTGCAGCGGACCCAGCAGGAGCACGTACAGGGCCGCGAGGGCATGCACGAAGATGACCGATGTGAAGGCGTCCATGGCACGCACGATAGTGTGACTATCCATAGCGGCGCCATCAAGATAGTCACCGGTCGTCGCGCTATCCAGACGTCGCACCATCCAGAACGACGGAAGTGCACGGATGCACGGACGCACCTGTGCGCCGGTGCACGAGAGGGGGCCCGGATGCTGCTGCATGAGCTGTCGGTCGCGAGCGGATGCAGCGCGGCCTCGATCAAGTACTACCGACGCGAGGGGTTGCTGCCCGCCGGCGAGCGCCTCACCGCCACTCGGCAGGAGTACGGGCCGGCTCATCTGGAGCGGCTCCAGCTGATCCAGGTCCTGCGGGAGATCGCCGACGCCCCGATAGCGCGGATCCGCCGTCTCACCCAGCTGCTCGATGATCCGGAGGCGCCCGTGATCCGCGCGCTCGAGGAGGCCCAGGCGATCGCGCTGGGTGCCGCTCCGGGCGCCGCGGAGGCGGAGGGCGACGAGGCCGGGTCGGCGAGGCCGGAGCATCCGTCGGTCGCGACGCTCCTGGACCGGCTGGACTGGCCGGACGTCGACTCGGTGCCGCGCCGCGCGCTGGATGACCTGCTGCACACGCTCGAGGGCTGGGAGATGCCCGCCGATCCGGACACCCTGCAGCGCTATGCGGTGCCGATGGCGGCGATCGCGCGCAGGGAGGTGGACTTCCTCCGCGACGGGGACGGGGGCGGGGACGAGGACGCCCCTCCCCCGTCGGACGACGTCATCGTGCTGCGCGCGGTGGCCGGCACGATCGCGTTCGACCGATTGGTCCAGGTGCTGCGCGCCCTCGGGCACACGTCGCTGAGTGTGCAGGCCAGCGCGACTCCCAGCGAATGACCAGCGCCAACGCAGAGCTTTTTCCGGGAGGGCGTGTGTACTCGTCTCAACGCGTCACCGGAGGAACCGCCGACTGAGGAGGAAGCGGAACTCCAGTATTCCGGGGACGCGGGGGAAAGGGATGGCCCCGGCTCGTGGGGACGAGCCGGGGCACTTTCTCGTCCGGGCCCATCGCCCGACGCACAGGCTCACCGCCCGCACCGCTCAGCGTCGTTCGGCGCCGTCCCGCCCCGCTCAGCGTCGTTCGGCTTCGTTCAGTGCTTCGCAGAGCGACTCAGTGCCGCAGATCGATCCCGAACACACGGCGGATCTGCGCCACGGCGTGCCGGGTGAAGCGACGATCCGAGGGCGTCGAGGCGAAGGGCACCAGCAGACCGGGGTGATCCGGATGCGTCACCCGTCCATGGGTCGACCCGGGGGTGACCACGAAGCCCGCAGACTCCATCCGTCGCAGCAGCTCGCGGCGCGAGGTGGGGTGCCGGGTTCCCTTCCCGCCACGAGCGCTCGGCCCGGCGGCGTCCTCGGCGATGTCGAGTGCCGGCTCGTAGTCGTCGGGGCGCACCGAGAGCGCGTACCGCGCGGAGAAGGCACCGATCACGGCGTTGTCCGCCCGTCGCACCTGCACCACGAGGGGGCCGCGCAGGAAGTGGTCGCTCGCGCCGGCGTCCGCCGTCCAGGCATCCTCCGGATCGGCGACGACCTCCACGATCTGCGCGGTGGTCAGGCCGGCGATGCCCACGGCGCGGATCTCCTCGTCGATGACCCGCAACGGGCGAGGCAGCGGGCGGGGATCCTCGGGGGCGAGGGTATGCACGGCGTCCGGCGGCGGGGCCGCGGGCGACCGGGGCGGGTCGAGGCGCCGGGTCCCACGATGCGGCAGAACGTCGGACGGAGACCCCTGCGGCTCAGATCGCCGAGACTGTCCAGATCGCTCCGCCGGTTCCGAGGGCCCCGAGGATCCGGAGCGGCCAGTGCGGCCTGGGGACGGTTCGGAGACGGGCGGAGAGGAGCGCCGGCCGGTGGCGGTCCAATCGACGGGACGCACCGAACGCGCAGGGTCGGTGCGCCCGCCCAGGAGGCGGGGCGTCGGCGGGCCCGGGGTCGACGAGGCCGACGGGGCCGACGGGGCGGGAGGGGCTGAGGGGGTCGAGGTCTCGGCTCGAGCGGCCTGCTGACGATCCGCGCGGGCCCGAGGGGCCGGCATGCGCTTCTTCGTCGAGCCCATCGCTCCTCCTGTTCCGTCCCCGTCGTTCCGTCAGCCGTCTGCGCGGCTCATTCTCCGGTCATGCCCCGGCCGCGTCCCGGGGTGTCCGCGAACCGCCCTCAGACAGTCCCCGGACCGTCCTCGGGCAGTCCCCGGGCCGTCCGCTGAGTGCCCTCGATGGTGTCACGTGCCAGGGACGTCCAGTACCTTTGCGGCCGTCCGTATCGCTCCATCCGTGAGGTCCTGCGTGTCCAACAGCGCCACCACTCGTCGTCCGTCCCGCGTTCGTCTCGCCGGGGCCCTGTTCGCGATCGCCGCGCTCGCGGCGGGCTGCAGCGATGCCGGGGACCCCGAGCAGGCCGACGCCCCCGCCGCCTCCGAGGCCTCCGATGCGGGCGGCTCCTCCGCCGCCGGCGCGTCCGACGGCGGCACCTCGCAGGAGGGTGCCGCATCCGACGGCGGCGGCGAGGACGCGGTGGTCACGGGCAGCTCCGACGGCGGCGGCAAGTCCTCGGCCGCCGTGCCCCAGGAGCCGTTCGCGGTGACGCCGGCGCCGGACGGCTTCGAGCCGCCGGATCCCTGCTCCGGCGAGGGCGCCTACTTCGCCGAGGTGGGTGGCGGCGCCGCGTCCCCTGATCTCCCGAAGCGCGGCGGCGAGACCCTCGCGATCGAGGCCACGGGCATCTCGGGCGACAGCGCCCAGCTCACCGCGACCCTCGGCGAGGGGAAGCCCCGCCCGATCGAGGACATCACGCTCGGGGAGACGGCCACCCTGGAGGGATGGACCATCTCGGTGACGAGCGTCTGCCAGGAGACCGATCAGGTCGAGTTCGACCTCATCAACTGAGGTCACCGGGCGCTGGGGGCAGTCGGCGCCGAGAGGCCGACCACGGGGACACGGGACGAGCGGACGACAGACGACTGGACAACGGGACAACGGGCTAGGGGCCCGGTCGTCCCGCTCCCTGCGGCACGGCATGATGGGACGATGACCTCCCCGCACCGCTTCGACCTCGACGCCATCGGGGCCGGCCTCCCCGTCGCGGAGGCCCGTGCGGAGCTCGAGGCGGCCGCCCGCACCGGCGCGATGGTGGTCACCGCGCCGCCGGGCACCGGGAAGACGACCCTCGTGCCGCCCCTGGTCGCGAACCTCGCCGAGGGTCTCACCCTGGTCACGCAGCCGCGACGCGTCGCCGTGCGCGCAGCTGCCCGCCGCGTCGCAGGCCTGGAAGGCACCGAGCTGGGCGGACCGGTCGGCTTCACGGTGCGAGGGCAGCGACAGGTGGGCCGCTCGACCCGCCTGGAGATGATCACCCCCGGGGTGCTGCTGCGTCGTCTGCTCGCCGATCCCGCCCTGCCGGGCGTCTCCGCGGTGGTGCTCGACGAGGTCCACGAGCGCTCGCTGGAGACGGACCTGCTGCTGGGGATGCTCGCCGAGGTGCGCCAGCTGCGCGAGGACCTGCTGGTCGGAGCGATGTCCGCGACCCTCGACGCGGGAGCGGTCTCCGCCCTGCTCGACGGCGCACCGATCGTGGACGTGCCCAGCGCGCTCCATCCCCTCGCGGTGGACTACGCCCCCTCCCCCACCCCGCGCCTCGATGCCCGCGGCATCACCCGCGAGTACCTCGACCATCTCGCCCGGACCGCGGCCCGTGCCCAGCGGGAGGCGGGCTGCGACGCCCTGGTGTTCGTGCCCGGGGCCCGCGAGGTCGACGAGGTCGTCGCCCGCCTGCAGGGGCTGGTGGGCGGCGTGGCCGGAGGCCGCGACGGAACCGGCGGCCGCGAGGGAACCAGCAGCCAGGACGTCGAGGTGCTCGCCCTCCACGGCCGTCTCCCCGCCGCCCAGCAGGACCGGGCGACCGGCGGGCGCCGGCCCGGCGAGAGTCCGCGGATCGTGGTGTCGACCTCGATCGCGGAGAGCTCGCTGACCGTGCCGGGCGTGCACCTGGTGGTCGACGCGGGGCTGTCCCGCGAGGTGCGACGGGATCGCGGCCGGGACATGTCGGGCCTGGTCACGGTCAGCGCCTCGCGCGCCGCGGCGGACCAGCGCGCCGGCCGCGCCGCGCGTCAGGGTCCTGGCCGGGCGGTGCGGGTGTTCGCGCCCTCGGATCTCGCCGGGATGCCCGCCCAGTCGGCCCCGGACATCACGAGCGTCGACCTCACCGACGCGGCCCTGTGGCTCGCCTGCTGGGGAACCCCGCGGGGCGAGGGCCTGGCCCTGCTCACACCCCCTCCCCGCGCCGAGATCACCGCCGCCGACCGGACCTTGCGCGCCCTGTCCCTGGTCGACGACGCGGGCCTGCCCACGGAGTCCGGGACCCGCGTGGCGCGCATGCCGATCGGGGTGCGCGAGGCCCGCGCCCTCGTCGACGGCGCCCGCGGACTGCCCGGCCGTGACGGTGCCCGCCGCGCCGCGGAGGTCGTCGCCGCGGTCTCCGACGATCATCGTCCCGTCGGCGCCGATCTGCCCCGTCTGCTGCAGGATCTCCGCGCCGGCCGGGCCCCTGGGACGGAGCGCTGGGCCCGGGAGCGGGACCGCCTGGCCCGCATCGCCCGCGACGCCGTCGGCGGCCAGGCTGTCGGGGCGAGGCGCGTGACCTCCCCGGACGCCGCCGAGCAGGCGGGCGCGATCCTCGCCCTGGCCCGACCCGAGCGCATCGCCCGGCGCACGGCTGACGGCTCCCGCTCGTACCTGCTCGCCTCGGGCACCCGGGCCGCTCTCCCGGAGAACAGCGGACTCCTGGGAGCGGGCTGGCTCGCGGTCTGGGAGGTGCAGCGGGCCGATGGTCGTGCGGCCGACGGCACCGGCGCCGTGATCCGCACGGCCTCCCCGCTGTCCGAGGAGGATGCCTTCCTGGCCGGAGCGGAGCTGCTGGCCGACGAACGCACCGCCGTGCTGGAGAACGGGACCGTGCGGGCGAGGGAGCGGCGCGCGCTCGGGGCGATCGAGCTGGCCTCGACCCCTGTCCGTGCGACGACGCAGGATACCGCGCCGGCGGTGCTCGCCCATGTGCGGTCCCGCGGGCTGGCCGCGCTGTCGGCGAACGACGCGGCACGGTCGCTGCGGGCCCGCCTGGCCCTGGTGCGCCGCGAGCTCGGGGACCCGTGGCCCGCGATGGATGAGGATTCGCTGCTCGCGACCCTGGAGACGTGGCTGGCGCCGCAGCTCTCCGCGCGCACCACCCAGCTGTCCTCCGTCGACGTGACCGGCGGGCTGCGCCACCTGCTGCCCTGGCCCGAGGCCTCCGAACTCGATGCCCTGGTGCCTCAGCGCCTCGCGGTGCCGTCGGGCTCGAGCGCACGCATCGACTATCCGGAGCCAGATGCCGAGGACGGCCGCCCCGTGGTCGCCGTGAAGCTGCAGGAGCTGTTCGGGTTCGCCGAGACCCCGCGCCTGGTGCGAGGCCGGGTGCCGGTGCTGTTCCACCTGCTCTCTCCCGCTCGGCAACCGCTCGCGATCACCGATGACCTGCGATCCTTCTGGGACGGCCCCTACCAGGATGTGCGCAAGCAGATGCGCGGCCGCTACCCCAAGCACCCCTGGCCGGAGGATCCGTGGACCGCGCCGGCCACCTCCCGCACGAAGCGGGCGATGGGGCGCGCATAGGATCCGTCCATGCGCTCACTGTCGACCGTTCCGCGTGCTGCCCAGCATCTCGCCGTCGTGTGCATGGCGATGCTGGCCGTCGGCTGCGGCGGCTTGCGGGGCGAAGAGGTCACCGTGAGCCTCTACTCCGGCTTGGAGAGTCCAACGATCCGCGTGGATCGGGACACCTACTCGAGCATCGTGGAGTGTCTGCAGAAGGCCGACGACGATCCGTCGGCGGCGCCCACGGGCATGGGGATCCCAGCGTTCTTGATCGAGGCCGACGAGGTCAGCTACGTCATCGAGCACTCCCAGACGCTGCGTGACGGCGAGGTTGTCATCATCGGGTGCGAGGACTCCTTCGCCCAGCTCCGCAGCGAGGCAGAGGGTCAGCTCGAGGAACGGGAACTGGGGTACCTCGACGAGGCGAGCTGACTCTCAGCTGGCGGCCGTCCCCTGCGTGGCGGTGATCACCGCGGCCATGTCGTCGATGATCTGCCGGACCGCCGCCGTCGCCGGGCTGTCGACGTGCAGCTCTGTGATCGTGCGGTCGAGCTCCCGCCTGCTCACGCCCGGGATGTCGTTCTTGAGGATGCGGTGTGCGATCTTGAGGGCGCGCAGCATCTCGAGCAGGATCGCGTCCTGCAGACTCCTGCGTGCCGGATCGGTGAGCGCGGCGACCAGTCGGGTACGCAGCTCCTCCTCGGTCGAGGAGTCCTGGGTGGGCCAGCTGGTCAGGAACCAGCCGTCCTTGCGCTCGATCGCGCCGGCGGCGGCCCAGCCCACTCCGATCACCTCGGTGAGGTCCATCCAGCGGTGGCCGATCACGGACTTGATCCGCTTGCCGTCGAGCTCGGTGAGGGCGCCGAGAGCCTGGTCGAGCTCGGCGATGTCGAGGGAGGCGGTGTCGACCACCTCGACGTGCGGGTTCCGACCCTCGTCCAGGGAGACCTTCTCCCGCAGGGTGAGCTCGACGACGGCTGCCGCCGCGAGCGCCTGCTTCCGGAACTGTGTGGAGTCCTGGCGGCCGGCGTCGTTGGTCAGCAGCAGGAAGAGCTCTGCGGGGATCGTCGAGGTCGTCATCGCTCCAGTGTGGCCGCGGGCGCCCTCCGAGTGGCATCCGCCGATCGTCGAGGGCCACCCCACCCTCGGGCAGGGTCCAGGCGGCCCTGGCACCATGGATCCCATGCGCCTGCTCTCCACCCCCTCCCGTCTCTACCGCGTGCTCGCCTTCGCAGAGATGGTCACCTGGACCCTGCTGATCGTGGGCATGCTCCTGAAGTACGTGCTGGACGTGACCGATGTGCTGGTGCGCATCGGCGGCGGTCTGCACGGTTTCACCTTCCTCTGCTATCTCGTGGTGACGGTGCTGGTCGCGATCGATCAGCGCTGGAGGCTGCGGGATGTGGTGCTCGGCATCGGCTCTGCGGTGATCCCGTTCATGACGGTCCCCTTCGAGCGCTCGGCGATGCGCCGCGGTCTGCTCGGCGACTCCTGGCGGCTGCGTGCAGAGCCGGGACGAAACGGGCTGGAGAAGGTCGTCTCCCTCGCGCTGCGCCGCCCGATCCCGGCCGGGCTGATCGCGATCGTCGCGGTAGCGATCGTGTTCTCCGTGCTGCTGTCGCTGGGCCCGCCCACGCAGTGGTTCTCCTGACCCTGAGCAGCCGCTTCTGATCCGGAGCACGCTCGTCTGATCCGGAGTGCCGTCTCCTGATCCGGGGCGCTCTCAGCGTCTCCGGCGCGGCGGGATGATCGGATCGATCCGCACCATCTCGCCGCCGCGCAGGTGGAGCCTGCTGATCTCCACCACCGGGGTGCGGGGCGCCAGGCGCGGCACGCGCGGCTGATCGGGCTCCGGGGGCAGCGCCTCTCCGAAGCACACGCCGCAGTCCTGCACGGCGAGCGCCTGCGACCGCCGCGCCTCCCACATCACCTGGGCCTCCTGCGAGGCTCGGATCCACGGGCCGCCGAGGGGCCTGCAGGGCCCCTCGCCGTCGCGTCCGTGCAGCGGGCACTGCGCGGGCCGGGCCGTGACCAGCAGCTCGATACCCTCCAGGGCCGGCACCCGCGGATCGGAGCCGGTGGGGATCACGTCCAGCCCGGCCGGCCCGATCCGCAGCACCGCCGCCTGGCCGTGCTCCACCGCGATCAGCAGCGCCCGCTCGAGCGCCTGGTCCGGATGCGCGGCCAGCAGATCCTCCCGCACGGCGGCGGCCGGTTCGAACCAGTCACGGCGAGGGCCGACGAGAGCGCCGAGCGCCACCGGCCCGCCCCGGCGACGCAGAGCCCCGGCGACCACGGGCCGACGGAACCAGGTGCGCGTGGGCGGCTGCGGCGACCGCGGACGCCCGTCGACCGGGGCCCCGGCGAGCGCGCCCTCCCGGCTGGGCCGCGCCGGGCCATCCGCCGGCCGCACTCGTACCTCGAAGGGGCTCTCGCGCCCGCTGACATCGGCGACGACCATGCCATCGGGGGCGAGCGTGGGCAGCACGGGCCCGAGCGCCGGCAGCACCAGCCAGGTGTGCTCGAGCTCGAGCGGCGGCCTGGCCTGCAGCGTCGAGCGAACCGTCTCCACCGAGGGCGGGGTCGTGGGCTGCCTCCGCCGGAAGGCGACCTCGTCGGCGGCATCCGCGGCGTGCACAGAGTCGGCAGCGTCCATGGCGTGTGCGGCATCGGCGGCGTGCACTGCGCCGGCAGTGTGTGCGACATCGCCGGCGTCGCGCAGCAGCTGCGGGTCCGCGGACGCGGTGATCGGGCCGACGCCCGGCAGGTCCAGCTCGATCAGCTGGTCGCGCCAGGTGGCGGCAGGGGCAGCGGTCTCGTCCTCATGGTGCATTGATCGGCCTTCCGACGTGGCCCGTCCGGGCCTCCTGACCGGACGAGCGGGTGCTCTCCGGCCGGGTCTTCCTCGACGGGCACCGGGTTCGGTTCCGGTTGCCGCGCGGCCTCTGTCGAAGAAGTGCAGCCGCGTCTCGTGACCCGTCTGCGACAGTAGCGCCGGGTCCCGACAGACGACCCGGCATGCGCACCGCGATCCCTCCGCGCCTCGTAGACTCCGGGGGTGCGCTGCCATCATTTCGAGTCCGGGGAGTGCAGGTCGTGCACCCTCCTGGACCTCCCCCGCCCCCGTCAGCTCGCCGAGGGGCGCGAGCGCGTCGAATCGCTGCTCGCCCCGTATCTCGCGGCTGCCGACCAGCAAATGGAGAGCGCCGCCTGGCAGGAGCCGATCGTCGGCGCGGAGGCCGGCTTCCGCGCCCGCGGGAAGATGGCTGTGGGCGGCACCGCGCAGGAGCCGATTTTGGGCCTGCCCGGTCAGGCGCTCAGCGCGGATCTCTGCGACTGCCCGCTGTACCCCGGCGGGGTCGAGGAGGTCCTCGAGGGGGCGAAGGTGCTGATCCGTCGGGCGCAGGTCCCGCCGTATGACGTGACCCGCCGTCGCGGCGAGATCAAGAACGTCCTGGTCACCACCTCTCCCGATGGAGAGCATCTGCTGCGCCTGGTGCTGCGCAGCGAGAAGCCGCTGGGCCGGATCCGCGAGCACCTGCCCGCCCTGCTGACCGCGCACCCCTCTGTCGTCGCGGTCACAGCGAACATCCACCCCGACCACACCACGAGGGTCGAGGGCGAGCAGGAGATCCACCTCGCCGGCGCCGAGTCGATCGCCGTGCGCACCGGGGACGTCACCCTGTTCTCCCGCCCGCAGTCCTTCCTCCAGACGAACACGGAGGTGGCCGGCGACCTCTACCGGCAGGCCGCGGCCTGGATCGGAGAGATCCTGGACGAGGGTGCCGCTCCTTCGGCCACCGACACCCCTGCCGACGCTCCCGCCGGCGCCTCCGTCGACCTCGGCACGGCGCCCGCCCCGCGGATCTGGGACCTCTACTGCGGCCTGGGCGGCTTCGCCCTGCACATCGCGCGCGCTCTGCCCGCGGCCCGCGTCATCGGGGTCGAGGTCTCGGCGCAGGCGATCGACGGCGCCCGCGAGGCCTCGGCCGCGCAGAGCATCCCCGCGACCTTCCTCGCCGATGACGCGACCGCCTGGGCGATCCGGGAGGCCGCCGGTGAGGCCGGTCCGCCGGACGTCGTGGTCGTGAACCCACCCCGCCGCGGCATCGGCTCCGAGCTGGCCGCCTGGCTCGAGGGCTCGGGCGTGGCCGACGTGATCTATTCCAGCTGCAACCCGGCCACCCTTGCCGCCGACCTCGCGGCGATGCCCTCGCTGCGCATCACCGCCGGACGCTTCGTGGACATGTTCCCCCACACCGAGCACGCCGAGGTCATCGTGCGAGTGCGCCGCACCCCCACGACCTGACACAGTGGTCCACAACCCCGCCGACGAAGGAGCACGCCCCATGACATCCCCCGCCCCGACCCCCGAGTCCCAGCTGACCGAGGTCACCCGTACCGTCACGCCCGCCAAGAACGGGAACACCGTCTCCCTCGCGCAGACCTTCTCCGCGGATCCCGAGGAGCTGTGGTCGGCCCTGACCATCGGCTCCCACCTCGAGGTGTGGTTCGGACGGGCGAGCGGCGAGGCGGTCGAGGGCGGCACCTTCGAGCTGCCCGATATGGAGACCCGCGGCACCGTGCTCACCGCCGACGCCCCGCACCGGCTGCTCCTGACCTGGGAGATCGGTGCGAGCTCCAGCGAGATGGAGCTGCTGGTGACTCCGGTGGAGGACGCCGAGAGCACGACCGCGGATGCGGATGCGGATGCGGATGCGGATGCGGATGCGGATGCGGATGCGGATGCGGCTGAGCCTGCTGCGACGGCCGACGCCGACTCCGGCACCGAGGCCGCGAGCCCCGCAGGCCCGCGCACCCGCTTCGAGCTGCGCCACACGGTCCCGGCCGACGCCCATTGGGCGACCTTCGGGCCCGCCGCGACCGGCTGCGGCTGGGACGGTGCGCTGTACGCGCTGGCCCTGCACCTCCAGGACCCGTCGGTCGATCTGATGGGAGATCTGGGCGCCTTCGCCGGCTCCCCCGAGGGCGCCGAGTTCACGCGCGCCACGGCCGACGCCTGGTACGAGGCGCACGCCGCCTCCGGGTCCGACAAGAAGCCGGCCCGCAAGGCGTCCGTGCGCACCGCCGCTTTCTACCTCGGCGAGGAGCCGGACCTGTCGTGACCAGCACGTCCCGCGCTCCCGGCGCCTCCACTGCGCCGCCCTCCGCCACCCGGCCGTCCGCCACCCAGCCCCCCGCCCCGTCGGCCGTGACCCTGCTGACCCTGGGCGGCACGATCTTCATGACCCAGGGCGCCGACGGCGGCCACGCCGCCCCGGATGCCGACGCCGGCGAGCGCCTGGCCAGCACCCTGATCGACGGGGTGGAGCTCACCGCGCATGAGATCGCGAACGTCTCCTCCTCCGATGTCCGGCCACGTCATCTGGCCGAGGTGCTTCAGCGGGCTCGGCAGGCGGTCGACGGCGGCGCCGACGGGGTGGTTCTCACCCACGGCACCGACACCCTCGAGGAGTCCGCGTTCTTCCTGAACAGGTACTGGGACCGCGAGGCGCCGCTGGTGCTCACCGGGGCGATGCGACCGGCGAGCGCCCTGGGAGCCGACGGCCCCGCCAATCTCCACGATGCCGTGCGCACGGCGTCGAACCCGTCGGCCCGAGGCGCCGGCGTGCTCGTGGTGTTCGACGCGCACGTGCATCTGGCAGACCAGGTCACAAAGGCCTCCTCGCGGTCGGTCTCGGCCTTCGCCTCCGCCCCGTCGGGCCCGCTCGCCCTCGTGGACGGCGCCGAGCTGCGGCTCCTGCAGGCCCTGCCGGAACGCGTCGCACGACTGTCCGCCGTGGCTCCCTCCGCGCACCTGCCGTCGGTCCCCACGCTCATGGCCGGGCTGGACGACGACTTCGAGCTGCTCGACCATCTGCCCTCCGGGTCCGTCACCGGGCTGGTGATCGCCGGGGTCGGGATGGGGCACGTCTCCCCCGCCGCGATGCCCCGCCTGCGCCGACTGCTGGAAGCAGGCGTGCCCGTGGTGGTCGCGACCCGCATCGCCTCCGGCGGCACCTCCACCCACCACTACGCCTATCCGGGCAGCGAGGTCGATCTGCTGGACGCCGGCGCGATCATGGCCGGCCTCCTGCCGCCCGCCAAGGCCCGCCTGCTGCTGCAGGGGCTGCTCGCCGAGGAGGCGCCCGCCGAGGCGATCCGCGCGGAGTTCTCGGCCTACGCGTCCTAGCGCGTTCTCTCAGCGGTTCCCCGCGCGCCCCGCTACTGTCGACGAGTGGATCTTCGCAGCGCAGCAGAACTCGCCATCGGCCTCGCCCGCCAGGCCGGCGACTTCGCCGTCGCCGAGCACGACAGCGCCCAGGTCGAGGCCAAGGGCGCCGGCTCGGACCTCGTCACCCATGTTGATCGCGAGGCGGAGCGGCGGATCGTCGCCGTGCTGCGCGAGCACTACCCCGAGCACGCGATCCTCGGCGAGGAGGAGGGCGAGCAGGGCGCCGGGTCCGGAGCACGCTACGGCTGGCTGATCGATCCGCTGGACGGCACCAACAACTACGTCCTCGGCCTGGACGTGTTCGGCGTGTGCATCACCCTGTGCGAGGGCGAGGAGCCGGTGATGGCGGTGGTGCACGACTCCCCGCGCCGCCGCACCTGCTGGGCGATCGCCGGGCAGGGCGCCTGGCTCTCCCACGGCGAGGCCGACGAGCCGCGCCGCCTGGACCTCGGCGCCGCCGATCCCCTGGACCGCACCACGATCGCCTTCACCCAGGGGTACGACACCGGGCACGACGACGCGCGGCGCAACGTCCTGTTCGCCGTCCTCGAACGCGGCACGAAGCGGGTGCTGCGCAGCTGGGCGCCGTCCTCGGACTGGGGACTGCTGGCCACCGGCCATCTCGGCGCGATGGTCGCCTATCGCAACGAGATCTGGGACCGCGTGGGTGGCACCCTGATCGCCGTCGAGTCCGGCGGTGAGCTGCGCACCGACCCCACCGGGGAGCTGATCGTGGTCGGGAAGCCGCAGACCGTGCGCGAGCTCGACGCCCTCCTCGGGGTCACCGTGCCAAGGACAGAGCCGGCTCGCGCAGGATCTCGCTGACCGCGGCGCCGTCGGCCTCGGGGAACTGCAGGCCCAGCAGGTGGGCGAAGGTCGCCGCCTCATCCGGGACGGTGCAGCGGGAGAACTTCCCGCCCTCGACGATGTCGGGCCCGACCATGGCGAACACAGCCTGGATGTCCTGCTCGGGCAGATGTCCGTGCTGACTGAGGAGGAAGGTGTAGTCGTCGTCGAAGCGCCCGTAGAGCGAGCGGCCCTCCCAGAGGTTCTGGAAGTTGGTGCCGCTGGTGCCCTCGAGGACGCCGAGGAAGGGACCTGAGTAGCCGTAGTCCTCGCGCATGTCCGCCAGCGGGTGGAAAGCGGCGATCGGGATCTCCGGATCCGCGACCCAGCGGTCCACGAGGTCGAGCACCCTGTCCTGTGCGCTCTCCTCGGCCTCGGGGTTCAGGTGGAGCTGGCCGGTGAGCCCGCAGCCGTGCACCCAGGCGTCCCAGGAGGCGACCTCGCCCGAGTCGTCCAGCCGCACGAGCCCCTCCTGGACCAGCAGGTTGTTGGCCCGCAGGCAGCGTCCCACCTCGACATGCCCGTGGTCGGAGACGATCGCGACGTTGGCGTCCTCTGCGACCCCGGACTCCTCGAGCGCATCGAGGATCTCCCCGATCCAGCCGTCGACCCGTTCGAAGGCCTCGCGCACCTCCGGGGTGAAGCGGCCCGTGGTGTGGCGCGCGGAGTCCACATCCACCAGGTGCACGAACAGCACGTCGGGCGCGTCGGTGCGGATCATGTCCACGGCCACCGCAGTGTTGAACTGGCCGAAGCGATGCTTCGAGTCCCAGCCGATCTCGGCGGCGTGGGCGTCCACGTAGGCGCGGCCCCGCTCGGAGGCGGCGTCACGGAGCACGGCGAGGGTCGCCTCGAGACCCGCCGGGTCCCAGATCTCCGGGACCGCGATGTCGATGGACGGGGACCAGCCGGTGACCGGCCAGCCGACGGTCGCCGAGGTGAGTCCCTGCGCGGCCGCGAGGTCGAAGATCGTCGGCGCCGCGATCGCGCGGGCGTCCCAGAACCAGTCGGGGCGGCGCGACCCGGGCTGCACGAGCTCGTTGGCGTAGATCCCGTGCCCGGCGGCGGTGCGGGCGGTGGTCTGCGAGGTGTGGTTGGGGTAGGTCACCGTCGGGTAGATCGCCTCGGCGCTCCCCCAGCTGCCGGCGAGCACCCGGGAGAAGTTCGGCAGCGTGCGGGCGAAGGGGACATCGACCACGCTCATGGCGTCCACCGAGATCACCACGAGCCGACGGGAATCGCGCGGGCTCCCGGCGGGCGGGGTGGAGGAGGTATCGGCGGTGGGGACGGTCCTGGTCACGAGGAGCTCCTGGTGGCGGGGGCGGTGGAAGCACTGCCACGCTAGGCGCGAGCGGCCACCCGCCGGCGGCGCGGAGGTGAACCGCGCGGGAATTCGGCCGACGTTCCCGTTCATCGCCCGCCCGTCCCGGCGAGACCCGCTCAGCGGCTCGACGGCCCAACGTCTGCCGGCGCGGTCACGCCCCGTGGACGAGGCAGAACGGATGCCCGGCCGGATCGACGTACACCCGGAAGCTGCCCGAGCCCGAGGGCTGGTGCTCGTGCACAGCGGCGCCGAGGGTGAGGACCCGGGGCTCTGCCGCCTCGATGTCCGGCACCGCGAAGTCGAGGTGGAACTGCTGGGGGTGGGTGCCGCCGGGCCAGGTGGGCCGCTGGTAGTCGTCGATCTTCTGGAAGGCGAGGGTGGCCTCGCCGTCGGGGTTCTCGGGGGTGAGGCCGCCGCGCGGCGGGGAGAGCGTGGCCCAGTCGGCGTCCGATCCCTCCTCCAGGCGCCAGCGCAGCAGCTTCGCGTAGAACGTCGCGAGCTCCATCGCATCGGGACAGTCCAGCACGATCAGGTCGAGCTTCGGGGTGATGGGTTCCTGCTCCAGGTTCTCCATGGGGCCACCGTAGGAGCTGACGCACTCCGAGGGAAGGGCCCGGCACCCGCGCCCCGTACGCTCCCAGCGCAGTTCCCGATTCCCCATGGTCCGTGCACCGGTGACAGACTGACCGCAGTCCAACCAGCGTTCGAGAGGTGTCTCCATGACCGTTCCTGCCGATCCGACCCCTGCCCTGCAGGAGTACGCCCACCCCGAGAAGCTCGTGACCACGCAGTGGCTCGCCGACAACCTCGGCACCGACGGGCTGGTCGTCGTCGAATCCGACGAGGACGTGCTGCTCTACGAGACGGGACACATCCCCGGTGCTGTGAAGGTCGACTGGCACCTGGATCTCAACGACCAGGTGACCCGTGACTACGTCGACGGCGAGGGCTTCGCGAAGCTCATGGACGCCTCCGGGATCACGCGCGAGACCACCGTCGTGGTCTACGGCGACAAGTCGAACTGGTGGGCCGCCTACGCCCTGTGGGTCTTCGAGCTCTTCGGTCACGCCGACGTGCGCCTGCTCGACGGCGGCCGCGCCGCCTGGCAGGCCGAGGGCCGCGAGATGACGACGTCGGCCGACGGCGCCCCGGCGGCCACCACCGGCTACCCGGTCGTCCAGCGGGACGACGCCCCGATCCGGGCCTACCGCGAGGACGTCCTGGACTTCCTGGGCGGGCAGCTGATCGACGTGCGCTCCCCGCAGGAGTTCTCCGGCGAGCGCACCCACATGCCCGACTATCCGCAGGAGGGCACCGTGCGCGGCGGGCACATCCCGTCGGCCCGTTCGGTGCCGTGGGCCCGCGCGGCCGCCGAGGACGGCCGCTTCAGGTCGCGCCCCGAGCTCGAGGCGATCTACCGCGAGGAGCTCGGCTTCGACACCGCAGCCCCTGTGATCGCGTACTGCCGCATCGGCGAGCGCTCCGCGCACACCTGGTTCGTGCTCCGCTACCTGCTGGGCTTCGAGGACGTGCGCAACTACGACGGCTCCTGGACCGAGTGGGGCAATGCCGTGCGCCTCCCCATCACCGTCGGCACCGAGCCCGGGGAGGTCCCTGCCCGATGAGCACCGGATCGACCCCCGCCGACGGCGCCGAGCTGCCGGCGGCCTTCGCCGAGATCGCCGACGACTTCCATGCCCTGACCGGCCGGGATCGTCTGCAGCTGCTGCTGGAGTTCGCCAACGATCTGCCGGAGCTGCCGCCGCGCTACGCCGAGCACCCCGAGCTGCTCGAACCGGTCCCGGAGTGCCAGTCGCCGATCTTCCTGGTGACCGAGGTGGAGGGCTCCGGTCGCGAGGCGACCGCCCGACTGTTTTTCTCCGCCCCGCCGGAGGCCCCGACCACGCGCGGTTTCGCCTCGATCCTCGCGGAGGCCCTCGACGGTCGCACGGTGGGCGAGGTGCTCGACACCCCGGACACCGTGACCGGCGCGCTGGGTCTCGCCGAGGTGGTGAGCCTGCTGCGGCTGAACGGCATGGCGGGCATGCTCGCCCGCATCAAGCGGCAGCTGCGCCTGAAGGCCGGCCTCTGACCTGCTGAGACGATCTCCGCTGCGGCGCCGGACCCCACTCTGGGACCGGCGCCGCAGTGCGTTGACTGCCGGGACCGCGCCGGGGCGTGGCCGGCGCTCCGGGGGCCTCTCTCGATCTCATGGATCGCGGGCGAGCCCGCTCTCTCTTGCCACGCGATACATAACGATATATCGTGATAGCACTTCGACAGGAAGGGGGTCGCACCATGCGACGCCATCACGACCACCATCACCCCCGTTTCGGGGAGAACATCGACCGCGCCGACCGCCGGCGCCATGACGGGCCCTATGGCGCCGAGAATCCCGCCGAGGGCGGGCCCGAGCGCCGTGGGCGTGGGCGGGGAGGTCGCGGCCGACGAGGCCCCGACGACCCCGACCGCGGCAGGTCCGACGCCGAGGGCTTCGACCCGGACGGGTTCCGACCCGAAGGCTTCGGGGGCGGCGGCCCGAGGGGCTTCGGCCCCCGCGGATTCGGACCCGGCGGGTTCGGTCCCGGCGGGTTCGGTCCCGGCGGGTTCGGTCCCGGCGGGCGCGACCCCGAAGGGTTCGGCCCCGATCGCCGCGGCGGTCCGGGCCGACGCGGGGGCGGCCCGGATCGCCGCGGCCGCGGGCCTCACCGTGCTCCCCGTGGGGACGTGCGCACCGCGGTGCTCCTGCTCCTCGCCGAGGAGCCGATGCACGGCTACCAGCTGATGCAGACCATCACCGAGCGCACCGGAAGCCGCTGGCGCCCGAGCCCCGGCGCCATCTACCCCACCCTCTCCCAGCTGGAGGACGAGGGTCTCGTCGCCACGGAGAAGAGCGGCGGACGCAAGCTCGCGAGCCTCACCGAAGCCGGACGGACCCATGTCGAGGAGAACTCCTCGTCCTGGACCGATCCATTCCCGGCGGCCGCGCATTCGGTGGACGACGAGGTCATCGACCTGCGCGAGCTCGGCCATGGCCTGATGGGCGCTCTGCGGGAGGTCGCCCGGACCGGGACGGACTCGCAGGTCCGCGAGGCCGCCACGCTCCTCGAGGAGGCCCGCCGCTGCCTCTACACGATCCTCGCCGGCCCGTCGGCCGCCTCGCAGTCGACGCAGACGGATCCGCCCGCCGGACCGGAAGCCGGTCCAGATGCCGCAGAAGGCGGGGCAGCCGGGGAAACCGGGACTGCCAGGGGCGCGTCGGCCGATGAGTCGCCGTCGGCGCAGTCGTGACGCACGGGGCCGCAGGAGCGGGACGGTCCGGATCGTGACGGCTCGGGCCGTGAGGGTCCGGACCGCCGACGCTCAGCGCTTCGGGGGACCCTTGGGCGTCGGGCCGCGGCCCTCGCCCTGGCCGTACTTCCAGTAGGCCTTCTCCGCGCCGGTGCGCAGCATGCCGAAGGCGGTCCGTCCCGCCTCGGATTGGGCGAAGTCGAAGGCGGCCTGGGCTCGCTGCGCGAAGCTGCGCCGCTCCTCCTCCGTGGCGTCCTCGTCCCCCGGCCCACCTCTCGGCGACGCGAAGCCCTCGACGTCGGGCCCCTCGAACCCCGCGGCAGGGCCCTTCCCGTTCTCGATCAGTTCGTGCCGGTCCAGCGCCACCTTCAGCTCGAGCGGAACCCGCACCTGTCGCACGAGCGTGCCCCGCACATCGTCACGGAGCAGCTCGGCCCGCTCGGCGAAGAAGGCGTCGAGATCCTGCTCCTCCGGGTCGAGCTCGAAGGCCTTCCCCAGCAGGAAGGACGCAAGATCCGCGGCGACCTCCGGGGAGAGACCGTACTGGTCGGAGGACGTCGGCGCACGACGCAGCTCCATCGCGTCATCCCGCTCGAGCGGGCTCGGCGCGAAGTCCAGCGCGAGCAGCAGGTCCTCGACGAAGGCGTGGAAACTGGCCTCGCCCGGCACATCGGCCCGCCGCAGCTCGATCCTCCCCCGCTCCTCGGGCAGTCGCACCTGGGTGACCCCTTCGCGCGCGAACTCGTCCTGCGCCGCGCGGCGCACGAGCCGACGCGCCGCCCGGACCAGATGACCGGAATCTGCGGTGCGCGGCAGGTCAGGGATCACCGCGCGGGCATCGGCGAGGAGGCGGGAGTGGGCCGAGGAGGTGTCAGTTCGCTGACGCACCGCCTCCGGTACGGCCGAGAGCCGTTCACGGATCGAGTCGATCGGCTTCATGGGCGCACCTCCGGTGGGGTCAGGATCGTACCCATCGTACGGAGGTGGCCCCGCCCGAGCACCACGAGCAGAACAACCAGGCGGTAGACCGACACGGAACAACCCCCTTCCCTTTCCCGTTGAAGGGGACGACGATCGGTGGACGATCACCGCACCCGACCTGAAGGAGAAGACGACATGGCTGACCTCGCCTATACCGTTCCCGGACTCGGAGCCGACGATTCCCTGCGCCTCGTGGAGTCCCTGCAGGACCGGCTCCACGCGATGAACGACCTGCACCTCACGCTCAAGCACGCGCACTGGAACGTCACCGGGCCTCGTTTCATCGCCGTCCACGAGATGCTCGACCCGCAGGTCGAGGAGGTGCGCGGCTTCACCGACGACCTCGCGGAGCGGATCGCCCAGCTGGGCGCCTCCCCCGTCGGCACCCCGGGCCGCCTCGTCGCCGAGCGCGGCTGGACGGACTACACCCTCGGCAAGGCCGACACCCAGGATCACCTGCGCGCCCTGGACGAGGTCTACACCGGGATCATCGCGTCGAACCGGAAGGCGATCACCCTGGCCGGCGAGCTGGATCCGCTCACGGAGGACATCCTCATCGAGCAGACCCGAGGCCTGGAGAAGTTCCAGTGGTTCATGCGGGCGCACCTCGAGGGCTCGCAGAGCTGACCCCCGCCCGGCTGGTGCTCCGCCTCCGGCCGGGCCACCGCCCGCGCCTGCTCCCCAGCGCTGCCGATCACGGCGCAGAACACACCGGGGGTCACGGCGCGGGCATCGGCGCGGGGCTCCTGACCTGCCGAGTACGGTGAAGGCCCGACCCCGAGGAGGACCCGGCATGCCGATCGCCGACCCGAGCGCCGACGAGCTCACCGTGCTGCAGGATGAAGCCGTCCAGTTCACCCGTGAGCTCATCCGGATCGACACCACCAACTTCGGGGGCAACGATCCCGCGACCTGGGGCGTGGGCGAGACCGAAGCCGCGGACTACGTCGTGGCGAAGCTGCGCGAGGTGGGCCTGGAGCCGGAAGTGCACGAATCCGCGCCCGGCCGCCCCAGTGTCTTCGTGCGCATGGCCGGCGAGGACCGCGATCGTGGCGGGCTCATCATCCACGGGCATCTCGACGTCGTGCCGGCCCGCGCGGAGGACTGGTCCGTGGATCCCTTCGGCGCGGAGATCCACGACGGCATGATCTACGGTCGCGGCGCCGTGGACATGAAGGACATGGTCGGCATGATCCTCGCGCTGGCGCGGCATCTCGCCCGCACGGGCCAGGTTCCGCCCCGCGACCTGCTGTTCGTGTTCTTCGCCGACGAGGAGAACGGCGGCGTCTGGGGCAGCGGCTGGATGGTGGAGCATCGACCGGAGCTGTTCGCAGGTATGTCCGAGGCGATCAGCGAGGTGGGCGGCTACTCCATCACGCTCCCCGAGAGGGGCACCGGCGAGAACGTGCGCGCGTACCTCGTGCAGACCGCCGAGAAGGGCCTGGCCTGGGGGCGGCTGCGCGCCATCGGCCGAGCGGGGCACGGCTCCGTCCCCAACGAGGAGAACGCCATCGTGCGCCTGGCCCGTGCCATCGCCGCGATCGACGAGCACGTGTTCCCGCTGGAGTTCATCGCGAGCGTGAAGGACCTCTTCGACGGGGTCACCGAGATCACCGGCGTGGGCTGGGACGAGCAGGACATCCAGGCGTTCCTCCCGCTGCTGGGCGGGGCGCGCCAGTTCGTCTCCGGGACCCTGGGCGACTCCGTCAACATGACGATGCTCAGCGCCGGGTACAAGGGCAACGTCATCCCGCAGACAGCCGAGGCGACCTTCGATGCCCGCTTCCTCCCCGGCCATCAGGACGAGCTGCTCGCCCTGCTCGAGGAGCTGGCAGGCGAGGACGTCGAGGTGGTCATCGACCACATCGGCAATTCTGTGGACTCCCCCCGTGACTCGGCGCTGATGAGCGTCATGACGCAGTCGATCCAGGCGGAGGATCCGGGCGCCGAGGTGCTGCCGTACTGCCTGAGCGGCGGCACGGACAACAAGGCTCTGTATCGGGAGCTCGGCATCACCGGGTACGGCTTCGCACCGCTCCAGCTGCCCGAGGACCTGGACTTCGCGCCGCTCTTCCATGGGGTCGACGAACGAGTACCCGTGGACGCGGTGCGTTTCGGCGCCCGGGTGCTGCTGCGCCTGGCGCGGGACTGCTGAGCTCAGTCCTCGGTATCGAGGCTGTCGGCGAAGAGGTCGGCGTCGACCAGATCCTCCGGGATCGGGTCCTCGGGGAGCAGGCCCGTGTACCAGCTGGGCAGGAGCCGCAGCAGGGCGACCGTCAGATGGAAGCTGTCCACCTCCTTGCCGGCGCGCGCGTCCTCCTCGGACTCGACGAGCCACTGGGCGAGCACGTCCAGGGAGCCACCGGCGAAGTACCGTGCCGTCTGCTGCAGCGGCAGATACGCGGGCACTGTGTCGCCCAGCTGCTCCAGGGCGACGACGTGGAGGTCGGAGAGGGTCGTCACCAGGATCAGGTAGGTGCGGTGGGAGAACTTCCATTCCAGACCGCCCCGGAGGAACGCCTGATGCCGATCGACATAGGCCACCATCGTCGCTGCGGCTGACTGCACCAGCTCCTGGATGCTGCGACCCTCGGCCGCCAGCTTCGTGGCGCGCTCGAGCTGGAGGTCGAACATCGTCCCGAGTATCGCTGCCATCAGATCATCGAGACCGGAGAAATGGCTGTAGAACGCGGCGCGGCTGACTCCGGCGCGCTGCGCCAGGGCGTTGACCGTGACCTCGCCATCCGTGGCGCTGAGGTCTCTGGCCGCGGCGAAGATCGCCGCGCGTGTGCGTGCAGGCCGCGGATCCGGTGCACGACCTTCTGTGCTGGGCATGAACAGATGGTAACACTCGTGAATGGGCAGCCACCCACCGGCTCTGCACTGTGGACCGACCGACGTCTGTCACAGTCCCCGCGACCTGCCCGCCACAGGCTCCCGTGCTGCGCTGATCGCGCGGTGACCACCGAAGATGCCGACGCGCCGCGCTCGGGACGTCGCGCCACCCCTGACGGAACATGCAGAACGCTACACGGCTCGCCCCGGCGTCGCGCGACTATTCTGCGCATCTGTTCGGTTTCTCTCCGGTAACCCGACGGACGGGCGCTCGATGCGTGCACACCTCTGCACGGGATCGCCCGTTCGCGGGTCACAAGGAGGGCCATCCCGGCGATACGCTGGTGGTCGCACCGTCCAGAAAGGCACCCACGATGCCAGAACGTCTTGTCAGGATCGCGAGCACGAGCGGGCTCCATGCCCGCCCCGCCGCGATCTTCTCCCAGGCCGCGAGCGAGCAGCCGGTCGCCGTCACCATCGAGAAGTCCGGTGGCGCACCTGTCCGAGCCTCGAGCATCCTCATGATCCTGACGCTGAACGCGGACCACGGCGAGGAGGTCATCCTGCGCGCCGAGGGTGATGGCGCCGACGCCGCACTCGATGCTCTGGCCGCACTGCTCGAGAGAAACCTCGACGAGGACTTCTGAGGCGACGCGGAGCACTCGACCAGTAGTGAGCGGGCGGGACCATCTGGCCGCTGCCGTGAGCTCGTCGGCCGACTGCTTTCTCCGTCAGCGCTCAACGCTCAACGCTCAACGCTCAGCACTCAGCACTCAGCACTCAGCACTCAGCACTCAGGCGATGCTCACGAAACCCGCGGGATGATCCGCAGGGAGGCGAAGCCGATCGTGGCGAGCACTGCGGCGACGGCGCCCATGAGCATCGCTGCAGGCGGTCCCTGCTGATCGACCAGGACCCTTCCACCACGGAACCGCTCATGATCGCGATCTGGAAGGCGGTCACCTGGAGACCCACGGCTGATTCGACGCGACGCGGCTCGATCGCCGAGACCCACAGCTGCGTGGTCACGGGCACCATGCTGAACCCGAAGCCCCACATCACGACCGCAATGGCAAGCAGCGCGCTCCCCTGCGTCCCCGCCAGGGCGGCGAGGGCGATCGCAAGGATCGCCGGCCCGGCCGTTGCGGCCCAGCGCAGCCAGCGGGACAGATAGCCGGCGGCGAGATTGCCCGCCAGGCCCCCGAGGCCCCAGCCCAGAAGCAGCACCGCGACCATCGAGGCGTCGATCGCCTCGATCGCCACACGGATGTAGGGATAGGCCACGAAGTTCGCGAAGGCGGCCACGAAGATCACGACGACCCCCGCGACCAGCCGACGGTTCCCCAGCACCGCGCGCATCATGGCGAGCCCGGCACCCTGCTGAGCAGGGACGGGGGGAAGCAGACGCCACAGCACGGCGCCGGCCATCAGCGTCAGCACCGCGGCTGCTCCGAAGACAGCTCGCCACCCGATGATGTCGCCGAGCACGGAGGACACCGGCACTCCGATGACGGTGGCCATGCTGGTGCCGACCGCCACCGTCGTGGACACGAGTGCTGGGCGTCCGGTCACCTGCACCCCGACGGACAGGGCGAAGGACCAGAATCCGGAGATCGCCACACCCAGGAGAAGTCGCGAGACCAGCACGATCCCGAAGCTCGGGGAGATCGCCACCACGATGTTGGAGATGACCGCCAGCAGCAGCAGCAGCACCAGGAGCACCGTGCGCCGGTCGGCACGCGGCAGCACGGAGGCGATGGTGGGCGCCGTCACGGCCCCCGCGAGCGCTGTCGCCGCGAGGGTCAGGCCTGCGCGCCCCTCGGTCACCCCGAGGTCGCGGGCCATCCCCGGCAGCACGCCGGCGGGCAGGAACTCTGCGCTCACGAGCGCGGCAGTCCCGGCGGACAGCGCGAGCGCGATCACCACCGGGTTGTGCCGTGGCGCTGCAGGTCTATTCGAAGCAGGTGTACTGGAAGCAGGTGACTCCACTGCGGGGATGCCCGCAGCTGGGGTGTCCGCTCCAGGGGTGGGGGCGTCACAGGTCTCCGGCGGGCAGCTCGACATGTCTCAAGCATGGTGCAGGATCCACGATGGCGGCAGTCCTGACCACCAGTGAATCCGTCACATCACCACGCCACCGACGCACCATGCTCAGCTGCACCTCGACACTGCGGTCCATCCGGCACACCGTGCGCTACGAGATCCTGCACCCGGCATCATCCTGAGCCAGTACTGGGACTGCGCTGGGTACCTACCTGATCTCCACATCAGCGGTCACGCTCTCCACGCAATCTCGGCATCAGCAGTCACGCTATCCACGCACCGATGCACGGCTTCCCAACGAGAGCAGCCTGCTGCCGGCACTCGCTCCGGGCCGCTGCGAACGCCCTGGTTTCGGGCACAAAAAAAGGGAGTGGGAGGAACGAAACCCACACGGGTCTCAAGCTCACTCCCACTCCCACAAAGATGTCCGGCGGCGACCTACTC
>NZ_JABUXW010000059.1 GCF_014897585.1 Brachybacterium tyrofermentans | reverse complement strand
GCTCCAGCTCCAGCTCCAGCTCCAGCTCCAGCTCCAGCTCCAGCTCCAGCTCCAGTCTTCTCGGCCGACACCGTCCCCGTCAGCGCCGACACCGCGCCCGCCATCTCCCGCTCGTAGCGGTCCGCGAGGCGGTCGAGGATGGCCGTGAGTAGCTGTTCCTTCGTGGCGAAGTGGTACATGAGCCCAGGCTTGGTGACCCCGGCCGCGCGGGCGGCGGAGTCCAGACTCAGCGTGCCGTCCGCCCCCAGGTGCGCCTCGACGGCATCGAGCATCGCCTCGCGGGCGGACGGACGATGCGCGGGGCGGGTGGACGCGGAGCGGGCAGTGGGCACCCCGGAAGCAGTGGAGCGAAAGCTGGGCATGCTCGTTACTTTACCAACCAGTCAGACAAGTAATGCAAGTCATCGGACTGCACCGGGAGGACGCGGTCACGACCGGAAGTCCGCGCGTGGTACTGCAGCGGTACCGTTGCGGCTATGGCGATGACGCTGCATCTGACCGACGCTGACGAGAAGATTCTGGCGGAGCTGGCCGAGAAGGATGGGGTGAGCCACCAGGAGGCAGCCGTTCGCGCCATCCGCGAGGTCGCAGCCCGACACGGACACCAGCAGCAGGTCAGCGAGCTGTCTGCCACGGGACGCACCCGGTATGCGGATCTTCTCGATCGACTCGGCCAGTGACAGTCTTCCTCACCACGACTACGCCAAGGCCTACGATCTCGTGATCGCCGTGGCAACCGGCTCCACCGCGGCGGAAGACTCCGCCGACAGCCTCTCCAGGTGGCATTGATCCCACCGCAAGGGACTACTCCCCCGCCTCCGGCGCCCAGCGGGCGATCTGGGCGGCGAGGTGTCCGGCGCCGTAGCCGTTGTCGATGTTGACCACGCCGATGCCCGGCGCGCAGGCCGAGAGCATGGTGAGCGCCGCGGTGACCCCGCCGCTCGCGACGCCGTAGCCGACGGACGTGGGCAGCGCGACCACGGGCGCGCTGATCTGGCCGGCGACCACGGTGGGCAGAGCCCCGTCCATCCCGGCGGCGACCACCACACAGGCCGCGTCGCGCAGCTCGGGAAGCCGGGAGAGCAGACGGTGCAGCCCGGCGATGCCGATGTCGGCGATGAGCCGCGTGGGGCGGCCGAGGTAGCGGGCGGTCAGCTCGGCCTCGCGGGCCGCGGGCAGGTCGCTGGTCCCCGCGCAGGCCACGATGACCAGGCCTCCTGTCGGCTCGGGGAGTTCCGCGGGCCAGGCGAGGAGGCGCGCGTCCGCGTCGTGGAAGGCGCCGGGCAGGGCGGCGCGGATCGCCTCGGCGCGGGCCTCGTCGGCGCGGGTGAACAGCACCGGTCCGAGGTCGCCCCGGCCGCTCGCGGCCAGGCGGGCGTACTCCTGGGCGATCGCGGCGACCTGGTCCACGCTCTTGGCGTCGCACAGCACGGCCTCGGGGGCCCCGCGACGACGGGCCCGGTCGAGATCGAGCTCGAGCACGCCGTCGATCTGCCCGTCGGCGGGAGAGATCTGCCCGTCGGCGGGAGGGATCTGCCCGTCGGCCGGAGCGTTCTGCCCGTCGGCCGGAGCGTCCTCAGCCACGGGAGCCCGAGTTGAGGATCTGCAGGGAGAACAGGCCCGAGCGGATGCCGTCGAGGTCGATGGTGACGTGCGAGAACCCGGTCTCCTTGCCGGCCGCGACGAGCGCGGCGCGGATCTGCGGCTCCATGGCGCGCGCGAGCTCGTCAGTGGGCAGCTCGATGCGGCCCACCTCGCCGTGGTGGCGCACGCGGCAGTCGCTGAAGCCCTGCTCGTAGACGGCATCCTCGAGGTCGTCGATCTGGCGCAGCTTCTCCGGGGTGACGCTCTGGCCGAAGGGGACCCGGGAGGCCAGGCAGGGCGCGGCGGGCTTGTCGGCGACGGGCAGCGAGAGGGCACGCGCGATGCTGCGCACCTGCGGCTTCGTCACGCCGACGGTGGAGAGCGGGCGCAGCACCTGGTGCCGGGTGGCGGCGCCGGCGCCGGGACGGTCGTGCCGGGTGGCGTCGTCGGCGTTCTCCCCGTAGGCGACCGCATCGAGCTGGTGCGCGCCGACGATGTCCTCACCGATACGCGTGAACAGCTCGTTCTTGCAGTGGAAGCAGCGCGTGCCGTCGTTCTTCTGGTAGTCGGGGTTCTCGCCCTCATGGGTGTGCACCTCGACCACGTCCGCCCCGATCACCGAGGCGACCTGGTGGGCGAGGCGGCGCTCCCGGCGGGCCAGCGACGGGGAGACACCCAGCAGCGCCACCACGTTCTCGGCGCCGAGCGCGCGAACGGCCAGCGCCAGCAGGGCCGCGGAGTCGACGCCGCCGGAGTAGGCGACGCCGAGGCGGCCGACGCCCGCGAGCTGGGCGGAGACCTCATCGGCCAGGGCGAGCTCCTCCCCGGCGAGTGCCCCGACCGTCATCTCGGTGACGTCGAAGGCGGGTCGCCCGGGGGCGAACAGGGACGCCGGATGCATCGCAGGGCCCCCGCCCGCCGGATCGGCAGCCGACGGACCGGCAGCCGACCGATCGATGGCCGACGGACCGGCGGCCGACGGGGTGGAGCCGGGTTCCCTCGCCGCGGAGTCGGTGTCGTCCCGAGGGGTGGTCGTCAGGGTCAGGTGGCCGGAGCGGCGGTCGGTGGTGGTCATCGGCCCTGCTCCGTCGCGCCGTCATGGTCCGCGGCGCCGTCGCGTTCTGCGGCCAGGCGGAACAGGACTTCGCCGGCGTGGTCGATCACGAGGGTGTCGGGATCCTCGCGCAGCGCCTCGAGGTCGAGGGTGGCGGGGTCCATGTAGAGGACGTTGTGCGCCTCGCACTCCTCTCGGGAGATCGACGTGGCGAAGTAGCGGTTCACGCGCTGCTCCTCGACGCCGGTCTCGGGGTCGTAGGTCCCCAGACCGGTGACGTGCGTGGAGTGGGCGAGCTCGCCCCAGGGATGGTCCTTGAACCGGTCCCACTGCTTCGTGAAGTATTCGATGTTGTGGTATCCGATATCGCGGATCCCGGGGTGCATCGCGGCGACCTCGGTGATGTGCGGGGCGTAGATGATGACCTCACCGCCGTCGGCGCACACGGGCTCGGACTTGTAGAAGCCCTTGGCGCCGGTCCACATGTCGTCGTACATCTCCGGGACCAGGGCGACGATCCGCTGGTACGGCTTGTCGACGTAGGTGATGTGGGTGAGGGCGGAGATCTTCGCGCACGCGGCCCAGGCTGCCTGCGGGTCGCCGTAGGCGATCGCGCCGAGATCCGCGCCGCCCTCCTTGACGTCCATGGTGAAGCAGTACTTCTCGGCGTCGATGAGGTCGCTCGCGGCGTCGACGAGCTGACGCACCGGGGTGATGCCGAGGGCGCCGATGATCCGGCTGGCGGTGATGAGCGCGCCCACCCAGTGCGAGATGTCGATGACGTCGTGCACGGAGCAGCCGGGGAAGAAGTACTTGTTGCCGCCGGAGAAGCCCACGACCTCGTGGGGGAACACGGGGCCGACGATCAGGTTGACGTCGGACTCCACGCACAGCTTGTTGATCTGCACGCGCATGGGCACGTCGGTGAGCAGGCCGCCGGTGAGCTCGCCGATGCGCTCCGCAGAGATCTCGCCGAGGTCCGCGATCTGATCCGGGTCGTCCCAGGCGTGGTTGACGACGGTCCACTCGGGGTAGGTGGCCTGCGCCCCGCGCTCGGTGCAGCCCAGCAGCGTGTCGATCGCCCCCTCGCTCATCGCGGCGTGGGTGCCCAGCGCGATCAGCGCGGTGACGGAAGTGGCGCGCCCGGCGAGGGCGTCGTGGATGGCGGGCAGCACCTTGGGCAGCGGCATGGAGCGGGTGCCGTCGGGGATGATCACGCAGACGGACTTGCCCTCGTAGTCGGTGCCGGCGAGCTGCTCCGTCACGAAGTCTGCGATCTGCTCGTCGGTGAGCAGGCCCTCGGGGCCACCGAGGAGCGAGGCGCGTTCGGCGAGGCCCTCGGGGATCGGGTGGATGGTGGGCTGCGTCGTCGCCGTCGTCTCGCTCATCGCTCCACTATGAACGCTCTGACCGGGGACGACAAGGCTGAGCGGGCTGTTGCCACCCGTGGCGCCGCCCCGTCCGCTGGTCCGCTCTGCCGCGCGGCAACCTCATGACAGTTCACGCGCTCACCAGCGATCATGCTGCTGACGTGTCACGATAGGGCGCTCCGCGCGGGAAGCCGCACAGATCTGTCACGAAATTGTCTGTGAGGACCCTATTCGCAACCGCAGCGGAGCAAGGAGCGGGGTGTCGCGTTGGGGTATACCCCAAAAAGACATCACGGCCGCTCTGACAGAATCTGAGTGGCATCTTCCAGGATGCGCGCGAGATCGGCAGTCTCTGGGGACCTCATCTCGATGAGATCGAAGATCGTGCGCAGATCGGCCGCGAGGTTTCTAGTGAAGATCGGCTCGTGGTGTGCGACTCGATTTCTCAGTCGACGGATGGTCTCGAGGTCCTGCCGCACTCGATTGCGTAGTACTCCCGGCGCCTCTTGGTGTCCTCCAGGGAAGAGCGTCGTGATGTGGGGAGTCCAGAGCCGACCGTCATGGCGTGCGGTGAACATGTGCTCCCAGAATACGAAGCTCAAGTCAGCAACGACTTGCCCCGTGCTTACCAAGCGCTCGCGCGTGGAGACGAGGTCCTTCCGCGGGCTATAGCGGTGCGGGCGAGCAGGAGGCAGGCTGCCTTCAAGGGTGTGGTCCCAAGGCCAAGACGGGCCGTAGACATCGGTCAGTACCTCATCAACTGCGTTACGCGTGGTGACCTCAGCGAGATGAGAAGGGACCATGATTGCGGCCGAAATGCGGAGATATTGTCAAGACCTGTGGATGAGGAGTTTCAAGCGGCTTGCTGATCCGCCT
>NZ_JABUXW010000058.1 GCF_014897585.1 Brachybacterium tyrofermentans | reverse complement strand
GCACCTGAGGCAACGACCAACTCATCCGGAGGTATTGACATGAGGCATCACGGTGTGTGCTCGGGTCCTGTTCTGGGACGCTAGGTGTTCTTCCCCGTGAGGTTGTGAACGCGGTCTGAGGGTGTTTGGCCACCGATGCCGGTGTGGGGTCTGTGGTGATTGTAGTGATGGAGCCAGGCGTCGTAGGTTGCTGCTCGGGCTTCGTCACTGGCGTAGGTCTCGGCGTAGGCCCATTCCTGGGCGAGGGTGCGGTTGAAGCGTTCGACCTTCCCGTTCGTCTGCGGGCGGTAAGGCTTCGTGAATCGGTGTTTGATGTCGGGGCCGAGAGCTGTCGCAAACGCGCGCGAGCGATAGCAAGACCCATTGTCGGTGAGGACCTCTCGGACGGTGATGCCCGCGCTTGCGAAGAAGGCATCGGCTCTCTCCCAGAACGCTGACGCTGTCTCTTTGCGTTCGTCGTCAAGGATCTCTGAATAGGCGAGCCGGGAGTGGTCATCGACCGCGTGATGGAGGAACGCGTAACCGCGGCCCTTCTTCTTGTTGTTCCGGTTCCCGATCGTGCGGCCCAGCATGCGATGCCCGCCGCCATCAGGGATACGACCCTGCTTTTTGATATCGACGTGGATGAGGTCGCCCGGCCGTCCTCGTTCGTAGCGAACGGGTTTCGGTCGCCGGACGGGGAGACCGGTGGCCTGATCGACGTGCATCAGGATCGGCATTCGATATCGATGCAGGACCCGCTCGACAGTCGAGCGGGGCATACGGAGGTGATACCCGATCCGGTGCGGACCCCATCGTCTCGTGAACCGCAACGCAACGATCCGCCGCTCGATGCGCTGCGCGATGCGCGCAGGACTGCGATGAGGCCGCGAAGAACGATCCGTCATAGACGCGCCTGTCCGAGCTCGCTGGGCCCACTTCGATGCTGTTGCCGGCGACACCTGGAACCGTTCGGCCGCTCGCCGCACCGACCAGCCTTGGGCGTTGATCAGGTCGGCCAGGCGAGCCCGACCAACAGGCGTCAGGGGTGCGTTAGCGTGAGTCACGAAGACCTCCGTGCGTGAAATGTGAGTGTGGTAACCCACATCCTGCCCGGAGGTCTTCGCTAACTCACGTGATCACAACGTCCCGAGGAACTACAGCTAGGGCTCCGCGGCCTGCGGGCATGTGTCAGCGTCGGGCAGCGTCGAGTTGGTCTGCGGTGAGCGCCGTATTCGAGTAGATAAGGCGAATGGCGTTCGGGTCGGGGTTGCCTACGTCAGGCCCGCGGTCGACCAGGGTGAGCCCGGACTTGCGGGCCACCGCGGCGGAGGCGTGGTTGTGTTCGAGAAGGTGGGCGATCACCGGCCGCTGCGGGGGCACCTGCTCGGCGGCTGTTCGTGCCGTGAGTGCGAGTTCGGTGGCGTAGCCGTGGCCGTGGTGGTCGGCGTCGATGCGGTAGCCGAGATTCCAGACACAGCCGTGGAGGAGGGAGCATCCTCCGTAGCCGATGGACTCACCTGTCTCGCGTAGGCGGATGGTCCAGGTGCCGAGGCCCGTCTCTTCCCAGCTACGCTGCCACCCGTCGATCAGCTGCTCGGTCTGTGCGCGTTCAGTGTGGCGGAGGGATGGGTAGTGGGTCCACACGCGGGGATCGGCGCAGATGCGGTGCAACGCGTCGACATCCTCCACATCAGGGGGCGAGAGGGAAAGGCGTTCGGTGAGGAGGATTCTGCGGGAGCCTGCCACGGATACGAGCCTACGACTGGCTCGCGCCGCGCGATCAGTCATCGCTGTGCGGTAACGCTCGGCGGTGCGAAGATCAACTGCGGGACTCCGGCGTGCTCGATGCGTTCGACTGCGATCCCGTAGACGGTCTCGATGATTTGTGGTGTCAGGACGTCGGCGGGTGTGCCTTCAGTGATCTTGCGGCCTTCGTGGAGGAGGATAAGGCGGTCGCAGTAGCGGGCGGCGAGGTTGAGGTCATGGAGGACCACGATCGTCGTGACGCCGATCTCGCGGACCAGGGTCAGGATCTCGTGCTGATAGCGGACGTCGAGGTGATTGGTGGGCTCGTCCAGCAGTAGATGCGGTGCGCCCTGCGCGATCGCCCTGGCGATGAGGACGCGCTGTTTCTCACCGCCCGAGAGGCCTGCGAACACCCGGTCGGACAGATGTTTCACGGATACCTTCTCCAGTGCGGCGGTGACGATGTCGTGGTCGGTGTTGGTGTGGCGTTCGAAGGAGCGCCGGTGAGGTGTCCGCCCGAGCAGCACCATCTCCCGGACGGTGAAGGGCACGTCGGTGTCGGATTCCTGGACGACGACCGCGATCTGTCTCGCGACCTCCCTCGGTGTGAGCTCCGCCAGTGGCGCGTCGTCGATGTGTGCGTGCCCTGGTTTGGGTGTCAGCGCGCCGTGGAGTGTGCGCAGGAGGGTGGACTTGCCGCTGCCGTTCGGGCCGATGAGCCCGACCACCTCGCCCGGGCCGGCGGTAATCTCGATGTCTTCGAGGACCGCAGTCCGGTCGTAGGCGAAACCGATGCTGGTGCCGGTGATCACGAGTAGAAATGGTCAACGATCCGGGTGAGCCCGTCGATCGTGATCTGTGAGGCGGGAGAGGTAAATCCGAACAACAGCGGAAGCACCGCCCCGTTCTGTACGGCAGTGAGTTCCTCAGCGCCAGGGAGCGCGGTAACGGCTGTTTCCACCTCGGCCGGGGTGGCGCCGCTGTGGAGCAGGATCAGGACGTCGGGGTCGCGTGCGAGGAGTTCTTCGACGGAGACTTCGGCGGTCCGGTCGGGGAGGTCGGCGAAGACGTTGGTGAATCCGGCGAGGTCAAGGAGGGTGTGGTTCATGCTCCCGGCCCCGTACGCGTAGGTGGAGCCGCCGCCGATCGTCGGGTACAGCATCGCGGCCGTGCGGTTCTCACCGTCGGGGATTTGGACGAGCGCGGTCTCGATTTGCTCGTTGATCTCGTCCAGGGCGGTGTCAGCCTCGTCGTGCCGGTCGAACACGTCGGCATAGAGGGTGAAGAGCGTGTCGATGTCATCGAGCGTGGAGGTTGCCTGGCTGCCGGGGCAGGATTCCTCGTTCTCGAGCACGTTGACCCCCTGGGCGAGGAGCCCGTCGCGGGTGACGGTCTCTGAGGTGCCAATGACCAGATCGGGCTCCTCGGCGATGATGTCCTCAAGAGAGATCTCACCGCCACCGACCTGGGAGATCTCGTCACTGAGCACGGGAATCCCGGCCATCACGGCCTGCGTGTCCTCGTCGAAGTAGTCGTCGTGGAAGCGGCCGACGAGTCCGACGACCCGATCGAGGACGCCCAGCGAGGACAGTACGGGGATGGCTTCGTTGCGGAGCACCACAACACGCTCAGGCGCTTCATCGAAGGTGACCTCATTGCTGCAGTTGACGACGGTCACCGGGTACCCGGAATCCGAGGCTTGCGTCTGTTCGTTGCTGGGGCTGCTCGTGCAGGCGGCGAGGCCGGCCAGGAGGGCGAGTGAGGTGATCGCTGCGAGCGCGGACCGTTTCTGGGCGTGCATGTGGGGTTCTCCAGTTGGTGTCGATGGGCAGACGGAATCAGGAATTCGGCGCGTGGAAGCGGCGCACGAGGATGATCAGGAAAGGCGCGCCGATGAGCGCAGTAACGATGCCGATGGGCAGTTCTCGGGGCGACCAGACAGTGCGGGCGATGACGTCGGCGGCGACGAGGAATGTCGCACCGAGCAGCGCCGCGAGCGGCAGCATCCGCTGATGTGAGGCTCCGACAAGGCGGCGGGCGAGGTGTGGGACGACGAGTCCGACGAACCCGATCGCGCCGGAGGAGGCGACGACCGCCCCGACGCAGAGGCTGACGACCGCAAGGAGCTGCACTCGGAACCGTCCTGGCGCGACGCCGAGGGTGAGAGCGGTGTCATCTCCGATCGATAGGGCGTCCAGGTTCCGGGACCACAGAGTCAGGACGCAGATGCTGACCAGCACGATCCCTGTGACGACGAGCAGGGTGGTGTTCCACTGCGCCAGGGAGAGGGATCCGAGCAGCCAGAACATGACCGACCTCGACCCCTCGGGAGAGTCGGAGGAGAACACGAGGATGCTCGTCGTTGCAGACAGTACATACCCGATCGCGACTCCGGCCATGACCAACCGGATCGACGTCATCCGCCCGCCCGAACGGGCCAGGACAAACACGCCGGCGGCCGCGATCGCCGCGCCGAGGAACGCGCTCAACGGCAGTGCATACGCACCGAGGCCCCCGGCAACGCCGAACAGGATGGCCGCCGCCGCCCCGGCCGAAGCACCCGAGCTGATCCCCAGTAGATACGGGTCGGCGAGGACGTTGTGCACCATCGCCTGCAACACGGCACCGCACACGACAAGGCCCGCCCCGACCGCAGCACCCAGCAGGACTCGCGGGAGCCGCACGTTCCACACGATCGATTCCTCCGCCCCGCTCCACGTCGCGGCGGGGACTCCGAACAAGCGGTGCCCGATGACGGAGAGCACCGTGTCCGGGGAGACGGACACCGAGCCCAGGGAGATCCCACCAACAATCGACACGACCAACGCGACGGTGACTGCGGCAGACCATCCTCGCGCCGAGCGCACCGAGCTCTCCCTCTGGTCAGGGCGGCGAGAACGGGAATGAGCTAGAGCCACGTGCGGAATCCTCGCGATGGGAAGTTGACAGAACGAACACCACTCTACGACATCATGTAGATTTACGTTGGGTAGGATGAACGACGGAGGTGTCAGATGGCGGGTGAGCGCACGCGTGAACGAGGGGAACTCGAGGGCGAGGTCATGCGCATCCTCTGGGACGCATCCGAGCCTTTGAGTGCCCGCGATATCCAGGCCGTGTTCACTGGTCATGTCCCGGCGTACACGACGTTGATGACGGCACTGGAGCGGTTGCAGAAGAAGGGTGATGTCGTCCGTTCCGGAGATTCCCCACGCAAGGTCCGCTTCCGTGCGGCGCGAAGCGGGGACGAGCATGTCGGACGGTCTGAGGTGCCGCGTGGTTTTCGGACAGTGGGCCCTCTTACGATGAGGGTGCTACTG
>NZ_JABUXW010000057.1 GCF_014897585.1 Brachybacterium tyrofermentans | reverse complement strand
CTTAGTGCCAGCGCGATCCAGGTGACCTTCGATGACCCCGCACCCGCCCAGACCACGGTCCTGACGGTGCTGTCCCGGCTCGAGACGAAAGGGATGGTCACCCGACGAGCCCTCTCCCCCCGGCGGGTCACCTTCGAAGCAGCCGTCAGTAGCGCGCAGGCGCACGCCGCCGACATGGTCGAGGTGCTCGAGGACGCCCAGGACCGCGAGGATGCACTGATGGCCTTCACAAACAACCTCTCCGAGGCCGACCTCGATCTGGTGATGGATGCGATCACCTCACGGCGTTCTCGCCGGGAACGATGATGATCTGGGCGATCGTCGGGCCGTTAGTGACAGGCCTCGCCGCGGTCCCGCTCTCGGCGTGTCTTCTCACTCGTGGGACGTGGCAGATCCGTCGTCCGCGTCGCGCGCTGGCGGCGTGGGCTCTTACCGGCGCACTGGGACTAGTCGTCACGATCGTGGCCGTTCTCGTCGCGTCCGCGCTGTCGCTGTCGACGAGCTCTGCTGGCGCCCCGATCGAGGGGCTGGCCCTGACGCTCATCGCCTGGGCCGGGCTCGGAGGTCTTGGTATCGCGGGGTCCCTTACCCAGCTGCGCCGGGTCGATCTCGGCGAGGAAGATGACGATCGGCCAAGCATCACCGAACTGCTCTCCCGCCGGCGGACAGACTCCTGGCAGATGGGCACCATCACCGTCGTGGAGATCGAGGACCCGCGCTATGTGGCCGTGGCTATACCGGGCACGCCGTCAACGATTTTCGTCTCGCGCGCTGTCCAGCACGCACTGCCGCCCTCCTACCTATCCGCTGTTCTCGCCCATGAGGCAGCGCATCTCAGACAGCACCACACACTACTGAGGAGGCTTGGAGCGTGGCACACGGCGTGCTTGCCCAAACGTTCCGGCCTGCGAAGAGAGCTCGCTTCACGGATCACGCTGCTCACCGAGCTGGCCGCGGATGACGCTGCAGCCTCGAAGGTAGGTCCGGCCCACCTGCGGGCGGCCCTGGCCGCTCTCAACCGCCTCACCCCCTCCCGCGAGCTCGGAGTTCGCGCCGCTCGAGTCAGCGCACTCCACCCACAGCACTGCGCGCCGGACGCCTTGCCGTCTTCGCGCACCCCAAGCGGACATCTGCGCCCCGAGCATCGCTGAGTGGCGCACGGGAGACGTCCGCGACATCGCGACCTGTCGCCCCGAGACCAGTATTCGACATCTTGTAGAGTCGGCGTGGTGAAGCAGAGAGCAGTGGCCTTCGCGCTCGGCGCGCTCCTCGTCGCAATACTTCCTGCGATGGCCGCGAACCTGCTCGGCGGCCCCTCCGTGTACGAGGACATCCACCGAGGGTTCCCCGGAACAGGGACGGCCGTGACTGCCGCCGCGCTGCGCGGTGCCGCAGACCTCGCGGCCGTGACCTCCCTGGGCGCCGTCGTCGCGGTGCTGTTCCTGCATCCGCGCGGGAAGAGCGAGGCAGGCCGGCTGCGATTCGGCCCGGACCTGCGCCTCCTCACTTGGGCGTCGGGCGCCTGGACCGTGCTGGCGGCGGCGAACCTGATCGTCGCTGCACCCGAGTCCAACGGCGTCGAGCTGGGCCGCCTCCTGGAGCCAGGTGCGTTCGGACCGCTCTACACGTTCGGCTACATGCCCCGGGCATGGACCGTGACCCTGTTCGGAGCGCTGGTCCTGTGGCTGTGCTCCTACTGGGGCACGCGCTGGACGACGCTGCTGCCGGGGCTGTGGGCGGGGATCATCGGCGCGCTGGCGCCGGTGGTGGTGGGGCAGATCCTCGTCGGTCCGAACCATGACATCGGCGGGGATGCCGGCGCGCTCCAGACCATCGCGGCAGGAGTCCTCCTCGGACCGGTCCTGGTCACCGCCGCGGTGCGGCTGATCCGCAGCGGGGAAAGGGGCCCTCTCGACGAGGGGCTCGTCCTCCGCGTCGGCCTGGTCGGGGCGGTCGCCGTGCTCGCGGCGGAGCTCGTGGTGACGTGGTTCAAACTTGCCGGGAGCGATCCGTGGGCGAGCGTGACCGGCGTTCTCACCCTGGTGCGTCTTGCTCTTCTGGCAGCGCTCGTTGTCTCTCTCGTGGTGATGCGGCGCAGGGGCTCTCACCGGATGGCGGTCCCGGCCCTGCTGATCACCGTGTGGGTGGCGATCGGTGCGGCGATGACTCGCATTCCGCCACCGCAGTACTTCGTGCCCACGAGCATCCCTGAGGTGTTCATGGGGTTCGAGGTGCCGGATGCGCCGACCTTCGCGACGCTGATGAGCACAGGGAGGCTCAACCTGCTGTTCGCCGTCCTCGCCGTCGTCGGCATCGCGTCCTATCTCGCGATGGTGATCGTCCTGCGCCGCCGGGGCACGAGATGGCCCATCAGCCGCGTACTGCTGTGGTGTGGCGGCTGGCTGGTCGTCCTCGCGGCCACGAGCTCCGGGTTCGGAAAGTACTCCGCCCCCGACTTCGGCGTGCACATGGTGGTGCACATGAGCCTGTCGATGCTCGCTCCGATCCTCCTGGTCCAGGGCGGGGTGATCACGTTGATCCTGCGCACCGCACGCGCGGATCGACGCCGGGCGGGCGTGCACTCATGGGTGACGCAGATCCTGCACTGGCGGCTGCTGCGGACCCTCTACCACCCGGCGGTCGTGTTCGTCATCTTCATCGGCTCCTACTACGGCCTGTACTTCACTCCGCTGTTCGGCACGATGATGCGCTTCCACTGGGCGCACCAGCTGATGAACCTCCACTTCCTGGCCACGGGGTACGCGTACTACAGCCTGATCATCGGTGTGGACCGTCCGCCGCGCCCGCTGCCCCATATCGGGAAGCTCGGCTACACCTTCGCCGCGATGCCCTTCCACGCCTTCTTCGGAGTGGCCATCTACTCCTCGCCCACGCTGTTCGCCCAGACCTACTACGACTACCTCGCACTGCCGTGGGCGAACCTGTGGGAGTCCCAGAAGATGGCCGGCGCGGTGGCCTGGGCGGGTGGGGAGATCCCGCTGATCATCGCGATCGTCGCACTGTGCATCCAATGGGCGCGCCAGGACGACAAGGAGGCCCGTCGCCGGGATCGGCACCTCGACCGCGGCCTGGACACCGAGTTCGACGCCTACAACGACATGCTCAAGAGACTCTCGGACAGGGAGCGCACCCGATGAACCACACCCCCACCGCACAGGCCGCCCCACCAGCCCTCTCCCTGGAGGAGCGGTACACCTTCGACGTCTCCGGGATGACCTGCGCGGCATGCGCGAATCGCATCGAGCGGAAGCTGAACAAGCTCGACGGCGTCAGCGCCACCGTCAACTACGCCACCGAGCGCGCCGTCGTCACGGGCATCACCTCACCGGCGCACGCGATCGATGTCATCCGCGGCGCCGGGTATGACGCCGCCGAGCACGACGACCAGGACGACGAGTGGTCGCGCCGCGCCAACGAGAACCGCATCGTGAGCCTGCGGCGCAGACTCATCACCGCAGCACTGCTCACCGTCCCCCTGATGGACCTCACCATCGCCCTCGCACTCGTCGAGCAATGGCGGTTCCCCGGCTGGGAACTGCTGTGCGTCCTCCTCGCGGTCCCCGTCATCACGTGGGCGGCATGGCCCTTCCACCGGGCTGCCTGGAGGAACCTGCAGAACCGCTCCGTCAGCATGGACACTCTCGTCTCCATCGGCATCCTCACCTCGTTCGGCTGGGCCCTGGTCTCGATGCTCGCGGGCATCGACGCCGCCGACGGCGTGTGGCTCGGCATCGGCGAGGTCCCCGAGGGCGCCAACGCCCTGTACCTCGATGTCGCCGCGGGACTGACGACCTTCCAGCTCGCGGGCCGCTACTTCGAGACCCGCAGCCGGCGCCGCGCCGGCGACGTGCTCGGCGCGCTGTCCGCCCTCGGGGCACGGGAGGCCCGCCGTCGACGTGACGGGGTCGAGACGATGGTGCCGGTCGAGGAGCTCCGCACCGGGGACGTCGTGCTCGTGCGCCCCGGCGAGACGATCGCCGTCGACGGCCGGGTCATCGAGGGCACCGCCTCCCTCGACACCGGTGCGATGACTGGGGAATCCCTGCACCGCACCGTCGGACCGGGCGACGAGGTCATAGGCGGCACCGTCTCCGCGGACGGGATCCTCGCCCTCGAGGCGACCCGGGTCGGTGCCCACACCCAGCTCGCACAGATGGCCGCCATCGCCGAGCAGGCGCAGATCCGCAAGGCCCAGGTCCAGCACCTCGTCGACGCCGTGGTGCGCGTCTTCGTGCCCGTCGTCCTCGTCCTCACCGTGCTCGTCGCGTCTGCCTGGCTCCTCTCCGGTGCAGACCTGCCCACTGCGGTGACCAACGGGATCAGCGTGCTGATCATCGCCTGCCCCTGCGCCCTCGGCCTCGCCACCCCCACCGCGCTGATGGTCGGCGTCGGACGCGGCGCGCTGCTCGGGGTCCTGGTCAAGGGACAAGACGCTCTCGAAGCCAGCGGCAAGGTCACCACCGTCGTCCTGGACAAGACCGGAACCCTCACGCTCGGCGCCCCGCGCGTCATCGACATCCACCCCCACGGAGTCACCGCTGAGCAGCTGATGCGCCTGGCCGCGGGGGTCGAAGCATCCTCCGAGCACGCCGTCGCCGAAGCACTCCGCACCCACGCCGCGACCATGGTCGCCGACATCCCTGCCGCCACTGGGCACATCGTCTCCCCCGGTCACGGGATCAGCGCAACGATCAATGGTGAGAGCATCGCAGTCGGAAGCCCCGCCTTCATGCACGAATTGGGCGCCCACCTCAGCGGGCCGATGGAGGAAGCCGTCAGCGAGGCCGAGCAGGCAGGTCGCTCCACAGCGCTGGTCGCACGAGACGCAGAGGTCATCGGAGTAGTCACCCTCTCCGATGCGGTCAAGGAGGACGCCGCGGAGGCCGTCGCCGCACTGCACGGGCTCGGACTGCGGACGGTGCTGCTCACAGGGGACGCCCCGGCCGCTGCCGAGCGCGTCGCAGGCTCCCTCGGCATCCCGGACGTCCGTGCCGGCGTCCTGCCCACCGAGAAGGTCGCCGTGATCGAACA
>NZ_JABUXW010000056.1 GCF_014897585.1 Brachybacterium tyrofermentans | reverse complement strand
AAGCTAGCGCTCGCAGCGTAAACACCCCCGTGTCCACGAACCGGGGGTAGGCCCCGACACCCTCGGGATCAACATTGGAACCGCTATCAGGCACGCCGCCCGCACCGGCTCGAGATGGGGTAACTACCCCGAACTGCGAGCATCTCTCTCGGATGAATAGTGCAGCGGCGAATGATTCCGTCCCCCGGCAATCTGAGTGCGAGTGGCCAGGCGAGCCGTTGCGGCAGACCTGCGGACGGGTTCAGGTCTGCCGCAGCACGGTCTGCGCTGAGTGCTTGCCCCGGGTCGTAGCGATCCGGGGCAAGCGCGGTACCGCTTCGAGTCCGACAGGTGAGTCTGCGTGTCTAGAAGTCCCAGTCGTCGTCGCTGGTGTGCTCGGCCTTGCCGATGATGTACGACGATCCGCTTCCGCTGAAGAAGTCGTGATTCTCGTCGGCGTTGGGGGCGAGCGCGGCGAGGATCTCTGGGCTGACTGACGTCTCGTCGGCGGTGAACCGTGCCGGGTAGCCGAGGTTCATGAGGGATTTGTTCGCGTTGTAGCGCACGAATGCGGCGACATCGTCCATTAGCCCGAGGGGTTCGTAGAGCTCGCCGGAGTAGTCGAGCTCGAGCTCGTAGAGCTCTTCGAGCAGGGTGTACGTGAACTCCTTCATCTCGTCGCGGCGGTTGGGGTGAGCCTCGAGGCCGCGCTGGTACTTGTAGCCCGAGTAGTAGCCGTGCACGGCCTTGTCGCGCAGGATGAGTCGGATCATGTCGGCGGTGTTGGTCAGGGTGGCGTGCACGGAGAAGTGCAGCGGCAGGTAGAAGCCGGCGTAGAGCAGAAGGCTGGAGAGCAGGGTGGAGGACACCTTCCGCTTTAACGGGTCGGGCCCGTAGTAGTGCTGGAGCACCTTCTTGCATCGCGCTTGAAGCAGGTCGTTGCCGATCGCCCAGCGGTAGGCCTCATCGATCTCTCGGGTACTGGTCAGGGTCGAGAACACCGAGGAGTACGAGCGGGCGTGGACGGACTGCATGAAGGCGATGTTGGTGTAGACGGCTTCCTCGTGCTCTGTGCGGGCGTCCTGGATCTGGCAGATCTCCCCGACGGTGGCCTGCACGGTGTCGAGCAGGGTGAGGCCGGTGAAGACTCGCATGGTGAGGGTTCGTTCATGGGGCGCGAGTGCTTGCCAGGCCTGGTGGTCGTTGGACAGGGGCACCTTCTCGGGCAGCCAGAAGTTCGCGGTCAGGCGGTTCCAGATCTCGAGGTCCTTCTCGTCGCTCACGCGGTTCCAGTTGATCGGACGCAGCGGTGCGCTGGGGTGGTGTCGGTATGCCGGAGGGGTGATGGAGCCTTCTACGGCTGTTGTGGCGGTCATGCTGTTCTCCTCTGTTCGTTGTTCTTGTCGTTCGTCGTGGCGGTTCGTGCCCAGAAGCGGTCGAGCCCTTCGTTCACGCGCTCGATGTCGCGCTGGGTGCCCAGGAGTTCGAAGCGATAGAGCTCTGGGACGCCGCACTTTCGGGAGATGACTGGGCCGGCGAGGCAGTAGTGCTCGCCGAAGTTGGTGTTGCCTGCGGTGATGACCCCGCGCAGCAGAGCACGATTGGCGGGATCGTTGAGGAAGGCGATGACCTGCTTCGGTACGGCCCCGGCCTGCTCGCCGCCGCCGTAGGTGGGGACCACCAGAACGAAGGGGCGGCATACGCGGATCATGCCCTCGATGCGGGGTCGGAGCGGGATCCGCACCGCAGGCCGCCCCAGCCTCTCCACGAAGCGCAGCGTGTTCTCGGAGACGCTGGAGAAGAACACGAGATCTGCGGACTCCTGTGGCGTCAGGTCACGTGTTCCGAGTCCCGGTGCTGCGCGCTCGATGCCTGCCGTCATCGATCCCTCCTTCGTCGTCGTCACACTCGACCCGACCTTGAACTACTAGATGTTGGGTCCGCACTCCGCGGGGGTGCCACATGTAGTGATATCAAGCCCGACGGCCCTCAAGCGTACGCCACGCCGGGTTTGAAACTTCGGCGTGTCGAACCTTAGGATCTGGGCGTCTAGAAGTGACCACGCGTGTGGTCGTGAGCGGAGAGAGGTCACTGATGCAGGTGCGAGGGCGATGGAAGGCTGTGCTCGGCGCGGTCGTTGCGAGTGCGGCGCTGGTGCTCACCGGCTGCTCAGGTGGAGCCAGGCAGGATGCTGCCGACAGTGGGAAGCCGGTAGTCCTGACGACGTTCACCGTGTTGGAGGACATCGCGGAGAATGTTGCGGGCGACCATCTCGTGGTCGAGTCGATCACGAAGCCTGGCGCGGAGATCCACGGGTACGAGCCGACGCCGGGAGACATCCGGAAGGCCTCGGATGCCGACCTGATCCTGGACAACGGCTTGAACCTGGAGGTGTGGTTCGGCCAGTTCGTCGAGGACGTCGATGTGCCCCACGTCGTGGTCTCGGAGGGGATCGATCCCATCGACATCACCGGCGACGCCTACGCGGGCAAGCCCAACCCGCACGCCTGGATGAGCCCGAAGAACGTGCAGGTGTACGTCGACAACATGGTCGCAGCGTTCAGCGATCTCGACCCGGAACACGCTGAGGACTACGAGAGGAACGGGGAGACCTACAAGCAGCAGCTCCAGCAGGTCCAAGATGACCTGACGGGCGAGCTCGACGATCTCCCGACCAGCCAGAGAGCGCTGGTGACCTGCGAGGGCGCATTCTCCTACCTCGCCCGAGATGCTGGGCTGACCGAGAAGTACATCTGGCCCGTCAACGCCGAGCAGCAGGCCACTCCGCAGCAGATCACATCCGCGATCGAGTTCGTCGACGAGAACGAGGTCCCCGCCGTGTTCTGCGAGTCGACGGTCTCCGACGACCCCATGCAGCAGGTCGTGGGTGCTACGGATGCACGCTTCGGAGGGACGCTGTATGTGGACTCGCTCTCCGAGGAAGGTGGCCCGGTGCCCACGTACCTGGATCTGATCCGCCACGATGCGGACACCATCACTGCGGGACTCACCGGGGAGGACTCATGACGACAGCGGCGATCGATGTCAAAGGTGTCACCGTCCGCTACGGCGATGTGCTCGCCCTCGACGACGTATCTGTTGCGGTGCGGGCGGGTGCGGTGACGGGGTTGATCGGAATGAACGGCTCCGGGAAGTCCACCTTGTTCAAGGCGATCACCGGAATGGTCCGGCCTGAAGCAGGCAGCGTCCTGCTGAATGGCGCGCAGCCGGCGCAGGCCAGGCGGCGAGGGCTCGTCGGATACGTCCCCCAGAGCGAGGACGTCGACTGGGCTTTCCCCGTCTCTGTCCGAGACGTCGTGATGATGGGAAGGTACGGCCACCAGGGCGCCACGCGCCGTGTTCGGCCCGCTGACCGCATCGCTGTGGACGAAGCCTTGGAGAGGGTGGAGCTCACGGAGTACGCGAATCGGCAGATCGGCCAGCTCTCCGGCGGGCAGAAGAAGCGCGCCTTCGTCGCCCGCGGGATCGCCCAAGACGCACGGATCATGCTGCTGGATGAGCCCTTCGCCGGCGTCGACAAGCGCAGCGAAGCCACCATCGTCGATCTTCTCCGCGCACTCGCGGACGACGGCCGCACCGTCCTTGTCTCCACCCACGACCTCCATGCTCTGCCGCAGCTGGCCGACGACGCCGTGCTGCTGCTGCGAACCATCCTCTTCCACGGCCCGGTGGACGAGGCCCTCACGCCCGAGAGGCTCGCTCTCGCCTTCGGTCTGGACGTTCTGCAGCAGGAGGGTGCCGCATGACGCCGCTCGACTGGCTCCTCGAGCCGCTCTCCTACGACTTCATGACCCGTGCGCTCGTCACGACCGTGATCGCTGCCGTGGTGTGCGCACTGCTGTCGTGCTGGCTGGTGCTCATCGGATGGTCGCTCATGGGGGATGCCGTATCTCACGCCGTCCTCCCCGGAGTCGTCATCGCCTACATCCTCGGCGTCCCTTTCGCCATCGGTGCGGTCGTCTTCGGGTTCCTGGCGGTCGGAATGATCGGTCTCGTCCGTGGGACGAGCCGCGTGAAGGAGGACGCGGCCATCGGCATCGTTTTCACCACTCTCTTCGCCCTGGGGCTGGTCCTGATCTCGGTCACACCCAGCCAGACCGACCTCAATCACATCATCTTCGGCAACATCCTCGGCGTCTCCCGCGCAGATCTCGTCCAGATCGCGATCCTGGCAACCGTGGCTCTCATCGCCCTGGTGTTCAAACGTCGCGACCTCACGCTCTATGCCTTCGACCCGACACACGCCCACGCCATCGGCCTGTCTCCCCGATTCCTCGGCGCGCTGCTGCTGGGTCTTCTGGCGCTGACCGCAGTTGCCGCTCTCCAGGTCGTGGGAGTGGTGCTCGTCGTCGCGATGCTCATCATTCCCGGAGCGACGGCCTACCTGCTCACCGACCGCTTCGGGCGGATGCTCGTGATCGCGCCGGTCCTCTCGTCACTCTGTTCCGTGGTCGGGATCTACATCAGCTACTGGGTCGACGCCTCACCAGGCGGCCTCGTCGTCCTCACCCAGGGATGCGCCTTCGCGCTCGTCTACCTCATCAGTCCCAAGCACGGCCTGCTCAGCAAAAAGGCTGGAGTCCGCCGGTATCGACGCGATACGGCGCGCCGGCGTGAGGATCAGGTTGGATCCGCCGAGACGTAGAGGGCATCTGTCGCAGAGCGTCCCAGCAACGTTGGCGAGCCCACTTCTCCAGAACGAACTTCCAGCGCATCGGAGAACGGTGCTCCCGCCGCGACCACAAGCGTGGCCCCGACTCCGATGCCCTGGGACTCGAAGAACTGCAACATCGCCGGGTCCGTGTCCGAGATCCGCTCGACCACAAACCTGCCCTCCGCTCCGATGTCGGTGAGACGCCGCGCATCAGGCACGGTCACTGTTCCGTCCGCTGCAGGGATCGGATCACCGTGCGGGTCACGCCGGGGGCGACCCAGAACGTCATCGATCCTCTCCACCATCAAGTCCGAGACGGCGTGCTCGAGCTGCTCGGCCTCCTCGTGGACCTCGTCCCACCGATACCCGAGGGTCTCCACCAGAAACGTCTCGATCAAGCGATGCCGCCGCACCATCACCAGCGCGTACGCACGACCGACCTCCGTCAACTCGACCGAGCCATACCTCGCGTGAGACAGAAGACCCTGCTCAGTCAGCTTCCGCACCGCATCCGAAGCGGACGACAGGGCAACACCGGTCCGCTGCGCGATGAGCTTCAACGTCACCGGCTCGTCACTCCACTCGGACAACCCCCAAATCGCCTTCAGATAGTTCTGGGCACTCGCAGACAGCTCATCGACGGACATGGCACGACGATAGCCTCGAAGCTTCAACTTAGCTATATAGAACTTGAAGCTTCGGCGCGCCACGGACTCACGTAGTAGGCATCGACCATGAGGTGCGTCCCGGGCCCGCGCCTCAACCGGCACTGACGCAGAACCCTGAGAACAATGCTCAGCCGAATGAATCTCTCCCCCGGCAATGGAGACGGTCTGCTCCACGCCTATCTGGCGACGAGCCAGGATCGGGTGGCAGAGTGGCAGCCGGTCTACAGCATCGCCCCGCGCACGAAGGCGCCGGTGGTGCGCGAGTTCGTCGACGACGACGGCGAGGTGCAGCGGAGTCTCGAGCTGGCGCGCTGGGGTCTGTACCCCGCGTGGGCGAAGGACAAGGGGCCTCGCCCGATCAACGCGCGCCTAGCCTCGGGATTTCATGGGGGTGTGGTCCCGACCGGCGGACGGCTTAGAGAAAGGTG
>NZ_JABUXW010000055.1 GCF_014897585.1 Brachybacterium tyrofermentans | reverse complement strand
CACCCGGCAGAGAGGCTGTTCGACCGGCCCCTTACACAGAAAACTTGACACCTCCGAGAAGCACCCGACAAGCTCGACCACTTCATCGCCGCATCCCATCGCGCTGGCCCGCCCCCAAGCCCTCCGTTTCCACCACTCACGTGAACTTCCACCCGTATCTCGCCACCCGTTCAGTTAAGGAACCATCCATGCCACGTAACTCCCGCTTCTTCTCCCGCCGTTCCCTGCCGCTGCTGGCAGCGTCCGTGCTCGCGCTGTCTCTTGCTGGATGCGCAACATCCGGCGAGAACGATGCAGGAGCAGACGATGAGCGTCCCGTGGTGCTGACGACGTTCACCGTTCTCGCGGACATCGCCGAGAACGTCGCCGGCGACAACCTGAGGGTGGAGTCGATCACGAAGGTCGGGGCGGAGATCCACGGCTACGAACCCACACCCGGCGACATCCGCAGAGCATCGGAGGCCGACCTCATTCTCGACAACGGGATGAACCTGGAGGCGTGGTTCGGACAGTTCGTCGAAGGCATGGACGTGCCTCACGTCGTCGTCAGCGAGGGAGTCGAGGCCATCGACATCACCGAGGACGCCTACGCAGGGATGCCGAACCCACACGCGTGGATGAGCCCGGTGAACGTGCAGATCTACGTCGACAACATGGTCGACGCGTTCAGCGACCTCGACCCCGACAGCGCGAGCGAATACGAGGCCAACGGCGAGGCATACAAGGCCGAGCTACAGACCGTGCAGGACGAGCTGGTCGACGAACTGTCGGTCCTGCCCGAGAACCAGCGGGCGCTGGTCACCTGTGAAGGCGCGTTCTCCTACCTCGCACGGGACGCCGGGCTGACGGAGAAGTACATCTGGGCGGTCAACGCCGAGCAGCAGGCCACCCCCCAGCAGATCACCTCTGCCATCGAGTTCGTACGCGACAACGACGTACCCGCGGTGTTCTGCGAGTCCACGGTCTCGGAAGCCCCGATGCTGCAGGTCGTCGAAGCCACCGACGCGGTCTTCGGCGGCACCCTCTACGTCGATTCCCTCTCCGAAGCGGACGGGCCGGTCCCGACCTACCTGGAACTGATCCGCCACGACGCCACGGTCATCATCGACGCCCTGACGGGACAGAACTCATGACGACAGCGATCTCCGTGCACGACGTCACCGTGCACTACGGCGAGGTCCTCGCCCTCGACCACGCCACCCTCGACATCCAGGCAGGACGCGTGTGCGGACTCGTCGGCATGAACGGGTCCGGGAAGTCCACCTTGTTCAAGACCATCATGGGGCTGCTGCGTCCTGACTCCGGCACGGTGCGCGTGAGCGGCGAGAACCCGGTGAAGGCACGTAAGTCCGGGGTCGTCGGCTATGTGCCGCAGAGCGAGGACGTCGACTGGGCGTTCCCGGTGACCGTACGCGATGTCGTCATGACCGGCCGCTACGGGCACATGGGATTCACCCGCCACGCGAAGAAAGCCGATCACGACGCCGTCGACCACGCCCTGGAACGGGTGGAGCTCACCGAGTACGCGAATCGGCAGATCGGGCAGCTCTCCGGCGGCCAGAAGAAGCGCGCCTTCGTCGCCCGGGGGATCGCCCAGGGCGCGACCATTCTGCTGTTGGATGAGCCGTTCGCCGGAGTCGACAAACGCTCCGAGGCCACGATCACCCGACTGCTGCGCGAGCTCGCTGACGACGGGGCGACGATTCTCGTCTCGACCCACGACCTCCACGCCCTGCCCGACTTGGCCGACGAGGCCGTGCTCCTGATGCGGCGCGTGCTCATGCACGGCGACCCGGACGAGGTGCTCCAGCCCGACAACCTTGCCCTGGCCTTCGGCCTGGACGTCCTGAACCGAGGCGACAACTGATGAACCTAATCGATTTCTTCCTCGAACCCCTCGGCTATGACTTCATGGTCCGTGCCCTCGCGACCACCTTGATCGCCTCGATCGTGTGCGCGGTGCTGTCTTGCTGGCTCGTCCTGATCGGCTGGTCGCTCATGGGCGACGCCGTCTCCCACGCCGTCCTGCCCGGGGTCGTGCTGGCCTACATCGCCGGCGCACCGTTCGCCCTCGGGGCAGTAGTGTTTGGGTTCCTCGCCGTCGCCCTCATCGGCGCAGTCAGAGACACCAGCCGTGTCAAAGAAGACGCCGCGATCGGCATCGTGTTCACGACCCTGTTCGCGCTGGGGCTCGTGCTGATCTCGGTCACGCCGTCGCAGACCGACCTGAACCACATCATCTTCGGCAACCTGCTCGGCGTCTCCTGGGCCGATCTCACCCAGATCATCATCCTCGGTGCGATCACCTTCACGATTCTCGTCACCAAACGTCGCGACTTCACTCTCTACGCCTTCGACTCCACCCACGCCCACGCGATCGGACTGAACCCGAAGATCCTCGGCGCCGTCCTCCTCGGACTCCTCGCCCTGACCGCCGTCGTCGCCCTGCAAGCGGTCGGCGTTGTCCTCGTCGTCGCGATGCTCATTATCCCGGGAGCTACCGCCTACCTGCTCACCGACAGGTTCGGACGCATGCTCGTCATCGCCCCCGCGATCTCCGCAGGCTGCGCCGTTATCGGCCTGTACTTGAGCTACTACCTCGACACTGCGTCCGGCGGAATGGTCGTCCTCGCTCAGGGAGCCGTCTTCGCGCTCGTCTACCTCTTCAGCCCCCAGCACGGTCTCATCGGGACCCGGATTATGAGCACACGCCGCAGACGCGCACTCGCTTCCGCACAGTAAGGGCATCACGCATGCGCGGCAAGAGCGACCGGTCAGGGACCAGAGCACGCTATCTTCGTGCCATCTGGTCACTGACCGAGAACAGTGACGCTCCAGTCACGGTCACCGGCCTAGCCGGTGCGCTGCGATTCGTACCAGGGAGCGTCTCCGAACAGGTAAAGCGACTCGCCGAGGACGGTCTCGTCAACCACGAACGGTACAAGAGCATTTCGCTCACTCCTACGGGACGACTCGAATCGATGCGGGCAGTGCGGACGAACCGGATACTGCGGTGCTTCCTCCACGACGTCCTCGACCTGCCCTGGAGCGAACTCGCCGCCAATGCGGACGCATTGGAAGCCAGCAGCTCACCCCGCTTCCTCCAGCGAATCGAAGCTTCCCTCGACCAGCCCACCCACGACCCCTACGGGCAACCCATCCCCACGCCAGACGGCCGCATCGAGACTCCCACCGATATCCCCCTGCGGGAACTCGCACGCCCGCGATGGGCTCCAGTGAAGATCACACGCATCGCGGACGCGCCACTTGAAACACTGGTCTTCCTCGACGAGCGACACCTTCGCCCCGGCACATGGTTAGACATCCAGGCCTGCACAGCGGAAGTCGACATCATCGAGGTCCGCTCGGCGGAATGGCATGGCACGTTGCTCCCTGCCGGAGCAGGCGTGCTCCATGCATCACTCCACGACGAAGCTACGGGGTGACCGTATCAACTGGCCACGACAGACACATAGAGTGCGTCTGTCGCCGAACGCCCCAGTGCTACCGAGGTTTCCGATCCCGTAACTCGCGCGTCCAGTGCGTCCGAGAACGGGGCACCGTCGCCGATCTCCAGCGTTGATCCGATTAGGAAACCATGCTCTTCGAAGAACTGCAGGAGCGCCGGGTCCGAGTCCGAAATGCGCTCGACCACCACTCGGTGCCCCGCCCCGACTTCGGTCAGCTGCGTCGCATCCGGGATATGCACCGTCCCGTCAGCGGAGGGGATCGGATCACCATGAGGGTCGCGGGCGGGGAACTCCAAAAACTCGTCGATCCGGTCGATCATGAAATCGGACACCGCATGCTCAAGGTGCTCAGCCTCGTCATGCACCTGATCCCACGAGTACCCCAAGACACTGACGAGGAACGACTCAATCAGCCGATGCCGACGAACCATCGCCAGCGCGTAGGAGCGCCCCGTCTCCGTCAGCTCCACCGAACCATAAGGAGCATGCTCGACAAGACCCTGCGTAGAGAGCTTACGGACAGCATCCGAGACCGAAGAGAGCTTCAACCCCGTCCTCTCCGCGATCAGAGTCGGCGTCACCGGCACCGACGACCACTCCGTCAGACCCCACACGGCCTTCAAATAGTTCTGCGTGCTCGCGGACAACTCAGAGACGGACATGAACTCAGAATAGCCCCGAACATCCAACTACGACACGACACCGTTCGAAAGTACGGAGGTGAGATGGCGCAAGGTCGTTCGTCGCCAGAAACTCCCCGACCACGGCTCGGCTACCGGTCCAGCCGTGACTGGACCAGCGGAACATACGACGCATCCTTCTCGAAACACAGCACGCGATACCCATCGCTAACCGCTGCTTCCACCGTCGCCCCCGATCCAGCGAATGGCTCCAGCACCACTCCGTGCGGCGGGGTCACCAGCGTGACGAGCCAGCGCATCAACGCCAACGGCTTCACGGTTGTGTGCGATACCCCGAACGCGCGGGGTCGTTCCGCTTTGGAGGGCTTGTGGTCGAAGCGGAAGATCGGGAACTTCCGCGACAGCGACTCGCCCTGCCACGTCCCCGTCAACACGTCCAGCGCATCCGCCTGGCCAGCGTCGAAGGCGACGTTCGTCGGCCACCGGTCATCAGCGAATCTCGCCCCGTCGATGTTGATCCCGCCGACGCCGTGCTCCAGGACATTGCGGACGAGGTTTCCTTCCGGGGGTTTGCGGGCGATGATGATCGGCTCGAACGCCGGTCGTAGCGCCGTGCCCCACCCCTCCCAGCGCGCTGCGTCCTCGGTCACTGGAGTGCCCTTCGAGACGACGGTGCGGGTCGCGCCGAGCACCCCGTCGTGATCGGTGGTCTGCACGACCCGGTCGCTGCGGCGTGCGCCGTGGTGCTTGTCGATCGCGTGCGAGAGGTCCATGCTCTTGGGCATCCCGGTGGTGTGCAGCCATGCGATCTGGTCCCGGATCTCGAACCCTGCATTCTCGATTCCACGCACCATCCGGTGCCAGGTGCGTGCACCACCGAACGCTGCAACATACGCCCCTGGCTTCAACGCGCGAAATGCTCCTGCAGCCCACGCCGTGCACCAGGTTTCGAACACCTCCGGCGCACTCATCCCGCTCGTGTCGATGTGGATCAGCGACTCGCGAAACCCGGAAGCGTCATCCCAGGCCTGCCCGTTGAAGCTCAACCCGTACGGCGGATCGGTGACCAGGGCGTCGATGCTTGCTGCGGGCAGGAGCGGGAGGAGCTCGACCGCGTCCCCGAGGTAGAGCGTCGCCCGGTCATCGACGAACACCGGTTCCGGAAGTTCGGTCAGGCGCGCGGCGGGCGGCGGGATGGGGTCGGGCATGGCGGTGGCTCCCTGCTGTTCGGGCCTGTCCGCGCTCGTGTGCGACGAACAGGACTACCCAGCAGGTATGGGCCACACCGACAGGCCCGAGCCGACACAGCCCCAGCGTCGACGCCACACGAGAGTCAGTCCCGGCGGGCCAGATCTGAGCTCCACGAGGGGCCCGCGACTCGCCGATTCCCCGTGCCAGATTTCTCCCACACACGATCGGCAATCAACGGTTAACGATGACGAATCGCATCTGATGCGATCCCGTCACAGGTGTTGGCTGCGGCGGCTTGGTCCGTTTTCCCTTGGAATCTCAACGATCTGACAGTGTGGGATCCTTGCCGTCCTGACCAGTCGATGTGCGCCGCTTCGAGTCTCTCGCTCGTGACCTGGGCTTTCTCTTGCCGATCGCAGTGAATGCGATATTATCGCATCTGATGCGATCCAAGGAAGGGGGCGAAGTGGTTGGTGACGAGGGCGCGTTGGCGGGTTCTGCCCGGTTGGTCCTGTCGGACGGAGTCGCGCTGCTTCGCCCGGACGAGCAGGTGTTCGAGGCGATGCTCGAGGGGTGGCGGAACCAGGGCCTTGCCCGGAACCTTGCGCGCTCGACGGTCCAAGCGCGGGAACGGCAGGTCCGTGCGTTCCAGGCGCACGCGGGCGTGTTCCCCTGGGAATGGGCGGCGGTGCACGCCGACGAGTGGTTCGCGGATCTGCGTGCGGTGCACCATTGCACGCGCTCGACGGTGCGCGGCTACCAGGTCGCAGTGCGCGGGTTCTGCGCGTTCGCTATCGACCCGGCATATGGCTGGGCTGAGGAGTGCATGCGCTGGTTCGGGGCGCACCCGGTGCAGATCATCACGGACGTCAACTCTGCGCAGCACGTCGCGGACGTCGAGTCGGAGCCTGCGAAGCGACCGTTCACCCGACGCGAGCTGCAGGACCTGTTCGACTACGCCGACGAGCAAGTCGAATTGAAGCGCTCCCAAGGCAAGAAGGGGTGGATGGCGGCGTTCCGGGACGCGACGATCTTCAAGACGGCCTACGCGTTCGGCACGCGCCGCACCGAAACGCAGATGCTTGATGTGTCCGACTTTGGCCGCAACCCGGAGGCGCCGGAGTTCGGCGGCTTCGGGGCGGTGCACGTCCGCCACGGGAAAGCGAAGCGCGCTTCGCCGCCGAAGCGACGCACGGTGCTGACTGTTTGGCCGTGGGCGGTCGACGTCCTCGAGCAGTGGTTCACCGAGGTCCGCCCACTGTTCGGCACCGACGACAACCCGGCGGCCTGGCCCTCGGAGCGGTCACCGCGGGTGAGCGCAGCACTACTGGATCACCGGATGGCCGACTACCGGGGAGGGATCGGCCTGGACCCGGTGCTGGACTTCCACTCGCTGCGCCGCTCCTACGTCACGCATCTGATCGAGGACGGCTGGGAGGGTGTTTCATTAGCTGTGTAAGGGTCCGGTCTCTAACCGAGGTGTGACCTGC
>NZ_JABUXW010000054.1 GCF_014897585.1 Brachybacterium tyrofermentans | reverse complement strand
CACCTTCACCCATCACGACCCACCCCTCGGACACCTCAACGATGAAAGCCCGAGGCTAGTGTCAAATATAGGCGATGAGCACCATCGCACTGAGCACGAGAGCCTCCTTCGCACCTCGTACGAGGAGGCGGGCGTTGCGGGACGTCTGGAAACCATAGATATCGACCTCGGACCCGGCCATCGAGCGCCCAACAACGACGTCTATGGCGACTTGATGGCCCGCATCTACGAGACCATATAGGCCTGACGCCGCCCTGGTAACCATGGGAGCAGATGCCCTGCCTCTTTGGGTCGAATTGGCGAGACGTTCACGAATAGAACCACACACCGGAGGAAGCCTTGGAACAGACAGCGCTAAAACTCGAAGGAGAGGACGGGCTGCTGATCTTCGCCGACCCCAACTATCGAGCAGCTTTAGTTGTGACCACAGACTTAGATCGGCCACGGAACGCCAGGGTTGCAATTCGCAGTCTCGTGACAGGCGATCCGATCGCGTTTCATGCGATTCCGTCAAGCGCTCCATCGCCGGCTAGCTGGAGCGGCACGCGGATTGAGAACCTGCAAGATCTGCCATTGAGCGAAGGCGTTGAATTTTCACTTCAATACAAAACGCTCGATGGCTGGGTCGACTCCCGCCGACCCTCGTCGCCCTTAGTGAAGCCAGGCATTCTGATCGAAACTATCACCCCCGCAGAATGGGGGATCGCTAATGATTGTTGGGTGACGATTCAAGATAGCAAGAGCAGAAAGTTCGCACTAAGTCGCAAAGTCTCCGGTGGAGCTACCGCGACGTGGGCAAGGGATCCTGCCGCGCTAACGCGCTACACGCTGAAATTTCACGACGTCTCTCTCTCCGAAGGGTCGCCTGGACCTGCTATTGGGAGCGCCCACCGATGGGTTCCTCGCGAACTGAGAGGAGAGGTCCCTGCTCCGTACCTGTCAAACAGCAACGACCTTCAGCATTCTGTGCGCCATCGCGTCGTTCTTGCTCCTGGCGTTCGCGGGCGGCATGGCAAGGGCCTGCACGTAACAACCGGCTACATCGGGGCCTGGGTAGACAAGCGTCCCATTCCCGAAGCGCTTCTGTCCGTTCTTGGACGACAGTATTCCGACTTCCTGCCTTACACTTCCCCCACGGCCACTGTTTCTGAGCCTGTCATCTACTTGGGTGCACCCCAGTCTGGGTGGGGGCATTTCCTAACGCAGGGTCTGGCCCGCGTCTGGTACGCTCTCGACAATCCCGAGATTCCAGTAGTTTGGGACGCCGGTTCGTTGAGTGATTTTCAGCGTGAAGTGCTGAATCTTCTCGGCTATCGCAATCGAGAATATTTCCTTAAGACCGCAACCCGCTTTACTGAAGTAATATTCCCGCAACCTGGTATCTGCATTGGAGATTACGTGCATCCGGATTTCACCGAGCATGTTGGTCTTCAGGTCGGTGCACCCGTAGTTTCAGGCAAGAAGATTCTGCTTTCTCGCTCCAAGCTTGGGGCAGGGGCGACCCCGGGCTCCCCCGCCGAGGACCCTCTTGACGGGTTGGCTCGAGATTTCGGATTCGAGATTGTTCATCCTGAAGCATATAGCGTCCGCGAGCAACTAGATATTTTATCCAGTTCTGCGATCGTTCTTGGGATAGAGGGGTCTGCGATGCACACCCCGCTACTACTTGCCGGTGGTCTGCAGACGCGATTCTTTGCATTGACACGACATCGGGCTGGCAGTGGTGTATTTGAGCACCTGCGGCAAGCCAAGGGGTTGCATTACGCCACGCTTAACTTCAAGAAAGAAACTGGATTGTCAGGATTCCGCGGAGAACTTAATCTTGATTTTGAGGCGATGAGAAGGGTATTTGATGCAACTGGCGGACTTGAGGCAAATTATGCCGAGCTGGAACCATACCTCGAAAATCCATCCAGCCACGAAACGCCCTACTCTCTACTGGTCCAGAACTTCCAAACCGTGATGCCGCCACACGAAGAGGCGCTAAGAAAGTTGCACCTCTCCTTGCTCAACAGCTCCAACAAATCCATTCTTGCAGATGTGGCTGCGATGCTCTAGGGGAGCTTGCGTTACGCAGAATTGCGGGGTTTATCCTGCCACTCGTGGATAACGTATCCAATTGTCACGTCAAGCGAGATGTGTCTGCAGGCTCTGTAACTGCTCGCGGGGGGCGAAGCCGGTGGCGTGGATCTTCGCGAGATCCAGAGCGGAGTGGCGGGGCCGCGGGGCGATCCCTGTCTTGCCCGCGTAGTAGTCCTGCGTGCTCACGGGTGTGACGCGGCAGCGCTCGTGGCCGGTCAGGGCGAACACCTCGGCGGCGATGCGGGCCCAGCTGACCGGCTCCCCCTCGTTCGTAACGTTGTAGGTCCCCGGGGCGGGACGCACGGTGAGTAAGTGGTCGATCGCCGCGGCGAGATCGGCGGTGAAGGTGAGCCGACCGATCTGGTCGTCGACCACCGTCGGGTCGATGCCGCGCTTCGCCAGGCCCGCCATGGTGTCCACGAAGTTGCCGCCTTCGCCGATCACCCAGCTGGTGCGCACGATGTAGTGCTCCGGCAGCGTCGCCACGAGCTGGTCACCGGCGGCCTTCGTCTGCCCGTAGACGCCCAACGGACTCGGGGCCTCGTCCTCGTCGTGCACCTCTGCCGTCCCATCAAAGACATAGTCGCTGGAGACATGCACGAGCACTGCCCGCTGCGCGCGGGCGGCTTCCACCAGAAGCCCGACGCCGGTGACGTTCACCGCCCAGGCCGCCCGACGCCCCTCGTCGGACTCCGCCGCATCGACCGCCGTATACGCGGCGGCGTTGACGATCGTGCCGTAGGGCGCGACGTCGAATGCCTCGACGCTCGCGGGATCGGCGAGGTCCAGCTGCTCGCGGGTCACCACGTCCACATCGGTCCGGTACGTCCAGCGCGCCGCGAGCGCCCGCCCCAGTTGCCCTCCCCCACCGACCACCAGGGTGCGGCGCGGCGGCACCGGCGTCACCTCCGCCAACCGCGGATGAGCGAGGTCCTTCGCGGAAAGCTCCGCCTCCTCCAGCGAGATCGGCCACGGGATCGCGACCCACTCATCAGCCAGGTTCAGGAAGGTGTACTGCGACTGTGCGGCCTCGGACCAGTGCTCGCTAACCAGGTAGGTATACGCCGCCGGTGCCTCCAGGGTCTGGAACGCATTGCCCACCCCGCGCGGCACGAAGATCGCCACCTCCGGCGTGATCTCGTGCCAGTACGTCGCACCGAAGCTATCGCCGGAGCGCAGATCCACCCACGCCCCGAACACGCGCCCGGTCGCGACCGAGATGTACTTGTCCCACGGCTCGGCATGGATGCCCCGCGTGACGCCCACGGCCTGGTTGAAGGAGATGTTGTTCTGCACCGGACCGAAGTCCGGCAGGCCCGCGGCAACCATCTTCTCCCGCTGCCAGTTCTCCTTGAACCAGCCCCGGTCATCCCCATGGACAGGCAGGTCCACCACGAGCAGGCCAGGGATCGGGGTCTCGTGCACGGCGAGCACAGTCATTGCCCCGCCTTCGCGTACTTCGCCTCGGTCGCCGCCTTCTGCGGGCGCCACCACGCCTCGTTCTCCCGGTACCAGTCCACCGTCGCGGCCAGACCCGCCTCAAAGTCGCGGAACGAGGGCTGCCAGCCTAGCTCCGTGCGCAGCCGCGTCGAGTCGATCGCATAGCGCAGGTCATGGCCGGGACGATCGGTGACGTGCTCATAATCGTGACTGTCACGTCCCATGAGCTGTAGGATCAACTCCACGACCTCCTTGTTGCTCTTCTCCCCGTCTGCCCCGATCAGGTACGTCTCCCCGATCTCACCGCGATCCAGGATCCTGAGCACGGCGCTGGAGTGGTCATCCGCGTGGATCCAGTCCCGCACGTTCGATCCCGCCCCATACAGCCGCGGCCGGATCCCGTCGATCAGGTTCGTCACCTGCCGCGGAATGAACTTCTCCACATGCTGGCGCGGCCCATAGTTGTTCGAACAGTTCGACAGGGTCGCCTGCACCCCGAAGGACCGCACCCACGCCCGCACCAACAGGTCCGAGCCGGCCTTCGTCGCCGAGTACGGGCTCGACGGGTTGTACGGCGTGGCCTCGGTGAACCGCTCCGGATCATCCAGCGCCAGATCCCCATAGACCTCGTCGGTCGAGATGTGATGGAACCGGGTGCCATGGCGCCGCGCCGCCTCCAGCAGCGTGAACGTGCCGATCAGGTTCGTGGTCAGGAACGGGCTGGGGTCATCGAGCGAGTTGTCGTTGTGGGACTCCGCCGCGTAATGCACCACCGCGTCCGCCTCCGCGACCAGCGGCTCCACCGTCGCGGCGTCGGCGATGTCCCCGACCACCAGACGCACCCGGTCAGAGGGCACGCCAGCCAGCGACTCCCGGCTGCCGGCGTAGGTGAGCTTGTCCAGCACCGTGACCGTGTCCTCGGTATGGGCCATGACGTAATGGACGAAATCGGAGCCGATGAACCCGGCTCCCCCAGTGACGAGCAGATGACGCGACATCGAAAGCTCCTTCTGCGTATATAAAATGAGGATCAGACGGGGCGGTCAGCGTTCTCACGTGCAAGAACGTCGAGCAAATACCGACCGTAACCAGATTTCTCCAAGGGCTCGGCCCTCTTTCGTAGGTCGGCGTCGCTGAGGTAGCCCATCCGCCAGGCGACCTCTTCAGGGGCGCCGATGGACAGCCCCTGACGCTGCTGGACGGTACGGATGAACTCGCCCGCGGCGGCGAGGTCGTCGAACGTGCCGGTATCCAGCCACGCGGTGCCACGGGTGAGCACCTCGACCTGCAGCATCCCGTCGTCCAGATAGGAGCGGTTCAGGTCAGTGATCTCGAGCTCCCCGCGCGCCGAGGGCTGCAGCATCTTCGCCCGCTCCACGACGGTGGCGTCGTAGAAGTACAAGCCGGGGACAGCCAGGTTCGAACGAGGAGCGGATGGCTTCTCCTCGAGCGAGACTGCCCGGCCATGCACGTCCATCTCGACCACGCCATACGCACTTGGGTCCTTCACCCAGTACCCGAACACTGCCGCACCTTCAAGATCTCCGTAGCTCCGTAGCTGGGCCCCCATGCCTTGCCCATAGAAGAGGTTATCCCCGAGGACCAGTGCGGCGGGCTCTCCACCCAAGAACTGCTCACCCAGTAGAAAGGCTTGCGCAAGACCGTCCGGAGACGGCTGAGATACGTACGTGAGGTTGATACCGAATCGGTCCCCATCGCCGAGAACCCGCTGGAAGGTCGGCTGATCCTCGGGTGTCGTAATGATGAGGATGTCGCGGATGCCCGCCAGCATCAGGGTACTCAGGGGGTAGTAGATCATCGGCTTGTCGTAGACAGGCATGAGCTGTTTCGAGACCCCGATGGTCAAGGGGTGCAGTCGCGAGCCCGTGCCGCCCGCCAGAATGATGCCTCGCATGGACTCAGTATGCCAGGTCAAGCTCGCTACTCCTGATGCGCCCGACGGCAACGATCTCGACGGCCGGACGCCTAGCGCGAAAGAATGTCTCGGGGCAGATCCACCCCAATACCCTTTGCAAGCTCAACCTTCCAGCAAGGACCGGATCTTCCGAGAAGGCGATTATGCGCCCCAGTTGCGCATCTAGAATCCAACACTCGATCCGATAGATTGCGAAGAGCCCGCTCGGCGCCAGTCTCCACATATACACCAGGGCGCCCCGTATTAACCAAAGGAACGCAAGAAATCCCCCGAAGGCGCACGCGAAGGCCCTTACGAGGCCTTATCGCCCTAAGCCAAATGCTTCAACGGTGGGTTGAAACTGCGTGCTGAAAATATCAAGCTATTGAGATTCCACGATGACCAACGACGATGCCACCCCATGGACAATTAAAGGTGCAGGTCCCTCGTTATCCACAATAACCGTAATTCGCAACCTTTTACCGCAGGTATCTTTCGGCACGTTCACCCTGTCGCGCAAACTGACCACCTGGTGGTGTCTATTTTGATCAAGATGAGACGTATTTGTACTAACACTCAACTCCGCGCAGGGCGTACCGTCATCACGAAGCACATCCGCCCGCAATATGAGATCATACGTACTTCCATTTTCATCAACATGCGCCTCATTGCACCAATATTTGCTATTCTCCCGTGATCCATTTACCGTCGAGCACGTCGTCAGATGAAGCGAGGTCAGTAGATTAAGGCTACTGGCGTTCAGTTGACGGATATCTGTCGTACTCGACAGCACCACATCTCGACCCCCGGGGCTCACAGCTCGAGGTAGGCGATCCTCTCCCGCGTCTTCTACGGCCATTCCTTCTATTGGCGTCATGCGCCACTGGATATCCGCAGTGAAGCTAGCTCCAGCCGCTGCCGCTTCAGGATTTGGGGACGTGAGCAGTACATTGCAGGTCACCGCGTCGTCCACAGTTGGCTCCAAGACCATTTGGTTACGCACGGCATAGAATTCCCCGGTTATAAAGTTCTGAGTGCCCCCGGCTGAGCCGGACGCACCGCCTTCTGCGCCACTGCAATTCAGCGAGAAGCTGAGGTACATCTCCGCCCCAGGAGTATCCGCCAGCTTCGTCACTGAGATTTCCAGTTCGACTAGATATGACTCGGCGCCCTTCACAGCGAATTCCCCGTTAGCAGCCCGCACGGTGGCTGGCACAACGGCTTCCACATCTTCCCGAACTACTAGATCCCGGTCTGTATGGCTTGAATTTGCGCTAGACTCATCCGGCGGCATCGGGATTTCGGAAGGCTCATGCAGAGCCAACACGACGCCAACGATCAGAATTACAAGCAAGGCCGCAAGCGCTAGACCCCAACGCTTAGTAAGCTCAATTCTTGTGTGATTTTCTGCCGACATCGTTCTCCTCTACGACATAGCGATCACACTGCCGCCACTATCGCGAATTACCAATCTCGAATGGGTGTTGGCGGCAAAATTCCGCGTCTCAGGAATTTTCCACTCAGGTCGAATCAGGTGACGCTCGATGAGCGATACTCCTGGACGGCAGGCGTGAGGCCCAAACCCGACCAAACGCTACTCGATCATCCTGCATCATTCCACCTGAGACTCGGCCGTCGACCATCGAGCCAACTACTCCACATCAGCTGACATGCCATACCGCTGCACTGGGCGACGCTTGAGGGCTGTCGAGTCTTCTGCGAAGGTCAGGCCGATCACGGTTCGGTGACGGTTCGTCCGGAACGCCTAGGTTCGCCCCGTTGCGGCGCTTCTGTCGCTATCTTGGACGGATGTTAATGAAAGACACCGCACCAATGACGGGTGGTGCCGACGAGAGCGGGATGGACGGCACTACTGCTGGCATCGTTGAACCGCTCCAGGACCGGGAAGAGCCCCTCGACGGCGGGCTCGACCTGTACGACGTCGACGCGGAGTACTAGAGCCGAGCCTGCGTCCATCAGTGATATGCCCGCAACCAGGCCTGGTTGCGGGCATATTCTATTTCCGGCGTGACACTCCGACGCCTCCTCTGTCCCTCCACAGCATCCGAGGCCCCGCATGAAGATCCTCATGGCTCCGAGCAATGTGGCCGACCAGTCGACCTCCGCGGCGGTCGGTCTAGCCTCGGGATTTCATGGGGGTGTGGTCCCGACCGGCGGACGGCTTAGAGAAAGGTG
>NZ_JABUXW010000053.1 GCF_014897585.1 Brachybacterium tyrofermentans | reverse complement strand
TGCGAAGGCGGACTTGCTATGAACCACTGGTCTCAACTCACCCTGACACGCAGGGACGCCGCCCCGTGCGTTCAGATGCAACGGCACGGCCAGCATCCCCAGCCCGGGCAGCATCGCGAGGCCCGTGAGTCCCCAGATCGGGAGCGACAGGAACAGGGAGAGCACGGACTGCCCGTCGCCCTCGACCACCATCCGGATCGAAATGCCCGCTGCCATGAGGATCCAGACCGGCACCGCGAAGGTCAGGGCGTGCACGAGCGCCAGCCGGGGCGCGGCGGCGAGGTCCGCGACCAGCGGCCACCAGGCGGGCTTCGTGAGCCCCGCGACATGTCCCAGGAAGAGGGGAAGCGCGATGAGCGCCCAGGTGCCGAAGAACATGTCCACGCCGGCGGAGTGCATCGAGAGGGACAACCCGAGCGTGTCGTCCTCGATCGCGAACGCGGTGACGCGGGTGGCGATCACGGCGACGATCGCGACGGCGAGCCCGGAGATCCCCGACCACAGCAGAGCCCCGAGCACGCCGTTCGAGCCCCATCGGCCTGTGCCCCACCGGCGCTGAATGAGACGGGCGGCGAGGAAGGCGGTCGCGACCATCGCGACGGTGATCAGCAGCGGCAGTCCCCGCCAGCTCATCGTGGCGCTGCCGAAGAAGCCCAGGTTCAGCTCAGCATCGTAGGAGCCGAAGGAGGCGAGAGAGACCAGCTGGAACGGAAGTCCCACCAGGCCCACGATCGCTCGCCATCCGCCGTCCCCGGACGGGGAGGCCGAGTCGTCGGTCGGGACGGTGCCGCCCCCGGTCAGGTCACCGGTGTCGGCGGTGAGGGCGACGAGCACGGCCGAGATGATCACCAGCAGCGCGGCGCCGAGGGCCACGATGTAGGCGAGCACCCCGACCGCGAAGGTGGGGAGGGGGTTGCCGATGCCGACCTTCCGCAGGGTGTAGCCGGCCTGCGACGCAGACAGCGCCTGTGCGCCCTGTGCGCCCTGTGCGCCCTGTGCGCCCGACGGTGCCGCCGGCCCCGAGGGTGCGGAGACACCCCACGGTGACGGTGCAGCGGATGAGGCCGAGGTGGGCGATGTGGGTGGGGCCGCAGAGTCGAAGGAGGGGCCGGAGGTGGTGCCCGGCACGCTGGAGCCGAAAGCTCCCCCGGAGGGCGTCGGCGAGAACGGGGCCTCGCCGTGCCCGTTGGATCCGGACTCATGGGCCGGGAGTCCGCCGCCAGGTCGGTTCTGGTCGTCCCCGTGGCCATAGGGATAGTTCGTCTCCGGCATGTGTCTCCCTCTCGCGTGACCGGCCATCGTGGGCGCGGCCAAGTACCCCGGGTGCCGAGCCTAGCTGGTGGTGGGCTCGCTCTGAGCCGCCGACGGACGGGGCCGAGACGCAGCGAGGGGAAGAAAATGAGCCACTCCCCTGCGGCGACGCACCCACCACCGGGAGGGTGAGCAGAGCTCCCTAGCGTGCCCGATCGGCACTCTCCTTCAGCGACGTCCGACGCAGGTGCGCGGGCCAGGACTCCGGCGACATGCCAGCGGTGAATGCGAGAAGATCGATCAACGTCGCACTCCGTGGCGCCGCCCAGTTGCGATCCTCGGACGTGGACGGCTCCTTCAGGAGCCGCGCCAGCGCCAGGTAGAGGTGATACCAGAGCGCGTCTCGCTCGAGGGCGGTGCCGGCGTCCGGGCCGTCCGCGGACAGCGCGCCTCCGCTCGCCGATCGGTATCCGGCCAGCAGGTCAGGCATGTCCCGGATCGGCAGGCCGACGAGATCTCGGGCCGGCGATCCCCATTCGGCACAGCCCCAGTCCAGCAGCGCCGTGACCTGACCTCCGTGGTCGATCATCGCGTTCGAGGGACTCACGTCGCGATGGAGCAGCACCGGATCGGCCTGCCTCGGGCCCTCCGGCCTCAGGAGGGCGAACTGCTCGAGGAGCCAGTCATGTTGGACGCTGCCGATCTCGCCCGCCTCCACGAGCCGACCCAGCACCTCAGAGGGCGAGAACGTGAACGGTTCCGGGATCGCGCCGCCGACCCCGACGTCGCTGCGCCGGATCCGGTGGAGCGCCCGCAGGATCTCACCGAGGGATCCGAGTGCGCGTCGGCGTCCCGACGGATCGAGCACCCCTTCCGCCAGAGTCGCACCGTGCACCCGCCGAAGGACCATGGTCGGTACGCTCGCGATGAGACAGCCGGAATCATGGTGGACGAGTTCCGGGGTCGGCACGCCCGCGGCCCGGACCATGGGGATGACCTGGGCCTCCTTCTCGAACTGCTCTGAAGCTCGGGGCGCGCGCGGGACGCGCAGGACCAGCTCCTCGCCGAGAAAGACCGTCAGGTTCACCTGGCCTTGGGTGGGAACCGGCACCACGTCGACCTCCGCCACGCCGAAATGCGTCGCCACGGCCTGCACGTCGTCGGCGAACGGGGTGTCCTCGAGCATGCTCACCATGAGTGGTCTCCTCCTCGTGCGCGGATCGTCGAGGTCGCGCGTGCAGCGGATCGTCCGGCTGTCAGCCGGGATCGGTGAACGCAACCGGCTTGCCGGAGGCGCGGGCGTAGTCGATCTCCCGGGCCGTGGACCCCCCGACGTACCCGCCGGGATTCACGATCTGCACTCGGTCGCAGAGGTCGATCCTTCGCAGATGCAGGGCGCCCAGCGCTGCCTTCTGTTCCTCGGTGATCTCCCCATCCGTCTCACCGGGCGCGAGGACGATGACACCGGCCATAGTCAGATCACGATTCACCGCACGTATCTCGTCCGCGAAGCGCATCGATCCGCAGAGGCAGACGACCTCAGGTCGATCAGGCACGGTTCACTCCTTCGGTCGTCCGCCATCAGTCTGCCGGTCCCCCGCTGCACTGCCGGCGCGATCTCGCTGCACGCTGCTTGTCCCAGGCATCGACAGGCGGCAATCCACGGCTCCTGCGCTCGTCATCCAGCAGCTCCTGGATGAGCGAGCTCTTCGCGGCGGTGTAGGCGCGCCCATCGGTGGTCCCGGCGATCTCCTCCTTGAGCTGCTGGTACCGACGACGGGCGCTCTCGTCATGGAGGAGCTTGTCGCGGAACAGTCGCTGATTGCAGTGCGGCCACTGGTCAGCGCTGAAGACATGCAGGATATGGGTGCGGCGGCCATCGACACTGCGCACGTACACGGCATGGTTCTTCGGGCCCGCGCCGTGCATGGCGTATCCGAGGCTGTCGAGTGCCTCGCCCATCGCGAAGGGGTCTGCGCCACAGGCAGTACGTGCGGCCATGTCGATGATCGGCTTGGCGAGGAGACCGGGAACCGCGGTGCTCCCGATGTGCTCGATCGCGTCGACCCGTTCAGTCAGTGCGGCAGCGAGCTCGTCCGCGGCCTGCGCGAAGGAGGCCGCCCAGAGGGCGTGGTGCGACTGCAGTTCGACCATGTGGCGACACTACCCGCGTGCTCGGAAGCCCGTCGGGAGTTGTCTGCTCGCCAGCACGACGCAGCGCGCTGTCGGTCGGACGTCAGGTCGCAGTCGTCAGTTCGCCGTCGTCTCGGTGAGCCAGTCGAGAATCTCGTCCTTCTGCACTGCACCGACGGTCACCTCGTCGGCTCCACTGGTGCACGTCACCCAGACGCTCTCCCCGTCGGCCTGGAGAGTGAGGGAATCATTGTCCCGATCTGACAGCTCAAGTGGGGGTTTGCTCATCCTGGGTCCTTAGGTTCTCTGCTGGTGCAGGAGAACATAGCGCTTCCGATGCGTGGATCGACAGCGGACGCCCTACCGCTCGATCAGACCCATCACTCCCGGCCACGACAGGTGCGGTCGCGCCCGTCATGGCGTGCCCCTGTGGCCCGTGGCGAGGCCGCCCTCGACCGAGGGCTCCAGGGAGGCCCGTCATGAACCCGCTACTCCCGTCCGCCTGTGAAGCCATTCACAATGCGGCTCGGTCGTCGTGACGAATCCGGTCGCCATGACGTCTTCACGCGTCACGACCACAGTGCTGCACCGCAGCGCCGACCCCTATCCGGAGACAGCATGTTCCCCATTGAGCTCAGCGACCACGACGGCGACGCCCTCACGATCACCACCCGCGGCACCGACGTGTGGATCACCTGCACCACCGAACTGTCCGAAGTCACCATCGGTCCCATCCCCCGCACTGCGCTCCGCGACGCACTCGCCGACAGTCTCCCGGCCAGCGACGTCACCGCGGACTCCATCGAGGACGGATTCTGAGCCGCTCACGTCGAGGGTGAGCAGTTCTCCCGTGCTCAACGACGACGGGAACCGCGACCGGAACCCGTCGACCTCTCGTCACGATCGAACTCCACAAGGCCGCCCCGGTCCACGGCTTCCATCCCGGACCGGACGAACCGGAGTGCCAGGGGGCTCAGCTGTCGATGCATCTCCTGACACCCCAACCACGCGGCGCTCCGGATCTCGTCCTTCGCCAGGTCGAGTCCATCGATCGCGGGCGGGTTCATCGAGGCCTCATAGACGTACGCCAGTGCCCCGTGCGGATCATCCGCTCCCGGTTCGATGTGCCCCACGGCGAGCAGCCTGCCGAGGCCGATCGAGATCCCCAGCTCCTCTCGGCACTCGCGGAGACAGGCTTCCGAGGGCGACTCGCCCTGCTCCACGGTGCCGCCCGGAAGATGCCAGGTGCTCTTGTAGGTGGGCTCGACGCACAGCACCCGCCGGTCCTCTTCGACGAGCAAGGCGCTGGTGATCACCCGCTTCCTCGGCAGGCCCGCCAGGTACTCGGCATGCGGAACCATCGACGCGGACGGCAGACGCTGCACCATGGTCCGAGCATATGTCGACGCGCCTCACGAACGGCAGCATCGTCGGCCGGTCCCGACCCATCCCCGACGAGTCACGCGTGGTCCGTAGTCTGTGGCTGTGCCACTCGCACTGTTCGATCTCGACGGAACCCTGGTGGACCAGGCGGGCGCCGCTCGTTCCTGGGCACGCAGGTTCGCAAAGGCATGGAGCCTCGGTGAGCAGGATGCAGGCGACATCGCGGCAGCGTTGACCCAGCGCCGCCCGAAGGGCGAGGTCTTCTCCCTGATCTTCCAGCGCTTCGGCCTCCCCGTGACACCCGAGGCCGCATGGAGCGATTATCGCGCACAGATGCCGGATCTCGTCCGCTGCACTGATGCCGACCGATCAGCGCTGGAGGACCTCCGCAACGCCGGGTGGCGGCTCGGCATCTGCACCAACGGCACGGCCGATAACCAGGAGGGCAAGATCCGGAGCACGGGACTCGCGGCTCTCGTGGACGGATGGGTCATCTCCTCCGAGTTCGGACGCCGCAAGCCAGAGCCGGACATCTTCCACGAGCTCGCCCGACGACTCGAGTGTCCGCTCGACGGATGGATGGTGGGCGACAGCCTCGACACCGACGTGGCGGGAGGGCAGGCTGCAGGTCTCGAGACTGCGTGGATCACGTCGACGCCAGCAGCAGATCCTCGTCCCGCTCCCACAGTACGTCGAGCTGTCCGGAGGCCTTCAACTGCTCGACCAGGTCCTGGCCGGAGGGCTCACCGCCCGGCTGCTGCTTCTCGTTCGTCATGGTCATGATTCTTACCGTTCCTCTCGGTACGGCTTACACAGACCATCTGACACGCCCACGCGTGGACGATTTCGACGGTGACGCCGAGGTGCTCTGCGATCGCACCTGCCGACTGGTGTTCCGCCTCAGCGTCGGCGTAGTCCTCGTCGGGGATCAGGAGCCGTGCAGCCCAACGCCACGCCCTGCACCCCACCGGCCGCGTACAGAGCGCGTCCCCGTAGTGATCGTGTGCGAGCTCGAGGACCAGCAAGCCGACCGCGACGCACGACGACAAGGACGGGGAGCCGACCTATATGTACCATCGTCGCGACCGTACGAAATTGCGAGGAGGACAGGTGGACTGGAAGAAACTCGTCCTGGGGGCCGTCGGGATTCTGGTGTCCCTGATTATCGTCTGGTTCGGAATCACCTGGGCCACGTCCGGCGTCTCGCTATCGCAGAGCGTACTGATTGGTGGGATCGTCGCGGTGCTGGGCATCATCCGGCTCGGGGATGCCGCACGACAGCTCTTCACCGCCACAGACACCCGAGCAGCCAGCAACCGCTGACCAGCCGAGAACAACACCAGTCGACAACGACATGACAGCGCCCACCTCTCAGCTAAGGCTGGGAGGTGGGGCGCTTTCGTCATAGGTGACGTCGGCTGGCGCGTCGCGTCCGCAGTCGCTCCACTAGTCACTGCCCTGCACGGTCTCGAACCGAGTGACGCGCTTCGCCATGCACTGCTCCCTCAGAGCGCTCTCGGTGTACGCGAACAGTGTCTCCGTGCGCTTGAACCCTCTGCGGTGGATCGTCGCTGTCCATGTGAACGAGTTGCCACCCGAGGCGGGAGCTTCGATCACGGCGTAAGTCTCGGATGCTGTCTTGCCAGTCATAGGAGTCTCCTTGGTCAGGATCAAGAGGACATCTGACCCAAGAGATTGTTCGGAGCGACGACACGATCAGATTGGCGAGAGGCCCTGCCGGCAGGTGCGCCGATGAGCCACCCGACAGGCGATGCCCGGCAAGGCGTCACCGTCGGACTTGCTCAAAGCACGAGATGATCGCGGTCGGCCCGGCCCGATACCAAACGGTTACCAGTTGCACCTGAAGGAGCGCGCGGGCGCCGATACGGTTGACCAGTCGGTCTCGCGCTGCTGAACACTTCGCGGTCGATGCTCTCAGAAACGCCCCCATCTTCCTCCGGGAAGGTGGGGGCGCCTTCGCACGCCTATAGGTCAGATTCACGATGGTCAAAGCTTGTAGTATTTCCTGGTCACCCCGTCTCTTCCTGCAGTGCCAGACGGGGGCGACCCCCTGGGAAGGGGAGCCTCCATCCCTCTACGGCGGGATGGAGGCACTTCTATGCCCGGGCCCACTGGTGACGGCCGGCCGGCGGGTACGATCGCCACATGGCACTGGCTCACATCGTTCTACTGGTCGCGTTCATCGCCTTGGCGGTGGCCGTCGTCGCCGGGATCGGAGTGTTGTTGGCTGCGGGCGCTGGAATGCTTCTCGACACGCCAAGTTCTGACGCACGCCGCCGGTAGGACCCGGGCTCACGAGACGTAGTGCTGACTCCTGGCCTGGGACCTGCCTACTCGGCGTCCTGCATCATGACGAACCTGGTGACGCCCCGGGCTTCGCACCGTTTCTTCAGGTTCTTCTCGCAGTACGACTCGATCGTCTCCGTGCGCTTGTGCCCCTTGTAGTGGAGGCGTGCGGTCCAGATGAATGTCTGACTGTCTGCAGCGAGAGGTTCGATCACGGCGTACGTGTCGGGAGCGGTTCTACCAGTCATGGGTCTCCTCTTTGAGTGGCCCAAATTTAGCAGATCCACCATGCTGCCAACTACCACTCCCCTACGCTCTGACCTGCAACGGACTAGAAAACTTCGAGCACTGAGGGCTAAGATATGGATATTGTCGAAACTGACCAAAGGGCGAATCTGGTGAGCACCGCGGGTGAACGAATTGAAGCAACGGTATGGCTCGAGTCCAACAGTCCGGACCTCACCTCGCAGCAGCGCGCAAACTTCCTTTCTGCCGTCGACACCTACTACGAAGAGGATCCCGTCGCGGAACGAACCGCGGGCCCGCTCGGTTGCATCCGGCAGGACGAGCGCAAGTTCGCTGAGATCCTCCGCAAGGTTCTCGGCGAGGTGCCGCCGTCGCCCCCAAGCCCCTCTTTCGATCTCCCCTGACGTGCGGAAAGCCCACCCACTTGGAGTGTGGGCACTTCAGCGTGTCGAGACCCAGTTGGATATAACTGCTTCGCCTCGCTAAGCTGTTGCGTGCGGCCCCGTTGTGTCCTCGAAACCCGTGACGAGGCCGCGCCCCTCTGAGGAGAGGGAACGAGGAGCGCCCCACCCCTCAGCTACGGCTGGCGGAGTGGGGCGCTTTCGTTATGCCAGTGACCTCAGCCCTTGAAGTGCTTGTCGACGATGTTCCAGTACTTCTCAGGGTCGAGTTCGTCTGCACCTGCGGCCACAGTCTGCTCGTGCGCCTCGGTAGCGATCGCGTCGAGGTCGTAATCCTCGAGCCGATGAGACGCCCCGGGATCCTGTCGGTTCTCGATCACGGTTCTGATGACCTCAACGAGCTTGTCGTGCTCCATCCGCACTCCTTAGCTTGGCTATCGATGATGCGGATTCTAGCGCGGCTCCAACCCTCCAGCACCGCCGCTGCCCCGACCAGTCGATCGGGTGCTCCCCAGCCACTGCAAATAGTCTCTGGGACGCGGCCTCGTTATGTCCTGAGACCCATGGCGAGGCCGCACCCCTCTGAGGAGAGGGCAGGAGAAACGCCCCCACCTACCTGACTACTCGCCGGGCGAGGGGGCGCTCTCTTCATGTCCTGGATGTTTCCCGCCGTTTGGCACTCCTTGATCGTACGAGCGTCGCCACGCCGAGGCACCCTGCGTGTCAGGGTGAGTTGAGACCAGTGGTTCATAGCAAGTCCGCCTTCGCA
>NZ_JABUXW010000052.1 GCF_014897585.1 Brachybacterium tyrofermentans | reverse complement strand
CGTCGTCCTCTGCGCCGTCATCGCCTGGCTACGCAAATAGGAGACGCGCCCTAGCTGTTGCGGGTCACGACGTTGTAGTCACCGGGCCGGGGATCAAGGAACGGGCCCCCGACCGGCACGATGGGTGGCGCTGGAGCTATCGGCCAGTCTCCTCGAACGGCGAGCACCATCGTCCAGGGATTTTTCTGACCTCGGAACAAGCCGCCCTTCTTCGGGGACAATCGAAGTACAGCAGAGGCGGTAGCCCCCTTGGTCGGCGGAAGTGGCCCCCATCGCCCGCTGGCGGCGCGCGCCCTCCATCCCTTCGTCAGAGCCCTGTCTGTCGTAAGCGCGCACTCAGAGAGACATCCGAGGTGATCGACATGAAACGTCCCAGAACCCAAAGGCGGTGGGAGGTCACCAACGATGTCGCCCCCAGCGTCTACTTCGGAATCGATCGGAAGCTGACAGGCGTCTACACGCTCGAGTTCAAGGGCGGCGAGAAGTACGTTGGCAAGACAGTCGATCTGACCAGTCGGATAGCGTCCCATCGCCGCCGCTGGGACGACATCATCGCGATCTCGTTCATCGAGTGTGGCCACGCCGAACTCGATGCGCTGGAACGCACGATGATCACCCAGACCGAGCAGTCCTTCCGCATCCGGAACAAGATGCTCACGCGAATGCCTGCCGGTGAGGCGGAGATCGACCTCGTCGTCGACAAGGAGCAGCAAGCGGAGTGGCTCGAAGGAGTGCAGCCCTCTTACCCCTTGGACGAACGCACCCGCGCCGCAGAACGTCGGATCCGCAATCGCGCGAAGTTCGACGAGTTCATGGCGCACCCTGCACAGGCCACAGCACTCGAGGATCTCACCGCCTATGTCAACGCGGTCATCCCGTGGCCCTCCGCAACGGGCGGCCTGTACTGGGGGCCTCGGCGATGCCCTCCACGTCACGAACACGCGACAGAAGACGTCTCTTCACCGTGAACGCGCACAACGTCGAGCTGTACTACTTGATGCAGTTCAGCACTCCCTCGGAGATGTTCGGGATCCTCAACGTCGACTCACGGATCATCAACCGTACGGATCGCCGAGAACTGATGGCGGAGCGACATTCGCTCTACCGGAGCTACCCCGACTGCACAGCCATCACCGTGGCGGGCGGGGAGATCGCGGAGGTGTTGTCGCGTCCCAGCGTGCTGGCGGCGGCACGCTCCATGGCACTGGGACTCATGCGGCGAGGGCCCTCGAACTTCGCGAAGTTCCACTCCGACGATCTGCTCGATCGAGTCCTCGTGAGCCGGTCGGAGGACGCCACGGCCTGAGCACTCCCCGTGGGAGCGCGGTGCTTGCGGATCGCCGACGGTACGGGCGCCCGGTGGCTCACCCCCTCACATCCTCCCCTGCTCCTCGGATCCGACCGGGATCGGGGTCATGCGCGTGAGCAGGGTTGGCTTTTCGGGCTCTTCAGAGTTGAGTGTGGGATGAGGCGCCGAGTCCGCCGGTGATGCGGAGCATGCGGAAGCGGTAGACGGGGTCGTTCGCCGCCGCGGTCAGGAGCGGTTGGACCTGGGACCAGACCGTGTTCCAGGTGGTGCCGAGCTGTCTGTTTAGGCCCTGGATCGTCAATCCCTCGAAGCGGAGAAGGTCGATCGCCCGGCGGATCGCGCCGGTGCTCAGCAGGCCCCGCGGCACGCAGACGGCGGGGTCCTGCTCGACGAACGAGACCACCGAGCAGACCTCCTCGCGGCAGATCCAACGGGGCTTGCGCCGCCGGATCCTCACCGCCCGGCCCGCCCAGGGCGCGTCGATCACCTCGCCCACCACCCGGCCGTGACCAGTCGCGACCACCCCGCAGCCGGGACAGCCGGTCACCGGGTCGGAGGATTCCACCTCAAGCATCAGACCACCTTGCCGGTCCTTCTCGACCGTGCGCAGATGAAGATCGGGGAAGTCGAGAAGAAGGTCGCTCCGTTCGCAGCGAGCGAGAGCGTCAGGGAATACGCAACCATGGCTGAGCATTGTCGAGGTCCTTGGTGCGAGCAGAGGTAAGAGTCCGCTCAACATCGAGGACCTCGACGTCCATCCCCATCTACCCCGCACCACCGGCGCGCCCACACTCAACTCTGAAGAGCCCGATTTCCGACCATTCGTCCTCTCCATCTTTATGTTCGCGGTATCTTGGTTCTCAAATCCTCAACTTCTTCTTCTGAAGGGACGCTGCCGTGTCCTACCCCTCCACCAGTGGTCACATGACTCCCGCATGGAACCACCCGTACGGGTCGCGCCCGCCGTACATGCCCCCGAACGCTCCGCGCCCGTCGAGTGCTCTCGCTGTCATCTCGTTCATCACTGGTCTCGTCGCCTTCTTCTTCGGATGGATCCCTTTCGTCGGACTGTTTCTGGGGATGACAGGTCTCCTTCTCGCCATCCTCGCGATCCGCAAGCCGGTCCTGCGAGGGCTTGCCATCGCCGGGATCACGCTCTCGACGATCGCAACGTTGACCTCGCTCGTGACGACAGGGCTGTTCGTGCTAGCTCTGCTTCCTGGCGGCGATACGACGACAGCAAGGCCCACTTCCTATGCCCCGGAGGATTTCGCGGAGATCGACGAACGCGAGTTGGCCGGCATCGCCAAGGACCCTGACGCCCACGTTGGCGAGACGATGATCGTGTACGGATACGTCACGCAGTTCGACGCCAACACAGGGCCATGCGAGATGCGCATCAGCGTCTCCGCAGAGAAGAAATCTTCATGGCTCGATTACGAGCACAACTCCCTGGCCTTCAGCGGTGATGGGAATTCCGAATGCCCCAAACTTGCGGGCATCATCGCTGACGATGAAGTGAAGCTGAGCGTCGTCCTCGATGGAGGGAAGACCTACAGCTCCCTCGGCGGAGGGACCCGAGTACCCAGTTTCGAGGTCATCGAGGCAGAAGTGATCGACTAGATGTTGCGGGCCATGACGTTGTTGACACGCTCGCGGACGCGTGAGACCAGGACTCCTCACCGTTCGCCGAAGGGCTCATACGGGGACTGGTACCGCGCCGACCGCAGCAACCGTCAACGTGACAAGCCGCTTCGTCGCCCGGGCCTGCGCCACGTAGAGATCGCGGAGCCCGGCCGAGCTGTCGCCGCGGCCGACGAAGGATGGATCTGGCTGCCCACACCGGAGTGAGGGTCCTCGCCGACCAGGCGCCCGAGACCCCACGACCCTGGGCACGCGGACGCCGACGGCGAGCACCGCCATCACCGGGGTCGAGATCCGAGTGGAGGCGCGGGGTCACCAGCGCTGCGATGCCCTGGACAGCGCGCGGTGCAGCCGCTGAACCGCATCGGCCATGGGCGCGGTGCCGACGTCCTGGAACGAGCCCATACCGCCTCGGAACAGTGCCAGCGACTCCCGCGCCGCGTCTCGGAGCGTGCTGCGGTCCATGACGCCTGAGAACGTAACCGCAAGGTTGCGCGCTACCGTGCCGCGAGAAGAGTCCTGCTCCGCCTGTGCGGTGCGGGACAGCTGGTCGAGGGCACCTCTGATCTCGAGGAGAAGCTGCTCCGTGTGCGCCATGGAGCCATGGTCCCACCGGGGCGACCTCGGCTCGTACGGTGCGCCGCGTGTCAGCCGTCGTGCGGACGGCCGTCCGGAGCGGGCTCGGACCGCAGCTGATCCGCGATCTCCTCCTCCGGGCGGGGCGCCGTCGTCTCGTCGTCCTCGAGCTGTGGCACGGGCGGATCCCCAGGTCCGGGGAACGGTTCGTGAGTGGGATCTCCGGATCGAGCGGTCATGACGAGGCCTCCCCTGTCGTGGTGCTCCCACGGTACGCGGGGCGGGAGCCGTGGAACAGGTGGGATAAGCGGGCTCGCGACGGGCCGACGACGGCTCAGACGAACCCTTCCTCGACGAGCTCGCACCCGCGCACGGTGATGACGTGCCTCTGCCCGGAGCCGCCGACGACCCGGCTCCAGCTCTCCACCACGAGCCGGTCCTCCCGGATCGACATGCGGAAGCCGCCGTACATCCCTGGATAGGGGAACCAGGGCGACTCGAGCCGGTCCAGGGCGATCACCTCGGTGGGCACCGGGCGGGACCGCACGGGATCGAGGCTCCGGGTGCGTTCCGCAATCAGGGCCGCCAAGTGCTGATCCCACGCCGCGAACTTCTGCTGCTCTCGCTCGGTCAGCTCCGGGACGGCGAGGATCTCGCGCAGGTGACGGTGGCCGCGCGTCCGCGCGAGATCGACCGCCCGGGCACCGTCGGCCGTCCGGAGCGAGCGCCACGCGCCGAGCCGGATCAGTCGTTCGGCGACCTCGACCGGGGCCCCGAGCCACGCCGCCTGGTGCAGCGGGGTGAACCAGGACGTCCCGCCGAACCGCCACTGGTTGGCGTCCTGCGCCTGTCCCGACTCGAGAAGATCGATCACCACGTCCCAGCGGCCCGTCTTCCCGGCGTCCGCGAGGCGGTGGGATGATGCCTCGACGATGCTCTCGTTCATCACCTCGGGATCGAGGATGCCGGGCCATTCTGCGCTCATGAGCGGTCATCGCGGATCTCGTCGGGGGTTGTCGTCCTCAGGTCATCGTGCCGCTCCGCTCGGAGCGACGTTGGTCCCCCTCCGCATCTCATCCGGCTCGCTACGATCGATGCCATCACTTCCCCGGGCGAGAAGCGACCGGAGAGCGAAGTCGAGAGGGTTGATCACGGTGCGCGCAGCACGCTATTACGGCAACAAGGACATCCGCATCGAGGAGATCGACGAACCCACCGCCGGTGCCGGCGAGGTGCTCATCGACGTCGCCTTCTGTGGGATCTGCGGCACCGATCTGCATGAGTACCTGGACGGTCCGATCTTCTGCCCCACCCCGGACACGCCGACGTCCTGGACCGGGGAGACGGCCCCGGTGACGCTCGGCCACGAACTCTCCGGGGTCGTGGCGGCGCTCGGCGAGGGCATCACCGACCTCGAGGTGGGTGACACGGTGGTCGTCGAGCCCTACATCCTCAAAGACGGCACCGACACCGGTCCGGACTCCACCGACTACCACCTCTCCGAGGGGATGAACTTCATCGGCCTCGGCGGCGGCGGGGGCGGCCTGGCCGAGAAGCTCTCCGTCCCTCGCCGCTGGGTCCACAAGATCGATCCCAGCATCCCGCTGGACCAGGCCGCGCTCATCGAGCCGCTCGCCGTCGCCTATCACGGAGTACAGCGCTCCGGCGCGAAGGCCGGTGACATCGCCGTGATCGGCGGCGCCGGCCCCATCGGACTGCTCACCGGCGCGGTGCTGCGGGCCCTGGGCGTGACAGTGGTGATCTCCGAGCTCTCCTCACTGCGCCGCCAGAAAGCCCTGGACTCCGGCGCCGCGGATCACGCACTGGACCCGGCCGCGGTCGACGTGGCCCAGGAGGTGCACGACCTCACCGGCGGCAAGGGCGCGGACATCGCCTTCGAGGCCACCAGCGTGCAGGCGGTGCTGGACACCCTGATGGATGCGCTGCGACCCACCGGGGTGCTGCTGAACATCTCGATCTGGGGCCACCGCTCCGACTTCGACATGCACAAGCTGGTGATGAAGGAGATCGACCTGCGTGGATCGATCGGATACGTCAACAACCACCCGGCGGTCATCGAGCTCGTGGAGAGCGGCAAGATCGATCTCGCTCCCTTCATCACCGGGCGCATCCAGCTCGAAGACCTGATCGACAAGGGGTTCGACACCCTCATCCATCGCAACGAGACGGCCGTGAAGATCCTGGTCTCCCCCTCCGGCAAGGGCGTCGACCCGGCCTGAGCCGGGGTGCCGTGACGTTCGGCGGCCGCGACCGGAGCTCCTCTCCTCGCGGAGCTCCGGTCCCGCTGTTTCTCTCGGCGTCTCCGTGCAGCCGCGGGAGCGAAATCTTCGGGCGGAACCGGAACTGAGCGTCATCCATCTCGCGCCCCACCTCCTCGCCCCGTCGGCCCGCACCTGATGGAATGTCCCCATGAGCCGACGTCGCCATGACCGCCACCCGCTCGGACGGGGCGTCGCCCGCCAGCGCTCGAACCGCCATGCTCTACACACTTCACGACATGCGCCCTCCCCCGTCGAACCAGCGGCGGAGAACCCTCTGATCCGGGCGCTCCGCCCAGCGCTGCGTTCCGATGATCCGTCCGCGTTCTGGGTGGCTGCGGCGCCGTTGGTCACGGAGCTCGCGAATCTGGAGCACCAGGCCGAGGTGCTGCCCGAGGGGGTGGACCTGCTCGACACCTTCCTCGAGATCAACGTCGCGGAGACCACCGCGCTGCTGCACATGGTCGCCGCGATGAGCCCCGATGAGGGTCTCCGCTCCCGGGCGCAGGTGGGACTCACCGCCCGGCGCCAGCCGATGCCGCCGCAGGTCTCCGGGCTCGCGCAGGCGTCCGTCGCCGAGGCAGTCGCCTTCTCCGACGGCGCCGGGGAGAACCTGATGGTGGAGCTGGTCCTCCCCCGCGGCGTGCGGGCCGTGCTCATCTCCTACATCCCGTGGAGTCCGTCGCCGTACGTCAAGGACACCTTCGTGGTCGGCGAGTCCATGGCGGAGGTCATCCGGAAGTACCGGGAGATCATGGCGAGGGAGGGGGGCTCCTTGGACGCGGTCCTCGAGGTCGTCACCACGGCGGATGCGCGCGCCCGCTTCAGCCAGGCCCTCGCCAACACTTCGGCGGAGGTGGAGCAATCCGCCGACTGGGAGCAGTGGCCGATGCTGCGGCCCTTCGTGGAGTTCGTCGTGGGCCGGATGCCCGAGGGCGGGACGGGGTACGACGAGAACGACCTGCTCAGCGGACCCCTCGGTGCGTCGCTGACGACCCCCGAGCGGCCGCCATGGATCCTCGAGGACGGCACCGACCTGGTCCAAGAGTTCACGGTCTCCGAGCACGCCGCCGACCTGAAACCGGGCAAGGCGGTGGAGGATCTGGCCGCCTACCTGATGATCCTGCTCGACGCGAGCTTCGGCGATCCGCTGGGCTGGGATTCGGAGCTCGCCGAGTGGATCCTCTCGGAGGTCCTTCCCACGGTGCCGATGCTCTCCAAGGCGGCGGTAGCGCAGATCCCCGCTGCCCTGCCGGCGCTTGTCGGCTGGTCGCTCGAGCGCAAGGGCGAGGAGCCGTCCGTCATCGCGCAGACCCTGTCCGCGCTCACCCCGCTGCTCGAGGAGTTCCCGGCCCGTCGCGCTGATCCGCACATGCGCGCGCGGCGACTCGAGGAGCAGGTCGACTACGCGCTCGAGCTCGAGGACTCCACCGCGCTGCGACTGGCGGACCTCGCCCTGCGCGCCGGCGGCTTCGAGGTGCTCGCAGAGCTCGACACCACGCCGCTGCCCACCGAGGAGCTCGCGCTCGCGCTGTTCCCCGAGGAGCTGCGCGGCCTCGCCGCCGAGATCGACGCGCACCTGGTCGAGGGGGTGACCGCACTTCTCGAGCAGCGGCCCGGATCCGCCGAGAGCGACGAGCTCCTCACCGCCTGCCGGCGCCTACTGGTGCGCGTCGCCCAGCTCGATGATGCGGTGCTGCGACGGAAGGCGAGCACCCGCAACACCGCTGCGGCGGTCGTCTCGATCATCGCTCGCGGCAACGACCTCATGGGCTATTCACCGGCGCCCCTGCACGAGAAAGACCTGCGTCGCGCCTTCGACCTGCGCAGCGCCCCGAGCCAGCGGGCCCGAAGCCTGAAGGAGGCCGCCGCGCTCCCCCATCGCTATACCGGCCGTCGAAAGCGGGCTGGTCCGTGCGGAGGATCGCTCGTCACCTCGTGATCACCGGAGCGCCCCAGTCCGGCCGCACGACCCTCCTACGCACCATCGGAGCATCGCTCGCTCTCAGCAGCACGCCCGCCGAGGTGGCGATCTACGGCCTGGACCTCTCCGGCTCCGGGCTGCGCCGCCTGGAAGCATTCCCCCACGTCGGCGGCGTCGCGACGCGAGGTGACGAAACACGAATCACCCGCCTGATCGAAGAGAGAGAAGTTTATTAATGTGGCTCTTCGCGGTTCATGGTGAATGACCCTGCTGTAGCGGGTATTCACGCTACGGTTCTCGTGGCGCTGGTCAGCAGGATACGCATCCGGTAGTTCTCGGCGTTGCGGAAGCCGCGGCCAGTGCGTTTGATGTTCTTGATGCCGGTATTCGCGGCCTCGACTCGAGCGGTGGTCGCGCCGGTGACGATGAGGACCTCGATCGCGTCCCACCAGGTCACGACGGTGTCGTAGAGCTTGGTCGCCTCGGGCATATTCGCGATCTGCACGAAGTAGCCCATCCGCATCCGTTCCTCCCAGGCCTGAGCCAGGGTGTCGGTCGCCAATAGGCGGCGGAGCTGCTCCTTGATGCCCCAGGCGGCGGAGAGCTCGTCGGTGGGGTCATCGGTGCGGAACACCGTCTCCAACCGCTCCCAGGCCCGTGGAGTGAGGGTGTCAGCGCCGCGTAGCAACAGCATCCGGTGGGCCCAGGCCGGGTCGTCCTTGCGGCCGCGACGACCGCGATGGGTGCGGGCTAGGGCGCGTCTCCTATTTGCGTAGCCAGGCGATGACGGCGCAGAGGACGACG
>NZ_JABUXW010000051.1 GCF_014897585.1 Brachybacterium tyrofermentans | reverse complement strand
CACCCGGCAGAGAGGCTGTTCGACCGGCCCCTTACACAGAAAACTTGACACCTCCCCACCAGATCTTGAAGGGCTTCTGCGGGTACGTCTCGCACCCGTCCTACGACTGGGCCGATGTCTGTCTAGAACGGTTCGGGGCCGCGCCAGCCCAGATCTGTCATCCGTGGAACACCTTCGCGCACCTGGCCGAGTTCGAAGCGCGGCCCACTCGACGGCCGTTCGGGTACGACGAGCTCGAGGCCTTCTTCGCTCAGGCCGATGAACGCGCCCACGACCTACTCGAGGGCCGCAAGAAGGGTGCGTTGCCCGCATTGCGTGACGCCCAGTTCTTCAAGACGGTCTACGCGTTCGGGCTCCGACGTCGCGAGGCGGTGATGCTCGATCTGAACGACCTCCGCCCCAATCCCTACGTTCCCGAGTGGGGCGCGTATGCGAAGGTGCAGGTTCGATACGGCAAGGCGATGAGGGGATCACCGCCTCGCCGCCGCACCGTGCTGGCGTGCCCGGAATTCGCGTGGGCGTCGGAAGGGCTTCGCTACTGGGTTGAGGAAGTCCGTCCGCGGCTCGCACCTGCGACTGATGCTCTGTGGGTCAGTGCGCGACGCACTCGCATGACAACCCGCACGGTGGACCACCGGTTCGCGCAGATCCGCGAGGCGGCGGGCTTGGATCCTGCGCTGACGTTGCACAGCCTCCGCCACTCCTACGTGACCCACCTGGTCGAGTTCGGCTACGCCGCCCAGTTCGTGCAGGAGCAGGTCGGACACAATCACTCGTCGACGACCGCGATTTACACGTCGGTCGGTGACGATTTCAAGAATCGGATCTTCCAAGAAGCGCTGCGGCGCGTGCTCGGAGAAGGAGAAACCGCATGACCCGGCAGTTCGATTGGCATCTTCGCCGCAAGCTTGCCGAGCGCGGCATCTACAAGACCACCGAGCTGGTGCCGCTGCTCGCCGAGCAGGGCGTGAAACTCTCACGCGAGCAGGTCTACCGCCTGGTGACATCCAACCCGCAACGACTGAATATCGAAGTCCTCGACGCGCTCTGCGTGATCCTCGACTGCACACCGAACGACCTGATCAGCTTCACCGTTGCGGCACGTGCGCAGCCAAAAGCCGCCGATGGCGGCACGGTCACCGACATCGGCACACTCAAGACTGTCCCGGCACGGATCACCCGGCCCGACAAATCGTGACCTCTCGATCATCTACCGCTCTTCTCGACAACACCGCCGCACTGCTCGCTCACGGTGATCCGTGGACGGCGGTCGGCGAGGCGGGGGTGCGTGCACTGCTCGAGCAGCTTGCCCCCACGCCACAGGGGCAGGCACATTTTCGACGTTTCCTTGCCAGGGTGGACGCGACCTGGATCAGCGACGCCGATCCGCACCTTCCCCGTCAGGCGCAACGTTTGCTGCGGATGCTCCGAGCCAGCGGGTTCCCGGTCGTACTGCCAGCATGCGGCGAATGCGGCGGGGGACAGCTACTCACGCAAACGCTCGAGGATGGGCGTAGAGTCTGCAACACGTGCCGGAAAGCTCGATACACCCGTCGCTGCGATGAGTGCGACAAGACCAGAGTGATCTCGCACCGCATCGAGGGGAAGAGCGTGTGCGGCACGTGCCGCCGCCGGCAGCCGGAGGCGAAGGAGGCGTGCATCCGATGCGGGCACGACCGGCTAGTCCAGAACAGAACAGCGGATGGCCCGATCTGCCCCCAGTGCGCGCCCGGCAAGATCGAGCCTTGCGTCCACTGCGGCAGGGAGCGGCGAGTCCGGGTCAAGTTCCTCGGCGGCGCGACTTGTGACCCCTGCTTCAGCATCATCCGCGGCACACGCCGCCCCTGCCCGCGCTGCGGCACGGTCGGCCTGGTCGCGTCGGTCGCCGACGACGGTACTCTGGCGTGCTCGGCATGCACCGGGGTGCGATCGCGGTTCATCTGCGCCGAGTGTGGCGTCGAGGACATCCGCAACGGGAAACGCTGCTACCCGTGCCTTGCACGCATCGCCATAGACGACCTGTTCGCCGCCGGAACGCCCGCCCGCCGTCGGGCGCTCGAACCGCTCCGGCAACGCCTCTTCGAACACCCTGAACCCAAGAGCATGGCACGCTGGCCCGGCCGCAGTGCATCCGCAGCGATCCTGTGTGAAATTCTCACCGAGGACATCGAGCTCACCCACGAAGCGTTGGACCGCCACCCCACGGTCCAGGCGGCGAGCCTGCTACGGCATTCGCTCGTCGACGTGGGCGCGCTCGAACCGCGGGACACCGCATCCGTGCAGTTCATGGCCTGGATCGACACGTTCCTCCAGGGCCGCCCCGAACACATCACGCGCACCCTCGGCCCGTTCTGCCGGTGGCACGTTCCTGCCCGCATCCGGCTATTCGTCCAACGCAACGGGATCACAGACGGCACGTTCGTTCGCGCCCGCCGCGTGTGCCGTATCGCCGCTGACTTTCTCGCCCACCTTGATACTGATGGGATCGAGCTGAAGACCGCCCCGCAAGACGCCGTGGAGTCTTATCTCGACCGGTACCCGCGCAACTTCGAACCGCTCGCTGTGTTCTTGCGCTGGGCGTCGCAGAGAGGCATCGCCGAACGGATCCACCCGGTCCCTTCTCCATATGCGATTCCCTATACCGCGTACCCAATCGATACCTACCGGGCGTGGATGCACCGATTCGCGACCGACGAAACAATCCGGCTCAGAACCCGCATCTGCGGGCTACTCGCCGGGATATCGGGCAGGCCAAGCACGACGATCGCAGGCCTGACCACCGCCAGCATCATCGATGACACCGACGGGATGCAGCTCCGGCTCGGGGCGACACCCTTCCAGCTGCCGCCGCCCTTGCCAGCGCTGATCCGACGGCAACTCGCCACCCCACGGCGATGGGACACGGAGTCAACGTGGATCTTCCCGTCGAAGCTGCGAGCTGGTGAACACGTGCACGCCAGCCGGTTCACCACCGAACTGCAACACCTCAACTGCGGCCTGGTCGAGCTCCGAGGAGCCGCACTGCTAAACCTCGCCGCCACCATGCCCGTCGCACCACTCTGCGACCTCACCGGAGCGTCACCGAACGTTGCTGCAAGATGGCAGACCGTCGCAGCATCCGCCTATGCGCAATACCCTGCGATCCGGCCTCGAGCCGAGCCCGACCACAGCATCTCTGTCCGAAGTCGCGCGAACGAGTAACCCGCGTGTTCGGGAACCTATGCAGGGGAGTAGGGACGCTCGGCGTACCGTACACATATCCACGCTCGCCCGTCACCGTCTTGTGACTCGGTACGCGCGCAGGTAGAGTGCCGCAGACGAACACTGTCGTTTATCAAATCACACTGAGGGGTAGATCACGATGGCGCGATCCACGCACGGGGGTAGAAGAGTATTCGGGGCGCTGACATCAGTCTTGCTCGCGGGAGCAATGGTTCTTGCGGGAACCGGTGTCGCTGTCGCGGAACAGCCAGCGTCAGAGACCGTTTCAGCGGAACGAGTCGAGGAATCTCTGCAGAACGTAGAGACGCATGATTCCGACTTGTTGGTCGCGCCGGTTTCGCCGGACGCCTATGGGGCTGATGGCTTGGGATACTCGGTTCCTATTGGTGGTGGGAGCGTTGGAGTTCCTAGCGACGCCTCGCAGGGCGTGACGTTCCAAGAAGCCGGAGGTGAAACCCTAGCCATTCAATTGCCGAATTCTGAAAAGGCTGACTCCGTGGAGTTGCTTGAGGACGGCACTTTTACATATCCAGATACGAGCAGCGCTAACGCCGTCGTGGTGACGGAGCGTGGCGTGCAGATGCTGACTGCCATCGCGAATGAGGAAGCCTCGACGAGCTACACCTACGAGCTCGACCTCGCTGAGGAGCAGAGTATCCAAGTGACTCCTAGCGGGGCAGCCATGGTGGTTGATGCTGCTGGTAATACGGTGCTGGTGTTCGGAGAGCCGTGGGCCTCGGATGCGGAGGGCAAGCCCGTCGATACCTGGTTCGAGGTAGACGGGCCGACTTTGACTCAGGTCGTGGACCACCAGGACACCGAGAACGTCGCTTACCCCGTCGTGTCTGATCCGATCTTCCTTGCACCGTGGATGGTCAAGTGCCTGGTTGGCATTGGCCTCAAGGGCCCCGACATCACGCGCATCGCACAGCTGGGTACTCCCTACTCAATCTTGGCCGCCTTCGGCCGTGGGGCCGTAGCTTGCATCTTCATGAAGTGATGTCGATGTTCAGACGCCGAAGCAGATCCGAGCTCGAAGCAGATCTCCTAGAAGTTGAGAGGCAGATCGGCGATAACCCTCTCGCATCAGAAAGAGTGGTGGCGGCTCAGAGCGTGGTGGAGCGCAACGAAGGGGAGGGTAAGGAGAAGATCTCTTCGATTCTGGCTGAGCGGGGGCTTCCCAGCCTCGAGGAACTAGGTCGAGTCCAGTTGCGAAACACGACGCGCTGGTGGCGGCTCCATCGCCAGAAGAAGCGCCTAACGCGGCAACTGGAGCGGTAACAACTATCAGCTAGCCTTCCATGAAGATCACGGAGGGCTGGCTGGCGTCTTGGACTTCGCGACTTTGCGAACCATTGATATGACCACACCGGGGTCAGTTAGTAGCTCGCGGCTCTCCGGATTGCGTATGAACTGATTCAGCATTCCTTGAGTGCTCAAGAGGCTCCGATACCAGTAGCCGCCGAAATGGTGTCGGCTAACCGGGAGAGAGATAGTAACGCCATCGACGTCCGTAATTGCAGTGCTTCCGTCTTTTGGGACGAAGCCTGGATCGTCGTACACTGCAGCGATCAGCGCTGCGTATGAGATCTGCGTTATCCATCCTGCAAGTGCGTGCCTGGAACTCTTCAAGTCTAGGTTAAGTAAGACAATCTCGGACCAATCGAACGCCGATCGCCATTCGTTCTGGACGAGGTGAACGACTCCCGGGGGTGTGAGCAGCAGAGCGTGGCGACGGGGGTCGCCGACAGCGAGGCCTTCCGCCACTTCTTCCAGCGGGCCGAATCGCTCCAATACTCCCACCTCCTAGCTATCGAAGTTCGACGGCCGTTTAACGGCTTCATGATCGGTGCCGCTGAGCTGCCGAGTGATCACAGCATGATACTCGTCTAATACGACGTGGGGCGCGACCATGCTCGTTCTCCCAATTTCCCCGGCAACCGCGCGCGGAGCCGCTTGGGCTCTCAGTTCCTAGCATCGGCAAAGGTGAAGGTGAACCAACATCGGCGCTGCCGGCCGTTGGGTGACCGTTCGCGGCGAGTTTCGTCTGCGGCGCGCGCGTCGCTACAGGGACTGTTGCTCAGGCCGAAGCTAATCGGGCTCGCCGTCACTATCTCAAAGATGGAGGGCATCGTCGGCGTGATCGTCGCGACGGCAACGAGTCGCCATGGGACGGCTGGACCGCGACCTCAACAGGAAGGGCAATCACACCGCAACTGCGAAGTCATTCGAGAGTTGCTCACTGCGATTGAGCACTTGCACCAGACGGTGATCTTCATGGGTCCTCCTCGGTAGTCAGATGGCGGTGGTGGGTGTACCGGCGGGGGTGCGCGCTGCGGGGTGTCCATGGCGGGTCACTGGGTGAAGTTCTCGGGCACGCGCGCGATGCCCACGGTCTGCGGACCGGAGAGGCGCGCGTCGCTGATCTTGGTGCGGCTGGCTCCTCGGGAGGCCTCGATCATCTTTCCGTCCCCGATATACATCCCGACGTGGGACACGTCGGAGCCGAGCCGGCCCCAGGACTCAAAGATCAGATCGCCGGTCTGGATCTCCGAGGGCGATACCTCGTGGGATCGCAGAGCGGCCCACTGGGAACGAGCGGTGCGCGGGAGTCGGATGCCGGCCTGCGCGTAGGCATACGTGGTGAGTCCCGAGCAGTCTTGGCCGCCTCCGGTGGGGCCGTCCCAGCCTCCCCCGCCGAACACGTACGGCAGTCCCAAAGTGGTGTTCGCGGTCTCCAGAACAGCCTTCATGTCCCCGGTCGCCTCGACGGTGGAGCCATCGCTCGCACCGATCGAGCACACCGCGGAGCCGGCCTCGGCCTCGTCGATCGTCACGTCCACACCGGACAGCGCAGACAGGATCTCGCGGGCCTGGCCTTGGTGCTTGGCGTAGGCATCGGGGTACGCGCTGCGCTGGACACGCTGCGCTGCCACGGTCGGCGGAAGCGACTCCCAACCATCTACATTCACCAATCCGGGAATGTGATAGCCCTTCGGGCCGGCCCCGCCCTTTTCTTCCTTCTCGACGGTCTTTCCCTTGTAGAACACCTTCGCCGCGTAAGCCGTGTCCTTGACTTCCTCCAGCGTCCCGTACCAACCGGGGAGCTGCCGCTGTTGGAAAACTCCCGCGTCCCCGTTCTCGTCCGGGGAATAGGTGCTGGGGTTATCACCGAGACGAGATTCCTGCATCGCCGTCATAAGGGCGACAAGCTGCCCACCGGAGGAAATACCCTCGGCCTCTCCCACCTTGACGATGATCGCTGCCTGTTCCATCGCCGCCGGGGTGAAGTCTCCGACCGGGGCCGGCATGTCCCCCTCGACGCTGACGGAGAGCGACTGGCCGGCACAGATCGCATCGTTGCTGCCCGTGCTGCCGGCGAACATGCCGATGCCAACGACTCCCGCGCCGGCCACCAGTGCCACGGACGCGAAGCAACCGACCGTGAGGCCGCCGGCGATGAGTTTCTTCTTCATCCCTCCTGCGCCTCCTCGGGCGGTTCGATCGCTGACACCTTCCACGGGTCATCCCCGGTCTCGCGCACGAGCACCAGGTGGAAGTCACCGATCGAGGAAGGCACCGTCACCTCCGCATCGGTGGCGCTGACCGGACCAAGCTCCACGGTCCCCTCGACCTTCCCGCTGGGCACTCGGCCCGGATCGGTGTACTGCCACACATCCTGCGCTGCCGGCGTGAGGTGGGTGGAGAACTGCGGCCACCACTCCTCTGCGTCCTTCGTGTCGAAAAACGCGGTGATGGCATCCGTGCCGGCTTCGGCTGCCGCCTCGGCGTCTCCCTCCTCGGCTGCCGGCGGCCCCTCGTCACCACGCACCAACGGGGCCTCCTCGCTGGGTGCTACGTCCCACGTCTGCTCGGTGGCCTGCTCCTCGGTGGCCTCCTCCTCGGCCGGCTCCTCGGCGGCGGAAGTCTCAGCCTCGCTCGGAGGCGGCGTCTCGAAAGTGGCACGAGGTTCAGAGCAGCCGGCCATGAGCAGGGCGGCGGCCGCGATCGGTACTAGGCGCGTTTTTCTCATGCCCAGACAAGCGCGGCCATCACGACACCAATCCCGCGCACGTAGGCCACTGAGGAACTACTGAGGTACTGACCTACTGAGGTACTGAATGCAGTAACAATGGAAGATCCCCCTCGACCTCTCCACTCTGGACCACAGACCCCGGACCGACCACGGGGCCGGCAGCCGGAGATATTAGTCGGGGACACCCCTGTCGGGTACGGCAAGCACGCGCCCACCTTTCACCGTCCAGAAGGAACCATGCGCCGTGACGCGCCTAGGTAGAAATCTCTACTGACCTACTGACCTACTGCATGCAGTACCTACTGATGCGCTGAGTCGATGGGCCGGGGCTGCGCGCGATCGCGGTTCTCTGCGGTGAGGTGCCAGCGGGTGCAGCCGTACTCCTCCATAGGTCCGCGCTGCGCCTGAGCGTCTCTGCAACCGATGCGTTCATGCTGTCCGCATGTGCAGCACAACCAGGTTCGGTGACCTGGTGCCAGGGTGTCCGGTCGGCAGGGACATGCTGCCCAGCCGATGAGGAATCGTGCGCCATTGCAGGTTCCGCACCTGACCGGCTTCTGTTCGATCCAGCCGTGGGGCGTACGGATCAACGGAGGCAAGATCGCGAGCCCGTCTAGCTCGGTGAGGACTTCGCCCGTAGGGATGCTGTCTAGGTTCACGCGGGGACTGTACGGCGGTGCTCTGACTCTCGGGCTTGGCTGCTCGTGCCTACGGTCGGAGAGTGGCCTGCTGCTGTGCGCGCTCCCGGTAGTTCTTGTGGCCGGGGGTCTCTTCGCGTGCGATTCGGGCCACCGTGCTCGCGGAGATCCCGGTCGCGGCTGCTACCTCTCGGTACGACTTTCCCAGGGCTCGGAGCATGAGCACGGTCTCGTACTGCTCGGGCGTGACGCTGATGGGCCGGCCTGGGTGGCGTCCACGGGCGCGTGCTGCTGCGAGGCCGGCGCGGGTGCGCTCTGCGATGCGGTCTCGTTCTCGTTGTGCGAGTGCGCCGAGGATCGTCACGCTGAATAGGCCGTCTGCGGTGCTGGTGTCTACGTTCTCGTACAGGGATTCCACGGTGATGCTGCGGCTTGCTAGCTCGTCCAGCGTGAGGATGATCCGTGCGGTGCGCCGGGAGAGTCGGTCCAGATCGGTGATGACCAGAGTGTCGCCGGCGGTGAGCATGTCAGTCAGTAGATGGTCCAGGACGGGCCGGCGCTCCGATGCTCCGGATGCCTTCTCTGTGTAGACGTGCTCCGGGTCCACGCCGCGCCCGTGCAGAGCGTCGAGCTGCCGTTGGAGGGATTGATCTTCGGTGGACACGCGCGCGTAGCCATAGAGGGTCATCTCTGCCGTTCCTCCTGTGTCACAACTGCCTGCTCTGGTTGAGTTCTGGCACGGATCATTATGGCGCTCGTATATGGCACGCCGTCACCTGCACTGAGGGACTGCCGCAAGGATGGGTGACATCTGATCTGGCTTGCCCGTAGGGCGGCCTG
>NZ_JABUXW010000050.1 GCF_014897585.1 Brachybacterium tyrofermentans | reverse complement strand
CATGCTCCTCATCCTCCCGTGGATTCAGAGCCTCCACCAGACCCGGGGCGATTCAGCCCTCACGCTCCAGCAGGTGGGTCAGCCCGGCACCGTGACCACCCGTGCCCTCGATCGCCCACGCTCGCAGGGGCGAGTGCTCGTCGGCCAGGTCCAGCAGTTCCTGGTAGCCGGCCGGGGTGGTGGGCACCGTGATCTCGGCGCGCACTCCACCGGTGGTGGTCTCGACGATGGCGGCGGTGTGGGTATCGACGTGGGTATCGACCCCGATGACGATCTCTGCGATGTCAGTCAGACTGGTCATGCGTTCCTCCTAGCTCCGGAGTGGACGAAACGGGTCCGGTCCGGGAGGAGTCACGGCAGGACTGTGACGGGACACGTGGGCGCGGCTACGCCCGCGGTCAAGCTCCTGATCAGGCCAGTCAGCTCCGACCGGGCCGGGTTCGACGACACCGAGTGGACAAGTCCCATCAAAGGCACGAAGCCAGTCAGACCTCGAGTCACACCCGGTGCCGTCGAACACACCCCATCAGCACAAGGCCGACAAAGCCATCCTCACAGTCAGCCCTTGACCGCCCCCAGCACCCCGTTGACCAGGTAGCGCTGGATGAAGATGTAGCCCACCACGAGCGGGACGGCGACGATCATGGTCGCCGCGGCCAGCAGCCCCCACTGGTTCGAGTAGGCACCCTTGAACGCGAACAGCCCCACGGTGATCGGGAACTTCTCCTGATCGGCGAGGAGGACCGTCGCGAGGATGATCTCGTTCCAGATCCAGACGGCCTGCAGGATGAAGATCGTGGTCAGCGCCGGTCGGCACAGGGGAAGCGCGAAGCTGACCAGGTACCGCCCGTAGCCGCAGCCGTCGATCGCTGCGGCTTCGTCGAGCTCGATCGGCAGGGACTTCACGAAGCCGGTGAACAGCAGGGGTCCCACGCCGACCCCGACGGCCACCATGAGCACATATCCGAGGCGCGAGTCGTACAGGCCCAGTCGCAGGAGCAGCTGGAACTGGGTGATCAGCGAGTTGGGCAGGAACAGCAGCAGTGCGAACACGATCGGCCAGATCCTGCCCCCGGCGATGTATCCCCGGGCGACGGGGAAGCCGACCAGCATCGTGATGACGGTCCCGATCCCGGCGCCGCCCAGGGTGTAGACGATGCTGTTGAGGATGTACGAGCCGAAGTGCCCCTGGACCCAGGCATCCACGAAGTTCTGCAGACGCGGTTCGGTGACGATGCCGACCGGGTCCGCGAGGAAGTCCGCATCGCTCTTGAGTGCCGTGTTCAGCAGGAACAGCAGCGGCAGCAGGAACACGGCCGCGAGGAGCACCAAGCAGATGTAGGCACCCACCGGTGCGCGCCGCCGCCTGCGGCGAGGGCGCGGGGCCGCGGAGCTCGGCGGCGGGAGCGCCGCCAGCCCGTCCTCGCCGTCGGTCCTGCTGGTCTGGGCTCGTCGGGAGCTGCCGGTCATGGTCACAGTCGTGCCTCCCGACGACGAAGGTAGAAGAGCGTGGCGAGCGCGATCACGCCCACCAGGACGAACTGCAAGGTCGCGATCGCCGCCGCGTACCCCTGGGACTGAGACAGGGACGTCCCGGACTCCCCGCCGAAGGCCTGGACGTACACGAGCAGGGACAGCACCTGGGTGGATCGGTTGCTGGGCCCCGCGAGCACGTAGGTGAGCTGGTAGCTGTGCATCGCGTTGACCACGCCCATCAGCACGTTCGCGGTCAGCGAGGGCGCCAGCAGCGGGAACGTGACGTTCCGGAACCGCTGCCACGCGGAGGCGCCGTCGATGCTCGCGACCTCCTGGAGCTCGGCCGGGATGGCCTGCAGGCCGGCGAGGAAGATGACGACCGAGATGCCGACCTGCATCCACACGTGCACGAAGATGACCAGGCCCAGCGCGATCCGCGGATCGCCGAAGAAGGCCGACTGGGTGCCCACGGCATGCAGCAGGCTCTGCATCGGGCCGCCCGCCGGATTGAAGATCAGCGACCAGATGAGACCGCCGACCGTCACGCCCAGGATCGTCGGCATGAACACGACCGCCCGGAAGAAGTTCCTTCCACGCAGCGGCCGGTTCAGGAGCAGGGAGATCGCCAGGGCGAAGCCCATCTGCAGCACGGTCCCCACGATCGCGAAGACCATCGTGTTGCGCAGGGCGTTCCAGTTGTCCGCCGCACGGGCCGGGCTGAAGAAATCCAGGTAGTTCTCGATCCCCACCCAGAGGGTGGGCACGTACGTGAGCCCGCGCAGGTCCGTGAACGACACGACGATCACGGCGACGGCCGGGACGAACGCGAACAGGACCAGCATCAGCATCCCGAGGCCGAAGGTGAGGCGCACGGCGCCCCGCCGCGGGAACGGGAAGCGGGTGCGCACCGGCGCGGCTCTCTCCGCTCGTGCTGTCATGTGGGGGTCTCCTCCTGGAGGTCGCGGGCGACTCGGACGTGCGGGCGGCGGCTCAGAACGCCCCGCCCCACGCCTTCTGCGCCGCGTCGGCGGCCTGCTCGGGGGTGCCGGAGCCGAGCGGCTTCACCCCGGGATAGTTGAACGGGAACGCGGCATCCTGGCCCGCCTTGTTGTTGGCGAACCAGTAGTGGCTCCACGGAGTGCTGAACTCCTCGGTGTACGCCGCGATCGACTCGAGGAACTCGGACTGCTCGATGTCGGGCTGCGCCGAGGAGTAGCCGGCGGTCTCGATGAAGGACGTGTAGGTCTCCTTCTCGGAGAAGAAGTCCAGCCACGCGAGCGCGGCGCCCTGGTTGGGTGCGTCTGTCGCGACGCCCAGCATGAGCTCGACCTTGCCGGTCAGGTGGTCGTTGCTCGCCGCATCGTCGCCCATCGGGGTCGGGAAGTATCCGTACTCGAAGGCGCCGTCCACCGCCGCGTCGACGACGGGCTGGTTCCAGGTGCCGTCGGCGATCATGGCGAAGTCCCCGGAGGCGAACCCTCCCGGTACGGCGTCGTAGCTGGCTCCGGCGAAGTTGTCCTGCGCGTTCTGGTAGGCGAGGTCGACCCGCTTCAGGATCTCGACGAGATCCGGATCGGTCAGCTTCACCTCGTTCGACCACAGCTTCTCGGCGAGATCGGCCTTGGCGTCGGCGCTCGGGAACAGGCCCTCGACCGCGGCGAGCATGTACAGGCCCGCGGGCCAGCTCTCCTTGCCGCCGATGCCGAACGGGGTCGTGCCCGCGTCCTTCAGCGAGCTGAGGACCTCCTGCAGCTCGGCGTAGGTCGTGGGGACCTCGAGGCCGCCGGCCTCGAAGATGTCCTTGTTGTAGTAGAGGCCCGTCGTGTAGCTGAGACCCGTGGGCACCACGAAGAGCTTGTCCTCGAGCGTGATGGTCTCCAGCACCGAGCTGTCGAAGCGCTCGATGAACGCCTGATCGGTCAGCTCGAGCATGCCGCCCGCGAGCGCCAGGCGCACCGAGTCCTCCTCCGATCCCTCCGCGTACGAGGGCGGGATGGACATGCTCTTGGCGACGAAGATATCGACGTTCTTCGCGGTGAGGCGTGAGGAGAGCGAGGCTTCGTAGGTGTCGTTGGGAACCGTCGTGAACTTGACCGTGACGTCCGGGAACTTCTCCTGGAAGTCCTTGTTGACCTGCTCGAACGCAGAATCGGAGGCGTTGGCGCTGGACACCATGATGGAGAGCTCCCCCGAGGGGTCCTCCGCCGAGCTGTCGCTGTTCGCGCCCCCTGAGGAGCAGGCCGCGGTGCTCGTGGCCACCCCGGCTGCCGTCAGGCCGAGGCCTGCTGTGAGGATCTGTCGTCGCGTGAACCCGGACATCGAGTCACTTCCTTCCGGAGGGAGCGCTGAGCACCCGCTGTCGTCGCTGACACTGAGCCGAAACGCTTCGGCGGTGTGAAGCGTAACACCATGGACCCGTCGAGGGGGAGCGCTCCCCCTCAATTCTTCCCGACCCTTGATTCCGCCTCGGGGTGCCGCTAGGTTCCCTGGAAGCCGAAGCGTTTCGGCACGGACAGGGAGGTCCCATGAGCACCGCACCGAACGATCGTTCCGCCATCGGCCGCCGCACTCTTCTCGGCACGGCCGCCGCTGCCGGCCTCGCCCCCTTCGTGATCCCCCTCGCCGGGGAGGCCCAGGGGAACGGCTCCGACGGCGGAGCGTGGCAGGCGAGCGCGGCGGCCCTGCGGCAGACGGGCGATGGCCAGCAGCGCTGGATCTCCATCCCGCACTCGCGCCTCGCCCTGAACCCCAACAACTCGACGCTCACCCAGGGTGAGGTGTCGCAGAACAGCGGGCCCGCGCTGCCCCTCGGCGCCAACTACATCGCGAACGACTGGTACAACCAGCACCGCAGCATCCTGACCACGTCGCTCTCCGACCAGGCGCTGCCGCCGGCGCCGACGGGCGAGCACCCCTTCCCTCCGGTCGGCTCCTCGCCGGCGCTCGACGAGGACTTCTCCGCCCCGGAGGACTGGGTGACCACGAGCGGAGATGCGACGCTGACCCCGGGAGAGGACGGCGGCACGGTCACGATCGGCAAGGACTCCAGCTCGGGCTCGGTCACCAGGACCCTCACCGTGGACCTCGACGACCACCCGCTGATCGCGATCGACGTGGCGGGCCTCAGCGATCAGTGGGCCCTCAAGCTCCATGACGAGGAGCTCGACAAGGACTACGCGCTCCAGGAGGACACTGCGGAGACCGGGGTCCACGTGTACGACATCGCGCAGATCACCGGGTGGAGCGGCCGGCGCAGCTTCGGGGTGAAGATCTATGCGTGCGGCGGAGCGAAGGGGTCGACCACGACCTATCGCCGGGTCGCCCTTCTCGCCGCGGGGACGTCCGGCTGGGACCGGCGCGCCCTCCGCACCAGCACCGCCTGGCAGCCCGACCATCTCGAGTTCGAGGCCCACTACGAGGACGGCTCCGTGCTCTCGGGCACCGAGCACCTCCACGACGTCGACGGCGCGGTGCGCACGATCGATGCCCGTCGCGCCCGCGGCTGGATCGCTCTCGCAGGCACCCTCCTCGGCGCCGCGGACTACGACGACGGCGACCGCGTCCTCACCGTCGTCGAGGAGAACCTCACCAGTGCCATCGCCCTTCCTCGCGCCGCGCAGGTCAGGTTCACCCAGGCCTCCGGCTGGGATCCGACGGAGGAGCCGAGCGCATCGAGCACCTGGTGGACCGCCGGCGTGCGCGCATCCGGCACGCTGACGGTCGGCCTCGGCTTCGCCGTGGGCGAGGATCGGGACGGTGCGTCGAAGGCCGCCCTGGCCGCGCGGGACGCCTCGCCCGAGGAGGGCATCGAGGAACGCCGGCGCGAGATCGACGACTTCCTCGCGCAGGTCCCGACCCCGCAGGACTTCTCGCTCCGCCTGCTCGACGACGCACGCGGGGTGGAGAGCCAGGACGTGCGCTCCGCCTACTACCGAGGCTGGGTGAACATCCTCCACAACGTGCTCCCTGCGACCCCCGAGACCGGCAACGACTGGGCGGCGATCGGCACGGACAAGGCCGACAACTGGATGAAGGGCGTCCCCGGCGCCGCGCAGGTGGCCTGCTGGGACTCGCTGCTCGCGGCCCAGCACCTGGTGCAGGTCGATGCCGGGACCGCGTGGTCGACCCTCTCGTGCATCCTCACGCAGGTCCAGGCCGACGGGCGCCTGGACGGGCAGAACCTGCCGGCCCGCCTCGCCCAGACGCTGTGGGTGCTGTACCAGGTGAGCGGCGAGAAGGACCAGCTGCAGACCCTCTACGAGCCGCTCGCCCGCTGGCTGCCCTGGGCAGCGGAGAACCCTCGGTGGATCGCCGCGAACAACGACATCCCCGACGAGGTCAACGCGAGCTTCGTCGTCTCCGCCGCCTTCGACCTGCAGTACGCGCAGAAGATCGCGGAAGAGCTGGACATGCCGGAGGACGCCGCCCGGTGGCAGGATCTCCGAGCATCGGTCCTGGAGGACTACGCGGACTGGTTCTTCTCGGAGGACGGCAGGCTGCTGTCCGTGCACTATCTCGAGAACTCCCACGAGGACGCGACCGGTGATCCCATCGCCGAGGTCACCGGCCTCGTGCTCGACGACGTGCCCGAGGACGTCGATGAACGGGTCGAGGATCGCTTCGCGGGCACCTACGATCCCGATGCGGAGTTCGCGGGTTTCGCCGAGAAAGCCCTCAAGGCACCGCACTGGCAGCTGACCACGATCGGGCTGCTCGCGCGCGACCGGGGGCAGGAGGCAGGGATCCTCGCCAACGCCGTGCTCCGCGACATCGTCCGCTCCGGGCGTTTTGCCGAGGTATACCAGGCGGCCGATGGAACCCTCGGCGACCGTCCCATCGGCCGCGGGGTCTGGCCCTCGACCTTTGGCATCGACGCCCTGATCGATGCGATCTGGATGAACAACGGCGTCCGCACGGACGACGGGAAGCCTGCCGCGGTGGACGTCGAGGGACTCGGCGGCCACGTGAGCGGACTGCGGCACCTCGGCGAGGTGCAGAAGTGACGACGCTCGACGCCACCCCGGCAACTGCGGGACCAGCGGGGAGGGAGCCCCATCTGATCGGGACCGACCTGGACGGCACCATCGTCGGCCAGGACGGCACGGTCAGCCGGCGGACGGTCGCCGCCCTGAGGGCCCGCATCGCAGCGGGCGACCGGGTCATCTTCCTGACCGGGAGATCCCCGTGGGACAGCAGAGAGCGCCTGCCTCTCGACGTGCTCACGGAGAACGTCATGGTGTGCGCCAACGGCGCCGTGGATCTCGAGACCGAGGGCGACGTACTGCTGCGCGCGGAGACCATCCGGGACGAGGACATGCGCCTGCTCGCCACGACCTGCCGCCGCCTCTTCCCGGGAGGCTGGTTCTGCCTCGACGGCGTGGGCGGCACGGCGATCGAGCTCGAGCACCCCTGGCGCTCCGCGATGGCCCCCTCCGCCCGGCCGGTGGCCGATGCAGCCTCCCCGGAGATCCTGGCGGACATCGAACCGTTCAAGGTCACCTATCTGCATCCCCGCGCGGGGATCGAGGAGATGGTCGCAGCGGTCGGCCCCGTGCTCGGGGACCGCGTGACCCTGACCTACGGCAGCAGAAGGGCCCCGTGCTTCCTCGAGTTCGCGGCGCTCGGCGCCTCCAAGGGCGCCGCGCTCGCACGCCATGCGCGAGCACTCGGGATCCCACCAGAACGCGTGCTGGCCTTCGGGGACATGCCCAACGACGTCTCAATGTTCGCGGCCGCAGGCCACAGCTTCGCGATGGCAGATGCCCCCGTCCCGGTGCGGCGGGCAGCAGGCGCGGTCATCGGCGGCGTGGCGGACGACGCCGTCGCCGAGGTCCTCGAGAACCTCGATTCGGCGATTGCGGGCCTCAGGACCGCGTGATCGTCGAGATAGACCCTCGAACCTCCAGGTGGGCGGGACCGACGTCGACGTCTCGGGGGATGCCGGGGTCGCCGTCTCGGCCCAGCGACCCGTCGACGAGGTCGAGGAGCAGCGTGGCGGCCTGTCGGGCTAGCTGCCTCGGAGAGGTGACCACGGTGGCGAGCGGAGGGTTCACGTACCTTCCCAGCTCGATCCCGTCATAGCCGGCGATCGCAACGTCCCCGGGGACGTCGAAGCCCGCCTGCTGGACGGCTGAGGCGAAGCCGAGCGCGCTGAGGTCGTTCGCGCAGAACACGGCCGTGGGCCTGTCCTTCAGGGCCATCCAGGCAGCCGCGGCGTCGACCCCGCCCGCATAGCTGAACCCTCCCTCGAGCACGGGCCCGGGCTCGAGGTCGTGGGCCCGCATCGCCTGCTCCCAGGCCTCTCGACGCTGGAGCGAGTGGACAAGCACGGGCCAGCCGGCGACATGGCCGATCCGGGTGTGCCCGAGCTTCACGAGGAGATCCACGAGCTCGCGGATCGCGGACTCATGGTCCTGGCGCACGGACGGCAGGGGGAAGCCGGGATCGGCATTGATGCCGACGGCGGGCAGGCCCAGCTCGGTCACGAGAGCGACGCGCGGATCCTCGCGCCGGAGATCGGCGAGGAAGACCCCGTCCACGCGGGATTCGTCGGCAAGACGTCGATAACGCGTCAGGGATTCCTCAAGGTCGGTGCCGACGTGGAGCACGAGTGCGTATCCGCGGGCATCGATCACCTCCTCCACACCGCCGAGGAACGCTCCGAAGAAGGGGTCCATCTCGAGAACGTCGGGGGCCCGCTGGATGACGAAGCCGAGCGCGTAGGCCCGACGGCCCGAGAGGCTGCGTCCGAGAAGGGAGGCACGGAAGCCGAGATCGTCCGCAGCCTGGCGGATCCGCTCCCGGGTCGCGGCCGAGACACCCGGGTTCTCGTTCAGCGCTGCGGAGACGGAGCTGATCGACACGCCAGCCTTCGCGGCGACGTCGAAAATCGTCACCTTGCGTGCGGCCACAGCACCTCCTCCGCGATCACGCTGACCACCAGCACTCCGGTACGCGCTGGTCCGCCCCGAATCCTACCTACCACCTGTGGGCCGGATGCCCGTCCGGCGACGCTCGGGGCGCGCCCGCTGACGGCTAAGGGCAGTGCCGCCGTCGGCCTGGCCGGGGCCATGTCCGCGCCGTCGGTGCTTGCCGCCCAGTCGAATCCAGCACCCGCCGAGGCGACCACGCCGCACCAGTGCGGAAGGCGCCGCCGGCCACGTGTACGTGACCTACGTGAACACCGAGACGCACGACCAGCCTGGCCTCACGCCTCGACACCGGTGTCATCAACGTCACGACCCGCAACATCTAGTGGCGCGTGTCGTTAGTTAGTTTACGGTTCGTGGTTTGGGATCATGGGGGC
>NZ_JABUXW010000004.1 GCF_014897585.1 Brachybacterium tyrofermentans | reverse complement strand
GGGGGGGGGGGGGGGGGGGGGGGGGGGGGGGGGGGGGGGGGGGGGGGGGGGGGGGCACAAGCCGTGGGCGGCTCGAATCCCGACAATCATTGCTGCGCGTTCTGTGCACCTCATGGGCCAGGGAGGACGACTCCTGGACTAGGTGTTGCGGGTCATGACGTTACCGACCTCGAGGCGACAGGGGCGTGCTTCGCCTTGATCTATGCCCCTCGCCGTTGCGCACGATCGCTTGCGGGGGCGGAAGTTGTGCTGGGAGTAGTCGTCCACGAGTCAGGAGTACGGCTCGATGACGTCAGCCTTCGAGACTACGTCCAGGAGGATCGGCGCCCGGCGTCCGCCGTCACGCTGCCAGCCGGAGCATTCTTCACGTTCGCAGTGACATGCCGTGGTGGTTCCTCAGATGCCCGTGGGTGGCCGGCGGCGTCTCCCAGCCGACGGCGATCGATGCTCGGGGCGTCGCACCATCACCCGCAGTCGTACGGGTGTCCAAGCTGTCGAGATCGCGGGGGTTCGTGCTGTGGCGCCAGCCTGCGCTCCGGTGCGCGTTCACTGCTGTTGCTCTGGGATGACCGTAGGAGTTCGGATTTCCGAAGGAGTACACGGCGCGGGCGTACTCCATGCCGATGGGCCGACCGGGCGGTGTGCCTGTGGTGGCGGCGCCGTGGTGTGTGACCGCCAGAGCGGAGATGGGATCGGCGATCGGCGGAAGGAACCTGTAATCGCAGTCGCCGGGTAGCAACCACGTGCGATCAAGATCGAGGCTCTGTACCTGCACGGCGAGCCCGCTGTTGTTGCGGGAGGTGAGCCTGCCGCTGCAATATCCCACGTGCACCAGTTGACGCAGCGCTCCGAGGACCACCGCCGGGCGGCTGGAGCGCTTCACGATCAGCAGGCTCCCACCGGCGGTGAGGATCCTCGACGCCATCGTGGCGTGATGACCTCCGATGGGCTGGCGCGGGGCGATCCAGGCCAGCTTGAGCAGACTCGGGTCGAGGTCCACGCCCTTCCAGTGGTCCTCGTGCCAATGGGTGAGGATGATCAGGGGAGAGGAGCAGGTGCAGTAGGTCAGATGCTGGGGGCGGCTCGCACGATTGATACCCGCTCCGACGTCCACGTACAGCCGCACTATGCCGGGGCCTTCGCCGTCTCCGAGACCTGTCAGCGCGTTCGTCGACCCCTGGCCGACATCCTGCACCACCAGGTGGTCCAGGCTGTCGATGGATGCCAGCACGTCGTTCACCGTTTGCGCTGTGGCGCTGGGCCAGAGATCCATGCTGAAGAGCCTGCTCAACGCTCTGGCAGTGGCCGGGGGCACTACGGCAGCCTCGAAGTTGCCTGCCGGGATCGGCCCGTCACCGATGGGCACTGCTCTCGACACGGTGATGGACAGCCACGTGGCTTCGTTGAACCATCGCTCCCAATCGCTGGCCCCTCCGAGGTGAACCTCGAGGAGTCGGATCCAGAAGTCCTCGAAAGGGTTGGCGGTGTCGCCCGAGGCGTTGTCCGCCCAACGTCTCCAGAACTCACGGACCGCTCCAGCTCGCGTGGTCGCTCCCCGTTCGTGCGGGTCCCACCCCTCCGCGCTCACGATGTCGAGGGTGGCGATCGGGATCGCGCCCGGGTGGAAAGAGTCGACCCGTGCGAAGTACTTCCCCGGTTCGAGCATTTCGCTGTCGGGATCGGTTTCGCGTCGTCGATCTGCCGTGTCCGTCGATCGGGTCATACAGGTACCGTATTTCGCTGGCCCCGGCACGCATAGTGGCGGCACGACACGTTCTTACTCATTCGCCGACGTGGACGACTCATCGCCTCTCGCCCGCGGTGGGGCAGGGTTGTCGAGACAGGCAGCACCGGCGGGCGGCCCGGTGAACAGGCAGGGGATGAGGTCGTATGAAGCACATGGTCACAGGGGTTCTGATCGGTGTGCTGCTCGGCGCAGCGGCGGGAGGGATCCTCGGCGGGGCGGTCGGCGCCTTCACCACGTATGCGAAGAGCAGCGGTGACGAGGCGGTGTTCGCGGCGGTGATGGGATTCGTCGTGTCGGGCTTCCTCGGAGCGATCCCGGGCGGCGTGCTCGGCGGTGTCCTCGGACTTGTCGTGGGTCTGTCCCGGCGGGAGTCGGCGCATCGGGCGCTCACGCAGCAGGCGGCCGAAGGGAACCTCCCGCTGAACCCGCGCCTGTTCGCGAATCCCTCAGCGGCTGTGTCTGCCGCTGCGGCGTCCTCGATGCCGCCGGGGCACTGGATCGGCATCCTCGGCGAAAGCCTCGAGACCCGCGCTGAGGTGCAGAGCATCGAGCAGGTGCGGGACGTCGATGCGGAGAAGGACGTGCGCTGGCTCCACCGCCTCGTCACACCCCAGGGGCATGCGCTGCGGTGGCTCTCCAACTACGACCGCAACCTCGCGGCGGGGGACCGCATCGTGCTGACGGGCACCGTGAAGGACCACACCTGGGCCGACCGCAGCTCCGTCACCGAGGTTTGGTACTGCAAGGCGCGGAAGGATCCGAACCCCTGGTCCGCGAGCACTCCCGCAGAGCTCGACGGGTAGTCGTCGGCCCTGCGGGAGTGAAGGCCGCGGAGGCGTCGACCGCGCTGAAGCTCACCCTGCAGGCGGCTCAGACCTCCACGACGCCGGCGGCGGAGAAGGTGACGATCTTCCCGCCCAGCTCCTCGTGCACGGCCTCGGCGAACTCGAGGTTCTCCTCGTCGATGCCCTCGAGGAGGACGACCCACTTCGCTGAGTGCACGGCGTACCCCTCGGACTCCTCCGCGACCATGGCCTCGAGGAACTCCTCGCCCTTGACGTCGTGGGGGACGACAGCGGAGACGGAGAGGTCCTCGTCGCCCAGCGTGCAGTCGCCGTCGACCACGTCGAAGGCGGGGAAGGAGTCCGAGAGCTCACCTTCCATGAAGGACTCGAAGTCGTCAGAGTCCACGGTGTCGCAGCCGATCTCCGTGCGGAGCTGCTCGTAAAGCTCGCGGGAGTCGTCGAAGGAACCGCCGCACCCGGAGAGGGCGAGGGCTGCGGTGCAGGTCAGGGTGGCGGTGAGGGCGATACGGGTCTTCATGGTGATGTCCTGTTCGGGGTGTCGTGCTGGTGGGAGAGGGCGCGGCAGGGGAGGGGCGGAGCTCAGCTCCCGCCGCCGTCGGAGGGCTGTGCACCGCCGCCGTCGGAGGCCGGAGCGCCGGAGGCGTCACCGGCGGGCGGGAACTCGACGGTCAGTTCCTCCGCCGTGTACGCCCGGTCGAGGGAGCCGGTCGTCTCGTAGGCGCCGCCCATGCCGTCGAACTCGATCGAGAACCCTCCGCTCATGCCCACCGTCACGCTGGTCGTCCCGACGGGGACCGCTGCGGTGAGGGCGCGGGCCTCCTTGGTGCTGCTCGGGGCGAACGAGAGCTTGTCGGCGTGGAACTCGTCCGTGGTCGCCTTTCCGTCGACGGTCACGGAGGCCGTCGCGGAGTAGCCCTTCACGTCCACGAGCCCCTGCACCTCGGTGTCCAGAGAGGCCTCGCTGTTCCAGTCCAGCACGAGCCACGCGCTGCCCGCCTCGGCCCAGCCCTCCTCCTTCGTCCAGGCCGTGAGGGTGAGGGTCGCGGCCTGGAAGGAGACGCTGGCGGCGATCTCGCTGTCCTCCTCCCCGCCGTACAGGACGGGGATGGCCTTCACCTCGGCCGGGAAGGTGTGGTGCGGCTCCTGCACGCGGCCCTCGCGGTAGAAGGCGGCGGCGACATCGTCCGCCTGCCGCTCGCCCGTGAGCAGATCGATCACCTGATCGTGTCCCTCGCTGGAGACCACGAGCACAGCGGAGCCGTCCGCCGGAACCGAGAGCAGGTAGCGGCTGCTGGTGTCCCCGGTCAGCTCGGCGAGGTGCGTCTGCGAGCTTCCGCCGCGGATCGACACATCCGTGGCAGGGAGCGCGGCATCGGTGCTGAACGCGTCCTGGCTGTTCGCGGTGAACGAGAAGTCGACGCCGCGGAGGACCTCCCCCTCCGCCGCGGCGAACTCCAGCTCCTCGCCGTCCTCGTTCGTCTCCGGGTCCAGGCCGACCGCGTCCGCCGGCACCGAGGTGATCTCCTGGATGCCGTCGATGCGCAGCGTCCCCGTCGGAGTGACGACAGTGCCGGCCCTCGGGTGGACAGTGCCCGAGACTGTGACCTCCTTGGTGAAGTCCTCGAGCGAGAATCCCGCCTCCAGCTGGGGGAGATCCGGTGCAGCGGTCGCGGGAGCGTCGGCCCCGCCGTCGCTCCCGCCGGATCCGCCGCCGTCCGAGCTGCCGCCTCCGCCGAACCCGGCGACCTCGTCGGCGCCGCAGGCGCTGAGCGCGAGGGCTCCGAACACGGCGAGTCCGAGTGCCCGGCGGCTGAATCGCGTGGCGGTGATGTTCATGATGTTCCCCTTCGTGTGGTGGTGCTGTCCTCTATGAGTCGCGACGAATCGCGATTCGGTTGCATCGGATCCAGAGGAGTTCTCATTGCTCGACGCGGAGCTCAAGACGAGACTCGAGCTCGGTGCCGTCCGCGGCGCGTGCGCGCAGCACGACGTCCGCCCTCCCCGGGCTGGTCGGTGTCAGGGAGACGGTGCGCTCGCCGACGACGTGCCGGCCGTCCGGCAGTGTCCAGACCCATGAGTCCACGCCCGTCACGTCGGCCGAGTACGTTGCGGATTCACCCTCGGCGAGGGTCTCCGGTCCGTCGATCGCGAGGGACGCCCCGTCGGACGCCGCGACCGGAGGGTCGTCCCAGACGGGCTTCCCGAACCCGAGCCCGACGAGCAGACCGATGATCAGCAGAGCGACGGCCGGGAGGACCCGGCGACGGAGGGTGCTCCGGGGAGCGGGGGCGGGTTCCGGTGCGGGGGAGTCCGGTGCCGCTGCGGGCGGGTCCGCGAGTGCTTCCTCGATGCTCGCGAGCCAGGTCTCGACGTCCTCGGGCCGCTTCCGCGGGTTCTCCGCTCTCCCGCGGGCGAGAGCGCGGGTGAAGGCCGGGGGCATGCGTGCGCCGTCGGCCAGCCACTCCATCAGAGCGGACATCGCCCAGATGTCCGCTCGCCTGTCCACGACCCCGTGGCGCTCCTGCTCGGGCGGGCGGAAGCCGGAGGTGCCGGCCGCGACGGTCATGCCGGAGCTGCGGGCCAGGTCCTTGCACATGCCGAGATCCGCGAGCAGCAGACGCTCGTCCTCTGCGATCAGCGTGCCGCCTCCAGGCACCGCCCCGGGGACGCCGCGGGCATCAGGTCGAGCGGTCAGCAGGAGGTTCCACGGGCTCAGGTCGCGGTGGACCAGGTCCGCACGATGAACGGACCCGAGCGCGGCCGTGAGGGATCGCGCCACGAGGAGAAGATCCCGCCGATCAGCAGTCCATCCCGTCGCGCGGAGCTGCTCGACGCGGTCCCCGAGAGTGCCGCGGTCGGCGAGCTCGAGCACCAGATACGGCTGATTGTGGGGGAGCTCGCCGATGTCATGGACCGCTGCCACGTGCGGTCCGCCGGCGCGCCGCAGCGCTCGCCCCTCCCCGATGAAACGGCTCAGCATCTCCGGGTTCGCGGAATGGTTCTCCGCGAGGACCTTCACGGCGATCTCGTCGTCGAGGCGCAGGTCAAGGGCGCGATGCACGGTGGCGAAGGAACCGACGCCGAGGCGTCCCCTGACCTCGAACCGGCCGATGCGCTCCCTCACTCGATGGCCCCCAGGATCGTCTCCAGCTTCGCTCGGCCTCGACTGATCTGCGCCTTCACCGTGCCCTCGGGCAGGTCGAGACGCGCCGCGATCTCCGCGACGGGGAGCTGCTCGAGATCGCGCAAGATGAGCGGGGCCTGGTACTTCTCTGGCAGCTCTGCGAGAGCTGCGCGCAAGGCGGTGCGCGAGGCGACCATCGAGCTGAAGCGCTGCGCGGGCAGATCGGTCTCCTCGAGCGCGGTGGCATCCCGCTGCCGACGGAGGTGATCGGCGACGCGCCGCTTCGCGATGGGGTGCACCCAGGTGGAGAACTTGCCGACCCCTCGGTACTGCCTGATCGAACCCATGATGGAGATGAGCACCTCCTGGGAGACGTCGTCGACCGCGTCCAGGTCCAGGAGCATCGACCCCACCATGCGCTGCACGATGCGAAGCCGATCCAGGGTCTCGACGAGCTCCTCCAGCGCGGCGGAGTCCCCGCCGGCCGCCTTGAGAGCGGCGCGCGACAGCGCCGCCTCGTCGTCCGACCCCGATGCTTCTGCGTTTCCCCCGCGCATGAGAGTGATCCTACTGATGATCGCGTTCCCTCGAACGACGCGGTCCCGGTGTGGGACGGATGCTTGCGCTTTTTGCGCGAGGCGGGAGAGCTCCACGAGGACGATGCCGACCAGAGCACCCCAGCCTTCAACCTGCGCCTGGCAGACGCAGGCGTGCTCGTCGGCAAACCGGGGGAGTGGGAGCCGACGCGGCTCGCCGAAGTGCTGGGCGCGCTGGAGGTCGAGCGCAGCACGTACACCTCTTTGGAGTACACGCCGCAGATGCAGGAGCTGCTGTTGGGGCTGTATCGGGACGGGCGACTCTGACGACGGATCTATGACAACTGACCAGTAGTCTGGATCACATGAGCAAAGCACCCTCCATGTGCGGCCGGGCCCGCAGGCAACTCCATCGCAAATCCATGGCCATCGGCATCATCCTCCTGGTGATCACCGCTGCGCTCTGTGCCCTGCCGCTGATCTTCGCCCAGACGGCGAGCGGCGCGCTCACCGGCATGGGGACCGTCCTGTTCTTCACGTCCCTCCTGTGGATCATCGGGCTGATCCTTCTGGTCGTCGCCGTCCTGGGGGAGCTCAAGGCGCGGAGGATCAACCGTGAGGACTGGGCGACGGCCACTGCCCTGGCCGCGCATGCCGATCAGCTCCTCGCCCAGCCGCGCGCGAGCGCCTACACCTCCGGCGCGGTGCTCCGGCTCGACCCGCGGCGCGTGCTCGAGGTGGAGCGCCACTTCGACGAGAAGACCGCCGGGGAGGCTCGGGGCACGCTGATGCATCAGTTCAGCATGTTCGGCCAGTCGTTCGGCGTGGGCTACGCCGCGGGGAACCGCACCTCCGTGGGCGCCTCCGTCCACTCCGGGGCGATCCGGGGGATGTCCGACGTACACCTCTCCCTGGACTCCACCACTCGGCACGACCTCATGGGGGACGCTCTGTTCGCCCTGTTCGAGACCGTGGACCAGAACGGATCGCCGGACACGCTCCGCGTCACCGCCCTGTCCAACGGCGCTGTGCACGAGTGGATCCATGCGCTCGTGGCCCAGACCGCGCAGCGCTTCGGCATGGACACGCACTCCGGCGTGACGGTGCAGGGCTACGCGGGGCGACTCGCCTCCCACTTCGGGCCGGCCGACGTCTCCTACCTCTCGGACCGGCTCCACCTGGCACTTGCCCAGGACAAGCGTGGCGAGCACACGCCGGAGATCCTTGTGGACGGGGTGGCCTCCGGCCGAGGGGCGATCGTCGCGACGAGCGCCCGCATCGGCGGGGCCGACGACCTGCGGATCTTCCCCACCGCGTTCCCGGCCATGTGGGGTGAGAGCGTGGGAGGGGCGCTTGCTGCGGCCGTCCCGCCCAAGGAGATCGCTCGCTGAGCTGCCCGGCCTTCGACGCTCCGATCGACACGCCGATGCGGGCCCGTGGGCAGAGAAAGAGGACGAATGAAATACGTGGTCAAAGGCCTCCTGTTCGGCGTGCTGATCGGCGCGGCAGCCGGTGGCATCCTGTTCGGGGCGTTCGGTGCCCTGATGACACTCTCCTCGAGCCACGGTGAACGGGCGCTGCTGTCGGCTCTGCTCGGCTTCGCCGTAGCGGGCTTCTACGGAGCGATCCCGGGCGGCGTGCTCGGTGGCATCGGCGGGTTGATCGTGGGGCTGATCCGGAGGCCGATGGCGAACAGTGCCGCTGAGCGGCAGGTGATGGCGATGAGCCCTCAGCTCTTCACGAGTGCTCCCATGGCTCCCGCGGCTCCCTCTGTGCCCCAGGGGCACTGGATCGGAACCGTCGGCGAGACCCTCGAAGCTCGCGCCGACGTGCAGAGCGTCGAGCTCGTCCGCGATGTGTACGCGGAGAAGGATCTCCGCTGGCTCCATCGCCTTGTCACTCCCCAGAACCATGCGCTGCATTGGCTCTCCAACAACGACCGCGGGCTCGCGGCAGGTGACCGCATCGTGCTGCGCGGCACGGTGAAGGACCACACCTGGGCTGACCACGGGTCCGTCACCGAGGTCTGGTACTGCCAGGCGAGGAAGGATCCGAACCCCTGGCCCGAGTCAGCCGACGCGGCGGGGGACTCTACGACGACTCCTGCGGGGCCCGACCAGCAGAGCGTCAGTGCTGCCGGCGCGCATGCCGAGAGCCTGGACGACGTCCTGGCGGAGCTGGACTCGCTCCCGGGGCTCGAATCCGTGGCAGGGCAAGTGCGCACGCTCGCCCACCGGGTCAGGCTCAACACGGAGCGCGAGAGGCGTGGCTTGGCAGTCCCCGAGATGGAGATGCACGCGGTGTTCATCGGCCCGCCCGGCACCGGCAAGACGACCGTCGCAAGGGTCTGGGGTCGCGTGCTCGCCGCGACAGGGCTGCTGCCTTCAGGGCACGTCATCGAGACGGATCGCTCCGGGCTCGTGGGTCAGCACGTGGGGGAGACCGCCCAGAAGACGACTGAGGTGATCGACAGGGCGAAGGGTGGGGTCCTCTTTGTCGACGAGGCCTACAGCCTCACCCCAGGCGGTCCGGCGAGCAACGACTTCGGCTCCGAGGCCGTCGACGTGCTCCTCAAACGGATGGAGGACGAGCGGGATTCGTTCTGCGTCATCGTCGCGGGCTATCCCCGGGAGATGGAGCGATTCCTGGAGAGCAACACCGGCCTGCGCTCTCGATTCGCGCAGACAATGACGTTCCCGAACTACGACGCCGCGGCGTTGGCGACGATCTTCACGCGGATGGCGGCGAAAGACGACTATGCGCTGGCCCCCGACGGTCAGCAGCTGCTGTTCGCGGCTCTTGCCCAGCTCGCTGACGCTTCGCCGACGGGGTGGGCCAATGCCCGCAGCCTTCGAGCGCTCCTCAGCGCGATGGTCGATGCGCAGACCGAGCGCCTGGCCCACGAGAGCGACCTCGGCTCCATCGACCTCGGTCTGCTCACCGCAGAGGACGTGAGGGCCGCGGTGGACAAGCAGTTCCCGGGGGTGCGGAGCAGCCGGAGCTGAACGTGCTGCTCCGCCTGCCGCCCGGGAGCGCCCGCTCGAATCCCGTCACGGGAGCATCCGGACGGCGCCGGTGACGCCGCAGCGACCACCGCCTGCTCGTTCACCGTCGAGGGACGGCCCGTCAGCCTCCTCACCTCGCGTCCGCTACGCCATCTCCGCGACCTGCGCCCCGTCGTCCGCGATCGCGAAGACGTGCAGGTTCTCGTTGCTCGGGAAGGTCACGGCGGCGATCTGCGTCCCCTCGGGCGGGGACCAGGCGTCGGTTGCGAAGAGATAGGTGGTGCTCGCCCCGCCGGAGTTGTGGTCCATCGTCGCGACCACCGTGTTGCCGTCGATCGGGGAGCCGTCCTCGGTCGGCAGCACCCAGTCCCCGAGGGCGATCGGCACCTCCTGCGTGGTGCCATCGGTGAGCTCGACCGAGACCGTGTCGTCGACGTTGCCGTGGGTACCCACACCCACGAAGGAGATCGACTCTGCCGGGCCGGGCAGCTCGACCCGCTGCCCGTCGGCGGTCAGGGCGTTCGGACTGCCCGGGGCCACGTCGGGCCACGAGAAGGCCAGGCCGTGCACCTCATGTCCGGAGCCCGGCACGAGTCCCGCATCGGCCAGCGCCTCCTGCGACAGGCTGTTGCCCGACCCGTCGAGATCTCCCGGTGAGGAGCCGTCGTCCGGGGCGCTGCCGACGGTGTTGAATGCCGCTGTGAGCGACCCTGGCGGGGCGACGCGAAGCCGGATCGGCAGCGTCCTGACCTCGTCGGACCCCTTCCGACCCACCGTGAGCTCAACGTCATGATCCCCGACGGCGACCTCGTCGGAGACGGTGAGGTCGATATCGGCGACCACCTGCCCGGAGCTGTCAGGGCGCAGGGGCCGTGCCGTGGCGGAGATGCCTTCAGGAGCGTCCACGTCGACGGCCACCGGACGGTGGTTCCCGCCGAATGCCTGCACGGTGGTCGTGACGGTCGCGGACTCTCCCGGCGCAACGGTGCGGAAGGACGGAGTCGCCGTCGCGATGAGCTGGGATTCGCCCTCACGGAACGACGGCGGAGCCGCCTCCTCGCCGGTGCCCCAGCCCTGATCCGGGGAATCCGACATCGACATGTCGATGACGCCGCCCTCGGCGATCAGGTCCTCGGGCAGGAAGGTCCGCTCCCACGGCTCCCCATCGATCTCCATGCCGGCGATGTATCTGCTGCCCCCGGCGGCGCCCGGGGCGAGGATCTCCAGCTGGCGATCCTCGCCCAGGTCGATCGCCACCCGTTCGAAGCGCGGGGCGTTGAGGGTCAGCACGTCGGTGCCGGGCGTGGATGGGTACAGCCCCATCGCGGCCCACACGTACCACCCGGCCTGCGCACCGAGGTCGTCATTGCCGGGCTTGCCGTTCGGCGTGGGCTGGAACAGCTCATCGATGATGTCGTCGACGAGCTCCGAGGTGCGCGCCGGCTGGCCGACGTAGTTGTACAGCCAGGGCACACCGAAGTTCGGCTCGTTGCCGATCCACAGCTTCGGTGAACCGTCACCGGCGTTGTGCTCGGAGGTGAACTCGTCGAGCCGCGTGCTTGCCGCCTCCCTCCCGCCGAGCGCCTCGACCAGGCCGGCGACGTTCTGGGGGACCAGCCAGGTGTACTGATGGTCGTTGCCCTCGTCGAAGCCCTCCTGCCCGAAGCCTGATCCGCCGCTCGGCTCGATGAACTCCCCGGATTCGGAGCGGGCGGACATCAGATCTGTGGCCGGGTCGTAGATGTTCTGCCAGTACTGCCCGCGTGCCTGGAACTCGGCCGCGACCTCGTCCCGGCCGGTGGCCGTGGCCAGCTGCCCGATCGCGAAGTCGGCGATCGACCACTCCAGGGTCACCGAGGCGCCGACGATCCTGTGGTCGCCTCGGAAGTCCTCGGTCTGGGGGCCGTACCCGAGCTCGAGGTAGCTCTCGAGCCCGGGGCGCTGCACGTACCCGTCGGTGTCCGCGGGGGTCTGCGTGGCGCCCTTGATCATGTGGTCCAGGGCGGCGTCCACGTCGAAGTCACGGGCCCCGAAGGCGTGCAGGGACGCGATCAGCGGCACGGAGGAGTCACCCGTCATCTGCCCTGTCGGCTGATTCGCCACCGGCCATCGGGGGAGCCACCCGAACTGCTCCGCGTCGTTGACCAGGGACTGCGCCATGTCGGAGGCACGCTCCGGAGCGATGATCGCGTGGAGGGCAGCGAGCGAGCGGTAGGTGTCCCAGTCGGAGAAGTTGGCGTACTGGGTGTGGCCCGGGTCGACCTCGTGGATCTCGCCGTCGAAGCCGGCGTAGCGCCCGTCGACGTCGTTGAAGGTGTTCGGGTGCATCAGCGAGTGGTACAGCGAGGTATAGAACATCGTGGTGTCGGAGTCGGCCCCTCCGGAGACCTCGATCCTGCCGAGCATCTCGGCCCAGGCGTCACGGTTGGCCTGCTGGAGGGAGTCCACGTCCCATTTGGGGATCTCCTCGGCGAGGTTCGCCGCTGCCCCGGCCGCATCCACGTAGGAGATGGACGACTTGACGGTGACCTCGGAGCCGGCCGGGAAGGTGAGCCAGGCGCCGGCAGCCTGCCCGGTGGCGGTCGCCTCGCCCGGACGGAGCTCGCCGTCCTGCCAGGTGCCGAAGTCCTCGACAGCGGTGTCGAACTCCATGACGAAGTGGGTGGTGTGCTGGTTGCCCTTCCCGCAGAACCCGCCGGTGGTCACGGCGCCGGTCACGGTGCTCCCCTCGACCTCCAGGTCGACGTCGTACACGCTGGCCTTCGAGCCACCGGCGTCGAGGATCACCTGGGCCGGCTCGCCCTCCGGGAAGTCGAACGTCATGCCGGCGGAGCGGGTGGCGGCGAACAGCTCGACGTCGACGTCCGAGTTCTCCAGGGTGACGGCGTACTTCCCGACCTCGGCGGACTCGGCGTCATGCGAGAACTGCTCGGTGCGGTCCCAGGGTGCCTCGCCGATCTCCCCGGTGACTGGGAGCAGCGGAAGGTCGCCGAACACGTTGCAGCCCGCTGCCGCGTGGGTCAGGCTGAAGCCACTGATCTCGGAGTCGGAGTGGCGATAGCCCGCATAGGAGCTCGGGGTGTCGGGCGAGACCTGCACCATCCCGAAGGGCATCGACGGGCCGGGGAAGTTGTTGATCTCCCCGACCACGGCCCCCGTCGCCGCACCGGTGCCCACCATCGGGTCGACGTGGTCGAGAGGATCGTGCACCGCCGCGTCGGCCCCGCTCGGGGGAGGGGCCGCCGTCGCGGCGCCGACCGTCCCGCCGACGCTCAGCGCCAGTGCCGTCAGCAGTGCCGCGGCGCTGCGTGCCGTTCGTGATCTGGTCAAGGGTCTCATCGCGAATCATCCGCTCAGTTCGTGCCGGGCCGCTGTGCCCGAGCCACTGCGGGCCCGCGTCATCGCGAGCCTCCGGGTGACACCTCCCCACCCGGGAGCAGGGTTCCAGCCGCATGACAACCTTGTCAACAGGTGAGAAAGGGTGTTGACTCGGTGGCGTCCGAGGATGACCGCGCCGAGTGCACGCAGCAGATCGACCCAGGGCTGCGACGTCTCGGCGCGACCGTCGGACGTCCCGCAATCCCTCCGACGGCTGGGGTGATCGACGCTCCAGCCCGTCCCTCACGATGATGTGACGACGAAAGGACCGCCATGCGCTGGCGCACCGCACTCTCCACCACTGCCGCCGTAGGACTGCTCTCGATGGGCATCGCCCTGCCCGCCCACGGGGCACTGACCACGTACTGCCTGGGCACCGCCGCCGACGTGACCGTCCCCGGGGACCTGGTCGTCCGCGCCGACCAGTCCTGCGACCTGTCCGGCGTGACCGTGACCGGGAACGTCACCGTTCGAGCGGGGGCGGATCTGATCGCCCAGGGTTCCACGTTCGACGGCAACCTCCGTGTGCAGGAGGATGCCTATCTCGACGCGAAGGGGTCGACCATCGCGGGCAAGCTGGTCCTGCGCTCGGCTTACGGCGCCTACGTCGAGGACGGTGCCGTCGCTGGCCGCACCGACGCCCAGGAGTCAGGATTCCTCTACAGCCTGGGCTCGGAGCACAGCGCCAGGGTCGTCGCCGCGAGCGGGGAGACCTATCTCGACGGGTCCGTGGTCCGAGGTGACGTCATCACGACCGACGAACACCTGACGGACATCTACGACAGCTGGATCACCGGCGATCTGAGCGTGACCGACGCTGCCGAGGGCGGGCTGCTGTGCACCAGCGAGGTCGACGGCAATCTCAGCTACGCGGGCAGCGGGGGAGTGGTGCAGATCAGCGCCGGTGCACCGGTCGGACCCTGCGGCGTCAGCTACGTCGGCGGCGACGTCGCGCTGACGGACAACACGGACGGCGTGCTCATCAGCAGCACGATCGTCCGCGGCGACCTGCGCTGCGACGGGAACGACCCGGCCCCGACCGGCACGGACAACCGCGTGCGCGGAGCATCCGAGGGCCAGTGTGCCGAGCTCGCCGCGCCGGCGGACACCTCCGGCGGCGCCCGGCTCGCGCCGCAGCAGGTCGACGACCGCCGCGCCGGCGTCCTGGAGAAGGCCGGGGCCCGCGCCGCCGAGGGCGAGCGGGAGGCCGCCGCCGCGGGCAGCGCCGAGATCGGCGGCTGAGCCGCACCCGGCGATCGTCGTGCAGCCCGGAGCCCGTCCCTGATCAGGGGCGGGCTCCGGCTATGTGGCGAGGAATTCCGGGCAGTGGCCGAATCTCGACGAATCGGACATCTTTGGCAAGAGGGGTTCCCGGGGGTGACGTAGGTCGCTACCATCGCAGATGACATCGTTGTCAAAGGCGTGTCGGCACCGGAGCCCGCAGGGAGAGCCTCACCCACGGAGCACGGCGGCCGGGCACCTCATGAGGGGAACCACCACATGTCCAGGACCAGCAGCAGACGTCTTCCGCGCTCGGCCCGAGTCTCCCGAGCAGCCCTCGCGGCAGCGCTCATCCTCGGCCTGACGGTCCTGCCGCCGGCGGCCGCCGCGCCCAACGCACCGGACGCTCCGGGCACCACGTCCGAGGAGCCCGCACCGCGCTTCGCGACCTCGTACGAGACCGACGACCCGGAGCTCGACTGGACCGATCAGGCCGAGACCCGCCCCGACGGGACCCCCTGGTCCGAGAACATCGCCACCTCGTCGGTCCCCGGCGACCTGACCTCGCGCGTCAGCGCCGTGACCGCGAGTGCCGAGAACTCGCCGCAGGAATCGGCGTCGAAGGCGGTGGACGGGAGCTCCGCGTCGAAGTGGCTGGCCTTCGACTCCGCGGCCTGGCTGCAGATCGAACTCGAGGAACCGCTCGTGGTCGCCGACTACCTCCTGACCTCCGCCAATGACTCGCCCGAGCGGGATCCGAAGGACTGGACCCTGCAGGGTTCGACCGACGGCGCCACTTGGACCACCCTGGACACCCAGGCGGACCAGTCGTTCGACGGGCGCAGCTCCGCGACCACCTACGAGACCGACAACACCACCGCGTACCCGTTCTACCGACTCGACATCTCCGCCGTCGCCAGTGGGGACACCGTCCAGCTCGCCGAACTCACTCTGTCTGACGGCTCCGCCGAGGCCGATCCCGGAATGCAGGTCACGCCCGGCAGCGGCCCCGCCGCTGCGTACGCGTCGGCGACCGAGGTCGGATTCACCGGAGTGGGCTCCCTGCGCTACTCCGGCAGCACGACCTCCGAAGGCGGCGGCCACCACTGGCAGAAGCTGCACGACGTCGATCTCCCCATCGCCGCGGACACCGAGCTCAGCTACCGCATCTTCCCGGAGTTCGGGGGCGACCAGAGCTACGCCTCGACGAACACCGCGATCGACCTCGCCTTCACCGACGGCACCTACCTCAGCGAGCTCGGCGCGCAGGACCAGTACCGGTTCGACAGTTCGCCCGCCGGGCAAGGAGAGTCCAAGGCCCTCTTCACTGACCAGTGGAACCAGCGCACGCTGCGGCTGGGCGAGGTCGCGGAGGGCAAGACCATCGACCGCATCCTGCTCGGCTACGACGCCCCCGTCGGGCCCGTCGGATTCGCCGGCTGGATCGACGACATCGAGATCGCCGAACGCCCGGTCCAGAGCGAGGAGCGTCCCTCGGACTGGGTCGACACCCGCCGCGGGACACATTCCTCCGGCTCCTACTCGCGCGGGAACAATCTGCCTGCCACCGTGGTGCCGCACGGCTTCAACTTCTGGACCCCGGTCACGGACGCCAGCGCACTGAACTGGCCCTACTCGTATCACCAGGGCAACGACGAGCAGAATCGTCCGCAGCTGCAGGCCTTCGCCGCCAGCCACGCCCCGAGCCCCTGGATGGGTGACCGGCAGACCTTCCAGTTCATGCCCTCGACGGCTGAAGGCGCCCCGGAGACTGACCGGGATGCTCGGGCTATGACGTTCTCCCATGACAAGGAGAAGGCCACCGCCCATCACTACAGCGTCGAGTTCGACAACGGCATGGTCACCGAGATGGCGCCGACCGACCACGCTGCGCTGGTCCGTTTCGACTTCCCGGAGGGCGACGCCTCCGTCATCTTCGACAACGTCAATGACGACTCCGGTCTCACGCTGAACGACGACGGCACCGTGTCCGGATACTCCGACGTGCGCAGCGGACTGTCCGCCGGCGCCACGCGCCTGTTCGTCCACGCCGAGTTCGACCAGGAGGTGGTCGAGCAGGACGCCGAGGATGGGAACACCGGCTGGGTGCGGCTCGCGCCCGAGGCCGACGGCAGCGCCACGATGCGCATCGCCACCTCGCTGATCAGCCTGGAGCAGGCGAAGCGGAACCTGGAGCAAGAGATCACCGCGGACGACACCCTCGACACCGTGCGCGACCGCGCGCAGGCGGCCTGGGACGAGAAGCTGTCGATCATCGAGGTCGAGGGCGCCTCGCCGGACGAACTCACCACGCTCTACTCGAACCTGTATCGCCTCAGCGCCTACCCGAACTCGGGGTTCGAGAACACCGGCACCCTGGAGGAACCGCAGTTCCAGTACGCCTCCCCGGTCTCGGACCCGACAGGAGAGAGCACCGAGACCGAGACCGGTGCGAAGATCGTCGACGGCAAGATCTATGTCAACAACGGCTTCTGGGACACGTACCGGACCGCCTGGCCTGCGTACAGCCTGCTCATGCCCGATGACGCGAGCGAACTGGTCGACGGCTTCGTGCAGCAGTACCGCGACGGCGGCTGGGTCTCTCGCTGGTCCTCGCCCGGCTACGCGAACCTGATGACCGGCACCAGCTCCGACGCCGCCTTCGCCGACGCCTACACCAAGGGCGTCGAGCTCCCGGATCCGAAGGGCACCTACGAGGCCGGCCTCAAGAATGCGACCGTCACCCCGCCCGGCAGCGCGACGGACGCCGACGTCGGCCGCAAGGGATTGGGCACTTCCATCTTCCGCGGCTGGACCGATACCGAGGTCGGCGAGGGAACCTCCTGGGGGCTCGAGGGCGGCATCAACGACTTCGCCCTGGCCCGACAGGCCGAGCAGCTCGCCGCGGAACCGGGGCTGAGCGACGCCGACCAGGAGCGGCTCCGCACCGAGTCTGCCTACCTCGAGGCACGGTCGAACAACTACGTCAACCACTTCGATCCGGAGGTCGGCTTCTTCCAGGGCCGCAATGACGACGGCAGCTTCCGCTACGCGCCCGACGAGTATGACCCGAGGTCCTGGGGAGAGCATGACTACACCGAGACCAACGGCTGGAACTTCGCCTTCCACGCCCCGTTCGACGGCCAAGGCCTCGCGAACCTGTACGGCGGTCGAGAGGACCTGGCGAAGAAGCTCGACGAGTTCTACTCGACCCCGGAGACGGCCGGATTCCCCGGCACCTACGGCGGCACCATCCACGAGATGACCGAGGCCCGCGACATCAGGATGGGCCAGTGGGGGTTCTCGAACCAGGTCTCCCACCACATCCCGTTCGCCTATATCGACGCCGGCCAGCCCTGGAAGACCCAGCAGATCACCCGTGAGGTGCAGTCGCGCCACTTCGTGGGCAGCGATATCGGCCAGGGCTATGCGGGCGACGAGGACAACGGGGAGACCTCGGCCTGGTGGCTGTTCACCATGCTCGGGCTCTATCCGCAGCAGCTCGGGGATGGCACCTACGCCGTGACCTCGCCGCTGTTCACGAAGGCGACCGTCCATCTCCCAGGCGGTGAGGACATCGTCGTCAACGCCCCCGAGAACAGCACCGAGAACATCTATGTCCAGTCCCTCGCGGTCGACGGCGAGAACCGGGAGCAGGCCTGGATCGACCACGAGACGCTCGCCGACGGCGCCGTCCTCGACTTCACGATGGGCCCGGAGCCCTCCGACTGGGGAGCGGATCCCGAGGATGCCCGTCCGTCGCCCACCACGGGCGATGAGCCCCCGGAGCCGCTCACCGATCTCCTGGCCGACCCGGCACAGGTGGGAGGGGTCGAGGGCGCGGAGCAGGTCGTCGACGACGACTCGTCGACCCAGCTCGTCCTCACCCCGGAGGACGCCCTCACCTATAAGTCGGACACCCCGCGCAATGAAGTCACGATGTACACGCTGACCTCGGGTGACGACTCCGTCGGACATCCGACCGCGTGGGTCGTGGAGGGCTCGCGCGATGGCGAACGGTGGTACGAGATCGACCGCCGCGAGGGGGAGGCCTTCGAGTGGGAGAACCAGACCCGGCCGTTCCAGGCCACAGGGACGCGGGGCCCGGGCACGTACACCCACTACCGGCTGCGGGTGCTCGAAGGATCTTCCGACGAGGTCGGGCTCGCCGAGCTCGAGTTCTTCGACATCGACGTCGACCAGCCCGCCCCCGAGAAGTAGGAGCAGACGATGTCGCATCGCCGCCTCGCCCCGTTCATCGCGTTCGCAGCCGTGCTGAGCCTGGCCGCCCCGCTCGCCTCCGCCGCGCCGACGGACGCAGCCTCCCCGGCCGACTCGGTCGACCTCGTGAACCCCTTCATCGGCTCCCAGGCCGAGGGGAACACCTTCCCCGGAGCGAGCCTGCCCTTCGGGATGGTGCAGCTCTCCCCGGACACCGGGCACTACGCCGGGTACCGGTACACCGACGACCGCATCCGGGGCTTCTCGATGACCCACGTCTCGGGCGTGGGCTGCGGGCTGGGCGGCGATCTGCCCATGACCCCGATGACCGGACGGCCGGACTCCACCGACTACGGCGAGTACGCGCAGCCCTTCCGGCACGAGACCGAATCGGCCTCCCCGGGGTCCTACCAGGTGACCCTCGATGACCCTGATGGTGCGGTGACCGCGGAGCTCACCGCCACCACCCGCACCGGGCAGCAGCGACTGACCTACGAGGGCTCCGAGGAGTCGGGCCTGATGCTCAACGCCGGGCAGGCGCTGCACGGGATGAGGAGCTCGAAGGTCGAGGTCCTCGACGCCCGCACGATCCGCACGACGGTCGAGGGCTCCGGCTTCTGCCAGGAGACCGAGCCGTACACGCTGCACTTCCTGACCACCTTCGACCGCGACATCGAGAACGTCGACCTCTTCGACGGCGACGAGTTCACCGCCGCGAGCACCGATGGCTCCGCCGCCACCGAGGGGGAGTCGCGGCAGGGAGCCTGGATCGGCTTCGACACCACGCAGGACCAGGACGTCGAGGTCACCACCTCGTTGTCCTGGGTCGACGCGGAGGGTGCCGCCGGGAACCTGGCCGAAGAGGGCGGGCGCAGCTTCGACGAGGTGCGTGATGCCGCCCGCAGCGTCTGGCAGGAGCGGCTCGACGCCATCGCGGTCGAGGGCGGGACCGAGGAGCAGCAGAGCACCTTCTACTCCTCCCTGTACCGCAGCCTGCTGGGACCGCACCGCGGCGACGACGTCGATGGCCGCTACCTGGGCTGGGACGACGAGGTCCACACCGCCGACGGCCACGGGTACTACCAGACCTCCTCGCTGTGGGACACCTACCGCACCCAGATCCAGCTGCTGGCGCTGATCGCCCCGCAGGAGGCGCGGGACCAGTCGATCTCCCTGATCCTGCAGGGCGAGCAGAGCGGGCGGCTCCCGCGCTGGGGATGGGGACCGGTCGAGACCAACGTGATGACCGGCGACCCCGTCACCCCGCAGCTCGTCACGGCCCAGCAGTACGGACTCCTCGAGGGCTGGGAGGATCGACTCTGGACGCAGCTGGTCCAGAACGCCGACACCGTCCCGTCGTCGGACCATCCGGCCAACGGGCGCGCCGGCAACGACCACTACCTCGAGCACGGGTACGTGCCCGCCGAGACCGGGGCGGAGTGCAGACCGGGCGACTGCGACCTGGACCATGCAGGGTCGGCGACGATGGAGTACGCGGTCGCCGATGCGGCGATGTCGGTGCTCGCCGAGGACCTCGGCCACGAGGACGACGCGCTCCGCTACGCCGAGCGTTCCCGCTCCTGGGAGAGCATCATCAACCCGGATACAGGGTTCCCCCAGCCCCGCGATGCCGACGGGGTCTTCGTCGGCGATCCGGACCCGGCCTTCACCAAGGGGTTCCATGAGGGCACCTCCTGGCAGTACAACTGGCTGGTCCCGCAGGACGTGCCGGGGCTGATCGCGAAGATCGGCGGCACGGAGGCCACCAACGAGCGTCTGGACAGCTTCTTCGCCTACGACCAGCTGCTCACGGACCCCGAGGGGACCGCCCGCGACGTCTGGGTCAACAGCGCCTACGACTACTACGGGACCTCCCGCTACAACCCGCAGAACGAGCCGGACCTGCACGCCCCCTACCTTTACCTGTGGACGGGGCAGCCCTGGAAGAGCTCGGACGTGGTGCGGGCGGCGCTCACCCTGTTCTCGGACAACCCCTCCGGCATCACCGGCAATGACGACGTCGGCACCATGTCCGCCTGGCACGTGCTGTCCTCGCTGGGCATCTACCCGGCGATCGCCGGCACTGACGTCCTGACGATCGGGTCCCCGGTCTTCGACCGCGCCGTGATCGACCTGCCGAAGCCGTTCTACGACGGTGATCTGGTGATCGAGGCGCCCGGCACCTCGCAGGACGCCCGCTATGTCCAGCAGGTGGAGCTCGACGGCCGCACGCACCGCCAGAGCTGGCTGACCGCCGCCGACCTGCGCGACGGGGCGGACCTCGATATCGGCCTCGGCACCGAGCCCTCGGACTGGGCCACCCGCCGCGGCGAGCAGCCGCCGGCCCCGGTCCCCGGGCGTGGAGAGCGACAGCAGGAGGATCTCGGCGCCGCGCTCACCACCGAGGCGCCGCTGACAGTGATCTCGGGCGAGGAGACGACGATCGACGCCACTGTGTCGGCCGTGCTGACCGGGCGCGGCGAGATCACGGCCGACGTCGCCCTCACCTCCGACGATGCTGTCGCCGTGACCCCGGAGCAGGGGGAGCTGCGCGTGCAGGGAGACGGTTCCCCGCAGCGCGCCGAGCTGCCCGTGACGCTGACCGTCCCGGCCGATGCTCCCGCGGGCGAGCACACCGTCACCGCGACGGTGACCTCCCGGCTCGGCACCGTCGAGTCCGAGCTGGTGGTGCAGGTGCTGGATACCGGCTGCGAGGCGGCGGGCTCCCAGTGCATCGTGCCGCTGGAGGATGCGCTCACCCTGGACGGCGTCGCCACGCTCGAGGACACCTCGGCGGGGGACTTCGACGGAAAGGGATGGGCCTTCGCGGGCGATGAGCTGCCGGCGCCCGGCGAGGCGCTGGTCGACGACGTGGTGATGCGGATCCCCTCGACCGAGGGCACGGACCCGAACCTGGCGGTCGGCCCCTTCACTGTCGAGGTCGGGCAGCTCACCCAGCGGCTGACCCTGCTCGCCACCGCCCGCAACGGCGATACGAGCGACGTGCCGCTGACCCTCACCTACGCCGACGGCAGCGCCGAGGAGACCACGGTCTCGGTCGGGGACTGGGCAGGCGGCTCACCGAAGTTCGACAACCGGCCGGGCCTCCACCAGGAGTACCGGATCGAGAACGGGGTCGGCCGGGTAGGACCGGAGACCGATCTGTGGCTGCTCGACGTCCCGGCCGACCCGACCCGGGAACTGACCTCGATCACGGTCGGCGACGACCCCGACCTCGCCGTGATGGCGGTGACGGCGCAGCGCGCCTGACCCGCGCCGCCGCAGAGGCGGGCCGGATCGCCGCAGCGTGGTCACTCCAGCGGCGTCGCCGTGGAGCGGCGCACGACCAGCTCGGTCGGCAGCCGCACCCGGCGGCGCCGCCCTGCTCGGCCATGGATCCTCTCCAGCAGCATCTCGGCGCCGACGGTCCCCATGTCGGCGGGGGAATTCGAGACCACGCTGACCCCCAGCACGTCGGCGAGCTCGACGTCGTCGAAACCGATCAGCGCGGGAGGATGCGCGGCGTCCGCCACCGCGCGCATCCCACCGACCGCCATCCGGTTGTTCGTGGCGAACACCGCAGTGGGTGGGGAGGGGCGTGCCAGCAGCTGTCGCATCGCGGCCTTAGCCCCGTCGGCGTCGTGGGCGTCGGTGACGATGAGACCCTCGTCGATCGGCACCTCGGCCTCGGCCAGGGCGCGGCGCACGCCGGCGATCCGCTCGCGATGGGTGGGCAGAGAGCCGAGATCGCCGATGACTCCGATCCGCCGGTGCCCCTGGGCCAGCAGGTGGTCGATGGCCGCACGGGATCCTCCGACGTTGTCGAACATGACCTCGTCGACCTCCAGGCCGTGGCCCGGTCGGTCCAGGAACACCGTCGGGGTGCGGCTCTCCGCGTGATGCTGCAGATGACGGTGGTCCGTGCGCGAGGAGACGACGAGCAGGCCGGCGACACGACGCTCGAGGAAACCGCTGATGACGCGTGCCTCCGAGGCCGGGTCCTCGTCGCTGACTCCCGTGAACAGGAGCAGGCCCTGTGCGGCCAGCACCTGGCCGGCGGCATAGGCGATCGCCAGGTAGAAGGGGTTGGAGACGTCCGCGATGACCATCGCGACGACGTTCGATGTGCGGTGCGAGCGCAGGTCGCGCGCCAGGAGGTTCGGGCGGTACCCGAGCTCGGCGGCAGCCTTCTTCACCCGTTCGTAGGTGATCGGCGCGACGTGCGCCTCATCGTTGAGCGCGCGGGACGCCGTCTTGATGCTGACCCCGGCGGCCTCGGCGACCTGCCGCAGGGTGGGGAGTCCCCGCAACGCGTCGTGCGTGGACATTGGGCTCCCTCGACAACTGCTCCGGCATGGTTGTGAGCATGATAGTCGCGCCCGCCCTGCCCTGTTCTCAGCCGCCGCATCCGCACGACTGCCGCAGGGTCAGGGTCGTCCCGAGGACCAGGTGCTCCACCGGCAGCGAGTGGTCCTCGAGGCGCGCGAGCAGTCGTTGTGTGGCGCGGTGGCCGAGCTGCCCCGGGTCCTGCTTCACCACGCTGATCGCGGGGTCGAGCAGGTCCGCGTGACCGAAGTCGTCGAAGCCCATCAGGGCGATCTCCCGCTGCAGCCCTCGCTGCTGGAGGGCCCGTACCGCTCCCGTGGTGATCTGGTTGCGGGCGGTGAACACCGCGGTCGGCGGGTCCTCGCCGTCGAGGAGGTCGAGCAGCGCCTGCGCGGTCTCCGCCTCGGTCGTGAGTCCGTCGACGACCTGGAGGTCGTTCGCGGGCAGTCCGGCGTCCTCCCATCGGCGTCGCGCACCGGCGATGCGCTGGGCAGCAGTGTGCAGCGTACCGAGATGGGTGAGTACCGCGACGCGGCGATGTCCGTGGTCGATGAGGTGCGCGATCGCGTCCCGGGCGCCCTGGGTGCTGTCTGCCATCACCGTGTCCACTGTGATCCCGTGGGGTGGGCGGTCGACGGCCACGATCGGGGTGCCCAGGTCGATCTCGTGCTGGAGGTAGGAGAGATCGCCGGGGGAGGGCATGAGGACGAGCCCGTCCACACGACGGGCCAGGAGGCCGAGTGCGAGCTGGCGCTCGCGGTCGGGATCCTCGTCGGTGCTTCCCGTGAAGATGCTGACGCGGTGCTGTTGAGCGGCGTCCTCGATCGCTCGGTGGAGGGCGGCGTCGAACTCGTTGTCGACGCTCGCGACGAGGAGCCCGAGGCTGTCGGTGCGGCCGGTGGCGCGTCGCAGGTTCCCGGCGGTCATGTCGCGCCTGTAGTGCAGCTCGGCGGCGGCCAGATGCACCCTCTCCGCTGTCCGCTCGGTGACCCCGGGCTCCCCGTTGATCACGCGGGAGACCGTCTTGAAGCCCACGCCGGCGCGTGCGGCGACGTCCTTCATCGTGGGGCGTTTCCTCGCCACCAAGGGCTCCTCTCAACAGAGGTGGCTCCATGGTCGAGCGACCATGGAGCCACCTGCTGCGTTTCGTCCTGCGGGAGGGTTCAGCCGTCCAGGAGTGCCAGGCGATCGGGGTCGTCGGCGAAGACCTCCTTGGCGTTCTCCTTCGTCACCACCACCGGGTCCAGGGCGTAGATCGGTACGTCGATCGTCCCGTTGTTCTCGGTCTCGTCGGCCGCCGGGGGCTCCTCGCCCTTCTGGTAGGCGGAGATGATCTCGATGGTCTTCGCGACGAGGTCCTTCGTGGGCTTGTGGACGGTGGAGTACTGATCGCCCTTCCAGATGGAGGTGATCGATTCGGTCTCTGCGTCCAGGCCGTCGACGACGGGGACGTCCTGGCCGGCGGCCGTGCAGGACGTGATGATCGCGCGGGCGATCCCGTCGTTGGGGGAGAGCACGCCGTCGATCTGCTTGTCGGAGTAGTTCGCTGCGAGGATCGAGTCCATGCGGCTCTGGGCCTTGCCGTTGTCCCAGTCCTGGGTGGCGGCCTGCTGGAAGTCCACCTGCCCGGAGACGACCACGACGGTGCCGTCGTCGATCTTCGGCTGGAGCACGGACATCGCGCCGGTGAAGAAGTTCGGGGCGTTGGGGTCCGCGGGGCCGCCGCCGAACAGCTCGATGTTGTACGGGCCCTCGCCCTTGCGCTCGGCGAGCCCGTCGAGCAGCGACTGGCCCTGCAGCTCGCCGGTTCGGATGCTGCCGAACTGCACCACGGCGTCGACCGCGTCGGTGTTCTCGATCAGGCGGTCATAGCCGATGATCCGCACGCCGGCGTCCTTCGCGGCCTTCAGGGCGCTGCCGAGCTGGGTGCCGTCGATGGGGCCGACGACGATCGCCTTCGCCCCCTGCTGGACCATGGCCTCGATCTGCTGCTGCTGCTGAGGCACCTTGTTGTCGGCCGCCTGGACGAGCGCGGTGAAGCCTGCCTCCTTCAGCTGCGCCGTGAACAGGTCCTGGGCCTCCGCCCAGTTCTGCGTGCCGAGCCAGGGGAGGGACACCCCGACGGTCGCGTCGGCGTCGAATCCGCCGCCGGCGCCCGAGTCCCCGCCGCCCGTGTCCTCGGCGGTGCGGCCCCCGCCGCACGCGGCCAGGAGGAGGGAGCTGGCAGCGGCGACGCCGCCCAGGGCGAACGTCCTTCTCTTCACGGTCGTCATGCTCGTGACGGTCTTCGTGGTCTTCATGGGATCTCCTTATGAGGATGGGTGCCCGCCATCGGGCTCCCAGATGAGGTGATGCGGGGTGAGGTGATGTGGGAGAGGGCGGTGCGCCCGGGGTGGCTGTCGCCCGGTCGCCCAGGAGACTGCGCCCGGCCGCCCAGGGGGACTACTGCCCGGTTGCGCCGGGGGTCGTGGGGGCGATCTGCACGGGCTCGGTGGTGCTCTCGGACTTGGTCCGATCGCCGAAGAGGCGCCCGCTGATCGAGGGGCGGCCCTGCTGCTTGTTGTAGACGTCGAAGGCGACGGCGGCGAGGAGCACGAGCCCCTTGATCACCTGGGTCTTGTCCTGGCCCACGCCCATGAGGAACAGGCCCGAGTTCAGCGTGGCCATCACGAGGCCGCCAATCATGGTCGCGGTGACGGTGCCGATGCCGCCGGAGACGGCGGCCCCGCCGATGAACACCGCGGCGATCGCGTCGAGCTCCCACATGTTGCCGTCCGAGGGGCCGGCGGAGGTGGCCCGGGCGACGAACAGGATCCCGGCGAGAGCGGCGAGGAACGACATGTTCATCATGACCAGGAAATACACCCGGTTCACACTCACGCCGGAGAGGGCCGCGGCCTGCTTGTTGCCGCCCACGGCGTAGATGTGGCGGCCGAACGTGGTGCGCTGGGTGATGACGTGGTAGATGATCACGAGCGCCACGAGGATCAGGCCGGGCACCGGGAAGGACGTGCCGGGCCGGCCGCTGCCGAACAGGAAGGTGACGTAGGCGAGGACGGCGCCGACGAGCACCACGCGGATGATCACGGCTGTGAAGTTCAGGCCGCTCTCGCCGTCCGCGACCCGGCGGCGGTAGGTGCTGATCTGGCTCCAGGCGTACAGGGCGATCGCGAGGATCCCCAGCAGCAGGGTGGAGTTGTTGAGGTACGTCCAGGCGGGGCCCCATTCGGGGAGGTAGCCCGCGCCCAGCACGTTCAGCTCGGGCGGCACGGGGACGCTCACGGATCCGCTGATCCAGATCACGCCGCCGCGGAAGAGCATCATGCCGGCCAGCGTGGTGATGAACCCGGGGATCCCGATCTTCGCGAGCCAGAACCCGTGCCAGCACCCGATGAGGGCGCCGATCACGAGGCCGGCCAGCAGCGCCGCCCACCACGGGAAGTGGAGGTCGCGCGCCGAGAGGGCGACGCACATGCCGACGAATCCGGCGACCGAGCCGACGGACAGGTCGATGTGGCCGATGACGATCACCATCACCATGCCGATCGCGAGGATCAGCACGTAGGCGTTGCCGGCGATGAGGTTCTGCATGTTCCCGGGGGTGAGCATCTTGCCCCCGGAGGCGAGGTGGAAGCCCAGGAGGAGCGCCACGAGGGCGAACACCATCGTGAACTGACGGAAGTCCGTCCCGAAGACCTGCTTCACTGCATTCATTGTTTTGTTCTCTCGTTCCTGCGCCGGTCAGGCAGCGGATCCGACGGTGGTGGTCATCATGCGCATGAGCGTTTCCTGGTCGGCCTCGGAGCGAGGAACCTCCCCGGAGATGCGTCCTTCGCAGATGGTGTAGATGCGGTCGCAGATCCCCAGGACCTCGGGGAGCTCCGAGGAGATGACGATGACGGCCTTCCCCTGGTCGGCGAGGTCCTGGATGAGGCGGTAGATCTCGAACTTCGCGCCGACGTCGATGCCGCGGGTGGGCTCGTCGAGGATCAGCACGTCGGGCTCGGGGAACAGCCACTTCGCGAGCACGACCTTCTGCTGGTTGCCGCCCGAGAGGGTGGCGACGCCGACGTCGATGCCGGGGGTCTTGATCCGCAATGACCTGCGGTACCTCTCTGCGACGGTGCGCTCCATCGCGTCGTCGATGAGCCCCCGACGCACGACGGCGCGCAGGTTCGCCGAGACGATCGTGTCCTTGATGCTGTCCAGGAGGTTCAGGCCGAGGAGTTTGCGGTCCTCGGAGACGTAGGCGAGGCGGTGGCGGATCGCCTCGCGGACGGTCTTCAGCTCGACGGGTGCGCCGTGGAGGAAGATCTGGCCGGACTTGTGCACGCCGTAGGAGCGGCCGAACAGGGAGCGTGCGAGCTCGGTGCGGCCGGCGCCCATGAGGCCGGCGAAGCCGACGATCTCGCCGCGGCGTGCCACGAAGCTCTCGTCCTTGCAGACCAGCTTGCCGGGCACGGTGGGGTGCTCGACAGTCCAGCCCTGCACCTCGAGGATGACCTCGCCGCCGGTGTTCGGCTCGTGATCGGGGTACCGGTTGTCGAGCGAGCGACCCACCATGGCCCGGATGATCCGGTCCTCGTCGACCTGGCCAGCCTCCACGTCGTAGGTCTCCACGGTGCGGCCGTCACGGATCACGGTGACCGCGTCGGAGACCTCGGCGATCTCGTTGAGCTTGTGGGAGATCATGATCGAGGTGATCCCCTTGGCCTTCAGTCCCTTCATGAGGGTGAGCAGGTTCGCGGAGTCATCCTCGTTCAGGGCGGAGGTGGGCTCGTCGAGGATCAGGATCTTCACGTTCTTCGCGAGCGCCTTGGCGATCTCGACGAGCTGCTGCTGCCCGACGCCCAGCGTCTTGATCTGGGTGCCGGGGTCGACGTCCAGGCCCACCCGGGCCAGCAGGTCCAGGCTGCGTCGCCGCAGGGTGCGCCGGTCGATGAGCCCCTTGGCGACGATCTCGTTGCCCAGGAAGATGTTGTCCTCCACGGAGAGCTCGGGGATGAGGGCGAGCTCCTGGTGGATGATGACGATGCCGACGCTCTCGGAGGACTTGATGTCCTTGAAGGCCATCTCCTCGCTCTCGAACAGGATGCTCCCGCTGTAGGTGCCATGGGGGTAGACCCCGGAGAGCACCTTCATGAGAGTCGACTTGCCGGCGCCGTTCTCGCCGCAGATCGCATGGATGTCACCCCGGCGGACGGTCATCGTGACGTCGTCCAGAGCCCGGACGCCCGGGAACAGCTTGGTGATGGTGCGCATCTCCAAGATCGCGTGCGGATCGCGCATGGGAACCTCCACTCCTCATCGAGTGCGACCGCAGACCGGTCGACAACGTTGTCATCATAGGGGTGAAGGGGCCGACGATTCCGCCGAGAACAGATCACAGGAACGTCACGGTTGAGGAAAGCGGCATCCGCGGCCGCTCTGTGAATGCCTCGAGATCCTCCGGTGTGAAGGGGTCCGCTGCCTGATGGGCCCATCAGGCAGGCAGAGGGGCTCTTCAGAGGTGAAGGTGCTGGTGCCGGTGTCCGCGATCCCGCAGGGCGGGGTCGAGCACGTGGCGAGGAGGCGACGTGCACCACGACCGAGCCGAGCGAACGTATCCGCGACAGTCCGGGGGAGCGGATCAGCGGGCCTCCTCCAGCACGAGCAGGGAGACGGAAGGCAGCGGGAGCTCGAGCGTCAGCTCGAGGGTGCCCTCGGCGCTCGCCGTCACGTCGACCGCCGCCGTCAGCTCCTCGAGCCCTTCTCGCGCATGGATCTGGGCGAGCTGCTCATCGCTGGGGACCTGCGGGGATCCCAGACTCTCCCAGACGGTGTGACTGTTGGAGTGCTCGGCATCGATGCGGTGATGGGTGAGCCGGTACGCGACGGCCTCGAGCCCGCGCACGGTGAGGGAGACCGGGGTCGGTGCGTCGGCGGTGCGGTACTGGTCGTCGGTGTGCCGCCAGAGAGCGGTGACGATCCGACCGTCGCTGTCGCGGGAGGCGAGCACGTCGACCTCCTCGGGCATGGCGCGGCCGCCTGCCTGATCGAGGAGCTCGACCCCATGGGCGACGTCGCTCGTGGCCTCCACCCGGGTCTCCCCGAGGTGCGACAGGAGCCGATAGGCATTCAGCAGTGGCTTCTCGATGCGGTCCGCGGTGAGGAACGCGCGGGTGCCCTCGAAGTAGCGCTCGCCCTCGAAGTAGAAGGCCCACGACATCGCCTGCTGGATGTTCGCCCCCTCGAGGTCGCTGAGATCCAGGAGCTTCTTCATGAGCTTGACCTGGAACACCGGGTAGTACTCGGTGTTCTGGAAACGGAAGTTCGCGTTGTCGTAGAACGAGAAGTGGGCAGGGACCCCCGCGTCGCACTCATCGATGATCGCCGGCAGCGTCCGATAGGCGGGGAACTTCGCCATCACGCGCAGCATCGAGCGCACCTCGTAGAGCATCTTGTGGGCCGACGGGCTCTGCTGCTCCGGGGCGTCGCCGCCGGTGGGGCCGTACACGCGCCACGGGGTGAAGGAGGAGCCCTTGGTGTGGAAGGAGACGAAGTCCAGCGGCAGGTCATGCTCTTCGGTGTGGGCGAGGAAGCCGTGCAGGAACTCGGTGCCGCCGCCTGTGACTGCCGGCCCGCCCACCTTCGCCTGCGGCAGCACGCTGCGGATCCCGTCCACGGTCGCCGCGTACAGCTCGTGGAACTGCTCGGGGGTGCCGCGCCAGTAGAAGATGTCGGGCTCGTTCCACAGCTCCCACAGCCAGGTGTCCACCTCGGCGGCGCCGTAGCGCTTGAGGCAGTGCGCGGCCACCGCGGCGATCAGGTCGCGCCACCGGTCGTCGTCGCGCGGCGGGTAGGCCCACTGGCCAGCCTCGTAGGCCGAGTACGCAGTGGGGCTGGAGGGGATCGTCAGCTCGTCGGCCTCTGGAGGGAGGAGGTCCCGCGGCGTGAAGCCGATCTCGACCAGGACGTGGTGACCGGCCTCGACGATCGCGTCGTAGGCCTGGTCGAGGATCGTGAAGTCGTAGAACGGGGCGCCCTGGGAATCCTCGTGATAGACGTTCCCGTTGCCCCAGTGGGGGATCCCGAAGCCGGAGCCCGAGCACAGCGCGTAGTGGGGGCGGATGTGGAACCCGGTGCTGGTGAGGTCGCCGAAGGTGTTCAGGAGGTGACGCCCGGTGGGCGTGTACGTCCAGTTGATCTCGTCGAAGCCGACGCTCTCCCACAGCCTGGTGAGCGTCCCGACCTCGCGGCCGGCTTCGATCTGAACCGTAGCGGCGGTGACGTGCGGGGCATCGGGATCGCTCGGGGCGTTGGGCGGGAAGGCCCGGGCACTGGTGAGGTTCTCGTGGGTGGGCTTGGCGGTCGTGGACACGCGCGGTCACTGCCTTTCGGGGCTTCACGGAGGCTGCCTGGCAGGCTACGCGCTCGCACGGCACATGGGAATGCGCTGTCCACCCGAATGTCCCGCGCACCCCTCCGCGCAGCCCGCCACGCACAGCTGGCCCCGTTCCTCGGCGCGAGATCATGGACAACCCGCCCTGAGCTGGTCCGGGCGCTCAGCCCGGCCGGTGCAGATCGAACTTCTGGGCCTCGTCGATCCCGAAGTACGCGCTCGGCCCTCCACCGCGCAGCACCGGTCCAGCTGCTGCGGTGTCGAAGAGTCCGTCGACCAACAGCGAGTCCTCGATGTGGACGGCGACGACCTCGCCGACGACGAACGAGGAGCCGGATGATTCGCCGGAGACGGCCTGGAGGTCGATGATCTGGGTGACGCGGCACTCGAAGTTCACCGGAGAGGCGGCCACTCGGGGCGCGGCGATCTCGCTCGATGCAGCGGCCCCCAGCCCCGCGACGTCGAACTCGTCGACCTCAGCGGTCGTCGAGGAGGCGTTCATCCTCTCCGCCAGAGAGCGAGTGACCAGATTCCAGGTGAACTCGCCCGTCTCCTGGCAGTTGGCGACCGTGTCCTTCCAGGCGTTGCTGGAGAAGCCCACGAGAGGCGGCTGGTAGTTCAGCGCGTTGAAGAACGAATAGGGCGCGAGATTGCGGCGGCCACGCGCGTCGAGCGTGGCGATCCAGCCGATGGGGCGTGGCCCGACGATGGCGTTGAACGGGTCGTGGGGCAGCCGGTGCCCCTCCGTAGGCCGATAGAAGTGGGTCATCGACTCATTGTGTCGGACCATCCGCATCAGGATCGTCGCCCCCTCGGCTCCCAGCCGGCACCACCTCGCACCCGCGGTCCACCTGTGTGCTCGAGCACTGCGCGTCCCCGGAGACGGCGGAGCGTCCGCTATCGGGCTGTGCACCTTCTCCTGGACTGCGCGGCGACAGGGCGCACAGTCCGGCAAGCCGGGTAACGTCATAGCCATCGACGGTGGCCCCTTCTCGACGGAGCCCGCCACCTCCTGCTCTTCCTCGGCCTCGCCGAGACCCCGACCTCCCTGAAGGAGCGCCCCATGAGCGTCCCCCGCCTGCTCGACCACATCGTCATCGCCGGCCCCGACCTGGCCGAGATCGTGGACTGGTTCCGCGAGCTCACCGGCGTCACCGCCGCGCCCGGCGGCACCCACCCCACCGGGACCGCCAACGCCCTGGTGGCCCTCACCGTGGACGGCGCGAAGCGCCCCCACTACCTCGAGCTGATCGGCCCCGACCCGGAGCGCGAGGGCGACGAGCTGCCCAAGACCTTCAGCATCAACCGGCTGAAGAAGCCCACCCTCATCACCTACGCCGTGCACCCCGAGGGCATCGACCAGGTCGTCGAGCGCGCCCGCGCCGCCAGCTTCGACCCCGGCGACGTGGAGGAGCTCTCCCGCACCACGGCGGACGGCACGCAGCTGCAGTGGCGGCTCACCCAGGCCGCGGCCCCGCGCAACTACGCCGTCCCCTTCCTCATCGACTGGGGCACGGCCACGCAGCCGGGCCTGGGTGACCTGCCCTCGATCGAGCTGGTCTCCTTCGAGCGCATCGAGGTCAACCCCGCCCCGCAGCAGAAGTCCCTCGACGCCCTCGGCCTCGAGGACGGCGTCGCCGAGATCCGCGAAGCCCGCGGCTCCCGCTTCGTGCTGCAGCTGCGCACCGAGGACGGCCGAGACATCGAGATCTGAGGCGCGGCCGGACGTACTCTGACGCCCACGAACCTGACGCTCACGAACCTGACGCTCACGACGACGGGAGAACCATGGCGACGAAGAAGCTCACGAACCTGGTCCCGAAGGGAAACACGCTCGTCAACCTCGCGATGACGATGAGCCCCTTCGCCATCGCGCTGATCAGGAAGGCCGCGGACAACCCCGAGGTGTGGCAGAAGGTCCAGGAGCAGATCCTGCGGCTCGTCCAGCACGAAGGGGACACCCCGGAGGACATGCGCCGGACGATCGAGGCTCTGCGCGAGCAGATCGGGTACCTGACCGACTCGGCCGACGACGACGCCGAGGCGAAGCAGGCCGAGACCTGGGCGAAGCAGCTGGAGCAGCTCGACCGAGCCGCGGCGCTCCTGATGGCCCCCGGCGCGACCCGTAAGCAGAAGAAGACGCTCAGGAAGAAGATCGGCACCCTGCGGGCAGACATCCTCAAGGCGTTCATCGCCGAGGTGGACGAGGACGCGCAGAAGGAAGGCACCTCGGGCGCGTAGCGGCCACGAGAGCTGACCGCTGCTGCCCCGAACGCCTCGACGCCTAGGAAGAATGAGCGCCATGAAGGAAGACGCCGCAGCTCCGCCGGAGGTCGCGGTCGTTCCGTGGTCCGGATGCCCGAACTCGGTGGCCGGAGCATTCACCGTGCACGTGCAGGAGCCCTCCGGGGCAGGCCGGACGTTCTGGGGATGGCTCGACACGGCGGCAGCTCCCAGCACGCACGTCTGGCCGGGCACCACGTGTGTCGCAGCCGCCCCCGCGGCGCAGATCGTTCCGAGCAGCGAGAGCGTGGTCGTCACGGTCGAGAACTTCGCCCAGGGCGATGACCTCCTCGCCCACGTCCGCCAGTCCGACGGCTCCGAGATCGAACCGGCCGACGGCCACGTCGGCGCACTGGGGCAGGCCGCCGGGCGGGCCTACGCCGAGGCGGTCCGCGAGCTCCTCACCACCGCGGCTGTGCAAGGCGGTGCGACCGAGCCCGCCGAGGAGCAGCCGCTGCGGTGCGTGACGAGCGTGCCGTCGTCGCACCCCGCGTCGGCGTCCGGGTCTGCGCTGGATCTCGAGTCGTGGCACCTCGCGGACGATTCCGGGGTGATGCTGCGGGCCCTCGAACACGGCGATCCCGTGCTCGACGCCGACGGTGAGGAGCTGCGAGCGCGCCGGTTCGTCGTGCTGCGCGCAAGTTCCCTGCTGGGGGAGCTCGTGCTCCCTGTGCGGGGCGCCGCGCGTTGGTGGCCGACAAGCTCCTCGCCGTTCCTGGACACTCCGCTGCCCGTGTCAGACATGCCGGTCGGCGTCGCCCGAGTCCTGCAGTCCATTCAGGAGGCCGCTGCGCCGATGAGCTGACGGAACGCCGTGGCGTTGCCGAGAAGCGAAATGTCGTGGTCAGCGATGTCGTGGAGCACGGGCTCGGATTCGCCTGCACCGTCGGCCTCTGTCGGGTTCATGACCAGTGGGTGCACCGCATTGCCGGTCCAGCGGGTGGCCCGTTCGCATGGGGCCCAGCGGCACTCAAGATATCTGCGTGATGGTGCGCAGCGGTGCGTGCAACAGCATCTCCCCACCTCCAACTTTTCTGGGTGGCCACCTAGGAAAGTTGGTCACGCCGCCTCTCCGAACCAGACCAGGTTCCGTTCCCTCGCGGTGCCGTCGCAGTCCAGACCGATCACGGTAGATTCGGTGCCGTCGTCATGCCGGAGGCGCCCCTGGTTGAGGCAGTGATAGTGCCCGTGGAGCCAGAGCCGTGGCGTAAGCGCCGTCGCGACTTCCCAGAGACGCAGCCGGTTCGCCGTGCAGTAGTCGAGTACCCCCGGGTCGGTGTCCTCGTAGTACGCCTCGAAGCGCGGGTCGAGGGGCAGCTCGACTCCCGCGGGGCAGTCATGCGCGAGGACGATCTGCGCGGGCCCGTCGGTGATGGCGCGGTCGATCGCCGCCTGCGGGGTGATCTCATCGGCCCACCAGGAATCCCCGGGGACCCGGTGTGAACGATCGATCGAGGCCGCCCCGCCGAGCGCCACGGCGACCTCGTCGCCCACGGTGAGGCGCTGGCCATCCCGCAGATGCCGGACCCGGGACGACACGATCCCGCAGCCCTCCCCGTCACGGTCCAGCTGCTCGAGATAGCCGGTGTCGTCGTGATTGCCGCGCACGAACAGCAGCTGCATGTCGTACTCGGCGAGGGCCTGCTCGACGGCGCCGACGAAGCGGGCCTCGAAGGTGAACCCGTAGTCACCCAGATGGAGGATTGTCCGTGCACCGCGGGAGCCGACGAAAGAGATCACGGACGCAGCCCATCGCGTAGTGCCGTGCCAGTCCCCCGCGACGACCGTGGTGCGTGGATCGAGCGTGAGCATCGTGTCCTCCTGAGCGGGGATGGAAAGTCATCGTGACAGAGGAGGTCCTGCGTCGGCGCGGCCCGTGCTCGACATGTGGATGACCGGGCCGCCTCGCCGTACGGACTTCGCGGATCCCCGAGCCCCAGTACGTTGTGCGGAGGGTGGCACGTCGCCGCCGACACCGAAGCACACCAGGAGGCCACGCCATGAACAGGCAATCGGATCTGGAGCTGGTCGGGCGCGCGGTCGATCTCTGGCGCGACGATCCGCGCGGCGATAGCGCTCGGGGCGCCCTGCGTCAGGCTCTCTCCGTCGCGCATGAGCGCCTGGCCGGGCCGGACTACGAGTACATGGACCACATGCACTCACTGGATCGGGCAGACATCCCCACCGCCGATCTCGCCGACGTCTCCACCTGGTGCACGTGGGTGGTGCGCGGCGAACGCTTCTCCGACGGCCACATCGACGCGAACATCCGCGACGGCCTCGTCGCAGAGCTCATGGTCCGTCTGCTGGACGTGATCGAGGTCGAGACGGAGGGGTGACCGCAGACGCCGCGGGGCGGGCTAGCTGCGTCGCTCGCGTGCGCCGCGAAGATTGAAGGCGTCGGCGAGCACCGCCGCCGCGTCGGCCGGTGCCGTGGTCTCCGTGTCGATCGTGATGTCCCGGGGAGGGGTCTCCGCCGCGAAGCTGCCTGCGGTGCGGAGATGCCGCAGGGTCTCGACGCTGGCGAGCTTGCCGAACTGCTTGCGGTCGGCGTTCTCGATCCGGCGTTCCTGCTCGGCGGCGGAGACGTCGAGACTCGCGAACCGCACGCGTCCGCCGTGGTCGCGAACCGCGGACGTCGCCCGCTCGGGGAAGCCGGCAGGAACCGTCTCCTCCGGCGCGAAGGTGAAGATCAGCGATCTCTCCGCCTGGGCGGCAGCAGCGAAGGTGTCCAGCCAGAACGTCTCCCGCAGCCGGACGAACTCCGGCGAGCCGAACTCGAAGACCTCGAGGAGCAGGTCGACCACGAGATGGTTGTGGAAGACGGGGATCCCGGTCAGCTCGGAGAGCTGCCGGGCGACGGTGAGCTTTCCCGACGCGACGGGGCCGTGCAGGAAGACGAGGTCCATCCGGGCACAGTAGTCGGCGCGGGGGTGTCGGCGGAAGGCGATTTTCACGCGCAGCCCGCTGCATTCCCATCGCAGCCCACCGCAGTGCGCCGATAGGGTTGTCTGCCCTGCTCCTGTACGGAGCGACGCACGCGACCAGGAGTCACTGTTGACCGCATCGTCCGCCCATCCCGAACGCGCTGAGGTCGAGGAGACCCCACCGGAACGGTTCGTCAGCGGCGACCCGTACGCGCTCGACCAGTCGGCCGTGAAGGACCCGCCCGTCGGCTGGAAGGCCTCCTCGAAGTTCTTCGGGCCGGGCCTGATCGTCTCCGCCTCCGTGGTGGGCGCCGGTGAGCTGATCACCGCCACGTCCCTCGGGGCCAAGGCCGGCTTCGTGCTGCTGTGGCTCGTGTTCGTCTCGACCATCGTCAAGGTGGCCGTGCAGATGGAGATGGCCCGCTACTCCATCGTCACCGGCGAGGGCGCGATGGAGGGCTACAACCGGGTGCCGCCGAAGGCCGGGCGGGTCAGCTGGGTGTTCCTCCTCTGGGCGCTGATGGCGCTGAGCAAGCTGATCCAGACGGGCGGGCTGATCGGCGGCATGGCCGCTGCCCTGTCGATCCTGGCGCCGCTCGGCTTCGGACCGCTGTCCCCGGCGGCCGTGACGATCTGGGCCGTCGTGGTCACGGTGATCGCGATCGCCACCCTCATCTCGAACCGGTACGGGCTGATCGAGAACGTCGCGACGTTCCTGACCATGGCCTTCGTGCTGGTCACAGTGCTGGTGGTGATCGCCCTGCCGTTCAGTGCCTTCGCCTATTCAGGGGCGGATCTCGCCTCCGGGCTCAGCCTCCAGCTGCCGATCGGCGCGATCGGCATCGCGCTGACGATGTTCGGCCTGACCGGCGTGGCCTCCGAGGAGATCACCGCCTACACCTACTGGTGCCTGGAGAAGGGCTACGCCCGCTGGTCCGGCCCCAATGACGGCACTCCGGAGTACCGCGCCCGCGCGCTGGGCTGGATCGCCGTGATGCAGAAGGACGCGATCGTCTCCTGGGTCATCTACACCGTCTCCACCGCCGCGTTCTTCATCCTCGGCGCCGCCGTGCTGCACCCGCAGGGCCTGGTCCCCGAGGGCAACGAGATGATCCTGACCCTGTCCGAGACCTTCTCCGGGGTGTTCGGCGAGGTGGGCCGGATCGTGTTCCTGCTCGGCGCGCTCGCGGCGCTGGGCTCGACGATCTGGGCGGCGATCCCCTCGTGGTCGAGGTCCTGGGCCAACGCCCTGTCCATCGTGGGCGTCTTCGACTGGGCCGACGCCCGCAAGCGCACCTTCTGGATGCGCGTGTTCATCGCCTTCCTGCCTGCGATGTGGCTGCTGACGTTCCTGTGGATCAACGAGCCGCTGCTGATGATCATGGTGGGCGGCATCGCCGGGGGCATCTTCCTGGCCGCGGTCGCCATCTCCGCGCTCTACCTGCGCGGGCGCATCGAGCCCGCGCTCCGCGGGGGCCGCTTCATCTACATCGCGCTGATCATCAGCTCCCTCGCGATCATCGCGCTGGGCATCTACTCGGCCGTGACCACGGTGATCGGCTGATGGGCGAGAGTCCTGCACCCGTCGGACCGCCTTCGACACGGAGCCCGCTCGTGACCCCTCACCCAGACCCCTCGCCGGCCGTGCACCCCGGCGTCGCCTCCACCCTGCGTGCGGGGCTCGACGAGCTCGGCCGCATCATGCCCACGGATCTGCGCACGCTCGAGGACATCCTGGAGTACCGCCGCGTCGGCGCCGCCCGAACCACCACCGCGGCCGAGATCGCCACTCGCCTCGGTCTCTCGGCCGACGAACGGACCGACGTCCCGGCGTGCCCCGTGACCGTGTTCAGCACCGGCCGCGCCCCGGCCGCCAGGGTGCTTTTCCTCCACGGCGGCGGGCTCATCGCCGGGTGCCGCTTCGACGGGGCCGACGTCATCGCCCGTCACGCCGAGGCCCTGGACCTCGAGGTGTGGACCCTCGAGTACCCGCTGGCGCCGGAGCAGAGCCTCGACGCGATGATCGACGTGGTCCTCGAGGTCATCGCCTCGGCAGGCACGGATGTACCCCTCGTGCTCGCCTGCCAGAGCGGCGGGGGAGGCCTCGCCGCGGCGACCGTGATCGCCGCCCGCGACCGCGGGATCCACCTCGACGGTCAGCTGCTGGTGTGCCCCATGCTGGACCGGGCCGAGCGCCCCTCGACCCGGCAGTTCGCCGACTCCCCGGCCTGGAGCGCGATCTCCCACCGCACGGCCTGGTCCCACGTGCTCGACGGTGCGCAGACCCTGCCACCCGGCGAGACCCCGGATCTCCGCGGAGTGCCGCCCACCTTCCTGGACACCGGGGGCGCGGAGCTGTTCCGCGACAGCATCCTCGACTACACCGCACGGCTCAGCGCCGCCGGCACCGCGGTCGAGTTGCACCTGTACTCCGGGGCCTTCCACTCCTCGGACTGCGTGCTCGAGGACGCCGAGGTCTCCCGCGACGCGCACCGCGCCCGGGCGAGCTGGCTGCGGCGGGTCATCGCCGGCGACGTGTGAGGCGGATGCGTCCCGCCACCAGCCTTAGCCGTCCTCCATCCGGGCCCTGAGCACGTCGAACTCGCACCCCGGAGCGTCGGGGTCGAATCCGTGCTCGCTCAGCCAGCGCGCCACCACCAGGCTGCGCAGCGACCACCAGGCGCGGATCACGTCCCGGTCCGCGCCCGGGCCGTAGCCGGCGAGCAGGTCATCCAGGCATTCCTCGTGCCCGAGGGTCAGGATGGCGAGGTCGTACATGGCGTCACCGGGGGCGGCCTCGGACCAGTCGATGATCCCGGTGACCTCCTCGCCGTCGACGAACACGTGGGTGAGCTGCAGGTCGCCGTGGATGAACGACGGCGTCCACGGCCGCAGCGCCGCCTCCGCGATCTCCCGGTTGCGATGGATCACCTCGGCGGGCAGGACAGCGTGCTCGAGCAGCCAGGCGCACTCCCGGTCGAGCTCCGCCGCCATGTCCTCGAGCCGTTGTCCGGGCCACGGCGGCAACGGGGCGTCGTGCAGAGTGCGGATGACCCCGCCCGCCGCCGTCCACGCCGCCGGCGTCGCGGGCGACGGCTCGCCGAGCACGCCGAGCGCCTGCCCGGGGAGGGCCGCGATCGCCAGCACGGGAGCCTCGTGCCAGAGGATCTCCGGGGTCGGCACCGGCACCATGCCCATCGCCCGGATCTCCACGTCGGCGTGCGCCGGGTCGCCGTCGACCTTCAGGAACATCTCGCCCACGCGCAGCGTCGCGCGCTCGCTGTGGGCGACGACGACCTCCACCTCATCCATGCCGGCCATCCTCGCGGAGACTGCACGGGATGTCACCGAGTTATCCGGGGCGCGATCAGGTCCACGCCGCGTGGCGCTCCTGCCAGCGCTGGAGCTCCTGCTCCAACTCGGCCGCGACCTCCGGCACCTCCGCCGAGACGTCCCGGCTCTCGGCCGGGTCAGCCTCCAGATCGAACACCGCACGCTCCACCGACGCCGGCGGATCCATGCCCTCGCGGGCGCCGACCACCAGCTTGTAGCGGCCGCGCCGCACCGCCCATTGCCCCTGGTAGGTCCACATCAGCGAGCGCTCGGGTGCAGACGCCGTGCCCTGCCATGCCTCGAGCAGGGAGACGCCGTCGATCTCCGGCAGGTCTGCCTCGGCCCCGTCGGCGGCGTGGAGGATCGTGGGCAGCAGGTCCATCATCAGACCCGGCTCGTCGAACTCCGTCCCCGCCGGGAGATGGCCCGGCCACGAGGCGATGCTCGGCACGCGCACGCCGCCCTCGAACACGGAGCCCTTCGACCCGCGCAGGCCCCCGGCGCAGCCGCCGGTGTAGGAGATCTCCTCGCCGCCCAGCCAGTTGCGGCTCTCGCGGGAGGGGCCGTTGTCCGAGGAGAACACCACCAGGGTGTTCTCTCGGGCCCCGGACTCGTCCAGCGCGGTGAGGATCTCGCCGATCGCGTCGTCCATCGCCGCGATCACGGCGGCCAGCTCCTGGCGCCCCGGTGGCAGATGCGCCACGCGATCCATGTGCTCTTTGGGAGCATGCAGCGGGTAATGCGGGGCGTTGAACGGGACGTAGCAGAGGAACGTGTCCTGTCCGGCGCGCGAGGCGTGGCGGGTGATGAAGTCCGCGGCCCGCCGGCCGATCACGGTGGTCAGGTACTCGCCGTTCAGCCAGACCTCGTCGTCCCCGTCCCACAGGTCGTGCACCGGGTTGTCGCGGCCCCAGTAGAAGATGTGCGAGTAGTAGTCCACGCAGCCGGCGCGCAGCCCGAACACCTCGTCGAAGCCGTAGCGCGAGGGGGCGTAGGCGGGGTCCACGCCCAGGTGCCATTTGCCGAACAGGCCGGTGGCGTAGCCGCGCTCGCGCAGGTGGGAGGCGAGGGTGCTCTGGTGGGGGAGTCCCACGGTGTCGCGGCGGCCGCCCAGGATCGACTCGACCCCGGCGTGGGCGGGGTATTTCCCGGTGAGCAGGGAGGCTCGCGAGGGCGAGCACACCGGGGAGTTCGCGGACCACTGGGAGAGCTTCACCCCGCCCGCGCACAGGGCGTCGAGGTGCGGGGTGGGGATGTCGGCGGCGCCGAAGCAGCCGAGGTCGCCCCAGCCCAGGTCATCGGCATAGAGGATCACGACGTTCGGGCGGTGGTGGTCGGTCATGGTCGCTCCAGGTGCGGTGTGGCCGTCATGTCGACGAGCGGAGCACACGATAGCGGTGGTGGGTCTCGCTCGCGTAGGCAGATGTCTCGAGGCGTTCCAGCTCTATGTGCCGGCCCAGCCCGGCGAACAGGGAGATGCCCTGCCCGAGCAGCACCGGGGCGACGTCGAGATGGAGCTCGTCGACCAGCCCGAGCTGGAGGCATTGCCGCGAGATGCTGCCCCCGAGCAGACTGACCCATCCGTCGCCCGCTGCCCGCTTCGCCTCCTCGACCGCCTGCGCGATGTCGTCGACCACGAAGGTGTAGGTGACGCCGTCGCGCTCGATCGGCTCGTGAGCGGTGTGGGTCATCAGGTAGACCGGCACCTTGAGCATGCCGCCGTACGGGATCTCGCCGTCCTCGATGGTCTGCGTGCGGTTCGCTCCGCCGACCACGGCGCCGATGCGCTCCAGGACCTTCTCGACGACGGCGTCGTCCTCGGGGGCGGAGGGTCGGCCGAACATCCAGTCCACCCCGCCGTCCTGATCTGCGAGGAATCCGTCGACGGTCAGCGTCGCATGCACGATCGTGGTCGCCATGAGCGTGTCCTCTCGTGGGAAGGGTCTGCAGGGTGGGGTCGAGGTGGTCGTCGATATCGGCTCACACATCGTCGGCGGTGATGTGCGGCAGCGGCCGACGCTGAGCCGGCAGCCTCTCGCCGACGAGCCCCTCAACCCTGGCCGCTGCCCGCAGCACCGCCAGCTCACCGAGTGCCGGCCCGATGACCTGCAGTCCCACGGGCATCCCGTGCGCCTGACCGCACGGCACCGAGATCGAGGGCAGGCCCACGAGGTTCGCCGGACCCACCAGACGCATCAGCTCCTGGTCGCGGTCCGCCTCGCGTCCGTTGAGGTGCACGGTCGCCTCGCCGATCCGCGGGGTCTGGATCGGGAGCGTGGGCGCCACGATCACGTCGACGCCCGCGAAGGCCTCCTGGAACTCCCGCCGCACCTGCGCGCGGATCTGCTGGGACTGCACATAGTCGACGGCCGACGGGATCGCCCCGCACTCCAGCAGCAGCCGGACGTCCTCCCCGTAGTCCTGCGGTCGACGACGGAACTGCGCCTCGTGGACGGCGGTGGTCTCGGCCGTGTCGATCACGGTCAGCGCGAAGATCGATGCGCCGAGCGACGGGAGCGTGAGCGGCACGAGCTGCGCCCCGTCGGCGACCAGGGCATCCAGCGTCGAGCGCACCTCGGTCTCGATCTCGGGGTCCACGTCGTGGAAGAAGAACGACTCCTCGATCCCGATCCGCAGCGGCAGGGCCTGCTGGGGGTCCTGCTCGTCGGGCAGGTCCCGCGCGGTGGTCGTCGGCAGGAGATCCAGCGAGCTGGGCACGCGCGGATCATGACCGGAGATCGCATCGAGCATCACGGCGGCGTCCTGCACGGTCTGCGCCAGCACGCCCACGTGGTCCAGGCTCCATGACTCGGGATAGCAGCCGTGCGTGCTCACCCTTCCGTACGTCGGCTTCAGTCCCACGATCCCGCAGGCGGCGGCAGGGATCCGGATCGACCCCGAGGTGTCCGAGCCGATCGCGCCCAGGGCCATGCCGGTGGTGACCGCGACGGCGGAGCCTCCGCTGGAGCCGCCCGGCGTCCGTTCCCGGTCCACCGGGTTGCGGCAGATCCCGTAGTGCGGGTTCTCCGTCGTCACACCGAGCGCGAACTCATGGAGGGCGGTCTTGCCCACGCTCACCGCACCCTGCTCCGCCAGGCGCTCCACGACGCCCGCGCTCTGCGTCGGCACGTGGTCGCGAAAGATGGCCGAGCCCATGGTGGTGACCTGCCCGGCGACGGCGAGGTTGTCCTTGATCGCGAGGGGGAGCCCGTGCAGAGGGCCTTGGCGCTCTCCGCGGCGGAGCTGCTCGTCGGCCCGATCCGCGCGCTGCCGGGCCCCGTCGGCGTCGACCGTGATGAAGGCTCGCAGATCCGCATCCAGCTCATGGACCCGGGCCAGGCAGGCGTCGGTCAGATCGCGGGAGGTGGTCTCCTGCCGGTCCAGGGCCGCACGGGCCTCGGTGAGGGAGAGCGTGGGACGCTCAGGCATGGGAATCCGTTCCTCGGGGGTCGAAGGTGGCGGCGGGCTCCGTGCCCTGCAGACCGTCCTCGGGCAGACTGTCCCGCAGGCGGGCGAGGTGCTCCGCGTGGGCGCGCAGGGCGGGGGCGTCGGCGTCCGGCGTGCGCGGGAAACGGCTGCGGACCACGTCCAGCGGGGTCGGCTCGGGCATCCTCACTCCTTCGTGATGTCGACGTCCTCGGGGGAGAGGACGATCGGGGTGTAGGTGGGGTCGACGTGCGAGCGGTAGTAGCGCATGCCCAGCGGCACCAGGGCCCCGATGAGGAGGAACGCGATGATCGGCGGCCAGGCGTTGGCCGGCAGCAGGGTGACGCCCACGATCGTGATCGCGGCGGAGACCACCATGCCGATCACGAACACGGGCTTCCCGGCGGGGGAGCGGTAGGGCCGCTTCCACTCGGGGTGCTTGCTGCGCAGCAGGTAGGCGGAGAGGCAGCCCAGGAAGTACACGGCTCCGGCGGCGACCACGGAGAGCGAATAGGTGTACTGCACCCAGTTCGTGCTGGTGAACGCCGCGAAGAAGATCCCGAAGGCGAGCACCACGATGTTCGCGATGTACGGCTGGCCATGCTTGTTGGTGCGCAGGAACCACGGCGGCAGCTGCCGCAGCTGCGAGGCGCCGTAGAGCACGCGCGCCGAGGAGGTCCAGAACCCCATCAGCGTCGTGAACGCGTACAGCAGGCCCGAGAAGATCGCGAGCAGGCCGACGACGGCGGGCATGCCGAGGCTCTTCACCAGCTCCGGCTCCGGGGTGCTCAGCTGGGCGATCACGTGGTGCGGTGCCAGGCCGCTGATCGCGAACGTGGCGAGGAAGTAGACGACCGCGGGGATGAACAGCGCCGCCAGGATGACGGTGACCATCTTCTTCGCCGGGAACGTCGTCTCCTGGATCATCGTGGGCGTCATCCCGAAACCGATGAATTTCAGCACCAGGGCGGAGGCTGCGGCGACGGCGCCGAAGATCCCGTGGGGGAAGAATCCGCCTTCGTGCGAGATGTTCTGGAAATCCCAGTGGCCGCTGGCGAAGTAATAGATCGAATCGCCCAGCGTGATGCCCACCATGAGGATGAACAGGGCGATCGCGAGCAGACCGGTCAGCTCGATCTTCATGTTGGAGAAGAAGAACCAGATCACCATGATGGCGATCGCGATGAGCGGCTTCGCGGCCTCCGGCACGTCGACGAAGAAGTCCGCGGCGGTGACGAAGATGAAGGCGACCAGCGGCGGCTCCACCACCTGGACCAGGAAGAACAGCCACTGCGTGGCCCATCCCATCGTGGAGTTCATGGCGCTGCTGGCCCAGACGTCCAGCGAGGACGTGAACGGCAGCATCGAGGCGAGCTCGGAGAAGGCCAGGCCGATCGGGATGAGGATGACGGCGAGGATCGGGAAGATGAACGCGGCGCCGGCGCCGGTCAGCTCGAACCAGTACGGCGCCTCGGCGAGCCATCCGCCCAGCACCGACCCGGCCGCGATCGCGATGAGGCTGAAAAGGGACAACTGGCGTTTGAGGCCGGTTCTCTGCGCTGCCATCACGTCTCCTTCGACGAATTTCCAGCGGGAAATTCAGACTATTCCGGCACTGCGGCGGGCGTCAAGGGAGATGCGCTCGCCGGCGCTCGCCGGGCCCGGCGTCGGTGAGGCAGGCATCGGCGTGCCAGCTACCTCGTGACTCGCGCGCGCTCAGATCGATTTATGTCGAACTGTTTACGGAAAAAATAACTGTCGCTAGCGTCGCCTCCCATGGACCAGCAATGGAGCGCCAGGGACCAGCATCGTGACGCGGTGCTGGCGCTGCTGCATCGCGGCCACCAGCTCACTCGTGGGGAGATCTCCCACCGGCTGCGGCTCACCCGCACCACCGTCTCCGACCTGCTGGGGGACCTCCTGGAATCCGGCGTGATCACCGTGACCGAGTCCCGGGCCGCCGCGGGGCGGGGACGTCCGGCAGAAGTGCTCGGCATCCACCCCGGCGCCGTGCGCTACATCGGGATCGATTTCTTCCACACCGGTGCGACGATCTGCCTGGCGAATTCTGCCGCGGAGGTCGTGGCAACCGGAACGGTGGACTATGAGCCCGGGGCCGGCTGGGAGCGTCGCGTCGCCACGGCGCAGCGACTCATCGGAGATCTCACCACAGGGGAGGTGCACCTCGGTGTCCTGGCCGGGATCGGGATCGGGCTGCCGGGGCCCAACTCGGCCAGCTGGGACGGTTTCGCTCATCGGGAGCGCCCGATGGAGCCGTTCCACATGGTGCGGGCCCGGATCCGCGAGCTGTTCGCCGACTCCTTCGACTGCCCGGTGCTCGTGGATCACCACATCCGCTTCGCCGCCCTGCACGAGGCCACCAGCAGCGGGGAGTCCGACCGCCACATCGTGTACCTGCGGCTGTCCACCGGTGTGGGCGGGGCCGTGCTCGGCTCGGGCTCGGCGCTGCGCGGTGCCCATCTGCTGGCCGGCGAGATCGGCCACATGATCGTGGAGACCGGCCCGGAGGCCGCGGAGTGCCGCTGCGGCCGGCGCGGCTGCCTCGAGACCGTCGCCTCCCAGGGCGCGGTCCGGCAGCGCTGGCAGGACATCGCCGGGCCCGACGCCGGCGTCGAGAGCGCCCCCGATGCCACTCCCACCCCGGTCGCCGACCCCGTCACCCTCGCGGGCCTCGAGGCGGCGCTCGTCGCCGAGGACCCGCGCGCCCTCGCCCTCGTCACCGACCTCGCCCGCACCGTCGGCCGGGCGCTCGGCCTCGCCGCCCTCGTCACCGATCCTGACGAGATCGTGCTGGCCGGCGAGGTCGCCGTGCTCCTCGAGCCCGTGCTTCCCGTGCTGCGCGAGACGGTCGCCCAGAACTGCCTGACCGGAGCGGACCTCGAGCTGAGGATCGCGAGCGCCACCACTCAGCAGGGGGCCCGCGGAGCGATCGCCGCCCTGCGCTCCACCGACCAGCTGCCGGACTACTTCGCGGCGTCGCGAACCAGCCGCAGCCCCTACCTGACCTCTGGAGGTCGACATGTCCGCTGACCCGCAGGCCGCGGTGGTGAGCACCGCCGGCACCGCCCCACCCGAGGGCGGCCCCACCGCTGCAGTCACCAGCACGAAGCGGCGAGCGCCCTCGCTGCTCGTGCTCAACATCGCCACGATCTTCCTGGGCCTCGGCCTGTGGTGGCTGATCTCGCTGACCGGGCTGCAGATCCCCAGCCCGGTGGAGGTGCTCCTGGCCGGGATCGACCTGGCCGCCTCCGGCATCCTGCTCACCGACATCGTCGCCTCCCTGACCCGTGTCCTCACCGGGTTCCTGCTGGGCACGGCCCTGGCCATCCCCGTCGGCTTCCTCATGGGCTGGTACGGCTGGGCGCGCGGCCTGCTCGAACCGTGGGTGCAGTTCTTCCGCACCGTCCCGCCGCTGGCGATCATCCCGCTGGCCATCGTGCTGATGGGCATCGGTGAGCAGCCGAAGATCTTCGTCATCTTCCTCGCCGCCTTCCTCTCCTGCGTGATCTCCACGTTCCAGGGGGTCGTGCAGGTGGACCGCACGCTGATCAACGCCGCCCGGGTGCTGGGCGCGAAGGACGGCACGATCTTCGCCCGCGTCGTCGTGCCCGCCTCCACCCCGTTCATCCTCGTGGGCATGCGCGTGGGCCTCGGCTCCGCCTGGGCCACCGTGGTCGCCGCCGAGCTGATCGCGGCGCAGCAGGGTCTCGGCTATCGCATGCAGCAGGCCCAGATCTACTACGACCTCCCCACGATCTTCGTCGGCATCCTCGTCATCGGGCTCTTCGGCCTCGTGATGGACCGGGTGCTGCTCGCGATCGAATCGAAGCTGACCGTCTGGCAGGAGCGCCGATGAACCCGGCAGAACAGACCCTGACCGCCACGGACCGGAAGATCCAGGTCCGCGACATCACCAAGCATTACGAGGTGGGCGGCAAACGTTTCGAAGCCCTCGGCGGGGTGAGCCTCGACGTCGCGGAGAACGAGTTCGTGACCGTCGTGGGCCCGTCCGGCTGCGGCAAGTCCACGCTCATGAACATCCTCGGCGGCCTCGACGAACCCACCAGCGGCTCCGCCGTCGTCGATGGGAAGGAGGTGCGCGGGCCCAGCCCGGAGCGAGGCATCATCTTCCAGCAGTACGCCCTCTTCCCCTGGCTGACCGTGCGCCAGAACGTCGAGTTCGGGCTCAAGACCGCGCGGGTCCCGGCCGACGAACGACGCCGGACCGCCCAGCACTTCATCGAGATGGTGGGCCTCGCCGACTTCGCGGACTCGCTGCCCAAGACCCTCTCCGGCGGTATGAAGCAGCGCTGCGCGATCGCCCGCGCCTACGCCATGAACCCCTCGATCCTCCTGATGGACGAACCCTTCGGCGCGCTCGACGCCCTCTCCCGGGTGCGCATGCAGGAGCACCTCCTGGAGACCTGGGAGCAGGACAGACGCACGATCGTGTTCATCACCCACGACGTCGACGAGGCCGCCTTCCTCGCCAACCGCGTCGTCGTCATGGCGGCCAGGCCCGGCCGCATCCACCGCATCATCGACGTCGACCTCCCGTATCCGCGCACCGAGGACGTGCGCCTCAGCCCGGAGTTCACCGCGATCCGCAACGACATCTGGACCTCCGTCTACCACCAGTGACCCCGCCGGCACCGACGCCGACGACACCGCCCCCGCGCTCACTGCGCCCGCCCACACCCCGATAGGACACGATCCCCATGGACGTCACCCGCCGCACCCTCCTCGGTGGCCTCGCCACCCTCCCGGCGCTCAGCGCCCTCGCCGCCTGCGGGAGCTCCGGCTCCGGCTCGGGCGACCTCACCGAGGTCACCTACGGCTACATCCCCGACTTCAACGGCGCCAGCCTGCTCGCGATCGCCGAGGACCAGGGCCTGTGGGAGGAGAACGGGCTGAAGGTCACGACGCAGACCTTCACCAACGGCCCGCTCCAGATCCAGGCCCTGGGCACCGGGGACCTCGACTTCGGGTACATCGGCCCCGGCGCGATGTGGCTGCCGGCCTCCGGCAAGGCGAAGGTCGTCACCGTCAACGGCGTGGGCCAGGCCGACAGGGTCATCGCCCAGCCGGGCATCGCCGCCATCGAGGACCTCGCCGGGAAGAAGGTCGCCATCCCCGAGGGCACCTCCGGCGACATGATCGTGCAGCTCGCCCTGGAGGGCGCCGGGATGAGCATCGAGGACATCGAGAAGGTCGCGATGGATCCGGCGACCGTCGTCTCGGCCTTCTCCTCCGGGCAGGTCGACGCCGCCGGGATCTGGTACCCGCTGATCGACACCATCAAGGCCCAGGTCCCCGACCTCGTCGAGCTCGCCCAGAACTCGGACTTCGCTGACATCATGCAGTTCCCCAACGTGATGGTCACCGGGGCCGACTACCCGGAGAAGAACGAGGAGACCACGATCAAGGTCCTCTCCGTGCTCCGCACCGCCATGGACTTCCGGGCGGAGGACCTGGACGCGACGATCGAGCTGGTCGCGACGATGACCCAGGCGGATGCGAAGGCTGTCGCCGGGGACGCCGCCAACGGCGAGTACTACAAGGCCGCGGATCTCGACGGGCTGATCGAGGACGGCACCATCGAGACCTGGCTCGAGGCCATGAACACCTACTTCGAGGACAACGGGAAGATCGAGGGGGAGACCGTCGCCCCCGCCGACTACTACACCTTCGATCTCTTCACGAAGGCGGGCGAATGAGCGAGCCCCGGAACGTCCTGTTCATCCTCACCGACCAGCACCGCACCGACACCCTCGGCTGCTACGGCAACCCCGACGTGCGCACCGAGCACCTCGATGCGCTCGCCGCCTCCGGCACCCGGTTCGACCGCTGGTACACCCCGACCGCGATCTGCACACCGGCCCGCGCCAGCGTGCTGACCGGCGCGGCACCGTTCCGGCACAAGCTGCTCGCCAATTATGAGCGCAACGTCGGCTACCAGGAGGACCTGCCCGACGGGCAGTTCACCTTCTCGGGAGCTCTGCGGGAGGCCGGCTACAACTGCGGCCTACTCGGGAAATGGCACGCGGGCACCGAGAAGCTGCGCGCCGACTACGGCTTCGAGGGCGCGGAGCTGCAGGGCTGGCACAACCCCGTCGACCATCCGGACTACCTCGCCTATCTCGCCGAGCACGACCTGCCCGGGTACGAGATCTCCGAGCAGATGCGCGGCACCCTCCCCAACGGCGGGCCCGGGAACCTACTGGCCGCCCGGCTGCACCAGCCGCTCGAGGCGACCTTCGAGCACTACCTCGCCGAACGCGCCATCGAGCAGCTGCGGCGCTACGCCGAGGACCTCGACGCGAACCAGGTGCCCTTCTACCTCGCGCTGCACTTCTTCGGGCCCCACCTGCCCTACATCGTTCCCGACGCCTATTTCGACATGTACGACCCCGACGAGATCGAGCTGCCCGCCTCGATCCAGGAGACCTTCACGGACAAGCCCCCGGTGCAGGCCAACTACTCCGCGCACTGGACCTTCGACACGATGACCGAGGCGGACAGCCGCAAGCTCATCGCGGTCTACCGCGGCTACGTCACCCTCATCGACGAACAGATCGGCCGGGTGCTGGCCGAAGCAGAGTCCCTGGGCCTGCTCGAGTCGACGGCCGTCATGTTCAGCTCCGACCACGGCGAGTTCACCGGATCCCACCGCCTGCATGACAAGGGCCCGGCGATGTACGAGGACATCTACCGCACCGCGGGCATCGTGCGGATCCCCGGGGCGCCGGCCGGCCAGGTGCGCCAGGAGTTCGTGAGCCTGCTGGACACGACCGCGACCGTGCTGGACTGGTGCGGGCTGGACCCGGCACCGGCCGTGGACTCGCGCTCTCTGCTGCCGCTGGTGCGCGGGGAGGACGTCCCGTGGGACGACGCGATCGTGTGCGAGTACCACGGCCATCACTTCCCCTACCCCCAGCGGATGCTCCGCACCGACCGCTACAAGCTGGTCGTGAACCCGGAATCCGTCAACGAGCTCTACGATCTCGAGCTCGATCCCGACGAGCTCCACAACCGCTACGAGCAGCCGGAGATGCGGGCGCTCCGCACCGACCTGATGAGCAACCTCTACCGTCGCCTGCGCGATAGGGGCGACAACTTCTATCACTGGATGACCTCGATGTACGACATCGGGGAGGTCGACTACGACCCCAGCATGAGCGGTCTCGACGAGGGTGCCCACGGAGGTGTCGCCGCGGGGTGACGGGGCGTCCCTCGTCGCCGTACCCCCGCGGGCTCCCCGCGTCGAGGAGGGCGCCCTGCTCTCTGAGGGCGCCCTCCTCTCTCGAGGCGACTCTCGGGCAGGCGGCGGCTCAGCCGTCCACCACCTCCCACGACACCACGCTCACCGAGTGCGCCGGCGCCACGAAGACCCCGCCCGTCAGCTCCCGCGTGCTCTCGCGGATCCCCAGCACATCGGGGGAGCTCAGCGTGTTCACGGCGAACAGGTCCTGGGCGTCGGCGCCCAGGGTGTGCACCGTGACCGGGCCGTCGACCAGCTCGCTGTCCACGGCGAGCACCGCCTCGACGTCCTCGTCGGCGGAGCGATTGATGACTGCGACATACCGGCACGAGCCGTCCTTCGAGGCCGACGCGCTCACGTCGAGCACTCCCACGGTGGTCAGCACCGAGACGCAGTGCGCCTCGCCGCCCCAGCCCTGCTCGCGCCGCACCGGCTGGGTCACGGCGGGCCCGGCCACCCGGGCCGGGAGCGGCACGGTGCCGAAATGGTTGAGGTACAGGTCCCACACGTGGAAGGTCGCCGAGCGCACCAGGCCACCCTCGCGCACGGCGAGCAGGCCGTTGGCGTTGACGAGGTTCACGGTGTTCGCCATGGTCACCGGCACGAGGTTCCCCGCGGTGCGGTGGATCGCGTGGAACACCCCGGAGTAGAACAGGGCGTCGGCCAGGGTGCGCGGCGAATAGCGGCTCACCCGCCAGCCGTTCTCCGCGGAGACTCCGGGCACGTCGGAGGGGCCGGAGGTGTCGCGCTCGGCGATGCCGCCGTCGGCCCCGGGCTGCGGGTCCTCCCAGCTGCGCGGCTCGAAGTGGCGCATGTTCCACTCGTCGAAGGCGATCTCGAGGGGGCTGGAGATGCCGTGACGATCCGCGGCGGCGGCGACCTTCTCGGAGAACCCCTGCAGCACCTTCTCGAAGTGCACCGCCTGGGAGACCACGGCGTCGAACTCCTCGCGCGAGGGATCCACGAGGTGGAAGCTCGCACCGTAGGCGTGCACCGAGAACCAGTCGGTGATCTCGCCGAGCTCACGCACCACCACGTCCGTCCACCGGTCATCGTCCAGCCCCACGCACACGAAGCGGATCGAGCTATCCACCGCGCGCATGAACCGCGCATGCTCCAGGGCATCGGCTGCATAGTGCTCGGGGCTGCGGTGGCCCATCTGCCAGGGCCCGTAGACCTCGTTGCCGATGCCCCAGATCGGCACCGCTCGAGGGCCCTCGAGGCCGTCGGCCGCGCGCCGTCGGGTCATCTCGGTGTCCCCGGCGTAGTTCGTGTACTCGACCCAGCGCACCGCATCCTCGACGCTGCGGCAGCCATGCGCGAGATACGGGGTGGCGCCGGTGGCCTCGCACCAGGCGAGGAACTCCGGGGTGCCGAAGCGGTTGGTCTCCTCCGAGCCCCAGGCGAGCTCGAGGCGGCGCGGGCGCTCATCGCGCGGGCCGGTGCCGTCCTGCCACCAGTAGGCGGACGTGAAGTTCCCGCCCGGCCAGCGCACCACCGGAAGCCCGAGGTCATGGCAGGCGTCGATGACGTCCTGCCGGCAGCCGCTGAGCGGGCCATCTCCGCTCACCGACAGCTCCGAGCCCTCGTCGAACACTCCGCCCTCGATGTTGCCGAAGAACGCGGATTCCAGGAAGTGGCCGTAGATCTTCGGATCGATGGGGCGCGGTCCGGTCGTCTGTGTGAGATCGATGCGGGCGGGGGACTGCGGGGTCATGGGTGCCTTTCGGAGAACTGGGGGCCTCGTCGACCCGTTCGTCGTCCCGGCAGCATGGTGGCGGCCGGCGGGTCCCGCAATGGCGTGCCCCGATTCTGGACGGGCGGCCGACGGCGCAGCCCCGGTCCGGACCCGCGCTCACCCCACGAGCAGGCGCTCCGGGATCGCCTCGCGCCCGTCGACGCCCGCCACCAGCGACGCATCGATCGTGGAGCCCTGGCGCACGATCGTGAGCGTGCCGCGGTTCTCGAGGATCACCAGCTCGATCTGCTGAAGGTCCAGCACGCCGGAGATCCGCAGCCGGTTCAGCAGGTCCGGCTCCGATAGCCGACGCCGACGCAGAGCGCCCGCCACGGTGCGCCCGCCGATCATCACCACGGTGGGCCGGCGGAAAGAGCCCATCGCGCGAGCGCGACCGCTCCGCCCCAGCGTGCCCATCAGCCGCTCCAGGAGCATCAGCGTGTTCAGCACGAGCAGCGCTCCGAGCAGCGTGGGTGACTCGCCCAGCGTGGCCCGGGCGGTGACGCCGCCGATCACGGCGAGCACCACGAAGCTGCCCACGGTGGGGTTCGCCATCAGCCGCTGGCCGGAGACCTGCACGAGCAGGGAGAAGAAGGCGTACAGCACCACGGCGGAGAGGACCACGCCCAGCGCGCCGCTCCAGCTGATCCCGAGGTAGTCCCGCCAGATGATGTTCCAGTCGATCATCCGTCCATTGTCGGGGACCGGCCGCGGCGCCGGGCACGGACGCCCTGCGGAAGGTCCGGGCCGTGCCGGGAGCGGCTCGTCCGCCTACTCCGCGACTGCCCACACCGCGTCCGGTACGAGGCCGACCTCGACCAGGGTCCCCGGCGGCCACGGATCGTCCGTCGGCCCCAGCGGCCGTCGGACCACGAGCGTTCCCGCATCGGTCTCGACGTCGTGGTCGACGTGGTCGCCGCCGAAGGTCGTCGAGAGCACTCGCCCCAGACGGGGATCGACGCCTCGGCGCTCCTCGATCCGCGTCATCGTGAAGGCGTGCGGATGCCCGAGCACGATGCACTCATCCCCCTCCCGTCGCAGCTCGGAGGATGCCGGGACCTCCCATGACGAACCCAGGATGTTCACCTGCGCCCGATGCCCGCCGCCGTCGTCCACCAGCCTCTCGACCTGCGCCGACAGATAGTTGGGGACGCCCACACGGGTAGCGACCCAGGCGCTCGCCGGATGGGAGTAGACCTCCCGCGGGGTGTCCACCTGCACGAGGATCCCGTCACGCATGACGGCGATCCTGTCGGCCACGGCGAGCGCATCGGACCAGTCGTGGGTGACGAACAGGGAGGCGCTCCCCATCCGCCGGTGGATCCGCGAGATCTCCCGCAGCAGACCTCCGCGAGCGGCAGGGTCCACGTGCGCGAGCGGTTCGTCGAACAGCATCACCTCGGGCCGACGCACGAGGGCGCGGGCCAGGGCGACGCGCTGACGCTGGCCCGCGGAGAGCTCATGGGGGAGCCGGTCGGCGAGGGTGCGGAGGTCCAAGGAGGTCAGCGCGACGTCGAGCACGTCGGCGGCGGTGAGGTCGCCTTCGCGGCGCTCCACCGCGAAGGCGACGTTCTCGGAGACCGTGAGCTGGGGGAACAGCACTGGGGTCTCGAACATCATCGTCGCGGGGCGCCGCTCCACCGGGATCCGCGCCATGTCGCGGCCGCTGATGCGAACGGTGCCCGTGGGAAGTCGCTCGAGTCCGGCGACGCGTCGCAGCAACGTGGTCTTCCCCGAGCCCGACGGACCGATCACGGCGATCATCTCCCCGGGGCTCACGTGGAGATCGACCCCGGCGACGCCGCTCAGCTGGAGCCCGGCCCGCGCGGTCATGAGGACCTCGCTCGCGCGCCGAGGGCCGCGGCGCTCGCCGAGGCGACCAGGGCGCTCGCTCCACCGACGACGAGGGCGACGATCCCCGTCAGGGCGAAGGTCTGCTCGAGGGCGGCCCGATCGAGCAGGTCGAGGGCGAAGGAGGCCACCATCGGTGCATCCGGGGTGGAGACGAACACCACCGGGGAGACGGAGACGATGTTGCGGGCGACCACCGCCGCCGCGGTCGCCGCGACGAGTGCCCCGGTCTGCGGCACCACGAGCTGCAGGGTGATGCGCCGTCGGCCCGCCCCGAGCACGCCGGCGGTCTCGTGCAGGGCCCGCGGGACCCGGCGCTGCCCGGCACGCGCGGCGAGATGCACCATCGGCACCGCGGGTGCCATGAACACGGCGACGAGCGCCACCGATCCGGAGGCGAGCGATGCCCCGCCGACCAGGGCGGGCAGCTGCCCGAACGGAGTAGGGGTCTCGAACCCGTAGGCCAGGAAGATCGCGATGCCGAGGGTGGTGCCCGGCATCAGCAGCAAGGAGGTCTGCAGGAGGTCCACGCCGCGGGCGAGACGCGTGCCGCCCCGGTCGGAGGCCCATGCTGTCATCAGGCCCACCGGGACGGCGAGGAGCAGTGCCACCAGCGCGTAGCGCACGGTCGACCCGATCACGTCCATCATCGTCGGTGTGAGCAGCGACCCCCGAGCCCGGATCATCGTGGCGGCGGAGGCGAGCACCAGGAGCAGCACGACGGCCAGGACCAGGACGCTCAGGACCCGGCAGCCGTGCACGAGGATCGAGCGGGGCAGCACCAGCCGGGGGCTCGCACCGTGACCCTGCCAGGGATCCACGAGCGCTCCGGCCTCCCGTCGGCGCCACATCGCCAGGAGGAGGGGGAGCACCGGCAGGGTCAGCAGGACGGCGATGAGCGCGGCGGTGCTCTCCCCGCCCCAGGCGATCACCTCGATGTAGGCGGTGTGGGCGAGAGTCGGCATCCGACCGCGCAGCACGGCCGGGATCGAGGGATCCGACAGGGCGGAGACGAACAGCAGCGCGGTCGAGACCGCGAGCGGGACGCGCAGCGGTGGCAGCAGCACCAGTCGGATCACCTCCGTCGCGCGAGCGCCGGTGACCCGGGACATCTCCACGAGCCGTGGATCCACCTCGCGCCAGGCCATCCTGATCGTCAGATACGGGATCGGCAGATGCGCCACGACCATGGCGAGGGTCATCCCCAGCGCTCCGTAGACGTCGGGCAGGATCCCGGTGAGCAGACCACCGCGCCCGCCGACGGCGACGACCGCTGCTGCGACCACATAGGGAGGGACGAGCAGGAGCCCGCCGATGGACGCGTCGAGCACACGCCTCCATCCCCGGGAGAGCGTGCGAGCGGTCAGCGCCAGCGCGAGGCCCACCGCGGTACCGATCACGGTGACGACGACGGCAAGGGCCAAGGACACCGCCAGGGTGCGCCCGAGACCAGGGACGACGCCTGTGGTCGCGACCGCCGCGATCGCCTGCGACACCATGCGCAGCACCGGCCAGCCGACGACGACCGCTGCGCCCGCGCCGGCGACGACGAGGGAGGCCGCTGCAGCGGTACGGGGCCAGATCCTGCTCACCGTTCGACCTCCTCCGTGTACCAGGCGAGGAGAGAATCCCGGCGTGAGGAGCGCTCGGCGAGCGAGGCGCCGATCACCGGATAGCGACCGTCCGCGAGGACCTCGGCGAGGTTGCCGGGAAGGTCCGAGCGGGTCGGGATCTGGTCGATGCCGCTCGCGGCGCCGGCCGTCTGGCCGCCGGCCGAGAGCGCGAAGTCGAGGTACTCCCGGGCGGTCCCGGGATGCGGGGCATCGGCCAGCATGGCGACGGCTCCGACCTCGTAGCTCGTCGCGTCCTCGGGCAGCACCACCTCGACATGGCTGCCGGCGGCGCGGGCGGCCTCGCAGTACGGCGCGAAGGTGATGGCGACGGCAGTCTCCCCACGCGCGACCACCTGCGCCGGCGCCGTGCCGGAGCGGGTGAACTGGAGGACCTGCCCGTACAGGCCGGCGAGATAATCGCGGCCGGCGTCCTCGCCGAGGCGGTCGATCTGCAGCGACATCGCCGTGTAGGCGGTGCCGGAGGTGCGAGGGGATGCGGTGCTGATCTGACCGTCCAGAGCCGGATCGAGCAGATCGTCCCAGGTGCGGGGGATCTCTGTGCCGAGGTCGGAGATCGCCTGCGGAGCCACGCAGAAGGCCAGCATCGAGGAGTACACGCCGCTCCAGCGGTCCTCGGGGTCGCGGAAGTCCTCGGGGATCCCCGCGGCCTGCGCGGAGCGGTACGGGGCGAGCAGGCCCTCGTCGGCGGCCTCGACGTACATCTCGGAGCCGCCGCCGTGCCAGACGTCGAACTCCGGCAGATCCTCGCCGTGCCGGATCCGCTCGAGGGCTTCCGACGTGGGCAGGCGCACCGTGGTCACGCCGTACCCGGTGCGTTCGGTGAACGCACCCGCCCAGGCGCGGCAGACCTCGGCGTCGTTGGAGCAGAGGACGGCGAGGTCGCGATCATCCATCTGCCTGTCGCCGGTCGCCGTGCAGCCCGTGAGGGCCAGCAGTGCGAGCACCACCAGCGCACTCACGGCGCGCGGCGACCGACGAGGAGGAGTCATGATCCTTCGAGGGTAGGCCAGGGATCAGCTGTCGGCCGTGGGGGCCTGAGCCTCTTCCGCCTCCGCCGCGAGTCGCTTCTCCTCGCGGGCGCGCATCAGCGCCTTCTCGTCCTTGCCGATCACCCACATGATGCCGACGACGAGCAGCGCGCATGCGGTCAGCACGGCGAAGGAGACGTCCCACCCGAACGCGTGCACCATCAGGCCCACGCCGGAGGAGGCGAGCGTCGCGCCCAGCAGGTAGCCGAACAGACCGGTGAAGCCTGCGGCGGTCCCGGCGACCTGGCGCGGGGAGAGATCGATGGCCTGCAGGCCGATGAGCATCACCGGGCCGTAGATGAGGCCGCCGATGACCGCCACCAGCGCGATCGATATCCACAGCGGAGCAGCGGCCGGAACCTGCCAGTAGGCCACCAGGGCGATGGCCGTCAGGGCCATGAACAGCATGCCGGTGCCGGACCGGTAGCCGCGGAAGATCTTGTCGGAGACCCAGCCGCACAGCAGGGTGCCGACGATCCCGGCCAGCTCGAACACCACGAAGCCCGTGATGCCATCGGAGATCTCCGCCCCGCGCGTATCCGCGAGGTAGACGGTGATCCAGTTCAGCACCCCGTAGCGCAGGGCGTAGACGAACACGTTGGCGACGGCCAGCAGCACGATCACGCGGTTGGTCAGGACGTGCTTGCGGACGAACTGCCACATGGACAGATGCTCATCGGCGTCGTCGATCTCGACCTTCGCCGGATCATCGCGGTGCTCTTCGATGGGCGGCAGGCCCTCGGAGACGGGGGTGTCGCGGATCAGGAAGAACGCCACCACGGCGACGATCAGGGCGATCACCGCGGGGAACCAGAAAGCGGCCCGCCAGTCGTCGGCCGTCCAGGCCAGTGCGGCCGCCGCGGCGACGCCGAGCCCGGCTGCGCCCACGTTGTGCGCGGTGTTCCAGATGGAGGTCTTCCAGCCGCGCTCGTTGGTCGAGAACCAGTGCACGAGCACGCGGCCCGAGGCCGGCCATCCCATGCCCTGGAACCAGCCGTTGATGAACATGACGGTCGCGAACACCGCGATGGACCCGGAGACCCACGGCACGAAGGCGACGAAGAGGTTCGTCAGCGCCGAGAGGGCGAGGCCGATGGGCAGGAAGTACCGGGCGTTGGAACGGTCGGAGACCGTGGCCATGAAGAACTTCGAGAGGCCGTACGCGAACAGCACGGCATTGGCGATCAGGCCGATGCCGAGGGTGCTCAGCCCCTTGTCGTCCATGAGGAGCGGGGCCACCAGGGAGACGTTGTTCCGGATCAGATAGAACCCGGCATAGCCGAGGAAGATCCCGAGGAACACGTTCAGGCGGCGGCGGGGATAGACCCGCTGCACCTCCGCGTCGTCCAGGCGCGGCTTCGGGGGCGGGGCAGAGAGGAACCCGCGGCGCTTCGTCGGGGCAGACATCGTTCTCCTTCGTCATCGGGGAGGGACCGGACGCAGGGCGAGCCCCGGGTGCTCCCCGGGACCGGTGCTCCGTTGCAGCACGTGCGTCCGTCCCCTTCAGCCTGCCCAGGCGGCGGTAACCGTGGGGTGGCGCTCGGTGACGATCGGTGACGAGATCAGTGCGGACGGGTCGAGGGAAGCACGCGCACTCGGTAGCCCTGGCCCCGGACCGCCTCGATGAGGTCCGCGGGCGCGCCCTGGGCGCGCAGCTGCTGGCGCAGCCGGTAGATCATGGACTTCACCATGTCGCGCCCGCCCTCGGCGCGGCTCGTGCCCCAGACCTCGTGGAGCAGAGTCCGCAGAGGCACCGCACGGCCCGCGTCCTGGACGAGGCGGCCGAGCAGTCGCAGCTCGGTCTCCGGCAGGTCGAGCTCGGCGCCGTCCCAGCTCGCGCTGCCCCACTCGAGGTCGACCCGCAGCGGCCCGCAGCGGAGCGCCTGGCCTGCAGAGTCCGCGACGGACGTCGACCCCGAGGAGCGTCGCAGGATCGCCTGCACCCGCAGGGCGAGCTCGCGGGGGCTGAACGGCTTCGTGAGGTAGTCGTCGGCACCTGCGGTGAGCCCGGCGACGCGGTCGTCGACCTCCCCGAGCGCGGTGAGCAGGATGACCGGCACGTCGGAGGTCTCCCGCAGCGACCGGCACAGCTCGATGCCGCTCTCCCCGGGGAGCATCACGTCGAGCACGACGAGCTCGATCGGCTCGGAGTCGAGCAGGGCGCGTGCCGCGGTCGCGTCGGAGGCGGTGCTGGTCCGCAGCCCCTGGGTCTCGAGCGCGAAGGAGATGATCGCCGTCATCTGCTCCTCGTCGTCGACGATGAGGACCAGGGGCGCCTCCGGGGCCGTGGGGCTGCTGGAGCTCATGGAGTCAGACATGGGCGTCCTCCTGGGAGGGCCACGGAAGCACCACGAGGATGCGGGTGCCGCGGCGTACGAGGGAGTCGACGACGACGCGTCCGCCGTGCGCGTCGACGATCTGCCGGATCACGCCCATCCCGAGGCCGGTGCCCTGAGGGTGGTCGCTGACCTGGGGTGCGAACAGCTCAGCACGTTGTTCGGGGCTCATCCCCGCACCCTCATCGGACACAGCGATCGTGGTGCCTTCGGCGGTCGCCTCCACACGGACGGTGACCTCGGCATCGCTGCCCGCGTGGCGAACCGCATTGTTGATCAGGTTCCACAGCACCTGGCGGATCATGGCACGGTCGACGTCGAGCACGAGGGGTCCACCCCGGCTGTCCAGATGCAGAGGCGTGCTGCGGATCCGCCGCAGCTCGAGGACCGTCTCCCGGACCAGCGACCGGATGTCGACCGCGGTGCGGTCCAGCGTCGGCTCACCCGTCTCGAGCCTGGCTTCGAGCAGGAAGTCCTCCGCCATGCTCACCACGAGCGATGTGTTGCCCACGATCGTGTCGACGAAGTAGCGCTGCGTGGCGTTCAACGGTCCGGGGGTCTCCTCGGCGAGCAGATCGGCCGCGCCCTTCACGAGCGTGAGCGGGGTGCGGATCTCGTGGGAGAGGACCCGGGCGGACAGCTTCTCGAGAGGGCCGCTTCCGGTCGCGCCGTGACCGTCTGCAGACGTCGACGATCGACGCTTCCCGAGGGCGATCGCTCCGCCGCCGACAAGAGCTCCCAGCAGGAGGGCAGCACCTAGCAGAGCGGCGAGCTGCCACCCCGCGAGCTGAAAGACATCTCCTGACATATGGCCAGGGTATTCGTGGATGCGGTCCGGCGGTGACAGCAGCCCTGTTCAGCTGGTGACCATCCCGTTCACCTCGGCGATGGTCGCCTCCGCGGCCTCCTGCGGCGTCGTCGTCCCGAAGCGCACGTCGGTCAGCAGGCGCGTGAACGTGTTCTGCGAATCGGCGGTGCCCATGGGCTGCACGGCGGGGGCATCGGCCAGCTCGGGCGTGATCGCCTCCAGGAAGTCCACGACATCGTGGTCGGTGGCGGTGAGGGCGTCGCCCATCGCCTCGATCGCGGCCGGGTCGGAGGGGACCCCGCGGTTCAGCAGCTGGATCGCCTGCGCCTTCGGGTCATTGACGAGGAAGCTCACGAGCTGCGCGGACTGCTCGGTGTTCTGGGAGGTCGCGGCGATCGACCAGTACATCGAGGCCTTCTTGAACAGGCCGTTCTCGGAGGCCGAGCCGGAGAGCGAGGGCGGGCGCAGCATGACCACGTCGTCGTCGGAGCCGACGGCGTCGCGCAGCGACTGCAGCTGGTTCGTCCAGGTCCAGCTCATCGCTGAGCGGCCCGTGGAGAACGCCTGCTGCTCGAGCGCCGTGGCGCTGTCCTCCACGGCGGCGTCCGCCGGAAGGGTCGCCCCGGACTCCTGCAGGTCGAGGTAGAGCTGGAACCACTGCGCGAGGGACTCGGGCGTGCAGCCCATCCCGTCAGCCGCCCACAGATCCTCGCCCTTCTGACGCAGGAAGATCGTGAGGTCCGCGTAGCTGGCCCCGCCGGTCATCCCGGTCGCGACCCCGGAGTCGCTGATCGCCGTCGCGATCTCCGCGAAGTCCTCCCACGTCCACGTGGTGTCATCGGGCAGCTCCACGCCTGCCTTCTCGAACAGTGCCGGGTTGGCCACGACCACCCAGGCGTTGGACCCGGTGGAGAGCCCGGTCAGCACGCCGTCCACGCGGCCGGCATCCAGATCGGCGGAGTCCAGGCCCGAGAGGTCCAGGCCCTCGAGGGACTCCAGATCGGCGAGCACGCCCCGCCCGGAGTACTCCGCGATGTACTTGCCGTCCATGTTGATGACGTCCGGCGGGGTGCCGCCGGCGACCTGCGTGGCGAGCTTGTCCCAGTAGCCGTCCCACTCCGAGGGCTGCAGCGAGACGTCCACCTCGGGCTTGTCCGCCGCGAAGGCATCGACCATCTCGCCGGTGAACTCCTGATAGAAGGCCGGGCCCCAGAACATGAAGCTCACCTCGTTCGAGGTCTCGGCGCTGCGCGAGGACGGCCCACAGGCGGCGAGGAGCATCGAGGAGGCGAGCCCGCCCGCGAGCACGGTGCGACGTCGGGGCCCGCCGGCGCTCCGGCGCACGCAGCCCGACCCGGTGCTGCGCAGCAGCGGCGAGGTGGGGATCATCGCGTGGGCCGACGGGCAGCGGGGGCGCCTGAACGCTGAGCCATCTGGGGAGCCATGAGCCGAGCCGTGCGCCGAAGCGACGTGGAGAGTGGTGCGGGGGAGCGGTGCAGTGTGCATGGAGATGTCCTTCGAGCGTCGTCGACCTCAGGAACTGCCAGGTGTGCCGGGAGCATACGAGACTGTGGATAGCGCTGTCCGGGGTGGCCGGGAGTTGCCGCGATTTCCCGTCCCGCCGCAACGTTTGCAGGGATTGTGCACTGCGAGAGCTCGCCCCTCAGCGCGGGGACGCCTGTTTGCCGGCTGCTCGCCAGCCACCATCGAGCTCACCGCGGCGAGTTCGCGTGCTGGAGCCGGGTCGCGCGGAAGGGTGGGACGCCGGGCAGGCGGGGCCGAGGTGCCCGACGGCCATGCAGTCCTTCCGGCCCCAATCCTTCCTCCCAGCCCCGGTCAGTCCTTCCAGAGGCTGGGGCCTGTCGAGTCCGTGGAGATGGTGAGCGTCGCGGACCAGTTCGGCCAGGCACGCCAGCCGTTGGGCTTCGCGTAGCAGTTGCCCTCGGCCTCCTCGCCCTCGGCGACCACCTGGAGCGCGGGCAGGTCCTCGTCGCAGCGTGGCGCGTCGTACGGTGAGTCGCCCTCCTGGGACTCAGCGACCGTCTGCTGGGCCTCGAGGTGGATGGCGCGGTCGGTGACCACGATCTCCTGTTCCAGCACGGTGTAGTGGATGGTGTCCCTGTCGATCACCGTCTGCTCGCCGGAGGTGACGGTCAGGTTCGAGACATCATCGACCTGGATCGTCGAGCGTGCCGACTGATCCTCGACTGTCACCGTGCACTCGTAGGTGGTGCTGTCGGAGGTCGTGCACTCCGAGCTGGTGGGCAGCTTCATCTTCGCCTGCTCGAGCACACGGCTCTCCATCGCGTAGCGCAGCACGCCGGCGACCATCTCCTCCTCGGTCGTGGCGCCCTCGACGCCCTCCTCCGCGGGATCCGGGATCGACGGTGCGCCCAGCTCGGCCTTCAGGCCCGTGGGGATCGGCTCTCCGGAGCCTCCGCGCACGTCGATGCGCGGGGCGATCAGCACGGCGCCCACCACCAGCGCGGCGATCACGAGCAGGATGACCCAGCCGGGGAGCCAGCCTTCCTTCTCCTCGGGGTGTCCGTCGGACGGGTCGGAGCCTGCGGGCGCGGCGGCACTCAGAGGATTTTCTGCACTCATGTCGATCAGGGTAGAAAGCTGACGGCGAGAGCGCAATTCATGGCGATGACGTGCAGTGCCCCGGCTCAGCCCTGGCCACGGTCCGGCCTCGTCACCCACCGCAGCCCCTCACGTCCGCAGGTGCGAGGCCCCGTTCAGATCCAGCACCGCGCCGGAGGCCCACTGCGCCTCGGGGGAGGTGAGGTAGAGGATCGCGGCGGCGACCTCCTCGGCCGTCCCCACCCGCCCGAAGGGGCTCTGCGCACGCAGTCCGTCGCCGGCCGGGCCCTCGAGCTTGGGCTGCTGGCGCTCGGTGCCGATGAATCCCGGCGCGACCGACGCCACCGCGATGCCGTGCGGGGCCAGGGCGAGCGCCATCGACTGGCCGAAGGCGTGCAGCCCAGCCTTCGCCGCCCCGTACGCGGGGGCGTCGGGCTCACCGCGGAACGCCCCGCGTGAGCCGACGTTCACGATCACCCCGGGCGCCTCGCGGGCGATCAGCGACCGCGCCACCAGGTAGGTGAGGTTCGCGGGCGCCGTGAGATCCACGTCGATCATCCGCGTGAAGCGCTGCTGCCACGCGGCGAAGTCGGTCTCGTCCACCCGGTGGTCGGTGCCCGGCCCGGGCGCGATCCCGGCGTTGTTCACCAGCACGTCGATCTGGCCGAGCCCGGCCTCCGCCTCGGCGACCACGCGCTGAGCCGTCGCCGGATCCGCGAGATCGCCGCCCACGAGCACATGTCCCTCGCCGTGCAGCAGGCTCACGGTCTCCTGCGCGGCGGCCTGGTCCGCACCGAAGTGCACGGCCACCTTCTCACCGCGTTCGCTCAGCGCTATCGCCGTGGCCCGGCCGATCCCGCGGGATGCTCCCGTGACCAGTGCACATCTCATGGTGGTTCCTCTCCGTCGGCCCGACAACCGGTCGTCCCTCCACCTTGCCGGACATCGCGGAGCCAGCGGGTGCGGCGCACCGGCGAGCTCGAGCGCCGTCGTTCCCCATCGCTCGCCGCCAGGGTCGCCAGGTGCCGCGGCTGGGGGAGCGACGGCGACTGAGATAGCGTGCGATCGATGCAGAACGATATGGCAGGCGCCGGGGTCGGGCCCGGACCGCACCCGCTGGGGGCCGAGCTGATGGACCTCGGGGCCCTGCGCCGCACCTCTGCGGGCCGGGGGCTGAGCGTTCTTCTCGCGATGCTCGTGCTGCTGGGGCTGGGAGTGCTCGCCGCCGTCGGGATCCTCATGGTGCTCGCCGTCGTCCATGGCGAGCCGTCCTCAGCGGTCGTCGGCGGGGTGGTGGCGATCGTCGGCCTGCCAGGTATCGGCGGGCTCTGCTTCTTCGCCCATCGCACCCTGCAGTCCTCCCTCTCGATCCACGAGCACGGGATCGTGGCGCGCCAGCCGTTCGCCGGGACCCTCGTGATCCCCTGGGCCGAGGTGACCGAGATGATCCACCCCCGTTACCCCACCCGGACTGCGACGTTCCTGGTCGCGCTGTCCACGGGGCGCTGGGTGGGGATCGGGCGTCTCAAGCTGAACCCCCGTCGGGGGCCGGACCGGGAGTTCCATCCCCACCCCGACGCCGCGCTCGTCCTGGACCACTACGCGCAGTGGTGCCGACGCCACGGCCGCCCCATCGCCATCCGGAGCTCGGGCATCTTCGGGGTGTGAGCGGGACGTCTCCGCGGGACCTGCGCCGGAAACCCCGGATGAACATCGCGCCACGTCTCCAGTGCACATAAGAGCACCGATCCAGCACAACGGAGCAGCGGCGTTACGGTGGGTCCCGACGTGACCGGGCCCACTGCGGACGGTGGGCCACAGCAGGCAGGAGCCAGGCCGCTCCCGGAAGGACCACCATGACGCCGAACCGTGCCGCGGTGATGCCGGAGATCGGAACCCTCGAGATCCGCGATGTCCCCGTCCCCACCCTCGCCCCGTTCCAGGCGCTGGTGAGCACCGAAGCCGGCGGCCTCCCTGACACCGAGCACCCCCGGGAGGCCCGATGAGCACCAGTCCCACGGCCCCGGAGAGGTCGCGGAAGGAGGCCCCGACCTCGGTGACGTCGCTGCCGCCCCTGTCGGCGGAGCGCCTCGCCGCCCGCCGCCGACGCCTGCGACGCGGCTACGGCCTGTTCGCCCTGTTCGCCTTCCCCAACCTCGCGCTCATCGCCGTCTTCGCGTACTGGCCGATCATCGCGAACCTCTACCTGAGCCTCACCAGCTGGGACTTCATCTCTCCCGAGCCGCTCTTCGTGGGGCTGACGAACTACACCTCGATGCTCGTCTCGCCCTCCTTCCACAAGGTGCTGTGGGTGTCGTTGGTGTGGGTTGTCGTGGTGGTCGGCATCAGCCTCGTGCTCGGTGTGCTGCTGGCGGCCCTCTTCTCCAAGAAGCTGCCCGGCACCTCGGTCGCCACGGGCATCGTGTTCACCCCGCACGTCGTCTCCGGCGCCGCGATCGCCGTGGTGTGGCTGTTCATCTTCGACCCCAACTACGGCCTGGCACGTGTGGTCTTCAACCTCGTCGGGGCGGATTCGCCGAGCTGGACCACCGACGCCGACTGGGCGCTGCCCGCCCTGCTGATCGTCTCGATCTGGAAAGGCGTCGGCTTCGTCTCGATCGTGTACCTCGCCGGCATCCAGGGGCTGCCCACCGACGTCCTCGAGGCCGCCGAGCTCGACGGCGCCAACTCGTTCCAGACCTTCACCCGGGTGATCCTCCCGCTGCTCTCGCCCACCACGTTCTTCCTGGTCATCACCCAGACCATCGGCGCCTTCCAGGCGTTCGACCTGATCGCGGTGATGACGAACGGCGGCCCGGCCTCCTCCACCACCACGCTGAGCTGGTTCATCTACGAACAGGCGTTCTCCCGCTCCAACGTCGGCCTCTCCGCCGCCGCCGGCACCGTCATGTTCGTGATCCTCATGGTCATCACGGCCCTGCAGTTCCGGTTCGTCGAGAAGAAGGTGCACTACTGATGGCGGATCCCACGACCACCCGCACGGCGGCCGAGGGGGACCAGCGGGCCGACGAGTCCGTCGGCCGCACCGGCAGCACGTCCCGCGGACCCGCGTCTTCCACCCGTCGCCGCCGCCCGAGCCCCCTGAGGCGCAGCTGGTGGGGATACCTGCTGCTGATCGCTGTGGGCCTGGTCTTCCTCATCCCGCTGTACATGCTGCTGTCCACGTCGTTCAAGACCAACGGCGACATCTACTCCTGGCCCATGAAGTGGCTGCCCAGCGAGCTGACCTTCGAGAACATGCGCGAGGCCTGGCGGATCGCACCCTTCGGGGCGTTCATCAAGAACTCGGTGATCGTCACGGTCATCGGGGCGACGCTCAAGGTGGTGCTCGCCGTCTTCGCCGCCTACGCGTTCGCGTTCCTGCCCTTCCCGGGCAAGAAGTGGCTGTTCGTGGTGATGCTCGGCGCGCTCATGGTCCCCGGTCACGTCACGCTGCTGGTCAACTACATCACCATGGGCAACATGGGCCTGATCAACACCTACGCGGGCCTGATCCTGCCGGGGGTGGCCTCCGCCTTCGGAACCTTCCTGCTGCGCCAGCACTTCATGTCGCTGCCCGCGGAGGTGTTCGAGGCCGCGGAGGTCGACGGCTGTGGTCACCTGCGCCGGCTCATCTCCTTCACGCTGCCGATGTCGATCCCGGCCGTGGTCACCGTGGCCCTGGTCGCCGTCATCGACGAGTGGAACAACTTCGTGTGGCCGCTGATCATCACCAACTCGGTGAACATGCGCACCCTGCCCATCGGGCTGATGTATTTGAAGTCCAACGACGGCCTGACCAACTGGGGCGTGCTGATGTCCGGCACCCTCATCGTGGTGCTCCCGATGCTGTTCGTGTTCCTGTGCGCCCAGCGCTACATCGTCTCCGGGCTCACCGGCGCCGCCGCCGGCAACGGTCGCTGAGCACCGTGCCCCGTCCTGCAAGGAGAGCCATGCCTTCCACCCGTTCCCGCGGGCGCTCCGCCCGCCCCCGCACCCCCTCGCGCCGGCTGCTGCTGGGCGCCGGACTGTTCGCCGCCGGGACACCGCTGCTGGGCGGCTGCTTCGGCCTCGGCGACACCGAGGGGCTCGTGCTCGAGCAGCCCGGCGGCGAGACCCCCGAGGAGTTCGCGGGCCGTCAGCGCGTGGTCATCTGGAGCGCCTACACCGCGCACAACGCCGAGGTGATCCAGGCGAACATCGACGCCTTCCACAAGGCGCAGAGCGAGATCTACGTCGAGGTGCAGATCTTCGACAGCTACGAGGGCGTGGAGTCCAAGCTCTCCGCGAGCCTGCAGGCCCGCCAGGTGCCCGACATCGTCGTGTTCAGCGACGTGGTGTGGAACCGCTTCTACCTCGCGGAGGTGCTCGAGCCGCTCAAGGGCTACTTCGACGACTCCTTCGGCACCGACACCTACCACGAGCGGTTCCTCGCCGAGGGCACCGTCAAGGACGACATCTGGTGGCTCCCCTTCGGCCGCTCGACGCCGCTGTTCTACTACAACCGCGAGATCTTCGACGCCGTGGGCCTCCCGGACCGCGCGCCGGAGACCTACACCGAGTACGCCGAGTGGGGCCGCGAGGTCACCGGCTACGAGTACCACGGCAACAAGGTCGCCATGCGCGCCTACATCGGCGGCGACGACTGGTACTTCTCGGGCTCGATCTGGGCCTTCGGCGGCGCCTACTCCGACGGCCTGGACATGACGCTGACCACCGACGAGTCGATCGCCGCGCTCGAGTACGACCGGACGTTCATCCACGACGACGGCTCGGGCTATCTCGCGGCCGACGCCACCGGCGACTTCTCCTCGGGTGCCTGCGCCACCGCCCTGCAGTCCACCGGCAGCCTCTCCGGCATCAAGGAGGCCGCGACCTTCGACTTCGGCTGCGGGTACCTTCCGCAGGAGGTCGGCCCCGGGGTCCCCACCGGCGGCGGCGGGCTGTCGATCATGAAGTACGCCTCCGCGCAGCGGAAGCAGGCCGCCTGGGAGGTCATCAAGTTCCTCAGCACCGGGCAGGCCTCGATCGACTGGACCCTGGGCAGCGGCTATGTGCCCTCCACGAAGGACGCGATGGAGTCCGACGAGATCGCGGCGCGCTCCGCCGAGGACCCCCGCTACCAGGTCGGCATCGACCAGCTCGAGATCGCGCAGGGGCCCGACGTCGCCCGACGCTATGTGCCCGAGACGCTCGTTGAGGCCAAGAACGCCATCCAGTCCGTCTACTCGGCCGGCGAGGACGCCGAGAAGGTGCTGACCAGGATGGAGAAGGAGCTGGAGCCCGCGATCGACCGGGTCCGGGAGAAGTACGAGCAGAGAGTGGGAGAGTGAGAGGCACGATGGGAAAGATGCTGATCGTGGGCCACCGCGGCGCGATGGCGCACGCCCCCGAGAACAGTCTGGAGGGCTACGAGCTGGCCGAGCAGATCGGGGTCGACGAGATCGAGCTCGACGTGCGGCTCAGCGCCGACGAGGAGCTGTTCCTCCTGCACGACGCGACGCTGGACCGCACCGCCGGCGACGACTCCGCGCGGGGCCTCGGCCCGGCCAGGGAGATGACCCTGGCCGAGCTGCGCTCCGTGGTGCTGGACTCCGGCTTCGGCGTGGTGACGCTTCAGGAGATGTACGAGGCCACCCGCACCGTCATCCAGCTCGAGATCAAGGCCCCGGAGACCGTGCCCTACCTGGCGCGCTACTTCGAGGCCCATCCCGAGCACGCTGCACGGACGCAGCTGACCAGCTTCAAGGAGGAGCCGCTGCGCGAGGCCATGGAGCTGTTCCCCGACGTGCCGCGCGGCATCATCCGCCACGACATCGCCGCAGCCGAGGAGTTCGAGGGCGGCTGGGAGAAGCTCGTGGACCACACGGGCGCGTCCCGGATCTGCGTGGGCTTCGAGGGGCTCACCGACCAGCACGTCCAGGCGTTCCGGGACCGCGGCCTCGAGCTGCACCTGTGGCCGATGCGCTCGTTCGAGAACATGCGCGAGGCGGTGCGCCTGGGGGCCGACGGCACCACGGCCGACGACCCGGCACTCGCCATGGACTGGCTCGACGAGGCCGATGCCGCCTCCACCTGACCGTCCGCCGCTCGACCGTCGGGTGGCGGACCGGAGTCCGCTCGGAGGCGGTTCGCGACCTGACTGTCCGGCGGACGGGGAGGAACGAGGGCCATCCATGGACGACCCGTCGTCCCCGATATCTGCACGGATGCGGCAATACCATGCGCTCATGAGCGCACAGATGCCCTTGGACCAGCAGATCCTGCACGTGTACGTCGCCATGCAGAATCTCGCCCACGGACGCACCGTCAACGACATCGCCGAGGAGATCGGCAAGTCGCGCTTCGTCACCGCGCGCATGGTGCGAAAGGCTCGTGACCTGGGACTGATCGAGGTGCGCCCGGCCGTGGAGGTCCCGATCGACGTGGACCTCTCGACGCGGCTCGCCCGGCGCTACGGCCTGCAGTCCGCGCTCGTGGTCGCCACCCGCTCCGCGCAGGACGCCGAGGTGCGCGAGGCCATCGCCGCGGTCACCGCCCGGTTCATCCGCGAGACCGTGCAGGAGGACGACGTGCTCGGCTTCGCGCCCGGCCGCACCCTCGTGCTCGCCTCCCGGCAGATCGACGCGCTGCCCAGCGCCGACGTCGTCCAGCTGACCGGCATCGGCTGGCCGCGGCTCGAGGACGGCGTCGAGGTCATCTCCAACATCGGCCGCGCGGCCGGGGGAGCGACCTCGCCGCTGTATGTCCCGATCCTCATCGAGCTCGAGGCGACGCCGATCCTCCGTCATCCCGCGATCCAGGAGACCATGGCGAGGTTCCGGCACGTCCGCAAGGCCTTCCTCACCATCGGCGGCTGGCCCGACTCCTCGCTGCTGGCGCAGATCCTCGCCGAGAACGGGGAGCGGGAGACCTTCGAGGAGAGGGGAGTGGTGGCCGAGTTCGGCACCACGCTGCTGGACATCGAGGGTCGGAGCGTCAGCGGCCTCGAGGGCCGCTTCATCGGCATCCCGGAGACGGAGCTGCGCTGGGTGCCTCTCCGGGTGGCGATCGGCGGCGGCGAGTGGAAGGAGCGCGGAGTGCTCGCGACCCTCCGGTCAGGACTCGCCCACGTGATCATCACGGACGTGCGCTCGGCCGAGCTGGCGCTCGCCGCGGCGGATGCTCCCGAGATGCCTGTGTGACGCGGGCTCAGTGGCCAGGGTGAGGTGACCCGCGGCTCTGCCCGCAGCATTCCCGCCAGCAGCATTTCGGCCGTCGGTGACAGCCGATTCACGCGGACCGGGCGCAGGGTGCCATACTGGGATGATCCGGACGTGACCGGCGTCACGAAGGGGGTGGAGGGTATGCACCGCACGGGACGCCGAGCGGATCCCAGCTCGGTACGCAGCTGGAACGAATATGCCGTGGTCGACGCCCTCCGCACCGACGGCCCCCAGCGCATCACCGAGCTCGTCGGCTCCACCGGGCTCTCCCAGGCCACCCTCGCCGAGGTGCTGCGCGGGCTGAGCGACAAGGGCTGGGCCGACGTCGGCCCCGCGCGGGTCAGCGGTCCGGGCCGGCCGTCCCAGATGTTCAGCGCTCGCACCCCCGCGGGGCAGGTTCTCGGGGTCGACATCGGGCCGCATTCCGTGCGCGCCGTCAGCACGGACCTCGCGGGGGAGCCCGTGCGTCGTGCCGAGTGCGAGGTGGCCGACGGGGAGATCCGGCGTGATGCCTCGCCGGTGCACGAGGCCGTCTCGACCGTGGTCGCGGAGTGCACCGACGACGCCTCCGAGGTGTGGGTGACGGCGTTCGCCCTGTCCGGAACCGTCGACGACGGTGGCCGGCTGGCCCGATCGGTGACGCTCCCCGCCTGGGAAGGGCACCGGCCGGGTGATCTCCTGGGCGAGTGCATCCAGGGCATCACGATGGCTGACAACGACGTGCGGGCTGCGCTCTGGGCGGAGCACCGGGTGGGCGTCTCCCGGGGGCACACGGAGGTGGTGCAGATCCAGCTGGGACGGCGACCCTCGATGGCGCTGCTGCTGGGCGGGGTCCCGCGTCAGGGCGTCCATCACATCGCGGGGGACCTGTCGATGTCCGCGCTGCGGCCCACGAGCGAGCTGCGTGCCTGGCGGAGCGACGCCGATGGCATCCGGGACCCGGTAGGCCACATGGTGCAGGCCGCGCTCGACGGGGACCCGGCGGTGCTGGCCACGGTGAAGGACTACACCGGACAGGTCGCGGAGACGCTCGCCCTGGCGGCCACCCTCGTGGACCCGTCCCTGGTGGTCGTCGGCGGTGCGCTCACCCCGCTCGCGCACCTCTTCGAGGACGATCTGCGAGAGTACCTCGCGACCCACGCCCAGATCGCACCCGAGCTCGGCATCTCCCAGCTCGACCAGTTCGCGAGCGCCCATGGAGCCGCCCTGCTCGCCTCCCGCGACATCCTGTCCACCCTCGCCGATCCGACGACGGGGCTGCGCCCCTTCACTCGCGAGGCGTACACAGCCGGCGTGGGCTCCTAGCGGGTCCGTCGGGCGAGAGACACCGTCGGACCGACCGGCATCGACCCTGGGTGCTCAGCGACGCCAGAGGAAGCAGTGCGTGACGCCGCTGGGCGCGAGGACCTTCTCCAGATGGAAGCGGTCCGTGAGGTCCTCCGGGGCATCCCACAGCCGGAGCCCGCTGCCGTACTCGAGCGGGGCGACCGCCACGTGCAGCTCATCGATGAGGTCCGCCTCGAGGAACTGGCGAACGGTGGAGACCCCGCCGCCGATGCGCACGTCCTTCCCGTCGGCCGCCGCGAAGGCCTGCTCGAGCGCCTCCCGCGGGGTGCCGTCCACGAAATGGAAGGTGGTGTCCGAGAGCGAGAACGACGGCCGCGGGTGATGGGTCATCACGACCACGGGCGTGTGGAACGGCGGATCCTCGCCCCACCAGCCGGTCCACTCCTCATCCGGCCACGGGCCGCGCACGGGGCCGAACTTGTTGCGCCCCATGATCTCCGCGCCGATGTTCTGGGAGAAGTCTCTGGTCAGGCGGTCCTCGAGGCCTCGTGTGCCGCCACCATCGGTGCGTCCGGGGAAGTTCGCGGTCTCGAAACTCCAGGCCATGAGCTTGCTGGGGTCGAGGGGGCCGGTGCTCACGGTCCCGAAGGGCCGCTCGAGGCTCTGGTGCTCCCCGGCGCCGATGCCGTCGCGGGAGACGGTGAAGTTCTGGACCCTGACCCGTTGGGGCTGTTCTCGTGGCGTCATCGCGCACTTCCTGTCGAGGCTGCGGCGGCGTGCCGCTGGCAGGTCACGCTACTCCGTCCGGTCCTGTCCCGCCCGGTCCAGTCCCGTCCAGTCCCGTCCAGTCCTGCCCCCGTCCGGTGCCTGCGGGGCTGGGCGTCGCGGCCCTGGACGCGTCGAGGGCGGCCCCACCAGGTGGAGCCGCCCTCGGATCGGGTCGACGGCGGCGCGGAGCCGCTGCCGTCCCGGCAGATCAGTCGGTCTTGTCCTTCTTGCCGAACATCCCGCCGACCGCGCCCTTCACGGTGTCGCGGGCGTCCTGGAGCTTGTCCTTGGCGTCGGCCTTGCCCTGCTGGGCCTGGCCCTCCGCCTGGGTCTCCTTGTCGCCGGTGAGCTTGCCGAAACCTTCCTTGGCCTGGCCGCCCATCTTGTCGGTCGCGTTCTCGAACTTCTCGTCTGCACTCATGACGTGCCTCCTTCGTCGAAACGAACACAGGATGCCTGCGGTGCCGAGTATAGGAACGGAGGCTGGGCGAGCGCCGACCTCCCGGTCAGCCCAGTTCAGGTCAGCGGCCGTCCCTGCGAACGCCACGTCCGGATAGTCCCGCTGTGCGCACTGAGCGATACGAGCTTTCGTCGCTGTGCGTCGGCTCGAGGCGTATGGAGCGTAGAGCCGACGCTGGGGAGCAGAAGGTCGTAGGGCTGGGGCTGGGGCTGGGGCTGGGGCTGGGGCTTGGCGGGGTGGGTCAGGCGGTGGTGACGACCTGGTGGAACCAGGTGGTGAGGGTGGTGGGGTGGGTGATGGCGGTGCTGACCACGACGGCGAAGGCGCCGGTGGCGCGGGAAGTGCCTCGGCCCGGTCCGGCCCGGACCGTGATCGCAGAGCGCGATCGCAGGGCAGGTGAGACACTCTTCGGACCGGACGAGAAGGACTCGTCGCGAGGAGCCCTTCTGTGCACCGACCCGGATGCGGCGCCGGATCCTCGTTCGTCGACGTCCTGGGAGACACCGATGCCCCTGGTCAGCTGGACCGAGAACGACGCTGTGCAGTCGGCGCGGTGGCGCTCCGAGAACGGTGCTCCTCCGCCCGTCACGGTCGAGATCGCCGATGACACGCTCACCGCGAACGCCGCTCTGCGCCACCTGCGCGCCGGCAGCTCGCTGCTGTGGCGCGGCGACTTCCACAACGCCCGGCAGCTCCTCAAGGCCGTCTCCCGGCGCATCGATCACGGAAGCATCTCGCGCAAGCTGGGCATCTCGGCCCTGTTCCGTGCGCATCGCGCCGAGAGGGCGGAACGCTCCCAGGTGCTCGGCGGCATCGTCGTGCTCCTCGAGCCCGGCGGCCGCCTCGCGCTGCGCCGCGCCCCGGACATCGCGGACGCCTGCCGTGAGGCCTACGGCGAGCTGGAGGAGCCCACGCTGGTCTCGCTCACCGAGCTGCAGGGCGTCCTGAGCGCCTACCAGTGGCATGAGCAGGGGGTCCCGGTCCCGGCGCTCGGTGCCCGCATCCACCCTCGTCACAGCGTCTTCTCGCCCTCGCGCTCCGAATACGTGGACCTCGTGGCCCGGGTGCCGCTGCCCACCACGAGGGAGCAGCTCACGGCCTTCGACATCGGCACCGGCACCGGGGTGCTGGCGGCGGTCCTCGCCCGACGGGGTGTGGTGAACGTGGTCGCCACCGACGTGAACCCCCGCGCCGTCGAGAGCGCCCGGGAGAACATCGAGCGACTCGAGCTGACGTCGGCGGTCACCGTGATCGAGACGGATCTCTTCCCGCCGGGGCGCGCCGACCTCGTGGTGTGCAACCCGCCGTGGCTGCCGGGGACCCCCACCTCCGCGCTCGAGCTGGGCATCTACGACGACGGCTCCACCATGCTGCGTGGTTTCCTCGCGGGCCTCGCCGATCACCTCACCCCCGGAGGGGAGGGCTGGCTGGTTCTGTCCGACCTCGCCGAGCACCTCGAGCTGCGCAGCCGCGACGAGCTGCGGCGCCTGATCCGCCGGGCCGGTCTGGAGGTTGCCGGCGAGGACTCGACCACGCCGCGCCACGGCCGCGCCGCCGACGCCCTCGACCTGCTCCACGCCGCCCGCCGCCAGGAGGTCACCACTCTGTGGCGCCTCCGAGCCAAGGCCGCCTGACCCTGGTCCTGTCGGCCGACCATCGGGCGGACCGGGCTTGCGTCGTGCGCCTGGGCCTGTACTCTCCTGGCATGACGAACCGATGGTTTACCTATGCGAAGTCGGCCCTGGAGGGGCCGGCGATGCCATAGCGTCACCATCCCTTCAGAGCCGCCGGGGCAGAGCATTCGCTCTGCCCTTCGCCATTCCCGGCGGGCTCTGCATCGGGTCCGCTCTCCCTCAGGACAGGACCCATGACAGCTCTCGACACAGTCCCAGCCAGCACAGGCCCGGCCGCCACGGCCACCGCAGCCTCCTCCGCCGCCTCGGCCTCCGCGGCCACCCCCGATCGCCACATCGCGAGCCTCACTCCGCTGCCCACCCCGGCCGAGCTCCTCGCCGAGCTGCCGCTGCGGCCGGACCTCGCCGATCTCGTGGGCAGTGCCCGCGACCAGGTGCGCGCGGTGCTCGAGGGCACCGATGACCGCCTGCTCGTCGTCGTGGGCCCCTGCTCGATCCATGACCCGGAGGCCGGGCTCGAGTACGCCTGCCTGCTCGCCGGGATCCAGGAGGAGCTGGGCGATGACCTGCTGCTGGTGATGCGCACCTACTTCGAGAAGCCGCGCACCACCGTCGGCTGGAAGGGCCTGATCAACGACCCGCACCTCAACGGCAGCCACGACATCGCCACCGGTCTGCGCCGGGCCCGCGATTTCCTGCTCGATGTCACGGGTCTGGGCCTGCCCTGCGCCACCGAGTTCCTCGAGCCGATCAGCCCGCAGTACATCGCGGACCTCATCAGCTGGGGCGCGATCGGGGCCCGCACCACCGAATCGCAGATCCACCGCCAGCTCGCCTCCGGCTTGTCCATGCCGATCGGGTTCAAGAACGGCACCGACGGAAGCATCCAGGTGGCGCTGGACGCGGTTGCGGCGGCCTCGTCCCCGCAGTCCTTCCTCGGGATCGGGGCCGACGGGCGGGCGAGCCTGGTCTCGACCACCGGCAACCCCGACGTCAACCTGATCCTGCGCGGCGGGTCCGACGGCCCGAACTGGGGCCCCGGCCCCGTGCGCACCGCCGCCGAGCGCCTCGCGGAGCAGGGCCTGCCGCCGCGCCTGGTGATCGACGCCAGCCACGGCAACTCCGGCAAGGACCACGTGCGCCAGGCCGAGGTCGCCACGATGCTCGCCGACCAGATCGCGGTGGACGGCAGGACGACAGACGGCAGCGCGGCTGCCGGCGGTGCGATCGCCGGGGTCATGCTCGAGAGCAACCTCGTCGCCGGCGCACAGAAGCTCGACGTCGACGCCGGACCGACGGGCCTCGTGCGCGGCCAGTCCGTGACCGATGCGTGCATGGACTGGGCAGCCACCGAGGACGTGCTGCGCGCTCTCGCGGGCGGGGTGCGTCGGCGGCGAGGAGGTCACGCCGCGCTCGCACGCTGACGGGCAGATCGGGGCAGCGGCCGACCCTCAGACCTCGCGCGCCGCGAGGGGGATCCGTCCGCCGGCGAGGACCATCTGCACCTGGCGCTCCGAGAGCCGGTGGTGCAGCCCCACCTCGCGGCCTCCGATCTGCGCCGTGACCGAGGTGCCGCTGCGGAGCGCCTCGTGCACGCCGTCGAGCACCACCTGGTCGTTCGTCCCGATACGGGTGAGGTCCGCGGGGTCGTCGAACTCGAGGGCGAGGATCCCGAAGTTCGCGAGGTTCTGCCAGTGGATCCGCGCGAAGCCCACTGCGATCACGGCCTTCAGTCCCAGGTAGCGCGGCGCGATCACGGCGTGCTCGCGGGAGGAGCCCTGGCCGTAGTTCCTCCCGGCCACGACCACGTGCCCGCCTTCGGCGGCCTGCGCGTTCCGCGGATAGTCCGGGTCGATCCGGGTGAAGGCGAACTCGGCGATCTTGGGGATGTTGCTGCGGAAGGGCAGCACGCGGGACCCGGCGGGCAGGATCTCGTCGGTCGAGACGTCGTCGCCCATCACCAAGATCGCGGGCACGTCCAGGTGGTCCTCGACCGGGGCGAAGTCCGGCAGCGAGGAGATGTTCGAGCCCTTCACCAGCTCGACCTCCGCAGCCTCCTCCGGCGGCAGGGGAGCGGCCAGCATCGAGGGCAGATGGGCATACCGCTCCGGCATCGTCGGGCGCGGACAGGTCAGGCCGTGGGAGCCGGCCAGGGTGCGCGGATCGGTGATCTTCCCGGTCAGGGCGGCGGCTGCGGCGGTCTCGGGGGAGCACAGCCACACCGCGTCCTCCTCCGTGCCGGAGCGGCCCGGGAAGTTCCGCGGCATGGTGCGCAGCGAGTTGCGGCCCGCGGCGGGGGCCTGGCCCATGCCGATGCAGCCCATGCAGCCGGACTGGTGGATGCGGGCGCCGGCCGCGACCAGCGAGGTCAGCCAGCCGCCGGTGATCAGATCCGCGAGCACCTCGCGGGAGGTGGGGTTGATGTCGACGGAGACCTGGTCGTGGCTCTGCTGCCCGGCGAGGATCTCGGCGACCACGGCGAAGTCCCGCAGCCCCGGGTTGGCGGAGGAGCCGACCACCACCTGGAACACCTCCTCGCCGGCCGCCTCGGCCACCGTCACCACGTTGCCGGGGGAGGAGGGGCGCGCGATCAGCGGCTCCAGGGTCGACAGATCGATCTGCTCGGTGACGTCGTAGGACGCGCCGGCGTCGGCCTCCCAGCGCTCGAAGTCGTCCTCGCGGCCGACGGCGGCGAGATAGTCGCGGGCCACATCGTCGGCCGGGAAGACCGTCGCGGTCGCGCCCAGCTCCGCGCCCATGTTCGCGATGACGTGCCGGTCCATCGCGCTCAGCTGCGCCAGACCCTCGCCGTGATACTCGATGATGCGACCCACGCCGCCGCTGACGCCGTGGCGGCGCAGCATCTCCAGCACCACATCCTTCGCGGAGACCCACTCGGGCAGGGTGCCCGTCAGCTCCACGCCCCAGACGTCCGGGGTCGTGACGTACATCGGCTGGCCGGCCATCGCCATCGCGATCTCCAGACCGCCCACCCCGACGGCGAGCATGCCCAGCGCGCCCGCCGCGCACGTATGGGAGTCGGAACCGATCAGGAGCGCGCCGGGGCGGCCGAAGTGGGCCTGGTGCACCGGATGGGAGACCCCGTTGCCCGCCTGGGAGAACCACAGCCCGAACCGCTCGGCGGCGGAGCGCAGGAACAGGTGGTCCTCGGGGTTCTTCTCGTCGGTCTGGAGCAGGTTGTGGTCCACGTACTGCACCGACAGCTCGGTGCGGATCCGGTCCAGGCCCATGGCCTCCAGCTCCAGCATCACCATGGTGCCGGTGGCGTCCTGGGTGAGGGTCTGGTCCACGCGCAGCCCCACCTCGGCCCCGGGTGTGAGCTCACCGTCGACGAGGTGAGAGGCGAGAAGTTTCTGAGCGACGTTCCGTGCCACAGCGCAGTCCTCCTGGGGTAGCGGCCCGCCGTCGTCGGTCCGACGGCGGACCTCCCTGCCAGGGTAGGCCGGATCAGCGCGGGTGCCCAGGATGGGGGCTGCGGCGACGTCACCCGGCCCGGCGGAGCGTGCGCATGATCGTCTCCCGCACCCGCGTAGCCATCCCCGGACCGTCGACCGGGGCACGCCCGGCCACCTGGAGCGGGATGAACTCCGGCCAGTTCGGTCCGAAGTTCAGCAGGCGCTGGAGGTCAGCCGCCGGATCGACCCGCCTCCCGGCGATCTGCTCGTAGTCCTCGAGGAACCACATCGCGGCGTCGGCGGAGAACAGCACGGCGAGATTCAGCCGGCAGTGCCCCACGTCCAGACCGCGATCTGCGCGGCCGACGGTGGGCCAGTCCACCACCGCCGAGATGCTCCCGCCCTGCCACAGCACGTTGAAGTGCTGGTAGTCGCCATGGCTGAGCACGGCGCGAGCCGGATCCGCAGGGCGGGCCGCGAGCTCCCGGGCCTCGCGAGCCAGCCCGCCGTCCGCGGCGACGTCGAGGGCCACGGGATCCTCGTGATCCCCTTCGAGCCAGCGCAGATCGCTCGAGGCCCACAGCTCGCAGGCGGCCAGCTCCGGGGGCGGCACCGCATGGATCCGCACCAGCATCTCGGCGAGGCTCCGCACCCAGGAGCGCAGGTCCGGCGGGGAGAGCTCCACCCGGCCGGGAAGGAACGTCGTCACCGTCGTCGGGCGGCCGGACGCGGAGCCGTCGGGGTCGGCGGCGATCAGCGCGGGCGCCGGCAGCCCGGTCCCTCACAGGGCCTCCAGCCCGACGGCTTCGCGTCGGACCATGCCCTGCTGCCAGCGGCTGTCACCGGACGGGTCCTCGTCCCGCGCATGGTCCCGCTCGGCGGGCCAGCGCCGCACCACGATGTCCGCCTCGCCGTCGGCTCGACGCAGCTGCAGCATCTGCCCGGTGATCCCGCCGACCAGCGAACGGACCACCGAGACCTCGCCGACCATCGGGGCGAGCCAGGAGCGCAGGGCAGGATCGAGCGCGGGGATCCGCGACGGATCGGTGGCCTGGTCGGGGTCGTGATCCTCGGGTGGCGGCATGGGGTCGACCCTGCCAGACGGGCGAGGCAGCCTCAACGGATATCGAGTGGCGGAGCTGGAGGAGTTGGCGGGGATGGGGCGGGGGAGCTGCAGAGTTGCCGGGTCTTGAGGTCGGCCACGGGGCCACGGGGCCACGGAACCGCCGGGAATAGGCCGTCGGCAGGTGGCGTTGAGTGCTGATCCGTGCGGAGCATCGTCCGCGCGACCCCACCCCAGGAGAGACCATCTCGCATCCCTCTGCCATTCTGCGTTCGCCCACTGCGTCTCAGGCCGCGCCGACCGCCGCCGCAGCGCCCGCCGCAGCGCCAGCTGCCACCGCGCCGACTGTCAACCCGGCCACTGACATCCGCCCCGCCTCGAAGGAGACCTCCATGCCCCCAGAGACCCTGCTCCCCACCCTCGCCGAGCAGGCAGGGCGGCTCATCGCTCTCGAGGTGCACACCCTGGCCGGGCTCAGCGAGCAGGCCCTGCGCGACGCCGTAGAGCAGTGGGGGAGCGACCGCACCGACGCCCTCCTCGCGATCGACCCGGCGCTCGCGCCGCCGTCGGCCCTCACCCCGCTGCTGCGGCGCGGGGAGAAGCCCGGCTTCGTGGTCGAGGACATGACCGACGTGGACCAGTTCGCGCCTACCGGCCTCGAGCTGGGCCGCGAGGCGCTCTACCTCGTCGAGGGACTGGAGCGCGGGGACGAGTACGAGAACTGGTCCGCGGAGGAGGCGCTGCCGGCGATCACCGGCCGCGACCGCACGCCGCTGCTTCTCAGCGAGGGCCTCCACTGGGTGCTCCAGCAGGGCGAGATCCTCGAGCGAGGCCACTGCTTCATGACGATCGGCTCGCGCCTCACCAAGCCCACCGGGAAGCTCGACTCGCGCACCCCGGCGCTCTGGATCAGCAACGGCACCGGACGTGACGGCAAGGACCGCCAGGACGCCCCGAAACTCGGCTGGTGCTGGTGGGGCAACCGCCACACCTGGCTCGGCTTCGCCTCCGCAGCCCGGCGAACGGCCGTCTGACCCCGGGTCGACGACCCCACGCGGTGGGGACCATCCGTCGAGCCTGCATTCTGTGTCGGTGAGCGCCCTCTCACCGACACAGAATGCAGGCTCGAACTCGACGAACTCGGGTTGCTGCCTTCGAGCACGGCGTGGCCTCGACGCAACACGGCCTGACCTCGACGCAACAGGGCGTGACCTCGACAAAGAGATGGAGATCAGAGCGCGCCTGCCGGTACCGTCACCTCATGACGTTCCCCTCCGCCCCGACCTGGTGGGAGGAGCGCGAGGCGTTCGTGTCCCGCGATGCCGAGAACGACCTCACCGTCGAGGATCCGCCGTTCTCCGCCGACCTCCTCGCGCTGCTGGCGGACGTCGAGGACGCGTTCGCCCAGACCGGCGCGGACACCCCCGGCTGGGAGGACCCGCACCACGACTCCACCGCACCCGGCGAGCGGCGCGACAGCCGCGACGAGGAGTACAGCCGCTGCTCGGACCCCGGCAAATACCGGATCCTGTGGACCCGCGCCGAGGCTTGGGTGCAAGTCCTCATCGCTCGTGGCTGGGCCGACGCGGTCGAGTTCGAGGACGGAGCGCAGGTCAGCTGGGCCGTCGACCCGCGCGTGGACCGCTATCGCACCTCGGTGCTGCGCCCCCGTCGGCCCGAAGCCCAGCCACTCGTGCTCGTCCGCACCGCCCCGGACGATGCCGCCGGCAGCGCCGGCAGCACCGGCAGCATCGACCTCGCCGACGACGCCGCCGCGGTCCCGGACCTCGTCGTCGGCCTGGGCGAGCCCGCCGTCGCGGTCCTGGAGCCGGACTGCCTGTGCGACGCCTGCGATTCCGGCTCCCGCGATCTGCTCGAGGAGCTCGACCAGGCGATCCTGTCGATCGTCGACGGCGCGAGCGAGGTGGTGAGATCTCCGGATGGCGCGAGCATGCGCACGTCCTTCGGCGCGGAGAGCGGCAGCGGAACCGATGATCCCGCCACGTCCCTGCGGATCACCGCCAGCCCCTGGGCCGACGACTGGACGCCGCGGCCGCTGTGCCCGCCGATCGAACCGCTCAGCCCGATGGAGTCGACGTGGCAGAACGAGATGCTGCGTGACCCATGGCCGGCGCGCCTGTTCGATACTGCGCTCGCCGTGCTCCCGGCTCCCCTCGAGGGGCGGATCCACCGGCTGCGGACGGGACGCTCCGCGCCGCCGACGAGGTACGCCACGGCGGTCGATTCCGAGCAGACGATCACAGCTCCGCTCGATGCCCTGGAGAATCCGCCTGAGGGGTACCGCCGGATGCGCCGCAGCGCCCTGGTGCCTGCCATGGATTTCGAGACGGCCAGCTCCGCCGTGCGCGGCTGGGTGGTGCACCGACGAGCGGGATTGCAGGTCGCTGCCTCGCACCGCCAAGCCGAGCCCGGAGCGCAGGTGCATCTGCGCCTCGGCATCGGGCCGCTCTCGATCCTCGCCCCCTGCCGCGTGCTGTGGGTGATCGACGAACCGGACCGTGCCGGCTTCGCCTACGGCACGCTGCCCGGACACCCCGAATCCGGGATCGAGCAGTTCACCGTGACCCGCACGGACACCGGCGTCGTGCGCTTCCATCTCGACGCGGTCTCGAAGCCCGCCGCCTGGTACGCCCGGCTCGGCGCGCCCGTCTCCCGAGTCGTCCAGGAGGTCGTCACCCGCCGCTACCTCCGCGCCCTGTCCACGCGCGCTGCCCCGGTAGTCGATATGGCCCGACGCGTCGGATAGCCCCCTGGATAACGACATGCCAGGCGGTACGGGGTGGGCGGGAAGCATCTGACGGGAGCAGGGGTCCAGGGGGAGCGCACCCGCGGGGAGCGCACTCGCGTGCCTCGGGCCTGCACGTCGTGGCACCGCTCGACGGCTCTGTCTCTCAGGAGTCCAGGTCGTGCCTCACCCCGTGGATGATCGAGGCGAACAGGCAGATGATGATCGCCGGGGCGAGGTCCACCGTGACGTCCAGGAATGCGCGCTGGAAGATCGCCGCGACCATTCCGACGATGACTGCCACCGTGCCGCCATAGAGCGCGAGGACGAGCGTCAGGTACTTAGCCCTGTCCGTCATCGACGCACCCCCTCTCCTCCGTCGGTCAGCACTGTATCTCGCGGGCCACCACCCTGACGGAGGGCATCTATCCCGCGACAGCGCACGAGTCCGCTACGGTGGCCCGTATCGCGTGCGATGACGACGTGACGAGTGCCCGGCGGCTGTGCCCGTCGTCCGCCCTCGCGCCCTGTCGCCGCGGCCCTTCCCCGCCCTCGACAGGAGAGCCCCCGTGAACTCCCTGATCCTCGCAGTGGTCGGCATCGCCATGATGGTCGCCGGCTACATGCTCTACTCCCGCTACCTCGGCAGGCGCGTGTTCAAGCTCCGCGCCTCCTTCCGCACCCCCTCCCATGAGCTGGAGGACGGGGTCGACTTCGTCCCCACCAACAAGTTCATCCTGTGGGGCCATCACTTCACCTCCGTCGCCGGCGCCGCACCGATCGTCGGCCCCGCCGTCGCCGTGATCTGGGGCTGGCTGCCCGCCTTCCTCTGGGTCACCCTCGGTACCGTCTTCTTCGCGGGCATGCACGACCTCGGCTCGCTGTGGGCGTCGGTCCGCAACCGCGGCCAGTCCATCGGCTCCCTCTCCGCGCGGTACATCGGTGCCCGCGGCAGCCGCCTGTTCCTGGTGGTCATCTTCCTGCTGCTGCTCATGGTCAACGCCGCCTTCGCCGTGGTCATCGCCGGGCTCCTGGTCTCCACGCCCACGGCGGTGATCCCCACCTGGGGCGCCCTCGTCGTCGCGGTGCTCATCGGCCAGGCGATCTACCGCCTGAAGTGGAACCTGCCGATCGTCTCCGTGGTCGGCGTGGTGGCGCTGTACGCCCTGATCGTGCTGGGCAACGCGGTCCCCGTCGTGCTGCCCGACACCGTGCTGGGCCTCTCCGCCGAGGCGTTCTGGATCGTCGTGCTGTTCGTCTACGCCGCGATCGCGTCCGTGCTCCCGGTGTGGGTGCTGCTGCAGCCGCGCGACTACATCAACGGCCTGCAGCTGTTCATCGCGCTCGGGCTGCTCTACGGCGCGGTGCTCATCGTCCGCCCCGAGATGGTCGCCCCCGCGTTCAACACGGCCGTGCCGGACGGCACGCCGGGCCTGATGCCGCTGCTGTTCGTGACCATCGCGTGCGGCGCCATCTCCGGCTTCCACGGCGTCGTCTCCTCCGGCACCTCCTCGAAACAGCTCGACAAGGAGACCGACGCTCGCTTCGTGGGCTACTTCGGTGCGGTCGGCGAGGGCCTGCTCGCCCTCGGCGCGATCATCGCCACCACCGCCGGCTTCCGCACCCTCGCCGACTGGGAGGCCGTGTACTCGGCCTTCGGCGAGGGCGGCGTGGGCGCCTTCGTCAACGGCGGCGGCGCGATCGTCAACGCCGGCCTGGGCATCCCCACATCGCTGTCGGCGACGATCCTGGCCACCACAGCAGTGCTGTTCGCAGCGACCACCATGGACACCGGGGTGCGCCTGCAGCGCTTCGTGGTCCAGGAGATCGCCCAGGTCGTGGGCGTGAAGCTCGGGACCGCCGTCGCCACCGCGATCGTGCTGGTCGTGTGCCTCGCGCTCACCTTCAGCGCCGGGGCCGACGGGTCCGGCGGCATGCTGATCTGGCCGCTGTTCGGCACCACCAACCAGATCCTGGCCGGACTCACCCTCGCGATCCTCGCGGTGATGCTGATGCGCAAGCGCCGCCCGGTGCTGCCGATCGTGATCCCGCTGGTGTTCGTGCTCTTCGTCAGCGTGTATGCGCTGATCATCCAGCTCGGCGACTTCCTCGCGGCCGGCAACTGGCTGCTGCTGGTGCTCGACGTGATCATCCTGATCGCGGCCGTCTGGGTGATCGTCGAATCCGCGGTGGCGCTGAACCGGGCCCGGAAAGACGAGCCCGAGCTCGATGACGAGGACGAGCGCGAGCCCGTCGGCGCCGACGGAGGCGCCGGCGAGTGACCAGCCCGTCCACCCCAGCTCCCGTCGGCGGGTCTCCGGACCGGCCCGCCGACGGGGTGGCCCCCGCACGCTCCCGCCCCACGGTCAGGCAGCGCTGGCGGGCGTTCAGCGACGGGCTGCGCGAGTTCTACGTCGCCCCCTACCGCCGCACCTTCGCCCGCGCCCAGCGCGATGAGGACGACCTGTTCCGGATGCTCGTGATGAGCGAGATGCTGGGCGTCCCCAACCCGGCCGCGTACTACACCGCCGAGCTGCTGCCCGTGCTCTATGACAGCTTCCACGACTGGCATCGCCGCATGGGCATGGAGCGCTCACCGTTGGAGGACTACCGATGCTGCTGACCCTCGCCGCCGAGCGCCGCGTGCTGTTCCTGGGCGGGAAGGGCGGCGTCGGGAAGACCACCGTCGCCTCCGCCGTGGCTCTCGCCGCGGCCCGCGAGGGCCGACGCGCCCTCGTGGTCTCCACCGACCCCGCCCACAACCTCGGCCATCTGTGGGGTCAGAGGATCGGGGACCGCGCCACCCCGCTCGGCGACGGCGTGGGCGGCCGGCTGCGGGGCCTGGAGATCGACCCCGACGCCACCACCGACCGCCATCTGAAGGACGTCGCCCACACCCTGAAGCGCCTCATGCCGGACAACCTCGCCGGTGAGGTCGACAAGCACATGGACCTCTCCCGACGGTCCCCGGGCACCCACGAGGCTGCGGTGCTGGAGCGGATGACGGAGCTGGTCGAGATGGGGATGCAGGACTACGACCTGGTCGTCTTCGACACCGCCCCGTCCGGGCACACCGCGCGGCTGATGGCGCTGCCGGAGGTGATGACCGCCTGGACCGACGGCCTGCTGAACCGCCGGGAGAAGTCCGCGAAGCTCGGCGCCGCGATGCGCGGGCTCGACGGTGATCGCGGGAGGACCGTGCTCGGGTCGACTGCCCCGCGGGACCCGATCGAGGAGCGCGACGACGAGATCCGCTCGATCCTGCTGCGCCGCCGCGACCGCCTCGCCGGGCTGCGCGAGGTGCTCGTGGATTCCGCGCTCTCGTCCTTCGCGATCGTCCTGGCCGCCGAGCGCCTGCCGGTGCTGGAGACCATCGAGCTGAACGCGGAGCTCACCCGCACCGGCGTCGACATCGGCGCCCTGGTGGTCAACAAGCGCTCGCCCGCCGATCGCGGCGACTTCCTCGCTCGCCGTCGCGCCGTCGAGGACGAGCACCTCGTGACCCTCCGCGACGCCCTGCCGCGGGTGCCGCTGCAGGAGGTGCCGCTGGGGGAGGAGGACGTCGTCGGCCCGGCCGCTCTGGAGCGCTTCGCGACGCTGCTCTGAGAGCCTCTGAAAGCTCTGTGCGCTCCGCCTGCTCCAAGGCCACTATGGCGATCCCGGACGGATCACCGAGGAATGATCAGAACCTGTGGATGGCTCTCGGCGAGGTGGCGTGCAAGGGACGCACCTTCCCGAGGATGATCTGCAAGGAACGAAGACTCTGATCAAGGACCGGCGTTGGAGCGCTGGTTCGGGAAGGTACGCCCTATGCTCAAGATAGTCCCCGACAACGATGACGCCAACCACGACGACGGCGCGGCGGACGGATCGTCGCTGCTGGATGCGATCGTGCGCGACGGTGCCCGGCAGATGCTCGCAGCCGCGTTGCAGGCCGAGGTCGCCTCCTACGTCGATGCCCACGCCGACGAGGTCGACGAGAACGGTCACCGGCTGGTGGTGCGCAATGGCTATCACGATGCCCGGGAGGTGACCACGGCGGCCGGCGCGGTGCCGGTGACCGCGCCGCGGGTCAACGACAGACGCGTCGACGAGACCACCGGGCAGCGCAAACGGTTCGCCTCGGCGATCCTGCCTGCTTGGGCACGCAAGTCCCCACAGGTCGCTGAGGTGCTGCCGCTGCTGTACCTGCACGGGCTCTCCAGCAGCGACTTCGCGCCGGCGCTGGAGCAGTTCCTCGGCTCGGCTGCCGGGCTCTCGCCAGCAACGATCACCCGGCTGACCGGCCAGTGGCAGGGCGAGGCGGTCGCGTTCAACACCCGGTCGCTGGCCGACACCGACTACGTCTACGTCTGGGTCGACGGGATCCACCTCAAGGTCCGCCTGAACCAGGACAAGATCTGCCTGCTGGTGATGATCGGCGTCCGCGCCGACGGCACCAAGGAGCTGATCGCCCTCGATGACGGCCACCGCGAGTCCGCCGAGTCATGGGCCGACCTGCTGCGCGACTGCAAACGCCGCGGGATGGCCGCCCCGGTCCTCGCGATCGGCGACGGGGCGCTGGGGTTCTGGTCCGCCGTCCGCGACGTCTTCCCGGCCACCCGGGAACAGCGCTGCTGGTTCCACAAGATCGCCAACGTGCTCAACGCGCTGCCCAAGTCCGCCCAGCCGGGCGCGAAGAAGGCGTTGGCCGAGATCTGGCAGGCCGAAGACCGCGCCCACGCCGAAGCCGCCGCGGCAACCTTCGCCGACGAGTACGGCGTCAAGTGGCCCAAGGCGGTCGCGAAGATCGCCGACGATCTCGATGTGCTGCTGGAATTCTACGACTACCCCGCCGAGCACTGGGTCCACCTGCGCACCACGAACCCGATCGAGTCGACCTTCGCCACCGTCCGGTTGCGCCAGCGCGTCACCAAGGGCCCCGGTTCCCGGGCTGCCGGGATCGCGATGGCGTTCAAGCTGATCGAGTCCGCCCAGACCCGCTGGCGGGCCGTGAACGCACCCCACCTGGTCGCCCTCGTCCGCGCTGGCGCGGCCTTCGAGAAAGGCCGCCTCGTCGAACGCCCCGACGACCAGACCGACCACGAATCAGGAGAGCAACAACATGCCGCCTGAGACGTGGACGAACACGTGTGCCGGCACGTCCACCGCAGCCCGGGCCGCCCTTCGCGAATGGGAGGGCGTGTTCGATGCTGCGGATGCTGGTGTTGCACCACTACATCCGAACGGTGCGATCCGGCCATCGGACGAGGCGCGCCATCCCCACGCGGACCAGGCGGAAGCTCGACACCATCGTGATCAGCTCGCCACTGGAGTACTCAGCGTAGAGGCTTCGGATGGAAGTCCGGCCCGGCCGGCAACTTCGACCCACTACGTGGAGGATGCTACGGTCGAGTTTTTCCCCGAGGGTTCCGTTAGATCCCGCAGAGAGATAGTGCACGCAATGGAGCGTTCAACACGCAATGACGAAGCCGCAGGACCGAACGAGGCAACGGGCGCGCACTACTCGCCTTCTCGGCGATCGCTTTTTGTTGCCGCATCGGTCGCTGGAGTTTCGATGACCGCGCCCGCCGTTGCCCGGGCTGAGGGCTCCGACCCTCTGGCAGACACCTCTTCGCTGACCGACGAAGAGGTGGCTGTCGTGAACAACACTGCTGCTGGACTCGCGGACGTGGAGACCAACGGCGGAATTAGGTTGGAGGACGGAACCTTCCAAGCTTTCGACTTCGACATGCTGTTCGAGGCGCTAGATGGTGGCCACACGAACCAGACCGCGCTGGTCGCAGCCGCCACTTCCAGGAGTCCCGCAGCTGTCACTCCGCAATGGGACAACTCTCATTTCGGCAAGTGTCTCGCAAAGAAGATCGGCATCGCGGACATCAAAGCAATTATCAAAGCGTTTGCCGAACCTAAGGTGCGAAAGGCACTGAAGAGCAAGCAATGGAAGAAGGCTTCGTCCATCGCTTTCAATATCCTCAAGAAGACGTCTCCTAAGATCGCGAAATTCCTCATCAAGAAGGCCGCGCACTCCGTCCTTCCGGGTGGCGTAGTCGGCGTGCTCGCTCTGGCGGCCGGGCAGTGCGCTCTCGGGGAGATCTAGTCTTGGCGAGGAGCTCTGACCCGGGTCGGCCCGAGCGACACGACTCGCCCGTTCGCAACAGGAGTCGTCGTGCCTCCGGAAGGTTCATCGGCTGGATCGCTGTGGTCGCCGTGGTGGTGATCATCGGATTTCCTACTGCCCTACTCTTCGGCGCAGGCGACGCCGTTTTCGGCAGTCCCACAGACGGCATCATCACGTTCTTCGGTACGCTAGTGGGCATTGCCGTCCTGCTCGCTGTCGGCTATCTGTGGGAACAGGCGAAGGAACGCAGAGCACGAAATCGCCGTCGCTGATATGGAGTGGGGCGGAGGCGAAGCGCTGCGAAAATCTCGACTGGTAAGGGTGTGGCATGGCACTCCACTCCCTCGGGCGGGATCGCCCCAGCATTCAACGCGGCCGCCTGCGCTGCAGCTATCGTTCCGCTGATCGTCGAGTACGGGTTCCCTGTGGCAAAGGTCGTCGGCTGGATTCGACGGCCCGCGCGATCTGGGGGTGGAGTCCGGGGATCTGGACGACGATCCGCTCCGGAGCCGCAGCTGCGGAGATCGGAGAGGATGCGGTGAAGGTTCTTGAAAGAATCCTCGGAGTGGGCGGCGTCGTCTCCGCCTGCTCTCTCTGACCCGATCGCTCACCCGAAGGGATCCACTGTGATGGCAGGTAACAGCGATGTCAGCGACTTCACTCCCCCGGCGTTCTCCTTCGCCCTCACGGGGCATCTTGCGACTGGGGCGGTCAAGGTTGTCGCAATTGCACTGCTGCTATGGGGGCTGGGTCTGACTGGGTGGACTGCAAGCTTTCCTGCTGGAACGGCGATCATCACGGCTGTGGTCGTGATGGTCGCCGTCGAGCTTGCCACGACCGGCGTGGAGCGAATCTTCGTTCTCCGTCACCGGCACCCGGACCCCGGAAGCGTCCCGATGACGGCGATTGTCGCCGTACTTCCGTTGCCGATCAGCTTCCTCATCGGACTGCCCTTCGGGCCGGCGTCCTCCGGGGCTCTGAACACGATGGCTGTCACCACCGTGGTCTACTGGGCCGCCCTTGTCGTGCTAGAGCGCCCGTGGGTCGAAGGGGACACCCAAGCCGACATCCGCAAGAAGTACGAGCAGACGAAGGCGATGACTGGGGAACAATTCCGGTCCGAGTGACCGGCGCTCACAGCGCCGGCCAGCAACTCCTCGGTCGGGTAGCGGAACACCGATCCACAGGTCTTGACAATTTCTCCGGATCACCGGCCATCCTCCCCTCGCGTGTAGCGTCCACGATCCGTTCTCCATCCGTCGCCCAGGAGCCCGCATGTTCTCCGGCCTCAGCGCCTTCCCGCTCACCCCGCTGCGCGATGACCAGGTCGATCTCGCGGCCTACAGAGGGTTGATCGATCGCCTCGTCGCAGCCCGCGTCGACTCGATCGGGGCCCTCGGCTCGACGGGTTCCTACGCCTACCTCGACCGCGCCGAGCGCCGCGCCGTCGTCGAGGCGAGCGTGGACCGCGCGGCCGGCATCCCGGTGATCGCGGGCATCGGAGCTCTGCGCACCTCGCAGGTGCTGGCCCTCGCGGAGGACGCCCAGCAGGCCGGGGCCGACGCCGTGCTGCTCGCCCCGATGAGCTACCAGGCCCTCACACAGGACGACGTGGCCGCGCTCTACGAGGACGTCACCGCCGAGCTCTCGGTGCCGCTGGTCGTCTACGACAACCCCGCGACCACGCACGTCACGTTCTCGATGGATCTCTACGCGCACATTGCGAACCTCCCGCACGTCGACGCGATCAAGATCCCGCCGATCACCCAGGGAGTCGATGCAGCGCGCGAGCGGGTGCGGGCGATGCGGGCCGTGATCCCCGAGCACGTGCGCATCGGCATCTCCGGCGACGGCTTTGCAGCGTCCGGGCTGCTGGCCGGCTGCGATGCCTGGTTCACCGCCGTGGGCGGCACGATCCCGCAGGCGATGTCCGCCATCGCGCGGTCCGCGCTCGACGGGAGGGCCGACGACGCCCTTGCCGCATCGGCCCGCCTGGCCCCGCTGTGGGACCTGGTCGCTCAGCTCGGCAGCCTGCGCGTCTCCGCGGCTCTCGCCGAGCATCTCGCTCTGGTCGACGCGCCGTGCCTGCCCCGTCCGCTGCTCGGGCTGCGCGGCGCGGAGAGGGAGCGGGCGGTGGCCGTCGCCGACCAGCTGGGACTGCTCTCCTGAGGCCGATCACCGGCGAGGAGCATCCGGCTCAATGCACCGAGAAGCCGCCGTCCACGGCGATCGACTGGCCCGTGACATAGGCCGAACCCGGTCCGGCGAGGAACACCGCGGCGGCTGCGAAGTCCTCAGGCAATCCGTTCCGGCCGACAACGGTCCGGGCCGCGAGGGCGTCGATGACTGCCGGATCGGAGATCGTCTCGCGGTTCAGGGGCGTGCGCACGAAGCCCGGGATCAGCACGTTCGCGGTGACCCCCCGCGAGGACCAGGCCTCCGCCTGCACCCGGGCGAGCCCTTCCACCGCGGCCTTGGAGACCCCGTACGCCCCGCTGTTCCCGAAGGGCCGATGCGCCTGTTGCGAGCTGATGTGGATCAGGCGGCCGTAGCCGCGCTCCGCCATCCCGGGGGCGAGGCGCTGGCCGAGCACGAACGGCGCGTCGAGGTTCACCGCCATGGTCGCGTCCCAGGTCGGCTCGTCCAGCTCCGACATCGGCGGGCGCAGGTTGATGCCTGCGCAGCTCACCAGGATGTCGACCTCACCGGCGACGTCGGCCAGGGCGTGGGCGCCGGCACGGGTGGAGAGATCTGCGCGGAGGCCCTCGGCGGTGCCGCCGTCGGCCCGGATCTCTGCGACGGCCTCGTCGATCGCGCTCTGCGTGCGGGCCGCGATCAGCACGCGTGCCCCGGCGCCGGCCAGGGCGCCCGCGATCCCGCGACCTATCCCAGAGCTGCCCCCGGTGACCAGGGCCGTGCGTCCGCGCAGGCCGAACAGGGACTCGAGGGTGGGGGAGGAGCTCATCGCCGAAGCGTAGCGACTCCGCGCCGGCTCAGTCGGTGCGGATCACGGTGATGGGGCCCTCGTCGTCCGTCGGCGGCTCGAAGTGGTCGTAGTAGATCTCCGCGAGAGCGCGCGGCAGGCGGAAGTCGTCGCCGTGCTGCTCGGCCCGCGCCTCGATCCGGGCCAGCGCGGTCGCTCGGGAGACGACCACCTGCACGATCTCCGGGGTGATGCCCGACGGGAGGAGCAGCGCCCGCCAGTGATCCCGCATCTCCCGCGACCAGAACGACAGGTCCAGCACTACGTCCTGCCCGTCGCGCACGCACGTGAGCAGGCGCTCCTCGAGCTTCGCGATGATCTCGGAGCCCACGGCCTCGGGCAGCGGCATCGTGCGGTGGCCGCGGGCCCAGGCCTCGGTGTCCACGGACAGCCGCACCATCCCGTCGGCCTCGTAGCGGCGCGCGATGGTCGACTTCCCCGAGCCCGCCGGGCCGCACATGAAGATCACCCTGCTCATCGCGCCAGCGTAGGGCAGCAGCACCGACTCAGCGGTCTCTGCAAAACATTCGGTCCCCAGCGCTGCCTCGACGCCGTGGAGGCGGTGAGGACACGCTGGGGACCGAAAGTTCGTGGGGCCGGCCGTGCGCGCCGGGTGGAGCGCAGCGACCAGAGCAGCTCAGGCGGTCTGGGCGACCTGCTCGGTCTGCTCGACCTCTGCCGGGTTGTTCTTGAGCGTGGCGGCGAGCACCACGGCGATCGTGGTCATGATGCCGCCGAAGGCGAAGGCCCACGTGGCGCCGCTGGCCTGAGCGGCCTGCGCCGTGGCACCGGATTCGACCGCGAGAACTGAGCCCAGCGTGAGCAGGGCGATGAACACCGCGGTGCCCAGCGCGCCGGCCAGCTGCTGCAGGGTGTTGAGGATCGCCGAGCCGTGGCCGTAGAGCGACCGCGGCAGCGCCCCGAGGGACAGTGCCATCAGCGGGGTCATGACCATGGCCATGCCGATGCCCAGCGGGACGTTCAGCGCGACGATCAGGCCCTGGCTCGACTCCGCATCGAGCAGGAGCACCTCGAGCCAGCACACGATCGCCATCAGCGCGGCGCCGGGAACTACGATCGGGCGCGGACCCACGCGGTCGAACAGAGCGCCGACCAGCGGGCCGAGCACGCCGGAGGCGGCCGCGCCGGGCAGCATGGCCAGGCCGACGTCGAGGGTGGACATGCCCAGCGACCCGGTCATGTACAGCGGCAGCGCCACGACGGTGCCGAGCATGGTCGCGAAGCCCAGCAGGATCACCAGCACGGACACCGAGAAGGTGCGCACCTTCAGCGGGCGCAGGTCCAGCAGGGGCTCCTTGCCGCGGGAATGCATGCGCACCTGCCGGTTCGCGAACACCGCGAGGGAGAGCACGCCGATGCCGGCCACGAGCAGCGGCACCAGGCGGGCCTCGCCCTCCACGATCTGGCTGATCGAGGCGAGTGCGTAGATGACGCCGCCGAAGCCGATCGCGGAGAGGATCACGGAGGTGACGTCCAGCTTCACCTTCTCGGGCTCGGTGTAGTTGCGCATGAAGATCAGGCCGATGACCAGGGCGATCACGATGATCGGCAGCATCATCACGAACAGGTAGTGCCAGCTCCAGTGCTCCAGGATGAACCCGGAGATCGAGGGGCCCAGCGCGGGGGCGGCCGAGATGACCACGCCCACCAGGCCCATCACCAGGCCGCGTGCCGTGATCGGCACGAGCGCGAGGATCGTGGTCATCAGCAGGGGCAGCACCATCGCGGTGCCGGCGGCCTGGACCACGCGGGCTCCCAGGAGCACGGGGAAGGTCGGGGCGGCCACAGCGATCGCGGTGCCGACCAGGAACAGCAGCATCGCGGTGATGAACACGGCGCGCACCGACAGTCGCTTCATGAGGAAGCCGGTGGTGGGGATGACGACGGCCATCGTGAGCATGAAGCCCGTGGAGAGCCACTGGGCGGTGACCGCGGTGATCGACAGGTCCGCCATCAGGGTGGGCAGCGCGACGGACAGCAGGGTCTCGTTGAGGATCATCACGAACGCGGAGACGACCAGGACCGCGATGATCGGGGCGACCTTGTAGGAGGTGGGCGCGCGGCCGTCCTTCACCGTGGTGCCGGGGTTGTCGGCTCCGTCGCGGGTGGCGTACTCGGCGTCGGCGGAGGCGGAGCCGCCGGAGACGATGCCGGGTGCATCGACGGCGGGGAACTCGCCCGTGGGCTGACGGGTGGAGGTCATAGGGGTGGCATGCTTTCTGCATCGAGGGACCGGAGGGCCGGAACCTGCACGTCCGCGCGCTGCAGGGCGGAGCAGTCAGGTCACCATCCGGTGGGGCCGACGGGCAGTGCCCGCGACCCGGACAAGTCTTTCAGGGGCGCTCGCATCCCCGTAGGGAATGTGCTGTACGCATCCCCCAACGCCGGGTCGTGCTCCCGCATTCCCGGCCGACGCACGTCGTCTGGGATCAGGCCTCCTGTCGGGGTCCAGCCCTCCTGTCGGGGATCAGCCCTCCTGTCAGGGTCCAGCCCTCCCGTCGGGGATCAGCCCTCCCGTCGGGCTCAGGCCTCCTGCACGCGATCAGGCCTCCTGCCGGGGCTCAGCCCTCCGTCGAGCCTGCAGTGTGTGTCGGTGAGAGCGCCCTCAACGACACACACTGCAGGCTCGAGAGAGAAGAGCGTCCGAAAGGGTCATCCGCGGTGCTGGCGCCACCACAGCGCCGCCTGCACGCGGGAGTCGAGCTGCAGCTTCAGGAGCGCGTGGGAGAGGTGGGACTTCACGGTGGTGATCTCGACGAAGAGCTGCGAGGCGATCTGCTGGTTGGAGAGCCCCTGTGCGACCAGGGCCAGCACGTCCTCCTCCCGGCGGGTGAAGGCGGGCTCGAGGAGGTCGCCCGGGACCGGCCGACGGTCAGAGGCGGGGCCCGACGTCGGGACCGGATCAGGTGATGGCTGCGATGCCTCTCCACGATCCCGGTCGTCGGCTGCCGATCGGCCCCGCAGCGCCCGGACCACGGCGCGGGTCGCCGCGGCGGAGAGCACGGCGTCGCCCCGGTGCACATCGCGCACCGCGGCGAGGATCCTCTGCGGGTCCTCGGACTTCACGAGGTAGCCGTCGGCCCCGGCGGCGAGCGCCCCGAGCACATAATCGTCGAGGTCGAATCCGGAGATCACCAGCACGTTCGCTCCGGTCTCGCGCAGGCGCGGGGTGATCTCGATACCGGTCGCGCCGGGCATCCGCACGTCGGTCAGGACCACGTCGGGCCGGTGCTCGCGGGCGGCGGCGACGGCGGAGTCCCCGTCGGCCGCCTCGGCGATGACGGTGATGTCCACCGCGGAGTCCAGCAGCGCGACCAGGCCGGAGCGCACCGCAGGGTGGTCGTCGGCCACCAGGACGCGGATCGGGCAGGTCGACGATTCGTCGGGTGCGGGTGCGGGTGCGGGTGCGGGTGCGGGTGCGGGTGCGGGTGCTTGCGTGGGCGCAGGCGGTCTGGGGCGCGAGGTCGCATCGGTCACGGTGTGGCCTCCTGGGCGGCGTGGGAGGAGGTGCGCGGATCGCCCTCCTCGGCAGTCGTCTCGGTCGTCTCTGTCGTCGTAACCGTCGGTCCTGTGGTGGTCGTCGGTGGGGCCGGTGTCGTCGAGGGGGCCCGATGCGCGGACGCCGGCCGGTCCTCCGGCGCATCCACCACGCTGGGCGCCCGCACGGGCAGCTGCGCGAGGACCCGCCAGACGTCGGCCTCCGCATCGGGACCAGGGCCGGAGGTGGCGCTCCCGCCCACGGCCGTCGCCCGATACGCGAGGGCGCCGCGACCCACGCCGGTGCCGGGCACGGAGCGCTCGGCGCGCCGGTTCCGCAGCTCGAGCGTGACCTCGTCGGCCCCGACGTCGATGCGGAGGGAGATCGGTGCCAGCCCGTGCCGCACGGCGTTCGTCGAGGCCTCCGCCGCGATGCGCAGCAGGGCCGCCTGCACGGAGGGCTCCACGCGCGAAGGATCCGTGACGGCCGGGTCGATCTGCACGCGGGCCTGCGGATCGCGTCCGCGCAGGCGCGTGGTCAGCGAGGGCCAGTCCAGGGTCACCGTGGGCTGGGTGCCGGACTCCGCGGTGGAGAGCACCCCGATCATCGAGCGCAGGTCCCGCAGCGCCGCATGCGCCGACTCCCGGGCGGTGACCAGGGAACGGTCCCGTGCCTCGGGCTGTTCGAGGGAGGCGGCGAGGTTGGTGTGGAGGGAGACCGCGCTGAGGTGGCCGGCGATCACGTCGTGCAGGTCGTGGGCGATCGTGAGGCGCTCGGTCTCCACGGCCTGGGTGGCCCGCGCGGCGGCGAGCTCGTGCTCGAGGTCGGCGAGGGATTCCGCGCCCAGGCGTGCGTCGCGGTGATGGCGCACCTCCCAGCCCCACAGCAGCGGGGTGGACAGCACGAGCGCGGCCACCAGCAGCACCACCAGCACGATGGGACCCGGCGCGCCGAGCACCAGCGCGGCGAGCACGGAGACGACCCCGAGGCCGATCGCGAGGGCCGTGGTGAGGTGCGCGAGGCGCTTGGTGCCGTGCAGGACAGGGTCGAAGATCGCCTCGAACAGCAGCAGGTAGGCGGAGATCTGGCCGCCCACGACGATCTCCGCGATCGCCAGGGGCCCGGCCACGAGGAGCGTGATCCCTGGTCGGCTGCGCCTCCACAGCAGGCTCACGCAGGCGATCAGCAGCATCACCACCGAGACCCAGGTCGGCCACCGCAGCGCGCCGCCGACGAACCCGGAGTTGCTGGCGCCGGTCGCCGCGAGCAGGACGACCGCCCCCGCGTAGCCGGCCGCCGCGAGGGCGTCGTGGCGCGTGAGCCGAGGGCGCTCGGGAGTCCCGAACGGGTCTGCAGACATGCTCCGAGGCTACGCGGAGCCGGTGCGGGTCGCCTCCTCCCGGCGCACAGTCGGCACCTTGGGAGGAGGACCGCAGGAGATGTCGCGACCACGATGGTGGGCATGGAATCGCTCCCCGACGCCGCCGGCCCCCTGGGCCTGGTCCTGCTCGCCCTCGTGGACTCCACCTCGATGGGCACGCTGGTGATCCCCGTGATCCTGCTCGTGGTGGGTCAGGGAGGGGCGCTGCGCATCGCCGGGCGCACGCTGCTCTATCTCGCGGTGATCGGCCTCTTCTATCTGCTGCTGGGGATCGCGCTGCTGGCCGGGCTGCTCCCGCTGATCGAGTCGTTCGGGTACCTGCTCGCCTCGCCGGCGGTGATGCTCGCGCTCGCCGTGTCCGGGGTGCTGCTGGTGGTCTGGTCCTTCCGTCTGGACCCGAAGTCGGTGCGCAAGCGCGGCGGGGATCCGGAGGCGTCCGCCCGGCGCTGGACCGATCGCGCCCGACGGGCGTCCGGGCGGCCCGGTCTGCTGATCTCCCTGGCGCTGCTGGCGGGGGTGGTCGAGGCGGCCTCGATGATCCCGTACCTCGCGGCGATGGGGATCATCGCCGACATGGGGATCGGTCTGGGCGGCGGCGCCCTCGTGCTGGTGGGCTACTGCGCGGTGATGATCGTGCCGGGCGCGGGGCTTTGTGGAGTGCGCGCCGCTCTGGGTGCCCGGGCCGACGCCTTCCTGGACCGCGTGCACGAGTGGGCGGTGAAGAATGTGACCAGCGCCTTCTCCTGGGTCGTGGGCATCATCGGCGTGATCATCCTGCTCAACACGATCGGCCCCGCCCTGACCCTGCTGACCGGCGGCCAGGGCGCCTGAGATCCGGCCCCGTATGCTCAGCGCCTCAGCGTCCGGAACGTCGCCCACGCCGAGCGGGCGGAGTCCACGACGACGACCGCGGGGTCCCTGCTCGAGCGGCGCCCGGTGCCCGCGTCCTCGCCCCGACGGCCCGTGGTGACCGCGACTGTCAGCGCGAGGATGCCCAGGCCGAGAGTCGCGAACTCGACGGTCTCCCCGATCAGCCCGGCCAGGAGGGCGAGCCCCTCGTGGTCTCGCCCGGTCAGCTCATGCTCGAGCCCGGTCACGGGGACCGTCACCACGAGGCCGATCCCGAGCAGGACGGCGCCTGCGGCCAGCCAGAGGAGGGCCGTGGCCCGACCGGAACGCCGAGCACGACCAGAGCGCCCCTGCAGCGCTGCGACCGCGAGGAGCGCAGCCGCGACTCCGAGCAGGGCCAGCCGGAGCAGGGACACCTGGCTCATCAGGTCCGCCATCCCGGCGAACCCTCCGCCGTGCAGCGAGCCGAGGGGGAGTGCGCGACGGCCGAGGAAACCGACCAGCACGCCGAGCATCGCGAGCGCGCACCCGCTGAGCGCGAGGACCAGGGAGGCGCGGGGCGTGGTGCGCCGATAGACGATCAGGAGCGCCAGACCTGCCAGGGGTGCGAGCAGGCCGACGAGCTCGAGGATGCGGATCATGGACAGAGCTCCTTCGGGGACCGTGCACGGCCGACGGGATCGGCGTGTTCTCCGGTTATGGCAAGTACGTGCTAAAACAGTAGAATCAATCGCCGATTCTGGCAAGGGCGTGCTATAAAAAGGCATGCCCAAGATCGTGGACCCCGAGGAGCGTCGTCGCGCCATCGTCGAGGCCGTGTTCGTAGTCGTCGCCCGCGACGGCCTCGCACGCGCCTCCCTGCGCAGCATCGCCGCCGAGGCCCGCCTCGCGATCGGCTCCGTGCGCCACTACTGCGGCAGTCAGCAGGAGATCCGGGAGCTGGCCGTCGAGGCGCTGTCCACAGGATTCGAGGACAGGTTCCGCGCGCACCTCGCGGATCTGCCCGCCGTGCAGGCCGGGGCTCTGCCCCGTCGGGCGCTGGCGCAGCGCGCGCTCGAGGAGCTGCTGCCGCTGGACGAGCGGCGCCGATCGGAGATGGCGGTGTCGCTGGAGTTCACCGTCGCGGCGCGCACGGATCCGAGCGTCGGCCCGCAGGTCGCCCGGCTCCGTCGGGGGATGGTGATGGTCATCGCACGGATCCTCGCCGGGCTCGAGCAGGCGCAGGCGCTGCGCGACGGAGTCCAGGTGGAGGTCGAGATCGATCGCCTGGCGGCACTGCTGGACGGCCTGGCGCTGCGCGGACTGGACCCCGAGGAGCTGTCCCCCCAGCGCGCTCGGGACGTGCTCGTGCGCCACCTCGACGACATTCTGGAGCCCACGAGCCCCTGAGCGGGCCCGAGCGCGCCCGGACGGCTCGGCACCCGGGCGGGTTCCCGGCCGTGACCTGGTGCCTGCGCGGTAGCATTCGAGGGCAGCGGCCCCGCCACCGGGGCCGTCGGGTGCGGCGGACCGATGAGGGGGCAGGGCGATGGCATTCCCGCAGAGTTCCGGCGATCCCGCCCGTCCCGCCCACCCCGTCGGTCCAGGCCCCGTCGACCAGGAGGTCCTGCAGTCATGAGCAACGGCGTCACCGGCCCCACCCACCGCACGGCGGTGACCCTCTCGGACGTCGCCCGCGCGGCGGGGGTCTCCATCGCGACCGCCTCGTTCGTGCTCAGCGGCCGCGACGGCAGCCGCTCCGCCGGCTCGCCCGCCACCAAGGCGAAGGTGCGCGCGGCCGCGGAGGAGCTCGGGTACGTGCCCAACCGCAACGCTCAGGCGATGCGCACCGGCCGCGGCGGCGGCATCGTGCTCGCGCTCGGCACCCTCGGTGACCCGTGGGGCGTGCAGCTGGCCAAGCAGGTGAGGGATGATGCGCTCGAGTATGACCTGTCCACCCTGGTCCTGGCCGATGAGCGCTGGAGCGAGTACTTCTCGGGCGCCTCGGCAGACGCCGGCTTCATCACCAGCGTCGACTTCCAGGAGGACGGTCCCGAGAAGGTGCGGCGACTGGCCGCAGCCGTCCAGACCGGGATCGTCGCCTTCACGGCGAAGATGGAGCCCGAGGGGTTCGACGTCATCTCCTCGACGCCCTACTGCGCGATCGCCAAGGCCTACGCCCGGCTGCGGGCCCGCCACGAGACCGTGCACCTGCTGGCCCCTGATCTGGCGAGCCGGATCCCCGGCACGATCAACCATCCCCGAACCCTCGCCTTCCTCGATGCGGCTCAGGAGCATGGGGACGAGGCGCCCGAACGACTGCTCCGCCTCACCCCGGAGAGCGGCCGCGACACCTATCTGTCGAGCCTGGAGTGGCTGGTGGCGCCCGATCGCCCCCGCGCCGTCATCTGCTTCACCGGCTATCAGGCTGTGGCCCTCCAGTTCGCCGCCGAGCGGCTGGGCCTGAACGTCCCCGACGACCTCGAGATCATCGCCATCGGCGATGTGCCCGCAGAATCCGAGTACTTCGGCCCGATCAGCTACTACGGGGTGGACGACGTGTTCGCCCGCATCTCCGCCGTGGTGATCGACGCCGCTCGTCGGCGCGGTGAACGAGCCGGCGAGAAGCACACCTTCGACTGGGAGTTCTTCCCCGGCGCCACCACCCACCTCGACGAATGAGCCCGATGCCCTCCACCACCTGGACCCTGCCCGGCCTGCACCTGCGCGACGTCACCCTGCCGGTCCCGCTGGACCATGCCGACCCCGCCTCGCCGACCCTGGAGCTGTTCGCCCGCATCGTCGCGGAGCCCGACGGCCAGGACCGACCCTTCCTCGTCTACCTCCAGGGCGGCCCGGGATCCGAGGCGCCGCGCCCGTTGGAGGCCGGGTCCCCGCCGTGGCTCGCCCGCGCCCTGCGCGATCACCGCGTGGTCATGCTCGACCAGCGCGGCACCGGCCGCTCCACGCCCGTCGGCCTGGATGCGCCCCTGCCCGAGGGAGCGATCGACGGCGCGACCACCCTCCGCGCGGCGAGCCCTGCACAGCAGGCCGCCTATCTCACCCACTTCCGGGCCGACGCGATCGCGCACGACGCGGAGCTGCTGCGCGAGCATCTCGGGGCGTCGAGCTGGTCGCTGCTGGGGCAGTCCTTCGGTGGCTTCACCACCCTGCGCTACCTCAGCGCCCACGCCGGCAGCGTCGACAAGGCCCTGTTCACGGGCGGACTGCCGACGCTCGGCCCGGACATGGACACCGTCTACGCCACCACCTGGGACGGCATGATCGCCCGCAGCGAGCGCTACTGGGCACGTTTCCCCGGAGACCGCGATCGCCTGCGCGCCCTCTCCGATCTCGCCGCGGGCGGGCAGCTGCGCCTGGCCGACGGGCAGAGCGTGGGCGTGGAGCGCCTGCGCCGCCTGGGCCATCTGCTCGGAGCCTCCGGAGGCCAGGAACGCCTGCACTACCTGCTGGATCTCGAGCCGACATCACCGGCCTTCCTCCATGACCTCGCGGCCGCCCTGCCCTTCAGCGGCCGCAACCCGCTGTACGCCGTGATCCACGAGAGCTGCTGGGCCGACGGCGTGGCCACCCGCTGGACCGCCGACCGCATGATGCCCGAGGCGGTGCGCCAGGATCCGACCCTGCTGGGCGGTGAGCACATCCACCGCGACCTGTTCGCGGAGGACCCGGAATTCATGCCCTGGGCCGAGGCCGCCGACCTGCTCGCCGAGCACGAGTGGCCCCGGCTCTACGACGAGGACGCCCTGCGCGCGGCCGACGTGCCCGGCGCGGCCGCCGTCTACTACGACGACGCCTACGTGCCGCGCCAGTACTCCCTGGCCACGGCGGAGCTGCTCAGCGGCGTGACGCCCTGGGTGACCAGCGAGTACGAGCACAACGGCCTCCGCGCCAGCGGCGACGGGGTCATCGACCACCTCCTCGACCTCGCCACCGGCCGCCGGGCCGCCTGACCGTCGGGGCCAGCCGACGACTGGCCCGCGGTAGCCCGGGAAGCCCGGCTGTCGGGCCCAGCTGATGGTCGGCTCGGATCGATCCGGGCATACGAACTCTTGTCAGCAGGCGTGGTCTCAACTCCTCCAGGGCGTTGGTGCCACGCCTGCTGACGAAACCTCGTACCTGTTCCCTCCCGGGACACCGCCAGTGCTGTGATCCACCCCACTGCGCATCGCTGAAGTGCCTGGCCGCAGGGTTGCCACCCCACGACTTAGTGACCAGTGGTCGGTATCGGCTCGACTTATTAGTGCGATGGAACTAATAATGCTCGTCGTGGCTGCTTCGAGCGGCCGGCAATGACGCACATGCGGCACACGACGAAGGAGTCCATCCGTGACGACCCCCTCAGGCGGGACCGGTTTCGCCCCGGACCCGACCATCGACCTCCAGGGCAGCCCGAACCTGATCGGCCCCAAGCTCCCGATCCCGCACCTCGGGATCAAGCCCGAGGCCAAGCGGCCGCTCTGGTTCATCGCAGGGCTCGTGCTGGCCCAGTTCGGAATCTTCGTGGCTCTGCTCGGCCCGGCGACAGTCTCGATCCAGCTCAAGACGCAGACCCTGACCTCAGATCCTGCCGAGCAGGTCGCGATGACAGCGATGGTCATCGCCCCCGGCGCGCTCGCGGCGGTCATCTTCAATGCACTCGGGGGGCGCATCTCGGACCGCACCACCTCCGGTCTGGGCAGGCGCCGGCCGTGGATCGTCCTCGGCATCCTGGGCCTGGCACTCTCGCTGCTGCTCATCGCGCTCGCCACCGGTCCGCTGCTGATGGGCATCGGCTGGTTCCTCTCGCAGGCCTGTGCGAATCTCGCCTTTGCCGCGTACCTCGCCTCCGTCGCCGATCAGCTGCCTTCGGCGCAGTACGGCAAGACTTCCGGCATGATCGGCATCGCGCAGAACACGGCGATCATGGTCGCGACCTGGTTGAGCGCGGCATTCTCCAGCAACATGCTTCTGCTCTTCATGGTTCCCGCAGTGCTCGGCCTGATCCTGTTGTCGGTGTATGCGCTGATGCTCCCGGAGCCGGTGCTCAAGGAGAATCGCTACCCGTTCAACCTGCGGGAGCTGATCGCCACTTTCTGGACCAATCCGGTGAAGTTCCCGGACTTCGGCCTGGCCTGGTGGGGGCGCTTCCTCATCATCCTGGCGTCATACCTCTTCATCACCTTCCGACCGTTCTACATGACCAGCCATCTCGGCCTCCCTGAAGGAGAATCGGCGGTGGCCGCCGTCGCGGTCGGCGTCACGATCTATACCGTCGCCTCGATGGTCTCCGGCCTGCTGGCGGGATGGATCTCCGACCGGCTCGGGCGACGCAAGGTCATGGTCGCGATCGCGATCCTCATCTTCGGCATCGGCACCTACGGCTTGCTGCATGCCGACACCGTCACCGGTTTCTACGTGTGCGAGGCGATCATGGGTGTCGCCTACGGCATGTACCTCGCCGTCGACCTCGCCCTCGTGTTCGAGGTGCTCCCGGACCGCGAGAAGACTGGAAAGGATCTGGGTGTGTTCAATATGGCCAACGCCCTGCCTCAGTCCCTCGCCCCCGGGGTCGGTGGCTTCCTCCTGGCCAAGCTCGGCGGCGGCACGGACTTCACGGCGCTGCTCGTCGCCGCTGCGATCTCCGCGGTGGCCGGCGCGATCCTCACGATGTTCATCCGCGGCGTGAAATAGTGATCGCCTGACATCGACGGCCGGGACGGAGCGATCTGTTCCGGCCGTCCTGCTCCCACTTCCCGAAGGAGACCCCGCGACCGATGAGCGCCACCGGCCAGGACTCCCGCCCCGCCCGCCGTCGGCCCGGTCGGCCCCGCGGGCAGGACTCCGCTGTGGTGCGCGAGAGCGCGATGCGGGCGGCGATCGACCTCATCGCGCGGCAGGGCTTCGCGGCGACCTCGATGGCGCAGGTCGCGGCCGCCGCAGGGATCTCGCCGTCCGGGCTCGTCCATCACTTCCCCTCGAAGAAGGCCCTGCTCGGCGCGGTCCTCGAACACCGTGACACGGTGGACAGCTTCCCTCGGGAGGAGTTCGGGGACGGCCCCTGGGCCGATTTCGACCACCTGGTGCATGTGGCCTGGCTGAACATGGAGCGGCGCCAGCTCGTGCTCCTGTACACGACGATGATGGGGGAGGCCGCGACTTCCGAGCACCCCGCGCACGAATGGCTGAAGGGCCACTACGCAGCCGTCGTCGGGACGCTCGCCGACGCCGTCCGCGTCGCGCAGCGCGACGGTCACATGCAGCCCGACGCCCCAGCGGACCGCATCGCGCGCTCCACGGTGGCGCTGATGGACGGCCTCCAGGTGCAGTGGCTGCTGGATCCGGAGATCGACATGGAGGTGGCCCTTGGCGATCACGTCGCCGAGCTCAAGCGACGATGGAGCGCAGGCCCTGCCTGAACTATCGGCTCACGCTGGGGCTGACGGTTGGGCTCATCGCTGTCAGCCCAGGAGTGCCAGAGGCACGACAGCGACACCGTCTTTGCGGCGATAGGCGGTGGTTCCTGTCGTCAGAATGACCTTGTTCTTCAGTCGGTCCCCGATCGTGTCACCCAGCCAGTGAAGGTGGCGGACGTCGTGATCGTCGACTGAACGCGCGAGCTTGACCTCGAAAGCGATGACCGCCCCGTCGAAGCGCTCGAGGATCAGGTCGACTTCGTGATCCCCGCCCCGAGTGCGCAGATGGTAGGTCTGGGCCTCGGCGGCCGCTCCGGCACTGCGCACCGTCAGTGTCGCCAGTGACTCGAGGAGATTGCCGAACAGCTCTCCGGAGCCCTGAGTCCCGCTCAGGAGATTCTGTTCCGACACATTCAGGAGCGTGGCGGCGAGGGCAGGATCCGCGAGCTGATGTTTGGGTGCCTGGACCAGTCGCGACAGAGGTGACATCGACGGGAGCCAGGCTGGCACGGGGTCGAGGATCCAGATCTTCGTCAGCACATCGCGATAGGCGAGCGTGGTTGCCTTCGCCGGCTTGTTGCTTTCGTCGGACGTGGCAGCGTCCAAGATCTTCACGTATTCGGTCGTTGTCGACGAGGCCGCGGCATAGGCCGCCATCCATGCTCGAAGGGTTGCCGGCTTTCGAAGCGAAACGCCCTGGTCGACGATGTCTCGATCGATGATGTTCCGTACGTAGCTGTCGAGGGCGTAGCGCCGAGCTCTCTGCGAGAGGTCAGTGATATCGGGCAGCCCTGAGGAGCAGATCTCCCGCGCATAGTCCGCGAGGGTCAGATCCGTCGCCCCTGCGATCGTGACCTCGGGCTCGAAGAGGTCCTGGATGCGGACGGTCGGTGAGGTTCCTCGTCGTTCGGAGAGGCTCAGCGGTCGCTGTCGCAACGAGATGATCCGTCCGGCCCCAGAATGTGTGTCCACGCCGTCTCTGGGTGTCGCGCTCCCGGTGAGCAGGTACGTGTGGTTTGTCCTGGAGTCCACTGCTCGGCGGACCACATCCCAGACCTCCGGGAGGTGCTGCCACTCATCGATCAGAACGGTTTCGCTGCGACGGAGTTGAAAGGACGGATCGGCGGCCACGAGCTGTCGGACGGCGGGGTCGTCCAGAGGGAGGGTTGTTCCGGCGCGCCGCGAAGCGGTCGCCGTCTTCCCGACCCCTTTGGGGCCGTCGACGGCAATAGCTGCCAGCTCTGGCAGCAGAGCGTCCAATTCATCGTCCACGTACCGCCGTAGATAGCCGGTGGTCGATGACGTGTCGTCGAGCGCCATGGATCTCCTCCCAACACGTCGCTAGCAGGTGCTACGGTTCATAATAGTCCTCTTGCCAGGCATCTACTAGTCCTCTTGCCAGGCATCTACTAGCCCTCTTGCCAGGCATCTACTAGCCCTCCTGCCGGGCATGAGGGTAGATCCTCCCGGAATCGGGACATGCCGCAGCATGTTCAGGCATCGGCCGCGAGGCGGAATCCCTTGTTGCCGCTCGCGTCCTCCGCGGCCGTCGAGCTGCGGGCCGCGACCCGGTAGCGGTTGCAGTACGAGTCGTGGCACAGGTATGAGCCGCCGCGCATCACCCGCACGTCACCGTCGAGCGAGGGCGCATCGCCGGTGGACCAGGTGTCGCTGCACCACTCCCACACGTTCCCCGCCACCTCGTACAGCCCGAACCCGTTGGGCGGGAACGACCGCACCGGCGCCGTCGCGAGATAGCCGTCCTCCAGCGTGTTGCGCACGGGAAAGGCGCCCTGCCAGATGTTGCAGCGATGCTCCCCGCCCGGCGTGAGCTCATCACCCCAGGCGAACCGTGCCTGGTCCAGGCCGCCGCGGGCCGCCTTCTCCCATTCGGCCTCCCGGGGCAGACGCATCCCGCACCAGGTCGCGAACGCCTCCGCGTCCCGCAACGAGACGTGCACGACGGGGTGATCGGCTCGCTCAGCGACATCGGATCCAGGACCTTCGGGCTGGTCCCACCGGGCCCCGTCGACCGCTCGCCACCAGGGGGTGCCGGGCGGCTTGCGGCTCGCGCGGCGCAGCTCCTTCTCCAGTAGCGGGGCGAACACGAACGACCAGCCGAACTCCTCCGCCTCGGTGACATATCCGGTCTCGTCGACGAAGGCCGCGAACTCCGCGTTGGTCACGCAGGTCGGATCGATCCGGAAGGCCGGGACGTCGACCGTGCGCACCGGGGACTCGCCGTCGCCGGGGTTGCGGTCGCGGTCCTCCGAGCCCATCCGGAACGGCCCGGCAGGGATCGCGACGGCGCGATCGGCGCGGCCGCGCACCTCCGCGACGGGCGCCGCCCACGGGTGCGGCCCCTGATCGGCGGGGTCCCCGAGGTGTGAGGGTGCGGCCGACGGCATCTCGACCGCGCTCCGGCCGGCGCTGCAGCAGGCGGTCGGAGTCGCAGGAGCGGGGTGCTCGATTTCGTTCATGCCAGGTCTCTCTCCGTCAGTGAGGTCCGTCCAGCGGCGTCGTTGACACGCCGTCAAGCCAGTCCATACGGTATCCGGACCTGCTGTGGCGCGGGCCGGGACCAGCACCGACGGCGAGGTCGCCGCGAACTCGGCGTCCGCCCGCCCCACCCTCCCGAAAGGCCCCACCCATGCTCACCGGCATCGACCCCCTGCTCACCGGAGACCTGCTGCGGATCCTCGATCACATGGGGCACAACGACACCCTGCTGATCGCCGACGCGCACTATCCCTCCCATGCGATGGGGGCGCCCGTGATCGACCTGGCGGTGAGCTCGCCCGAGGCGGTGCGCGCCGTGCGCACCGTGCTGCCCGTGGATATGTACGAGGGCCCCTCGGTCACGCTCATGACGCCGGAGCCCGGCACCGGTGAGGAGGTGCAGGCACAGCTGCAGGAGTCCGCGGCGGCCCGGACCGACTGTCTCGAGTGGATCGACCGTTTCGACTTCTACGAGCGGGGCCGGAGCGTCTTCGCCGTGCTGCGCACCCTGGAGACCCGCAAGTACGGCTGCGTCATGCTGCGCAAGGGCGTGGTGGGGGACGACGAGGGCTGAGCGCGTGTGACGGTTGTCACCGGGTCGCTTCGTTGTTAGCGTCGGGGCTCCGAGCAGAGCGCCGAAAATCGTTTCGGTGGATGCCGCACGACGTGGTGCGGACCCCTCCGCCCTGCACGGGACCAGATCCGACGACGATGACGGAGGACCGCGACGTGTCGCACCCTGCCCCTCAGCCCCGCGCTCAGACCATGCACGACCGCACCGGGCAGGAGGGGAAGAGACCAGGTCGCCGCCGCGTCCTGGCCTCGCTCGGCGCCCTCCCCGCGGGCGCCGTGCTCGCCACGGCCGGAGCTGCCCAGGCGGCCCCCGCCGGCACGGGGAAGGGCTCCGGCTCGGGCGATTTCGCCCTCGGCGTCGAGAACCTCCTCGCCCCGGAAGCCCTGGAGTCGCTGCGCGACGCGCGCGTCGGCCTGATCACCAACCCCACCGGCGCCGACCAGCAGCTGCGCTCCACGATCGACCTCCTGGTCGAGGCGCAGGAGGGCGGCGGCTACACGATGGCCGCGCTGTTCGGGCCCGAGCATGGGGTGCGCGGCGCGGAGCCGGCCGGCGGCTCCGTCGGCGACTACATCGACGAGAAGACGGGCCTGCCGGTGCGCTCTCTCTATGGAGCCACTCAGAAGCCCACCCCGGAGATGCTCGCCGACGTGGATGTGCTGGTCTTCGACATCCAGGACATCGGCGCGCGCTTCTACACCTACATCTGGACCCTCTACTACGCGATGGAGGCGGCCGGTGAGAACGACAAGCGCTTCGTGGTGCTGGACCGCCCTAACCCGCTGGGCACCGACATCGAGGGCTTCGTGCTCGAGCCGGAGCTGTCCAGCTTCGTGGGCCTGAAGGAGATCCCGCAGACCCACGGCCTGACCGTCGGCGAGCTCGCCTCCATGTTCAACGGCGAGTTCCTGGGCAAGGCCCTGGACCTCGAGGTGATCGAGATGAGCGGCTACGACCCCGAGGCTCCGCCGTCGGCCGATCTGCCCTGGGTGCTGCCCTCCCCGAACATCCCCACCCCGGATACGGCCGTGGTCTACGCGGGCACCGGCCTGATCGAGGCGATCAACATCTCCGAGGGCCGCGGCACCACCACGCCGTTCCTGTGGTTCGGCGCCCCCTTCATCACCGAGGCCCAGGTCGACGCGATCATCGCGGACCTGCAGGCCGCGGAGCTGCCCGGTGTGCTCTACCGCCCCATGTTCGCCACGCCCGCCAGCTCCAAGCACGCCGGCGAGTTCTGCGGCGGCCTGCAGCTCCACGTCACCGACGCCGCGGCCTACGAGCCGGTGCGCACCGGCATCCATGTGCTCGCCGCCCTGTTCGCGAACGTCGACGAGGTCGATTGGCGCGAGGGGGAGGACTGCCGCACGGAGGACGACGTCTGCTGGATCGACAAGCTCTCCGGCACCAAGCGCACCCGCGCGATGCTCGAGGCGGGCGACGGCGCGCAGGCCATCGTCGCCGCCTGGCGCCGCGAATCCCGCCGCTTCGAGGCCACCACCCAGCGTTACCGCCGCTACTGAGCAGGAGAGCTCCCATGACACCCGAGAACAGCAGTCCCCGCAGTCCCAGCACATCCACCAGTCCCGTCCTGTCCCGTCGCGCCTTCGCCGTGGCCCTGGCCGGCGGTGCCGTCGCCCTCCCGGCCGCCGCCCATGCCGCTCCTGCCGGGCGCGGCAACGAGACCGCACGGATCGACGAGCTGATGGCCGGCATGAGCCTGGACCAGAAGATCGGCCAGCTCTTCGTCGCCGTCGGCTACGGCTCCGCGGCCGACGAGCCCCACGACTCGAACACCTCCACGACCGGCGTCGACACCATCGCGGACATCGTGCGCACCCATCACGTGGGCGGGCTGATCTACTTCACCTGGAGCGACAACCTCCAGGACATCGAGCAGATCGCGACCCTGTCCAATGACGTCCAGGCCGCAGCCCTGGACTCCGGCGGCATCCCGCTGATCATCAGCGCCGACGAGGAGCGCGGGGTCGTCTACCGGCTGCCCGCCCCGGCCACCCCGCTGCCCGGCGAGATGGCTCTGGGCGCGACCGGCTCGCGGGCCCACGCGCGCAAGGCCGGGGACATCGTGGGTTCCGAGCTGCGGGCCGCCGGCCTCCACCAGGCCTTCGCCCCGGTGGTCGACGTGAACATCGAGGCGCAGAACCCGGTGATCGGGGTGCGCTCCCTCGGTGCGGACCCCGCGGCCGTCGCCCGCCTGGGCGCCGCCCAGATCAAGGGCCTGCAGGGGGCGAACTGCTCCGCCGCCGCGAAGCACTTCCCCGGCCACGGCGACACCGCGACGGATTCCCACCTGGGGCTGCCCGTCATCGACCACACGCGCGAGGAGCTCGACGCGATCGACCTCCCGCCCTTCCTGGCCGCGATCGACGAGGGCGTGGACGTCATCATGACCGCCCACATCGTGGTCCCGGCACTCGACGACTCGGGCCGACCCGCCACCCTCTCGCACCCGATCCTCACCGGACTGCTGCGCGAGGAGCTCGGCTACGAGGGCGTGATCGTCACCGATTCGCTCGCCATGGAGGGCGTGCGCACCCTGTTCGGCGACGACCGGGTGCCGGTCGAGGCGATCCTCGCCGGCGCCGATCAGATGCTCATGCCGCCCGATCTCGTGGTCGCGATGGACGGCGTGCGCGAGGCGGTCGCCTCGGGGGAGATCACCGAGGAGCGCGTGGAGGAGTCGGTACGCCGGATCCTCGCCCAGAAGCTGCGCCGCGGGCTGTTCGACGAGGTCCAGGTCGATGCCGCGACGGCCGCCTCGACGATCGGCACGAAGCGCTCGGTGGGAAGCGCCCAGGCGATCGCCGATGACGCGGTCACCCTGATCACGGACGACTCCGGGATCCTGCCCCTCGCCGCCGGCTCCACGGTGCTGGTCACCGGGGTCGGCACCGCTGCGAAGCTCAATGTGGCCGTGGCCGCCCTGCGTGAGCACGGGCTGGAGGCGAACTCCCTGGTCATGCTCAGCGACGGTCGCACGATGACGGCGGGCGCCGAGGCAGAGGCCGAAGCGGCCGCCCGCGGCGTCGACGCGGTGCTCGTGTTCACCTCGTCCTCGGGATTCACCACCCCCGCCTCGCAGGTCGCGACGGTCGAGAAGCTCGCCGGGGGAGACGTCCCTGTGCTGCACGCCTCGCTGCGCAATCCCTACGACGTGGTGCACGTCGGCGAGGTCGCGGCGTCGATGGCCGCCTACGGCAACTCCGACTGCAACCTCCGGGCCGTGGCCGGCGTGGTCGCGGGCGCCGTGAACCTCCGCGGGAAGCTCCCGGTCGCGATCCCCACGGCCGACGGCACGGGGGAGGCGTTCCCGCTCGGGCACGGCCTGCGCTGACAGACGGTCCACTGGCAGCATGAGGGCGCTGCGGGGCGGTTCAGCCCTCCCCGCAGCGCCGTCCCAGGGGGTCCTCGATGCGGAACTGCTCCACGTGATACGGCCAGTCCGGGCCGGTGCGCCACTGCGAGCACACCAGGTGCATGACCTCGAGCGTGGAGCCCGGCACGATGAAGGGCCCGTACAGCTGGGCGACGACGTCGTGCGCCTCCTCGCCCCAGTCGCCGCCGTGCAGCAGGGTCGAGGGTGTCGCGCCCGCGATCGCGATGGGGGAGTCGGCGGCGAGGACGTCCACCCGGTAGTTCCCGGCGTCGAAATAGGTGAGGACCCACTGGTCCTCCACGAGCCGCAGGCACATCTCGCCGATCGCGCCGTCCAGCACGGTGACCCCGTCGCCGCCCCAGGTGCCGTCGCCGCTGAAGGTCTCGTACGCCTCGGGGTCCAGGATCGAGCCGGCCTCGACCCGTGAGAGGATCACGCCCTTGTCCCGCTGGAAGCCCGTGGTCAGCAGATACACGAAGCCGTCCTCGGGGTGGGTCGACCAGGTGCACTGCTGCATGAGCCCGCCTGCGTGGTCGCCGGGGAACATCTCCGCGGTGCGCTCCCAGCTCTTCCCGGAGTCCTCGGAGGTCCAGATCTCGGTGCCGGCGACGGTGCCGAAGCCGTGGTTGACCATCATCCACAGGTACATCGTCTCGCCCACGGTGAGCACGTCCCCGGGCAGGATCGTGGAGACCGGGTCCTCGTCGTGCTCGTAGGGCACGAGCTGCTCGGCGATCTCCCCGCCGACGGCGGAGGTCCAGGAGATCCCTTCGTCCAGAGGATGGTCGGGATCGGCGAAGAGGCCGACGGGGGAGCGCCAGAAGCCACCTCCCACCACGGGCTCCTCGAAGGTGTCGCCGAAGACGAACAGGATCCGTCCATCGGGAGCCACGGCGGGGGCGCCGAGATCCGTGGCGGCCATGCGGAAACGGTCGGTCACCCCGGGGCCCGTGATCGGCGGCATCCGCTCGATGCGGGGGCAGGCCTCCGCCGGGACGGGGCCGAAGGACGAGTCCTTCTCGGTGGCGGCGGTGCCGGCGTCGGGCACCTCCTCCGCGCCGCAGGCGGCCGCCGTCGTCGTCGTCGCGCCGAGCCCGGCCAGGGCTGCGGACCCGTGCAGGAAGGTGGAACGGGACAGCATGGCGGACCTCCTCGGGTCCTCGGTGCCCCCGCACGGCGGCGTGCGGGGTCGTGATCGTCTCGGAGCTCCTCGACGACGAAAGCTGGAGGATCACGCAGGTTCTCCGACCACCCTACGGAGTCACCGGGACGTCAGCAATCGTGTACTCACACCGAGCTGCCGACGGGCTCCTCGGTCGCGTCGGACTCGCGCACCGCGTCCGTCCGCAGCGCATCGTGAGCACGCAGCGCGTCGGCCTCGCGGGCGAGGCGGCGCCGGCGCCCCTGCACCCAGGCCCGGGTGAACACGCCGCCGGCGAGCAGCAGCACCGCGCCCATCAGGGCGATGACCACGGTGAACGTGGCCTCGAGCGAGACCAGGGAGATCAGCGCGCTGGAGAGGATGATGCCCAGCGCGCTCGCGGTGCGCAGCTGCGCGAAGACCTCGGCGCGGTGCTCGGGCTCGACCAGGCGATCCAGGACCAGCGAGTAGTAGGTCGCCAGCGGGGCGAGCACGGAGCCCACGAGCAGGGCGCCCACGACGGTGGCGGTCACCGAATGGCCCAGCCCCACGGAGGCGACGCCGAGACCGGTCACGGCGAGCCAGGCGAGCACGGTGCGCCGGCGGGGCACGCGGTTGCGCACGCTCACCCAGATCCCGCCGCAGATCGAGGTCACGCACAGGGCCACGGGGAACACGACGCCCCAGGCGGCCGGCAGGCCGAAGGAGACGGCCATCGAGACCGCGCCGATCTCGATCGCGGAGATCGCGGCCGCGCTCGCCGCTGCGCACACCAACCACAGGGCGATGATCGGGGTCAGGCGCAGGCGGCTGCGACGGTGCTCCGGGCCGGGAGCGGTGGCGCTCGCGACGCGGGGCAGCAGGAACAGGGGCCCGACGCCCAGCAGCACCATCGCCCAGACGGCGGCCTGGGGAGAGATCCCGCCGAGTGCGGCCGCGAGCACGGGCGAGGCCACGAAGGTCACCTCGTTCAGGGTGGCGGCGACGCCGAGGGCGCGCGGCAGGCGCGAGACGGGCACGAGGTGGTTGAGCACGGCACGCAGGGTCCCGAAGGCCGCGCCGTTGACCAGGCCGACCGCGGCCGCACCGCCGACCACGAGGGCGAAGGGGGCGTCGGTCGCGGCGAGCACCGCGATCCCGACCAGGGCGAGGGCGCGCAGGCCGATGAGCGTGCGCACGAAGGGGAGCGGCGAGAAGCGGCGGCCGAAGCGGGTGATCGGCACGGCGCCGATCACCTGGGCGAGGGTCATCGCGAGCATCATCGCGGCACCGCTGGCGGCATCCCCGGTCAGCGGCAGCGCGATGAGCGCGAAGGCGATCGGGGCGGCGGCCTGCGGCACGGCGAAGAGCCCGGAGGAGGCGAACCAGCGCAGCAGGCGCACATCGGTGGTGGGGCGACGCATGGGTGTCCTCCTTCGGAGTGGTGTGGACGAGCGCGCAGGGCGAGCGCAGAGGATGGCGAGCCCGCTCGCTATGAGCAACATAGTGCTCATCGACCAGGATGCGCAATATAGTTCCCATCACTCCCGCTAAGCTCGTCGCCATGACCGGAGGAATGCGCCCCGCCGTCGTCGAGCAGCTCGGCGACCGCATCCGTGCGGCCCGCCAGGAGCTCGACCTCAGCGTCGCCGCCCTGGCCGAGCGCAGCGACGTCAGCCGCCGCATGCTCACCCAGATCGAACTGGGCCAGGCCAACCCTTCCGTCTCGACCCTGGATCGCGTGGCCGCCGGGCTGGGGACCACCTTCGCCGCGCTCATGGGAGTGGGCGCCGACGCCCCGCCCGACGGGGTCGAGGTGTGGTCCACCGAGGGCGGCAGCTGGTCCGTGCTGCTCGATGCGATCGACACCGAGGGCCTCTCCGTCGAGACCTGGAAGTGGAAGCTGGTGGGCGAGGACCAGCGGCCCAACGGCTCCGGCGTGCCCTCGCCGGGTGTCATGATCCACGTGATCGACGGCGCCCTGGAGATCGTGTGCGGCGAGGATGTGCAGGTCATCGAGGCCGGCGGCTCCGGTCGTGTGATCACCGACCAGGAGTACGTATACCGCGCCCGCGACGCCCAGGGCGCCGTGTTCACCTCGGTCGCGCTGCAGTCCCGCGCCGGTTAGGGTCGGCGGAGGCAGGAGCTGCTGCTTCCGCCGCGACCGCACCCGCTCGATGAGGAGCCCCTGTGCCCGCACCTCCTGCGCCCACGAACCCCGCCCCCGCAGCACCCGTCCGCCTGGTCCCCGGCGAGAAGCGGCGCCTGCTCGACGCCTCCCCGCGCCCGGAGGAACCCTGGTACGTCAACGACCACACGCTGATCCGTGCCGCCGACGGCACCTGGCACGCCTTCGGCATCTGGCACCCCGAGCCCGCCGACCCGCTGCACGAGGACCTCTTCCTCCACGCCACCGCAGCAGACCTCGAGGGCGCCCCCTGGACGGTCCACGACTCTGTCCTCCCCGCACGGCCGGATCTCGGCGAGACCCACGTCTGGGCCCCGCACGTGATCGAGCATGAGGGTCGCTACTGGATGTTCTACGCCGGAGGCACCGCCGACCACACCTCCTACCGGTTGACGCTCGCGACCAGCGAGGACCTGTTCAGCTGGACCCGCCACGAGCCGCCGCTGTTCACCGACGGCTTCGACGCTCGAGATCCCATGGTGATCCGCGACGGCGTGCGCTGGCTGCTGTACTACACGCGCACCTCCGCGCCGGACGGTGGCTTCCACGAGGTCGCCGTGCGCACCTCCGAGGACCTCCTGACCTGGTCCGAGCCTGTCGTCGCCTATCGCTCGACGCAGTCGGGGACCGTGGGCGGCCCCACCGAATCGCCCTTCGTGATCCGTGCCGGCGAGGGCTGGGTGCTGTTCGTCTGCGAGTCCACCCAGTACGACAGGACCCTCGCCTACTACTCCACCGATCCGCTGCACTTCGAGGACTCCGGCTCCCTCGACGTCGACCTCGACGAGCACTGCGCGGAGATCGTCGTGGACGGACCGCGCACCTGGACCACCGGCGGCGGCTGGGGGAGGGGCGGGCTCACCATCCGCCCGCTCGAGGTGCGGACCTGAGGGGCTGCGGACCGGGGCGTCCGGGTCGCCAGGGTCGCTCGATTCCACGGGGCGGAGCCATATACGTCGGCCCCGCCCCGCACTAAGCTCGAACCCGGCGGGCGAGCGTTCTCCCGTCCCGCCCCGTCCCCACCGGACCGCTCGACGAGGAGCCCCCGTGCCCGCAGACCTCCCCACCGACCTGCCCGGAACCGGCGCCCTCGCCGGGCACTGGATCGCCGCCGTCGACTCCACCCGCGTGCGCAGCAGGTACCCCCGCACGATCGGCCGCAACGCCCGGCTCGGGGCCCACGGCGACGGGCCCGACGTCCTCGCGATCACCGTGCGCACCGACGCCGGTGCCAGCGGCTGGGGACTCTACGAGGGACCGGAGCCCGACCTCGCCGCCTGCGTCGGCCGACCCCTCGAAGAGCTCTTCGACCCTGCTCTCGGGGTGATCGACCCTGCTGCCCTGCCCCTGGACATCGCCCTCCACGACCTCGCCGGGCGGATCCTGGGCGTGCCGGTGCACGCGATGCTCGGCGGGCACGGCACCGTGCCCGTGGCCTGCTACTCCGGGGCGATCTACTTCGACGACCTCGACCCCGAGGAGAGCCCGCGCGGCCTCGACGGCGTGCTCACGGCCTGCGCGGCCGACTGGGACGCCGGCTACCGCGCCTTCAAGCTCAAGATCGGCCGGGGCAACCTGTGGATGCCGGCCGACGAGGGCTTCGCCCGGGACGTGGAGGTGGTCCGTGCGGTGCGCGACGCCTACCCCGAGGCGCGACTGCTCGTGGACATGAACGACGGCTACAGCCCGGAGCGCACGATCCGGTTCCTCGACGCTGTCCAGGAGTGCGACCTGTACTGGATCGAGGAGCCCTTCGCCGAGCACGCCGAGGGTCTCCGCGCGGTGCGCGAGCACCTGAACCGGACCGGTTCGCGGGTCCTGGTGGCCGACGGCGAGTTCGACCCCGACGTGGAGCAGGTGCTCGACCTCGCCGCGGCAGGCCTGCTGGACGTGCTGCTCATGGACGTGCTGTCCTTCGGCTTCACCGCCTGGCGCCGCATCATGCCGCGAGTCCGCGAGGCGGGCGTGCTCGCCTCGCCCCACGCCTGGGGCCACCCGCTGAAGACCCTCTACGCCGCGCAGCTCGCCGCCGGGCTCGGCACCATCCCCGTCGTCGAGGCGGTCCCCGGCCGCACCGAGGGCGTCGACGCGACCGGCTACACGCTGCTCGACGGGGCCATCACGCTGCCGGACGATCCCGGCTTCGGCCTGCATCTGGGCGGCTGACGCCGGCCGACGGATCGCCGGATCGCGTCGGCCGACGGGCGCGCGGCCTCGGCGCTGAGCCGCCGGCGCTCCCGCTCGGAGTCAGGCGCCGTGACTCCGGAGGGCCGCCGCCACGGCGACCACCGCGCCCTCCGGAACCAGCCCGATGTCCGCGAGCTGAACGATCTCCACCCAGCGGGGCGTGTAGACGTTCTCGTCCGATGACCGCTCGACCTCCGGCCCGCCGAGACGCAGCGGACCGTCCGCGACCGTCACCGCGAAGTACCTCGCCGCGGGATCGGAGCGGATCTCCAGCTCCTGCGGGTCGCGCCCGATCAGACCGGTCTCCTCCTGCAGCTCCCGCAGGCAGGCCTCCTGGACGCTCTCGCCCCGCTCGACGCCGCCGCCCGGCAGCACCGCATACTCCCGGCCGGACGTCCGTCGGCCGATCACCAGCACCGACCCGTCGCGGACGACGACGGCGGCTGCTCGGATGCGCATGCCCCGAGCGTACCGGCGGAAAATCCCGTGCCGTCGGGTCGGCCGCGTGGAAGGGTGTGCCCATGACGCACCGGCTGACCTGGACCGACTTCCCCGACCCGCTCCGTGCGCGCCTCGAGGAGCTGCTCGGCGGAGCCGTGGTGTCCACGCAGTCCTGTCGCGGAGGTTTCTCGTCGAGCAGCGCCGAGATCCTTCGCTCGCAGGCCGGGCGTCGGCTCTTCGTCAAGGCGGTGCGCGAGCGCGACAATCCCGGTTCGATGGCCCTGAACCGTTCCGAGGCCGCCGCGCTCGCGCGCATCCCCGCCTCCGCCCCGGTCCCACCGCTGGTCGCGGCCTTCGACCACGAGGACTGGTTCGTGCTGGTCACCGAGGTGGCGCCCGGGGCCCTCCCGGCCGAGCCCTGGACCGTGGCGCAGCTTGACCAGGTGCTCGCAGCGCTCGACGAGCTGCAGGCCGCGGCCACCCCGTGCCCCGTCCCGGGCCTGCGCAGCGTCGCGGAGTCGCTCGGCCCCGACATGCTCGGCTTCGACCGGGTCGCCGAGGATCCGCCGACGGATCTCGACCCGTGGATCGCCGAGCGTCTCGACGCGCTGCGCGAGGCGGCGAGGCGGGGCATCGGCGCGCTCGACGGGGACACGCTGTGCCATTCCGACGTGCGCGCGGACAACATCCTGGTCACCGAGCACGGCGAGGTGAGCCTCGTCGACTGGGCCTGGGCCTCGCGCGGCAGCCGCATCGCCGACGCCCTCCAGCTGCTCGCCTCGGTCCCGGACCCCGACGGCACGCTGGGCGTCAACGACCGCGTCGATGCGGTGCTGGACCGTCACGGACTGCCGAGGCAGGTGGGCACCGATGTGCTCGTGGGGATCCTCGCCTTCTTCGTCGACGCCGCCCGGTGGCCCCACGACCCGAGCTTGCCGCTGCTGGGGGAGCATCGGCGCCGGTTCCGTGACTCCCTGGTCGCCGTGGTCCGCGAGCGCTGGTGAGGGTTCCGTCTCCAGGCGTACGATCCGAGACACCCCGGAGTCGACGGTCAGCGTCGGAGAGGAGCCAGAGATGTCCCAGGTCATCGCCGTCGTCGGCGCGACAGGCACGCTCGGACGAACGGTCGTCGAGGTGGCCCGCGCCGAGGGGCTCGAGGTGCGGGAGATCGCCCGCTCCCGCGGCGTCGACATCGTCACGGGTGAGGGCCTCGACGAGGCGCTCCGCGGCGTCCAGCTCGTCATCGACTGCTTCAAGCCGCCCACCCTCGAGGCCGAGCAGGCGACGGAGTGGTTCCACGAGGCGATGAGCGGCCTCGGTGACGCGGCACGCCGAGCCGGCGTGACGCGCACGGTGGTCACCTCGATCGTGGGCATCGACGGGATGCAGGACTACGGCTTCTACCGTGCCCAGCTCGCGCATGAGCAGGCCGCGCGCGAGCACTGCCCGGGCACGGTGATCGTGCGTGCCACGCAGTTCCACGACTTCGTGGGGAACATGCTCGTGCGCGACGGCGACGGCGACGGCGACGGCGACGGCGAGGGTCTGCAGGTCATGGAGGCCCCCTCGCAGCCCGTCGACACCCGCGCGGTCGCCGCCCTGCTGCTGCGCACGGCGCTCGCCGAGCAGCCCGACGAGCTGCTCCAGATCGCCGGACCTCAGGTCGAGAACACCCTGGACCAGGCCCGGCGCCTGCTCGCCGCACGCGGGGACGCCACCCCCGTCACAGGCGCTCCGGCCAGCGAGTCGATGTCCCGTGGCGGCATGCTGCCCGGCCCCGAGGTGCCGACCGTCGGCCAGACCTACGAGCAGTGGCTCGACGAGCACGAACGGCCCCACGACACGATGACCGGGGGCGCACCCCGGCAGGGAGGAGATCGGACATGAGCACGGAATTCGCCGTCGGCGACCACGTGAGCTGGAACTCCGAGGCCGGGCAGGTCTCAGGAACCATCACCGCGGTCCATACCGCCGATTTTGACTACAAGGGGCACACCCGTCGCGCGAGCGCGGATGAGCCCCAGTACGAGATCCGCAGCGACACGACCGACCACGTCGCCGCGCACAAGGGCTCGGCCCTGTCGAAGCTCGGGAACTGAACACGGTGGCCCGACGGGTCCGGCGACGGTTCAGAGGCTGAAGTCGGGGTCCGGTTCCCCGAACCCCTCCGGGAGCCTGACCGGACAGAACTGCTGCATCGTGGGGTCCACGTAGTCCTGGGCGAACCGGACCGCTTCCTCCGGGGTGCGTGATCTCTGGTTGAGGCTGTCCTGCATCATCATCATGGCGTCCCAGAGCTTCGTGCCGACGGGAAGCGGCGGGCGGGAGCGGGCGAACTCCATGATCTCGACGAAGAACTCGATGCTCGGATCCCAGGCCTCGGGGTCCTGGACGGCATCCATGCTCGTCGGGATCCGGGAGATCTGCGGCATGAGGATCCGCTGCCCCTCGTATCCGGCGTAGAACGCCATGAGCTTCCAGGCCGCCTCGGACCTGCTCGACCCCTTCGGCATCGCCAGACCGAAGCCGCCTGCCCAGGTGAAGGGGTCGTCGCTCCCGTCGGCGATCGGAACGTGCGTCACCCCGTAGCGCATGTCCGGTTTGTAGTCGCTCTGGGACTGCACTCCCCAGGGGCCGGAGATCTGGAACATCTGCCGCTCGGAGAAGAACGAGGTCTGCGTCGGCGGGGCGTTCGGCGGCTGGTAGGTCGCCTTGAAGGCGTCGACGCGGGGGAAGTCGAGCCGATCCACCCAGCTCGCATACTCCGTCGCGACGGCCAGCATCTCCGGGGAGTCGAGCGTCATGCTGCAGGTGCTGTTGTCGAAGAACGTGACGCCGGAGGCCATCGCCCACATCAGCAGCGAGGCCTCGCCGTCCCAGGGGATCCAGGTGATCCGCTCGTAGTTTCCCTGCTCGTCCTGGATGTCGAAGGCGTCGCTGATCTCCCACATCTGGTCCAGCGTCATGGGGCCGTTCGCCGGGTCCAGCAGCGTCGGATCGACCCCTGCCTCCTCGGTGAGGGCCTTGTTGTAGTACATGGCCCGGGTGTCCGTATCCAGCGGGAGCCCGTACCATTGGCCGTCGTAGAGCACCTCGTCCGTCGAGAACTTCACCCAGTTCGCCATGAACTCCTCGGGCTCGACGCCTTCGTAGTCGCGGATCAGCTCGTCGAGCGGTTCGAGCAGGCCCAGGGACGCCATCTCGGCACCGCTGAACCGTCCCATGAAATAGACGTCCGGTCCCGTGCGTCCGCGGACGGCCGTGATCACCGGGGACGCATCGCCCTGCGAGCTGCTGGGCACCTGCGAGACGGCCACGGTGATGCCGGGATTCTGCTCGGTGAACGCCTCGATGACCTCGGCTTCCTTGTCCACGTCGCTCGCCCAGATGCCCCACAGGGTCACCGTGTTCGGGTCCCGATCGGATCCGGTGGGGCGATTCGTGCATCCCGTGATGGCACCGCCGGCCACGGAGACCGTGCCCCCGGCGGTGAGGGCGCGCAGGAACTCTCGGCGATCAATCATGGCGGCACCCCGGGAACGCCGTCGTTCCGGCTGGGAGGAGAGCACTCATCATCGACCTTTCCCCGAGCGGCGACGGTGCGGCCCGGTCCGTCACCGTATCCAGGGGACACGGGGGTCGATAGGCCACAGGCGGACGCGCGAGTTCGCACGACGGACGCCGCTGCTCGGGTCGCGAAGGGTCCTGCGTGTCCCGGCTGCCCCGGATGGGTCATCGGACGCAGCGGCGGCTCGGAGGGTGCGGGCGGCGGCACGCACGGGCCGATGGTGAGGCGAGCTGGCGATATGGACAGCTCACCTCACCATCGGCCAGTCGAACATCGGCGAATCGCGTCTGTGCCTGTGCCCGGCTCCGGGAGTCGCACGGTACGGCTCGCTGGTCGCCCTGGTTTGGAGCGTTCGGACTACTTCAGCCCGGCCATCTTGATGTTCGCGATGATCTGCCGCTGGAAGATCAGGAACAGGATGATCACGGGTGCTGCGGCGAGCGTCGATCCTGCCATGAGCAGCGCCAGCTCGCTGGAGCGTTCGGAGCGGAAGGTCGCCAGGTACTGCTGGACCTGGTAGAGGTCAGGGCTGGTGATCGTCATGACCGGCCACACGTAGGCGTTCCAGAACACCAGGAATGACGTGATGCCCACGACCACGAAGGGCGGTTTCGACAGCGGCACGAACAGTCGCAGGAAGATCCCGAACTTCCCGCAGCCGTCGATCATCGCGGCCTCCTCGAGGCTGCGGGGGATGTTCAGATAGAACTGCCGGATGAAGAACACGTGGGCCGCCGCGGCCGCGCCGGGCAGGATCAGCACCGCGAGGGTGTCCAGCATGTGCAGCTTCGTGACCACGATGAAGCTGGTCAGCAGGATCGTCATGCCGGGGATGAACATCGTGGAGATGACCACCACCCACAGCGTGCGCTTGAAGGCGAACTCGAGCCGGGCGAAGGCGTAGGCGGCGAAGGAGTTCACCGTGAGGCTCAGCAGGGTGAACAGCACCGCGCCGAAACCGGTGATCGCCAGGGTCCGCACGAAGGCGGGGTCGGCGAGGATCTGCTGGTAGTTCTCCAGTCGCCACACCTCGGGGAAGAACTGGAACGGGGTGCGCACCACCTCCTGCTTCGACTTGAATCCGGCGATGGCCATCCACGCCAACGGGAAGAGGGCGGCGGTGACGATGACGATCGCGACGACGGTGCGGATGATCGCGGTGAGCACCCGGCGCACGGTCAGAGGCCGGCGTCGTGGCTGCGAAGGAGAGACCGGTGAGGCCGGCGCGAGGCGCCGGGAGGTCTCCAGGGGCACGGTCATCAGTCCACCAGTTTCTCGGAGTTCAGCACGCGGAAGATCAGGGCGGAGACCGCTCCCAACACGAGGAACAGCAGCAGCGCCGCCGCGATCGAATAGCCCTGATAGGTGTCCCCGCGGAAGTGGTTGAAGATGAAGAGGTTGGGCAGCGTGGTGGAGTCCAGCGGCCCGCCACCGGTCATCACCAGCGGCAGCTCGTACTGCTGGATCGCGGCCACGAAGCCCGTGATCAGCAGGTACAGCAGTACGTTCTTCATCTGGGGGATGGTGATGTACCGGGTGCGCTGCCACCAATTCGCACCCTCGAGCTGCGCGGCCTCGTAGAAGCTCTCCGGCACGTCGAGCATCGCCGCGATCATGATCAGGGTCATCAGTCCCAGCCCCATCCAGATCGCTGGCACCGCGATCGCCGGCAGCGCGAGGCGCACGTCGCCGATCCACGCCTGGTCCTCGATCCCCACCAGCCCGACGGCCGCGTTCAGCAGCCCGCCGGAGTACTCGTAGATGAGGGCGAAGGTGATCGAGGTGATCACGGCGGAGATGATCGTGGGGATGTAGACGGCGATCTTCAGGGTCGTGGCCAGGCGTCGCCCCACCCCGGTCACGAAGCTCGCGATGAGGAAGGACAGCAGCAGCTGAACGGGGAGAGTCATGAGCACGAAGAGGAGGCCGCGCCGGATCGCCGCCCGGAATTCCGGATCGGTGAGCACATTGACGAAGTTCCGCAGACCCACGAACTCCGATTCCTGGTAGAAGCTCCAGTTGAAAAAGCTCAGGTAGATCGCAGAGATCGTGGGCACGATGACGAAGATCGTCAGCAGGATCAGCACCGGCGCCAGCATCAGCAGGGTGATGCGGGTGTCGCGGGGCGGGTGGGAGTGCAGGGGAGCGGGGGAGCCCTGCGCCGTCGGGGAGCTCGTCGCCACCGGTCAGTCCCTGGGTGCCTTGCCCGCGAGCTCCTCGCGGTCGATGACCTTCTGGATCTCGCCGTTCGCGCCGCTCAGCGCCTTCGCGGGATCCTCGCCGTTCATGCCCTTCTCCAGAGCCTTGCCCATGGCGAGCAGGATGTCCCAGGGGTAGGACGGGGTGGGGACCGACGCCGGTGCGATGTCCTCGCTGACCACGGCGGACCACGGGGCATCCGCCGCTTCGGGCGCGGCCTGCACGGCGTCGGCGACGTCGGGCCGGGCGGGCGCCTTCGTGAACTGGGTGCCCACGAAGAAGGGCACCAGATTCGCGACGTCCCCGGCGAGGCACCAGGACAGGAAGTCCGCCGCGCCATCCGGCTGATCGGTCTTCGCGTCGATGACCCACTTGAAGTTGCCCAGCGTCGCCACGGAGGCGGACAGGTCGCCGTCGCTCGTGGGGAAGGGCGCGATGCCGGTGACGCCCAGGAGGTCGTCGTAGTCCGAGGCGATCTCGCTGAAGGCCCAGGACCCGGAGGTCATCATGGCGCACTTCTGTTCGCCGTACGCCTTCGCCTCGACATAGGCGCCGAGCGGCTGCTTGGGGATGTATCCCTTCTCGCGCAGGGTCTTGTAGAAGCCCAGCAGCTCCTCGTACTGGGCATCCTCGGCATCGGCCTCTGACCAGTCGTCGGTGATCGGGAAGTGGCCCGCGACCTGGAACTGCTGGCCGACCGTCGCCCAGGCGAAGGTGTCCTGATCGCCGGCTGTGGTCAGCGCGAACGCCCCGTCGGGCAGGGTGGGCAGGAGCTTCTCGCAGGTCGCGTAGAGCTCATCCCAGGAGGTCGGCGGCTTCTCAGGGTCCAGCCCGGCCGCCTCGAACATGTCCTTGTTCCAGAACAGGGCGGACTGCGGCTCGAGCAGCAGCGGGTAGCCGTAGACCTTCCCGTCCACGGTCACGAGCTCCTTCGCCTGGTCGGTGAGGTTCTCGAGCTGCTCGGCGTCCAGCAGGTCGTCGAGGGCGAGGAACTGTCCCAGCCGCGCGCCCTCGTCCATCGTGGAGGGGTCCGTGTACACATCCGGCATGGTGCCCGCGGCCTGGGCGGATTTCACCCGCTGGTCCCAGGCGTCTGCGGGGACCTCGACGTCCTTGACGAAGAACTTCTCCTGGGCGTCGTTGTACGAGGAGACGATCCCGGCGTACCACTCGTTCTCGAAGGGGGTGAAGGTGCGATGCCAGAACTCGATCGGGGTGCGTCCGTCGGCCTCAGCGGCATCGTCCTTGGACTCACCGGGCGTGCCGCTGCCGCAGGCGGCGAGGGATGCCGCGGCTGCGGACGCCGCGGTCGCCGTGAGGAGGGTGCGTCGTTTCATGGTGCTGCTCCTTGCGTCGGTGCTGCCATGTCGGGGGAGGAGCTGCGTCGGGCCGATCAGCTCCGCTGCTGGGTGGACGTGCTGGATGCGCGGAGGCGCTGGGCTCGGGACCATGCCGGCCAGACGTCGGGGCCACCGCTCAGCGACGTTGTCGAGGGTGTCCGATGTGCCGATCGATCCCGACTCGACGCCTCTTCGCCTCGGTCGGTAATCGTTTGCGCGCCAACGTAGTCCGGGGTGCCGAAGGTGTCAACGACCAGTGCCAGGTCGCGGACCGTTGACGCCGGTCGCCCCGCTCCGTATCGTGCCGGTAAACGTTTCCTGATCATCGCCGATCTTCTGGGAGTACCCCGTGACCCACCCCGCCCGAGACCTCGCCGCGCTGCGACCCGTCCAGACCCGTTCGATCAGCCCCGAGAACGTCGACGGCTCTGTCGGCGGAGGCGGCCGCGCCACCGAGGGCACCGGTGCCGACGCCGCCCGCGACCTCGGCCAGGGCTGGAAGGTGTCTCCGAGCGTCGACGTCAAGGCGGGGGAGACCTTCACCCTCGCCGACATCGATTCGGCCGGGGTCATCACCCACATCTGGATCACCACCCACACCGACCACTGGCGCCAGCTCGTGGTGCGCGCCTACTGGGACGGCGCCGAGGAGCCCGCGGTCGAGGTGCCCTACGGCGACTTCTTCGCCAATGGCTGGGGCGTGTTCGCGCAGGTCGACTCGCAGATGGTCGCCGCGAACCCGCACGGCGGCTTCAACTCCTACTGGCCGATGCCGTTCCGGGAGGGCGCTCGCCTCACGCTGGAGAACACCTCGGACCAGGACGCCCGGGTCTACTACCAGGTGACCTACGAGCTCGGCGGCGACCACCGTGAGGACGCCTACTTCCACGCGCAGTGGCGCCGCTCGAACCCGCTCCCGGAGGCCACCGAGCACGTGCTGCTCGAGGGCATTGAGGGGCAGGGCCAGTACGTGGGCACCTACATCGCCTGGGGCGTGCACTCCAACGGCTGGTGGGGCGAGGGTGAGATCAAGTTCTACCTCGACGACGACCAGCCCGACGGCGGCTTCCCGACCATCGCCGGCACCGGCACCGAGGACTACTTCGGCGGCGCCTGGAACTTCGACATCCCCGGCGAGGGCTACACGGCCTTCTCCACGCCGTACCTGGGCATGCCGCAGGTGATCCGGCCCGACGGGCTTTACATTGCCCAGCAGCGCTTCGGCATGTACCGCTGGCACGTGGCCGACCCGATCCACTTCACCACCGGTCTGCCTCGCGTGGACATCCAGGCCCTGGGCTGGAAGAGCGCCGGCCGCTACCTGCCGCTGCGCGACGACATCGCCTCCACCGCGATCTTCTACCTCGACCGTCCGGTGACCACGCGTCCCGAGCCGCCGACCTTCGACGGCATGGAGGTCCACCTCGGATCCGGCGCCGGCCCGCACAGCCCCGCAGGTCCCGTCCGCGCCTGAGCGGCGCCCATCAGCAGGGAGGACCGCGGTGTCGCAGAGACCCACGATCATGGATGTGGCCGCCGCCGCCGGCGTGTCCTCGGCGACGGTGTCCCGGGTCGTCAACGGCGTCGCCTCGGTCGACCGGGACCTCGCCCGACGGGTGCGTGCCGCGGTGCGCACCACCGGGTACGTCCCCAATGCGCTGGGGCGCTCCCTGCGCCGCGGCGGGACCGCGCAGATCGCGGTGGTGACCCCCGATGCGGAGAACCCCTACTTCACGCAGATCATCAGCGAGGTGGAGCGGATCGTGCGCGCCGACCACTACTCGGTGACGGTCGCCCACACGGAGGACGACCTCGACCTCGAGCGGGACTGCTTCGCCCAGCTGGTGGGCCGCCATGTCGCCGGGGTGCTGCTGGTCCCGGTGCACGGCGCCCGCACCGATCTGTCGCCCCTCACCGATGCCGGCATCCCCGTGGTGCTCGTGGACCGCTGGATCGACGGCGCCGCGACGGACCTGGTCGCGACCGACAACATCGAGGCGGGCAGGCAGGCCGCCCGGCATCTCCACGAGCGCGGCTTCCGCGCCCCGGCGGTGCTCACCGGGCCCTCCGATCTGCGCACCACCGAGGAGCGCGTCGTCGGCCATCTCGCCGCGTGGCGCGAGCTGGGAGTCGCGGCCCCGGACTCCGTGATCGCCCGCGGCGACCTGCATCTGGAGTCCGGGCGCGAGCTGATGGCGCAGATCCTCGCCGCCGGCGAGGCCGACTGCGTCTACGTGACCAACAACCGGATGTCCGCCGGCGCCTTCGAGTCGATGCGCGGCGTCCAGGACGCCCCGGCCCTGCTCGCCACCGACGACGACCTGTGGACCCGCCTGGTCACCCCGTCGGTCTCCGTGGTGCACCAGCCGGTGCGGGCGACCGCCCGGGCCGCGGCTCGCATGCTCGGCCAGCGCATGACCGATCCCGAGGAGGAGCCCTCGACGACCCTGCTGCGCTCCCGGATCATCGACCGGGAATCGACCCGCCCGCGCTGATCCAGCGCTGAGACGGCTGGTCACGAACGGGTCACGGCGACGTCCGGCGAAGACGTCGACGGACCCTGCGCCCTACGGTTCCGGTGTCCCGAACAGGCCTCTGGCCTGCCCCCACCGAACGGAGCGCTGCCGTGAGCCTTGACGCCAGACCCAGTCCCGAAGCCCCCGGACTCCCCGCCGATGCGCGCGCCGCGACCAACGAGAGCCTCGAGGACTACACCCTCCGATTCGCCCCGCGCTCGTACCGCAGGTGGGGGCCGGGTGTCGTCGCGACGAGCGCCCTGGGCGGCATCGCCTACCTCGCGGACTTCTCCATCGGCGCGAACATCGGCCTGACCCACGGCACGCTCAACGGGATCATCGGCATCCTCGTCGCCGCCGCGATCATCTTCCTCAGCGGGTTCCCGTTGGCCTATTACGCGGCCCGCTACAACCTCGACCTCGACCTCATCACCCGCGGCGCCGGCTTCGGGTACTACGGCTCGGTCATCACCAACGTCATCTTCGCGTCGTTCACCTTCATCTTCTTCGCCCTCGAGGGCTCGATCATGGCGCAGGGCCTCTTCCTGGGCCTGGGGATCCCGCGCTGGATCGGGTACCTGATCTCGACTCTGCTGATCTTCCCCCTGGTCATCTACGGCATGAAGGTGCTCGCGAAGCTGCAGGTCGCCACGACCCCGGTGTGGCTGGTCCTGATGGTCATCCCCGTCGTCTACCTCGTCGTCTCCCACCCCGAGTCGGTGCAGAACTTCTTCGCGCACACCGGGGAGGGCGGCGGAGGAGTCAGCTTCGCCTCCGCGATGCTCGCCGCCGGCGTGTGCCTCTCGCTCATCGCGCAGATCGCGGAACAGATCGACTACCTGCGGTTCATGCCCCCGCGCACCGCGCAGAACCGGCGCCGGTGGTGGGCCTCCACCATCCTGGGCGGGCCCGGCTGGGTGCTCTTCGGAGCCACCAAGCAGATCCTCGGCATGTTCCTCGCGATCTACCTGGTCGCCACGGTGCCCGGCGCCCGCGAGTTCGCCAACGAGCCCGTCCAGCAGTTCCTGGTCACCTACCAGCAGCTCATGCCCGCCTGGCTGGCCCTCCTCCTCGCCGTCGTGCTGGTGGTCATCTCCCAGGTGAAGATCAACGTCACCAACGCCTACTCCGGCTCGCTGGCCTGGACCAACGCCTATACACGGCTCACGCGCCGCTATCCCGGGCGCCTGGTGTTCCTCGGGGTGAACCTCGGCATCGCCCTGGTGCTGATGGAGGCGAACATGTTCGACTTCCTCAACGGGATCCTGAGCTTCTACGCGAACCTCGCCATGTCCTGGATCCTGGTGGTCGCCTCGGACATCGTCATCAACAAGCACCTCCTGGGACTCTCGCCGAAGAAGCCCGAGTTCCGCCGCGGGATGCTCTACAACTGGAACCCGGTGGGTCTGGTCGCGATGGCGCTCGCCGGCGGCATCTCGATCGCGATCTTCTTCGGGGCCTTCGGCGCCGCCGTCCAGCCCTACTCCCCGCTGTTCGCCGTCGGCATCGCCGTGGTGGCGACCCCGCTCATGGCGGTCATCACCCAGGGCCGGTACTACCTGCGCCGCACCGACGACGGCATCGACCTGCCGATGTACGACGAGGACGGCAACCCCTCCGGGGAGACGCTCACGTGCTGCGTCACCGGGCTGGAGTTCGAGCGCCCCGACATGATCGCCTCGGCGAAGCCCGGCCCGAACGGCGAGAAGCAGTACCTCAGCTCCCTGGCCCTGGCCACCGACCGCACGGGCGAGCACGTGCTGCCGGAGGAGTGAGCCATGCGCTTCACTCCCGGTGACACCGAGAAGCTGATGCTGTCCGTCGCGGGGATGGTGGCCCGCGACCGTCTCGAGCGCGGCGTGCAGCTGAACCATCCCGAGGCCGTGGCGCTGCTGTCCACCTGGGTGATCGAGCGCGCCCGCGACGGTCGCCGCGTCGAGGAGCTCATGGTGAGCGGCCGCGAGGTGCTCAGCCGGGACCAGGTCATGGAGGGCGTCTCCGCGATGCTCACCGACGTGCAGGTCGAAGCGACGTTCCCCGACGGCCGCAAGCTCGTCACGATCCACCATCCGATCGACTGAGAGGGCCCCATGACGGAGGCAGAGAGCGCGCCGGCGGGACCCGGCGCGATCCGGGTGCGCCCCGGCGACCGGGTGCTCAACGTGCGGGACCGGGAGGAGGACCGTCTGGTGCTGGTCCTCGAGAACACCGGGGACCGCCCCATCCAGATCGGGTCGCACATCCATCTTCCCGACGTGAACGCGTCGCTCGTCCTGGATCGCGAGGCCGCTCAGGGCTTCCGTCTCGACATCCCCGCCGGCACCTCCCTGCGCTTCGAGCCGGGCGCCTCGCGGGAGCTGCCGCTGGTGCGCCTCGGCGGCGCCGCACACGTGCCCGGGATCCAGATCCGTGCTCCCCACGATCCTCACGGGAAGGCGGTCTGATCCATGGCCGTCATCAGCTCCGCGCGATACGCCGCGCTCTACGGCCCCACCACCGGTGATCAGATCCGGCTCGGCGACACCGACCTGTGGATCGAGGTCGAGGAGGATCGCACCTTCGGCGGGGAGGAGGCCGTCTTCGGAGGCGGCAAGTCGATCCGCGAGTCGATGGGCCAGGGGACGACGACCCGCGCCGAGGGCGCCCCGGACACGGTCATCACCAACGCGATCGTCCTGGACTGGTGGGGAGTCGTGCGGGCCGACGTCGGCCTGCGCGACGGTCGCATCGTCGCGCTCGGGAAGGCCGGCAACCCCGATGTCTCCGACGGGATCCATCCCGCCCTGAGGATCGGCCCGTCGACCGACATCATCGCCGGTGAGGGGAGGATCCTCACCGCCGGGGCCTTCGACACCCACGTCCATCTGCTCTCCCCGTCGCAGATCCACGAGGCGCTCGCCACCGGCACCACCACCATCGGCGGAGGCGGCACCGGCCCCTCCGAGGGCAGCCGCGCCACCACGGTCACCCCCGGCGCCTGGCACCTCGGGACCATGCTCCAGGCTCTGGACGATCTGCCCGTGAACGTGCTCCTGCTGGGCAAGGGCAACACGGTCTCCGCGGAGGGCCTCGCCGAGCAGGCGCTCGCCGGCGCCGCCGGGTACAAGGTCCACGAGGACTGGGGCGCGACGCCCGCCGCGATCGACGCCTCGCTGCGGGCGGCCGGCGAGCACGGCCTGCAGGTGGCCCTGCACTCGGATTCCCTCAACGAATCCGGCTTCGTCGAGTCCACGATCGCCGCGATCGGCGGGCGCACGATCCACGCCTTCCACATCGAGGGCGCCGGCGGCGGCCATGCACCGGACATCCTCGAGATCGCCTCGCTGCCCCATGTGCTGCCGGGGTCGACGAACCCGACCCTGCCGCACACCGTGAACACCGTCGCCGAGCATCTCGACATGCTCATGGTCTGCCACCATCTCAAGGCCTCGGTCCCCGAGGACCTCGCCTTCGCGGAGTCCCGCATCCGCGCCTCGACGATCGCCGCCGAGGACCTCCTGCACGATCTGGGAGCCCTGTCGATCACCTCCTCCGACGCCCAGGCGATGGGTCGCATCGGCGAGGTCATCACGCGCACCTGGCAGGTCGCCCATGTCATGAAGGACCGCGTCGGCTCCCTGGGCGGTTCCCTCCCGGCCGACAACGAGCGGGCCCGGCGCTACGTCGCGAAGTACACGATCAACCCCGCGATCGCCCACGGCGTCGACGCGCACATCGGTTCCGTGGAGCCCGGGAAGCTGGCCGATCTGGTGCTGTGGGACCCGCGCTTCTTCGGGGTGCGACCGGCGCTCGTGCTCAAGGGCGGCGCGATCGCCTGGGCGGCCCTGGGCGATCCGAACGCCTCGATCCCCACGCCGCAGCCCGTGCTCATGAGGCCCACGTTCGGGGACGCGATCGGCGCGGACCTCTCCGTCTCCTTCGTCGCGCCGTCGGCGATCGACGACGGACTGCGCGACCGCCTCGGACTGCGCCGGGAGCTCCTGCCCGTCGCCCCGACCCGGGAAGTCACCAAGGCCGACCTGCGCAACAACGACGCCCTGCCGCAGATCGACATCCGCCCCGACACCTTCGAGATCCGGATCGACGGGGAGCTGGTCGAACCCCGGCCCGCCCGCACCGTGCCGCTCGCCCAGCTCTACCAGATGTTCTGAGCGCCGTGCCCACGACCCCTGTATTCCCCGCGCCCCCTGTATCTCCCGCGTCCACGACAGTTGCGATGCTGCTCGCGGACTCCCGGCTGCCCGCCGGCGCCCACGTCAGCTCGAACGCCCTGGAGGCGGCGCTCCGCGACGGTCTCGCGCCGTCGGCCGTCGCGGCCTACCTCGCCTCCCGCCAGCGCACCGTCACCGAGGTCGAGGCGGGGGCCGCGGTCGTGGCGCGGCGGATCGCGCTCGACGCCGAGCGGGCCCCTGCTCCGGAGGCTCTCGAGCCCCTGCTGCGTGAATGGGCCGCGCGCACCCCCAGCCGCGCCCAGCGTGAGGTGGCGTGCGCCCTCGGGGACGGCCTGCGACGGCTCGCCGACGTGCTGTGGCCCGGCGCCGTCCCGGCCCCGATCTCGCGCGAGAGGCCCTGGCCGCGTCCGCTCGTGCTCGGCCTGGTCGCAGCGGCGGCGGGCCTCGCGGCCGAGGACCTCGTGCGCCTGGTCGCCTACGACGATGCGCAGACCGTCGCCGCCGCCCTGCTCAAGCTCGAGCCCGGCGATCCGCGCTCCGCCGCAGCCCTCGTGCTCGAGGCCTGCGCGCTCCTGGAACCCCGCGTGGCGGAGCTCGCCGCGCTCGAGGACCCGGTGCACATCCCGTGCACCGGGGCACCGCTGACCGAAGGCTGGGCCGAGGCCCAGTCGACCCTGCCGAGGAGGCTCTTCCGTGCCTGAGAACACCGCCCCAATATCCGTGGCCCCGCAGCGTTCGCTGCGACTCGGGGTCGCCGGCCCCGTCGGCACCGGCAAGAGCTCCCTGATCGCGACGATCTGCCGCGCCCTGGCCGGCGAGATCCGCATCGGCGTGATCACCAACGACATCTACACCGACGAGGACGCCCGCTTCCTGCGCTCGGCGGGAGTGCTCGAGCCCGAGCGCATCCGGGCGGTCGAGACCGGCGCCTGCCCGCACACCGCGATCCGCGACGACGTCACCGCCAACCTCGCCGCGGTCGAGGAGCTCGAGGCCGACTTCGACCCGCTGGACCTCGTGCTCGTCGAGTCCGGTGGGGACAACCTCACCGCGACCTTCTCCCCGGCGCTCGTGGACGCGCAGATCTTCGTGCTCGATGTCGCCGGCGGCGGCGACGTGGCCCGCAAGGGCGGCCCAGGCATCGGCCGCGCCGACCTGCTGGTGGTCAACAAGGTCGACCTGGCCCCCCACGTGGGCGTGGACGTCGAGCTGATGCTCGCCGACGCCGCCGAGGCCCGCGAGGGCGGCCCCGTGCTGGGCGTCTCCCGCCATCAGGAGGACACCGTCGCCGCCCTGCGCGGCTGGGTGCTCGAGATCCTGGCCGCCCACACCGCGGGCACCCACGCTCCGCAGGACCCGGGGCCGATGGCGCCGCACTTCCACGCCGAGGACGAGGACCACCCCCACGAGCACGACCACCCCCACGACCACCCCCATGAGCACGAGCACGAGCACGTCCACGCCGGATGACACGGATCAGCATCCTGCGCGCCGAGCGCGGTCCCGTCCGGGTGGCGATCACCCCGGGGCTGCTCCAGGCGCGCACGATCGAGCGCCATGCGACCGGCGCGCAGGTCGCGCTGGTCGCCGGCGGGGCGACGCTGGTCGGAGGTGACCATCTCGGCGTCGACGTCCACGTCGGGGCCCGCTGCACCCTCGATCTGGAGGACGTGGGCGGCATGGTCGCCTACCCGACCGACGGCAGGCGCAGCCGTTTCGACGTGCGGATCCGGCTGGACCGCGGGGCGACCCTGGTGTGGCGGGCGCATCCCTTCGTGATCGCCGCCGGTGCGGCCGTGGACCGCGACATGACGGCGACGCTCGACGACGGGGCCGCGCTCTGCCTGCGCGAGACCCTCGTGCTGGGCCGTACGGGCGAGCGCGGCGGCCAGATCAGGAACCGCCTGCACGTCCGTGATGCCGAAGCGTCCCCGCTGCATCTCGAGGACCTCGAGCTCTCCGGCGACAGCCCCGCGGCGGGCGTGCTCGGCCCCCATCGCGTCCTGGACAGCGTGATCCAGCTCGGCCGTCGCCCTGCGGCGACCGCCGAGGACGGGCCGGCGGGGCCGGTGATGCTCCACCTCGATGCCCCCGGGGCGATCGCCCGCACGGTCGCGGACGCCACGCACCGCACCGGCCTCGACGGCGTGTTCGCCCAGTGGTCGGAGGAGCTGCTCACCGATGCCGGCTTCGGCTGACGGCGGACAGCTCGTGACCTGGGCCACGCCGACGGCATAGGCTTTCCGTATGACTGCACCCACTCGCCGTATCGGCTCCCTGACCGTCTCCGCCCTGGGCCTCGGCGCCATGCCCCTGTCGATGGGACGCGGCGAACCCGCGCCGGAGGATCGTGCGAACGCCACGATCCACGCGTCGCTCGATGCCGGTGTCACCTTCCTCGACACCGCCGACATCTACGCCCCCACCTGGGACACCATGGGCCACAACGAGAAGGCCGTGGCCGAGGGGCTGCGCACCTGGGACGGGGACCGCTCCTCGGTGGTCCTCGCCACCAAGGGCGGCATCACCCGCTCCGAGGGCGAGGTGGGCGGCCGCAACGGCACCGCCGAGTACCTGCGCTCCGCCCTCGAGAAGTCCCTGGCGAACCTCGGGATCGAGTCGGTGGACCTCTACTACTGGCACCGCCCGGACCGCAGCATCCGCTACGCCGAGGGCATCGAGGCGCTCGCCGCGCTGAAGGAGGAGGGCCTGATCCGGGAGATCGGGATCTCCAACGCGAACGTCGAGGAGATCGACGTGGCCCTCGAGGTCCTCGGAGAGGGAGGCCTCGCCGCGGTGCAGAACCAGTTCTCACCCACCTTCTTCCACACCTCCAAGCGCGAGCTCGAGCATTGCGGCGAGCACGGCATCGCCTTCGTGCCGTGGTCGCCGCTGGGCGGCACCGGCGGCGGCGCGAGCGCCGTGGGGGAGCGGTTCCCGCAGATCCAGGCCATCGCCGAAGCCCACGGGGTGAGCCCGCAGCAGGTCGTCCTGGCCTGGGAGCTCTCGCTCGGCGAGCACGTCGTCCCGATCCCGGGGGCGAGCCGCCCCGAGTCGATCACCGATTCCGCCGGCGCCATCGCCCTCGAGCTCGGCGCCGAGGACCTCGAGCAGCTGAACCAGATCATCGCCTGATCCGAGCGGGGCCGCCGGGCGGGGCCCGCTGCCCCGCTGCCCCACTCCCGCCCCGGGCCCGCCCCCCCCGCACGGCGCCCCGCCCCGCCCGCGCGCCTGCGGAACGGCTCGAGCCTGCACCATGTGTCGTTGAGCGGCCGCTCACCGACACATGGTGCAGGCTCGAGCTCATCGTCGGCCCGCAGGCCGACCATCACCGCCTCAGAACCCTCGCGATCTGGGTCGCGGCGAAGGAGGCGGGCGCAGGCCCGGAGACCGTCGAGCTGGAGCAGGTGTCCGCCCGCACCGGCTCGATCGGGACGGCGCCGCCGCTGCGGTGAGCGTCGCGGCGCACAAAGTGCTTGTCCCCGCGGGGTCGCAGGCGTAGCGTGTCCGCGGTCGGCGCCCGTCAGGGGCGCGGCACCACGATGCAGCGAGGAGATGAGCATGCGCACCCAGCATGCAGGAAGCGAGGCGGCCCACCGGGCCTTCTCGGCGTGACGCGGCACGGCCGCATCCGCCATCGCTCCATCCCCGCATGCCCTCCACAGCTCGGCCGTGCCATCGGCCGTGGGTCGGCATGCCCATCGTGAGGACACCCCCATGAACACCCTGACCGAATCCCAGATCCGCAACGCCTTCGTCAACGCCAGCAAGGGCGAGGCGAAGCGCGCGGCCCTGCCCGACCTCGAGTCGATCGACTTCTCCGGGCTGGACTATCTCGGCTGGCAGGACGCCAAGCGGCCCCGCCAGCACTACGTCGCCCTCGAGCTGGACGACGAGCTCGTGGTGCTGCTTCTGCGCGGCGCCGAGAACCCGCCGGGCCGCAAGATGATGTGCGCCTGGTGCGAGGACGTGGTCGACGGCCTGCATGCCGCCTCGTTCGTCGCCCCGCTCGCCGGTGCTCCCGGCCGGCGCGGCAACTCGATCGGCACGTCCGTGTGCGCGGACTTCAGCTGCTCGCGCCACGTGCGCCGGCCCCCGCAGCCCTACGAGCTGCGCACCGAGGACCCGGCGCTGCTGGCCTACCACCGCGAGATGCGGATCGAGGGGCTGCGTGAGCGCTCCACCACCTTCGTGAAGGCCCTCCTCGCCCGCAGCTGACGGGTCGGTGCTGCGGTCGGTGGTCAGCGGGCCGTGAGGTCCACGACGGCATCGGCGCGGTCGCGGGTCGCTGCGACCCGGCGGGCGTTCGTCTCGTCGGGTCCCAGCGTCCACTCGCGCGCAGCCTGCGGGGACTTCCCGTACTGCACGTGACGGGCGATCAGCCGCTCGTGCCGCAGCGCGTCGGGCACCTCGATGAACCAGCGGGCATCCAGCAGCGCAGGCACCTGCGCGAAGGCGCCGTCGTCGGAGAGCAGGTAGTTGCCCTCGGTGATCACGAGCGGCACCTGCGCGTCCACCTCGATGGCGCCGGCCAGGGGCTGCTCGAGCTCGCGCTCGAACATCGGCGCCCACACGGACGGATCCTGCGGCATCGCGGAGCGGATCCGCTGCAGCAGCGCCACATAGCCGCCGGCGTCGAAGGTGTCCGGCGCCCCCTTGCGGTCCGCTCGGCCCAGCCGCTCCAGCGCCACATCCGCCAGGTGGAACCCATCCATCGGCACCACCACGCAGGAGCTCTCCGGCAGCCGCTCCTCCAGCAGCTGCGTGAGCGTGGACTTCCCGGCGCCGGGCGCCCCGGCGATCCCGAGCAACCGCCGGGTGCCCGACCGCCGCGCCTCGTCGACCAGCAGCAGAGCCCTGGACACGGCCTCCTCGGGAGCGATCGCCTCAGTGCTCCTGCCCATGAACCCTCACCTCGACGATCTCTCCCCGCAGCGGCAGGTGCATCAGGATCCGGTCCGGCGCGCGGCCGGCGGCGGCCAGCGCCTGCGCATAGGTGCTCATCTGGCCCAGGTAGTGCCGACGCACGTGCCCCACGGGGTCATCACCCGGATACGCCTTGTGGTCCACGAGCACGATCTCGCCCGAGGGCAGGCGCAGCAGGGTGTCGATCCATCCCTCCATGACCTGCGAGTCCTCGTTCCACCAGGTGATCGGCTGCTCGGTGAGCTGCGCGGCCCCGGGGAACTCCGAGTCCACGAAGCGCGCCCAGGCCTCCCCGGCGTCCAGCAGCACCTGGGCGTCGACCGTCCGGGTCACCACCCAGCGCTGCAGCAGGCGCTCCGCGGCCGCGAGCCGCTGCTCCGGCGAGAGATGCTCGAGCGGCAGGCCGAGATAGGCGTGCACCGCCTCTCCCACGCGCTCCCACTGCGGGCCGCCCCCGCGCACGAGCACCGGTCCGATGCTCCGCGGCTCGGCGACCTCCCCGAGCGTCTCTCCCGAGCCGACGCCGGACGCCTGGAACCGGGCCGACACCCGGGCAGCGGCGTCCGGTGCCGGGCGCAGCGGCACGTCGGTCGCCGCGAGCGGATCGGCCCGGCGCGGCAGCTGCGCCGGGATCTCGTCCAGCAGGTCGTCGACGTTCACCGTGCTCACCCTCGCCGGCAGCGTGCCCTCGGTGCCGTGCACGGTGAGGGCGTCGTCGGACCAGCTCACCAGCGGCGGGGTCTCGATGAGGGTGTCCAGCACCGTCGAGGTGCCGGGCACGGCGAGCACCGAGGTGCGGGCGGCGCGGGTGAGGGCCACGTAGTGCAGCCGCCCGGACTCCTCCGCCTCGGCATCGCGCCGGCGGTTCGCGAACCCCGAGGCCGCGAGGTTCTCCGCGACCTCCGCCGGGGCGGCGACCTTCGGCCAGAACCGCAGGCTGCGGCCGGCGAGCGGGGCGGTGACGTCGAGCGCCCCGGGGGAGACCACGAGCACGCCGCTGGAGTGGTCGCGCTCCTTCGGGGGTGCGCCGAGGTAGGCGACGACGTGATCCCATTCCAGGCCCTTGGCGCCATGGATAGTGCCCACCCAGACCGCCTCGGGCAGGGCGGAGAGGTCCGGTCCCTCCGTCCAGGCGTCGAGCTCGGCGCGCAGGCCGGTCAGCGTGATGGGGGAGCCCTCCGCCCGACGCCGCTGCGTGGTCTCCTGCGCCATCGCCCGCAGCGCATCCAGGGTGCGACGGCGGGAGCCCTGCCCGGTCCAGCGCTTGATCCGCTGCGGCAGGTCCAGCGCGTCGATCAGCGCGCTGATCATCTCCACCGGCGTGAAGCCGATGCAGGCCCGCCGCACCTCGCGCAGCCCGGCCAGCACGGGATCCTCCCACCACCTCGCGAACACGGCCCTGCGCGCCTCCCGGTCCGACGCCGCCATCAGCTGCGTGAACCAGTCCTCGTGCGCGCCGTGATCGCTCAGCAGCGTCACCAGCTCGGTCAGCGCCAGCGTGTCGGAGCCGTCCAGGGTCACCGCGAGCGCCGCGCGCACCATCTGCGCCTCCCTCGTCGCGAGCAGCGGATGGGCGGCGCCGGCGGTGGGCACCCCGCGCTCCTGGAGGGCGGCGACCACGGAGGCCCGCTGGGTGTTGCTGCGCACCAGTACCGCGGTCGATCCCGTGGTGAACGCACCCTCGTCGATCCGGCGCCGGATCTGTTCGGCGATCATCGCCGCATGCTTCTGCGCGGAGACCACGCGGCGGTCGTTCTTCGTCGCCTCCCACACCTCGAGCGTGCCGCCGCCGGCCTCCGCCTCCCGCTGCTCGGGGATCTGGAGCCGCACCCGCTCCAGGCCCTCGCCGTCGGGCGCGAACACCGGGGTGAACAGGGCGTTGGTGAAATCCACGAGCAGTTTCCGCGAGCGCCAGGAGTGGGAGAGGTTCTGCACCTCGCCGGTCCCGAACACCGTGCCGCCGCCCTCGAGCGCGCGGATGATGTCCTGCATCAGGCGCGGGTCGGCGTCACGGAAGCCGTAGATCGCCTGCTTGGGGTCGCCCACCCAGATCTTCTCCTCGATGAGCTGGGAGAGCTCGAGGAACAGGGCCAGCTGCACGGGGGAGGTGTCCTGGAACTCGTCGACCGCGAGGAGGCGGTAGCGCGAGGCGATGGACTCGCGCACCCGCGGCGAATCCTGCAGCAGGCGCAGCGCCTGCACCTCCTGGTCGATGAAGTCGATCAGGCCCAGCTCGCGCTTGTAGGTCTCGTAGGCGTCCAGCGAGTCCGCGGCGACGTCGAGCACGAGCGCGATGAGATCGCGGAGGTCCTGCTGCCAGGCAGGATTCTGCGCGAAGCCCTCGCCCACCTCGATCGCGAGCGGCTCCAGGGCCCGATTCGCCGGGGCACCGTACCTTCCGCCGGCCAGCTTCAGCCAGCTCGACCACGGTGCCCGCTCCCGATCGCGCAGGGTCCGCTCGAGCCGGCGCAGCGCCTCGAGGTCGCCCCGGGCCCTGTTCACGCTGCGCGGGGAGATCGGCCCGCCCTTGATGCCCTCCCCGGACTCATCGACCGACGCGGCCAGATCCCCGGCGAAATCTCCGATCCGCTGCCCCAGCTCATGCAGCCAGCGGCCCCGCAGGTCCTCCCCGGGCTCGGGCAGCCGGGCCGCCTCCCGGAGCTCCTCCCAGGACACGGTCGCGGCGGCGCGCAGCTCCTCGGCGCCGAGCAGGTTGGTGCGAGCGGCGTCCGCGACGTCCTTCACCCGGCCCCGCCAGGCCTGCTTGCGGGTCCCGAAGCCGAAGCCGGTGTCCTTCTCGTCGCCGTCGTGCTCGGTGCGGGCCAGCATCGCCGCCCAGCGCACCCCGGCCGCGGCGGCGGTGCGGTCGATCGCCGCGGCGAACGCGGCCTTCTGGGTCGTGTCGTCGAGCACCTGCACCTGCGGGGAGATGCCCGCGTCCAGCGCGTACTCGGTCACCAGGCGCCCGGCGACGGAGTTCACGGTGCTGATCAGAGCGCTGTCGATGCCGCGCGCCGCCTCGACCTGCTGGCGGTCCAGGAGCGTGGAGCGCACCCGCTGGGAGAGCTCGTCGGCCGCTTTGACGGTGAACGTCGTGGCGATGACCTGCGAGGGGTCCAGCCCGGCCTCGAGGCGCTCGGCGAGCAGCCGGGTCAGGGTGTACGTCTTGCCGGACCCGGCCGAGGCGTTGATCAGGGTGAAGCTCATGATGCATCGCCTCTCAGGCCGCACAGCAGGGAGAAGTCGCAGTAGTCGCAGCGGGCGTCGACCACGATCCCGCCGCCGGCCCGCGCCTCCTCCTGCGCCGCCGCGTAGGTCTTCTTCGCCTCGGTGCGCGGGGTGCCGAGCCCCTGCCCGGCGTCGCGCAGGATCTGCCCGGACTGCGCCGTGACGGTGCCCTCGCCGATCGCGTCGAGCGCCTCGGTGATCCCTCCGACCGTTCTCGACCACGCCCCGGCGATGTCCAGCGTGGGCCGGCCGTGCGGGTCCAGCGCCGGGTTCGCGGAGACGAACTCGCCCTGCTTGAGCAGGAAATACCCGACGTCGGCCGAGTCGTCATGCAGCGACCATGCATAGGAGGCGAGCTGCAGCGCTTCCCCGGCGTCGAACAGCTCAGGGTACTTCTTGGCCGCTGAGGTCCACTTCAGGTCGATCACGGTAGGCTTCCCGGCGGCGTCGTCGGCGAGCACGTCGCGGTAGCCCAGGAACGGCACCTCGAGGTCCCCGCGCTCCAGATGCAGCGTCAGCGGCTCCTCGAAGCGGGACTCCACGGAGGTGATCACGAGCCCGGCCTCCGCGAGGCGGCCGAAGAACTCCACCAGCGAGCGCACGGCCGTCTCCCGCATCGTGGTCAGCTCGACCTCCCGCCCGGGCAGCAGGAGCTCCGAGGCGAGCTGCGGAACGAGTCGTTCGAGCACCTGCGAGATCTCCTCGGCGGAGGGCGCACCGCCCTGCTCCCGACGGGTGTTCACCAGCTCCTCGACCACGGTGTGCACGAGGGTGCCGATCATCTGGTTGCCGCTGGGCACGCTCGCGACCGAGGCGGGACGGATCCCGAGCCCCGTGCGATACGTCCACTTCTGCCGGCAGCCCAGCAGGTTCTCCGCCTGGGAGTAGCTCAGCGCGGTCGGCACCAGATGCGGTGCCGGGCCGGTGCGCTTGGTGAGATCCTGCGCAGGCTCCGCCGGGCCGACGAGCGCAGGAACGCTCAGCAGCCGACGCGACCCCGCGAGCTCCCAGACCCCGTCTCCGACCGCTGTGCGCGGATCCACCCGGAACTGCTCGAGCACCTTCGCGACGTCCTCCCCGGGCGCGGCCCGCTCTGCCGCGAGGTGGGCGAGCAGGGAGTGGGGAGCGGTGGCCTTCTCGGCGCGGCCGCGGGTGCGGACCACGATCAGCCGTCCGGTGCCGAGCAGCCCGCGCAGTCCCGCATCGGTCTCGAGAGCGGCCAGAGCGGCAGGTTCCACGAGACGCCCCCCGAGGCCCTCGAGCGCCGCGATCTCGACGGCGTCCCAGGTCACGCCGGTCTGCGGGTCCTGTCTGTCCGCGCCCCACCACAGCACGTCCCCACCGCGCGGGCGCAGCTGCGCCGGGCGGGTGCAGGCGGTCCAGGCATCGGTCGCCTCGGGCCGGGCGACCGGAGAGGCGGCGCGCCCGGCGGAGGCCTCGACGATCTGGGAGAGCTCTCGCGCGCCCAGCAGATGATCATCGCCGAGGGTGTCGAGCACCGCCAGGACCGTCTGCAGATGGGCGCTCGCCCGCACCAGCCCCGGATCGCCCTGCCCGAGGGCGTGCAGCCGTTCCCCGAGCCAGGCGGTGGCGACCCGCAGCCGCGGGGGCGTCAGCTGCTCCGGGTCGAGCGGGTGCGTGACCAGCGCCGAGACCGCTCGGGCGATCTCGAGGGCGGCGACCTCCTCGGGATCGGCGGCGAGCTCGGAGAGCACAGCCTCCCAGGCTGGACCGCCGGTGCCGGGCTCGGCGGCCAGCGCATCGAGGAAACGGCGACGCACCCGTGAGGGCACCAGGCCGATCGGCTCGCGGTCGGACTCCGGGGCATCGAGCACGCGCAGGTCCAGGAACGCCCCGAGCTGCTGCACGTCCACCGGGGCGATCGCGATCGAGAGGTACAGCGGGAGGATCTGCAGGCTGGTGCGGTCCGCGGAGGCTCCCGCCACCCCGATCGCGGCCACGCCGCGGCGGTGAAGCTCCTGGTCCAGCAGGATCGTGTCCTCCGTGGCGAGGACATGGACCGGGTCTCCGTCGCGCCCGGCGAGGAACCGCGCGGCGGTCTCCGCGGCCGTCCATTCGTCGTCGGCCTCGAGCAGCACCAGCTCGGGTCGTCCGGCCGGCATCTCGCCTGCCGGGCGCACCTCCACCCCGGCCCCGGCCAGCAGTTCCAGCAGCTGCGGCCACAGCCCGGGGAGGGTCGCCGGTTCCTCGTGGCAGAGGACCTGCTCGATGCCCAGCGGCCAGGGCGAGACGGCGAGCTCCGCGAGCAGGTCGATGATCTCCCGCAGGTCGTCGGCCGCGCCGGGGGCGATGTCGGCCTCCTGCTCGATCGCGCACAGGGCATCGATCCGGGCCGGCAGTCCGGGCGCCCGACGCAGCGTGGCCCCGGCCGTCACGGCCGCATCGCGCCAGGACAGCATCGTGCTCGCGGTCGACCAGGGATCGACGTCGAACGAGGCCCGTGCCCACTCGTGGTCCGCGGCGGCGATCGCGCGCGCGTACTGCGCGGTCCGCACCGCGGGATCGACCGACGGGCGGGTCAGCGCGAGCCGGGTCTGCAGCAGCTGCACGAGGCCGCGGGGCCCCATCCGCACGGTCCCGGTCGCACCGGCACCATCCGCCCAGGCGGTGCCGTCCAGCGACCAGCCGAACTCGATCTGCATCTGGGCTCCTCCGTCGTCGCGTCCCGCCCCAGACTAGGGGAGGGGGCCGACATCGGGGGGCTGCGATCGCGGCGACGCGGTCTCGATGATCCCGCCGATCAGTTGGGCAGTGCGGGCCCACGGAGCGAGCAGCACGAGCGTCCCGGCGAGCAGCCACCAGGCCCCGACGGCGGTCTGCTGCAGTTCGAGCGCCCCGGCGGTGAGGGCGAGTGTCGTGATCAGCACCGGCACGACGGTGGACACGGCGACCGCGACCAGGGAGATCACCGGCACCGCCGCAGGATGCGCCCTTCCGCCGATCCGGCGCATCGACATCACGCCCACCACGGCGTCGAGCACCAGCGTGAGCACCGCCAGCGCCGCGGCTCCCACGGTCACCGCGATGAGCACGCCGAATGCCAACTGCCCGTCCCGTTCGTCCGACGGGGAGGGGGTCAGCACGGCGGAGGCCCCCAGGAATGCGGAGTAGACGCCGACCAGGAGGCCGACGACCACCATCACCACCGTGAGCGCCCAGCACGCCGCGGCGAGCAGGCAGAGGATGCCGTAGCGGCGGTGTGGTCGCATGGGGCGATGCTACGGCCGGCGCGATCAGCGGTTGAACGGATCGTCCGCACGCACTCCCCAGCTGAAGCCGCGGTCGTAGTAGACCGAGCCTGAGTCGTCCGGGGCGAGTACCAGCTCCTGGCCCTCGCCGCTCACGCGCAGCGTGCCGTCGACCTGCTCGTCGATCTGCAGGGTGATCGTCGTCGGCTCGATCTCCGTGTGCTCCGCGAGCGTCTGCCCCGGCGCACGCAGCGGCCGCAGCGACAGCTCGACCGTGCCCTCCCCGAGGCGCTCGTAGCGGCCGGTCAGCAGCTCCCCGTCCGCCTGGCGGATCTGCACGGCGGCGGCGCCGTCGTAGGCGACCTCGCCGAAGGAGAGCGCGCTCCATCGTGTGTCCTCGCTCAGCTGCGCGGCGGGCTCGGCGGCGTCCTCCTGCACCTCCCACACCCCGGCGGGAGCGGACTCGTCGGTGGTGCGCTCGGGGTACATCGAGCTGACGCCCCAGCCCACCAGACCCACCAGCACGAGGGCGGCGATCGGCCCCAGCACGTCCAGGACCCGGGCCAGCGGTCGCCACGGGACCAGGGTGGGCAGCGGTCCGCGCGGGATCTCGCCCCGGCCGATGAACGTCCTGGCCAGTCGCGGCATCCAGGGGATCAGCACGAGGACCGACATGATCAGCAGCGCCAGGGCGATCTGCTTGACCGGCACGTCGTAGCCGAGGTTCAGCACGAGCACGAGGGACATGTCAGCCGCGGCGATCAGCGCACCCAGCGGCACCGACCTTCGCCACAGCAGGGCGAGTGCGGCGCCAGCCTCCGCGACCCCGCCGAGCACCTGGAACAGCGGGGAGAAGGCGACCATGCGCCAGAGCATCCCCATCGGGCTCATCTCGCCCTGGGTCACCAGCGCATCGCCCATGTCCGCCACCCCGAACTGCCCGAGCACGATCTTCGCGAAGCCGTAGTACAGCAGCGCGATCGCGAGCAACAGGCGCACGCCGCCGTGCGCCCACCAGCCCAGCGTCACCGCGACGAGGCGGCCGATGCGCTTCTCGGCGGAGTAGTCGTCGGAGGGAGGGGCGGCGGAGGACGGAACCACAGGGGAGGAGGAGGGATCACTCATGACCCCAGTCCAGCGGATCTGCGTGTGGGCCGCATCGGTCCCGGGGCGCGGAACGCACCTCCGGTTGAGGGACCATCCGACGGAGAACACACGACTTTCGACGGACTCAGAGCCGCGCGAACTCCCGCACCCACGTCGCCTCGGACTGCACCGGCCGGCCCGCGACCAGCTCGCCGTCCGCGACGAAGCCCTCCTCCCGCCCGCTCAGCTCCCGCACCAGGATCTCCCGGTGCCGGGCCAGCTCGTCGGCCGCTCCTGGATCCGCGGCGAGATCCCGCAGTTCCTGCGGGTCCTCGACCAGGTCGAACAGCTGCTCATGGCCATCCCCGGAGAACCACACGTACTTGTGCCGCTGCGAGCGGATCCACTGCATCGAGTGCCTGCCCAGCGAGCCGATCAGATGCTCCCCGTGCAGATGCTCGCGCACCGGGCCCCCGGGGCGCAGGCTCATCCCGTCGACCCCGCCCGGCACCTCGACGCCCGCGAGCCCCAGCAGCGTGGGCATCAGATCGCGCAGCTCGGCGATCGATTCGACCTCGCCCGGCGCGCCCCACCCTTCGCGGTGACGCGGCGGCACGTGCACCACGAGCGGCACCCGCGCGGAGCCCTCGTAGCCCACGGACTTCCGGTACATGTCGTGGTCGCCCATCATGTCGCCGTGGTCGGAGACGAACACGATGATCGTGTCCTCGAGCAGAGCGTGGTCCGAGAGCGTCTCCCGCAGCCGGTTCAGCTGCAGGTCGATGAACTCGATCGAGCCGTAGTAGCCCGCGCGCACCTGCTGATGGGTGGTCTCCTTCTGCGCCCCGAACTCGGCCTCGGAGGCGAAGTCGCGGCGGTGCTCGTCGAACCGCTCCACCCAGTCGCCCAGCGGCCTCGGCGGGAACTCGCGGCCGCGGTACTTGTCCCACAGCCACTGCGGCGGATCGAAGGGGGCATGCGGCCGATGGAACGACATGTACAGGAAGAAGGGGCGTGTGGGGTCGCGCCGCTCGAGCATCCGGAACGACTCATCGGCCACCCAGCGGGTGGGATGCAGCCGCTCCTCACGCTCCCAGGGCCGGGCGGTCATCGCATTGCAGCCGATCCCTGTCTCCTGGTAGTCGGCCCGCGGGTCCCCGGTCTCGCGGCGCAGGAAGTCGACATAGTCGTCGATCGCCGCCGACGGCCCGCCGCTCAGCCTCCGCGAGGTGTGCAGGAACCCGTCGTGCAGCTGCACGTCGTCGAAGCCGCAGCGGGCACGGTCGGGGAAGACGTGCATCTTGCCGACCCCGAACGCCTGGTACCCGGCATCGCGCAGCGTCGACTGCAGCGTGACCGGGTACGCGTCCGGGAAGGAGATACCCTCGCGGTAGCCGTAGCGGCCGTGCAGGTCGGGGGACTTCCCGGTGAACATCGCGACCCGGGCGGGCACGCACGTGGGCGTCGCCGAATAGGCCCGCGTGAAGCGGTAGCCGCCGCGCGCGAGGTCATCGAGGTTCGGGGTGTCGATGTGCTCGTTGCCGGCCGCGCCCATGGCGTCGGCCCGCATCTCGTCGACGCACACCAGGATGATGTTCGGGCGGTTCATCGGAGTCCTTCTCTCTGGGGAACGCTGAGGGCCCGGAGTGCGTGCAGCACCCCGGGCCCTCGACGACGGATCAGCCCTGGTTCGCGGATCCGGGATGCGCCCACGGCGGCGTGCCGGGACCGCCGCGGTGCTGCCCACCGTTCTGGGCCTGCTGCTGCGCCTGGCGGGCCTTCTGCTCGGCCGCGGAGCGGGCACGCTCGGCGCGTTCCTGCTCCTGCTGCTTCAGCTGCTCGGCGGAGACGCGCTTGCGCGAATCGGCGTCGGCCACATCGGCGTCCTTGCTCGCCTCCGCGGCCGCCTGCGACTGCAGCATGGCGGTGCGGATCTCGTCACCCATGGAGCCCACTGCACCCGGGTTCGAGGGCAGGTAGAGCACGTTGGACCGGGCGTTGCGCGCCACGTCCTGCATGGTGTCGAAGTACTGCGTCATCAGCAGCAGCTGCTCGGCGGAGTTCTCTATGCCGACCTTGCGGAGCATCTCGTACTGCTCGGCGATGCCCAGGGCGATCGCCTTGCGCTGGGCGGCGACGCCCTCACCCTGGAGGCGCTTGGACTCGGCCTCGGCCTCGGCCTGGGTGACGCGCTTGATCTTGTCCGCCTCGGCGAGCGACTGGGCGGCGACGCGGTCGCGCTGGGCGGCGTTGATGGAGTTCATCGAGTCGCGCACGCGCTGGTCGGGGGAGATGTCCTGGACCAGGGTGTTGATGATGTTGAAGCCGAACTCCTGCATGCGGGCCGAGAGGGTGCTCTCCACGCTGCGGGCGATATCGTCCTTCGATTCGAAGGCCGCGTCCAGCTCGAGGGCCGACAGGGCGGAGCGCACGGTGTCGAACACATAGGAGCGGATCTGCGCCTCGGCGTTGGAGAGCTTGTAGTACGCGTCGACGACCTGCTCCTCCTTGATCACGTACTGCACCGCGACGGGCACGTTGACGAACACGTTGTCCTTGGTCTTGGACTCGATGTTGACCTCGAGCTGCTGCACGCGCAGCGAGATCGGCCGGGTGGTGTTGTCGACGAACGGTGCCTTGAAGTTCAGGCCGGCGTGCGCGACGCGCCTGAACTTGCCGAAGCGCTCCACGATCACGGCTTCGCGCGAGTGCACGGTGAACAGGACCGACGTGCGCAGACCACCGAACAGCAGAGCTGCCAGGATGATCACGACCACGATCACGACGACCGCGACGACGAGGAAGATGACTGCGCCTTCCATGAGGGACCCCTTTCCAGTGGGACGTAGTTGTGTCCCACGCTACAGGGTGGGCCTGTGCGGTTACCGCAGACCGAGGTCGGTCTCTATCCGTCGGGCGATCCGCACCGGGGGCACCGGCGGGGCGTAGCGGCGCAGCACCTGGCCGTCGCCGTCGATCAGGAACTTCGTGAAGTTCCAGGCGATGCGACCGCCCATCACCCCGCCCTTCTGGGCGCACATCCACTGCCACAGCGGGTGCGCGAGGGGACCGTTGACGTCGATCTTGGAGAACAGCGGGAAGGTGACGTCGTAGGTCGAGGTGCAGACGTCGTGGGTGTCCTGGTCCGTCCCGGGATCCTGGTGGAACTGGTCCGACGGGAAGCCGAGCACCGTGAAGCCGTGCTCGCCGTACTGGTCCTGGAGGGCCTGCAGGCCGCGGAGCTGCGGGGTGAAGGTGCACTGCGTCGCGATGTTGGTGACCAGCACCAGCCGCCCGCGGTATCTGCTCATCTCCTGGAGCTCGCCATCGACCGTGGTGGCCCGGAAGTCATGGAAGCTCGTGGTCACTGCGCGATCCTCTCGCCGCTGTCTTCTCGTCGTGCCAGGCCATCGTAGGGCCGGGCGCTGGGCATCGGGTGGGCGTCATGCCAGGAAGGCGTCGACCTCCGCGCGGGTGGGCGCGCTCTGCGGCCCCCTCCGGGTCACGGCGATCCCGGCGGCGGCGTTGGCCCGGGTGGCCGCGGACTCCCAGTCGGCCCCGAGCGCGCGCTCGGCCAGGAGCACGCCGGTGTGGGTGTCGCCCGCCCCGTTGGTGTCCACGGCCTCCTGCGGGAAGGCGGGGATCTCGGTGCCACGGCCGTGATGGAACACGAGGCAGCCCCGGTCGCCGTCGCGCACGATCACCACGGCATGGCTGCCGATCCGTCGGCGCAGCGCCTCCGGGGTGTCCTGGAGCGACTCGAGCCCGGTCAGCGCGCGGGCCTCGTCCGCGTTCGAGGTCCACACGGTGGTGCGCGCGAGCACCCTCTCCTGCACCTCGCGGGGGAAGGTCGCAAACGGCGCGCCCGGGTCCAGCACCACCTCGACGCCCTCGGGCACCGTCTCGAGGAACGCCAGCAGCGGGTCGCGCGTCGGCTCGAACAGGCTGTACCCGGACAGGCACAGCAGGTCGCCGGGCTGTGGGTCGAGGGTCGCGAGGGACGCCGCGGTGATCTCGCGCTCCGCGCCGTAGACGGTCAGGAAGGTGCGTTCGGCCGACGGCTCGAGCATGACCACGCAGTACCCGGTGTCGGAGTCGGGACGCACCTCGTCGGAGAGGCCCACGCCGTCGGTCGCGAGTGCCTCGCGGATCAGGTCCCCGTGGGGGCCGGCGCCGTGCGCGCCGCCGTGCACCGCCTCGGCGCCGGTGCGGGAGGCCGCGACCAGCGTGGTCACCGCTCCTCCGGCGTACCACTGCTCGCTCAGCGCATTGGCGTTGCCGCCGCGCGGGGGGAGGTCCTCGACCTCGACGACGATGTCGACGAGGGCCTGGGCGGTGTGCAGCACGCGGGACATGGCCCGAGTCTAGGTGGGACGATGGTCCCATGGACCATGCTTCCTCCCGCCCGCGACGCCGCGGACCCCTGCTCATCGCCCTCGCCGCCGTCGTGATCGTGGCCCTCGTGGTCGGTGTGCTCCTGTGGCGTGATCGCTTCGGGGACGGCGCCGAGGAGGCCCAGGCCCTGGCGGATGCGCTCCCGGAGGGGGACTTCGCCGAGGTGGCGCTCGAGGACCTCTCGGCCTCGGCCGCCGCGACCGAGCACGAGCGGGTCCTCGGCCCGCTGCTCGAGGCGGTCGAGACGCCCCCGCAGGTCGAGCTGGTCGACGCCGGAGACGCTGAGGACGGGTCCCGCACCGCGACCCTGCAGTGGACCTGGACCCTCCCGCAGGACGCCGGGACCTGGGAGTACACCACGGAAGCGGTGCTGCGGCGCGGCGAGGACGGCTGGGCCGCGCAGCTCGCCCCCACGGTGTTCGCTCCTGACCTCAGCGCCCGTGACCACCTGGACCTGAAGCGCCTCGACCCGACGATGGGAACGGTCACCGACCGCGACGGGAACATCCTCTACGGTCCCCACGACGTGCAGGTGATCGGTCTGGACAAGGCGCAGCTCGAGGAGTCCGAGCTGGACGACGCCGCACGGGCGCTCGCCGGGCACCTCGGGATCGACGAGGACAACTACGCGAGCTCCGTCGCGGGCAACGGACCCGAGGCGTTCGTCCCCGCGCTCACGATCCGCGTCGAGGACCTCGGGGACTACCCGCTGGCCACGGCCGAGGAGGTCCCGGGCTACCGGGCGCTCGAGAAGAGCCAGCCGCTGGCCGTCGAGCGCGACTATGCCCCGGGCGTGCTGGGGTCGCTGCGGGAGGCCACGAAGGAGGACGTCGACGGCTCCGACGGCGAGATCGTCGCCGGGGACCTCGTCGCCACCGGCGGTGTCGTCGCCGCCGAGCATGACGCCCTCGTGGGCAGCGCCGGCGTCAACGTGGTCGCCGTCGACCCCGACGCGGACGCCGAGCGGTCCCTGCACAAGGTCGAGGCGAGCGACGGCACCGAGGTGCGCACCACGCTCGACGACGGGCTGCAGCGACGCGCCACGGAGGCGATCGCCGACCAGGATGCCCCGGCCGCCGTGATCGCGCTGAAGCCGTCGACCGGCGATGTGCTCGCCTCGGCGCTCGGGCCGACGGGCCAGAGCTATCCCATCGGGCTGGTCGGCCAGTACGCACCCGGTTCGACCTTCAAGGCGGTGACCGCTCTGTCCCTGCTGCGCGAGGGCGTCACCCCGGATACCGAGCTGCAGTGCCCGGAGACCGCGACCGTCGAGGGGCGCAGCTTCAAGAACGCCGATTCGATGAATCCGGGCCTGTTCGGGCCGATGCCGCTGCGGGACGTCATCGCGCACTCCTGCAACACGGCGCTGCTGCTGCAGTACGACACAGTGGACCAGCCCGCTCTCGCCGATGCCGCGACCACGCTCGGCATCGGCCAGGAGGCCCCGAAGGGCCTCGAGGCGTTCATGGGGTCCGTCGACCCCGAGGACACGGGCACCGAGCACGCCGCGGCGATGATGGGCCAGGGCCGCGTGCTGACCTCGCCGCTGTCGATGGCTGTGGTCCTCGCGAGCGTGCAGCAGGGCAGCACCGTCCATCCCCGGATCCTCGCCGACGACGAGACGGCGGCGCCCGAGGTGCCGAACCCGCTGACGGCCGACGAGACCGCGCAGATGCAGGAGCTGCTGCGCGGCGTCGTCACCTACGGCAGCCTCGACGAGTTCGCGGACCTCCCGGGCGAGCCGGTGATCGGCAAGACCGGCACCGCGGAGTGGACGAACGAGGACGGCGAGCTCAAGCTCCACTCGTGGGTGATCGTCGCCCAGGGCGATCTGGTCGTCGTCGCCTTCGTCGAGGACGGCAGCTACGGCTCGACCACGGCAGGGCCGATCGCCCGCGAGGTGCTCGAGGGTCAGTAGGTCAGCTGTTCAGTACTCCGCGCGGTCCTCGTGGTCGCGCCAGGCGGTGAACGGCGCGGCCGCGCCCGCCCGACGGTGCTGCTCGGTGCGCAGCAGGTCGTCGGATCCGGGGGTGTCGAAGTACCCGTAGAACGCGGCGTCGTCGAAGCCCGCCTGCGCCGCGTCCTCGCGATCGGCGGCGAACACCACCGTGTCGATCCGTGCCCACAGCGCGCTGGCCAGGCACATCGGGCAGGGCTCGCAGCTCGCATAGAGCACCGCCCCGGGCAGCTCGTGCGTCCCCAGCTCCGTGCAGGCCGCCCGGATCGCCAGGACCTCGGCGTGCGCGGTGGGGTCGTGGTCCGCGGTGACCCGGTTGACCCCGTCGAAGCCGCGCCCGTCGGCGGTGAGGAGCACCGCCCCGAACGGCCCGCCTCCCTCGGCCACGTTGGCGGCGGCCAGGTCGATGGCACGGTCGAGGTGGTCGTTCTCAGCTGCGGTGCTCATGGGTGGGATCCTCTCTCACAGGTCAACGGTCGGCGGGATCATAGGCCCGCCGCGACCTCCACAGCCTGCCGGATGGCACGCTCGGCGTCGAGCTCGGCGGCGACGTCGGCGCCGCCGATCACGTGCACCCGGGGCGTGCGGCCCGCACGAGCGCCGCGGATCTCGTCGGCCAGGGCGTTCACGCTGACCTGCCCGGCGCAGACCACGACCGTGTCGACCTCGAGCACGCGCTCGGCGCCGTCCTCGAGGATGTGCAGGCCCTCGGCGTCGATCCGCTGGTAGGTCACGCCCTTGTGCTGGATGATCCCCGCGTGGCGCAGCTCGGCGCGGTGCACCCAGCCAGTGGTGCGGCCCAGTCCGGCGCCGATCCGGGTCTCCTTGCGCTGCAGCAGGTGGACCTCGCGGGACAGCCGGCCGTCGTCCGGGTCGCCGTCCGGGCGGGGGATCACGCCGCCGCGGTGGGCATCGGCATCGACGACGCCCCAGTGCGTACGCCAGGCGGCGACATCGAGGGTGGGGGAGGGTCGGGCGGAGGTGAGGAACTCCGCGACGTCCACGCCGATGCCGCCGGCGCCGATGATCGCGACCCGTCGGCCCGCCTCGGCGCGGCCCTCGAGCAGGTCGGCATAGCTGATCACCGTCGGGCCGTCGGCGCCGTCAACCGCTGCGGAACCGGCGCCCGGGAGGTCCAGCTCGCGCGGGGTGACCCCGGTGGCGATGATGACGTCGTGGAAGCCGAGCAGGTCCTCCGCGTTGGGGCGGAGGTCCAGACGCATCCCGACCCCGGCCGCGGCGAGGCGCATCCGCCAGGACTGGAGCGCCTGTGCGTAGTCCTCCTTGCCGGGGATGCGCGCGGCCAGACGCAGCTGGCCGCCGATCTCGCCGGTGGCCTCGAACAGCGTGACGACGTGGCCGCGCTCGGCGGCGGCGAGGGCGGCCTCGAGTCCGGCCGGGCCGGCGCCGACGACGGCCACCTTGCGCGCCCGACGCTGGGTGACGGGGCGCAGCACCAGCTCGGTCTCGTGGCCGGCGCGGGGGTTGACCAGGCAGCTGGCGCGCTTGCCGTCGAACACCTTGTCCAGGCAGGCCTGGTTGCACGAGATGCAGGCGACCACCTGGGAGGCGCGGCCGTCGGCGAGCTTGGCGGGCAGGTTCGGGTCGGCCAGCAGCGGGCGGGCCATGGAGATCAGGTCGGTCTGGCCATCGGCGAGGACCTGCTCGGCGACGGCAGGGTCGTGGATCCGGTTCGAGGCGACGACGGGTACGTCGACCAGCTCGCGCAGCAGGCTGGTCTGCTGGGTGAAGGCGGCGCGAGGCACGGAGGTCACGATGGTCGGGACCCGGGCCTCGTGCCAGCCGATGCCGGTGGACAGCACGTCCACCCCGCGTGCGGTGAGGCCCTGGGCGAGGGCCGTGGTCTCCGTCCAGGTCTGCCCGCCGGGCACCAGGTCCAACAGGGAGATGCGGTAGCTGAGCAGGGCATCCGGACCGATCGCCTCGCGCACTGCGGAGGTGATCGCGAAGGGCATCGCACGCCTGCCCTCGGAGCTGCGGCCCCAGCGGTCCCGGCGACGGTTCGTGGCGGGGGCGAGGAACTGGTTGAGGAGGTAGCCCTCGGAGCCCATGATCTCGACACCGTCGTATCCGGCGGCGATCGCATGGCGGGCGGCCTCGGCGAAGTGGTCGATCGTGCGTCCGACGCCGCGGCGGGTGAGGCGACGGACCCGGAACGGGGAGAGCGGGGAGCGGCCCCGGCCTGCCGACGCGGCGAGCGGGTGGAACGCGTAGCGGCCGGCGTGGAGGAGCTGGAGGATGATGCGGCCGTCGGCCTCGTGGACCTCGCGGGTCACCAGCTGATGGCTGCGCAGGGTGCGCTCCGTGGCCTGGGCCCCGCGCGGGGTGAGCCGGCCGGTGCGGTCGGGGGAGAACCCGCCGGTGACGATCAGCCCGGCGCCGCCGCGGGCGCGCTCGCCGAGGTATGCCGCGAGCTTCTTGGCATCGGAGGTGCGGTCCTCGAGGCCCACGTGCATCGACCCCATGACGATCCGGTTGCGCACCTCGAAGCGGCCCAGGTCCAGGGGGGAGAGCAGGGTCGGGTACGAGCGGGGTGCGGTGGGGTGGGGAAGCGGCGTTGCCATGCCGCGATTGTGCCAGGGTCTGCCGGGTGATTCGGTACCAGGGTGCGTCACCGGTGAGGTGCGGCGGGACGCTCCGCCGTCGCTGCGTCGTCACCTCGGGCATCCGCCTCATGGCCGAGTCAGGCGGGGCTGTCGTCGGGTTCGTCGGGTGAGGGGCGGGGTGGGGGCGGCGGTGGCTTCAGGGGTGGCAGGGGGTTGTTCTTGAGGAACTCCTGGAGGCCGTCGTCGTCGCCCGCGCCGTCGCCCTGTCCGTCGTACTGGCCGCGTGATCCGCGTTTTTCGGTCATGCACTGGCGTTCGATGCGGCGTTGTTCGATGATCCGGTCGCGGGCGGGGCGTGCGGCTTCGATCTCGGCGATCCGGACCGCGTCGGCGTGGGCACGCAGATGCGTGTCCCAGGCCCGATCCAGCGCGGCGGCGAGGACAGGGGTCAGCAGGTCGTGTTCCTCATAGGTCGCGGTGCGGAGCTCACCATCGATCGTCCACCGAGTCTGGGTGGGCTCGACAACCGGCCGGCGCGGAACCGGGCGGGGAGGCAACGTGGCAGGCGGGAACCGAGGCGGATCCTCGGGAACATTCCGGAGCCTGTCCGGGGCAGGATCAGGACTGATGTCCGCACCGGGGTCGGGATCGGTGTCGCGTTCGGGGTCGATGAGGCCCGCGGTCTTGATCGTGTGGTGCAGCCAGCACAGTCGGTGGAGGTTCGCCAGGGACGTGGGGCCGCCAGCGGCAGGATCGTCGTGGTCGTACTCCTCGATGTGGTCATCCTCCGAGGCGAGCACCGTCGCCCGCGTACAGCCGGGGGCCGCACACACGGGGTGGCGCAGGCGGAGCTGGAGCCGCATCTGCGCAGTCGGCGTATACGTGTCGGCGGTGACGGGGAGGTAGGCACCGGTGGTGGGATCGGTGAGGATCCGCTGCCAGGTCGCCTGCCCCGCAGCCAGCGCACGGGCCTGCTCCGCCGGGACCGGGATCAGGCCGTCGATCACCCCGGGTGCGTCACTCTCACCCAGCAGCGTCATCGCCGGCACCGTGACCAGCAGCTTGTAGGGGGAGACGGGTTCGGGCACCGGATTCGTGTCGAGCATCGACTGCGTCAGCACCGCATACCGCAACGCCGCCAGAGACATCGCCCGGCCACGTTGACGCAGCACCTCATCAACATCGAAGGGGATCGGGGCGTCGCTGTCCTGGTCGTTCAGGGCGTGGCGCTGGGCTTTCTGGATCGCTTGAGCCGCGACATCGAGGCGGTGGGCGAGGGCTTTGATCTCCAACGTCGGCCCCGTCACCGACAACGTCGCAATCCCCCGCGCCGGGTCGATGATCTCCAGGTCCACGCGCCGTTCTGATTCCGGGGTCACGGGGATCGTGCCCGCAGTGACCAGGGTGATCAGGGAGCCGAGGTGGCGGGCGAACTGATCCCGCGAGATCGACGCCAGATCCCACCCCGCCACATGCTCATCCACAACACGGACCTGGTCATCGGGCAGTGCCCGTACTTTGCGCAGCAGCAGACGATGGAAATCCTCAGGCAGATCACCCGAACGCAGGACCTCGAACGTGCCGGGCATGAGGGTGACGGAGCGGTGAGCGTCCCGGATCAGGCACTCCGCCCGATGCAGGGACGCCCGCAGACCGGTGGCGACCTTCAACGCGGAGATATCCGCTGAATCGATGCACCCATCAGACTCCGGATCCCGCGTCAGAAACGCCGTCAACAACTCCTGCTCCCGGGCATACAGCATCGTGCGCTCACGCATGTTGTCGTGGATCGCCAGTGCCCGCACCGCCTGCTCGCTCTCGGGCTCCGCCTCACACGCCTCGATCACCCGCTGCGCAGTCAGCACCCGCCGAGCCCGCACCGGCCACACCGGCACCGCAGGCACGACGCTGGAATCAGAGGCGGGACCGGAAGACGGATCGGAGGCGGCACCAGAAGGACCGTCGGAGTGACTAGCGGAGCGGTCGCCCGGAACGTTGCTCGCAGGCCCATCCTGCCCACCATTGGACAGCGAATCCTGCTCGAACTCCTCACCCACAACGACCCCTCCTTCCACCCCTGGAAAACACCGACCCCACTGCCGACGACTTCACTTCATTTTACGCGATCGAACACCTTTGCGATAGACCCAACCAGCAATGTGTATGAATTTGTGGATAACCACCCACTGGGGAGGAAGGGTGACGCTCGGCGAGAGTGACGCCGAGGGGAGAGGGCTGCGCGCATGGCGGTCGGAGAGGTGGTCAGATGGTCGAGGTCTCGTACGTCAACGCAGGTCAGAGGTCACTGTGTGGAAGGTGTCCAGATTTTCGAGGTCGCGCTGGCGGGCCGAGGCGCGAGTGCTCTGCAGGGGAGGGAGTTCGGTCAGTGAAGGGTGCGACCTGCGTTTTGTGGATAACCTGCCACTGTGGAGGAAAGAATGGGAGAGGGGACGTTCGGGAGTGCATATATCGGTCGCATTGTGGCCGGTGGAAGTGGTGGACTTCTGACGGCGCATCTGGGCTGCTGAACCTCGGGGCGTCGGCGTCGGCGTCGCGGTCGCGGTGGCGGCCGCCGGGCCGGGTCTCGTCGACCGGGTTTCGTCGGCTGGGCCCGTCGACCCGCCCTGCAGATCCGCTGGCCCGCCCTGCAGATCCGTCGGCCCCTTTACATACAGTCACCCACACGAGAGAGTCGTCGGGGCGCGGCACTGTTCCACGCCCGCTCCCTCCGCACACCCCCACCCACTCCAGACGGGACCCCATGGACCACCGGACCGGCAACCCCTTCACCCCGGGATTCGGCCTCACACCGTTCATCCTCGCGGGCCGCGCCGAAGCCATCGAGGACTTCACAGCGGCGCTGGCGGGCAACGTCCCCGAGGCGCGCGCGATCCTCATCTCCGGGGCGCGCGGTTCCGGGAAGACGGTGCTGCTGACCGAGTTCAAGGAGCTCGCCCTCGACGCGGGATGGACCGACCTGCGCGTGCACACCTCCTCGAGCTCGCTGGTGGAGGAGCTGCGGGGCACGGCGATCGCCCGCCTGCGCGAACTGGACCCCGAGGCGGAGACCTCTCGGCTCACCTCCGCGCGGATCTCGGGAGCCGGCGCCTCCCGGGAGATCCACCAGCGCTATGAGGGAGAAGGAGAGCCGCTCACCACGGTGCTGGACCGGCTCGCGGCGCTCACCGACGAGGACGGCGGCGGTCTGCTCATCACCCTCGATGAGCTGCAGTCCGTGGACCGCGACCAGCTGCATGCGATCACCCAGCACGTGCAGGACCTCATCGGGTCCGGGCACGCCGTCGCGTTCCTCGCGGCCGGGGTCCGCCCCGGGGTCGACGCCCTGCTCGACCACGAGCGCACCACCTTCCTGCGCCGGGCGCACCGCATCGAGGTGGGCAGCGTCGACGTGGGCACCGCGGCCGAGGCGATCCGTATGACCATCGCCGACACCGCGAAGACCATCACGCCCGAGGCGGCGGTGCTCGCCGGGGAGATCTCGCAGGGCTACCCGTACCTGATCCAGCTCATCGGCTCGAAGGCCTGGCAGAACAGCGGTGACGCCGACACGATCGAGATCGAGGACGTGCGAGGCGGGCGTGACGGCGTGGTCGCGGCGATGATCAAGAACGTGCACGGCCCGGCCCTGCGCGGCCTCAGCGCCCGCAAGCGCGAGTACCTCCACACGATGCTCGCGGACGACGGGCCCTCGAAGGTCGGGGACATCGCCGAGCGCATGGGCATCGACCCGCGCAACCAGTCCACCTATCGCGAACGGCTGATCGACGACGAGCTGATCCGCGCCGCCGGCCGCGGCCTCGTGGAGTTCGCCCTGCCCTACCTCGGGGCAGCGCTGATCCATGAGCAGGCGGAGGGGGCCGCGACGGAGCCGGGGAAGGGGCTGACGCGGTCCCATCGCTCGCGGCGCCCCCGCGGCACCCGCTGATGGTTACCGTGGGGGAATGACGAACTCGAGACCTGCCCGGACGTACCGGACCAGCCTCCCCGTACGGATCCTGCGCGCGATCGGACTGCTCGGGGCGCTGACGATCACCATCTGGCTCGTGCTCGCGTACCGGACGATGCCGCAGACGATCGCGACGCACTTCGGCCCCGGGGGTGCGGCCGACGACTACGGCAGCAAGGTCACGGCCCTGGTGCTCGCCGCGCTCATGGTGGCCCTGACCCTGTTCCTCGCCGTTCTGTCCCTGCGCCCGTCGATGCTGAACTATCCGACGGTGATCACCAAGACGAACGCGCAGGCGATCTACCGCGAGGGCGAGCGAATGCTGGTGCTGGCGCTGGTCAGCATGCAGGTCGTGTACCTCGGTCTCGGCCGGTCCGTGTCGGACGGCGCGGGGTCGGCCCTCCTGGCTCTCGGTCTGGTCCTGCTGGTGGCCTGCATGGTCCTCGGGATCGTGCGACTGGTGCGAGCGGCGCGGACGGCCGAGGGCGTAGCCGCCTGAGGGCCACGCACCTCGCCCGTTTGCCTGACCCCGTCAGATTCGGGCGAGCGCGACCGCGACGTTGTCCGGTCCGCCGGTCTCGAGGGCCAGGGCCACCAGGTCGTCGGCCAGCTGGTCGACGTCGGCGGCCGGCGCCGTGAGGGCATCGGCGAGGGCCGACGGGTCGACCACCGCGTGCAGCCCGTCCGAGGAGAGCAGCACGAGGTCGCCCGGTTCGAGCCGACGGATCAGGAGGTCCGGAGCGGTCGGGGCGCCGGCGGCCAGCGCACGGTTGAGCACGGCGCGATCCGGATGCGCGGCGACCTCCTCCGGGGCGATGCGGCCCGCCGCGACGAGGGAGCGCAGGCGGGTGTGGTCCTGGGTGACCGCCTCGATCCGGGTGCCGCGCACGAGCGTCACGCGCGTGTCGCCGATGTGCGCGACATGCAGACGGCCGGCATGGAGGAGCGCCGCCGTCAGGGTGGCGCCGTCGGGCCCGTCGGCCGGCACCAGCGCCTCGGCGGCGGACCAGGCGGCTTCCAGGCGGCTTCCAGCGCGGCGAGCGGATCGGCCGACGGGTCCTGCCCGACAGCCCCGACAGCCCCGACAGCGTCGACAGCGTCGACAGCGTCGACGAAGGCGGAGAGGATCCGTGCGGAGAGGTCGTCGTCGGCGCCGAAGCCGTCGGCCATCGCGAGCAGCAGCGACTCGTCGGAGAGCTTGCGGGTGAGCACGGCGTCCTGCTGGGACCCACGGACGAGCCCGCGATGCGAGGCGGTGGCGACGTGCAGGGGTCCGGTGGAGCGGGTCGTGGTGGATGTCGTCATGGTGCTGTCCTCCTGGGGACGTTCCCCGAGGTCACGGACGAGGTCGTCGACGGCGGCGCCGCGGGAGAAGGCGTCGGCCTCCTCCTGCCGCCACCAGGAACGCAGTTCGGAGACGGCGGCCGCAGCCTCGAGATCGCAGAGCACCTGGATGCGGGCGAGCCCCATCCCGAGCCCTCGCAGGGACGCGATCAGCTGCGCCCGCCGAACCTGGTCGGCCCCGTAGGAGCGGTACCCGGTGAAGGGATCGATGCGTCGCGGCGGGAGCAGTCCTGACTCGGCGTACAGGCGCAGCGCCTTCGGGCTGAGCCCGCTGGCCGCCGCCAGCCCGCCGATGCTCAGCAGCTGTGCATCCCGGTCCACCTTCGCCATGCGTTCCTCGGTCGTGCCTCGCCCGAGGTCCTCGGGCACCGGGGCGTTCCCGGCACGGACCACGCTCGGGATTGCCCCCGGGGCAGAGTCAAGCGTGCCTGGTCGGGAGTGTCCGGATATTCCGTCGACCCGCACCGATTCTCTGTGATGCACTGCGATCATGCACTTCTCGATCCGTCCTCTGGACCCCACCTCCGATCTCGAGCTCACGCAGTACGGCGCCCTCGACGTCGCGCTGGACGAGGCGGCGCACGGCGGCAGCGAGGTGTTCACGCTCGCCCAGCGTCGGGTGCTGCTCACCGACACCCCCTACTACCGCACCCAGCGCTGGGTGGCGGTCGCCGAGCCGGTGGAGGGCGGGGAGGTCCTCGCCGGGATCGCCTCGGTGTACCTCCCGCAGCAGGAGAACCTCGACACGATCTCGGTGGGAGCCTCCGTGCACCCGGCGTTCCGGGGGCAGGGCATCGCCACCGCGCTCGTCGAGGAGGCGCTGATCCCGGCGATCCGGGAGTCCGGGCGCGCCCTGGTGGAGTGCTACGGCGCGATCCCGGCCGACGGCGACCCCGATGATCCGTCGGAGCCGACGAACCGTCTCGCCGCGCGCCTCGGGATCTCCCGCAAGAACGTCGCCGTGTGCCGCATCCTGCCGCTCCCGCTCGAGACCTCGCTGCTGGAGAGGCTGCAGGCCCAGGTCGACGAGAAGATCGGCGAGTACCGCGTCGAGCTGTGGGACGGCGGCATCCCCGAGGAGCATCTGACGGCTTACGGGCTGCTGATGCGCCAGCTCGAGCTCGACGAGCCCGACGAGGAGATCGAGCACGAGGCGACCGAGTACACGCCTGAGCGGATCCGCACGATGGTCCAGCGGATGCAGGATGCGGGCACCCGCGCGATCATCGCGGTCGCCGTCGCGCCCGACGGCAGCTTCGTGGGCAACTGCGAGGTGCACCTCCAGCAGGCGGAGGGGACGACGATCGCGTGGCAGGAGAACACGCTGGTCATGCCTGATCATCGGGGACACCGGCTGGGTCTCGCGCTGAAGGTCGCCACGCACCGGCTGCTCACGGAGCAGACGCCGCAGGTGCGCTCGATCGCCACCTGGAACTCGCACGTGAACCCCTGGATGATCGCGATCAACGAGGCGCTCGGGTACCGGATCGCGTATCGCGAGATCGCGCTGCAGGGCCGCCCGCAGCACTGAGGCCGGCCCCGGCGACACGCCCAGGTCTCGTCGGCTCCGCGCCGACGGGCTCTCCTCGGCCTAGGTTCGTGGCCACCGGCCGAGGGGGACCAGCGTGCAGGCACGGCATCGTAGGAGATCGTTGCGGCCAGGGCGGCCGCATGACCAGTTCACCATGATGATCGCGATCATGGCCGTCATCATGTCCGGCGGGATGCTCACGGGCCTGCTCGCCAACGCCTCGGCTCCCGCCCAGGAGCGGGACGCGGCCGCGCACCGAACGTCGCTGCTGCCGCCGGGGGACCCGTCCAACTCCACCCGCATGGACGACCGCACCCGGATCACGGGGGACATCACGCCGAAGTCCGTGGTCGCCGGTCCGGGCGGCACCGTCATCGCGAACAACATGATGTACAGCCACAGCTCGACGCTGTACGACGCGGAGACCCTCGAGCTGACCGCGACCGTCTCCGACGAGGTGGACCTGTCCGAGTTCGGGTTCGAGGATCGGGCCGGCGCCACGCAGGGCGCCCCGGTGGAGGCGGTGTTCTCGCCCGACGGCGCCTATGCGTACGTGTCCCAGTACCGGCTCAAGGGCCCCGGAGCGGGCGCGAAGGCCACCGACGACTGCACGAACGGCGACGCGATCGGGAACTCCGCCGTGTACCGCCTGAACCTCGCCAGCGGACAGTGGGACCAGGTCATCGAGGTCGGCCGGGTCCCGAAGTTCATCTCCCTCTCGCCCGACGGCAGCATCGCCCTGGTCTCGAACTGGTGCGACTCGAGCGTCTCCGTCGTGGACCTGGACGAGGGCGTCGAGACCAGCCAGATCCCGGTGGACTCCGCCCCGCGCGGCAGCGTGGTGCTGCCGGACAACCGCACCGCCTACGTGACCGCGATGTACGCCGACGAGCTGTACAAGCTCGACCTGGTGACCGGCGAGAGCGAGCTGGTGCTGGAGACCGGTCGCAAGCCCCGCCACCTGGTGCTCTCGCCGGATGCGAGCCGCATGTACCTCACCGAGTCCGGTTCCGACCGGCTGCTCGAGCTCGACCCGGCGACGGGCGAGGTGCTCCGGGAGGCGGAGACCGGCCGCGAGCCGCGCTCGATGACGATCTCGCCGGACGGCCTCGCCCTGTACGTGGTGAACTATTACGCGAACACCGTCTCCAAGTTCGACACGGAGACGATGGAGGAGATCCAGACGGTGGAGGTCGGGCAGAACCCGATCGGAGTCACCTACGAACCGACTCAGCGCCGCATCTGGGTCGCGAACTACGCGGGGTCGATCGACGTCTTCGACGACACCACCCGCGCCGAGGAGATGATGTGACCATGAGTGAGAGCACCGGAGCAGGGACCACCCCGGCAGATCGCGTCGTCCGTGCGTCCCGGGAGATCGCCGCCTCCGCCGGAGCGATCTTCGCCCTGATCGCCGATCCGGCGGAGCAGCCGCGCTGGGACGGGAACGACAACCTCGCCGAGGCCGCCACCGGGCAGCGGGTCACGGCGCTGGGCGACGTGTTCGTGATGACCAACCGCAACGGGGGAGTGCGCGAGAACCATGTCGTCGCCTTCTCCGAGGGTCGCGAGATCGCCTGGATGCCGGCGCCGGAGGGCCAGGAGCCGCCCGGGCACCGCTGGGGCTGGGAGCTCGAGGAGCTCGATGCCCGGCGCACCCTGGTCACCCACACCTACGACTGGTCGCAGCTGACCGACGAGAAGCGTCTGGCCAAGGCCGCCGGCTACACCGCCGAGAATCTGCGAGCCTCGCTCGACCGGCTCGCTCTGCTCGCCGAGGGTGCGGACGGGCCATGAGCTCGCGGGACGACGCCCGGGTCCAGAGCGAGCTCGAGCAGGCCATCGCCCGCGGCGACTTCGACGACCTGCCCGGCACCGGCAAGCCGCTGGACCTGCCGGCCTCCCCGGATCCCGACTGGTGGATCCGGCAGCGCCTCGCCGAGGACGACGTGGACCGCGACGCGCTGCTGCCCGTGGTGATGCTGCTGCGCCGCGAGTACGAGCGCCGCGACGACACCCTCGTCGAGCTGCCCAGCGAGCAGTCCGTGCGCGAGTTCGCGACCGAGTTCACCCAGCGGGTGCACGATGATCGTCGTGCGAACCCGCTGGCCCGTGTGATGGCTCCCGAGATGGATCCCGATGACGCCGTGGAGCGCTGGCGGGAGCTGCGCGCCGCGACGGCCGACCGCGAACCGGCGCGGGCCGAGACCGCGGTCGAGGGCCGACGGCCCCGTCGGCGCTGGTGGCCCTTCGGCCGACGGGGATGAGCCGGGAGCTCGGAGGGGTCGGAGCTCAGCGCCCGTCGGCCAGCGACTCCTGCGCCGTGGTGATCAGCGCACGCACGGTGCGCACCGCCGCGGTGAGCGCGGGCTCCGAGAGGTCCTGACCGATCGTGGACAGCGCGGCTGTCGCTCGACTCGCGAAATCCTGGGTCTCGAGGGGGAGGCGGTCGACCGCGGGCACGAGGCCCTTCTCGGTCGTCACCCACGCGCCGGCATCGGCGTGCCAGGCGTGCGCGCACCACATCAGGGACGTCGCGCAGCACAGCTGGAGGTAGGCGACATCGCCGCGGCCCGTCACCTTCGCGGCACCGCCGACGAGGAATTCCGCCGTCCGGAGCTGCTCGACCAGGGCATCGCGCAGGGGAGCGGGATACGGGTCCAGGCCGTGGCGGAGCTCCTCGAGGACGCCTCGGGGATCGACCAGAGGTCGGCAGGTGGCGACCTCGCCCGCATAGGCGATGTCGACGTATCCGAGGGGATGCCCGGTCTGGTGGTGGACGGCGAACTCGCCGCGCCGGGCACGACGGCACTGTTCGCGCACCCGGTCCACGTCCCGCAGGATCAGGTCCACGGGGGTGCCGTCGATCGTGAGCCAGGCGCCGCCGTCGACCCAGGGGCCCCAGCCGCCCGGCCCCGCGACGTCGACCGGGGAGCCGACGATCGAGGTCGCCGCTTCGCGCAGGGCGGGGAGATCGAGCTCGGACGCCTCGTAGTAGAGGCCGAGGTCCACGTCGGAATCGGCGTGATGGGTCCCCCGGGCGCGACTGCCTCCGAGGGTGACAGCGCGGATCCCCTGCACGGCGGCCACTCGCTCGGCGACCTCCTGCAGGCGGGCACCGGTGATCATGGGGTCTCCCAGCGGCGCATGGACTCCGCGAACCACTCCTCCGGGTCCGCGGCCGTCGGTGACGCCCCGTGCGCGAGCAGCCAGGTGCACACGTTCGTGCAGTCGCGGCGCAGGAACTCGGGTCCCTTGGGATTCGCGATCAGGTCGATGACCTGGGGGACGTCGATGATCACCGGATCCGGCACCTCGGCGCGGGAGTCGATGAGGATGTTGTACGGCGAGAGGTCGCCGTGGACCAGCCCGAGCCCGGCGAGGTCGATGACCACGTCGCGCAGCCGCGCCGCCCAGCGCGTGGTTGTGGCCGCGTCGGGGCTGGTCTCCTGCAGGCGCGGCGCGGCGACCGCCCCGCGCTCGTCGTCCGTGCCGATGAACTCCATGCACACCTCGGTGCCGACGATCTGGATCGGGTAGGGGACCGGCAGGCCCGCCTCCCACAGACGGTTGAGCACGTCGAACTCGGTGCGGGCCCACTGGGCGGCCGCGACCTGCTTCCCGAAGGCGGTGCCCTTGGCCATGGCGCGGGCTTCGCGGGTGTCCTTCCCGCGGCGGCCCTCGGAGTACTCATGGGAGCGGTGGAACGAGGAGTGCTCCGGGGCGCGATAGCGCTTGGCGACCATTAGGGTGGCCTCGCCCGGAGAGCCGGTGAGCAGCTCCTCGGGCAGGGCGCGCTCGAGCAGGAAGGCATCGGCCTCCTTGCCGGTCTTGAGGATGCCGAGCTCGGAGTCGATCGCCCCGTCGTGCTGGACGATCCAGGCGGGGAAGGGCTGCGGGCCGCGGTCCATGGTGTGCGCGGTCTCGGGCCAGGTGGACCAGCGCTGGTCGTCGTCGAGCTCGGCGACGGTGGCGGTGAGCAGGGAACGGGCGAAGAAGGCGTCCAGATCGAAGGACGGGGTCATGGGGTCTCCTGAGGGAGGACCTGCGAGATGCTCAGCAGGTCGGGGTGGAACGGAGGACTGCAGGGGTCAGCGCGGTGACAACCATCTGGTCCTCCTTCCCTCGGGGCCGTCCCGTCCGGGGCGGCGATGGATCCACCGTAGAGGCGCGCGATGCCGGGGTCCACTGAATTACCGGGGATCGATCACGAGCGGTCCGCCGTCCCCGTCATTAACCGGTTCAGCGAAATGCTTCCCACGGTGCACTGAGGGCGGTTAGCCTCAAGATCCCTCTCACCCGATCAGGAGTCGACGATGACGTCCGACCTGCATCATGCCCAGCCCTCCCACCCCGTCACCCGCCGCGCGGTGCTCGCGGGATCCGTGGGCGCCGCGGCGCTCGGAGCCGGCATGGGTGCTCCGGCCCTCGCCGGCGGGCCCCCGGATGCCCGAGCCGTGCACTGGAAGCGCGGGCATGTGTTCCCGATGGTCAGCGCGACCGGGAAGATCGTGGTCGCGGACGTCCGGGAGCTCGACGGCTTCGACCGCCTGCTGCTGATCTCCCTGCAGGGGCTCGTGAACCGCGACCGTCCCGAGATCTACCTGATCCTCGACCCCGTCGACGAGACCTGGATCCCCGACCTGCCCGTGCGGGCGACCCGGGTCGAGGACCCGTTCTCCCTGCTCGAGACCTACCGCGACCGCGTCGCCGGGGCCGTCGTCTACGACATCGACTCCCCGCACACGATCAACCTCGCCACCACGATCGCCGGCCTGCGCGGCGGGGTCGTCGCGAGCGCCGAGCAGGTGCGAGCGCACGGACTGAGCGTGCTCGAGGACCTCACCGGCCGCTTCGAGGACGATCCCGCCGCGGTGCACGACTGGGCGATGTCGACCCTCTGGCCGGAGTGCACCCATGAGGTGCTCGTGGGCCTGCCGCCCACGCACACGGTCACCGTCGAGGGGATCACGTGGACCGAACTGCTGCGCGAGGAGGAACGGGTCACCGACTCCTCGAACCTTGACACGTACACCGTCGACCTCTCGGGCTCGCTCGGCGCCGACGCGATCTTCCTGCGCCTGAGCGACGCCTTCCCCCAGGACGGCTGGGGCCCCGCCGTGCACGCCGTCGAGGTGACCGCGGACGGCGCGGTGCTCGCCTCCTTCGTGCCCGGCACCGACGAGGAGACCCCGTTCCTTTTCGACGGCAGCGGCTCCTCGACGAAGGAGGGCCTGCGCTTCGCCGACGGCGGCGGGTCGTTCATCTACCGCGTCGAGGTCCCTGCGGGGACGTCGGCCGTGAGCGCCGCGATCGAGGTGGAGAACCAGTTCGTCATCTCCGCGACCGACCAGGCGCCCACCCGCGTCGAGCCCTTCGCCTCCTTCCGGGACTTCTCGGTCGCGACCGGGGCGCTGGTCAGCTGGCTGCCGCCCTCGGGTGCGAGCGGGAGCCAGTTCGAGGATCTCCTGGAGCAGGTCGATCCCGGCACCGTCTACGCGGGCTGGTTCTCGAACGACGTCTCGGGGGAGTGGTCCGGCGTCGAGCTGTGCAGCCGGGCCGGGGTGATCGTCGTGGCGGCGGACTACTACGCCAACGCGAGCGTGCTCTCGGCGATCCGGGCGAGCACCCGCGCCACCCCCTCGGCGCGGTCGACGGCCGCACCGGAGAACCGCACCTACCTGACCCTCACCATCGGCGAGGGCGACAACATCCAGTACTGCCAGCGGCACATGCGCGAGCTGTGGGACGACCCCGGTCGCGGCGCCGTGCCGATGAACTGGACCGTCTCCCCGCTGCTGGAGGACATCGGTCCGGCGCTGCTGCACCACTTCCAGACCTCTGCCACGGAGAACGACCTGCTGGTGTGCGGGCCCTCGGGCGCCGGCTACACGTACGGGGACTCCTGGCCGGAGGACGAGCTCGCGGTGTTCACGCAGCTCTCCGGGCAGTACCAGAAGCGCACCGGGCTCGACGTGGTCTACGCCTACTCCACGCCCGTGCCCGGCGGCGCCCCGCCGGTCCTGCCGGACTGGGTGCTGGAGTCCTACGCCGAGGACGTCGAGCTGCGCGGCATCATCCAGACCGACGAGTCCGGGGAGATCTCCGATCCCGGCGCGGCGGTGCCGTTGATCGGCACCTTCTATCCGCCCGGCGGGGTCGAGGAGTTCCGCTCCGAGCTGCTCGCGCGGATCCAGGAGCACGACGGGGACGGCCCGCTGTTCCTGGCCGGCCTCATCAACGCCTGGAACTGGACGCCGAGCGACGTGGTCGCCCTCGTGCAGGGCCTCCCCGACGACGTCGAGGTGCTCCTCGCCGACGAGTTCTTCGACCTGTTCGCGCAGACCGCGTGAGCGCACATCCCACCCTCGCGCAGCTGCTCGCCGCCTATGACGAGCAGCTGCGCGAGGAGGCGGACTTCGACGGCGCGCTCGATGTGGCGCGGCACGGGCCGCTGTGGCTCGTACGGCTCACGGGAGGTCGGGGGTTCGTGACCTATCGCGACCTCGGGGGTGCCGGGGGCGAGGAGGTGCGTCGGCTGGTGGAGGCGGCGGTTGCGCACTTCGTCGAGGACGGGTCCGTGCGGGAGATCGAGTGGAAGAGTCGCGGACACGACGATGCACCGGGACTCGAGGATGCGCTGGCCGAGCACAGCTTCGTGGCCGAGGAGACGGAGTCGATCATGATCGGCCCGCTCGAGGGGCTCGTCGGCGACGGGCGGATTCCCGAGGGGGTGCGCGTGCGGCGAGCCGTCGAGGAGGCCGACGTGCGCGCCGTGAGCGCGATGACCGACCGCGCCTTCGGGAACGAGGTCGACGGCTCCCGCGCCGACTCCCTGGTCGCGCTGCTCGCCCGGGACGACGGGTCGCAGCAGTGGGTCGCCGAGGTCGACGGCCGGCCGGTGAGCGCTGGTCGCCTGATCCCCGTACCGGGCACGGAGTTCGTGGGGATCTGGGGCGGGGCGACGCTGCCCGAGTTCCGGCACCGCGGGATCTACCGTGCGCTCACCGCCGCCCGCGCCAGGTCCGCGCTCGAGGCGGGCTACCGGTACCTGCACAGCGACTCGACGCGGTTCTCCCGCCCCATCCTCGAGCGCTCGGGGCTGGTGGCCGTCTCCACGACCACGCCGTGGGTGCGGCGGGAGGGCTCGTCGGGACAGTAGGGCTGGACGCCGGATGCCGCCGGCCGGGAGACTGGTTCGATGTTCCTGGAGAACCTCGGCATCGATGCCACCGACCCCGTTCGCCTCGGCCGCTTCTGGGAGGCGGCGCTGGGCACCACCACGCTGACCGCGGAGCCCGACATCGTCGAGACCCGCCTCGACCTCGACGGCACGGCATATCTCGACCTGTGCTTCGTGCGGGTGCCGGAGCCGCCCACGTCGCCGCAGCGCCTGCACCTGGATCTGCGGGGTGGTGAGCAGCAGCAGGAGGTCGCGGCGCGGCTGCGGGAGCTCGGGGCGGGCGACCTCGACATCGGGCAGGGCGAGGTGCCGTGGATCGTGCTCGCCGATCCTGAAGGCGGGGCGTTCTGCGTGATGGAGGATCGGGAGGAGTTCGTCGGCACCGGGCCGATCGCCGCGCTGCCGCTGGACTCCTCCGATCCGGAGCGCGACGCTGACTTCTGGGCGTGGCTGACCGGCTGGGTCGAGGTGGCCGGGCAGGCGCCGCGGTCCCTGCGGCATCCGTCCCTGCGCGGTCCGCTGCTGTCGCTGTACTCGGAGCCCGCGCCCAAGGCCCCCGAGGCCAAGAACCCGATCCACCTGGACGTGCGCCTCGAGCCCGGGGATGACGCCGACGAGATCGCCGAGCAGATCGTCGAGCGGGGTGGCCGCGAGCTCCGCCACGACTGGGGCGACCTGCCCTGGAGGGTGTTCAAGGACCCCTCCGGCAACGAGTTCTGCGTGCTGCCCTCTCCCGGGGTGACCGCATGAGCGGCGGGCGGAGGACCGCGGCGTTCCTGACGGTGCTGCTCGGCGGCGCGGGTGTCGCGCACCTCGCGCGGCCGCAGACCTTCGACGGCATCGTGCCGACGGCGCTGCCCGGGCCGGCCCGGGCCTACACCTATGCCTCCGGAGTGGCGGAGCTCGGGGTGGCCGGGCTGCTGGCCGTGCCGCGCACCCGGCGCCTGGGCGGGATCGCGGCGGTGGCCCTGTTCGTCGCGGTGTTCCCCGCGAACCTCCAGATGGCCTACGACTGGCGCGGGACCCGGCCGCGGACGCGGGCCATCGCTCTGGGGCGGCTGCCGCTGCAGGGCGTGCTCATCGCCCAGGCCCGGCACGTGGCCACGGCGGGGGATCGGGGCTGACCGGGCTGCATGACGTGCCGGCTCCCGTGCTCGCGACGTCGGGGTGGCGATTCGTACGGGGAGGGGGTATGCTCCGAGCATCTGCAAGATACCCCTAGGGGGTATGGATCGAAAGGGGTGGCGATGAGCATGCACGTCGCGGAGTCCGGCATCGAGCTGGAGATCGGCGGGATGACCTGCGCCTCCTGCGCGAACCGCATCGAGCGCAAGCTCAACAAGCTCGACGGCGTCGCGGCGAGCGTCAACTACGCCACCGAGAAGGCCAAGGTCACTGCCCCCGAGGGGTATGACCCGCAGCTGCTCGTCGCCGAGGTCGAGAAGGCCGGCTACTCCGCCGCGCTCCCGACGCCCCCGTCGGCCCACGGCGCGCAGAGCGGTGGAGCCGACGAGTCGACACCAGACCTCGAGCTGATCGCCCTGCGCCAGCGCCTGATCGGCTCGATCGTGCTGAGCGTGCCCGTCATCGCGATGGCGATGATCCCGGCGCTGCAGTTCACGTACTGGCAGTGGCTGTCCCTCGCACTCGCCGCCCCGGTGATCATCTGGGGAGCCTGGCCGTTCCACAAGGCGGCTTGGGCGAACCTCAAGCAGGGCGCGGCCACGATGGACACGCTCATCTCGATGGGCACCTCCGCCGCGTTCCTGTGGTCGCTGTACGCCCTGTTCCTCGGCACGGCCGGGATGCCCGGCATGACCCATCCGTTCGAGCTGACGATCTCGCCGTCGGACGGCGCGGCCACCATCTACCTCGAGGTCGGCGCCGGCGTCACGATGTTCCTCCTCGCCGGCCGCTACGTCGAGAAGCGGTCAAAGCGGCAGGCCGGGGCCGCCCTGCGCGCCCTGCTCGAGATGGGCGCCAAGGAGGTCTCCGTGCTCCGCGGCGGCCAGGAGCGGACGATCCCCGCCGGTGACCTCGTAGTGGGCGACGAGTTCATCGTCCGGCCCGGCGAGAAGATCGCGACCGACGGCGTCATCACCTCCGGAACCTCCGCGGTGGACGTCTCCATGCTCACCGGCGAGTCCGTGCCCGCCGAGGTCGCCGAGGGCGACGCGGTCACCGGCGCGACCGTCAACGCCGGGGGCCGCCTGCTGGTCCGCGCCACCCGCGTCGGCGGCGACACCCAGCTCGCCCAGATGGCGAGGATGGTCGAGGAGGCGCAGACCGGCAAGGCCGAGGTGCAGCGCCTGGCCGATCGGATCTCCGGCATCTTCGTGCCGATCGTGCTGGTCATCGCCGTGGTCACCCTCACCGTCTGGCTCCTGCTGGGCTTCCCCGTCACCGCCGGGTTCACGGCCGCCGTCGCCGTGCTCGTCATCGCCTGCCCCTGCGCCCTGGGTCTTGCGACCCCGACCGCCCTGCTCGTGGGCACCGGCCGCGGCGCGCAGATGGGCGTGCTCATCAAGGGCCCGGAGGTGCTGGAGTCCACGCGCACGGTCGACACCGTCGTGCTCGACAAGACCGGCACCGTGACCACCGGGAAGATGACCCTGGTGGACGTCGTCACGGATCACGGCGCGGACCGCGCCGAGGTGCTGCGGATGGCCGGGGCGGTGGAGGACTCCTCGGAGCATCCGATCGCCCAGGCCATCGCCACGGCCGCCACCCAGGAGACCGGGGTGCTCCCTGCGCCGTCGACCTTCGAGAACGTCCCCGGTCAGGGTGTGCACGGGACCGTCGAGGGCCGCTCCGTCCTCGTGGGCCGCGAGACCCTGCTGGCCGACGCCCAGATGGTGCTCTCCCCGGAGGTCGCCGCCGCGAAGGCGGAGGCCGAGGGGCAGGGGCGCACGGTCGTGACGGTCGGCTGGGACGGCGCCGCCCGCGGGATCCTGGTCGTGGCCGATGCGGTCAGGCCCACCAGCGCGGAAGCCGTTGCGCAGATGGTGGAGCTGGGGCTCACCCCGGTGCTCCTGACCGGGGACAACGAGACGGTGGCGCGGCAGATCGCTGCGGAGGTCGGCATCGACGAGGTCATCGCCGAGGTGCTGCCCGCGCAGAAGGTCGACGTCGTGACGCGGCTCCAGGGGGAAGGGCGCATCGTCGCGATGGTCGGCGACGGCGTCAACGATGCCCCGGCCCTCGCCCAGGCCGATCTCGGCCTCGCGATGGGCACCGGCACCGACGTCGCGATCGAGGCCTCGGACATCACGCTCGTGCGCGGCGACCTCCGCAGTGCGGTCGACGCGATCCGTCTCTCCCGCCGGACGCTCTCGACGATCAAGGTGAACCTGTTCTGGGCCTTCGCCTACAACGTCGCCGCGATCCCGATCGCCGCCCTGGGCATGCTCAACCCCATGCTCGCCGGCGCGGCGATGGCCTTCTCCAGCGTGTTCGTCGTGGGCAACAGCCTGCGGCTGCGCGGCTTCCGGAGCATCGCCGGGAGGTCCTGAGGCGCGACACCCTTGCATGCGTCATGCATGCACGCCTAGGGTCGCTCCATGAGCACACTCCAGGTCCGTGACGTCCGACCCGAGACGGCCGAGGTCCTCAAGCAGCGGGCCGCTTCCCGCGGGGTCTCGCTGAGCGAGTACCTCCGCGCCGAGCTCGACCGGCTGGCGTCGGTGCCCTCCCGCTCGGAGGTGCTGGCGCGGATCGCGGCCCGGTCGACGCCGGAGCTGAACCCTGCGATCGACGAGCTCGCGCGCGCTCGGGCCGAGCGGCCTGTGGAGTGATCGTCCTCGATGCCTCGGTCGCTGCGGAACTCCTGCTGGACCAGCCGTCGGCCCCTGCGATCGCGGCGGCTCTCGAGGGGCAGGACCTTGCGGCGCCGGAACTGCTGGGGGTGGAGATGCTCAGCATCCTGCGCGGGTGGACCCGGGGCAGGGGCTTGGACGTGACCAGAGCCCAGGAAGCCCTGGTCGACATGGAGGACCTGGGGATCGCGTGGTACTCCGATCGGCTGCTGCTCCGGGTGGCCTGGGGGAAACGGGACAACGCCTCGGCGTACGACGCCATCTACCTCGCGCTCGCCGAGACCCTGTCCGTCCCGGCGCACGAGGTGAGAGTGCTGACCCTCGATCGCCGCCTCGCCAGGGCGTTCCCGTCGCTCACCACGATCCCTCAGGACGGTGGAGGCACCCGCTGACGACGCGAGCTCGTCAGCGCCCGCTCGGGGGATGCCCGGCGACGAGGGTCTCGAGCACGACCGTCTCCCGCAGACGGTGCGCGGCCTCGCGGGCGGCCGCGTCGACCATGAGGCCGTCGGCTCCGAGCGGCACGTCGGCGAAGGGACTCTCCTCGAGCAGCACGAGGTCTGCGGGTCCGCCGACCTGCAGGGACGTGATCCCGTCGGTCGAGGCGGCGAGGGCCTCGCGGGGCTGGAGCTGCTGCTCGGGGTGCCAGCCGGGGCGGTCGTCGGCGCTGCGGTGCACCGCAGCCGCCATGGCCAGCCACGGGTCCAGCGGGGCGACGGGGGCATCGGAGCCGAGCGCGAGCGGCACCCCGGCGGTGAGCAGATCCCGCAGCCGGAACGCCTGCGCGCCGTGGCCGGGCCACACGCTCTCGGTGGCATCCCGGTCATCCAGCAGGTGGGCGGGCTGCACGGAGGCGGTCACGCCGAGCGCGGCCATGTCGTCGACGTCGTCATCCGTGAGCATCTGCGCGTGCTCGATGCGCGCGGCGATCCCCACCTCGGCGATCGCCTCGAGGGCGACCTGCGCGGCGGCGTCCCCGATCGCATGGACGGCCGCGGTGAGGCCCTGGGCCCGTGCCCTGGACAGCGCGTCACGCAGCAGCTGCGGGCCCACGCTCAGCACGCCGCGGCCCGCATAGCCGTGCCCGTCGGAGTACATGTCGCGGGTATAGGCGGAGTGGGAGCCGAGCGCGCCGTCCACGATGACCTTCAGAGGGCCCATCGTCACCAGACCCGTCCCGTCGAGCACGGTGCCCGTCGGCCCCGGGGCGTTCGCGAGCTCCGCGGGGTAGACGGCGGTGCGCACCCGCATCCGTGCCGGACGCTCCTGCCAGACCTCCCAGGGTCGACCCCATTCCATGTCGACCAGGCCCACCACGCCGCGCTCCAGGGCCTGGCGCTGCATCATCGCCGCGCCGGTCGCGACGGAGTGGGCCACCCCGGGCAGCTCGGGCAGACGCGGCGCGATCGCGAACCAGTCCTCCTCGGCGAGGATCCCGTCGCGCGGGGGCAGGCCCAGCAGCGCCAGGGCGGCAGAGTTCAGCCAGGCGTGATGGGCGTCGCCGCCGATCAGCACGGTCGGCACCGTGCCGGTCGCCTCATCGAGGGCGGGAACCGTGGGCTGCACCGCGAAATCCACCAGGCGATGCCCGAAGCCGATCAGCGCCTGGCGCGGATCGGTGCGCCCCTCGCGACGGTGGGCGAGCTCGGCGCGCACCAGCTCGAGGATCACGCCCACGCTGCCCGCGCCGCCGGTGTCGAGGCGGGCATGGGCCTGGGCGAGCTGTCCGGTGTGCACGTGCTGATCCCAGAGCCCGGGGATCGCGATCGCGCCGCCGCCCTCGAGGGACTCCTCGCCGGCGGCGGGGGAGAGGCGCGGGGCGATCTCGGTGATCACTCCGTCGTGGACCCGCAGGTCCACCGGGTGGGGAGAGGTCCCGCCGCTCGCGGCATCGAGGGGCCGCACCTGTCTGATCAGCACCGATCCAGCGTATCCCGGACGTGCGCCGCCTCGCCGTCCCATGACGGCTGTCATGGGTCCAGGGTGACCGCAGGGGATGGGAAGCGGGCCCGCGGCGCGGAAGGCTGATGGCCATGAACACCACGACCGCGGCCGGCACCGCCGGCACCACCGACGTCTCCGCACCCGACACCCCGACCTCCGCCTCGCACGCGGCGATCAGCCTGCGCGGGGTGAGGAAGACCTATGGGCGGATCTGCGCCCTGGACGGTCTCGACCTCGAGATCGGCGCCGGCGAGATCGTGGCCCTGCTGGGCCCCAACGGCGCCGGCAAATCCACCGCCATGGAGATGATGGTGGGCCTGGCCACCGCGGATGCCGGACAGGTGCGCATCCTGGGCACCGACCCGGTCACCGCCACCCGCACCGGGCTGATCGGCACCATGCTCCAGAGCGGGGCGCTGCTCCCGGACCAGAGCGTGCGCTCGATGCTGCGCATGCTGCACGCCCTCCAGGCCCACCCCATGCCGCTCGAGACGGTCGCGGAGCAGGCCGACATCACCGATCTCCTCACCCGGCGCATCGGCGCCCTCTCCGGCGGGCAGGCCCAGCGGGTGCGCTTCGCGATCGCCCTGCTCGGCGACCCGCAGGTGCTGCTGCTGGACGAGCCGACGGTGGGCATGGACATCGGCGCCCGCCGCGCCTTCTGGGACCAGATGCGCGAGGTCGCCGCCACCGGCCGCACCATCGTCTTCGCCACCCACCACCTCGACGAGGCCGAGCGCGAAGCGCGCCGCGTGATCGTCATGGACCGAGGGCGCGTGGTCGCCGACGGCACCGGGCCCGAGATCAGCGCCGTCGTGGGCGGGCGCGTCATCACCCTGCGCGGGGCCGACGCCGCCGCTGTCGCGGCGCTGCCCGGGGTGGAGAGCGCCGGGGCCGACGAGACCGACCCCGAGCGCGTGCGCGCCCTCTGCTCGGACTCCGATGCCGCGCTCGCCGCCCTGTTCACCGGGGGCCTCGCGGGCGAGGTCCACGAGGTGCTGGTCTCCGCGCCCGGACTCGAGGAGGCCTTCCTGCGCATCACCGACCACTCCGATCAGACAGACACCACCGTCCCGGACGGAGCAGACCGATGAGCCACGCCGCAGATCCCGCTACTCCCGTACCCACCACCTCGCTCCGGAGGCACACCATGACCGCACCCGCCGATTCCACCGTCCTCAGCTCCGGCACGGGAGCCGCCGTGGCCGCGGCACCTGCCGCTCGGGCGGACGCCGCCCCGTCGGCCGCCCGACGCACCCTGCACTACGCCCTGCACACCACCCGCATGACGGTCACCAACGTCATGTTCATGGTGTTCACGATCCTCATGCCGGTGGGCATGTACTTGCTGTTCTCGATGATGTTCGGCAAGGAGGCGGGCGGGGAGGCCGGCGGACTGATCATGGTGAACATGGCCGCCTACGGCGGGCTCGGCGCCGCGGTCACCGCCGGCACCCAGATCCAGGAGGATCAGCGCAACGGGTTCCTGCGCCAGCTGATCGTGGCGGGCCTGTCGCCGCGCTCGTTCCTGGCCGGGTCCGTGATGGCCGCGAGCGCCGTGATCATCCCGGCGCTGCTCGCCGTGGGGATCGTCGGCCTGCTCACCGGCGTCGAGGCGAGCATGGGGGCGTTCCTCCTGACCCTCGCGGTGCTGTGGCTCGGGCTGCTGCCCACCATCCTCGTCGGCCTCGTGCTCGGCATGGTGCTCAAGGGCGGCGCCGCGATGGCCGGCGGCGTGGTCACCATGATGGCGATGGCGATCTTCGGCGGGCTGTGGATGCCGCTGGAGATGTTCCCGGACTGGATGCAGTCCGTCGGCCACGCGCTCCCCACCTACTGGATCTCGGGCCTGGGCGAGTGGGCCCTGTACGGCAGTCAGTTCCCTGTGACGGGCCTGCTGGTGATCGGGGTCTGGACCGTGGCGCTCGGACTGCTGTGCGCTGTGAGCATGTCCCGCGCCGTCGGTCTCAGCCGCCGGTGACACGAGACGCTGACACAATGAGCTCCATGGGAACCGACACCGCCGCGACCTTCGGGATCCGGGCACGAGGCGGCGAGCAGGAGGCCGCCGGGCGCCCGCTGACGCCGCGAGCGATCCACCGTGCCGCCGTCGAATCCGGGGGACTGCCCTACTCGCTCGCGCCGGTCCTGTTCGTCGCCATCCCGATCGTCCTCGCCTGGATCGGATCACCGGGGCCCTCGGCGATGCTGGTGACGGCCATGCTGCTGGTGTACGGGGTCGCGTTCGTCTACTGCTGCGGCATCGGGATGTACCCGCTCCGCGTGCGCCTGGGCTGGTTCGCGATGTGCTCTCTGATCCTGCTCGCCCTCATCCCGCTGATCGGCGTGAACGTGCTGTTCATGGTGATGTTCCAGGCGATGACCCATGTGCTTCTGCTGCCCTGGCGATGGGCCGTGCCGAGCATGGTGGTGATGAGCCTCGCGGTGATCGTGCTCGCCGTCGCCACACAGACCTACCTCGCCGCCGGGCTCGCCGTGATGGGCGCGCTGATGTCCTGGGGCATCGGCTACGGCATCCGTCAGCAGATCCTCCAGGAGCAGCTCGAGGCGGCCCAGGAGCGCAACGCCGTGCTCGCCGTGGCCGCGGAGCGCGAACGCATCGGGCGCGACCTCCACGACCTGCTCGGGCATTCCCTGACGTCCCTGACCATCTCCGCGCAGCTGGCGCGCCGGCTCCTGGACTCCGATCCCGACGCGGCCCGTGAGCAGCTCGTGCACATCGAGAGCACCGTGCGCCAGGCGCTGTCGGACGTGCGCGCCACCGCCAGCGGCATGCAGCACGTGCGCGCGGCCACCGAGATCGCGTCGGCTCGCACCGTGCTCGCGACCGTCGGCATCCGGGCCCAGGTGCCCACCGCCCTGCCGCAGCTGCCGGACGACCGCGCCGAGCTGTTCGGCTACGTGATCCGCGAGGGCGTCACCAACATCGTGCGCCACTCCCGGGCCGAGCACGCCACGATCGCCGTGGACGAGAGCTCCGTGCGGGTCACCGACGACGGCGTGGGCATCCCCGAGGACGCCCCCTGCTCGGGTCTGCGCGGGCTGCAGGCGCGGGTGGCCGTGGCCGGCGGGCACCTCGAGGTGAGCTCCGAGGGCGGCGGGACGACGCTGCACGTGCGGATGGACGACCCGCACGAGGGGCGACCCGGAGAGCGATCAGATGCCGCGCAGAACGTGGCGACGGGGGAGCGGCGATGATCCGCCTGGTGGTGGCCGATGACCAGTCGATCCTGCGCTCGGGACTGGTGGCCCTGCTGCGCCTGGAATCCGATCTCGAGGTGGTGGGGGAGGCGGCCGACGGGGCGAGCACCCTCGCCGCGGTCGCCGAGCACACCCCGGACCTGCTGCTGCTGGACGTGCAGATGCCGGCCGGGACCCGGGCCGACGGGGCGCCCGGGCCGGCCGACGGCATCGAGGTCGCCGAGGCTCTGCAGGCGGCAGGTGAGCCCGGGGCCCGGCCGCGGATCATCGTGCTGACCACCTTCGGGCGCGCCGGCTACCTGCGCCGCACGATGGAGGCCGGGGCCCACGGCTTCATGGTCAAGGACACCCCGGTCGAGCGGCTGGTCGACGCGATCCGTCGGGTGGACCAGGGGCTTCGGGTGGTGGACCCCGAGCTCGCCGCGCAGTCGCTGTCCGTCGGCGCCAGCCCGCTCACCGCGAAGGAGACCGAGGTGCTGCAGAGCGCGGCCTCCGGCGGCACCACCGCGCAGATCGCCGCCACCCTGTTCCTGACCGAGGGCACCGTGCGCAACCACATCTCCTCCGCGATCGGCAAGATCGGCGTCACCAATCGCGTCGATGCGGTGAGGGCGGCCGCGGACAACGGCTGGATCTGAGACCAGACGGACATCGGGGGCAAACCCCCGTGACCCGGCCTCGGCACAGCACGTAGCCTGCGGGGGTGCAGACGATCGAATCCTTGCTGGGCCTGCTGATCCATGTCAGCGTCCCGGCCTTCGCGATCGCGTCCATGCTCTCCATGGGCCTGCGCACTCCGTTGCGCGCCTTCCGCGACCAGCTGCGGGACCGCCGCACCGTGCTCGCCGTGCTCGGGGCGAACTTCGTGGTGGTCCCGGCCGTGGGCACCCTGATCATCTGGATCCTCAACGGGATGCTCCCGCACCAGATCGGCGCCGGATTCATCATCGCCCTGTGCGCGGCCGGGGCCCCGTTCGTGCTGCAGCTCGGCGCGATGGCCCGCATCCCCTACGGCGAGACGGCCGGCCCGATGGCCGTGCTGCTGCTGGGCTCGATCGTGTTCATGCCGCTCGTGGTGCCCTTCCTGCTGCAGGATGTCCAGGTCGACGGCTGGGCCGTGGCCCGCCTGCTGCTGGGCACGATGCTCTCCCCGATGATCGCGGGGATCGCCATCGCCTGGGTGTTCCCCCGTCGCGCCGACCGGTTCGCGCGCATCGCCGGCGCCGTCGCGGCGATCTCCGCGGTGCTGATGTTCCTCTCCGGCTTCGGCTCGAACTCCGGGATCGTGCTGCAGCTGCTCCTCTCGCCGGTGATGCTCGTGGCGGTGGGGCTCGTGGCCCTCGCCTTCGTGGCCGGTCGCCTCTCCGGGGACCTCGCCGGCGACACCCTCACCGTGGTCGACGGCCCCGCGATCCTCACCAGCCAGCGCAACATCGCGGCGGCCCTGCTGGTGGCCCGCACCGGCAGCGGCGACGGCTCGATCGTGGTGGCGATCCTGCTGCTCAGCGCCGTCGGCTTCGTGATGCTCGTGCCCTACGCCCTCGCGACCGGCGTTCTGCGCCGTCGCCGCGCCGGGGAGAAGGGCTCGCTCTGGGTGCTGCTGGGCGTCGTCGGCCCCAAGACCGACTGACCCGCGCGCCAGCCGCGCCTGCCGACCCGCGCGCTGACATCTCGCGTCGCCACTGCTCGCTACCCGCTCCTGCTGCCCGCGCGGACTGACCCCTCCCGGTGGCTCTCCTGCCGCCCCCTCCCGCCGATTACTGCTTGGTATCCAGCACCATGTGTCGGTGAGAGCGCCCTCACCGACACGTGGTGCAGGGTGGACGAGTGGCGCGGAGGGCGCGGACTTCCCGTGCGACAGATCCCGGGACCCGGCGCGGCTCGACGCGTGCCGGTACTCCTCGGCGGGGATCCTCGACGGGAATTCTGCTGTGCGTGGATCGGCCCACCCAGCCGTTCCTCGTGCCTGGAATCGCGCCTACGCTGTCCCGGTGTCGTCCCTCCTGCGCATCGTCCGCTTCACCCGGTCCCTCGCCCCGCTCTACACCGCGGTCATCATCGCGTCGGTGCTCACCGCCGTCGCCGGGCTGACTGTCCCCTTCCTGATCGGCCACGCCACCGACACCGTCAGCGGAGCCGTGAACGGGACGACCCCGACCGGCACCGCCGTGCGCACCGTGCTGCTGATCGCCGCGGCCGTGCTGCTGGCGGAGCTGCTCAACACGGTGATCTCGAACGTCGGCGGCTGGTTCGGCGACGTCATGAGCAACCGGATGCGCACGATCCTCTCGGTGCGCTACTACGACAAGCTGCTGCACCTGCCCCAGCGCTGGTTCGACGGCGAGATCACCGGCACGATCGTGGCGAGGCTGAACAGGTCGATCACCGAGATCACCAACTTCACGAAGATGATGTCGAACTCCTTCGCGTCGATGCTCATCACCACCGTCGCGGTGCTCGCGATCAGCGCCTGGTACGCGTGGCCGCTCACCGTGCTGCTGCTCATCGTGTTCCCCGTCTACGTGTGGCTGACCTCGCTGACCTCCGTGAAGTGGCAGCGCCTGGAGGGCGAGAAGAACGAGCAGGTCGACATCGCCTCGGGCCGTTTCGCCGAGGTCGTGGGCCAGATCCGCGTGGTGAAGTCCTTCGTGCGCGAGCGCGGCGAGCTGGAGGACTTCTCGCGCCGCTTCCGCTCCACCGACGCCACCACGCGGGCGCAGTCCTCGCACTGGCATCGGATGGACGTGATCCGTCGGGCGTTCCTGAACCTCATCTTCTTCGGCATCTACGCGATCATCTTCGTGCGCACGGTGCAGGGCCAGTTCACGCTCGGCGAGATGGTGCTGCTGGTCCAGCTCATGACCATGGCCAAGGCTCCGGTGGAGTCGATGAGCTGGGTGATCGACGCCGCGCAGCGCGCGATCGCCGGCTCCAAGGACTACTTCCGGGTGATGGAGACCCCGGTCGATCCGCGCACCGCCGCGGTGATGGCCGCCCGTCCCGTCGATGCGGCCGACGCTGGTCACGCGGGGGGCACGGCATCGGCCGAGGAGCCGCGCCCGGCGGGGACGACGAGCTCGATCGGCGAGGCGGGCGCGGCAGCTGCTCCGGCAGCGTCCGGGACCGCCGTCGCGCTCGCCGAGCGCCCCCGGATCGAGCCCGTGCCCGGTGCTCCCGTGGTCGCCTTCCGCGGCGTGGACTTCGCCTACGAGGATGGCGACGACGTGCTGCACGGCATCGACTTCCAGGTGGACCGCGGCGAGAAGATCGCCCTGGTGGGGGAGTCCGGCGGTGGCAAGTCCACCATCGTGAACCTGCTGCTGGGCCTGTACGAGCCGCGCAACGGAGCCGTCGAGGTGGTGGGCCATCCCAGCTCGGACCTGCCGCTGGACCAGCTGCGCTCCCGCATCGGCGTCGTCTTCCAGGACGCGTCCCTGTTCTCCGGCACGATCCGCGAGAACATCGCCTACGGCCGCCCCGAGGCGAGCGACGAGGAGGTGCTCGAGGCCGCCCGGCGCGCCAACGCCGACGCCTTCATCCTCCGCTTCCCCGAGGGCTATGAGCAGGTGATCGGCGAGCGCGGGCTGAAGCTCTCCGGCGGCCAGCGCCAGCGCATCGCGGTGGCCCGCGCGATCCTCAAGGACGCCCCGGTGCTCGTGCTCGACGAGGCCACCTCAGCACTGGATACGAAGGCGGAGATCCAGGTGCAGAAGGGTCTGGACCAGCTGATGGCCGGCCGCACCTCGCTGATCATCGCCCACCGTCTCTCCACCATCGCCGAGGTGGACCGCATCATCACCCTCCGCGACGGCCACATCGACGAGATCGGCTCCCCGGCGCAGCTGGCGACCTCCGGTGGCATCTACGCGCAGCTGCTCGCGCTGCAGAGCTCCGGCGACAGCCGCAAGCTCGCGAAGTTCGACATCACCGGTTGAGGGTCAGCCGAGGTCGCGGCGCAGGGGGACCAGGACGGCGACCGCGGCGGCGAGCGCCGCGTAGCCCAGCAGGATCAGGGCCCCCATCACGGGGCTGCCCAGTGCCGCGGCGGTGCCGGTCTGCTGCTCGATCGCCTCGGTGAGGAACGTGAAGCGGGTGAGCGAGGCCGTGGCTCCACCGGGCAGGATCGGGTACAGGCGGTTGATGCCGGGGATCAGCATCAGCACGTACTCCAGGAAGTAGAAGTACCCCAGCACGATGCCGACGGCGAGCAGCTGGTGGCGGGCGAGAGCTCCGATCCCGACGCCCAGCACCATGTAGACCGCGGAGGCCAGCGTGAGCTGCACGAGCATCGTGACCAGCTGGCCGGCGGGGAGGCCGAGCTCCTCGCCGTGGATCGCCGTGCCGAGGAGCAGGGCGAGACCGGAGGAGAGGGAGCTGACCAGGCCGTAGCCGAGTCCCAGGATCGCGAAGACCCCGAGCTTGGCGCGCAGCACGGCACCGCGCCGGGGCACGGCCAGGAACGTGGCACCGATGGTCCGGTGACGGTACTCGCTCGTGACCGCCGTCGTGCCGATCAGAGCGGGGACGAACAGCAGCAGCCCGCCGATCCCGAGCACGATGCCGCCGCCCTCGGGCGTGTCCAGACCGGGCATCGGGGGTGTCGCGTTCTCGGGGCCGATCAGGGCCAGGAGACCGGTCAGTCCGCCTCCGCACAGCATCGCGGCGAACAGCGTCCACAGGGGGAGGCGGGTGGAGCGCAGACGGGTCAGCTCACCGGAGAAGGCCGTCATGCCGCCACCCCCGCGCGCGTCGCCTGCAGGAAGGCGGATTCGAGGGAATCAGCCGTGGCGAGAAGGTCGCCCAGCGGGCCCGAACGGGCGACCCTGCCTCGGTCGATGAGCACCACATCGTCGATCGCCCGCTGCACCTCGCCCAGGGCGTGGCTGGAGAGCAGCACCGTGCCGCCGCGCTCGGCGTAGGTCCGCACGAAGGTGCGCAGCCAGGCGATCCCTGCCGGATCGAGGCCGTTGGTGGGCTCGTCCAGGATCAGCATCTCCGGCTCGCCGAGCAGCGCGGTCGCGAGGGCGAGGCGCTGCCTCATCCCGGTGGAGAACGTCCCGATCCGGCGATCGGCGTACTCCTGCGCCCCGGCCTCGTGCAGGACCTCGTCGATACGGGTGGCAGGGATCCCTCCCAGTGCGGCGTAGGTGCGCAGATGGCCGCGGGCGGTCATGCCCGGATGCGCGGACGACAGGTCCAGGACGGCACCGATGGTGCGGCTCGGCTGCACGAGATCGCGATAGGCCCGACCGTTCACGAGAGCGCTCCCGCTGTCTGAGCGCATCAGCCCAAGCAGGATCCGCAGGGTCGTCGACTTCCCCGCCCCGTTGGGCCCGAGGAAGCCGGTGACCCGCCCGCGCCGTACGCCGAAGGTCACGTCGTCCACGGCGTGCACGGGACCGAAGCTCTTGTTCAGCCCTGTCACCTCGATCGGCAGAGCCGTCATGGCCGTCATGACCGTGCTCCGGCGTGGAGGCTGTCGGCGATCGCCGCGGCATCGCGAGTGCTGAGCAACATCTCGTCGAAGCCGGTCGCCGTGCGGTCCACCACGAGCCGCAGGAGGGGGAGCCCTCGCTTCATGGACACCAGGCGGCGGGTGCCCGAGGGGTGCCGGAAGGTGCCCACCGTGCGATATCCCGAGATGACGAGTCCGGAGCGGAGGCCCAGGACCTCCGAGCTCCACCCCGGTTCGACCTGGACGCCTCGCAGGGCCGTGAGGGGGACCGTGACGGTGCCGCGCCGGGTCATCAGCGACTCCCATCCTGGGAACTCGAGGCGGATCTGGTGAGGTTCGATGCTGATGTGCGTCATGTCGGGCTCCGTCGCTCGTAGAATGATCTCGTAGTGCGAACATTATCAGCATGAGAACGGTAGGGGAAGTGCAGATGCCTGATCCCGGCGACCTCGGACGCTCGACGATCTCCGAGACGATCACCCACCCCGTCCGGCTGCGGATCATCCAGCAGCTCGGCGGGCGCAGCCTCACCACCACGCAGCTGAAGGCGGCGCTGCCCGAGGTCAAGCAGGCCACGCTCTATCGGCACATCAGCGCCCTGCTGGATGCCGGGCTGCTGGCCGTGGTCGAGGAGCGCAAGGTGCGCGGGGCGGTCGAGCGCACCCTCGCGCTCGGGGAGCGGATGGCGCACGTCGACCACGACGGCCTGCGCGCGATGAGCGACGCCCAGCTGCGGGAGTCGTTCGTGGTCTTCCTCGGGGAGCTCGCCGCGGACTTCGACCGCCTGCTCGAGCGGGGCGCGCCGGACCTGCGGGACCTGCTCGGCTTCGGGCGCGGACCGCTCTATGCCGACGCCGAGGATCTGGCCCATATCCAGCAGGGGCTCGCCGAGCTCCTCGCCCCGTACCAGGAGGAGAGCGGCACCGGGAAGCCACGGCTCACGCTCGCGACGGTGCTGCTGCCGGAGGTCGGCGCGTGAGCAGCTTCGACGGAGTGGCCGGCGCCTATCGCCGATCCTTTGCGACCCTCTGCGCGGGCACCGTGCCGACCCTGCTGGAGGTGACCGCGCCCGGAGAGCTCCATCTCGATGTGGGCTGCGGGACCGGCGACCTCGCACTCGCCGCCGCGAGGGAGGGCCGACGGGTCCTCGCCGTGGATCCGGACGCGGACATGGTGGCCGCGACGCGCGAGGCCGCGACCCTTGAGGTCGCGGCGTCGGCCGGGAGCGCGCTCAGCGTCGAAGAGGCCGGCGCGCCGCTGCTCCCGCTGCCCGACCGCTCCGCCGGTGCGGTCACCGCGAACTTCGTCGTCAACCACGTCCCCGATCCGCGCGCCACGGTGCGCGACCTCGCGCGGGTCGCGGCGCCGTCGGCCCCGATCGCGATGACGATCTGGCCCGCCGCTCCCGGACCGCATCTGGCGGCCTTCGGAGAGGCGAGCCGAGCCGCCGGCGCCGTCCCCGTGCCCAGCGCTCGCCTGGTGCCTGAGCTCGACTTCCCGCGCTCGACCGACGGGCTGGCGAGCATCGCGCGGGAGGCCGGTCTGCAGGTCGGGCGCGCCGAGGAGCTGCTCTGGACCTGGCGCGTCGCGGCCGACGAGCTGATGGCCGGGATCGCGGGCGGCGTCGGGGGTGCGGGCCGGCTCCACCGGGCGCAGACGGGCGCGGTGCGTGCGGAGATCGAGGAGCGGGTGCGGAGGCTGTGGGCTCCGTACGTGGAGACCGACGGGGCGCTCGCGTTCGCGGTCAGCGCAGCGCTGGTGGTCGCGTCCCGTCCCTGACCAGCCGCGGCAGGATCCGCACCAGCAGCACCATCCCGAGCAGCTCGACGAGGGTCTGGGTGACGACTGCGGCAGGAACGAGCGGCGAGGGGATCGCGAGGGCCAGCGGCAGCACCACGAGGGAGTTGCGGGTCGCGCCGGAGAAGGTCACGGCGCGGGCGGCGGGGACGTCGAGGTGCGCCAGGCGGCTCACGAGGATCCCGGCACCTGTGGCGAGCACCAGGAAGCCGGCGTAGATCGGCACGAGGGCCAGCAGCGCGGTCCCTGCGCCGAGCACGCGAGGGGTCTGCGAGGCGACCACGGCGACGAGCACCAGCACCATCAGCGGCACCATCGTCGGCGAGAGATCCCAGCGCGGGGCGAGGCGCTGGATCGCGGCGGCCACGAGCAGGGGGAGCAGCACCAGCAGCACCAGGGCGCGCACGAACGGGCCGGGCTCGATCAGGCCCGTGGCGGCGCCACCGCTGAGCAGCGGCACCAGCACGGGCAGGGCCACCAGCTGCGCGAGCATCAGCAGCGGGGTCGCCGCGAGCAGGCGGTCCTTCGCCCCGCCCGCGAGCGCCGTGAACACCAGGACGTAGTCGATGCACGGGGCCAGCAGCACCAGCAGGGCGCCGACGAGCAGCTCCGGAGATCCTGCGAGCGGGAGCGTGATCAGCGCGACGATCAGAGGCACCGCCAGGACGTTCATCGCGAGCAGGGTCAGCAGGAACCATCCGTCCCGGAACCCGGCGCCGAGGTCTCGCAGCGGCACACCGAGGAAGGTGACCAGCAGCAGGGCGGCGATCGCGGGCTCCACGGCGACCTCGAGCGCGGGCGAGGCGCCGGGCAGGAGCGCGCCCAGTGCGAGACCGCCGACGAGCGCGGTCAGATAGATCGCGACCTGCTGGCGCTCCAGGCGCTCGGGGAGGCTCTCGCGCGCTCGAGGGCCCGTGTGCTCACGGGGGTCCCCACCACGCGTCGGCTCCATACCCAGCGACGGTAGTGCGTGGATCCAGCGAGCGTTCGGGCGCTGCGCGATACCATGGCACCGATCACACGCTCGGGGGCGACGAAGGAGCTCACATGGGATTCATCCAGGCATTCAAGGGCGCTGTCGGCGGCATGCTCGCCGATCAGTGGAAGGACTTCCTCACCGTTCCGAACGGGCTGTCGCAGACGGCGGCCCTGTTCCCGGCGGTGCCGCAGGGCACCAACGCCGGTCGCGGCTCGAACACCCGCGGGTCCGAGAACGTCATCTCCAACGGCTCCAAGATCCTCGTGCCCCAGGGCTACGGGCTGATCACGGTGGTCGACGGCCGCGCGACAGGCCTGATCACCGAGGCCGGCGGCTACGAGTTCACCGACTCCTCGCCGGATGCCCGCTCCGTCTTCGCCGGGGACGAGATGCTGGCCTCGACGGTCGGCACCTCCTGGGAGCGCTTCAAGTTCGGCGGCCGCCCCTCCTCGCAGCAGCTCGCCTTCTACGTGAGCCTCAAGGAGATCCCGAACAACCGCTTCGGCACGCAGTCCGAGATCTACTGGGACGACGCCTACCTCAACGCCCAGGTGGGCGCGGTGTGCCGCGGCTCGTACACGCTGCGGATCATCGACCCGCTGCTGTTCGTGCACAACTTCGTGCCGGCCACCTTCATCTCCGCGGGTGCGCCCGTCTTCGACTTCTCCGACCAGGACAACGACGCGGGAAACCAGCTGTTCCGCGAGGTCGTCGGCTCGCTCGCCCAGGCGTTCTCCCGCTACACGAACGATCCCGACAAGGGCAACCGGATCTCCAAGATCCAGGGTGACTCCGTGGGCTTCGCGCAGTCGCTCTCGGCGGCCGTCGAGGAGGGCTACCGCTGGTCCAGCGATCGCGGCCTCGCGATCGTGAAGACCGCGATCGTCTCGATCGAGTACGACCAGAACACCCGCGAGCTGCTCAACGACGTCCAGAAGGCCGACGCCCTCTCCGGCGCCCGCTCGCAGTCGTTCATGAACCAGGCCGCCGCGCGCGGCGTGCAGTCCGCCGGGGAGACCGGCGGCGGCGCGGGACTGGCGATGTTCGGTGCCGGCATGGGCGCGGCGGGCGGCATGGTCAACCCGGCCCAGCCGTGGTCGCCTCCCGGCCAGCAGGGTGGTCAGCAGCAGGGTGCGCCCCAGCAGGGTGGGCAGCAGCAGGCTCCACAGCAGGGGGAGGGTCAGCAGCAGGCCGCGCCCCAGCAGGCCGCGCCCGCGCAGGAGGATCCGGTCGCCAAGCTCGCCCAGTACAAGCAGATGCTGGAGCAGGGTCTGATCTCGGAAGAGGACTACGAGGCGGCGAAGAAGGCCGCTCTCGGCCTCTGACCTGTCATGACCGTTCCTCCTCAGGATCCGCGCTGGGCGCATCCCGACCAGCCCTCCCGGCCCCCGGCCGACGACGGCATGGGCGCGGGTGCGCACACCGGACCGCAGCACGACCCTCGCAGCCCGGGGGCACGGCCCGATCTCGATCGCGGCGTGCCCTCGGCCTCCGATGACGGTCGTTTCTCCGCGCCGGGAGCCCAGAGCTCCGACCCCCGCTCCACGCCCCAGTGGCCTGCGGGGCGGGGCGGGCAGGGTGGGCAGGCAGGGCAGGGCGGCGCGCCGACGGGGTCGTCCCCGCAGCACAGCCGGCCTCCGCAGAACCAGCAGAACCAGCGCCCCGCCGAGATGCTCGGTGACGAGTCCGTGGCCGGCGCCGCCGAGGCGGCGCGCCAGCACGCCAGCAACCGCATCATCGACACCAGCTCGAGCCACGGCGACGGCCTGAACAAATGCCCGTCGTGCGGCGGCACGGACATCTCCTACTCGCTCTCGGCGAAGGCCCTGGTGTGCGCGTACTGCCGCCACCAGTGGAACGAGGAGAACGCGGAGAAGGCGTTCGGGCTGGACTCGTCGATCGCGGACCTGCGCGGCCACACGCTGGCCTCCGGCACCGCGGATATCCGCGAGGACTTCACGGTGATGACCCTGAAGTGCCAGGGCTGCGGCGCCGAGGTGGTCGTCAACGTCGACCAGGAGCTGCAGGCACGGTGCCATTGGTGCCGGCAGACCCTGTCGGTGAACACCCAGATCCCCAACGGTGCGGTGCCGGACGCGGTGCTTCCCTTCCAGCTCACCCGCGAGGAGGCCGTCGAACGCATCGACGCCTTCGCCGGGAAGCGCAAGGCCTTCGCGCTGGGACGCTTCAAGTCGGAGTTCGTCCCGGACAACGTCATGGGCGTGTACATCCCGTACATGGTGGTGGACGGCAACATGCATGCCGAGCTCGGCGGCCTCGGCGAGGTGACCACCCGTCGGTACACGGTGACCACCGGCAGCGGCGACCACAAGCGCACCGAGACCTACTACGACGCGGACGTCTTCCAGGTGAAGCGGGCCTTCGACCTGCTGGTGGACGACCTCACGATCGAGTCCGCGCAGCGCTTCGACGCGCAGGACAACGCGCAGGCGACGAACAACATCCTCAACGCCGTCCAGCCGTACGACACCGAGAACGCCGTCGCCTACAACTCGAACTACCTCAAGAACTTCACGTCCGAGCGCCGCGACCTCAACGTCCGCGATGTCGACGACGAGGTCGAGGAGAAGTTCCTGTCGATCGCGCGGGCGAAGGCCACGCCGACCGTCGGCCGGTACGACCGCGGGGTGCGCTGGGAGCAGGAGGGCGTGGCCGTGCGCGGAACCCGCTGGGTCTCCGTCTACGTGCCGGTCTGGCTGTACAGCTACGCCGACTCCGCCAAGGGCGAGGGCTCGCTGGTCCACTACATCGCGGTCAACGCCCGCAACGGCAACACCATGGGCTCGGTCCCGGTCTCGCACCCGAAGATCTTCGCCGTGGCCTGCGCGGGAGGCACGGTCGCGGCGGTGATCGGGGCCGTGGTCGGCTTCGGCTGGTTCCTGGCGGGATGAGGGCACAGATGAGCAGTTTGACGACGATGATCACGATGACGACAGCGCCCGACACCTCGTCGGCCGAGGGCGGAGAGGACGGACGCGATGTTCCCACTGCTCGCTGAGCTGGCGGCGGATCCGATGACGCCGATGCTGCTGGCCGATTCCGGGGACGGCGCGATCGGCATCGCCTTCCCCTTCGTCGCAGGGCCGGCGGTGTTCGCGGCGATCTACGGCGGCATCTACCGCTATTACCGCAACACCGACAAGCGTCACCACTTCGAACGGGAGACGGAGGTCGCCGTCGGCAACCTCCAGCGCGGGGACCGCAAGGTCGGCACGAACAACCGCCAGAAGTCCCGCACCATGAGCGGCGACAACTCCACGAATCATCTCGAGCGGGTCCACCGCATCTCGGTGCAGTGACCGCTGCGCGCCACGCCGCGGACGGCGCTGACGTGATCGTGGTCGGCGCGGGCCTGTCGGGCCTGGTCGCCGCCACGCGGATCGCCGACGGCGGCCGACGGGTGCTGCTCCTGGAGCGCGAGGGCGAACAGGACCTCGGCGGGCAGGCCTGGTGGAGCTTCGGCGGGCTCTTCCTCATCGACTCCCCGGAGCAGCGGCACCTCGGCATCCGCGACAGCCTGGAGCTGGCCCGCCAGGACTGGCACGGTTCCGCCGCCTTCGACCGGCCGGAGGATCACTGGCCGCGCCGCTGGGCCGAGGCCTACCTGCAGTTCGCCGCGGGGGAGAAACGATCCTGGCTGCACGGCCTGGGACTGCGACTCTTCCCCGTCGTCGGCTGGGCGGAGCGGGGCGACGGCCGCGCCGAGGGACACGGCAACTCCGTGCCCCGCTTCCACATCACCTGGGGCACCGGGCCCGGCGTCGTCGAGCCCTTCGTCCGGGCGCTCGCCGCCCACCGCACCGCGGGCCGGATCACGCTGGCCACCCGCCATGCGGTCGAGGAGGTCCTCGTCGAGGGCGGGCGAGCCGTCGGGGTGCGCGGGCAGGTGCTCGCCCCGGATGCCACCGCGCGCGGCGTCGGCTCCACTCGCGAGGCGAGCCGCGAATTCGAGCACCGGGCCGCCGCGATCGTGGTCGCCACCGGCGGGATCGGCGGCAACGAGGAGCTGGTGCGCGAGCTGTGGCCTGCGGATCTCGGCACCATGCCCGAGGAGGTCGTGCATGGGGTGCCGGCGAGCGTCGACGGCACCGGGATGCTCGCCGCCGAGCGCGCCGGCGGGAGCTGGATCAACCGCGACCGGATGTGGCACTACACCGAGGGCATCCGGAACTGGGACCCGGTGTGGCGCGGTCACGGCATCCGCATCCTGCCCGGCCCGTCGTCCCTCTGGGTGGACGCCCGCGGGAACCGGCTGCCCGCCCCGGCCTTCCCCGGCTTCGACACCACCTCGACGCTGCGGCACCTGCGCACCACGGGCCACGACCACTCCTGGTTCGTGCTCACGCCGAAGATCATCGCGAAGGAGTTCGCGCTCTCCGGCAGCGAGCAGAACCCGGACCTCACCGGCAGGGACGTGAAGCAGGTGCTCTCCCGGGTGAAGCCCGGCGCGCCCGCCCCGGTGCAGGCCTTCCTCGACCACGGCGAGGACTTCCTGCAGGCCGGGACGGTGCCCGAACTGGTGGCCCGCATGAACGCCCTCACCGGCGAGGACCTCGTGGACGCTCAGGACCTCGAGCGGGTGATCCGCGCCCGGGACGCGGAGATCACGAACCGATTCTCGAAGGATGCCCAGATCACCGCGCTGCGCGGGGCTCGGCGTTATCTCGGGGACCGGCTGATCCGCACGGCGGCCCCGCACCGTCTGCTGGACCCGTCGGCCGGGGGGCTGATCGCCGTGCGGCTGCATGTGCTGCTGCGCAAGACGCTCGGCGGCCTCGAGACGGACCTCGGCGGAAGGGTGCAGCGGGCGCCCGTTCTCGCGGCTCCAGGCACTGCGGAGCCGGGGGACTACGCCGCAGACCGTCGACTGCCGGGCCTCTATGCCGCGGGAGAGGCGAGCGGCTTCGGCGGCGGGGGAGTGCACGGGCACAACGCCCTGGAGGGCACCTTCCTGGGCGGCTGCCTCTTCAGCGGGCGGCAGGCCGCCGCCGGCGTGCTCGAGGACCTGGGATGAGCTCGGGAGCGCCTCGGGCGCTGCTGCTGATCGGCGCCGTGGGGGTCGGGAAGACGACGACGACCGACGCGATCGCCGACGAGCTCGAGGTGCGTTCGATCCCCGGTTCCGCGTTCGACCTGGACTGGCTGCGTCGGTCCTGGCCGGCCCCACCCGGGGACCGCTTCAACAGCCGGCTCGAGCAGGCCGCGCTCCGCGCCGTGAGCGCGGTGCACCGGGAGGCCGGGGCCCAGGTGCTGGTCGCCGCCGGGGTGATCGAGGAGCGCGCCGACCGCGCCAGCTACGAGACGGCGTTCGGCTGCCCGCTCACCGTGGTGCGGCTGACCGCGCCGCGAGAGCTCGTGCGCGCGCGCCTGCATCGCCGGCACGAGGGCGATCCGGACGGCCTGGCCTGGCACCTGGACCGTTTCGACGAGCTCACCGACATCCTCGACGCCGCAGGGGTCGAGGACGCCGCGGTGCCCGTGGGCCCCGACCCGCGCAGCACCGCTCAGGCAGTGCTGCGCGCAGTCGGGATCTGAGCCGTTCGGCCATCCGTCGGGCGCTGTCTCAGAGCTCCTGCGCCGCCATCCACTCCCACAGGCTCATCCCGTCGTGGGAGGGATCGTTGCGGCTCGCATAGATCCAGGAGAAGTGCCCGGAGTAGTCCACGCCCTCCCAGGTCACCGTGTCGTACAGGCTGAGGATCGACCCGTCGATCAGCTCGTGGGCATGGACGGTGTTCGCCACGGGGTCCACGGTGCCGTCGTTCGCCGCAGCGATCAGCCAGGTCGGAGTGGAGATCGCGGCCAGCTCTGCATCGGGCACCAAGGGCCCGGGGGAGTCGTAGTACTCCTTGACCACGCCGCAGATCGGGGTCGCGGAGGCGAAGACGCCCGGGTTCTCCACCACCATCTTCAAGGTCATGTAGCCGCCGTTGCTGGCACCGATCACGTGGACGCGGCTGCGGTCGACCGGGTGCGCGGCGGCGACCTCCTCGATGATCTCGTCGACCAGGGGCTCGAAGGCCGGGCCATCGAGCATCCACGCCGAGGGGCACTGCGGGGCCACGACGTAGGCACCGCCGAAGATCTCCTGGGCCTCGGGCGTCGCCACGCCCAGGGCGCCACGGTTCGCCCTCATCTGGGACTCGTTGTCGTAGTACTCGACGCCCCCCTCGGTGAATCCGCCCTCGCCGCCGCCGTGCAGCCAGATGATGAGGGGACGTTCCGCCGGCCGGCTGGATCGCGCCGGGCTGAAGAGACGGTAGTTGGTGCCCGAGGCGGAGACATGGGAGCTGAAGGCATCGACCTCGGGGGACACGAGGTCGCCCTGGACGAACGAGGAGATCTGCGGGACGCCCTTGCCGTGCAGGGGGAGCGGCTCGTTCTGCGTGATCGTGTACTCGAGGTCGAGCTGCACGTTGCGGCCGGCGTCGCCCATCCAGCCGAGGGTGCCTGCGCCCTCGACGCCGTTGCCGTGCTCGAGCTCGACGGTGATCCGCCCGCGATGGTCGGCGCTCACCGCCGTGATCGGGCGCTCGACGTCGTAGGCGACCTCGCCGGTGAGCGGATTCGTCCCGCGGGCGTGGACGGTGAAGGTCGAGGTCGGGAGCTCCCCGGTGGGAAGGCCGCCCCGGCGGGTGGCGTCGATCGTCACTGAGACGATCTGTTCGCCGCCGTCGAGGACCTCGGCATCGAGCGTGAAGGGTGCGGAGCGTTCCGGGCCCTTCGCGAGGGCTGCGGGCGCGAGGCCGACGGTCGCGGCGGCAGCGGTGGCGGCAGCGGCGCCGGCCGTGAGGACGGCGCGGCGGGGGAAGGGACTGCTCATGAGGAACTCCTTCGTTCGAGCGGACCCAGGTGTGGTCCGCATCACGAGAGAAGAATCTATGGTGCCTGTCGGAAAGCGTCAATAGTGCGACACCGCTATTTGTGGTGCTGGTGCCGGCCCGACGAATCGGCAGTGGCCGATGCTCGTTTCTATAGGGTCTCCCCATGGCCACTCCCTTCAGCCTGAAGCCGACCCTGCGCGGCGAGCTCGTCATTCTGCGGCCGATCCGAGCCGAGGATGCTGACGTCATCGGCGCCCTGATCTGTGACGATGAGGAGATCGCGATCCTCACCGGCTCCGTGCACTCTCGGGACGAGGAGTTCACGGGCCCGTCCCTCGATGAACTCCGTGGGATCTACGGAGCATGGGCGCACGCAGAGGACCGGCTGGTCCTGGGTGTGATCGACCGAGCCACGGGAGACCTCGTCGGTGAGGTCGTCCTGAACGACTGGGACGCAGGCAATCGCTCCTGCGGCTTCCGGACCCTGCTGGGGGCCGCCGGCCGCGGCCGCGGTCTCGGCACCGAGGCCACCCGGCTGATCGTCGAGCACGGCCTGCGCACTATGGGGTTGCACCGCATCACCCTGGAGGTCTACGACCTCAACCCGCGCGCCCGGCACGTGTACGAGAAGGTCGGCTTCGTCCACGAGGGCACGGGGAGGGACGCCCTGCTGCTGGACGGCGCCTGGATAGACGTCCACTACATGGCGATCCTCGGCAGCTGATCGCCGTCGACCCGGATCGTTTCCGGGCGATCTGCCGCTGAGGCCGCTCGACCTCACTCCCCGGTGCGCTGGGCCCCCGGCAACAGGATGGTGGAGAAGTCGTCGTCGCCGTGACCGGCGGCGATCTCCGCATCGAGGGAGGCGAGGGCGCCGCGCAGGGCGGGCAGGTCGCCGCCGGGGCGGGAAGTCGGCGACGTTGAATCGGACGCCGCCGCCCCGACCGTGTCGATCATCAGCCGGGCGTCCTTGGCGATCGCGTCGGCCGTGAAGTCGCCGCCCTCCGTGGTGCGCTCGCCCCGCACGAAGGCCCCCTTCATGCCGGCGATGAAAGCGAGTCCGGTCGAATCGAGCATGCCCAGCGTCTCCTCGTCGGAGGCGCCCGCGGCCTCGCCCAGGGCCAGTGCCTCGCGCAGCCCCTGGGCACTGATCGCCAGCGCCAGGTTCGCCAGCAGCTTGCCGGTGGCGGCCTTACGGCCGGAGTCGACGCCCTTCAGCCGCGCCGGGTCCGCCCAGGGCGACACGAGCTCGAGGACCTGATCTCGCAGGGAGGCGTCGGGCGTGCCGACGTACACGCCGAGCGATCCCTTGCGGGCCGGGCCGAGGGTGCCGATCACCGGGACTCCCACGTAGCTGGGGACGGCTTCGGCGAACTCATCCGCGTCCTCGGGTGAAACCGTCGTGGTGTCGATCCAGGGGATTCCGGCCGGGATCAGACCGGCGGCGGTGACCGTCTCGCGCACGGCATCCGGGCCGAACAGCGAGGTGATCACGAGGTCGGCGTCGGTGACGGCATCGGCGGGGGAGTCCGCGACGGCGGCGCCCGCCTCGGCGAGGGTCGAGGTCCGGGCCGCCGTGCGGTTCCAGACGGTCAGCTGATGCTCGGGGAGCAGGTGGAGGGCCAGTTCCGTGCCCATGCGGCCGGTGCCCAGGAACGCGATTCTCATGCTCGTCAGTCTCCCATTGATCGCGTTTCCGTGGGGGCGAGGCAGGGTCTGCGTCGGCTCCAGGCAGGGCCTGCACCGGCTCGAGCGGGGCGGGGCCGGTGTGGACGATTGTCGGGAATATCGTGGGGAGGATCCGTCGTCCACACCCACGTTGTGGTCTGCGACGCAATTACTGCACAATGGAAGGCATGTCACCGAGCATCAGCCGTCGCCGTGCCCTCGCCGCCGCTGCCGCAGCGGGCCTCGGCCTGCCGGCAGCAGCGTCCCACGCAGCCCCTCAGCCCGGCCGCCGCGGTGGCCAGTTCGAGCGGCTGCGGGTGGCGACCTACAACGCGTCGTTGAACCGCGCGAAGGCCGGAGAGCTCCTGAGCGACCTCGAGTCCGGCAAGGACGCGCAGATCCGCGCGGTCGCCGAGGTCATCCAGATCAACAACCCCGACGTCCTGCTGCTCAACGAGTTCGATTTCGACGAGGACGGGTCAGGGATCGACCTCTTCCGCAGCAAGTACCTCGAGGTCGGGCAGAACGGCCGCACCCCGGTCTTCTATCCCTATTCCTTCACGGCTCCGGTGAACACCGGCGTGCCCAGCGGACACGACCTCAACGGTGACGGCGTCGCCGACGGCCCGGACGACGCCTGGGGGTTCGGCGAGTTCCCGGGCCAGTACGGGATGGTCATCCTCTCCCGTCATCCGATCCTCACCGAGCAGGTGCGCACCTTCCAGAAGCTGCGCTGGGCCGATATGCCGAGCAACCTGCTGCCCACCGAGTTCTATGGTGAGCACGCCGCCGAGCTGCGGCTGAGCTCCAAGTCCCACTGGGACGTGCCCGTGCGGATCGGGTCCTCCACCGTGCATGTGCTCACCGCGCACCCCACCCCGCCGAGCTTCGACGGGCCGGAGAAGCGCAACCAGCGACGCAACAACGACGAGATCCGACTGTGGGCCGACTACCTCAGCCCGGGCCGGCGCTCGCAGTGGATCGTCGACGACGCCGGGACGATCGGTGGCCTCGCCGCGCAGGAGAAGTTCGTGATCCTCGGGGACTACAACTCCGATCCGCTCGACGGCGACTCCTGGCCGGGCGCGATGGACCAGCTGCTCAAGCACCCGCGCGTGCGCGACACGATGCCCCGCAGCGAGGGGGCCCTCGAGGCGACAGAGCAGGGCGGCGCGAACGCCGATCACGGCACCGATCCCCAGTACGACACGGCGGACTTCGCGGATACCCCGGGCCCCGGGAACCTGCGCGTGGACTACGTGCTGCCGGCGAAGACGCTCCAGGTCGTCTCCTCGGCCGTGTTCTGGCCGGCGGCGGGACAGTCCGGCAGCGAGCTGACCGGCACGCATCCGTTCCCCACCTCGGATCATCGCCTGGTGCGAGTGGACCTCCAGGTCCGCGCCTGACCAGCACCTGACCAGCTGACGGCGTGACCACGGGCCGGGCCGACGCGTAGGCTCGCGCCATGAATGCCGCAGCGCTCGCCCCGATCATCGACCTCGCCGATCTCCACGAGGTCCTCGAGACTGCCGGGGTGCGCCCCGTGCACCTGCTGGACGTGCGGTGGGCGCTCGACGGCTCCACCGGCCGTCACGCGTACCTCGAGGGCCATCTGCCCGGTGCGGTCTACATCGACCTCGACACCGAGCTCGCCGCACCCGCCCGCCCGGAGGCAGGCCGCCACCCCCTTCCCGACCCCGAGGACTTCGCCGCCTCCCTGCGCCGCGCCGGGGTGCAGGACGGCTCGGCCGTTGTCGCCTACGACGACACCAACGGGTCACCCGCCGGGCGCCTGGTGTGGATGCTGCGAGCGCTGGGCCACGACGCCGCCGTCCTCGACGGCGGCCTGAGCGCCTGGGACGGCCCGCTCGAGACCGGGGAGATCCAGGCGGCGCCGGGCGACGTGCCCGCCCGTGCCTGGCCCGCCGAGCAGATCGCCACGGCCGACGAGGTCGCCGCCGGCGAGGCCCTGATCATCGACGCCCGTGCACCGGAGCGCTACCGGGGAGAGACCGAGCCGATCGACCCCCGGGCCGGCCACATCCCCGGTGCCGTGAACCTGCCCTTCACCGGCAACCTCTCCGAGGGCGCACGCTTCCTCGGCGCCGACGAGCTGCGCGAGCGCTTCGAGGCCGCCGGGGTGCGCCTCGACCAGGAAGCCATCGTCTACTGCGGATCCGGGGTGACCGCCACCCACGACGTCCTCGCCCTGCAGCGCGCCGGGTTCACGAAGGTGCGGCTGTTCCCAGGATCCTGGTCGCAGTGGAGCGCCGATCCGACCCTGCCCATCGCGACCGGCCCGAACCCCTGAGCTCCGGCTCCAGGGGCGGGATCCCCGGCAGCGGTTCCCAGGACGGCCCAGGGCTGATGGCCTCGGGACTGCGCCGACTGCTGGCCGGCCGCTCAGACCCGCGGGTTGATCTGTCGGATCGCCTTCACGATCGCGATGTGCCGGCTTCGCTGGGTGGCGGCGTCGGACCCCGGGCCATCCTGCCCGAGCACGGCGGCCCAGATCGGCACCATCTCCTCGTGGTACGAGTGGCCGTGCCCACCGGTGACCTTGATCGACAGCGGCATGTCCGCCGCGATCTGCCAGAACGTGATCCAGGGGAACCAGCGCATCGCCGTCGTGACGTCGTGCCCGACCCGCTGACGCAGCCAGGCAGGCTCCTCCCACAGCAGCGAGGGACGCCACCAGACCACCGGGTCCGAGGGATGCTGGGCATAGACCACCCGCGGGTGCTGCCACGTCTCGTACAACCCGCCGAAGTAGTTCCGATGCAGGTCGCGGGGACGGGTGACGACGCGGATATTGCGCCCGTGATCGATGATCGGGGCGATGGCAGGGGCTCCGGGTCGGCTGCGGGAGACGATCTCCCTCCACAGCGGCGTGAAGCTCGGGGTGCCCGTCCAGACGGCGCCGTCCACCGAGGAGAGCAGATCCTTGATGTCCCGGAAAGCCGCATTGCCGCCGAAGGATCCCAGGGACTCCCCGGCCACGAACAGGCGCGGTCGGGACTGCTCGGGCATCGCGTCCAGGCGTCGGCGCACCGCATCGAACAGCTGGTTCCCGGCGCGCGGCGGGCTGCGGCGATCCAGGAGGTAGCTGAGACCGCTGGGGTACACGGAGTACTGCAGGGACGCCGTGGCGCAGTTCCCACCGGTGAGGAACTCGATCGCGGAGAGCGACCACTCCTGCAGCCATCCGGTGCCGGTCCCCGTGAACAGCACCAGCACGTCCCGGTCCCATGCCCCGGTGCGATCCAGCTCGGCGAGCACGGCCTGCACCGTCTCCTCCAGCGATCGTGACGAGGACTTCCCGGCGTACACCCGGATCGGTTCGATCGCCTCGTCGTCGGCGGTTCCCGATCCTGCGGCTCCCGCGCCGATGGTCGCGGCGATCGCCTCGCGCGTGGGGCCTGCGGAGACGATCTTGCGCCCCGGTGCCCCGAGGGATTGCCAGGTCTCCCAGGACTCAGGACTCCCCGAGCGCAGCGGCGACGAGGGCCGGGGCACGTCGGGGGAGATGAGCCGGTTGGTGGCCTCCGCGCGCTCGATCATCTGCTCCAGCACCCGCTCGCGCAGGATCCGCTCGGCGAGCACGGCCACGGTGGCCGTGGTGAGCAGGAGGGAGAGCACGGCGACCACTCGCGCCGGGAGGTAGGGCCGCAGCAGAGCGCGGTACATGTGCGCGGTCGCGATGACCCCGCGCACGGTCCCCAGCACCCCGAGGGAGGCCAGCAGGCCGCCCGCGGTGCCGACCACATGGGTGGCGAGGTTCTTGGGCTCCTCCTGGACGAGATGGCTGATCTCCCGCTGGCGCAGCACCCCGCGCACCCACGAATAGGCGGAGATGCTGAGCAGGGCGGCGGCCCCGAGCCAGCGGGCCCGCTCGCGATGGTCCTCCGCGATCTGTACCCGCAGCCCGAGGGCCCCGCTGACGCGGCGAACGATCCTCTCGGCGAGGACCCCGCCGGCGTAGCCGTAGATCTGCGAGGCCCCGAAGTTGAGGGTCCACATCCACCAGGTGCGCGGCAGCAAGCTCGGGGAGGTGGAGACCCACGTGGTCATCGAGGCGCCGAGGAACCCACCGGTGGACAGCGGTCGCGCGATCGCGGTGCGGCGCACCCGGTGCTCCGTCCTCTTCGTCGCGCTGCGGACGAATCTCGCGGTGCTGCCGAGGGCTGTCACGAGGCTGGACAGGGACGAACCGGAGCCGAAGAGCATGGGGGAAGGCTATCGGAACGGCGCTGCCCGTCCCGAGGCTCGATCCGGAGACATCCGCCGACGATCCGGAGACGATCCGGAGACGAACCGGCGGGTGATCCGGGGAGATCCGCGATGATCCGGGGCGGTCGGAGACGGGTGGTGGGCATCCCCGGCACCGGCCGCGCGCTCGCCGTAGCCTGGGCACATGAAGATCCTCCTCCCCGACACCATGCCGCTCGCCCCCGTCCTTCCCGAGGGCTGCGAGGCCGTCACCGTCGACGCCCGCGCCGAGATCCCCGCCGAGCACCACGATGCCCAGGTCCTGGTGCTGTGGGGGCCCTCCGGCCGCCACCTGGGATCCGCGGTGGAGAACCTCGGGGACCTCCGCCTGGTCCAGTCGCTCTCCGCGGGCATCGACGGGATCCTGGCCGCCGGCTTCCGCGAGGACGTCGTCATCGCCGCCGGCGCGGGCCTGCACTCCCGGACCGTCAGCGAGCATGCCCTGGCGCTGCTGCTGAGCCTGCTGCGGCGCCTGCCCGAAGCTCGCGAGGCGCAGCAGCGCCATGAGTGGTCCACCGAGATCGGCGGCCTGCAGCCGTTGCATCCCGAGGACCGCGTCACCACGCTGATCGGCGCGAGAGTGCTGATCTGGGGCTTCGGCGAGATCGGGCAGACCCTCGCCCCGATGCTCACCGCCCTGGGCGCCGAGGTGCGGGGAGCCGCCCGCAGCGCCGGAACCCGCAGCGGCTACGAGGTGATCGCCGAGGCGGACGTGCTCGGTGCGCTGCCCGAGGTGGACGTGCTCATCGACATCCTCCCCGCCTCCGAGGAGACCGCCGGGGCTGTGGGCCGCGAGGCGTTCGCCGCCCTGCCCGACCACGCGATCTTCGTGAACGTGGGCCGCGGCGCGACCGTCGACCAGACGGCCCTGCGGGAGGCCCTCGAGGCCGGCACGCTGGGCAGCGCGGGGATCGATGTCACCGACCCCGAGCCGCTGCCCGCCGAGGACCCGCTGTGGGACTCGCCGCGCCTGCTCATCACGCCGCACGGTGCGGGCGGCCGACCCGTCGGGGCCGACGAGCGGATCAGCACCAACGTGCAGGCGCTCGCCGACGGCGGGGAGATCCTGCACGCCGCCTCTCGCTGAGCCGACGACGGACGATCGTCCGGGACATGACGAGGCCCGGTGGCACCAGCCACCGGGCCTCGTCATGTCAGGTGATGCGGCGCGGCATCAGGGATGCCGCGGAGCTCACCGGTCGCGCCGGAACGGGTTCCGCGGACCGCGTCGGTCCGCATCGGACGCCGGATTCGTCGCTGGGGGAGCGGTGTCCTCCGCAGAGATGGCCGGGTGCTCGGCGGTGAAGGTCGACAGGTGCTCGGCCACCTGCGCCTCGACCTGCTCGGAGACCTGGGTCTCGACCTGCTGGTTGAGCTGGGCCTGGAACTGCTGGCCGTACTCACCCTCCAGATGCGACTCGACCCGGTCCCCGATGCCGTCGGAGAACTTCTCCTCGACCCGGTCGCTGACCTGGTCCGTGAGCTCCTCGGAGTAGCGCTCCATGAACTCGCGCTGGCGGATGCGGAGCTCGAGGCGCTCGATGACCTTGACCTCGTGGCTGAGCGATCGCCACAGGGAGATGGCCATGCCGATCATCACCACGGAGAACGGCAGGGCGGACAGCAGTGCGAGCGCCTGCAGCGCAGACATGCCGGACCCCTCGCCACCGGACAGCGAGCTCACCCAGATCAGCGACGCCGCGATGACGCCGGAGGTCGCAGCCCAGAAGATGCGCGTGATGCGGGGCGGGTTCGGGTCGCCCTTGTGGGCGATCATGTCCATCACGAACGCGCCGGAATCGGCACTGGTGATGAAGAAGATCGACACCAGGATCACCGCGACGCCGGAGAGCAGGGCGCTGGCGGGCAGATGGTTGAAGGTGTCGAACAGCGCGGTGTTCGGGTCGATCGCCCCGGTGCCCCCGGTGAAGTCGACCTTGTTGAAGACCGCCTCGTACAGCGCAGTGCCACCCATGATCGTGAACCACAGGAAGGTCAGAGCGGTGGGCACCAGCAGCACGCCGGTGATGAACTCGCGCACGGTGCGGCCCTTGGAGATGCGGGCGATGAACACGCCCACGAAGGGCGACCAGGAGATCCACCAACCCCAGTAGAACGTGGTCCAGCCGTTGATCCAGCCGGCCCCCTCGTCTCCGAGGAAGGGCATGGTCTGGAACGAGAGCTGCAGGAAGTTCTGCAGGTAGTAGCCGATGTTCGAGACGACGTCCCGCAGCAGGAACAGCGTCGGCCCGAGGACCAGCACGGCGACCAGGAGGAGCGCGGCCAGGCCCATGTTGAGGTTCGACAGGATCTTGATGCCCTTGTCGACGCCGCTCGCGGCGGACAGGGTGGCCAGCGCGGTCACCACCAGGATGATCACGACCTGGACCCCGGTGGAGTTCGGGAGCACGCCGAGATGGTCGAGCCCGGCGGCGATCTGGTTCACGCCGAAGCCGAGCGAGGTGGCGATGCCGAAGAGGGTGCCCACCAGAGCGATGATGTCGATGACGTCACCGATCCAGGTGTCGGTGCGCTTGCCGAGGACGGGCTCGAGAGCCCACCGGATCGACACCGGGCGGCCCTTGCGATGCACGGAGTAGGCGACGGCGAGGCCGACGACGACGTAGATGGCCCAGGCGTGGAGGCCCCAGTGCAGGAAGGTCTGGCCCAGGGCGCGCTCGGCGCGGACCGGGTCATCGAATCCGGCGGCGTTCGGCGGGATGCCGGGACCCGCGGTATCCGCGAAGAAGGTCAGCGGCTCGGCCGCACCCCAGAACACCAGGCCGATGCCCATGCCGGCGGCGAACAGCATCGCGAACCAGGAGAACAGGCCGAACTCGGGCTTGTCATCGTCCTTCCCGAGCTTGATGGCTCCCATGCGGCTGACCGCCAGGACGATCGCGAAACCGACGAAGCCGGTGACGATCAGGACGTAGTACCAGCCGATCGACTCCACGACGGTGGAGTTCAGCGCGGAGATGAAGTTGTTGAAGACGTTCGGCAGAGTCAGCGCGAAGACCACGGCGATGAGGATGATCCCGGCCGAGACGAAGAAGACCGGCTTGGACAGGGAATAGCCTGCCTGCGGGCTCGCGGCCTCGGTATGGGGTGGAGAGGTTTCTGTCGGGGGGGGGGTCGACATGTTTTCTCGTTCCGATTGGGGGATTGGGACAGGGAGCCCGCATCCCACCGCGAGGAATCAGACGTGCCGACGTGGGCACTTCAGGGGAGGACGGGCCTATTGCACTGTAACGGCGGCACTGGTTTCGGTCTAAGCGACGATGCCCGGATGGGGCCCAGCGGTCGCCGCACCGTGGTCGTCCACACACCGTAGTAGACCCAGAGGTGCACCAGGTCACGACTGTGCAGCAGTCTCGCGGCACGGTGCCGTGAGGTGCCGTGAGGGGCAGTGAGACGCCGTGCTGTGTGGTGCCGTGGGGCACAGTGAGGATCGGCCGACGGGCGGGCCCCCTGTCATCCCACGAGGCTGCTGGCGAGCTCCTGGACGGCGCGGGCGGAGATGTCGGCGACCAGATCGATCTCGAGGTGGAACTGCTGACCGGCTGCCGGGCCGCACAGATCCGAGACGGCGCGCAGAGCCATGAAGGGCACGCCGAGCTGCGCCGCCGTCCGAGCGCTCGCCGTGGTCTCCATGTCGGCGCTCACAGCTCGCGGGAACCGTGCCCGCATGGGGTCCGCGAGGGGCGCGGTCACGAAGGCGTCCCCGGAGAGCATCAGACCTCGCCGGTAGCCGGCCGGTCCGGCCTGCGCGGCGGCCGCCTGCTCCGCACGGTCCGCCCAGGTGGCGTCGGCGTCATAGCGCTCGGGGCCGCCGGGGACCTGTCCGGGGACGTAGCCGAAGGCCGTGGCGTCGGCGATCGAATAGGTGAAGGAGTCGCCGACGACCAGGGTGCCCACCTCGACGTCGGCCGCGAGACCGCCGCAGGATCCGGCGGCGACCACCGCGCGCGGTGCGTGGGCGAGGATTCCCCAGGTCGCCGCCGCCGTGGCCGCGGCGATCCCGATCCCGGTGGTGACGACCACGGTGTCCAGGCCGCCGAGCGCGCCGCGCACCGCCGTGACGCCATCCACGAAGGGGGTCGGCAGAGCGGTCGGGTCCTCCATCCGGGAGGTCAGCGGCGCCGCCTCCTCGGGCATGGCGGCGAGCACCAGGAGCGGACCGGTCGCGGCGGAGGGTGCAGGCGAAGCAGGGGAGGACGTCATGCCTGAAGGGTACCGGCGGTGGAGCACGGGACGTGGCGGAGATGATCGGGTCCCAGCCTCGTTCGTTAGGGTGGTGGTATCCGCAGCGAGGCGACCCCCGGGTCGCAGGTAGGAGGCAGTCATGGGTCGCGTCCGAGATGCAGTGGTCACCGGGGCACGGGCGGTCCGCCGGATCCCGATCCCGTCGGCCCTGACCCATCAGGCCCTGCGGGAGGCACGCAGCCCGCAGCCACCCAGCCATGTGCAGAAAGCCCATGCGGTGGAGAACGAGATGATCGGCCGCACCCGCTCGGTCTGGCTCGACGAGCATCGCGCCGACCGCGGGATCATCGTCTTCCTGCACGGCGGCGCCTACGTCTCCGGACCGTTCGCGAGCGACTGGGCCTGGCTGTCCCGCCAGGTCGAGGCCCGGGGCTGTGCCGGTCTGATGATCGACTACCGCAACGCCCCGGACCATCAGCACCCCGTCGCACTCGATGACACCGAGGCGGCGCTCACCGCTCTCGCGGCCGACGGACGTCTCGCAGGCCAGCCCTGGATCCTCGCCGGGCAGCATGCCGGCGGCGGGCTCGCCTTCGCCGTCGCCCGCCGTCTGCGGGGACGCCCCGACATCCCCGCCCCGGACGCCCTGATCGCGATGTCCCCCTGGCTGGATCTCGAGCTCTCCAACGCCGGGATCACCGAGACCGACCAGGTCGATCCGGTCCACGAGCGTCGGCTGCTGCGCGACGCCGCCCGGAGGTACGCAGGTCGCACGTCGCTGGACGACCCCGACCTGTCGCCGATCAACGCGACCCTCGACGGGCTCCCGCCGGTGCACCTGAGCGTGGGCACGCGGGACCTGTTCCTCTCCGAGGTCCGGGTGGCGAAGCTGCAGCTCGAGGAGAACGGACAGGACGTGTCCTTCCGGGAGATCAGCGGGCGGCTCGGGCTGCAGCTGGTCGCGCGCAAGGGCGAGGACATCGAGCGCGTGCACCGTGAGCAGGCCGATCTCATCGCACGGGTGTTCGCAGCGCACGGATGAGCGCGGCGCACGGAGGAGAGCCGCGCGCTGAGCCCGAGAGCGGTCAGTTCTCGACGATGACCAGGGCGGCGCCCGCCCGGCAGGCCGGGGCCCAGCGGCGCGCGGGGATCGTGCGCACCAGCCCGGCGATCAGCAGGGCATGGCCCACGGCGTAGGAGGCCATCACCCACACGGAGCTGTAGGCGATCGCAGCACCGGGCAGGAACCAGTTCATGGCGAGCATCGAGCTGGACAGCAGGAACAGCGTCCCGCCCGTCCAGGTCAGCCCGTTCCCGCCGGCGGACAGGAACGCCATCGTGGCCAGGGCAACTGCATAGGCGGCGACGGCCGGGAGCAGGGGGCCGGAGCCGTCCGCGCAGGCCACGAACAGGCCGATCACGACGCCGCCGTAGGGGATCGCCAGTGCGATGCGCATTGGATCGCGGGTGCGGTTCCACAGCGGTGCCAGCGCCGTCGCGTAGCAGACCAGTGCCAGCAGGAAGCAGAGCACCGAGATCAGCTGGACGTTCTCCGGGGCGAGCTGGGAGAGGCTGTCCCCGGCCCAGGCGAAGAGCAGGCCGAGCAGAGTCAGGGTGCTGGTGCGCGTGCGCCGGGGGAGGGCAGTCACCAGCGCGGCGATGAGCAGCGGGGCGAACAGCGGCTGGGTGGAGCGCTGGATCATCTCCGCGCCCGTGAGCAGAGCCCAGATGTGCACCGCCAGCACGAGGGCGTACACCCCCCACAGGGCGAGGTGGAGTGATCTGATCAGCGGCACCGGTCCAGGTTAGAAAGCGATCGGGCGGTGGACCAGGGGTTTTCTCACGGCCTGGGGCACGGTTGCGTAACAACCAGCCACGTTTTGGTCACGGTGACGTGCCCGGGCGGCCCCGAGGTCTGAACCGGCGCGCGTTGCCGCCGGTTGCCCTCGGGGACGATCACATCTGCTGGGGGGCGTTCACGCCGAGGGCGTCGAGCCCCTCGACGAGCACCTTCTCCGCGAGCTGGGCGAGGGCGAGGCGTCCGGCCCGCACCTGCTCGTCGGACTCCTTGAGGATCGGCGAGGCCTCGTAGAACGAGGTGAAGGCCTGCGCGAGGGAGAACAGGTAGGCGCACAGGCGGTGCGGCTCGTAGGCGGCGCCCACGGCGGTGAGCGTCGGCCCGAAGTCCAGCAGCTGGAGCGCGAGGGCGCGCTCGGCGTCGTTCTCCACCCGCGGGGCGTCGGCCGCGACCAGACCCTGCGCCCCGGCCTTGCGGCTGATCGACCGGATGCGGGCCACCGCGTACTGCAGGTACGGGGCGGTGTTGCCGGTCAGGGCGAGCATCTGATCCAGGTCGAAGGTGTAGTCCGCGTCGTGCGAGGTGGAGAGGTCCGCGTACTTCACGCCGCCGATGCCGATGTCGTGGGCGATCTGCTCCCGCTCCGCCTCCGGCAGGTCGGGGCGCATCTCGTCGATGACCGTGCGGGCCGTGCTCACGGCCTCCTCGAGCAGCGCCATCAGGCGCACCGAGGAGCCGGAGCGGGTGCGCAGGATCTTGCCGTCCTCGCCGAGCACCGAGCCGATCTTCACGTGCTGGGCGTCGACCTCCGCAGGCAGCCAGCCGGCGTCCCGGGAGGAGGTGAACACCATCTTGAGGTGCAGCTCCTGCGCGGTGCCGATCACATAGGCGATGCGGTCCGCGCCGAGGGTGCTCACGCGGTGGCGGATCGCGGCGAGGTCCGTGGTGGCGTAGCCGTAGCCGCCGTCGGACTTGCGGATGATCAGCGGCAGCGGCTTCTCGTCGCGGCCGAGGAAGCCCTCGGGGAACACGCACAGGGCGCCGTCGGAGAGCGTCGCCATCCCGGCGGCCTCCAGGTCCTGGCAGACGCTCTCGAGCAGGTCGTTGTAGCTGGACTCGCCGGCGAGGTCGTCGTCGGTGAGCGTCACGTCGAGCATGTCGTACACGCGATGGAAGTACTGCTTGGACAGCTCCACCAGGTGCCGCCAGATCTCGAGGGTCTCGGGGTCGCCCGACTGCAGGGTCGGCACGCGACGGCGGGCCCGGTCGGCGAACTCGTTGTGCTTGGAGCCGTCGGCACCCGAGAACTTCGCGTTCGCCGCCTGGTAGAAGGCGTTGGGGTCGGTCTCCAGGAGCTTCGCCTCGTCGCTGTCCTCGCCGACGTCCAGCAGGTGCTCGATGAGCATGCCGAAGGGGGTGCCCCAGTCGCCGATGTGGTTCTGGCGCACGACGGTATGGCCGAGCTTCTCCTGCGTGCGCACGATGCTGTCGCCCACGACCGTCGTGCGCAGGTGGCCGACGTGCATCTCCTTGGCGACGTTCGGTGCCGAGTAGTCGACGACGACGGTGTCGACCGTCTCCGGCACCGGGACGCCGAGGCGCGGGTCCGTGGTCAGCTCGGCGGCCTGGGCGGCGATCCACTCGGTGCGCAGGCGGATGTTCAGGAAGCCGGGCCCCGCGATCTCGGGGGTCTCGGCGATGTCGTCCAGCTCCACGGCGGCGAGGATCTCGGCGGCGATGTCGCGGGGCTTCTTCCCCAGGCGCTTCGCGAGACCCATCGCGGCGTTGCACTGGAAGTCCGCGAACTGGGACGGTCGGATGATCGGGTCCGCGTCGGCGTACTCGGGCCCGAAGGCGGAGGCGAAGGCGGACTGGAAACGCTCGGTCAGCGCGATCTCAGGTGCAGGCATGCCTCCAGCGTAGTCGGGGCGAGACGCCGGATCCCGCGCCGTGGACGTGATGCTCGCCCGGATCCGCGCCGTCGGACGGTGCGGGTTCCTGCCGGTCGGGGCGGGGGATCGCCCCCTGGTCGCGCCGCGGGGCAGTGCCTAGGGTGGGGTCATGCGCTCCGTACTGACCCTGATCCTGAACATCATCTGGCTGCTCACGGCCGGCTGGGCCCTGTTCCTGGGGTACCTGGTCGCCGGGATCCTCGCCTGCATCTTCATCGTCACGATCCCCTTCGGGCTGGCGTCCTTCCGCATCGCGGGCTTCGTGATCTGGCCCTTCGGCCGCGAGGTCGTCGACACCCATCGCGGGGGCGCCGCGAGCACGGTCGGCAACGTCATCTGGTTCGTCATCGCCGGCTGGTGGCTGGCGCTGGGCCACGTCGCCACGGCGCTGGCGCAGGCCATCACGATCATCGGCATCCCCTTGGCCTGGGCGAACATCAAGCTGATCCCCGTCACGTGCTTCCCCTTCGGCAAGGTCATCATGGATTCGGACTCCGCCCGCGCCCGCATGTTCCCCACGGCCCGTTGAGCGTGACTCCCTCTCCCTCGCCCACTCCTTCGCCCGTTCCTGCTGTCGACGAGGACGACTACCGGCAGCTCAGCGACCTGGTCGCGGCCGGACTGGCGATCATCACCACGCGCCAGGACGGGCACGACGTCGCCGTCACCGTCGACTCCTATCTGGACATCTCCTACGATCCGCCCACGATGCTCGTGGCGCTGTACGGGATGTCCCGTATCGCCGAGGCGGCCGAGGAGAGCGGCCACTTCTGCTTGAACGTCCTGGCTGCGGACCAGCAGCACCTCGCCGACCGCTTCGGGACCCCGGCCTCCCCGCTGATCGGTCTGCTCAGCGGGCTCGAGGTGGGTCGCACGGCCGACGGCGACGCGGTGCTGGGCGGCGTGCTCGCCCATTTCGCGATCCGGGTCGAGCAGGCCGTCGACGCCGCCACCCATCGGCTGCTGATCGGCCCCGTGGTGGGGCTGGGATACGGTCGGCTCGTGGGCGGGCCGGCCGTGCGCTTCGCGGGGGAGAAGCACGAGCTGCGCTGACCCTCTGAGCGAGCTGGGTGCCCAGGTCCGGCGTCTATGCTGGATCGATGGAACGCCGTGCTCCCGACCAGGCCCGTCGCGCGTGAACCCGCTGCTGAAAGCCGTGCTGCGGCTGTTCGCCGCGCCGCGCGTGAACATGCGCGAGGACTACGCGAAGGTCCGCCACCTCCAGCGACAGCTGGCCTCGCTGCCGCGGCCCCGCTACCGCCAGGCCTCCTGGCGCACGATCGCCGGCGGCAGCGACAGCAGCATCCCGGTGCGCGTGTTCGACCCGCACGAGAAGCGGCGCGAGGAGCTGCTGCTGTTCTTCCACGGCGGCGGCTGGGTCACCGGGGACATCGAGAGCTACACCCCGGCCTGCGCGACGATGGCCGAGCTGACCGGCGCGACGGTGGTCTCCGTCGACTACCGCCTCGCGCCGGAGCATCCCTTCCCGGCAGGCTTCGAGGACTGCTACGAGATGGTGCAGCGGCTGCTCGAGGACCCGGGCCTCGCCGACCTCGACGGCTCGGACCGGATCGTGCTGGTGGGGGACTCCGCCGGGGGCAACCTCGCGGCGGCCGTCTCCCTGCGGCTGCATGAGCTCGGGCACCGCGGCGTGCGCCGCCAGATCCTGCTGTACCCGGTGACCCACTGGGACCACGATCCGCAGACCTCCCCGTTCGAGTCGGTGCGCCATCATGGCGAGGACTATCGGCTCACCAGCACCGAGGTGCAGGACTACATGCAGATGTATGTCCCTGACCCCGAGGCGCGCCGCGATCCGAGGGTCTCGCCCCTGATGGCAGCGGACTTCTCCGGGCAGCCGGAGACCCTCATGATCACGGCGGAGCTGGATCTGCTCTGCGACGAGGGCGAGGCCTACGCTCAGGCGCTCGCCGAGGCTGGGAACGGCGTGCGGATCCACCGGGTCGAGGGCGCCCTGCACGGGTTCATCACGCTGCCCCGCTTCTCCCGCTCGCTGCGAGACGCCTACGAGGTGATCAACACCTTCCTCGACGAGGAGCTTCCCGCCGACGCCGGCACAGATGCTGACGCCGGCACAGATGCCGATGCCGGTCCCGACAGCGCCCGCCCGGGGACCGTGCCGTGAGCCGCCGTCGGTGGGTGCGGCTGGACAATGCCTCGAACATGTTCCTCGCGGCGCGCAGCGAGGTCGACCCCAAGGTGTTCCGGCTGGGCGCCGAGATGGATCACGAGGTCGATCCGCAGCTGCTGCAGGAGGCGCTGGAGGAGACCTACGAGAAGTTCCCGCTGTACCACGCGGTGCTGCGACGGGGCGTGTTCTGGTACTACCTCCAGGACAGCGAGCTGCGGCCCACGGTCACCGAGGAGATCACCGCTCCCTGCGCCCCGATCTACCAGGCCGATCGGCGGTCGCTGCTGTTCCGGGTCATGCACCACCGGCGTCGCATCTCCTTGGAGGTGTTCCACGCCCTCTCCGATGGCACCGGCGCCCTGTGGTTCCTCACCGATCTGGTGACCGCCTACACGCAGCTGAGGTTCCCTCCGGAGCGCGCGGACCCGCCGGCCGCGGAGGAGAACGTCTCGGACCAGATCCCATCGGGCGATCCGGCGTCGGATGGTGCAGCGTCGGACGAGCAGACGGCCTCGCTCATCGACCCGACGCTGGAGGTCTCGCCGCGCGACCCCGTGGCGATGCCGGACGGGGAGACGGCGGGCGGGGAGACCGCGAGCGCGAAGCCCGGCCACGATCTGACCACCGACTCCTTCGTGCACTACTTCCGTCGCAGGCGCCGTCGGCGGGCCGACGTCTGGGAGGCGCGGGCGGCGTTCAGCCAGGAGGCCGAGGCGGAGCCGACGGGAGTCCCCGACGGCGCGCTCAGCGCGACCGACGCCCCCGGGCATCGCACCGCGCCGAACTCTCCCGCGCGCTCCGTGCACCGGGTGCGCGGGACCCGCACCCCGGACAACCGGACCCGGGTCGTCGAGCTGACCATGCCCGCGAAGCAGGTGCTAGACCTCGCCCGCGCCGAGCGGGTCGCCCTGACGATGTATCTCACCGCCGTGTTCTTCGAGGCGGTGCGGCGCTCGACCGGGGATCTGGGGCGGGCGCCCACCCTGGCCGCCTCGGTGCCGGTGAACCTGCGCCAGTTCTTCCCCTCCACGTCGGCGCGGAACTTCTTCGCGACCACCCGGGTCGAGCACACCTTCGGCAGGGGCGACGACGCCCTGGGCGCCATCAGCCGGGGCCTCGAACGCGCCTTCCGGGCCCGCGCCACCGCCGAGGAGCTCGAAGGGAAGCTGCGCCGCTTCGTGCGCTTCGAGCGGATGCCCGCGCTGCGCGTCATGCCGCGCCCCGTGAAGGACGTGATCCTCGACCAGGTCAACCGGGCCAGCAACCGCGGACTCACCCTCGCCGTCTCCAACCTGGGCCGGGTGGTGCTGCCCGAGGAGGTCGCCGAGCACGTGGACCGGCTGATCTTCCAGGTCTCCGCAGTGCGCCCGCAGTTCTGCGCGATCTCGCATGCCGGGGTGCTCACGGTCAGCTTCACCTCCCCGTTCCTGGAGACCGACCACGTGCGCGAGTTCGCACGGATCCTCACCGCCGCCGGGGTCGACGTCACCGTGGTCGCCGCGCGGGTCACCGAGCAGGAGCTGGCGGACGCCGGGGAGGGCGCGCGATGAGCCTGTGCCCGAGCTGCCTGGTCGACATCGAGGGCGAATGGACGCGCTGCCCGCTGTGCGGAGCCGCCGTGGTCGGGGAGCGCACGCCGAGCCCGCTGCCGGATGTCCCGCTGCGCTTCTCCCGCCGGCGACTCCTGCGAGCGCTCGTGCTCGCCTCCCTCGGCGTCGTGCTCGCCTCCTTCGCCGTGCAGCTGCTGATCACGCCGGGCGTGCCCGGGCTGGGCGTGCTGCGGTCGATCTGGCTCGCGATCGCCGCCCTCTGGGTGGTGGCGCTGATGGCCGTGCACAAGCGCCGCAACATCGCCAAGAGCACCGTGTACCTCGTGGTGATCGTGAGCCTGATCAGCGTGTACTGGGACTACCTGTTGGGGTGGAGCGCCTGGTCGCTGACGTTCGTGGTGCCGATCCTGTGCGCCTCGTCCCTGCTCGCCCTGATCCTCGTGGTGCGCCTGATGCGGATCGACCTGGGGGAGCACATCATCTACAGCGGCCTGATCGTGGTGCTCGGGCTGACCCCGCTGGTGTTCCTCGCCCTGGGGTGGGTGAGCGTCGGGCTGCCGTCGGCCCTGTGCGGCGCGCTCTGCGTGGTGGCGCTGGGACTGCTGCAGCTGGCGCGCGGCGCCGAGGTGCGCCACGAGCTCGCCAAGCGCCTGCACCTGTGAGCCCTGCACCGGATCCCTTCCGCTGGTCCCCGCGCCTGCCCCCTGCCTCTGACCCGTGCGGCGCGCCGCAGGGGGAGGGGGCGCTCGCCAAATTATGATCGGGAGCGCAAGTGCGCAGCCGGACGGGGAGGACTCCGTCGGCCCGAGCACGTGGAACCACGGAAGAGAAGGTCGATGGACAGCGATCGCCGGCGCGACGAGAACCAGGATGCGGACTGGATCTTCGCCACCGATGATCCGCAGACGCTTCCCACCGAACGGCTCCCGGACCGCGCCGAGTTCGACCGCTATGCGGCCCCGCTGCTCGCCCGCCGCCGCGCCGAGGCGGTCCTGCCTCCCAGCGAGCAGATGACCACCGACCTCAGCGACCTCGACGGCGATACGCTGCGCGCGGGTTCCGAGCCCGAGGCGCGCACCGGCGCGATCCCCATGATCGAGCTCGACGAGGACGCTGCAGACGGCGCGGACAGCTCGACGCGTTCGCCGGGCTCCCCGGGGACGACGAGCGGTTCCGAGATGCCGGGCACGACTTCGCCGCTGCGGGCCCCGCGGGACCAGACCTACGCCCGCTCCGGGACCACCCCGAACGCGGAGGACTCCGAGGACTCCGGTCGCGGGGTCGACGGTCTCGTGCTCCCGGACCGCTTCAAGGAGCTCGGCGTCTTCGACGCCCTGCGGGACGTGCTCGCCCTGGTCTGCATGGTCACCGCGCTCACCACGACCTTCACCGTCGCGCACAGCTCGCTGGTGGACGGCATCGGCAAGCTCGCCATCGGCCTGGGACTGGTCGCCCTCGTCGCCGTGCACCTGCTGCGCTGGATCCCCAAGGCCCCGCCGCTGACCGCGATCCGTGCGGTCCGCGTGATCGGCCTGCTGCCGGCGCTGCTGGTGGCGGTCGGCACCGTCGTGTCCGACCTGGTCCTCTCGCTGCCCGTGCTCTTCGCCTCCCTGCCGGACGGCCCGCCCGCGGGCCTGGGCATCGGCGTCCCGCTGCTGCTGCTCGGCGCGATCATCGGGATCGAACCCCGCGCCCACGAGGGGTACCTGCCGCAGGCCCGGGCCCGACGGGTGGCCCGCATCGGGCTGGTCGGGGTGGGGATCGGCGCCGCCGTCGCCCTGCTCCTCGCCCTCGTGATGATCGTGGGCCGGATGTTCACCACCGGGTGGGCCTATTCGCTGCTGACCATCGGCGACACGGTGATCTCCGTGCTCCTGCTGGGGATCGTGCTCGCCTCGGCGCTGCTGCGCGAGCGCTCCTGGTACGTGTTCTCCACGGCCGCCGTGAGCGGTCTGGCGCTGGCTGCCCTCGCGGACAACACCCTGCAGCTGCAGTTCGCCGCGCCGCTCAGCTTCGCGAGCGACTTCGTGTACCTGCCGTTCCTGTTCGCCGCGCTCGGCCTGATGATCTCCCGGTCCTTCGTGCGCACGATGCCGATCTCGTTCCGCCGCACCGACTGGCTCGTGTTCACCGTGCGAGCCTTCGAGTTCAGCGTGGTGCTGCATGCCGCGGCCGTCCTCTGGCACCTGCTGGCCGCGCTCGTCGCGTCCACGGGGCTCGCCCCCGGCGGCACCGTCCTGCACCTCATCGATGCCGCCGTGTGCCTGTGCTTCGTGGCGGTCTCCCTGTTCGCCCGCACCTCGCTGCTGTCCCGCCCTGCGACCACCGCCCGCGCCAACGGCGTGATCTCGGGCCTCATCCTCGTGGTCGTCGGCTTCCTCGACGTCATCGTGAACTCGCTCGCCACGGGCGCCGGTGCCGGTCTGGTCACCGGCGGCACCGCCCTCGCGATCGGTATCGCCGTCGCCCTCATGCTCACCGTGCCCGCCCCGGTGCGCGACGAGTTCGGTGCCCCGGACATCGCTCGGATGTTCGCCGACTTCCGCTCCCGCGACTCCGGCAGCGTCTCGCTGCTGAACCAGGTCCCGGACGTCACCGAGGAGACGGCGCGCAAGAAGGTCTTCCCCGGCCGCTGACCGTCGGCCGCCTGCACCCGGGCCATCAGGCCGTCCATTCCTCCACACCCCTGGGAGACCCATGTTCCGCTGGAGCCTGCACGGAGATGGCCGCACCATCGCCCCCACCGCGATCGTCCTGCCCGAGGAGCGGCTGGTCTGGCCGCTGACCATCGGGATCGGGGCCCAGCACGTCATCGCCATGTTCGGCGCGACGTTCCTGGTGCCGCTGCTGACGGGCTTCCCGCCCTCGACCACGCTGCTGTTCTCCGGCATCGGCACCCTGCTGTTCCTCACCATCACCCGCAACAAGGTGCCCAGCTACCTCGGCTCCTCCTTCGCGTTCATCGCGCCCATCACCGCCTCCACCCAGGCGGACTCGATGGGCGCCGCGCTCGGCGGCGTGATGGTCACCGGGCTGCTGCTCGCGGTGCTGGGGCTGATCGTCGCCCGCGTGGGCACGCGCTGGATCACGGTGCTCATGCCGCCGGTGGTGATGGGCTCGATCGTGGCGCTTATCGGCTTCAACCTCGCCCCCACGGCGTACGACAACTTCAAGCAGTCCTCGCTCACCGCGACGATCACCCTGCTCGCCGTGGTGCTGTGCACCGCGCTGTTCAAGGGGATGCTGGGCCGGGTCTCCGTGCTGCTGGGCGTGCTCGTCGGCTACGTCGTCGCCGTGCTGCGCGGCGAGGTCGACTTCACGCCGGTGGCCGATGCCGCCTGGCTGGGCCTGCCCGAGTTCCACCATCCCGAGTTCGACCTCGGCCTGCTGCCGATGTTCCTGCCCGTGGTCGTGGTGCTGCTGGCCGAGAACGTCGGTCACGTGACGAGCGTGGGCCTGATGACGAACCGCAACCTCGACCACATGGTGGGGCGCACTCTCGCCTCCGACGGTCTGGCCACCGCGCTCTCGGCCGGCTTCGGCGGCTCGCCGACCACCACCTACGGCGAGAACATCGGCGTCATGAGCGCCACCCGGGTCTACTCCACCGCCGCCTACTGGGTGGCCGGCATCGTCGCGATCCTGCTCTCCCTGTCGCCGAAGGTGGGTGCCGCGATCTTCACCATCCCCGCCGGCGTGCTGGGCGGCGTGACCTTCGTGCTCTACGGCCTGATCGGCATCGTGGGCGTGCGCATGTGGGTCGACGGCAAGGTCGACTTCTCCCGCCCCAAGAACCAGTTCACGGCAGGCGTCGCCCTCGTGATCGGCATCGCCAACGTCACCTGGACCTTCGGGGGCATCCAGCTCACCGGCATCGCGCTGGGCACGATCGCCGCACTGGCCATCTTCCACGTCATGAACCAGCTCGGTCGGGTCACCGGCACCGAGGTGGAGTCCGAGCCCGCGGAGATCGTGGAGCCGACGGTCCACGGCTGAGGCGTCCGCCGTCGGCTCCTGCGGGTCACGGACTGCTCACGGAATTGAACAAGGGTCGACGCGCGTATTGAGGTAAGGCTACGCTTCCCTCCGTGCCCCCTGCTTCCGCCGCCCCTCGTGCGCCCCACGCTCCCCGCCCCGCCCTCGTCGGGCAGGAGCTGCATCTGCGCTACGGCCGCCACCCTGTGGTCCACGGCGTCTCGATCGCGCTGACCCCCGGCACCGTCACCGCGCTGCTGGGCCCCAACGGGAGCGGGAAGTCGACCGTGCTGCGCTCGCTGGCGCGCCTGCACCCCCTGGGAGAGGGCGAGATCCTGCTCGATGGGCCCGAGGGCGCTCGCAGCGCCGCCTTGCTCAGCGCGAAGGAGCTCGCGAAGGCGCTCACGCTGTTCTCGCAGTCCCGCACCAGCCCGCAGGGGCTGTCGGTGCGCGATGTGGTCGCCTTCGGGAGGCATCCGCACCGTCGGCGCTTCGCCGGCCTCACCGATGCGGACCGCGCCGCGATCGACCACGCGATGGAGCTGACCGGAGTCTCCGTCTTCGCCGCCCGCGGGGTCGGCGAGCTCTCCGGGGGCGAGATGCAGCGCGTCTGGCTCGCCTCCTGCCTCGCCCAGGACACCGGCATCGTGCTGCTGGACGAACCCACCAACCACCTCGACCTGCGCTACCAGATCGAGACCCTCGACCTGGTGCGCGACCTCGCCGAGATCCACGGAACGGCCGTGGGCATCGTGCTGCACGACCTCGACCACGCCGCCCGCATCGCCGACCAGGTCATCCTGCTCAGCGCCGGGCACATCCATGCCGCCGGGGCCGCCGGCGAGGTGCTCACCTCCGAGCATCTCAGCGACGTCTACGACATCCCCATCGATGTCACCGCCGATCCCCGCAGCGGCCGCCTGCGCATCGAGGCCCTCGGCCGGCGCGGCATCCGGGTCGCCGCCGCCGTCTGAGCCGCCGTCCGAGCTGTGGTCGGAGCTGCAGCACGTCGCCTCACCTGTCACTCCCGTCCGTCCCGTGGCCCCTGCCGCCCTTCTCTCCCTGGAGACCCCGACATGAACCGACCTTCCCGCCGCGCCCTCGCCGCCCTCACCGCCGGCGCGGCCGCCGTGACCCTCGCCGCCTGCGGCACCACCGCGGTGCCCGAGACGGACGCCGCGGCGCCGTCGGACGCCGCCGCGATCAGCGACTCCTGCGCCGAGGACTCCACCTCGACCTCGACCGCGCCGGTCTCCGTGACCGATGACCTCGGGCGCACCGTGACGCTCGACAAGCCCGCCGAGCGGGTCGCCGTCCTGGAATGGCAGCAGGTCGAGGACACGCTCACCCTGTGCATCGCCCCGGTCGCCGTCGCCGACGTCGAGGGCTTCACCACCTGGGACACCGCCGAGACGCTGCCCGAGGGCACGGTCGACGTCGGCACCCGCGGGGAGCCCAACCTCGATGCCCTCGCCGCCGCCGATCCCGACCTGATCATCGTCGAGGCCACCGGCAAGGACGACCCCGTCGTCGCCCAGCTCGAGAGCCTCGACGTGCCCGTTCTCGCGACCGTCGGGGCCGACGCCTCCGATCCGATCGGCACCATGAAGGGCCTGTTCACCCTGATCGCGGAGGCCACCGGCCGCACCGAGCGCGCCGACGCGGTGCTCAGCGAGTTCGACGAGCACGTCGCCGCGGCGACGCAGGAGGTGGCCGACGCCGGCCTGAGCACCACCGATTTCGTGTACTTCGACGGCTGGGTCGACGGCGGCAACGTCACGATCCGTCCCTTCGGCGAGGGCGCCCTGTTCACAGCGCTGGGCGAGGAGCTGGGCCTGACCAACGTGTGGACCGGCGAGACCGACCCCGCCTACGGCCTGGGCCAGACCGACATCGAGGGCCTGACCGCCGTGGGGGACGCCAACCTCATCTACACCTCGACCGACGATCCCGCCGGGAACTACGTCGACGAGCTCGAGAAGAACGACCTGTGGACGAACCTGCCCGCCGTGCAGGACGGCCGCGCCTTCGCCTTCCCCGCCGGGATCTGGACCTTCGGCGGCCCTCGCTCCTCCGAGCAGGCCATCGATGCCTACGTCGAGATCCTGACCGCCTCGTGAGCCGGACGGCGACGAGCCCGTCGTCGGCGCCGGAGCACCCGCCGGCCCCGGATCAGGCGCCGACGTCGGCATCGATCCCGTCCCGCAGCCCCCGCGAGGCGCTGCGGGTCGGGGCCAGCGAGATCCTCGGCGGGATCGCCACCCTGGTGCTGCTGGTCCTCGGCGTGGTCGTGGTCGGTGCCTGGCACCTGACCCAGGGGACCTCCGGGATCGGGCTCGGCAACCTGCTGGCGTACCTCACCGGCGGGGCGGACACCGTGGGCGGGGTCGCGATCGCCGACCTGCTCACCGCCTCACGGCTGCCGCGCCTGCTCGCCGGGGTGGCCGTGGGTGTGGCCCTGGGCAGCGCCGGCGCCCTGCTGCAGTCCGTCTCCCGCAACGCCCTGGCCTCGCCGGACACCCTCGCCGTCACCGCGGGCTCCTACTTCGCCCTGTCCCTGGTGGCGGCGCTGGGACTGGCCGTTCCCCTGTGGGCCTCGAGCGGGGTCGCCTTCGTCGGCGGGCTGCTCGCGGCCGCCGTGGTGCTGGCGCTCGCCGGGGGAGCGGCGTCCTCCACGACGCGCCTGATCCTCGCCGGCTCCGCGGTCGCGATGGCGCTGCAGTCCGGCACCTCGATGCTGCTGATACTCTTCCAGGCCGAGACCACCGGCCTGTATGCCTGGGGCAGCGGCTCGCTGTCCCAGCTGAACCTCACCGCCTCGCTGCGGGCGCTGCCCGTGATCGCGGTGGTGCTGCTCCTGGCACTGCTCCTCTCCCGGCGCCTGGACGTGCTGGGGCTGGGGGACGACGCCGCCTCCGGCCTGGGCGTGCCGGTGCGCTCCACCCGCGTGGTCGCCGTGCTCGCCGCCGTGCTGCTCAGCAGCACCGCCGTCACGGTCGCCGGCCCGATCGCCTTCGTCGGCCTCGGCGCCCCCGTGCTCGCCCGCCTGCTCGGCGGCGTGGTGCGCTCCCTGAACCGGCACCTCCTGCTGATCCCCGCCAGCGGCCTGATCGGCGCCCTCGTGGTGCTGCTGGCCGACGCCGTCGTGCGTGCGATCCTCGGCCCCCAGGGTGCGACCGCCGTCCCGACCGGGATCCCCACCGCGCTGCTCGGCGCGATCATCATCATCCTGCTGGCCCGGCGGCTTCCGGACTCCGGCTCGCGCGTTCCGCCCCCGCAGGCGCGCACCTCTCTGCGCTCCCGCCGACAGGTCGTGATCGTGCTCGCGGCGAGTGGCGCGGCGCTGCTCGGCATCGCACTGCTGGGACTGCTCGCCGGCAGCCTGTGGCTGCGCACCGGGGATCTCGCGCTGTGGGTCCAGGGCGACGCGCCGTCCCTGGTGGCCCGCGCGCTCGGCGAACGGGTGCCGCGGATGACCGCCGCCGTGCTGGCCGGCGCGGCCCTCGCCCTGGCCGGCTGCGTGGTCCAGTCCACCGTGCGCAACCCGCTCGCGGAGCCCGGCCTGCTGGGCATCACCGCCGGGGCCGGCCTCGGCGCCGTGATCGTGGTGACCGCGCTCGGCGGCAGCCGCCCGCTGATGATCGGCTTCGCGGTGGCCGCCGGCCTCGCCACCTTCGCCGTCATCGCGCTGCTGGCCTGGCGCGGCGGTCTCGCCCCGGAGCGCTTCGTGCTGGTGGGCATCGGCGTGGGCTACGCGATGAGCTCGCTGACCACCTTCCTGCTGCTGCAGGCGAACGCGTGGGACACCCCGAAGATCCTCACGTGGCTGTCGGGGACCACCTACGGCCGCACCCTGAGCGACGTGGTCCCGGTGCTGGTGGTGCTCGCGATCGCGGTGCCCGTGATGCTCTCGCTGCACCGCGAGCTGGACCTGCTCGCGATCGACGAGGACTCCCCGCGGCTGCTCGGCGTGCGGCTCCAGCGCACCCGCGTGCTGGTGCTGGGCCTGGCCGCCGTGCTCGCCGCGATCAGCGTGGTCGCCGTCGGCGTGGTGGGCTTCGTGGGCCTGGTCGCCCCGCACCTCACGCGGTCCCTCGTGGGCGGCCGCCACCTGCGCTCGATCCCGGTGGCGATGCTGCTGGGCGGGGTTCTGGTGGGACTGGCCGACGCCCTGGGCCGCTCCCTCATCGCGCCCGCGCAGGTGCCGGCCGGACTGCTGGTCTCGCTGATCGGCGCGCCCTACTTCGTGTGGCTGCTCTGGCGCTCGCGCGTGTGAGGATGAGGCCCATGACCGACGCCGCCCCCGCCGTTCCTGCCGTCTCGGCCGTTCCCGCCGATCCGCCCTCCGACGCCACGGCGCCGCCCCTCGTGATCCTGCGCGGGAACTCCGCGTCGGGGAAGTCCACGGTCGCGCGCCGCGTGCAGCGCGCCCTCCCGCGCGGGAGGGTCGCCGTGATCGGGCAGGACCATCTGCGCCGCGAGCTGCTGTGGGAGCACGACACGGCGAACGGGGACACCGCCGGGCTGATCCTGGCCACCGCCCGCCACTGCCTCGGGATCGGACGGATCACGGTGGTCGAGGGGATCTTCGGCAGCGAGCGCTATGGCGACATGTTCGCGGAGATGCTCGCCCACCACACCGGCCGCAGCCTCGTCTACTACCTCGACGTGAGCCTCGAGGAGACGCTGCGCCGTCACGCCGGCAAGACGATCGGCGGTGAGGTCCCGGACAACGAGGTCGCCTCCTGGTACCGGAAGCACGATGTGCTCGGGGCCGAGGGAGAGCAGGTGCTCGGCGAGGAGCTCTCGGAGGACGAGATGGTGCAGCAGCTGCTCACGGACCTCGACGTGCTCACGGACCTCGACCAGCCCACGGATCTCGACCAGCCCACGGACCTCGACCAGCCCAAGGACCTCGACCAGCGCGAGGCCCGCTGACCCCGATTCACCGCGCGCGGGCCCGCTCAGCCGACCGGTGCGCGCACGCCGACCAGGGAGAACAGATCCTTGGGATCGTCGGGCTCGGCCACCAGGTCCACTTCCGAGAGCAGATCCGATCCGGCCGTCGCCTCCCGGGCGCAGCACAGCGCCGAGAAGTCCGCGACGGCGAAGCCGACGGAGTCGAAGACCGTGACCTCCTCCGCCCTCGTGCGTCCCTCGGCCGTGCCCGCCAGCACCTCCCACAGCTCGGTGACGGGGAAGTCCGCGGCCATCTGCTGGATCTCGCCCTCGATGCGGGTCTGCGGGGTGAACTCCACGACCACGACGTGGATGCCCGGGGCCACCTGATCCGCGCGCAGGATCGTCGCGCGGGTCTTGTCCGCGGTGCAGGTGGTGATGATGTCGGCCCCGGCGACCGCCTCGTCGACCGAGGCCGCCGCGTGCACCCGGAACCCGAGGGGCTCGAGGTTGCGTCGCACCTTCTCGGTCGCCGCGGCATCGATGTCGAACACCCGAAGATCCTCGATGCCCAGCACGCCGCGGAGGGCGAGGGCCTGGAACTCGGACTGCGAACCGGCGCCGAGCAGCGCGAGCGTGCGCGAGTCCGGCCGGGCGAGGGCCCTCGCCGCGAGGGCCGACGTCGCGGCGGTGCGCAGCGCGGTCAGCAGCGTCATCTCGGCGAGGAACGTCGGATAGCCGGTGTCGACGTCTGCCAGGACCCCAAACGCCGTGACGGTCTGCAGGCCGCGGGAGGGGTTGGAGGGGTGGCCGTTGACGTACTTGACCGAGTACGTCTCCCCGTCGGAGGTCGGCATCAGCTCGATCACGCCGAGCGGGGTGTGGCTCGCGATCCGCGGGATCTTCTCGAAGCGCTCCCAGCGCCGGAGGTCCGCCTCGAGGCGACCGACCATCCGCACCAGGATCCTCTCCGCACCGTCCCGCCTGATCCATCGGGCCATGTTCGCGACATCGAGCAGCTGGGTCATCGGGCCACCTCCTGGACGGGGTCGGCGCCGGTGCCGATCCGATGCCGCCCAGCCTAGGGAGCGTGAGGCGCCGGCGACAGCCCCGGGCCCGACCGCCCCGCGAGGGACGGCCGGGCCCGGGGCCGCGGAGGCTCAGTACTCGATGACCACGCGGCCGTCGATCTTGCCCTCCTTCATCTCGCCCAGGATGGCGTTGATGTCCTCGAGGGAGCGCTTGGAATAGGTGGGGTGGATCTTCCCGGCGGCGTAGAACTCGATCGCCTCGGCGAGGTCCTGGCGGGTGCCCACGATCGAGCCGCGGATCGTGAGGCCCTTGAGCACGATGTCGAAGATCGGCGCGGGGAAGTCCCCGGGCGGCAGGCCGTTGAACACGATCGTGCCGCCGCGGCGGGTCATCCCGATCGCCTGGCCGAAGGCCTTGGGGTGCACAGCGGTCACGAGCACGCCGTGACTGCCTCCCACCTTCTCCTGGATCACCTCCACGGGATCCTCGATGCTCGCGTCGACCGTGATCTCCGCGCCGTGCTCGGTGGCCAGGTCGAGCTTCTCCTGCGCGATGTCCACGGCGATCACACGCATCCCCATCGCGACCGCGTACTGCACCGCGATGTGGCCGAGCCCGCCGATGCCGGAGATCACGACCCACTGGCCGGGGCGCACCTCGGTCTGCTTGAGGCCCTTGTAGACGGTCACGCCGGCGCACAGCACGGGGGCGATCTCGTAGGGGTCGGCGCCCTCGGGGATGCGGGCGGCGAACTTGGTGTCCACGATCATGTACTGGCCGAACGAGCCGTCGACGCTGTAGCCGCCGTTGACCTGGTCCTCGCAGAGGGTCTCCCAGCCGGTGCGGCAGAACTGGCAGTCGCCGCAGGCGCTCCACAGCCAGGCGTTGCCGATCGTGTCGCCGACCTTCACATCGGTGACCCCCTCGCCGACCTTCTCGACGGTGCCCACGCCCTCGTGGCCGGGGACGAACGGCGGGGAGGGCTTGACGGGCCAGTCGCCCTCCGCGGCGTGCAGGTCGGTGTGGCACACCCCGGTGGCGATGAGCTTGACGAGGGCCTGGCCGGGTCCGGGCTCCGGCACCTCGTAGTCGCCGACCGCGAGGTCGCGGCCGAACTCGGTGACGATGGCGGCGTTCATGGTGGTCATGGGTTCTCTCCTGTGTCGGGGTACGACGGACCACCCGTGCGTCGGCGACAGGCCGACGCACGGGGGCATGGGGATGGTTCGGCCGACAGTCCGGTGCCGGCCAGGGGTGCCCGGTGACGGGCCCGGCGGGGGCGGGGCCTCGTGGATGCGGCCTCGCCGCCCCCGCCGGTCGTGCGGATCAGAAGAAGCCGAGCTTCTTCTCCGAATAGCTGACCAGCAGGTTCTTGGTCT